>NZ_MLYO01000063.1 GCF_001866665.1 Streptomyces monashensis | reverse complement strand
GCCGCGAGCTGCGGGCGGGGCCGGGTGCTCGATCCGGTGGCGGCCGAGCTGTTGCGGTACCGGGAGGTCCGGGAGCAGTACGGGCGGGTGGCACGGGCCAGAAGGTGAGCGAGGGGGGCTTGGGCGCCGGGGGGTGACAGGGGTGCCGAGTAGGGGGGCGGTGGGCCGGTGAGGTGGGGTCCGGCGGGTGGGGTCACTCGTGTGGGTGGCGGAGATTTCCACAGGCGGGGAGGTCGTCCACAGCGCTCAGCGGGCCCGGCCCGGCGGCGGCAGTCTGGGGTCTCGGCGATCGCGGTTCGCAGCGCGGTCGCCGTGACACAGCCGTACGGGACGGGCCCGTACGCGTGCTGCCCGCCGGCCGCAGGAGGCCGGTCGGGGGAGGGGAGCGAGGACATGAACGAGACCGTGGTCTGCGTGGTGGGCAACGTGGCGACCCAGCCGGTGTACCGGGAGCCTGCGTCGGGTCCGTCGGTCCGGTTCCGGCTGGCGGTGACCTCGCGCTACTGGGACCGGGAAAAGAGCGCCTGGACGGACGGGCACACCAACTTCTTCACGGTGTGGGCCAACCGCCAGCTCGCGGTCAACGTGGTCGCGTCGGTGGAGGTGGGCCAGCCCGTCGTCGTCCAGGGCCGGCTGAAGGTGCGCACGGAGGTGCGCGACGGTCAGCAGCAGTGGGCCTCGGCCGACATCGACGCCATGACGATCGGCCACGACCTCACGCGTGGTACGGCGGCCTTCGTGCGCGCGGCCAAGCCCGAGGCACAGCCGGCGGTGACGAGGCCGGAGCCGAACTGGGAGACACCGCGTCCCGCCGACGCCCCGGCCGCCGAGGGGCAGGAAAAGTCCCAACAGGCCCAGGAACCAGCCATGGTGACATGACATCAGTGGCCGAAACGGGTCGCGCGGGCCAGTGCCGTCCGGTCACCCAACACCCCGTACGAACCGGTGGATTTGTCGATATGCCCAGCTCATGGAGGGTCCCGGCGATAACGATTACGGATCGGATCGACCATCGGAACATCCGACCGGCGGGAGAGGGCCCACGTGATCCATAGGATGCCGGGCATGCCCCCCGGGGCGCCGATTCTGCTGGTGGGACCGTCCCCCACGTCCAACGGGTCCTGCTCGAAGGGGAATTCTGTGCTTGTTGCGTTCTCTGGGTTCCGCCGGTCCGCCCTCGCGGAGCGCCTGGCCGCCGCCGCGACGGTGTCCGGCATCGTGGCGGCCGGTGTGCTGTCCGGTGCCGGCACGGCCGTGGCCGAGGGGAGACCGCAGGCCCAGGGCGGCGCGACGGCCACGATCAACGGCCTCAAGACGTACGGCGAGGCCGTGGTCCACGACGCCGGCGGCGACCAGCGGGTGGAGGCGGGCCTGTTCGAGATGTCCGTCGACGGCGGCGGCACCCTGCAGACGTACTGCGTCGACCTGCGCACCCCGACCCAGCGCGACGCCCCGTACCAGGAGACGTCCTGGAGCAGCACCTCGCTGGGCACCAACAAGAACGCGGGCAAGGTCCGCTGGATCCTCCAGCACTCCTATCCCCAGGTCAACGACCTGGTCGCGCTCGCCCGCAAGGCGGGTGCGGGCAACCTCACCGAGCAGGACGCGGCGGCCGGCACCCAGGTGGCCATCTGGCGGTACTCCGACGGCGCGAAGGTCGACGCCGTCGACCCGCAGGCCGAGAAGCTCGCCGACTACCTGGAGAGGAGCGCCCGCGGCCTCGCCGAGCCGCAGGCCTCGCTCACCCTGGATCCGCCCGCCGTCTCCGGCCGGCCGGGTGCTCCGCTGGGACCGGTGACCGTGCACACCGACGCGACCGGTGTCGCGGTCAGCCCGCCGGCCGACGCGGCCATCAGCGGGGTGCGGATCACCGACAAGACCGGCAAGGCGATCACCACCGCGAAGAACGGCACCCGGCTGTACTTCGACGTCCCCAGGTCCGCTGCGAACGGCACCGCCCAGCTGACCGTGCAGGCGTCGACCACCGTGCCGGTGGGCCGCGCCTTCGCCTCCGACAGCCGTAGCCAGACCCAGATCCTGGCCGGCTCCAGCGAGTCCACGGTCTCGGCGACCGCGAGTGCCACGTGGGCGGCCGAGGGTGCCATACCGGCGGTGTCGGCGCACAAGAACTGCGCCCGGAGCGCCGTGGACATCGTCACGTCCAACAACGGCGACAAGCCCTTCACCTTCGAGCTGATGGGCGCCGAGCACACCATCCCCGCGGGCACCACCCGTACGGTGTCGGTCCCGCTCCAGGAGGACCAGGCCTACGACTTCACGATCACCGGCCCGAACGGCTTCAGCCACCGCTTCACCGGCGTCCTCGACTGCAAGACCCAGGGCGCGATCACGACCCGGCAGGCCAAGGCCCACAACGACCCCCGCCCGGCCACGGTGGGGGGCACCGCGGCCCCCGACACCAACCTGGCCGCGACGGGCGGTTCGGCGATCACCCCGCTGATCGCCGGCGCGGCCATCGGCCTGGTCGTCATCGGGGGCGCGGTCCTGGTCGTCCTGCGCAAGCGGGAACAGACCGACGGCTCATGACCGCCGCCGCCCCGCGCCTCCGACGTGGAACGGCCGCATCATCTCGTTGTCCTCGTGCTCCGCGAGGTGGCAGTGCCAGACGAAGCGACCAGGAAGGTCGAACCGGGCCTTCACCCGGGTGATTTCTCCCGGATATGCGATCACGGTGTCCTTGGCGCCGCGCTCCCAGCTCTCCGGCGGCACCGGTGATCCGTCGAAGGGCTGGCGGTTCACCACCTCGAACGCCACCTGGTGGATGTGGATCGGGTGGGCGTCCTCGGTGAAGTTGTGCAGCTCCCAGATCTCGGTCGCGTTCAGCCTCGGGTTCTCCGTGACCGGGTCCGCCCAGCCGAGCGGCGCCGGACGGCCGGCGGAGTCGAGCGTGCCGAGCAGGGTGTGGACCGGCGAGTCCGGCGGCACCTGCGGGTTGCCGGAGGTCACTTCGTTGAGGGACAGCCGACGGGTCACGCCCGCCCGGCCGAGCGGCCTGCGCCCGGGCAGCCTGAGCCGGTCGGGTGGGACGCTCCTGTCCCTGCTCGCCGCCGGGCCGACCACGAACTTCATCACCTGCCCGGTCGTGGCCGGATCCGCCACGGGGAAGTCCACTCCCGGCTCACCCCGTCCGAAGGGCTGGTCCGCGCCCTCGTTGACGAGGTACAGCTCGGTGCCCTCCGGGATCCCGGTGAAGTCGACGACGACGTCGGCCCGCTCCGCGTTGGCCAACAGCAGCCGCTCCAGCCGTACCGGTGCGGGCAGGAACCCTCCGTCGCTGCCGATCTGCCAGAACGGCAGGGCCGAGCGCGCCGGCCGGGCGGCCGGACTGTCCGCGATCTTCAGGATCAGGAACCGGGCGTTGCAGCCGTTGAGGAGGCGCAGCCTGTAACGACGAGGCTCGACCGTGAGCTTCGGCCAGGTGCGGCCGTTGACCACCATGGTGTCGGCGAAGAACTCGGGGTTCCAGACGGGGGACACATCAGTGGCGGGGAGGTACGGCCCCGCGAACCCGTCGAAGAACTCCCGGCTCGCGGGGTAGAACAGCGAGCCGTCCGAGTGGAACGAACGGTCCTGGATGGCGAGGGGGATCTCGTGGTAGCGGGTACCCGGTGGATCACCGACGGCGGGAGCCGGTCCGGGCAGGACCCCCTCGGGCAGGTCGCACTCACCGTCGCGCAGGAGATAGAACCCGGCGAGTCCGGAGTAGACGTTGAGCCGGGTCATCCCCAGGGCGTGATCGTGGAACCAGAGAGTCGTCGCCCGTTGGTCGTTGGCGTAATGGGAGGTCGCGGTGCCCGGCTCCCATTCCACACCGTGCTCACGGGCGGACTTCTCGCGGAATTCGTCGTAGAACGAGCCCACGGTGCCGAATCCGGACGGAATGTCGTTCGCGCGAGGCAAGTACCACGCCTCGGTGTAGCCGTCGCTCTCCTCGGGGGAATGCCCGCCGTGCAGATGAGTGACGATCGGCACGGGGCCGGTATAGACCCCCGGCGTCGAGGTGAACACCGGCCGGGAATCACGCCCGGTCCTGCCGCCCGGCGGGTTCGCCCAGTGCAGGGTGGGATCGACCGCCAGCAGGTGCGGACGGAAACGGCCCGCACCGTCGACGAGATCGTTCACCCACGTGACGCGGACAGGCCGGTCGGCCGTGGCTTCGATGGTGAACGACGGGTAGTGGAACGTCCTTTCGTCGTCGAGCGAGCCGTATCCCCACACGGTGGTGGGCGGCAGAGGGGGCGGCAGGACCTGCTGGGCGAACTGCCGGACGCCGATGACGTAGGTGTCCATCGCGCCGATGCCGGGCCCTTCCGGGCGGCGGGCCTGCGGTATTGCCGGCGGGATCACCAGCTCCGTGACGTATTTCGGGATGGTGCTGGGATCCAGGGCGGGAGCCGGGGTACCGCCGCCGCTCGCGACCCTCCGGGCCCCCGCGCTTTCGTCCGACAGCGCCACCGCCCCGTCGGGTGCCGGAAACAGCGCGGCCGCCCCGCCGACGGACCCGGCCAGGAGCAGGCTTCTTCGTCCGATCATTTCTCTCGCCTTCTGGGGTTCGAAGACGCCGACCCATTACTCACGCAATGCTATGCAGCGCATACATGACGTAATGATCTGATTCCCGCGTGTCGCCCGGCCGCCCGCGCTTCCCGGAGCGATCTAGGATTATCTGTCATGGACATAGTGGAAATCCTCCTCGTACTGGGCCTCTTCGCCGGAATCGCGAGCGTCCAGAGCCGTCTCTCCGGCATGGACAAGCGACTGGTGCGCATCGAGCGCCGACTCGCCCTGGTCGCCGACCGGTTGGGGCTGGACGAGTCGGACGAGGAGCGCGCGCAACGCGAGCGGGTCGAGGCGCTGGTTCGCGAGGGCAAGCAGGTCGCGGCCATCAAGGCGTACCGCGAGATGACCGGCGCCGACCTGAAGGAAGCCAAGGACGCGGTGGACCGCATGGCCGGCCTCTAGCTGTACTCGAGCCGGTCGAGCAGTGGGTTCCCCTGGGCGACCGATGTCGAGGAGCCGAACGACGCCCCTCGGCCCGTGCGAGGGTGCCCGAGGCCGCTTGACATCGCAGGATCGTAGAAGGTCGCCTGGCTACCTCGCGCAGGAACCGGCTATCGACCTGCTCCTGGCTCCGTTCACGACAAGCGACAGCACTCGGGACGACGACCACCGCTGCGGCGATGAGATCAAGGCCCGTCTTCGCCGGAGCGAGTACTGGCCTCGGGGTCACAGCGCGGCGGCGCGCCTACGCACCAGAAGATTTTGCGTTCCCAGGCCGATCGCCAGGTATGCGTAGAGCGACGCGGTCCCCAGCAATCCGGCCCCGGCCGCCCGGTCGATCCACAGCGCCAGCCCGATGTGTACACCGACCGAGGCGAGCCACAGTCCGGTCGTCGCTGCGGTCCCCTTTCGCAGCACCTCGCTCTGGGGCCCACGCCAAACCTGTACGGTCCGGGCCCTGGCCACGCCAAATGATGCCGCGACCGCCAGGCTCGTCACCAAGAGGACGACGGGCTGCGTGGTCAGCGGGTGGTACTTGACGACCGAGGCGATACCGAAGGCGATCCCGGCAGTGCCAAGGACACCGAGGACCAGAGGAGCGATCAGCGAGCCGGTAGGCCGCACAGGACGGGTACGCAGCTGCCCACGCACCACCAGGCCCACAACTACCACGGCTAAGACGAGGGCCGCCCCGCCATTCGTGTTCTGCATGTCAACTCCCCCTTATGGCACTGCCGTTATACAGCAGCATCTGAACTGATCATTCTGCTGTGACGCCCACGGAGCCGTGGCTGCGGTGGTCGGCACGTCGTCTGTCCTGGCGGTCGTCGCCACGGCGGTCGCAGTGTCCAAGGGGATGCGACCGCGTAAAGCCCTTCCCTTCGGGTGTCTCATATGTCTGCCGGCCGTCTTCTGGCCAACGCTGCTCTTCACTGTCCTGATCGTTGCCCCGCACTTGTAGCCGGGCAAGACGGGGATCACCCGAGCTTCCCAAGCTGAGAGCACAGGCGCCGAAGACGGGTGCCGGCACAGCTGTGAATGATCGTAGGATCTGCTCGCGCTCGTGAGGGCACGGCGTGAAGCGGAGGGGATTCGTGAAGCTCTTCAGGTGGGGAATCGCGGCTGTGGCGACGGGGATGAGCGTGCTGGCCATGCTGCCCGGCACAGCTCAGGCCGAGCCGACAGCGTCCGTCAGCGTCAAGCCGACCTGTGCGTTTCGCGAGATCACCGGTTCGGGCAACCTGTCCAATGCACCGGAATCCAGGAAGGCCGGGCAGAACCTGGTCACCTACACCACCGTGCGCAACGCCGAGCCAGCGCCGCTGTCGGGGGTGTTCTTCGACTATCAGATGGCGGCGCCCAGCAACCACAAGGGCGCGGCGCCAACCGTCTGGTGGAAGTTCAACGGCGGGTCGTGGCACCACATGATCATGACCTGGTACCCGGCGACGAAGGCGTCTACCGCGCAGTGGGAGGGCGGTGATGGCGTCCTCGGCAACCTTCCCGGCAACACCACCCGCACGTTGGAGATGACTGTCGACTACCCGTCGGGCGCGACGCGGGGCTTCTACGCGGGGACCGTTCTGGCGGGAGCGAAGTCATGCGAATCTCAGTTGTTGGGAGCGTTCCCGGTATCCACGGCGTACGAGCCACGGTAGTCGAGCGCCTACCCCGGTTGCTTCGGGGCGAAGAGGTCGTGGGTTCAAACCCCGCCACGACGACACAGGGCAGAGGCCCATTCGCATGGTCGTGAACGGGTCTCTGTCGTGCGTACAGCAGCGGAGTACAGCATGATCGGTGCGGCGGCGCTCGCAGCTCGCGGAACACGCCGCCGAGAACGCGGAGCATGCCCACCGAGCCGAGGAGCGATGTACGGCGTACCTCCTGGGCCTGTTGGAAAGGACGTCAAGGAAGTCCTTGACCTGCTCGATCACCTGACCTGTGCGTCCGGACGACGTACGAGTTCCTGGCCGACGGCAGGCCCGTGCAGCTGTCCACGAGCTGGGAGCCGTACGACCTCACCGCCGGCACTCTCGTCGTCCTCCCCGAGGGCGGGCCGCACGCCGGGGCGGGCGTCGTGAACCGCATGGCCGCGATCGGGGTCACCGTCGGCCACGCCGTCGAGCAGCCAGAGCCTCGCCGGGCGACCGCCGAGGAGGCGTCGATACTCGGCATCCAGATGGCCGCGCTCGTCACGCACATCCGGCGGACGGACTACAGCGACCAGGGGCGTCCCGTGGAGACGGCGGACATCGTCGTGCCCGCCGCTCACTGCGAGATCGTGTACGAGATCCCGATCAACCGTTGGCGCTCGCTCAGGCAGACGATCACTCCCACGGCGACACCGGGCCGTCTCCGCGCCGTCCGAGGGTGCCCGAGGCCGGTCGCCCCGACCGGCGGCGACAGATGAGGCGGAGACGCCGACCAAGAAATCCCAGGTCAGAGCCCCCGCGCCAAACGGGTTAACACCCAAGCCTGGCGTTCAGGCAAGATGGGGTGTTACTTGCCAGGGGAGGGCATGAAAGGGCCCCTCACCAGCGGTTTCCTTGCCGATGAGGGGCCATGTTGGGCAGCCTGGGCCGTCTGTGGGCCGTCGGCGGGGGAGTGGCGCTTCAGGGGCCGATTGCGGGTGACTCGCCCGCGACACTTCCGAGGCCGAGGTCAGCGCGCATCACGGCGCGCATGCCCTCCCAACGCTCCCAAAGCTGAACGAAGTCCGTCCGTATTTCGTTGAATGATCCATCCGGATCCGGATTCCCTTCTTCCAGGAACATGATCCGCCGGTAGACCCTGGACAGCGCGGTCGTCATCCCGTCCAGCTCGACCAAAACCGCTGCGGACGCGACCATCTGAGCCTCAGCGAGGACGGAGTGATGGTCGCGTCGGGCCTCCTCAACCAGCTCGCGTTCGTCCGGTGTGACAGCTCCCTTGTGCACAGTCCACAGGAAGTTGATCAGCTGGGTTCGGTAGCGCCGGAAGGACGCGTTGACTTGCATGTAGCCTTCGCGTCGGCGGTTCAGCTCAGCTACTTGCTGCTCACGGTGCCACTGAGCTTCAACCGCCTGCTGCTGACGCTGAAACTGTTCCGATTGATCGCGAGCCAGGAGACGTTGCGACAGGACAGAGGCAACGAGGGTGCCTGTGACGCCAACCACCGCAGCGGCTAAGCCGATGAGCGCGCTTCCCATTTGACCCCCTGACTGGGACAGAAATACGTCAGCGGCATCCTGCCCGCAGTGCGGCGGTTGTGGACGACCTTTTGCGTCCTAGTGGCATGGCCTCTCGCTACTTACGGGTTCGCCGCGTGAGGGCACAAAGCGGCCCCTCACCAGCGGGCTTCCCGCCAATGAGGGGCTGTCTCAGGCTGCCTGTGCCGTCTCCAGGCCGTCATGGGCGTGACCGGCGGCCCGGTACATCGTGGAGATGGCTTTTCGGGTCCGCGTCTCGCTGGACGGCATGAGGTGCGTGTAGACGCGGAGGGTGAACCCTGGGTCGCCATGACCGAGGTAGAGGCTCAGCGCCTTGATGTTCTCACCGGCGTCCAGGAGAACCGAGGCGTAGAAGTGGCGGAGGGCGTGCATGCCGTGCTCGCGGGCCGCCGCGTAGCGCTCACCCTTCTGCGGGGTCGGGATGATGCCGGCGGAGGCCAGCGCAGGCTTCCATGCCTGGTCGTTGAACCCCTGGCTCCAGATCGCTGAGCCGATGCCGCTCGTGAAGACGAGGCGGTGTGTGACCTTGGGGCCGGTCGGTGTCAGCCAGGGCAAGGTCACCTCGACGGGAGGGAAGCGCTCCATGTGCTCGCGGAGGGCGGCCGACACCTCGGGGTCGAGGGGGACGTCACGGAGTTTGCCGCGCTTGGGCGGGGCGAAGACGAGCGTGCCGCGAACCTTCTTCACTTGCTGCCGGACGTACAGCCAGCCGAGGTCCCCGATGTTGTCGACGGCCAGGCCGAAGATCTCGCCCTGTCGAAGACCGCATCCGGCGCCGAGGTCGACCATGGCCATGTATCGCTCGGGGAGGCCAGCCCGTACGCCGAAGACCTGTTCAGCAGACCACGGGTGCACGCGTGTCGGCGTCGGACGGGGCGCCTTGACTGATCGGGCCCGGCAGGGGTTCGAGGCCAGCAGGCGGTCATCCACGGCCGCGTTCAGTACGGAGGAGACGGCGTCGAAGATGAGGCGCCGGTACTGGGCTGACGCCACGGCGTCTTCGAGCTGGCGGTTCCAGTCGCGGATGTGCTCGGGCTGGAACGAGCCGATGGGGCGGGTGCCGAGGTAGGGCAGAGCGTGCAGGCGCAGCCGACCCTCGACGGCAGCCCGGCTCGTCAGATCGGTCGTGAGCGACCCGAGCCAGCGATCCGTGTACTCCCGGAACGTTGTCCGAGCCGCTTGCGGGTCGATGTACTGCCCGCGCGCCATGTCGGCTTCGATGTTGGTCAGCCACTTCTCTGCCAACCTCTTCTGCTTGTCAGGGAAGCTCTTGGACTTCTCCGTGCCGTCCGGGCCGATGTAGCGGGCCCGGTAGCGCATGCCGGTGCCGTAGCGCTCGGTCTTGACCCTGTGTGGCTTGCCGTTCGCGTCGGCCTCGGTCCTGTACCAGCGGTCTTGGATGTGCCCAGCCATCAGGCAGCCTCCCCGAGCTGGGTGTCGACCCAGGCCCGTACGTCGGTCGGGTCGAAGCGGAGGTGCCGACCGACACGGAAGCCGCGCGGGCCGGTGTGCTTGCGGCGCCACTGGTAGACCGTCTCGACGCTGGGTAGCTCGAACATCTCGACCAGGTCATCGGGGGTCAGGAACCGGTTCGGAAGCTCTGCGGCCATGGTCAGCACTCCCTTTCGGCGTTCAGCTGGTCGGCAAAGGCGTCGCGGGCGGTCTCGCGGTTGGTCTGGAGGTCGCGGGCGATGGTCGCGGCGAGAGCGGCCTCACCCGGCGTGTGGCCGTGGCCGGCGTACTGCCAGTCGGCCAGGACGAGGACGGTGTCCGGCTCGCGGTCGTCGAGGCCGAGGGCGGATGCTTCCTGGGCGGCGCGGTAGTCGGCGCGTTCCTGACGGAGGGCGCCGAGGGTGGTGGAGTAGGTGCGCGACTTGGACGAGAAGTGCCCGCGGAAGCCGAGCATGTGCGCCCAGGCCCAGAGGCGCCGGTCCGGGTACAGGCTGTCCAGGTCGCGGCACTCGGTGATGAGTCGTCGGGTGTGGTCGGGGACCTGGTGGCGGTCGAGTTCGGCGAGTTCGCCGATGCGGCGGTCCAGGGTGCCAGTGTTCTCTGCGGCTTTGGTGGCGTACTTGGCCACGTACGAGGCGACGGCCTGTTCCGTGATGTCGGAGCCGTCGCCGAAGGCCTTGACCGGGCGGACGTCGAGCTGTCGGCCCCAGCGGAAGGTACGGGTGGGCTCGTCACCGGCAGCGGGGACCGAGACGGACGTGTACGAGTGGGCTGCGGCGGCACGTACGGCGTCGGTGAGGAGGTCGACCGTGGCCCAGGCGGGCGGGGGTGTCCCGGGCCCCTCCGGGCCGTCGAGGCGTACGAGGGCATGGAAGTGCAGCGCCCCGCGCTTCTGGAACTCGGCGACCTTGCCATACGAGACTCGAAGGTGTTCGGCGAGTTCCCGGCGGGGCAGGCCGGCGCGGGCGGCGATTTCGCGGCGGAGTCGCGTGGTGAAGCGCTGCCAGAGCTGACCGGCGTGGTTGTTGAACAGCACGGCGCCTGCGTAGTCGTAGGTGTCCGGGTCGAGGGCGGTGCCCAGTTCCGGGGCGTCGGGGGCGTGCGGGGTGCCGCAGCGGCAGGAGCCGTGGTCGGGGCGGTTGTGGACCGGGCCGAACGAGGGGGCCGTGAGGGTGGCGAAGACGCGGGGGTGATCGCGGACGGTGGCGGGGACGTCGCGGCGGTCGTCTCCGGCCAGGCCGGCGCGGATCAGGTGGTACGTGTCGCCCGCGTAGGTCCAGGCGCAGGACGGGCAGCGGGAGGCGCGACGGTTGCCGCAGGCGAGGCGGAGGCGTCCGCCCGGCTCGGTCTCGGTGGAGTAGTGGTGCAGGGTCTCGCCGCTGGTCTTGTCCTTGTGGAGGACCCAGCCGGTGAGGTGGATCGGGTCGGAGCAGCCGCCGGTGCGGCGGATCTGGTCCTCCCAGCGGGCGTAGTCGGAGGCCGAGGCCACCCGGAGCACGTCCCCGAGGGTGATCGGGTCGAGCAATGTGTCGGGCATGGGCGCACTCGGTGTCGCGGGTGAGGCGCGGTGGGCCATGCTGGGGGTTCCTTCCGGTTGCGAGATCGGATAGGGACGGCGCCCGGGCGGCGGATGCTTGGCGGTATCGAGGCCGCCCGGGTGCCGGTCAGCGGCGCTTGGCGTCGGAGGCGAGCAGGGAGCGCAGGACGACCGCGCAGACGGCGACCGAGGCGCCGGTGATGGCGACCGCCAGGAGTAGCGAGACCAGGACGGCGCCGAGGACCAGGACGACGGCCGTGCCGCCGCCGACGAGGGCGAGGGCGGTGCCAGGGGTGAGCTGGACCGTGGGCCGGGACGGCGCCGGAGTAGGCGTGGCGGCCGGCGGAGTCTCTGTGTGCCGGGTGACGGCGGTCGGCTCGATGACGGCGGGAGGGGTGGTGAGGCCCGTCGGCATGGGCATGGTGGGGATCTTCGGGCGGAACATGGGTGGTCTCCTCTCGCGGGCGGGCTACTTGACGAGGGCGTTGATGGCCGGGGCGAGGACGCTGTCGGCGAGGAGGAAGCCGCCGAGCAGGAGTACGGCGATGAGCCAGGCGGGCGGGCGGATGAGCTTGACGCCGAGGTAGCCGACGACGAGCAGCGCGAACCAGAGCGGGACCTGCATGGCGGTGACCTCCTAGCGGATGCGGCAGCGGTGCGTGCGGGCGGCGAGCTGCGCGGCGGACTGGCTGGAGTAGTCGGCGGACCAGCCGCAGCCGTCGGAGGTGCACACGGCGGCGTGCTTGGTCCGGCCGTGGCGGTCGCGGTGCGTGCCGATCTGCACCGGGCCGATGCGCATCACGGAGTGGAAGTGGTCGCGGGCGGGCATGTCAGTCGGTCTCCTCTCGGGTCGTGGCCGGGGCGGGGAAGCTGGCGCGGATACCGGCGGCGGTGGCCGGGTCAGCGGTGCGCTGGGCGGCTTCCTCGGCGAGCAGGTGAGCGAGGAAGGGCCGGTTGGCGGCGGCCATCTCGCGGGCGCCGTCGAGGTAGTCGGAGGCGGTCAGGTCGGCCGGGTCATGGGTCACCGGTCTTCCTCTCGTGCTGGTCAGGCGAGGTGGGCGGCGATGGCGTCGGCGAGGTGGGGCGGGACGCCGAGGCGGGAGCGCAAGGTGTCGGGGTCGATCGGGGATCCGGTGCGGGTGCGGTACTCGTCGGCGACCTTGCGGGCGTGGTCGATCAGTACGGCGGGGACCGGAGGAGCGGGAGCCGGGGCCGGAGATGCGGGGGCTGCGTCAGACTCGGGCACCGGCTCAGTTGCCGATGCGCGTTCGGCGTCCTGGACTGGTTGCTCGACCGGAGCCACGACCTCTTCCGCGTCCGCGACAGATGCCGGCGGTACCGGCCCCGACTCCGCAGCCGACGAGTGCGCGAGGAGGGTCCCGCCGAGGAAGGCGAGCGCGGGCCATCCGGCGATGCCGAGGCGGAGCAGGGCGGGCGGGTCGGCCAGGTCGAGGAACCCGGCCGTGGCGACGTTGGCGCCGAGCGAGGCGAACAGCGCGACGACGAACCAGCACCAGGCCAGCCGGGACGGTCCCTCACTGCGCAGCCGCCGCCAAGCCGCGACCATGAGCAGGTCGACACTGACCGGGTAGGCCCAGGCCTTCCACCCGTTCTGACCGGCAGCGGAGGCCAGGTCATGCAGGTGAGCGAAGGACAGGGCACCGGCGATGACGGCCTGAACCAAGACCGCGTCGACGCGGAGGCCGTGACGGGCACCCATCAGGAGTCACCGGGGTAGGCGGGGCCGCCGTCGGGGTCGTAGTCATCCGGGAACGTGCCGGGCGGCGGCTCGGGCAGCGAGACGGCGAGGGACGCGCTGACGGCTTCCACGAAGTCGAGGTCGGCGCCGGCCATGTCGGCGTACAAGGCGAGTTGGCCGAGCAGGAGCACGGTTCGAGCGAAGTCCTCGCAGTTCGGGCACACGGCGGGGTCTCCCTTCCTTGGGCATGGCGGGGGTAGGGACCTGGCGCGAAGGCGGTCGCGCCGACCGGTGGGGATCCGAGAGAGGTCAGACGGCGGCTGAGGAAGCCTTGGCCAGCGACACGGGAGCGGCAGCCGTGGCGGAGAGGACCGGCCGGAACGGAGCCAGCTCGGGCAGGTCCGGGGTCCGGTCGGCGTGCCGGTTGCAGATGTTCACGGCCTGGCGGAGCGAGGTGTGCGGAGCACGGATGCGGTGCCACCCTCCAGAGGAGTCGCCCGAGATGGCGAGTCCCCGCATTTCGGCCGGGATCTGGATGGCTGCGAGGACGGCGTCCGGGGCGATGTCGCCGAAGGCCATGTTGGCGGATGACTCGTCGTTGACGCGGTGGGCGGTGCGGCCGGTGAGCTGGGCGCGGAGCATGGTGATGCCCTTGCCGAGTTCGGAGCCGAAGCGCTGCCCGCAGATTTCGAGGTAGATGCCGGCCGCGCGGCCGAGCTGGGCGAGGCGGACCAGGGCGGTGATGATGCGGTCCCGGCGCTTCTCCTCCTCCTTGTTGGCGTACAGGGCGAGTTCGGCGACCTCGTCGACCAGGACCACGACCGGGACCGGACGTAGGTGATCGGGCAGGTCCCAGATGTCGGCGGCGATCTCCGCGTCCGGCACGTCGGCGGTGATCCGCTGCTGAGCCCGGATGACCTGATAGGTGCGCTCCATCCGGACCACGAGCGCGTCGAGCACTTCGGCGGCGGTGTCGGGATCGTCGGCCAGCGCGGAGAACCGGCGGGCCAGCGGGAACAGTTCAACCCCCTGCTTGCAGTCGATGCCGACAAGGGCGACGTCCATCGGCGCGAGCCCGGCGACCAGGTTGCGCTGGTAGACGGACTTGCCGGACTCCGTGGCCCCGAGGGTGAGCGCGTGGGGTATCGCCCGGTAGTCGCGGTAGTGCACCGAGCCGTCCTGCCGCAGGGCGACCGGTACCCGCATCGGCCGGGTGTCGGTCTTGGCCGGCATCTGCACCCGCTTGA
This sequence comes from Streptomyces monashensis, assembly GCF_001866665.1. Lineage (GTDB taxonomy): Bacteria > Actinomycetota > Actinomycetes > Streptomycetales > Streptomycetaceae > Streptomyces > Streptomyces monashensis. Next base: position 206,311 of record NZ_MLYO01000063.1, on the reverse strand, counting down.
GCACGTCGTAGCCGGTCATCCGCACCTCTACGACACCCGAGCGCAGCTCTCGCGAGGTCACGCCGTACATCGAGAACGAGTGCCGGAGCCGGTCCGAGGCGGCGGCGACATCGAAGGCGTCCTGTCCGGGGCGGAGCTTGAGCCGCAGGACCAGGCCGGTACGAGTCGGGCGCAGCCGCAGGATGCGCGGGGCACGGGGCTCCGGTATCGGCCGGTTGGTGGCACGGGCGAGAGCGAGTCGCCACCGCGGGGGCGGCACGGTTAACCCGCACGCGTCCATGACGGAGCGGTACCGGACCAGGACCCGCACGACGGCCAGCGTGACCCCGAAGGTCAACCAGTACCAGGCGGGACGCCGCCACCGCAGGAGACCCACGGCGACGACGACCAGCACCAGGGCGACCGTGAAACCGGTCATGATCAGGCCGCCTTGGGCCCTGCGGCGGCGTCGGCGAGCGAGGTGACCGCGACCGCGCGGAACGCGATGCCGTGCCGCTTCTGGCCGTTGAAGTCGTTCTCCCAGGGCCGAGCGATCAGGCCGGTGAGCGCGACCGGCGTGCCCATGGCCAGCTCGCCGGTGATGCCGGGCTCCGGGACGGTGATGGAGAGGATCTCCACCTCCTCGTTCGCCGCGAACATCACGTCGACCGTCATCAGCTTCGCCCCGGTCTCGGTGTCGGTGGCGATCTCGCCTGTACGGCGGTCACGGACCTTGACCTGCGGGGACTTGGCGACCATCACGACCGCGCCGGCGGTGTCGACGGGAATCTGACGCACAGAGATCACTCCTCTATAGATGCTGGACTCCGTCACTCATGTATATGAGTGACATGAAGAAGAGTGCCTCACTCCTGTACATGAGTCAACCCGCCGCGAAGAAGAACTCGCGACGGGTTGCAGGAAGTTGAGCGGGCGTCAGTCGGAGGCGGGGATCCTGTACTCGAAAACGAACTGGTCAGCGGCCATGAGCGTGTCGCACACCTCGACCACGAGACCCTCGGTCGTACGGGCCTCCCGGATCAGATGAACCACCGGCGCACCCGGACTCAGCGCCAGCTCCGAGGCCTCCGCCTTCGAGGCCGGCCGCGCCTGCAACGTCTCGACGAACTCCACGAACTCATGCCCGTGGTCTTCGAGTCGGGCGTAGATGCCACCGCCGCCGGGGTTCTCGGCGAACAGCTCCGGAATCTCCTTCACGACGCCCCACGGCAGGTACGACGTCGCCGTCTCGACCGGGGTGCCATTACGGAAGTAGAGGCGCCGGCGGGCCAGCACCTGCGCACCGACCGGGACGCCCAGGCGCTGGGCGGCATCCTCGGGCGCCTCCATGGGCCCGATGTAGAGAACGCTGACCTTGGCAGCCGCACCGGACTGCGCGGACTCCGCGAGGTAGGCCGCCTGCCCACCCTGCCGGAGCGAACGCCGGAAACGATCAGAGGATCGGTGCCGCACCGGAGGCCGGCTCTTCACGATCGAGCCCTTGCCGTGCCGGGTCTCGACCAGCCCACTCGCCCGCACCTCGACCATGGCCTTACGAATCGTTCCGCCGGACACGCCATAGCGGTCCACCAGCTCAGACTCACTCGGCACCATGTCACCAGGCTTGAGAACCCCCGCCCGGATCTGCTGCACGATCTCGTCCGCGATCTGCACGTACCGAGGCCCGGATCCGACCCCTCCAGCCGCAGTTCCCATAGTCCTTCTCTGCCTCCTATGCTCCTCTACATGAGTCAAGCACAGGAAGCGCCACCGTCCCCCCTGCACTCCGTATCCGTAGCCGGAGTAGTAGTGCGCGAGGACGGCCGCCTCCTGGCGATCCGCCGAGCCGACAACGGCACCTGGGAACTCCCCGGTGGCATCCTCGAACTCAACGAGACCCCCGAGGCCGGCGTAGCCCGCGAGGTCCTGGAGGAGACAGGCATCCACATCGAGGTCGACGAACTGACCGGCGTCTACAAGAACTTGACCCGCGGCATCGTGGCCCTGGTCTTCCGCTGCAAACCCTCCGGCGGCACCGAACGCACCTCAACCGAGTCCACAGCCGTCTCCTGGCTCACGCCCGACGAGGTCAGCGAGCGCATGGCCGAGGTCTTCGCGGTCAGACTCCTGGACGCCCTGGACGGCAACGGCCCCCACGTACGCAGCCACGACGGCAAGCGCCTCATCCCAGCGGGATAAAACCTTCTCTCCTTCATCAAGGCGGCTCGCTCCGCTCACCGCGCGCGGCCCGGCCCCCGGCCGGGCCTGCGCTCCTGTCTCCGCCCCGCTCCAGCCCGGCCGGCGCCCGTGCCGCGCGCACAGCAGTCAGCCGCTTGCCGTAGAAGGGGTACGTCGTGGCTGGGGCGGTCGGCTCCGCGATTTTAGCCAGCCACTTTGGCGCGAGCCTCGAAGATCATGGCCCCAACGTCGTGCTTTACCGGGCAGGTCCACCACATGCCCGACGCGCCGCAAGCTTACGGGGCCATGATCACTCGCGCCAAAGCAGCTCCAGGCCAAAATCGCTCCGCCGACCTTGGAACGAAAGCTACAGTGGTCGTCCCCGAACATCGCGAGGTCGAGGATTACACTAATGGAGCCGATCCAGAATACCTCAATTCGAGATGCCACACCTGGGGGATGACTTGAAAATAGCCGCAATTATGCAGTTCTATTTCGAAACGCGGTTTCCGCGTGACACAACTTGGTCACCTTGGAAAGGAGTTAGCCTAAACGCGCCAGAATTCAGCGCACATGTACTCCCCTGGGATCCGTCGACGCAGGAATTGTTCCCTGAAGAAATCGACAGGTCCCTGTCTGGCATGTCACTGACTCTGACCCCTGTCGGCATTCCTGGCGGGTCAATTCGAAAGACAGTCGCTGACACGGTAATCGATCGCATTCAGGTAACCTTGCGGTGGGAAGAGCAAGCGCCTTCAGGCTCCGACAATATCCCGTTCGACCTGGAACTTACTCAAGATCGAGCTGTTGAGGCCGTTAACTTCTTCATCGAACACATTAGGATTGCGGCGCATGCGGCATGGGTCCCGCGAGTTAGGCGCGCATGGCGGCCACAAGATGGTCAGTACTACCTTCTCACGCCCTGGACCATTTCGGCATTTGATGCGAACACTGGTGCACCGATTCCAGTGTTCGCCGGCGTCAACGGAATGGCTTCCCCAGGAGCGCTCCGCGCGCCCGAGACTGGCTCAATTCCCATCGCTATGATCGAAGATTCACTTCGCCTTGGGAATGCGTCGCTACCTATCGCCATGCTCCTAGATGCCGAGGAGGCCGTAGAAGCGTTGACTCTTCGTGAGGCCATCCTGGCAATCGCGTCAGCTTGCGAGGTTGCCGCCAAGACCTATATCAGCCGCAATACTGGCAGTCAGACTGCATCCTTCGAGAAGGGTCTTCAAGGAAGTTTTGCTTCGAAATTCTACGATCAAGCGCCGAGCCATTTCTCGCAGAGGTCTTTTAAGCAAGAAGATCCCTCCGGATTTGCGCTTATCGAAGAGATGTATCGCGAGCGCAATAGGCTTATCCATACTGGTTCGATGACTCGGCGCCTTCTCGATGTGACTTCCCGAGAACGGCAACGTACGGTTTACGCTTACCTGAGTGCAGGGAATCGGGCAGTTGACTGGATCACAATTCTTACTAAGTAGTCACGCCTGACTTATTGGTATTGATGACACAAAGTCGGCCTGGGCTCACCTCGATCGCACGGGCATTCGATCCCAGGAAAACCGCACCATCGGCCTTCAGCAATCTCCTGCTGGAGAGTGATCTTTTCGGACTCCCTCTCAGATGCCAAGTAATCTTGCCATTCGATTGGGTCACGGTCCACAGGAGGGGCGACCGGCCCTTTCTCACCTATATCGAGACTTTCCGGGATACCAAGCGGTTCGAATTCATCTACATCCGCCTTAAGTCCACAGACCTGACAGAAAAATGAGTGCGCCACGAATATATTGACCCCGCGTTCATCCCTGGCTGTGGAGTATCCAACCAGCATCCCAGAGTGCCCCTCGACCGGGCATGGCACCTCGAACCCGGACCTCCCGGGACCGAACATCCCTCGATAGCTCCACAGGATTGGCCCTGGCGGAATAGAGGAATTTAGTTCCCCATATTTTTCCGCAATATAAGCGCGCGCTTTCGCAAGCCGTACACGCATGCGTCGGGTGACATCATCGAGATGCGCTTTCCCGAGACTCTCGCGGACACCAGCCCAAGTACCCCAATAGGCTTCGTGTGACTCCCCAAGCTCCTTCAGGAGCGCATCCACGACATCGAAGCACGTAACGATATTACTCTCGGCCATGGAAGCATCAACGATGCCGAGATGGGCTACGCCATTGCGTGCACTTAGAGCAGCCGCCCAACGTTGGTTACTGACACGGTCGAGACGCTTTGTAAACTCTCGCGCGAGCTCAAGGGCATCTCTTGCACTAATCGATGCGCCGTTCTCCAGCCGGCGCTCTGCGGCATGCTGTGTTCGCTGGTGAATCGCCCCTGTCAGATGCAGCAACATTGTTGTGTTATCTGCGATGATTGCGGGCTCCACGCTGAATAGAAAGCCTTTAAGAAGGTGCTCTGCGGCAACTTGTGCATGGTGAACAGCAAGGTCGTATGCAGGTGGCTCGGCGGCGGCATGCCGCATGGCTTCATGCATCCAACGCCGCGACGATGCAAGGAACATGTCCGCATCGATGGTCCCACGAGTGCTAGACATGCAGAGATCGTAGCCAGTTCCGAGGAGGGCGCACACGAGATTCTCTACGGTACGACCGTGCCAGAAGCATGCCAGATCGTACGGGGAACCGCGGGGAACACCGGGGAACCAGTCGACCGCCTACTAGGCCCCGACGCTGCTCCCCCGCAGGTCAGCACCGGAGCAAGCCCGAGGTGCCCTTAGCTTCCCAAGCTAAGGGCACCCGCAGGTCTCAGAGAAGGTCGCGCCAGAAGGGGACTGTTGCTCTCGGGCCCCAGGTCTCGTCGACATCGCTTCGTGCCTCGTCGAACTCCTGGTGCATGTAGTCGACCAGGTCCAGCCCGTAGTAGATGATGTCGGTCTGCCACACCGAGAGCACCGGATGCCCGAAGCTTCCCCGGCCGGCAGGAAGGTACCGGTGGCCGTACACCGGCACAAGCAGCGGCACATCTGGAAGACGACGCTGTGCAGTGGCCAGGGCAGCCGCGGCATCAGCCGGACGCTCACCCCATGCCTCGTACCAGAATGCGTTGCGCTCGACGTCGAAGAGAACGCCCTCGACCGGCCAGCCGAGCTGATCGCGCAACCTTTCCGGATCGCCGCTGCGCCACTCGGGCCAGGGCTTGGACCAGGTCTGCCCCTCCTCGGGAGGCACGTTGACTGGAAGGCCCGCCGCAAGGAACGCGCGGTGATCGTCCGCGAACTCGAACCCGAACTCCTGCTCGATGCGCTCGAACTCGACATCCGTCAGTCCTGACTCGAACTCATAGAGCCCTGTCTGCGCCAAGCGCCGTGCGGCCTCTGCGCCCAGACGTACGCCCTCATTGCTGATCACCGCCGCACGGTAGCGCCGATCGCAGCCCACCGTCACCCGGGTTACGCGCGGGTCCGTCTCAGTTTCCGTCTCATTCAGCGCCGTTCACGGCCGTTCAGACGAGACCTACGGCGCTCGCCACCTCACGAGCGGCCGCCCATGAACCCAGGTGAACGGCCATGTTCGATGCCGCCGGGACCACCAACAACAGAGGCCCATTCGCATGGTCGTGAATGGGCCTCTGTCGTGCGTACAGCAGTGGAGTACAGCAACCGCCGCGGATTTCGAGCTGGTATCCCGCCCCCGTTACATACAGAAGCGCGTCTGATCCGACGACAACGTGAACGCCTTCCTCGTAGTGCCGTTGCGATTACAGGGCTGTGGGGGCCTTCTTGTACCAGGTGGTGATGACGCCGACGAGGTGGACGATGTTTTGGGTCCGCATGATCGGTGCGGCGGCGTTCGGCTCGAAGTCATCGTTCGCCGCAGTGGTGCGCCAGATGCTGGTCTCGGTGACCGGTGCGGCCATGTGCGGGTCAAGACGCTTGAAGAAGGCGGTGATGTCGTCGAGCTCGACCGGGTTGTCGCCCGCTCGCAGCTCGCGGAACACGCCGCCGAGAACGCGGAGCATGCCCACCGAGCCGAGGAGCGACGTACGGCGTACCTCCTGGGCCATGGTGAGGTCACCCGGCTGACGCTCCGCCTCGGGATCGTCCTCGGTGAGGGCGGCGAGATCGGTGAAGGCGTTGGAAAGGACGTCAAGGAAGTCCTTGACTTGCTCGATCACCTCGCCGTCGGTGAGGGTCTGTTCAGCCTTCTTGCTGATTCGACCGCCGGCGCCGGCGATGACAGCGCGCGTGATGTCAGCGACGTGCTTGGCGCCCATGAAGTTGGGGTTCTTGAGCGTCATTCGGTCCTGCTCCGCGTCAACTCGTCCCTTCAGCAGCGGGTGGTCGATGACATCGGACAGGGTGCGGTTGGCGACCTTGTAGCTGTCGAAGCGAGCTCGGACGGCGCTGCTGATGCCCTTGGCGTTGTCGGCGACGTCGACGAACATTTGCTGGGACTTGATCGGATCCGGCTCGACGTAGATGTCCAGGCCGACGTACTCGGCCTTCAAACGGTTCATCTGGCCGATGAGCTTCTCGCGTTCGGCCTCGAGCTTCGTTGTCTTTTCCGGGCTGACCTTGCGGGCCATCTCGCGGTCGACGGCGGAGATGGCGTCGGTGATGCGCTGCTTCTCGATGGCGACGCCGAGCACACGATGCTGGCCGTCGATGGTCCGCAGAGAGGAGATGCCGCCGATCGCCCAGGGGACGGTGAGGTAGCCGACGGCACCCTGGTCGTCCACCTTCTCGAAGGTGCAGCCGCCGCCGTCCCGAGCCAGGAGGGCAGGGGCGACCCAGTCCTGCTTGGTGTCGAGGTACTCGCCGAAGTGCTTGGCATGGAGGCGGTCGACCTTGCGATTGTCCTTGTCGACGTTGTTCGGGTCGGGGACCGGAAGGATGGTCGGGAGGTCGAGGAGAGGGACGCGCACGCTGTAGACGGTGCGACCGCCCTGAGGCGTCTTGATGGCGAGATAGGTGCTGGAGTCCTGCGGCTTGGAGAGGCGTAGAGGGTCGACGGAAATGCTCACGAGAATCCCCCCATGGGATCAGCCACGCGCTTGGTTGGTGTGGCAACAAGTGAACTGTAGGGAATAGTAGCCCGTAGCGGAAAATAAGTTCTTAATTCGCAAGATAAGTTAGCAATGGTCGACTGTAAGTGTTTAATATGTGGTCGAAAGTGACCGCAGGTGACCGTTTTTTTAAATCGCCTACACCGGTCGCTCGGCGGTCAGAACCATAGGCGTCGCGGAGCCCACCGTGGGGGCCTGCCCTCAGTGGTGAGCTGCCCCGATCGGGCCCCCAGCAGGCCGACGCCACCGCCTAAGGCCCAGTACGGCAAGCGCAGTATCTGCATCAACAGCGCTAATGCGAATGCCAATTCACCGATCACCGGAGGTATCCGTGCGCGCTACTGGTCTCGCCAGTCCGAACCGAGTCCTATCGGCGCATGTGACCGCGGCGTGTCGATCACGACCAGTAGGCGACACGACAGGGAGAGAAGCCGGGGGCGTTGCCCGGGCTTCTCTCCCTGCGAGCGCTGACGAGAATGCTGCAACCGTCAGCCGTCGTCGCCCACCGTCCCCTTTAGAAACAGTGAGGTTCGCTCGCTGTCAGGAGGTGACCGCGGCTGATCGCTACGCGGAGCACGTCTCGCAGAGATCCGGTCAGCTTGTCCGCCAAGAGGCGCACATCCTCCGGGGTCGAGTTTGTGTTGCCGAGGGTTTTTGAGGCCTGGTCCAACAGACCAGCCGCCATGCCGAGTTGCACTGCCTCGACGTTGTCCGCCAGGCGGGACATATGGCCGGCTCTGTCATCGGTGCTGAGGTAGCAGGGTTTGCCCTCCCTCCCTGACCACGGCAGAAGACGCAGTTCGTTTCGTGCCGTCATCCTTGCGTCCTTCTCTCATCGATCACGTGGTGGGTGGTGAAGACCGCGTCGACGCGATCCCCTGGGAACACGAGAAGCGCGGCTTCGACGGCTCGCCCGGCCGTGTCGGCTGCAACGCGTGTGATCGCGAGGACCGCCGAGGCTGAGTTGATCCGGAGGGTTGACGCCTCATCTGGTGTCGGGAGGCGAGCGGAGACCGTCTCCCGGACTTCTGCCGGCGGAGGGTTCAGCACAGGGAAGCTTGCTTCCGCCCGCCCGCGTGTGAATCTGTCGCCGAGCACCGCGGGCGACGCCAGGTCGTGCGGGACGTAGATGCGGGCCAGGCTGTGCGGGGAGTCTCCCTCATAGCTGAGGCAAAGGAATTCGGTCAGTGGGCTGCCGATTGGGACCCGCAACAGGGCTGTCAGATCTCCGCGCGCGCCGATCGCGGTGGTCCGGATCGTGACGCGCAGGTCTGCGTCGGCAGCAGTCCGGGGGTCCAGCGTGCCCCATCCGCCGACATAGGTGATCTTGCGGAGGGGGCGGCGAATGAAGTTGCCCTTGCCGTGGATTTTCTCGACGAGTCCCTCGCTCTGAAGTACCCCGAGGGCGCGCCGCAGGGTCGCCGTACTGACCTTGTATTGGCCGGCCAGTCCGGACTCGGACGGAAGGCGTTCGCCTGGCTCGATACGACCGGCCGTGATCTGGTGCCGGAGGTCGTCAGCGATGTCGTGATGGCGTGAGGCCATGGACCCGATCACCGCCTTCTCATCATCCGTACCGCGGTGAGCCGGGTTCGCGTGTGTATGGTCAGCAGCTCACCCGACTCGAAGAAGAGCTGCTTGGCACCGTTGGGCAGTTGGAAGAGGTTGCCCACGCGGCATGCCCGACCGCCGACCTGGATGATGTCGCCGCGCTGAACGGTGTTCGCGGTGACCTCGATGTTGGATGCCAGCGCGCCGCCGGGGAGGGGGGCGTTCACCGTTCCACCTCACTGGGCGTGGACTGGCCATTCGTCGAGTGGCATGGGCAGCCGCACGCCTCGTAGATCACCGGTACGTTGACCGGTGCCGAGGCGGGGGAGGACTCCGCGCAAGCGGGGTGCGTGCCGATCCGGCAGGCGGTCGATCGGTAGGAGTCGGTCGAGGCATCCTGGATGCGGGGCTGTTGGCGGGAAGGCATCAGTGGACCTCCGCCAGGGCCGACCAGGCCTCAGCAGGCAGATGGGAAGCGATGACCACAGGGCGCGGCCGTACTCGTCCCTCCCAAGCCAGCAGGTACGGGCGGACGAGCGCGTTGTCCTCTCCTGCGAGCTGGTATCGGTGGTTCGCGGTGTTGGAAGTCCGCCCCAGGAAGACCGTCGACGCATCAGTGGACGCAGGGAAGGCGGAGGCAGCCGTCGGCTGGGAGGGCGTTAAGGGGCGGCGGTGCTTGCCCCTTGGGGCGTACCGCGCTCTGGTGAGCGAGACGGCACGGCGGATACGGTTGAGCACGCTACTCAGCTCCTATCGCTGATGGCAGGTCCCCCGACATCGCCCGTCGTGGGGACCGCTTTGCGTACGACCGCCCAGAGGGTGCGGCCGTTCAGGCTGGTGGCGACGAGGCCGAACCGATCGGCTTCTGCCACTGCTTCCAGGACCTCCCGCCATAAATCGGCGGAGAGCGAGTCCGGCACCTCCGCTTCGACCGACGCGTACCGGTCGTGCTCCTCCACCCGCGCGACGAGCCCGACGGCGGACAGCCGGGCAGCGATGGCCGCCGCGCTAACTCCCGAAGCGGGCACAGGGCAGCCTCCGTCACCGGCGAATCACTTTCAGTGAAGCTAGTTAACTAGGTTAGAGCTAGTGGACTAGATTTTCCATATGCCTGAGCAGCCGCCCTATCTCCGTATCGCCGACGAACTCAGGCGGCGGATCGCGGAGCACGTATGGGAGCCGGGGGACCGTCTGCCCTCCCGCGCTCAGATCGGCCAGGAGTGCGGCGTGGGCGAGAACGTGGTCCGACGGGCGCAGGAACTGCTGATCTCACAGGGTGTGTTGGAGGGGCGGGCCGGATCGGGCACGTACGTCGCCGAGCCCCGTCAGCGGGTCCGGGTCGTGCGGTCGTCAGCCCGGGAGCAGCCCAGTGGATCGCCGTTCCGCGCCGATATGAAGGCCGTGGGCAAGCAAGGCGATTGGGAGAGTCGGACCGATGCCAAGGTCCCGGCGCCGGCGGACATCGCGGTGCGGCTCGGGATCGTCGAAGGCGACCTGTGCGTACGGACGACGTACGAGTTCCTCGCCGACGGGAGGCCCGTGCAGCTGTCGACGAGTTGGGAGCCGTACGACCTCACCGCCGGCACGCTTGTCGTCCTCCCCGAGGGTGGGCCGCACGCCGGGGCGGGTGTCGTGAACCGCATGGATGCGATCGGTGTCACCGTCAGCCACGCCGTGGAGCAGCCCGAGCCGCGGCAGGCGACCGCCGAGGAGGCGTCGATACTCGGCATCCAGAAGGCCGCGCTCGTCACGCACATCCGGCGGACGTACTACAGCGATCAGGGACGGCCCGTTGAGACGGCGGACATCGTGGTGCCCGCTGCTCACTGCGAGATCGTGTACGAGATCCCGATCAACCGTTAGCCGGCGCCCTCGCCAGCGAGCCACTCGGCGAGCGCGGAGAAGTCGGCTTCTACGAGTCCTTTGGCCGGGTCGACACGATGAAGCAGCGACGGCCCAGGGTGCTGAGCAGCGACCCAGACGCGATCCATGGCGCTGATCTCGTCGTCGACCCAGATGAACGGTCGACCGTCCGCCCACTCGACCAAGGGGCGAGTCTTCCAGTGCAGGCCGCGCGGTCCCTCGTCGGCGCCGGTGTCCGGCCACTCCACCACAGGCAGCTTCGGCAGTCCGAGGCGCGGGGCGACGACTTCGTTCGCTTCCTCCATCCACGTCGTGGCCCAAGCGAGACGACAACCCAAGGCCAGCAGACGCGGTCCGATCCCGGGATCGAGCCGATTAAGCAGCGGGTTCCCCTGGTCGACCGACGTCGAGGAGGCGTACGACGCCCCGAACGGGATGAGTGGGCCGTCGACGTCGAGGAAGAGGATGGAGCGCTCCGCAGCGTCGGTCACAGCGGCACGATAGCCCTGCGGAGCAGCGAGGGGACCCGACTTCCCGGGCCGTCCCTGGGCCGTGCGAGGGTGCCCGAGGGCACTCGGCAGCGACCGACAGTGACAGACGAGCTACAGTCGCCACCACAGAAACCCCAGGTCAGACGGCCCGGACCAAACGGGTTAACACCCAGGGCTGGCAGTCAGGCAAGATGGGGTGTATCTGCCCACTGCCAGATTTCAAGCTGCCGGACGGTTTCTCTTGGCTGAGTTCATTTACACCATGCGCAAGGCGCGCAAGGCGCACGGCGACAAGGTGATCCTCGATGATGTCACCCTGAACTTCCTGCCGGGGGCGAAGATCGGCGTCGTCGGTCCGAACGGTGCCGGTAAGTCGACCGTGCTGAAGATCATGGCCGGGCTGGAGCAGCCCTCCAACGGCGACGCCTTCCTGTCGCCGGGCTACAGCGTCGGCATCCTGCTCCAGGAGCCCCCGCTCGACGAGGGGAAGACGGTCCTGGAGAACGTCCAGGACGGTGTCGCCGAGGTCAAGGGCAAGCTCGACCGGTTCAACGAGATCGCCGAGCAGATGGCGGTCGAGTACACCGACGCCCTCATGGACGAGATGGGCAAGCTCCAGGAGGAGCTCGACCACGCCAATGCCTGGGACCTCGACGCCCAGCTCGAGCAGGCCATGGACGCGCTGGGCTGCCCGCCCGGCGACTGGCCCGTCACCAACCTCTCCGGTGGTGAGAAGCGCCGCGTCGCGCTCTGCAAGCTGTTGCTGGAGCAGCCCGACCTGCTGCTCCTCGACGAGCCCACCAACCACCTCGACGCCGAGTCCGTGAACTGGCTGGAGCAGCACCTCGCCAAGTACGAGGGCACCGTCGTGGCCGTCACCCACGACCGGTACTTCCTCGACAACGTCGCCGGCTGGATCTGCGAGGTCGACCGCGGCCGCCTGCACGGCTACGAGGGCAACTACTCCAAGTACCTGGAGACCAAGGCCACCCGCCTCAAGGTCGAGGGCCAGAAGGACGCCAAGCGGCAGAAGCGGCTCAAGGAAGAGCTGGACTGGGTGCGGTCGAACGCCAAGGGGCGTCAGGCCAAGTCCAAGGCCCGCCTCGCGCGCTACGAGGAGATGGCCGCCGAGGCCGACAAGATGCGGAAGCTGGACTTCGAGGAGATCCAGATCCCGCCGGGCCCGCGGCTGGGCAACATCGTCGTCGAGGTCGACAAGCTCAACAAGGCCTTCGGGGAGAAGGTCCTCGTCGACGGGCTCTCCTTCACGCTGCCGCGCAACGGCATCGTCGGTGTCATCGGCCCGAACGGCGCCGGCAAGACCACGCTGTTCAAGATGATCCAGGGACTCGAGACCCCGGACTCCGGCGACATCAAGGTCGGCGAGACCGTCAAGATCTCGTACGTCGACCAGAGCCGCGAGAACCTCGACCCCAAGAAGACGCTGTGGGAGGTCGTGTCCGACGGGCTCGACTACATCAACGTCGGCCAGGTCGAGATGCCGAGCCGCGCGTATGTGTCGGCCTTCGGCTTCAAGGGCCCGGACCAGCAGAAGCCGACCGGTGTCCTCTCCGGCGGTGAGCGCAACCGGCTCAACCTGGCGCTGACCCTGAAGCAGGGCGGCAACCTGCTGCTCCTCGACGAGCCCACCAACGACCTCGACGTGGAGACCCTGTCCTCCCTGGAGAACGCGCTGCTGGAGTTCCCCGGCTGCGCCGTGGTCGTCTCCCACGACCGCTGGTTCCTGGACCGGGTCGCCACGCACATCCTCGCGTACGAGGGCGAGTCGAAGTGGTTCTGGTTCGAGGGCAACTTCGAGTCGTACGAGAAGAACAAGGTCGAGCGGCTCGGCCCGGACGCCGCGCGTCCGCACCGCGCCACCTACAAGAAGCTGACCCGGGGCTGATCGGTCGTGCGGCACATCTACCGCTGCCCGTTGCGCTGGTCTGACATGGACGCCTACGGCCATGTCAACAACGCCGTCTTCCTCCGCTATCTGGAGGAGGCCCGCATCGACTTCATGTCCCGCAGGGACGCCGAGTCGAAGGACGGGTCGGTGGTGGCACGCCATGAGATCGACTACCGCCGCCAGCTCGTCCACCGGCCCACGCCGGTGGACATCGAGCTGTGGGTCACGCACATCCGGGCCGCGTCCTTCACCGTCGCCTACGAGGTGAAGGACGCGGACACGGTCTACGTCCAGGCCTCGACCGTGATCGTCCCGTTCGACTTCGAGAACCAGGTTCCGCGCCGGATCACCCCGCAGGAGCGCGAGTTCCTGAAGAAGTACACGGACGACACGGACGAGACCGGTGATGGCGGGGAGGCCGTCGCGGCATGAACGTGCTGCACCTCGCCGACGAGACGGAGGCGGCGGACCTCGCCGCCTTCCTCTCCCGGCTGCTCCACTACGACCGTGGAGCCGCGGTGCGCCTCCAGGCGGCCGGCACGGCGCTCGCCGTCTTCGGCCGTCCGCCGTCCTTCGAGGTGCTGGCCGTGCGCGCGGTGCGGCTGGCGAAGCCGTACGAGGACGGGCTGGAGGTCACCCTCGACGTGACCGTCTCCGCCGGTGAGCTGCTGGAGTCCGTGGACGAGCGCGCGGCCACCGCCGCCGTACCGGCCGCGGTCACCGGTCCGCCGTGGGCCGGGGTGCTGCCGCCGCGCGGCGGCTGGCGGCCCGAGCCGGGGCTGCCCGCCCCGGACGCGCTGCGGGCCACCGTCGCCGCCGCGGTCGGCGAATTCCGCTCCCGTACCGAGGAGTTGGGGCCCGAGGGGCGTACCCGCGCGGAGCTGGACCGGATCGGGCGGGACATCTGGTCCCGGGAGATCGGCCCGGCCGGTCTCCCGGTGCGGGCCGTGCACGCCGCCCACTCCCTGGGCTTCCTGCGGCCGGGCACCGAGGCCGCCGACACCGGGCTGTTCTCGTCCGGGGCGTGGCTGCGGCTGCGTACGCCGTACGGCTCCGTCGCCGTCCGCAGGACCGGGCTCGGCCCGCTCGGCGTCAGCGTCCGCTGAACCCACGCGATCAGCGGGCTCAGTCCGGGGTGTTGACCATGGACTGGGCGGCGTACGTCAGGTAGTTCCACAGCGTCCGCTCGTGCTCCTCGGACAGCCCGAGCTCGTCGACGGCCACCCTCATGTGCCGCAGCCACGCGTCGTGCGCCGCGCGGTCCACCTGGAACGGCGCGTGGCGCATGCGCAGCCGGGGGTGGCCGCGGTTCTCGCTGTACGTCGTGGGGCCGCCCCAGTACTGCATCAGGAACAGCGTGAGCCGCTCCTCGGCGGGGCCCAGGTCCTCCTCCGGGTACATCGCCCGGAGCTGCGGGTCCTCGGCGACTCCCGCGTAGAAACGGTGGACGAGCCGACGGAAGGTCTCCTCCCCGCCGACCTGCTCGTAGAAGGTCTGCTCCTGAAGCGTGCCGCGCCGAATCTCATTCACCCGTACATCGTCTCAGACCCGGTGACCGAGGACTCAAGGCTTAGGACCGCCCCGGGCATTCCACACCTACTGTGGTCGCATGGGCGCGTACGACACCGAGACCGCCGCTCCGGCCGCCGCCGCGCGGGCCGCGCTGGTGCGGGAGATCGACGCCGACGGGGCCTTCGCCGAGGACCCGGTGTGGCGGGCGGCGTTCGCCGCCGTGCCCCGGCATCTGTTCGTGCCGTACTACTACGTCGCCGGACGCGGCGGTCACCGGCGCCGCTGGGGCGAGAGCCCCGATCCGCGGGCCCGCGAGGAGTGGCTGCGCGGCGTCTACGCGGACGCCCCGCTCGCCACCCGGCTCCGCGACGGCGAACTGGTCTCCTCCAGCAGCCGGCCCTCCCTGATGGCCCGGATGCTGGCCGCGCTGCGCGTCGTGGACGGGAACCGGGTGCTGGAGGTGGGCGCCGGCACGGGGTACAACGCGGCCCTGCTGGCCCACCGGCTCGGCGACGACGACCTCGTCACCACCATCGACCTGGAACCGGAGATCGCCGAGTCGGCCCGCCGGCATCTGGCGGCGGCCGGGCACCGTCCGTTCGTCGCCACCGGCGACGGCGCGCGCGGCGTACCCGAACGCGCCCCCTTCGACCGGATCATCGCCACCTGCGCGCTGCCCACGATCCCGCGCGCCTGGCTCGCCCAGTGCCGTCCCGGGGCCCGTGTCCTGACCCCGCTGGCCACCGGACTGCTGATGCTCACGGTCCGGGACCGCACCCACGCCGAGGGCCGTTTCCTGCCGTCGGCCGCCTTCTTCGTACCGCTGCGCGGCGAGCGGTGGGCACGGCCGCGGGGGGCATCGCTCGCCGGGCTGCCGGGCCGGGTCCGCGAGCAGGACACGTTCCGCTTCCTGCTCGCCCTGACCCGGTGCGTCCTGGAGCCGCGGGAGGCCTGCGCGCTGTGGGAGCGCGAGGGCATGCCGGGGCGTGAGCGCTACGGCGTCACGGTCGGCGCCGAGCGCGCCTGGGCGTGGCTGGACGACCCGCGGGGGCCGTACGGCTGGCCCCTGCCGTGACGCGGGCCGGCTGCGCCCGGCTCAGCCGCGGCGGACGGTGATCGTCGTCCAGGCGCCCACGTGCACCCGGTCGCCGTCCTGCAACGGGACCGGCACGAACGGCTGGATCGGTTCCTCGGAGAGGTTGACCGTGGTGCCGTTCGTCGAGTTCTGGTCGACGACCGCCCAGGTGCCGTCCGGCTGCTGCACCAGTACCGCGTGCTGGTGCGAGACGCCCGGGTCCTCCGGGGGCACCGCGAGGTCGATGTCGGGGGTGTCGCCGGTGGAGTGCCGGCGGCGGCCGATGGTGACCTGGTTGCCGCTGAGCGTGCGCTGCTGCTCGGGCGAGTACGCGGGCAGGTTGAGCCCCGCGGCCTCGGGGCCCGAGCGCTGCATCATCGCCATGAAGTACTCGCGGTCCGGGCCGATGGTCGCCGTCCAGGTCGCCGGACCGGCGGGCGGCGGGAAGCCGGCGCCGGGCGCGGGCGGCTGGGTGCCGGGCTGCGGGTAGCCGTAGCCGCCGCCGGGGCCGCCCTGGGGACCGCCGGGCGCCGAGCCCTGTCCCGGCCCGCCCGGACCGGCGGACGAGGGCGGGGAGAGCACCCAGTCGTCCTCACCGCCGCCGAAGGAGGGGCCGCCGCCCGGGCCGCCGGCCGGGGGGCGGGTGGTCTCGCCGGGGAACGCGGGCGGCGCGGGCGGGCCGGACTGCTGGAACGCCTGCGGGGCCCCGCCGGGACCGGCGGGCGGGGTCGGACCGGGCGGCGGGGGCACCGGACGCGAGGGGTCGGCGCCGAAGCCCGAGGGGCCGGGCGCGCCCTGGGGGCCGCCGGGAGGAGTGGGGGCACCGGGAACGGAGGGACCACCGCCGAACGACGGCGCACCCGCAGGACCACCGGGGCCGCCGTGACCACTGGGGCCCTGACCCGGGCCGGCACCGAAGCCGGACGGGCCGGCGGGCCCGGGCACCTGACCGCCGCCGAAACCGGGAGCACCGGCCGGACCGGACGGACCCCCCGAGCCGCCGGGGCCGCTCTGGGGGCCGCCGTGACGCTGACCCGGCACCTGACCGGGACCGGCACCGAACCCGGGCGGACCGGACGGGGCGGCCGGACCGCCGGGGCCACCGGCACCCTGGCCCGGACCCTGGCTCTGGCCCGGAAGCTGCCCGCCGCCGAACGCGGGCGGGCCGGGCGGTGTGCGCTCGCCGCCGAACGGCGTCGGTCCCGACGGCTCGCTGCCGAACGACGGGATCGGCTCGGCGGGCCGGTTCACCTGCGAGGGCCGCGAGCCCTGGTACTCGTACCCGTCACCGCCGCCGTACGTCGCGCTCGGCGGCTCGAAGCGGGGCTGGGGCGGGCGCGGGGCGGCCGGGGTGTACGAGGTGGCCGTGTTGGTGAGGAAGTTCCACCGGCACTCCTCGCAGAAGGGCGCGCCGCCCTCGCGGGGTGTACGGCACTGCGGGCACAGCTCGGGCTCCGGGGCCGCCGGCCGGCCGCCGGCCGGGCCGCCCTGCGGCGGCGGGAAGCCGTAGCCGCCGGCGGGCGGCGGCGGGGGCGGGGGCGGAGGTACGGCACCGGCCATGCGGTGACCGCAGACCTCGCACCAGTCGTCGGAACCCGACTGGTGTCCGTTCGGGCAGGTCGGCATGTCGGCGCTTCCCCTTCTCCTACGTTTCCAGGGCTGTTTCCCTGACAGGTCTGACGGGTCTGACAGGGCTACTTCTTTACACGAACAGTCTTTGTGGACCGGGTTTCCAGAGTCATCTCGTCGGCCTCGGCAACCCTCGTCTTCAACCGCACAGTACCTGTCGCGGCGTCGACCACGTCCACCACCTTCGCAAGCAGTTTCGCAGTATCCGCGTTTCCGGAGACGCTGGCGAGCTGAACGGCACGTCCCAGTTTGGCCGTTGCGCCATCGAAATCGCCCGCTTTGCGGAGATCGAGACCCTTCTGGATGACGTGTGCCAGTTCGGCCTGCCCGGTGTAGTGGGCGACTTGGGGGTTGATCGAGGTGGAGGCCGCCATGTCGTCGGTCCACACGGCCCGTACGAGACCCTGTGCCCCGAGGTTCTGTGCCGAACTGTCCCCTTGTGGCGCGACCAGCGAGACCCGGGCGGCGAGCATCTCCTGGCCGAGGCCGGCCGCCGGGACCTCGACACACAGGTGGTAGTCGCGGGACTCGTCGCCCCAGGAGCCGGTCGGATAGTCCCCGGCGCGCGGGCCCGCCTCGGTGCGGCGGGCGGTCAAGTCCTCGACGGCGGGCGCGACTTGCTTGACGAACCGGATGGTCGTGCCGACCGGCGTCCACACCCGCAGGCAGACGTCGGCGACCTCCTTGCCCATCGCCGCCTCCATCATCCGCGTGAAGTCGGCGGTCAGGCCCGCCGGGTCGGCGACGATGTCGGCGCCGCCGAGGAGCGCGGAGGCGATCCCTGTGACTTCTTTCACTTCCCAGTCGGTGCCCACGCCCCGCGCGTCACAGGTGAACCGTCCGGCACAGGCCTCCAGGGTCGCCCGCAGGTCCTGCGGGGACTCGTGCTCGTTACGGCCGTCGGTGAGCAGGATGCCGTGCCGGATCGTGACGTCCGCCGAGTTCAGCAGCCGGTCGGCGAGCCGCAGCCAGCTGCCGATCGCCGTACCGCCGCCCGCGCTCAGCTTGCGCAGCGCCTGCTTGGCCTGCTCGCGGGTGGCGCGGTCGGCCACCGCGAGCCGCCCGCCGCCCGGATAGACCTCCTGCGCGACATGCGTGCCGCCGATCACCGCGAAGTGCGTGCCGTCGCGCAGGGTGTCGATCGCGGCGGCCGTGGCGTCGCGGGCGCCCCGCATCTTGGTCGGCGGATAGTCCATGGAGCCCGAGCAGTCGACCATGAGCGCCACGGCGGCGGACGGGCCGCCGCCTCGCGGGTACGCCGGGGCCGCGGCGCCGCCGACCGTGCCGCCGCCGGTCGCGGTCACGGTGACGATGGCGTTGACCTCGCGCCCGCCCTCCGGCAGGTACTCGTTCTGGTAGACGTCCATGGAGAACTGCGGCACGTTCGACTTCGAGAAATTGGCCATACGTACTCAAATCCCCCTTGAACGCCCTGCTGACGCAGGGCGATGGCTGTGAACGGGCCGGTCCCCTCCGGCCGGTCCCCTCCGGTCCGTGGCCCAGGCCGGTGGCCCCGGTCCCGCGGCCTCAGGCCGATCCTGCCCCCTGGGCCGGTGCCGGGAACGGTACGACGGCCACTGTTACGTTGTCGTGGCCCCCGCCGTCCAGCGCGTGGCCGACCAGTACCCGGGCGCTGTGCAGCGGGCGCTCGGCCGCGTCCGCGGGCACGGCCTCGGCCATCTCCCCGGCCGTCTCGGCGTAGTTCCACAGGCCGTCGGTGCACACGATGACGACACCGGGCCGGTCCGGCTTGAAGGACGCGGTGTGCGGCTCCAGCTCGTAGGCGTCAGCGCCGAGCCACCCGGTGATCGCGTGGGCGCGCTCGTCGGCGTACGCCTCGGCCTCGCTCATCAGCCCGGCGGCGACCATCTGCGCGGCCCAGGAGTCGTCCTCGGTGAGCCGGGCCGGGGGCGCGCTGCGGTCGTCCGGCACCCAGTAGGCGCGGCTGTCGCCGACCCAGCCGACCACCAGCAGCCCGGGGGTGACCACCGCGCCGACGATCGTGCAGGCGGGCGCGTTCTGGTGCGGGGCGTGCTCGCGGGCCGTGGCCGGTTCCTCGGCGAGCGCGTCGACGGCCTGCGCGGCCGCGACGATCGCCTCGTGCATGGCCGCCTGCGGATGCGTGCCGCGCGGCAGGGCGGCCAGCAGCAGGTCCCCGGCCGTCTCGGCGGCGGCCAGCGAGGCGTCGTCGGGGCGGGTGGCCGAGGAGACGCCGTCGCAGACGATCGCGACGCCGGCCGGGGTGCCGTCGGGCAGCGCGGTGCGGCCGACGGAGAAGGCGTCCTCGTTGCGGTGGTGGCGCAGACCGCGGTCGCTGACGGCGGCGATGGGGCCCGACTCCCGCTCCACGTGGTCGCGTTCGCGGGGCTGGGCGTGCCCGCAGTTCTCGCAGTAGCCGTCGCTGTCCACCCGGCCCGCCCGGCAGGCCACGCACACCTGCGCGGGCTCCTCCTCCGGAGCGGCCTCGGCGGCCACGCGCGGGTCGGGCGCCTGCAACGGGTACTCCTCGGGCTCGGCGGGCCGGTCGAAGCGCACCCCGGAACCGGGCCGCGCCTCCTCGGCGCCGTGCTCGGGCAGGGGCGTGTCACCGGAGTCCGTGCCCGGCAGATCACTCGGCAGATGCACTGTGTCCGGGGCGCCGGCGCCCTCGGGCTCGGGGGCGGGCCAGTCGACACCGTCCCCCGCGTCTGTGCCGTGCTCGGCGGCGCCGGTCATGGCCAGCGTCGGCTGGTCCTGCGGCGGCGCCGGTACGACGGAGAGGTCGTACCCGCACGCTCCGCAGAAGTGGTCACCCGGCTCCACGGGCTCCGCGCAGCTCGGGCACTTCGACAGTGCGGCCTGCTGGGGCATCTGCGACATCAACTACACCCACGTCCGGGGGCGGTAACGGTTGGCCCGTTCCACCAGTTCGATCCTCTCCTCGCCGCCGGGCGCCAGCCGGGCCAGCGTGCGGTAGGCGCGCTCCAGGCCGAAGCGGAGGCCCCGCTCGTCCAGACCGCTGCCCAGCAGCACCCGCCCGCCGGCGGCCGGCACGGTGCCCTGGCCTCCGGAGAGTATCCAGTCCAGCGCCGAGCCGAGGACTTCCGCCGCCAACTGCTCGCGCCGCGCCGGATCCAGTCCGTACGCGTCGAGCGCCTCGACCTGCCCGGCGGCGGCGGTCAGGTCGTCCAGGAACGGTACGTCGCCCGCGCCCGCCGTGCGATGTCTGAGACGGGCCCGGACGGCGGCGACCCGGGCGGCCGTGAAGTGGATGGAGGACTCCGGGACCGACTCCAGGGTCCGCACGGCGCCGTGCCGGTCCCCGGCCGCGAGCCGCACCCGGGCGAGCCCGAAGGCGGCGCTGACGAAGCTCGGGTCGGTCGCCCACACCAGCCGGTAGTACTCGGCCGCGTTGTCCAGCTGGCCCAGCACCTCCGCGCACAGGCCGAGCGCCAGCTTCGGCGCGGCCTCGCCGGGGAAGGCGTCGTAGATCGCGTCGATGGCGAGCGCGGCGCCCTCGAAGTCGCCGGTGACCAGCGCGGCCAGCCCCCGGCACCAGACCACCCGCCAGTCGTCCGGCCGCTCCGCCTCGAGCTCCGTCAGACTCGTCAGCGCGCTGTGCCGCTCGCCGCTCTCCAGCAGCGCGCGGATCCGGCGCAGCCGGGTCTCCGCGGTCTGCGCCGGCGCCGTGTCGAGGGCGCCGAGCAGCTCGGCGGGCGCGGAGGTCATGAGGCCCGCCAGGAAACCGGCGTTGGGGTCGCCGGGATCGACCAGCGGCACCGGCAGCGCGAGCGCGCCGGCGGGGGTGTCGACGGGCTTCACCAGGGAGGCCGGGGGCAGCGCGGGGGCCGCGGGAGCGGCCCTGCGCACCTGCCGCGCGCCGAGCCGGGACACGTTCTCGTCCAGCCGGGGGAACAACTCCCGGTCCGTGACCTTCACTTCGGGCCCGAACAGGGTCGACAGCGCGGGCCGGGCCTGGCCGGTCTGGAGGGAGACGACCTCGCGCAGCACCCCGGTCAGCTGCTCGGCCATCTCCTGGGCGGAGCCGAAGCGGCGGGCCGGGTCGGGGTCGGTGGCGCGGACCAGGAGCCGGTAGAAGGACTCGTAGTGGCGGAAGACGTCGATGGTCTCCGGGTCGGGCAGGGAGTCGGCATAGACGTTCGTGTAGCCCTGGAAGTCGAAGGTGAGCACGGCGAGGGTGCGGCCGACCGTGTAGAGGTCGGAGGCGACCGACGGGCCGACCTCGGCGACCTCCGGCGCCTGGTAGCCGACCGTGCCGTAGATGGCCGACTCCTCGTCGTCCATCCTGCGCACCGCGCCCATGTCGATCAGCTTGAGCTGGTCCTCGGACTGGATGGCGTTGTCGACCTTGAAGTCGCAGTAGAGGAGGTGGCGGCTGTGCAGATGGCCGAGGGCTTCGAGGGCCTCGATGCCGTAGGCGCAGGCCTGCTCCACCGGCAGCGGGTCGCGGCGGCCCTCCGGGGTGCGGCGGGCGTTGGCGATCTCCTTCAGGGACTTGCCGCCGACGTACTCCATGACGATGTAGCCGTCGAGGGAGCCGGTGCGCTGGTCGAGGTGCTCGACGAAGTTGTAGATCCGCACGATGTTGGCGTGCTCGATCTCCGCGAGGAAGCGCCGCTCGGAGATCGCCGCCGCCATCGCGTCCTGGTCGCCGGTGTCCAGCAGGCCCTTGAGCACCACCCAGCGGTCGGACACCGCCCGGTCCACGGCGAGGTAGATCCAGCCGAGCCCGCCGTGCGCGAGACAGCCCGCGACCTCGTACTGGCCGTGCACCACGTCCCCGGCCTTCAGCTTCGGCACGAAGGAGTACGGGTGCCCGCACTTGGTGCAGAAACCTTCCGTGCGGCCCGGCCGATCGCCCCGGGCCCGCCCGACCGGCACCCCGCAGTCCGCCCGCGAGCAGAACCGCTTGCGCTCGGGCACCTCCGGGTTGTCCAGCACCATCGCGCGCGGGTCGGGGCGCGGCACCTGCGGCACGCTGACCAGCCCGGCGCCCAGGCGCCCGCGCGTCGGCGTCCCCGACGCGGAACCGGAGCTGCGCACCGACACCGAGCGGCCGGTGGAGCGGCCCGACGAGGACCGCGACAGCCGCCCGGACACCGAGCGGCGCGACCTCGACGACCGGGACGAGCGGGACGACCGGGACGACTGGGACGACGAGCGCGAACTGCCGCTGTCCACCGCGCCCTTGGTGACCCCGGTGGGCGTCGAGCCGACCATGCCGCGCGCGGAGACGACGGGCGCGAGCCCGCACGTGTCGCAGTACAGCTCGCCGCCGCCGACGTCGTCGTACGACCCCTCGCAGCCCGGCCGCTGACAGCTCTGCCCCGGCTGACTCATGACTGGTCCCCCTCACGGTCCTGCGGCGCGCCCGGCCCGCCCAGCAGATCGGCGGCCAGCCGCTGGTAGCGCAGCACGGCCTGTTCGGCGACCCGCAGATCGCAGGGCGCGCTCCACAGCATGCGGCGGGCCGCGTCGTACCGCTCGATCAGGAACGGGTCCTCGGCCAGCCCGTGCCGGGCCACCTTCGCCCGGTAGGCGTCGAGCCGGCCGCGCAGCTCGGCGCGGACCGCGAGCGGCGCGGTGACCGCCGTCAACGACTCGCGGGCGCGCAGCAGTTCGTCCTCGGCCTTCTCCTCCAGCGACTCCAGCAGCGGAGAGAGCCGGTGCCACTGCGCCTGCCTGCGGTACTCGGCGGCCGCCGCCAGCTGCTCCTGCAGCACCGTCGGCGGGCCGCTGACCACCGGCACCTCGGTCGCCGCGATCTTCGCCAGCACCTCGCCGCGCGCCGTACGGGCCTCGGCGAGCGTGCGGTCGGCGCGCGAGAGCACGTCCCGCAGCCGGATCAGCCGCTGCTCGGCGTCCTGCCGGACCGTCAGCACGGCGTCGATCTCCCGGCGCACGTCCTCCAGGGCGCGCGCCTCACGGTCGTACACCGTGGTGTCCGGACGGCCGCCGCCGGGCGCGGAACTGCCCTCGGTCGGCAGCCAGAACGCGAGCGGGTCGGAGACGACGTCCTCGCGCAGCTTCGTCAGTATGCGGGTGATCCGCTCCAGGTCGTCGCCCGCCGGATGCTCGCCCGGGCGCACGCCGACGGAGTGCGCGAGCTCGCGGGTGCGCCGGAGCTCGGCGGCGAGTAAATCGATCCGGGCGGGCAGCGCCGACCACACCGCGTCGGCGGCGACGACCAGGTCCAGGCTCGTCGCGTACAGCTCGTTCATCCGGTCCACCAGGGCGGCCAGCGAGAAGGACTCGCTCAGCGTTTTCTCCCCGGCGACCGTCACGCCCTCGCCGCGCAGCAGTTCGGTCAGCTCGGCCAGGTCCTCCCGGCTGGACCAGCGGCGCCGTCCGCGGATGTCGTGGGCGGAGCGCAGCGCGGCCGCGTAGGCGTCGAAGTACGTCCACAGCCGGGTGATCCGGTCCTCGGCGCCCTGCCAGCGCTCCTTCGTGACACCGGTCAGCTCGGCGCCCTCGAGGAGTCTGCGGCCCGCGTGGTCCTGCAGGGCCAGCAGCGAGGTCTCGATCGCCTCGTGCTCCTGGCCGAGCCGCGCCAGCGCACGGTCCACCTCGTCCCGGTCCATCACCGGCCCGGCGGGGTCCGTGACGCCCATCGATCACCTCTCGCTGCTGTGGGGTCCAAGTCGGGTAGGGGGTCGAACAGGGTCAACCGGTGCGCAGGTAGCGCGGTGCGGGCGGTTTCGACGCCGTCGAGTCCTTACCCAGTGTCGCCGACAGCCAGGTGTCGTACGAGTTCTGCCAGCCGTTCGCGCGGTAGTCCACGAGCACGCGGTTGACCCGGCGCACCAGATCGACCGCGTCCTTCTTCATCGCCACTCCGTAGTACTCGGTCGTGAACGGCGCACCCTTGAGCTCGACGGTCGGGTCCTGCGCGGCCTGGCTGGCGGCGAGGGCGCCGTCGGTCACCACCGCGTCCGCCTCGCCCAGTTGCAGCCGGACCAGGCAGTCCAGCTGGTTGGGGACGGTGGCGGAGATGTCGGTGGAGGCGGGCAGGGCGCCGGACTTCCTGTCGTCGGTCAGCTTGGTGTACGCCGTCGAACCCGACGCCGTGCACACCCTCTTGTGGGCCAGGGAGGAGTTGTAGCCGGTGATGGACGACGACTTGGGCGCGAGGACCTGCTGGCCGGTCTTGAAGTAGGGCGCGGAGAACGCGACCTGGCCCAGCCGCTCGCAGGTGATCGTCATGGTGCGCACGACCATGTCGACCCGCCCGTCCTGGATCGCGGAGATCCGCTGGTTGGTCGGGATCGCCTTGAACTGCACCGCGTCCGGGTCGCCGAGGATGTCCTGCGCGATCCGGTGCACCAGGTCGATGTCGAAGCCCTCCAGCTCCGCGCCCTCGGTGTTCGGGTTGCGGTAGCCCCAGCGGTAGCTGTTCTGGTCGACGCCGACGATCAGCTTGCGCCGCTCGCCGGTACGGGCCTTGATCGCGTCGATCGTCGGCCCGTCCGCGCCGGACGGCGACAGGGTCTGGTCCTGCGCCCCGGAGTCCTCGCACGACCCGGCGCGGGCCTGGATGCCGTGGGCCACGGACGGGCCGCCCGGCTGCGCCCGCTGAGGCGCCCGCTGGGTGCACGGCAGCAGCAGGACGAAGCCCAGCGCCAGCGCGCACAGCACCGCCATCGCGCCGACCCCGCCCCAGCCCCGCAGGGCGGCCCGTACACGGCTCGCGTACATCGTCCCGCCCCCTGTCACCGGTACTCCGAGAGTCTGCGCCCGATGCCGGCCACCGCACCGGCCGCGCCGATCAGCGCGAGGACGGCCGCGCCCGCCGACAGTGGAGTCAGGGCGTCCTGGCCGTCGGTGGCGGCCCGCTGGAACTCGCCCTGCTCGTGGTCGATGGCCCGGGCGAGCGAGGTGTCGACGCCGTCGAAGCACTCGCCGGTGGTGCCCTTGGCGCCGATGACCTTGTCCAGCGCCTGCTGGTAGTTGCCGTTCTCGTCGTCGTCGCGGACCGCGCCGTGGCGCTGCTTCCACACCGCCATGTTGCTCTCGGCCGTCTTCACCGGGGCGCTGCCGCCCTGGTCGTCGGCGAGCTGCGCCGCCCGGGTCAGGCCCTTGCCGAGGGAGGCCATGTCCTTGTCGAAGTCGTAGTAGTAGGTGTCGTACTGCTGTCCGTCCACCGTGAGGGTGTCGGCGCCGCGCGCCACCAGGCTCAGGTTCTCGTTGCCGCGCGCCTTCAGGGAGGCGATCCGGGCGTCGTGCAGCACGGTCAGCGAGCGGATCCCGTGGTCGTACGAGCCGTTCAGCTCGGCGCGGGCCACCGCGTGCCCGACGACCAGCCACAGCAGGGCGACCGTGGTGGCGGCGGAGGCGGCGACCAGGCCGTGGTTGAGGACGCGGTTGGTGCGCCGGTAGGTGCGGTGCTGGGCCCAGCCGAGCCCGGCCAGGGCGAGCACGCCGAGCCCGATCGCGAGCCAGGGGTACGGCGTCGCGTCGCCGTAGTCGGCGTCGAGCCGGGCGTTCTCGGTGGTGTAGAGGTCCTCCGCCGCCGGGAGCATCTCCTGCTGCATCTTCTCGTTGGCGTAGCGCAGGTACGCGCCGCCGACCGGATAGCCCTGCCGGTTGTAGGTCCGGGCCCGTTCCACGAGCCCCTTGTACTCGGGCAGCAGACCGTTCAGCTTGGCGATCGTGGCCTCGGAGGCCGAGCCGGGCTCGGCGTTCGCGGCGGCCGTGACCAGGCCCTTCGCGGCCGTGCTGATGTCGTTCTCGTACCGCGTGCGGGACTGCGGCGTCTCCTGACCGCCCGCCAGGAACCCGCTGGAGGCGGCGGTGTTGGCGTCGGCGAGCGACCGGTAGATGTCCGCCGCGCCCGAGCTGAGCGGCTGGCTGCGGTGCAGCACGTCGTGGGCGGCGGCCGAGCGCGCGTCGGCCTGCCAGGCGGCGCTCGCCCCGAACGCCACGACCAGCAGCGCCAGTACGGCCCCGATGATCCGCAGCCGGCCCGGCTCGGTGGTGGCCGCGGCGCGCACCCGGTCGACCCCCTCGGCGAAGGCGGTGCGCCGGGCGGGCGCGTCGGGTACGGACGCGGGCCGGCCGGGCTGCGGGGGAACGCCCGGGGCGGCGGCGGGCATGCCGGGGCCCACCGGTGGCGGCGCCGTGCTGCTTCTCGGCGGGTGTGTCACTCGACCTCCCCCAGGGTCCTTCGTCGCCGCCCAGTATCGCGGCACGCACCGGCATCCGCACCGGCCTTCACTGGATCTTGATCGGATCGCAGTGTGCCCCACATGAACAGGGGAGTGCGCCCACCATGAATACGCCCTGTGCAGCTGTTCGGTTCCGTCGGGTGGGGCCGGTCACGACTCCCAGTAGGTCCGTGCCCGCTCCCGCGCCCGCGGATCCGCCCCCAGCCGGTCCAGTCCCAGCAGTGCCGCGCCCAGGACCGGGCTCGCCGCCACGACCCGGACGTCGGCCTTGGGGGCGCGGGCGGACAGCAGATCGCGGATGCCGTCGTCCAGCAGGGCGTGACCGGCCCTGAGGACGCTGCCGCCGAGCAGCACCGGGGTCTGCTCGCCGAGGAGGTCCAGGCGCGTCAGCGCGACCGTCGCCAGCACGGCCACCTCCTCGGCGAGCCGGGTGACGATCGCGCGGGCCACCGGGTCGCCCTCGGCGGCCGTCGCGAACAGCACCGGGGTCAGCTCGTGCCGGCGGTCGCCGTCGAGCCGGTCCAGGTGCAGGGCCTCGATGAGCGCGTACATCGTCGGCAGCCCGAAGTGCGCGGGGAGCGCGCGGGCCAGGGCCGTCGCCCCGCCCCGGCCGTCCTCCGCGCGGGCCGCGTGCCACAGGGCCTCCTCGGCCAGCGCCCACCCCCCGCCCCAGTCGCCGGAGATCCGTCCGACGGCCGGGAAGCGGGCGGTACGGCCGTCGGGTCGCATGCCGACGCAGTTGATGCCCGCGCCGCACACCACCGCGACGCCCCGGGGCTCGGCCACACCGGCCCGCAGGATCGCGAAGGTGTCGTTGCGGACCTCCACCGTCGCCCCCCACCCGCGCGCCTCCAGCGCGGCCGCCAACTGCGCCTCCTCCACCGGGAGATCGGCGTTGGCGAGGCACGCCGAGACGTGCGCGACGGAGCTCACGCCCGCCTCGGCGAAGGCCAGCCCGACCGGCCCGGCCAGCGCGTCCAGCGCGGCCGGCACGCCCACCACGGGCGGCCGGAAGCCGCCGCCCCGGGCGGTGGCGAGGACCTCCCCGGCGGCGGTGACCACGGCCACGTCGGTCTTGCTGTTGCCCGCGTCGATGGCGAGGACGGTCGGGGTCCGGGGTGCGGTCAGGCCCACGCGAGGTGCTCCCGGTTGTGTGCGACGAGCTGGTCGGTGAGGGTGTCGGCGTACGCGTACTGGCCGATCAGGGGGTGGGCGAGCAGCGCGCGGAAGACCCGGTCGCGGCCGCCGCGCAGCGCCGCGTGGAGGGCCAGTTCCTCGTACGCCGTCACGTTCGCGACCAGACCGGCGAGGACCGGGTCCAGGTCCGGTACCGGCAGCGGGGCCGGGCCGTGCGGGCCGACGGCCGCCTGGACCTCGATCACGGCGTCGTCCGGCAGGAACGGCAGCGTGCCCTTGTTGAGGGTGTTCACCACCTGGTACGGGCTGCCTCCCCCGCCGAGCAGCGCCGCCGCGAGGTCCACTGCTGCCTCCGAGTAGAAGGCGCCGCCCCGCCTGGCGAGCAGCGCGGGCTTCTCGTCCAGGGCGGGGTCGCCGTACATTCTCAGCAACTCCCGCTCCATGGCGGCCACTTCGGAGGCCCGGGACGGCTTCGTGCGCAGCTCGCCGACGACCTCGTCGTGGGCGTAGTAGTAGCGCAGGTAGTAGGACGGGACGACGCCCAGGCGGTCCACGAGAGGGCGGGGCAGGCGGACGTCGTCGCAGATCGCGTCGCCGTGTTCGGCCAGCAGCCCGGGCAGCACGTTCTCGCCCTCCGGGCCGCCGAGCCGGACGGCCGTCTCCCAGGTGAGGTGGTTCAGGCCGACGTGGCCGAGGTGGACGTCGGCCGGGGCGACGCCCAGCAGGTTCGCGAATCTACGCTGGAAGCCGATCGCCACGTTGCACAGCCCGACCGCCCGGTGCCCGGCCTGGAGCAGGGCGCGGGTGACGATGCCGACCGGGTTGGTGAAGTCGATGATCCACGCACGGGGGTTGGCGCGGCGGACCCGTTCGGCGATGTCCAGCACCACCGGGACCGTGCGCAGCGCCTTGGCCAGCCCGCCCGCGCCGGTGGTCTCCTGGCCGACGCAGCCGCACTCCAGCGGCCAGGTCTCGTCCTGCTCGCGGGCCGCCTGACCGCCGACGCGCAGCTGGAGCAGCACGGCGTCGGCGCCGTCGACGCCCGCGTCCAGATCGTGGGTGGTGACGATCCGCCCGTCGTGTCCCTGCCTGGCGAAGATCCGGCGGGCCAGGCCGCCGACCAGTTCCAGGCGCTCCGCCGCCGGGTCCACCAGCACCAGTTCCTCGATGGGCAGGGTGTCCCGCAGGCGGGCGAAGCCGTCGATGAGTTCGGGGGTGTAGGTCGAGCCGCCGCCGACCACGGTGAGTTTCATATCCGGGTTAACCCTTCACTCCGGTGAGCGTGACGCCCTCGACGAACGCCTTCTGGGCGAAGAAGAACACGAGGATCACGGGGGCCATGACCAGCACGGTCGCGGCCATGGTGAGGTTCCAGTCGGTGTGGTGGGCGCCCTTGAAGGACTCCAGGCCGTAGGACAGGGTCCAGGCTCCGGGGTTCTCGGACGCGTAGATCTGCGGGCCGAAGTAGTCGTTCCAGGCGTAGAAGAACTGGAAGAGGGCGACGGCGGCGATGCCCGGCTTCGCCATCGGCAGGACGACTTTCAGGAGCGTCCTGAGGTCCCCGCAGCCGTCCACCTTCGCCGCGTCCAGGTACTCGTTCGGGATCGTCATCAGGAACTGGCGCAGCAGGAAGATCGAGAACGCGTCGCCGAACGCCATCGGGACGATCAGCGGCCACAACGTGCCCGACAGGTCCAGCTGCTTCGCCCAGAACAGGTACATCGGGATGATGACCACCTGCGGGGGCAGCATCATCATCGAGATCACCAGCATGAGTGACAGGTTGCGGCCCCGGAAGCGGAACTTGGCGAGCGCGTACGCCACCGGGACCGACGACACCACGGTCAGCACGGTGCCGAGGCCGGCGTAGATCAGCGTGTTCTTCCACCAGGTCAGGAAGCCGGGCGTGTCGAAGACCTTCCGGTAGTTCCCCCACTCCCAGGTGTGCGGGACCAGATCGCGGCTCAGCGCCTGGCTGTCGCTCATCAGCGAGGTGAGGACCACGAAGACGAAGGGCAGCGTGAAGAACAGCGCGGCGGCGACACCGAGGGAGTGGACCGCGACCCACTCCAGCAGCGCCCTGCGCCGGGCGGTGCGCTCGGCGGCCGTGGCGGGCGCCGGCAACTCCACCGGTTTGCCGAGTACGTGGGCCATGGTCAGTCACCTGCCTGGATGAGACCGCCCCGGCGCCGCATCAGGAACGCGGTGAACACCATCGACAGGGCGAAGAGGACGAGGGCGACGACACACGCGGAGCCGTAGTCGAAGCGCTGGAAGCCGAGGTTGTAGACGAGCTGGGGGAGGGTGAGCGTGGACTTGTCGGGGTAGCCGGGCTCGAACTGGGTGCCCGCGCCCTGGATCACGCCCGAGGCGACCTTTCCGGCGATCAGAGGCTGGGTGTAGTACTGCATCGTCTGGATGACGCCCGTGACGACGGCGAACATGATGATCGGCGAGATGTTCGGCAGCGTCACGTACCGGAAGCGCTGCCACGCCGAGGCGCCGTCCAGCTCGGCCGCCTCGTACTGCTCCGTCGGCACGTCGAGCAGGGCGGCCATGAAGATGACCATGAGGTCGCCGACGCCCCACAGCGCGAGCAGGGTCAGCGCGGGCTTGGACCAGGTGGGGTCGTTGAACCAGCCGGGCGCGGGGACGCCGGTCTTCTCCAGGATCGAGTTGACCGGCCCGGTACCGGGGTTGAGCAGGAACGCGAAGGCCATGGTGGCCGCGACCGGCGGGGCGAGGTAGGGCAGGTAGAAGAGGGTGCGGAAGACGCCCGTACCCGTCTTGATCCTCGTGATCAGCAGCCCGATGCCGAGCCCGAAGACCACCCGGAGGCTCACCGTCACCACGACCAGCCACAGGGTGTTGCGCAGGGCGGGCCAGAAGAGGGGGTAGTGCTCGAAGACGTAGGTCCAGTTCTTGCCCCCGCTCCAGGTCGGCGGCCGGAAGCCGTCGTAGTGCATGAAGGAGAAGTAGACCGTCGAGATCAGCGGGTACGCGAAGAAGACCGCGAAGCCGACCAGCCAGGGCGACATGAAGGCGAGCGTCCTCAGCGCCGAGCGGCGGCGCTTGGATGCCGGAGTGAGCGTACTCATGGGCCGCGCCGCCTACTTCGCCTGCGCGATGTCCGTGTCGATCTGCGCGGCCGTCTTCCGCAGGCCCGCCTTCAGATCGGTGACCTTGCCGCTCTCGTAGTCGTAGCCGAACTGCTGGATCGTCACCAGGTACTGGCCGCCGTTGACCGAGGCGGGCGAGGTGGTCGAGTTCGGGTCGGCGGCGATGTCGAGGAACGTCTTGAAGCGGGGGTCGTACCTCAGCTTCGGGGACTTCAGCGCGGCGAGCGTGGAGGGCACGTTGTGCAGGTCGTTGGAGAAGCCGACCACCGCGTCGGTGTCCGTGCTGATGTACTTGACGAACTCCCAGGCCGCGTTCTGCTTGTGGCCGGCGGCGGCGATGCCCGCGATGGTGCCGGTGATGTAGCCCTTGCCGTACTGCGCCACCCGGTCGTCGGGGACGGGCAGCGGGGCGACGCCGATGTCGAGGTTCGGCTGGGCGGCGAGCGCCATCCCGAGCCGCCACTCGCCGTCGAGCTGCATGGCGACCTGGCCGGTGTGGAAGGGGTGCTTGGTGCCCCACTCGTCACCGAGCGTCGAGCGGTACTTCTCCAGCTTCTGGAATCCGCCGAGTTCGTCCACGAGCCGCTTCTGCAGACCGAACCCCTGCGCGAAGGCCGGGTCCTTGGCGACGTCCGACTTCCCGTCCTTGCCGAAGTACGTCGGCGAGAACTGCGCGAAGTAGTGCTCGGTGGTGGTCTCCCAGCCGTGGTAGTCCGGCATGAAACCGAGCTGTTTGTACGAGTCCCCGTCCGGGATCGTCAGCTTCTTCGCGTCGGCCTCGAACTCGGACCAGGTCTTCGGCGGGCTCGTGATGCCCGCCTTCTTGAACTCCATCTTGTTGTAGTAGAGCCCGTACGCGTCACCGAGCAGCGGCACCGTGCAGCGGTCGCCGTCGAACTGGGTGTACTCGTTCATCGTCTTCGGGAAGGTCGCGGCGGCGTCGATGCCCGACTTCTTGAAGAAGGGGTTCAGATCGACCAGCGCGCCCGAGGAGCAGAACTTGCCCACGTTGTTCGTGGTGAAGGAGGAGATGACGTCGGGGGCCGTGTCGCCGCCCGAGCGCAGCGCCTGGTTGATCTTGTCGTCGGTCATGTCGCCGACGACGTGCACGTGGATGTTGGGATGCGCCTTCTCGAACCCGGCGATCAGGGTGTTGACCGCCTTGACCTCGTTCGGCGCGCTCCAGGCGTGCCAGAAGTTGATCGTCGTGTCCTTCGAGGCGTCGTCCGTGGCGCCCGAACCGGACTGGCCCGTACAGGCGGTGGTGAGCAGGGCCAGCGAGGCGACGGCGGCAAAAGCCGCCTTTCGGGCGGCGCAGGGTATGACTTCGGGCATGGCGAGGTCTCCCGGGGAACGGGTGGGCGGAGGAGGGTGCTGCGAAGGCTCAGCGCGAGGTGTCGAAGACCTCGTCGCGGGTGGTGACGAGCGCGGACTCCAACGCGCCGCGCAGGACGGGGTGTTCGTGTACGTCGCCGACGACCAGCCGGGGCCGGGCCGCCGCCAGCTCCTCCAGCTCGGCCTGGACGAGGGCGCGCAGCACCTCGCCGCCGGCCGCGAGGGCGGAGCCGCTGAGGACGACGAGTTCGGGGTCGAGGACGGAGACGAGCGAGGCGAGACCGATGGCCAGCCGGGTCGCGTAGGTCCGGAGCAGCTCGCGGTAGGGGCCGGTGGCGTGATCGGCGGCGCGGGCGACGAGCGTGGCGGCGACCTCGGCGTGCGGCCCCGTCGGCAGGTCCTCGATGCCGAGTTCCCGGGCCAGCTTCGACACGGACTGGGAGCCGGCCAGCTCCTGGTAGCCGCCGCTGTTGGCCTTGGCCACCTGGCGCACCAGGGGGGTGCCCGGCACCGGCAGGAAGCCGACCTCGCCGGCGCCGCCGGTCCAGCCCCGGTGCAGCCGGCCGCCGAGGACGAGGGCGGCGCCGAGCCCCTCCTCGCTCCACAGCAGCACGAAGTCGCCGTGACCCTTGGCGGCGCCGAGCCGCTGTTCGGCGAGGGCGACGAGATTGACGTCGTTCTCGTACTCGACCGGCATCGGCAGGGCGGCGGCGAGTTCGTCGAGCAGGGTGGGGGAGTGCCAGCCGGGCAGATGGGAGGCGTAGCGCAGCCGCCCGGTGCCCGGGTCGAAGGCGCCGGGCGTACCGATCACGAGCCGGTGCACGTCGGACCGCGCGAGCCCGGCCGCCTTCACGGCCCCGTCGAGCGCGTCGGTGACCTGCTGGACGACCGGCTGGGCGGGATGCCGTCCGGGGGTGGGCAGCTCGTACTCGCCCACGGTCCGGCCGGTGATGTCGGCGACGGCGGCGCGGATGCGCTGCGGGGCGACGTCGAGTCCGGCGGCGTACGCGGCACCGGGATGGACCGCGTACAGCTGGGCGCTGGGCCCCGGCCGCCCCTCGCTGGTCCCGGTCACCCGCACCAGCCCGGCCGCCTCCAGGCGGGCCAGCAGCTGGGAGGCGGTGGGCTTGGACAGGCCGGTGAGCTTGCCGATCCGGGTGCGCGACAGCGGCCCGTGCGCCAGCAGGAGGTCCAGGGCGGCGCGGTCGTTCATGGCGCGCAGGACGCGCGGCGTGCCCGGCGTACCGGCGGTTCCTGCCATGGGGGTCCACACCTGCCTCTCCAGCCGCCCAGCTTTTCAGTGACCTGGCCGGACGTCCAGTCCCGATCACCGGCCACCGAAGATCACTGTTAGGAAACTTTCCTATTCGGGTGGGAGGAACGTAAGCCCGGGATGAAGGGGGCGTCAATAGACAACGAGCCCGAGGAGACGGAGTCGTTACCTCGGGGGTGGGGACCGGGGGCTCAGTTGTCGAGGAAGGGGGTGGTGTCGAGGGTGGGGTAAGGGGCAGGGAGGGGGAGCGGTTTGCCGAGGCTCACCTTGGTGTCGGTGTCGTAGTACGCCTCGGTGGGGTCGTCGCCGGGGAGGATGGGGTCGGTGCAGCAGTGGGCCGTTTGGGAGTGGCGGTTGATCAGGACGTAGACGGGGACGCCGGCGGCGGCGTAGGTGCGGAGCTTGGGGCCGGTGTCGGTCTCGTGGTTGGTGGAGGTGACTTCGCCGGCGAGGGCGAGCATGTCGATGGGGTACCAGCCCTTGTTGGCTTTGCGGTACGACTCGTCGAGTTCCGTCGGCTCGCGGCGGAGGATGTAGAAGTCGGGGATGACAAGGGCCATCGTGCTGCCGTCTTTGTGGGCGGCACGGAAGCCCATGCCCATGCCCGCCAGGTCGATTCCGGCGGTGTGGAAGTGGACAGCGAGCCTGACAGCGCCATTGCTGTGCTTGAAGTCCGGCTGCGGCGGCATGATGACCGACCCCTCGACGAATTCCGGCCGAATCGGCATCGGCGACGCCTCTTCGAACGTGATCAACAAATCGACGGGGTCCACCTGCGTCATGACCGGCTCCATGATCGGTTCGGCGCTCATCGCTGGTTCTCCTTGTCGCGCTGATGCCAGGCTAAGCCCGCTTCGGGCGCCCCGGCAGAACGATGGGGCACCCCGCACGCCCTTGGGCGCCGGAATGCCCCATCCGTTCACTCGAACGAGTGTGCTGAAGCCGTTCCCCTACTTCCCGGGCGGCGTCGGCTGCTCCGGCGTTATCGGAGTCGTCGCCTTCGCCTGCGCGGAGTCCGCGTTGGAGAAGGCCGAGGGGGCCGCCATCATGGCCGCCGGGTCGGGGGTGTCCCCAGCGTCCTCCACGGCCGTCGCGCCGCCCACGATGCGTATGTCCGCCGCGTCGAACGCCCGCTTGATCCGCCAGCGCAGCTCGCGCTCTACCGACAGTGCCTTGCCCGGCATCGTCTTCGCCGAGACCCGGACGACCATGGAGTCGATCAGGACCGAGTCCAGGCCCAGGACCTCGACCGGGCCCCACAGCAGCTCGTTCCAGGGCTCTTCCTTGCTCGTCTGCTCGGCGACCGCGTCCAGCGTGTCCTTGACCTTGTCCAGGTCCTCGCTCGATCGCACCGTCACGTCGACCCCGGCCGTCGCCCAGCCCTGCGAGAGGTTGCCGATCCGCTTGACCTCGCCGTTGCGGACGTACCAGATCTCGCCGTCCGAGCCGCGCAGCTTGGTCACGCGCAGCCCGACCTCGATCACCTCGCCGGTGGCCACACCCGCGTCGATCACGTCACCGACGCCGTACTGGTCCTCAAGGATCATGAACACGCCGGACAGGAAGTCCGTGACCAGGTTGCGCGCGCCGAAACCGATCGCCACGCCGGCGACACCGGCCGACGCCAGCAGCGGCGCCAGGTTGATCTTGAAGGTCGACAGCACCATCAGCGCCGCCGTACCCATGATCAGGAAGCTCGCCACCGAGCGGAGCACGGAACCGATCGCCGCCGACCGCTGCCGGCGCCGCTCGGTGTTCACCAGCAGCCCGCCCAGCGCGGTGCCGTCCACGGCCTGCGCGGTCCGGGCCATCCGCTCGATCAGCTTGGTGATCGCCCGCCGCACCACGGCTCTGAGCGCGACCGCGATCACGACGATCAGCAGGATCTGCAGCCCCATCGCGAGCCACGTCGACCAGTTCTGCTCGACCCAGCTCGCCGCGTTCGTCGCGCTCTCCTGGGCGTCCTGGAGAGAGGGGACGGCCGGTGCCGTCGACCCGGAAGGGGAGGGGGACGGCGACGCACCGGCGGCCAGGAGGACGACGGGCAAGGACGACACGGCAGGTACCTCCAGGTGCTGCGGGTTCCGTACCGGTGGGGCGGTCAGGGGTTCCAGGGACTTTCAAGGTCAC
Source organism: Streptomyces monashensis (assembly GCF_001866665.1). Taxonomy (GTDB): domain Bacteria; phylum Actinomycetota; class Actinomycetes; order Streptomycetales; family Streptomycetaceae; genus Streptomyces; species Streptomyces monashensis. The sequence continues at coordinate 170,938 of NZ_MLYO01000063.1, read as the reverse complement.
GAAAAGGTCACCGGACGGACTGACCACCACACTAACGGGGCATTGTGTGTGCGCCGCGCGAATACGCCAAGGAGGGCCGCAGGAGAGACGGGGCTCACCCTGGCTTGAACAGGCCATGATCCGGGGGATGTATTCGGTGTGGTCGAAAACACTCCCAGCCCGTTACCGGGACATGGTGGCGCGTTCACCAGGCATGAGGGGAGACTGACCTCAGATCGTCCCGGCGCGAGCCACGCGCCGCCGACGCCCAAGGAGGCACCCGTGCCGCATGTCCTGGTCCTCAACGCGTCGTACGAGCCGCTCGGCGTCGTACCGCTCCGCCGCGCGCTCATCCTCGTCCTGGAGAACAAGGCCGTCTCCCTCGAGGAATCCGGCGCCTATATGCACAGCGCGACCGTCACAGTCCCCGCACCCAGCGTGGTCCGGCTCAAGCGATTCGTCCGGGTTCCCTACCGGGGGCCCGTTCCTCTCACCCGCCGCGCGCTCTTCGCCCGCGACGGCGGCCGGTGCATGTACTGCGGTGGCGTCGCAACCAGCGTCGACCACGTCATCCCGCGCAGCCGCGGGGGCAAGCACGTCTGGGACAACGTGGTGGCGTCCTGTCGCCGCTGCAACCACGTCAAGGCCGACCGCCACCTCGTCGAACTGGGCTGGCGCCTGCGCCACAAGCCGGCCCCGCCGACGGGCCTGGCCTGGCGCATCATCGGCACGGGCCATAGGGACCCGCGCTGGTTGCCCTATTTGCAGCCGTACGGCGCGGACGACGCCCTGGCCCGGATCGACGGCATCTCAGCCTGACGATCCGGGCTTCTGCGTACGTTGCGGGCCGCATGCCGTCGGCATGCGGCCCGGGGGAGGCCGGTCCCGCTCAGCCGAACCAGCTGACCTGCACGATCACGATCCGCTCGCCGCGCACGTCCGTCAGATACGTCAGCATCAGCAGCCCCCGGGATTCTGTGCGCACTCCGGGACCCGGTCCGGTGTAGGCGCTCCCTCCAGGAAGACCATGGATTCGCGTACGGCGATCTCGTCGGCCAGTCGCTCGGTCTCGGCGCGCGCCGCGTCCGGGAGCCCGTCGAGGAGATCGACCTGGAACGGCTCCCAGTGCCAGTCAGCCACCCGCGACCTCGCGGTGGGCGGCGCGCACGATCTCCCCGGCCTCGCGGACGGCGCGCTCGCGCACGTCCGGGTCAGGGCTGCTGATGGCCTGCTCGGCGGCGTGCAGCCGACGGGCGGTCTCGGGGTGCCGCTCGATCTCGACCACGACGCCCCACTGGCGGTAGAACATCCGGATCGGTACGACGCTGTCCTCGTCCCCGGCCCGGATGAACGCCTTCTGCAGGTCTTCGAAGAACTCGGGCAGGCGCGAGGGAACGACGGTCGCCACGGCCTGCCGAAGCGCCGGCAGTGTCAGCTCGGGCTTGGGGATCAGCGGGCCGTTCCCGTCCACGTACGGCATGGTCATCGGCTGCCCCTTCCGCTCGTCCAGCGTCCTTCCGGCACGGGCCCACGCTAGCGCCATTTCCGTCCCTCCCGCGTGCAGAGGGCGAGTCCGAGGCTCCACTCCGCCCACACCGTCTTCCCCACCCCGGCCCGTGGCCCCACACCCCAGTCGTCGGCCAGCGCCTCGACGAGCGTCAGCCCGCGCCCGAACTGATCCTCGGCGGTCACGTCGCGCGGGCACGGGAGCCGTTCGCCGCGCGGGTCGCTGATCTCGACGCGGAGTGCGGCGGGTGTGGTGAGGAGCCGCAGCCGGACGAGCCGGTCGCGCAGGCTGCCGTGCAGCAGGGCGTTGGTCATCAGCTCGCTGACGACGAGGGCGACGTCTCCGGCGAGGTGTTCGTATCCCCACTCGGTGACGAGGCGCGCCGCGCGGTGGCGGGCGAGGGCGACGCTGCGGGGGACGGGGGTGTAGTCGAGCTGGTCTTCGTGGGGGAGGGGGGTGGGGGCGGGGCTGGGGTCGGGCATGGGGCGTGCCTCCGAGCGACTCCGATGTGTGAGCGGTTGAGTGCCGAACGTATTGGGGATGTTTTCTTGAGTGCAAGCGGCTTGAAGACAATTGGCTCAGACGTGTGACGTGGAAGCCGTGAAGGCGCGAGACTGATCCCGTGAACCGATCCGCACCAATGGGTAGCCGAGCGTCAACTGTCCTGGGCCGCAGGCTTGGTGGAGAGCTGTTGCGCCTGCGCGACGCCGCGGGAAGGACCCAGCAACAAGCCGCCGATGTCCTCGACGCCACCAACTCGAAGATCGTGAAGATGGAGCGGGGGCTGGTGCCCATGCGTGACGTCGACATCCGCGCTCTGTGCGAGTTCTACGGCTTGGACGACCCCAAGGCCCACACGCGACTGCTGAACCTGGCCCGCCTGGACCGTGAACGCCGTAAGGCGAAGGGTTGGTGGCAGGACTCGCCCCACCCGGGCACCTTCTCCGAGTACATCGCGCTTGAGGACGTCGCCAGCCGGGTGCGGGCCTGGGAACTCTCGCTGATTCCCGGCCTGTTCCAGACCGCCGAGTACGCGCGTGCGCTTGCGGTGAGTGAAGGCGCAGGGGTGTGGGAGGACCCCGACGAGATCGAGCGCCTGGTCGAGATCCGCATGCGCCGCCAGGAGCGACTGCACGGAGAGCATCCGCTTGAGGTGTACGCGGTTGTCTGGGAAGCGGCACTCCGGCAGTTGATCGGTGGCCCCGACATCATGCGCGCGCAGCTGGAGCATCTGCTGAAGGTGGCCAAGCTTCCGAACGTCCGACTTCAGGTGCTGCCGTTCCGTGCGGGTGGACACCCTTGCATCACAGGGCCGTTCACCATCATCTCGTTTGCCGAGAGCGAGGCTCTGGACGTGGTTCACGCAGACACCGTCATGTCTACTGTGTGGGTGGAGAACGAGGGCGAGAGCGCGGAACACGGCGCCTTCTTCGACCGTACGGCCCGGCTCAGCCTCGCCCAGCACGACTCCGCCCAACTGATCAACAGCATCTGCCAGGAGACCTGAGCCGTGCCCGAATTCCACTTCGTGAAGTCCAGCTACAGCAACACCGGAGGGAACTGCGTCGAAGTCGCCCGCAACGTCCCCGCGACCGTCGCCGTCCGCGACTCCAAGACCCCCGACGGCCCCGTACTCCGCCTCGCGCCGCAGACCTGGACGGAGTTCACCGCGTCGTTGCGCTGAGTCGAATGTGACGAATGGCATGTTGTTCCATGCCGTACGTCTGCCGTCGCGCTCACGGGGTAGGGGCTGCGGTAACCCACAAGGTCGCCGTACCCGAAAGGAGGCCCCCGTGTCCGTCTTCTGCGCGGAGAGCGCCTGTACCCAGGCCCCGCTGACCAGCGAGCCGCCCCTGCCCGACGCCGAACCCCTGACCAGTGAGCCGCCGCTCGCCGAGACCGCCCCGCTGACCAGTGAGTCCGACGCCTTCGCCGCGGGGGTGTAGGTGACCGCGGCGCTCGCGGACGCGGACCTGGCCCGGCTCGCCGAGCTGCACGGGGTCGCCACCTCCTACCGCCCCGCCCCGGACCGTACGGTCGCCGTGCCCGCCGCCGCCGTGGCCGCCGCCCTGGCCGCCCTCGGTGTCGACGCGGCCGGCCCCGACGCCGTCCGCACCGCGCTCGCCGCCCGGGAACGCGAGCTGCGCGAGCGACTGCTGCCGCCGACCGTCGTGCGCTGGGCCGGTGATCCGCGGCGGCCCGCGGCCCTCGCCGCCCTGCCCTCCGGCACCCGGCTGACCGTCACCACCGAGGGCGCGGCGGCGGACCGCGAGTGGGACGGGGGCGGGGAACTGCCGCTCGGGGTCCACCAGTTGAGCGCCGTCGCGCCCGACGGGCGGACCGGCCGCGCACATCTCGTCGTCGCCCCCGACCGGCTGCCCGCCCCGGCGGGCCGCTCCCACGGGCTGCTCGTCCAGCTGTACTCGCTGCTCTCGCGCCGCTCCTGGGGCATGGGCGACCTCGGTGACCTCGCCGAGCTGGCCGGCTGGGCCGGGCGTACGACCGGCGCCGGATTCGTGCAGGTCAACCCGTTGCACTCGGCCGTACCCGGCGCCCCGACCGATCCCTCGCCGTACCGCCCGTCCTCCCGCCGCTTCCCGGACCCGGTCCATCTGCGGATCGAGGACGTCCCCGAGTACGCGTACGTCGAGGAGGCGGAGGGGCGGGAACGGCTCGGCGCGCTGCGGGAGCGGGCGGCCCGGCTGCGCGCCGCCGTCCTCGACAAGGGCGAGCTCATCGACCGGGACGCCGTGTGGGAGCTGAAGCGCGAGGCCCTGGAGATCGTCCTCGCCGTACCGCTCGGACCGGGGCGGCAGGCGGCGTACGACGCCTTCCGCGCCGCCCACGGCCGGGCCCTCACCGACCACGCCACCTGGTACGCCCTCGCCGAGACCCACGGCGCCGACTGGCACGGCTGGCCCGAGGAACTGCGCGACCCCCGCTCGGCCGCCACCGCACGGGCCCGCGCCGACCTCGCCGGCCGCGTCGAGTTCCACACCCGCCTCGCCTGGCTCACCGACGGCCAGCTGCGCGCCGCCCAGCGGGTCGCGGCGCAGGCCGGGATGTCCGTCGGGATCGTGCACGACCTCGCCGTCGGCGTGCATCCGCAGGGCGCCGACGCCTGGGCCCAGCAGGACGTGTTCGCCGCCGGCATGTCGGTCGGCGCCCCGCCCGACGCCTTCAACGCCCGCGGCCAGGACTGGGGCCTGCCGCCCTGGCGCCCCGACCGGCTCGCGGCCTGCGGCCACGCCCCGTACCGCGAGCTGCTGCGCGCCCTCTTCCGCTACGCCGGAGCCCTGCGCATCGACCACGTCATGGGCCTGTTCCGGCTGTGGTGGGTGCCGAGCGGACGCGCCCCGACCGAGGGCACGTACGTCCGCTACGACGCCGACGCCATGCTCGCGATCCTCGCCCTGGAGGCGCACCGCGCCGGGGCGGTCGTCATCGGCGAGGACCTGGGCACCGTCGAGCCGGGCGTGCGCGAGGCGCTCCAGCGGCGCGGGGTGCTCGGCACCTCGGTCCTGTGGTTCGAACGGGACTGGGAGGGCGACGGCCGCCCGCTGCCGCCCGAGCGCTGGCGCGCCGACTGCCTGGCCACCGCCACCACCCACGACCTGCCGCCCACCGCCGCCCGGCTCACCGGCGACCACGTCGGCCTGCGCGACCGCCTCGGCCTCCTCACCCGCCCGGCGGCCGAGGAGCGCGCCGAGGCCGACGCCGACACCGCCGAGTGGCTGGCCCTGCTCGGCAGCCTGGGCCTCATGGACCGGCCGGCCGCCGGACCGCCCGGCTCCGACGAGGAGGAGGAGATCCGCGCCGTCCACCGCTTCCTGCTGCGCACCCCGGCCCGGCTGATCGGCGTCTGGCTCCCGGACGGCATCGGCGACCGCCGTCCCCAGAACCTGCCGGGCACCTGGGACCAGTACCCGAACTGGCGGCTGCCGATCGCGGACCGCGACGGCCGCCCCCTCCCGCTGGAGGAACTGACGGCCGCGCCCCGACTGCGGGCGTTACTCGATGTATTCACCCAGGTCAGGGGCGAGTGAACAGCGTGTACGGGACCCCGGACGCGCGCCTGTGAGGGTGATTCGCTAACTTGAGAACGTGGACAAGAAGAACGCCCTGCGCGCCGGCGCCCTGGCCTCCGGTACGACGCTGATGATGCTGCTCATGTCGTCCCCCGCGCTCGCGCTGACCCGCGACGACGGTGACGACCCCGGCCATGGCCTGAGCGTCGTCCAGACGCTGGGCCTCTACGTGCTGATCCCGCTGGCCCTGTTCGCCGTCATCGCCGGTCTGGTGATGGCGCTCGACAAGTCCAAGATCCGGACCGTCAAGCCCTCCTCCAAGGCCGCCGTGAAGTCCGGGGCCGACGCCAAGGCCTGACCGCACACCGGTTCCTCCGCCGGGGGCGCCCGCCTTCCCGCCGGTACGCGCGCATCGCCGTATCTGGGTGGGGGCGGCGCCCTCGGCGTTTTCGCGCTCCTGACCGGGCTCAGCCACGCCGCAGCAGGAGACGGGAGAGGGCGGCGGTGAGGACGAGGAGCGCGGCGACGGCGAGGAGGCCGAGGCGCATCCCGGGGAGGGAGAAGTCGCCGCCGGGGCCCGAGAGCAGGCTGCCGAAGAGGGCGACGGCGAGCGCGCCGCCGGTCTGGCGGAAGGAGTTGAGCAGCCCCGACGCGGTCCCCGCGCGCTCCCGGGGCACCGCGTCCATCAGCAGCGCGGTCAGCGCGGGCACCGCGAGCGCCCCGCCGATGCTCAGCGGCAGCAGCAGGACCAGGACCAGCCACACCGGGGTGTGCGCGGCCAGCGGCAGCATGGCCAGCATCGCCCCCGCGAAGATCAGCTGACCGGCGACGATCACCGGACGCCGTCCGATCCGCTCCGCCATGCGCGGCGAGACCAGGTTGGTCGCCGTCACCACCGCCGACATCGGGACGAACATCAGCCCGGCCGCCGTTCCCGACATCCCGCGCAGCTGCTGGTAGTACAGCCCGAGCAGGAAGATCCCGCCGTAGAAGGCGGCGTTGACGGCGAAACCGACCGCGAGCGGGACGGCCACCTGGCGGTTCCTCAGCATGCCCAGGGGGACCATCGGCTGGCGGTGGCGGGTCTCCGCCGCGTAGAAGGCGCAACCGGAGGCGACGGCGAGCGCGGCGGCGGCCAGGACGGGGCCGCTGGTCCAGCCCTGGTGGCCGCCCTCGATCACCGCGAAGGCCAGCCCGGCCAGGGCCAGTACGGCGGTGAGCTGCCCGACGCCGTCCAGCGCGGCGGGCCGGCGCGGGGAGCGCGGCACCCGGACCAGCAGGCCCAGGATCACCGCGCCCACCGGGAGGTTGAGCAGGAAGACCGCCCGCCAGCCGGCCGAGTCGGTGAGCAGTCCGCCGAGCACCGGGCCCGCGGCCATCGCCACCGAGCCGCCGACCGTCCACAGCGCGATGGCTCGGGCGCGCGCCCGGACGTCGTCGTACGCCTGCCGGATCAGCGCCAGCGAGGCCGGCATCACGACCGCGGCGGCGGCCCCCTGCGCCACGCGTGCGCCGACGAGCGTGCCGATGCCGGGCGCGAGCGCGCAGCCGAGGGAGGCGAGGGTGAACAGGGCGACGCCCCAGGCGTAGGCGCGGCGGGCGCCGGTGCGGTCGGCGAGGGCGCCGGCGGAGAGCATCAGGGCCGCGAACATCAGGGTGTACGCGTCCACCACCCACTGCAGCCCGGTCATCCCGCCGCTGAAGGAGCTCCGGATCGCGGGCAGGGCGATGTTCACGGCCGAGACGTCGATGGTGATCACGGTGAACCCGAGCAGCGACGCGACCAGCGCGAGACCGCTCCTCGGGGGCGAGATGGTTCCGTCGGTGGGTGGCGCGGGCCGGTCGGCCGGCGCGGCCGGCCGGGCCCGGTCCGGCTGTCGTCGCCGGACCGTGAGCGCCGATGACGCCGGAGCGGGGGCCGGTGCCTCGGGGGCGGGCCTGTGAGCGGCGGTGGCGGCGGTGGACCGGGGCGGGGTGATGGGCACGGTGACTCCCTTTGGCGCAGGCCTGATTGACGACTCGTCAGCGGTGAAGGGGCGGGCGGCGGCAGCCTGCCGGGGCCGCGGACCGGTGTCGTGCACCCCCTGGGCCCCGGCGGCCGGGCCGCCCGCTCCAGGAACAACTGTGGCTCCGCGCACGGCCGTCCGGCAGACCGCGCTGTGCCGGGGGTGCGGCGTTCCAGGCCCTGACAGGGCCCCCCACGTTCCCGGCCCGCCTGCGACAATGGCCGGATGGCAGCAGCATCAGCGGACACCCGGGGCACCGAGCTGGGCAGATATCTGAAGGCCCGCAGGGCGCAGGTGCGCCCGGAGGAGGTCGGCCTCCCGGCCGGCGCGGGCGTGCGCCGCACCCCCGGACTGCGCCGGGAGGAGCTGGCCGCGCTGGCCGGGGTGAGCGTCGACTACTACATCCGCCTGGAGCGCGGCCGGGAGGCCAACCCTTCCCCCGCCGTCGTGGACGCCCTCGGCCGTGCTCTGCGGCTGCGCGGCGATGGTTACGAGCGCCTGCACGAGCTCGCCGAGCTCGCCGCGGGCCGGGTCTCGGAGCTGCCCGCCTGCTCGGACCACACCGTCCGCGAGTCGGTACTGCGCATGCTGGAGTCGGTGCGCCCGCTGCCGGCCTACGTGGTGAGCCGCCACAACCGCGTACTGGCCGCGAACCCGCCGGGCCGGCGGCTGCTGCCCGGGCTCTGGGACTGGCCGGAGGACCAGCGCAACCTGACTCGCTATCTCTTCCTCCACCCGGTCGGCCGGACGCTCTACGACCCGTGGGAGGAGAACGTCGCCCTGTCGGTGGCGCACCTGCGGGCGGTCGCGGGGGCCGACCCGGACGATCCCGAGCTGACCGCGCTCGTCGGCGAACTGGTGCTGAAGTCACCCGAGTTCGCGCGGCTCTGGGAACGGTACGATGTCTGCGAGCGCGGCGGCGGGCAGAAGACCTTCCAGCACCCGAAGGCCGGCCCGATGACGCTGACCTACGAGGTCATGCGACTGGCCCGGACGGGCGGTCAGCGGATGGTGGTCTACCAGGCAGCCCCCGGCACGCCGGACGAGGAGGCCATGTCGCGCCTGGACGCCGCGGACACCGCTGCCGCCGCGGACGCCCGACCGGAGTCGGTGCCCTCGGGGTGTCGGCCGGAGGCGGCCGCCGAGCCGTGCCTCGCCTGCGCGCAGACCCCGGCCCACGCCTGATCGCGGCCCGCCGGGCTCCGCTCAGGGGTTCGGAGCCGTCAGATACCGCTGCACGGTCGGTCCGAGCCACGCCAGCAGCTCCGCGCGGGTCAGCTCGACGGCCGGCGGCAGGCGCAGGACGTAGCGGGTGAAGGCCAGCCCGAGCAACTGCGCGGCGCACAGCGCGGCCCGCGCCGGGAACTGCTCGGGGTCGGGGCACGCCTGGCGGGCCACCGGCAGCAGCTGTTCCCGGAAGATCGTCTGCATCCGTTCGGCGCCGGCCTGATTGGTGGCGCCGACCCTGAGGACCGCCGTCAGCTCCTCGTTCTGCTCCCACAGGTCGAGGAAGTGGCCGACCAGCGTCCGGCCCACCTCGTCCCGCGGCACCTGATCGAGGTCGGGCAGCCGCAGGTTCAGCGTGACGGCCGCCGCGAACAGCCCCTCCTTGCTGCCGAAGTAGCGCATCACCATCGACGGGTCGATCCGCGCGTCCTTGGCGATGGCCCGGATGGTGGCCCGCTCGTAGCCGTCGGTGGCGAACCGTTCGCGGGCGGCGTCGAGGATGGCCGACCGCGTGGCGTCGGAGCGCCGCGCCGGGCCGCCCGTGACCTGAGCCGCGTCCTGGTTCTTCTGTGCGCTGCCGTTCATACCGACGAGCGTATGCCAACAGCCGTAGGCCAACAAGCGTTGACGCGCCCGGCGGCGCGGTCCTATCGTTGCCTACAAGCGTTGGCCCACAGATGTTGGCCAACAGGTGTTGTCACCCCCAGGAGGCCACCATGAACGGCACCACCGGACACGTCGCCATCGTCGGCTCCGGCCCCACCGGCCTGCTGCTCGCCGGTGATCTCGCCGCCGCCGGCGTCCCGGTCACCGTCCTCGAAAAGCGCCCCCACGAGATCAGCAACCTCTCCCGCGCCTTCGTCCTGCATGCCCGCACCCTCGAACAGCTCGACGCCCGCCCGTCGCCCACCACCACCCTCGACGGACGCGCATCGCGCGCACCTCATTCGCGGAGCCTCGCCGACGACCTGGAGGCCATCGGCCGGCCTCTCGACCACCTCCTCGCCTTCGGCCGGCTCGACCTCGACCTCGGCTCCCTCCCCTCCCGCTTCCGACACGTCCTCGTCCTCCCGCAGTACGAGATCGAGAAGGCCCTGGCGGAGCGGGCCGTCGAGGCGGGGGCGGCGTTCCGGTACGACACCGAGGTGACCGGGCTCGCGCAGGACGCGGACGGCGTCACCGTCGAGGTCCGCGGACCCGAGGGGCGTACGCAGACGCTCCGCGCCGGGTACGTGGTCGGCGCGGACGGGATGCGCAGTGCCGTGCGGCAGGCGGTCGGGCTGCCGTTCCCGGGCAGGTCGGTGCTCCGGTCCGTCGTCCTCGCGGACGTCCGGCTCGCCGAGGAGCCGCCGGCCCTGCTCACGGTGCACGCCGCCGGCGACGCCTTCGCCTTCCTCGCGCCGTTCGGCGACGGCTACTACCGGGTGATCGGCTGGCGCCGCGGCCGCGACCTGCCCGACCACGAGCCCGTCGACCTGGCCGAGGTCAAGGAGATCACCCGGCTCGCCCTCGGCCGGGACTTCGGGATGCACGACGCCCGCTGGATGTCCCGCTTCCACAGCGACGAACGGCAGGCGCCGGCCTACCGGGTGGGCCGGGTCTTCCTGGCCGGCGACGCCGCGCACGTGCACACCCCGGCCGGCGGCCAGGGCATGAACACCGGGCTCCAGGACGCGGCCAACCTGAGCTGGAAGCTGGCCGCGGTCGTCGCCGGGCACGCGGACCCCGCGCTGCTCGACACCTACCAGGCCGAACGGCACCCGGTCGGCAGGGCGGTGCTGCGCAGCAGCGGCGGGATCATCCGCCTGGCGATGGCCAAGCGCCCCTGGACGCTCGCGGCGCGCTCCGTGTCCACCCTGTTCCTGAACGCCGTGGGCCCCGCCCGGCGTGCCCTCGCCGCCCAGGTCACCGGCATCGGCTACCGCTACCCCGCGCCCCGCGGCGCCCACCGCCTCACCGGCACCCGGGTCCCGGACGTCGCCCTGGCCGGCGGCGGCCGGCTCTACGAGGCCCTGCGCGGCGGCCGGTTCGTCCTGATCGCCCCGGAGCCCTGTGCGGCGGACCCCGGCCGCACCGGCCGGCTCACCGTGGCCCACTGGGCGAGCGACCGCCGTACGACCGTGCTGGTGCGGCCCGACGGCTACGCGGCCTGGGCCGCGGACGGCGCCGACCCCGAGCGGACACGGGCGGCGATCGCCGCGCACGTCGGCGGCTGACCGGCGTACAGGAGGGAGCGGCCCCCGGACCCTGGTGGTCGCCCTCCCGCGTCCCCGTCGGCAACTCCCTCAGCGGGCCGGCCATGGCATTGGCGTTCGGGGCGACACTGGCGGGACAGCTCGGGGGAGCCGAGGCTCCGGAGGCGGTCGATCGTTCAGTTCTGCTGAAAAGAACCGTCGTAAAGTTTCGATGGACCTGACAGGTCGGTCCTTGCGACGGTGAGGGGCACGGACCCGCTGCCGCCTCGCCGAAAGGACCCCCGTGACCGCCGTCCTCCCCCGGACCCCCACGACCTCCACCTCCACCTCCACCTCCGCCGTTTCCGTCCTCGGCCTCGCCTGCGCCGCCCTCGCGACGGTCGTCTGGTCCGGCAGCTTCGTCGCCTCCCGCGGTCTGCACGACAGCGTCCCGCCGATCCAGCACGCCTTCTGGCGCTGGGTGATCGCCCTGCTCGCCGTGGCACCGTTCGGTGCCCGGCAGGCCTGGCGCAGGCGGGCCCTGTTCCGCCGCCACGCCCGCTACGTGTTCCTCACCTCGCTCCTCGGCGTGGCCGTCTACAACACCCTCGTCAACCAGGCAGGACTGACCACCCCGGCCGCCACGATGGGCATGATCATGGCCGCCTCGCCGGTGCTCATGGCGGTCTTCGAACGCCTCGGCGGCGTACGGCTCGGCGCCCGGCGCGCCACCGGGCTGCTGATCGCCTGCGCGGGCGTGGCCCTGCTCGTGGGCGGCGCCGCGCGCTTCTCGGCAGGCGACCTGTGGATGATCGCGGCCGCCTGCTGCTTCGCGGGCTACAGCGCGCTGCTGCGCCGCAGGCCGGCCGGGCTCGGCGGCACCGCCTTCCTGTTCGCGACGTTCGTCATCGGCGCCCTCCTGCTCCTGCCCGTCCAGGCGGCGAGCGTGGCCGTCCAGGGCGGCTTCACCCCGACCCCCGGCACGGTCCTGCCGCTCCTCTACGTGGGCGTGGCCTCCTCGGCGGTGGCCTTCTTCGCCTGGAACAAGGCCATCGCCCTGATCGGCGCGACCCGTGCGGGCATCGTCTACTACCTTCAGCCCCTCTGCGTGGCCCTGCTGTCCTGGGCCCTCCTCGGCGAGACGACCGGATGGCCGCAACTGCTGTCGATGGCCCTGATCCTGGGCGGGGTCGTCCTGGGCGCGGGATCCCGCCGGTGACGGTGACGGTGAGGGGGCGGCGGTGTCCGGGGCCGCAGGGATGCGGGCGTGTAGCGTGCGCGCATGGTCGAGTGGGACATCCGCAAGCTGCAGGTCCTGCGTGCCCTGCGGGAGCGCGGGACGGTGACCGCGGCGGCGGAGGCCCTGCACATGACCCCCTCCGCGGTCTCCCAGCAGCTCGCCAATCTCGCCCGGCAGCTCGGTGTGCCCCTGCTGGAGGCGCGGGGCCGCCGGGTGCGGCTGACCGACGGGGCCCGGCTGGTGCTGGCGCAGACGGAGCCGGTCTTCGAGCAACTGGAGCGCGCGGAGGCGGCGTTGGCGGCGTACGCCGAGGGGGAGGCGGGGGAGGTCCGGGTGGGCGCCTTCGCCACCTCGGTGCCCGCCCTGGTCGTACCGGCCGTACGGGCCCTGCGGGACGCCCACCCCGGGGTGAGCGTCCGCGTGCGGGAGGCGGAGGCGGCCGAGGCCTACGAGCTGCTGACCGCCGGTGACGTCGACCTCGCCCTGTCCCTGGCGGCCGAGGCCCCGAGCGCGGCCGATCCCCGTCTCACCCAAGTCCCGCTGCTGGCCGACCCGTTGGACGTGGCCCTGCCCCCCGATCACCCCCTGGCGCAGGCCCCCGCCCTGACCCTGACCGACCTGTCGTCCGAACCCTGGATCTTCGGCGGCAGCGGCCCCTGGTCGGACATCACCCGTCGCGCCTGCGAGGCGGCTGGATTCAGCCCCTACCAGGGCCACTCCGCCTCCGGTTGGACCGCGATCCTCGCCATGGTCGAGGCGGGCATGGGCGTGGCGCTGGTCCCCCGGATGGCCGCGGGCCGACGGGACGGGGTGGTGCTGCGCGACCTCGGCCCGGACGGCCCGGTCCGGCATGTCACGGCGGCGGTCCGCAGGGGCGGCGAGTCGGGGCGGGCGGTGTGCCGCGTGCTGGAGGCCCTGCGGGACGCGGCGGCGGCCGGGCTCTGACGGCTGCCCGCCGCCTCGGCGCCGCCCGACGCGAAGGCCCCGTACCGGTCACGGTACGAGGCCTTCTGCATCCACTCGGAGACCAACACATGCGGCTCACCGCAGGCCGGACGGACTGTCAGCGATCGCAGTCGGTACCCATGTCGGTGGACTGTGCACCAGGGTTTCCCTCGCCGTTCAGCAGGTTGCCGGCCAGCCCGTTGAGGATGCCCACCTCACCCAGAATGTCGACATTCAGGTTGTGGGTCCGGCATCCACCACCGCCGTGCATCTGCACCGCGGGCGTGGCAAGGGCGGGACCGGCACCCATCACACCGACACCGGTGATGACGGCGGCCGTGACGGCGAGCTTGGATATCAGGCGCATTTTTCCTCCTCGGGACGGATCGAGCGCACCATCAGAAAGATCCACATTGCGCTCTTCTCGGAGGCTAGGCCGCCGCCCGCCGCGGCGCTCATCGGGAAAGCCATTCGGGGCCCGGCCATTCGGGGCCCCGAAACCCCGTCAGGGCGCGCGCAGCCGGGCTCTGGCCCCGCCGCACCTCGTACAGAAAGCACCCGTACTCCACCGCCCGCACCTGCACCAGCGTCACCTCCGGGTCGGTGAAGGCCTCCGTGAGGGCGTCCGGGAAGGCGTCGGTCACCAGGCGGCCGCCGAGGATGTGCCCCTCGCGGGAGTAGCGGCGCAGCACGCGGGGGGCGTCGGTGAAGGGCAGGGCGGCGGGGTCGGCCGGGCCCGCGCAGTCCTCGGCGTGGACGAAGACCGGGCCCTGTTCGTCGTAGGCGCCGGGGTGGGCGCCCGTCTCCGCCGCCCAGCGGCGCAGCGGGGCGTACGAGACCAGGGCGATCGGCTCGCCGGGGACACTCCTGCGCAGGCAGCAGCGCAGCGGGGCGCCGCCCTCGTCGTCGGTGAAGGGGACCGTGCGGCGGCCCGCGTCGTCGGTGACGCGCAGGGACCGAAGGACCTCGGGAGCGATCGGACGTGCCGTGTGTGCCGTTGTCGTCGTCATGCCTCAAGCGTCCGTTCCGGCCACCGCGGTCACCGGCGGGAACCGGACATCGCGTTTCGTGTGGATCCCATGGAAGGATGACGCGACCGACACATAACGAGGAGATGACCGCGTGCCTGGCACAAACCTGACTCGCGAAGAGGCGCAAGCGCGGGCCGAGCTGCTCACCGTTGACTCGTACGAGATCGAGCTCGACCTCTCCGGCGCGCAGGACGGCGGCACCTACCGGTCCGTGACCACGGTGCGCTTCGACGTCGCCCGCGGCGGGTCCGAGTCCTTCATCGACCTGGTGGCGCCCGCCGTCCACGAGGTGACCCTGAACGGCGACGCGCTCGACCCCGCCGAGGTCTTCGCGGACTCGCGGATCGCGCTGCCGGGCCTGCTCGCGGGCCGCAACGTCCTGCGGGTCGTCGCCGACTGCGCGTACACCAACACCGGCGAGGGGCTGCACCGCTTCGTCGACCCGGTCGACGAGCAGGCGTACCTCTACACCCAGTTCGAGGTGCCGGACGCCCGCCGGGTCTTCGCCTCGTTCGAGCAGCCCGACCTCAAGGCCACCTTCCAGTTCACCGTGACGGCGCCCGACGGCTGGACGGTCGTCTCGAACTCGCCGACGCCCGAGCCGAAGGACAACGTCTGGGTCTTCGGACCGACCCCGCGCATCTCGTCGTACATCACCGCGCTGATCGTCGGCCCGTACCACTCCGTGCACAGCGTGTACGAGAAGGACGGGCAGTCCGTGCCGCTCGGCATCTACTGCCGCCCCTCGCTCGCCGAGTTCCTGGACTCGGACGCGATCTTCGAGGTGACCCGGCAGGGCTTCGACTGGTTCCAGGAGAAGTTCGACTACGCGTACCCCTTCGCCAAGTACGACCAGCTGTTCGTGCCGGAGTTCAACGCGGGCGCGATGGAGAACGCCGGTGCCGTCACCATCCGCGACCAGTACGTCTTCCGGTCCAAGGTGACCGACGCGGCGTACGAGACCCGGGCCGAGACGATCCTGCACGAGCTGGCCCACATGTGGTTCGGCGACCTCGTCACCATGGAGTGGTGGAACGACCTGTGGCTGAACGAGTCGTTCGCCACCTACACCTCCATCGCCTGCCAGGCCGCCGCCCCCGGCTCGCGCTGGCCGCACTCGTGGACCACGTTCGCCAACTCCATGAAGACCTGGGCGTACCGGCAGGACCAGCTGCCGTCCACGCACCCGATCATGGCGGACATCCGCGACCTGGACGACGTGCTCGTCAACTTCGACGGCATCACGTACGCCAAGGGCGCGAGCGTGCTGAAGCAACTCGTCGCGTACGTCGGCGAGGACGAGTTCTTCAAGGGCGTGCAGGCGTACTTCAAGCGGCACGCCTTCGGCAACACCCGCCTGTCCGACCTGCTCGGCGCGCTGGAGGAGACCTCCGGCCGGGACCTGAAGACCTGGTCGAAGAAGTGGCTGGAGACCGCGGGCATCAACGTCCTGCGCCCGGAGCTCGCCACCGGCGCCGACGGCGTCATCACCTCCTTCGCCGTCCGCCAGGAGGCCCCGGCGCTGCCCGCCGGCGCCCAGGGCGAGCCGGTGCTGCGCCCGCACCGCATCGCGATCGGCCTGTACGACCTCGACGCCGCGAGCGGCAAGCTGGTGCGCACCGAGCGCGTCGAGCTGGACGTCGACGGCGAGCTGACGGCCGTACCGCAGCTGAGCGGCAGGCGCCGCCCGGCGGTCGTGCTGCTCAACGACGACGACCTGTCGTACGCCAAGGTCCGCCTGGACGAGGAGTCGCTGGCGTTCGTCACCGAGCACCTCGGCGACTTCGACGCCTCCCTGCCGCGCGCGCTGTGCTGGGCGTCGGCCTGGGACATGACGCGGGACGCCGAACTGGCCGCCCGTGACTACCTCTCCCTGGTCCTGTCGGGCATCGGCAAGGAGTCCGACATCGGCGTCGTGCAGTCGCTGCACCGCCAGGTCAAGCTCGCCATCGACCTGTACGCCGACCCGGCCGCCCGCGAGTCCCTGCTGACCCGCTGGACCGACGCGACGCTCGCGCACCTGCGCGCGGCCGAGCCCGCGAGCGACCACCAGCTGGCCTGGGCCCGCGCCTTCGCGGCGACGGCCCGTACGCCGGAGCAGCTGGACCTGCTGGAGAGCCTGCTGGAGGGCACCCACACCGTCGAGGGCCTGGCCGTGGACACCGAGCTGCGCTGGGCGTTCGTGCAGCGCCTCGCGGCGGTCGGCCGCTTCGACGAGGCGGAGATCGCGGCCGAGTACGAGCGGGACAAGACCGCGGCCGGCGAACGGCACGCGGCGACGGCCCGGGCGGCCCGGCCGACGCCGGAGGCGAAGGCGGAGGCCTGGGCCTCGGTCGTCGACTCCGACAAGCTGCCGAACGCCGTGCAGGAGGCCGTGATCGGCGGCTTCGTGCAGACCGACCAGCGCGAGCTGCTGGCGCCGTACACGGACCGGTACTTCGAGGCCCTCAAGGGCGTCTGGGACTCCCGCTCGCACGAGATCGCCCAGCAGATCGCCGTCGGCCTGTACCCGTCGGTCCAGGTCTCCGAGCAGACCCTGGCCAAGACGGACACCTGGCTCTCCGCGGCCGAGCCGAACGCGGCCCTGCGCCGCCTCGTCTCCGAGTCCCGCTCGGGCGTGGAGCGCGCGCTGAAGGCCCAGGCGGCGGACGCGGCGGCGGGCAAGTAGTACGACACCGAGTGAGGGCGCCCGGACTCCGTGCCGGGCGCCCTCACTCGGTGTCCCGGGATCAGCGGCGTCTCCCCCCGCGACCGGTACGGCGGTCAGGCCCGGCCCGTCCGCCAGCCGGCCGCCGGCCAGTCCCGGCGGACGGCGGGGGCGGCCGCGCGTACGTGACCGCCCCGGTGCCGTGCCGGGTGTCCTACTCGGCGGACAGCTCCGCCGCCACCAGCTCCGCGATCTGGACCGCGTTCAGCGCGGCGCCCTTGCGGAGGTTGTCGTTGGAGACGAACAGCGCGAGGCCGTTGTCCACCGTCTCGTCGCGGCGGATGCGGCCGACGTACGACGGGTCCTGGCCGGCCGCCTGGAGCGGGGTCGGGATGTCGGAGAGGGCGACGCCCGGGGCCGCGGCGAGCAGCTCGGTCGCGCGCTCCGGGGAGATCGGGCGGGCGAAGCGGGCGTTGACCTGGAGGGAGTGGCCGGAGAAGACCGGGACGCGCACGCAGGTGCCGGAGACCAGCAGCCCGGGGATCTCCAGGATCTTGCGGGACTCGTTGCGCAGCTTCTGCTCCTCGTCGGTCTCGTTCAGACCGTCCTCGACGAGGTTGCCGGCGAAGGGGAGCACGTTGAAGGCGATGGTGCGCGTGTAGACGTTCGGCTCGGGGAAGTCGACCGCCGCACCGTCGTGGGTGAGCTTGTCGGCGTCGGCCGCGACCTTCTGCACCTGGCCGTGCAGCTCGGCGACGCCCGCGAGGCCCGAGCCGGACACCGCCTGGTAGGTGGCGACGACGACCGCCTCCAGACCGGCCTCCTCGTGCAGCGGCTTCAGGACCGGCATCGCGGCCATCGTCGTGCAGTTCGGGTTGGCGATGATGCCCTTGGGGCGGTCGGCGATCGCGTGCGGGTTCACCTCGGAGACCACCAGGGGGACGTCCGGGTCCCGGCGCCAGGCGGAGGAGTTGTCGATCACGACGGCGCCCTGGGCGGCGACCTTCTCGGCGAGCGCCTTGGAGGTCGTGCCGCCGGCGGAGAAGAGCACGATGTCGAGGCCGGTGTAGTCGGCGGTCGCCGCGTCCTCCACCGTGACGCCGTCCAGCACGGTCCCCGCCGAACGGGCCGAGGCGAACAGGCGCAGCTGCGTGACCGGGAAGTTCCGCTCCGCGAGGATCCTGCGCATGACCGTGCCGACCTGACCGGTGGCTCCGACGATTCCGACCCTCACGGCGACTCCTTCTCGGTGTTCTCTGCGTGTACGCGGCTTTTCCATCATGCGGCCGACCCCGGTCCGCCTGTCCAATTCTTTGCGTGTCATGCCCGAGTACTGGGACACCGGAGCGCGACGGCCGGTTCCGGAACTCCCGTCGCACCCCTTCTGAGCTGGAGAAATTCGCCTGAGGCTCGCCCTTCGCCGCAAGCCGTGCAGGTCCGCGCGCCGGTGTGAGGTACGCCTCGGCGCGCATTCCGGAAACCCGGTCGAACGTTTCCGTGCGCGGCCGCGTCGTAGAGGAAACGCGGTGAGGGGGTGGCTGGGTGCTGCGCGGAACGGCCCGCCGTGTCCACGGGGACGATCAGGGCGATCCTCTGGACGCGGCCCAGGAACGCCGGGTGCGAGCGGTGCTCGCGCTCGGCGGGGTGCCGCAGTCGGACCTGCCGGACGGGGTGCAGCAGGTCCGGCTGCGGCTGCTGGAGCGGACCGCGAGCGGCCAGGAGGCGCCGCGGGACGTGTCGGCGTGGGCGGCGGTCGTCGCCTCCCGCCTCGCCATGGACTGGCACCGGGCCAGGCGGCGCCAGGACCGGCTGGGCGAGCGGCTGGCCGCGCTGCGCGAACCCGCGCATCCCTCCGGCGAGGAGGCCAGCCTGCTCTCCCTCGCCGTGGCCCGGGGCCTCGACGAACTGCCCGCCGCCCAGCGGCAGGTGCTCGTGCTGCGCTTCTTCGCCGATCTGCCCGTGCGGGACATCGCCGGGGAGCTGGGCATCCCGGAGGGCACCGTCAAGAGCAGGCTGCACACGGCGGTCCGCGCCCTGCGCGACCGGCTGCACGAGGTCCATGAGGACGGGGTGGTGTGAGATGACCGCCGAGCGCGGGGGTACGCCGGGTGCGGGCAGCGGCGGGAACGGCCGGGAGTACGACGGAGTGGACGCGTTGATGGCCGCCATCACCGGGGAACCGCTGCCGGAGGAGGCCCGCCGGGATCCCGCCTTCGTCGCCGAGCACCGCGCGGCCGAGGCCGACGTGGCCGTGCTGAGGGAGCAACTCGCCCGGCTGGGCGAGGCGTTGGCCGGGGAGACGGGAACGGGGTCGGAAACGGAGGCGGAAGCGGGCGGGGAGGGAGAAGGGGGGAGAGCGGTCGCCGCACGTCCGGGACATCCTGTCCGTCCGGTTCGTCCGGTACGGCCGCCACGCCCCGGCCACCGCCTCGCCCGGCCTGTCCGCCCCGGCCGTCCCGCCCGCCGCCGGGCCCGCCGCTTCGTGCTCGGCTCGCTCGCCGGTGCCGCGGCCCTCGCGACCGTCGCCGGCTTCGGCTGGCTGGTGACGCACGACTCCGGTCGGACCGGCGTCGCGAGTACGGCGTCCGACGCCAGGAGCCGGCCGGTCCGCGGGCCGGACCAGGGCCGGCCGGCCGACCCGGAGCGCGAACTCGCCTGCTCCCGGCTGGTGGTGGAGGGCACCGTGGCCCGGGTGGCGCCGGAGGAGGCGTCCTCCTGGAAGCGGGTCACGCTCACCGTGACCCGCTCCTACAAGCCCGCCCACGGCCCGGCCGAGGTCGGCTTCCTGCTGGACGGCGGCGCGCGGCCGGCCCCGCGCCCGGGGCAGCACGTGCTCGTCACGGTCCTCGCGGGTGAGCGGGGCGCGCACCTGTGGGCCGTCGGAGACGCCCGCGTGGCCGTCGGCCGGGCCTGGATCACCGCGTCGCTGCCCGCCTCCCGGCACCTCGCCTGCCCGTCGGGCGAGCCCTCCGGGGCGGGGCGGTAGCGGGCCGACGGCGAGGCGGTACGGCGCGTCGGCGCGGGCCGGTCAGCTCTCCTTCGAGCGCGCGTAGTGCCGGGACGCCTTCGCGCGGTTGCCGCACGCGGCCATCGAGCACCAGCGGCGGGTGCCGTTGCGCGACGTGTCGAAGAAGTGCAGGATGCAGCCGCCGCCGGAGCAGGTGCGGATCCGCTCCGGGGCCCGGGTGAGCAGCTCCAGGTAGTTCCGGGCGGTGAGCCAGGCCGGGCCCCAGGCCGGGTCGGCGAACTCGGGCTCCTCGGCGGGGCCCTCGGCGGTCAGCCGGGCCCGGATCCGGCCGTGCGCGAGGACGGCGTCCACGAGCGGCGCCGCCTGCCCCGGTGAGCCGTGCACGGCGGCCCTGAGCGCCTCGCGGGCCTCGCGCAGATGGCGCAGTGTGTCCGCGCCCGCCGGGTACGCGCCGGCCAGCCCGTTGCCCGCGAGCCACACCGCGAGCCCCTCGGGGGTGTCGAGCAGGTCCTGGGTCTCGCCCTCCCGGTTCCACCGGGTGTTGAGCAGGTCGAGGGCGAGGGGCTCGCCGGTGAGCGGGCGGGGATCGGGGGCGGCGGACATCGGACTCTCCTTCTCCTCTAACCCCTCAATCGTACGTGACCGGTTGACTCTCGCGTACCTAACCTTCTAACGTTGCTGAAGAAGGTTAGCCATCCCGAAGGAGAACAGTCATGGCCCCACGCCTCGCGCACACCGGCCTGAACGTCACCGACCTCGACCGCTCCCTCGCCCTCTACCGCGACCTCCTCGGCTTCGCCGTGCTCGCCGAGGGCAAGGAGGACGACCGGCGCTGGGCGCTGCTGGGGGAGAGCGGCGGCCCTCCGCTCGTCACCCTCTGGCAGCAGGCGCAGGGGACGTACGACAGCGGCCGGCCCGGACTGCACCACCTGGCCCTCGGCGTCGACACCGTCGACCAGGTCCGCGCCTACGAGGACGCGCTGCGGGCCGCCGGGACCGACTTCGCCCACGAGGGCGTCGTCGCCCACCGGGAGGGCGGCGCCTCGGGCGGGATCTTCTTCCACGACCCGGACGGCATCCGCGTGGAGATCTCCGCACCGCTCGGCCCCGAGGGCGCCCCCGCCCCCTATGAGGCCGCTCCGACCTGCGGATTCTTCTAGCCATGGGCGCCTACCACGCGGGCTCGCTCGCCGTGCAGGAGCTGCTGGGCGTCCGTGACCGCGCCGACCACGTCGGCCGCTCCCTCGGCCAGGACATCAAGCCGGTGGCGGCGGCCTTCCTGGAGCTCCAGCCCCTGCTCGTCGTCGGCGCGGCAGACCCGGGGACCGGGCGGGTGTGGGCGTCGGCGCTGACGGGGGCGCCGGGGTTCGTCCGGGCGACGGGCCCCCGGCAGATGTCGGTCGCCACCGCCGGGGACCCGCACCCGGCCGGCCTCCCGGGCGCCCCGCTCGCCCCGGCCCTGCGCACCCCCGGCACCCGCATCGGCACCATCGCCCTCGATCCCCGCACCCGCCGCCGTATGCGCCTGAACGGCCGGCTGCGGCCCACGGCGCGGGGCTTCGCCGTCGAGGCGGACCAGGTCTTCTCCAACTGCCCCAAGTACATCCAGCGCCGGGAGTCGTACGACTCGGTCGCCGACCGCACGCCCGGCACCCCGCGGCTCCTCGCCGAACTGGGCCAGGAGCAGCAGGAGTTCGTCCGCCGGGCCGACACCTTCTTCCTCGCCACCGTGCACGGCGGCGGCGCCGACGCCAGTCACCGCGGCGGCAACCCCGGCTTCGTCCGGGTCGTCTCACCGCGCGAACTCACCTGGCCCGACTACCCCGGCAACGCCATGTTCCTCACCCTCGGCAACCTGCGCGCCGACCCGCGCGCCGGGCTGCTCTTCCTCGACTGGACCACCGGCGACACCCTCCAGCTCACCGGCGAGGCGCACACCGGGTTCACGGCCGACGGCGGGCGTACCGTGCGCTTCGCGCTCACCGCTGCCCGGTGGACCCCGGGCGCCCTGCCGCTGCGCTGGTCCGCCCCCGAATATTCACCGGCGAATCCGGACATCGCGCGCTAACGTCCGCGCATGCGAAGGAACTTGAGGGTGGCGGCCTACGCCGTGTGCGTCCGCGACGGCCGGCTCCTGCTCGCCCGCTCGCCGGGCCCGGACGGCACGCCGGAGTGGGTGCTGCCCGGCGGCGGCATGGAGCACGGCGAGGATCCGTACGACACCGTCCGCCGTGAGGTCGCCGAGGAGACCGGCTACCGGATCCGGGTCACCGACCTCCTCGGCATCCACTCCCTCCGGCTGGTCGACCATCCGCGCGTCGGCCGGCGCATGGACCACCACGGGGTCCGGATCGTCTACGCCGGCGAGGTCACCGGCGGCGAACTCCGGTACGAGGTCGGCGGATCCACCGACCTCGCCGCCTGGCAGCCGCTGGACGCCGTACCCGGACTCAACCGCGTACCCCTCGTCGACATCGCCCTCGGACTGTGGCACGAGCGCCCGCCCCATGGGCGGCCGTCCCACGGGCCCTCGGCGGCAGGGCCCCTGCCCCGGCAGATGAACGACGAGTGACCGGCTCCCGGCCACGCGCGATCCGCTCCCCGTCGACTCCAACGCTCAAGGACAACAGGGACTCCCACGTCGTCGTCTTCAGCCACCACACCAGCACGACGACGAACAACACCCGCCCCGACCCGGCCCGCCCCGGCGAGCAGCGGCACACCGGCGCCGAGGTGCTCTCGCTGCTGTCCGCCCACGCGAACGTCCTGGCCTGGGTGAACGGCCATGTCCACAAGAACGTCGTCACCCCGCACCACGGCTCCGGCGGCCACTCCTTCCGGGAGATCTCCACCGCCTCCCACATCGACTTCCCGCACCTCGCCCGGGTCATCGAGCTGGCCGACAACAAGGACGGCACGATCTCGGTCTTCACCACCCTGATCGAGTCCGCCGCCCCGCACCGCACCGACTTCTCCGACCTCTCCCAGACCGGCCTCGCCGCCCTCTACCGCGAGCTGGCCCACAACGCCCCCGGCGCCGACACGAGCCTCGGCGGCACCGCGGCGGACCGGAACACCGAGCTGGTGCTCAAGAAAGAGCTGAAACTCACCCAACTGGCCTAACGCCGAGCAACCTTCACGCATCCGGCACCCGTTTCATCCTCCGACCGCATCGTTCATCACATGCTGGGGGAAGACATGCGTGTACGTACGACTCTGGTGGGGGCCGCCGCCCTGCTCGTCTCGGCCGTCCTGGCCGCTCCGGCGTCCGCCGCCGGCGGCATCGGGGGTGACGGCCTCGCGGGCGGCGGGCACGCCGCCACCCGCAAGGCCGTCGAGGCCGCCGTCACGGCCGGGGTGCCCGGCGCGACCGCCACCGCGAGGGACACCCACGGCACCTGGTCCACCACGGCGGGCGTGGGCGACCTGCGCACGGGCGAGCCGCGCTCGGCGGCCGACCGCTACCGCGTCGCCAGCATCACCAAGACCTTCGTCGCCACCGTGCTGCTCCAGCTGGAGGCGGAGCACCGGCTGTCCCTGGACGACACGGTGGCGAAATGGCTGCCGGGCCTCGTCCACGGGAACGGCAACGACGGCAGCCGCGTCACCGTCCGCCAACTGCTGAACCACACCAGCGGCATCCCCGACTACCTCGCCGACACCGGTTTCCGGCGCGCCTACTTCACCCCGGACGGCTTCTACGCGCACCGCCACGACACCGTCACCGCGCACGACCTGGTGGCGATCGCGATGCGGCACCAGCCGGACTTCGCGCCGGGCACCTCCTGGAACTACTCCAACACCAACTACGTCGTGGCCGGCCTGGTGATCGAGAAGGTCACCGGCCACTCCTACGCCACCGAGATCGAGCACCGCGTCATCCGGCCGCTGCGGCTGACCGCGACCTCCGTACCCGGCACGAGGACCACCCTGCCGCGGCCGAGCAGCCGGGCGTACTCGAAGTTCGCGAACCCGAGCGGCCCCACGTACGACGTCACGGAGCTCAACCCGTCCATCGCCTCCTCCGCCGGCGAGATGATCTCCGACTCCGCCGACCTGGACCGCTTCTACGGCGCCCTGCTCGGCGGGGAACTCCTCCCGCCCCGGCAGCTGAAGGAGATGAAGACCACCGTCGCCAGCCGGATCGCTCCCAACATCCGCTACGGGCTCGGCCTCATGGACACCAGGCTGACCTGCGGCGTCCACGTCTGGGGACACACCGGCGGCATCCACGGCTCGGCGTCCGAGGCGGCCACGAGCGAGAACGGCCGGCACTCCGTGGCGGTCAACCTCAACGGCGACTGGACCGGCGACACGGGAGCGGTCGTCCGAGGGGAATTCTGTTAGCCAACGTTTCATTCCCGTCCTTCCGTGTTAACGCGGACGCAATGTCCGTACCGCCTCATATCGGCTAACCCGCTGTTCACGGGGATGGCTCGATCTTCTCGATCGTTTGATGCAAGGCGGGTGGTCGTGTGCGCTCGACACACGGACTGCGGGTGCTGTCGGTCTACGAGGGCTTCTTCTCCGGAGGCGCCCGGATCGTGCACAGCGACGTCGTACTGGGACTGGCCGAGGGCGGCCAGTCCCACCGGGTGCTGAGCATCCATGGCGAGGTCCGCCGCGAGGCCACCCGGCAGCGCATGGAGGACGACACCTGCTACCGGGCGCTGACCGCCGCCGGGGTCGGCGTCACCTCGCTCGGCCGCAGCGCCGGGCTGGTGGACGGGGCGCTGGCGGCGAACGTTTTCAGCGGCCCGGAGCTGGCCGAAACGGCTCGTGCGATGGCGGGCGCGGACGTCGTCCTCTCCCTGAAGGAGCAGCCGCTGGCGCTGGTGAACCAGGCCGGTCTGCCCCGCCGCCCCGTCGTGGTCGGCCTGCACCGCTCCGACCCGGAGAACCAGGGGCCCGCGCTGGACGAGCTGAGGGCCGCCATCGCGGACGGCACGGTCGTGGCGTGCGTGTGCTGCGCCGAGTCGACCCGGGCGGCCTACGAGGCGGCGGGCGTCCCGGCCGCCCTGCTGCACGTGATCCCCAACGGGGTGGACCTGCTCCGCTTCCGCCCGGACCCGGCGGCGCGCCTCGCCTTCCGGGCGTCCCTGGGGATCGGCGGCCAGGCCCCGGTGGTCGTCTTCGCGGCCCGGTACGCCCCGATGAAGAACGTCCCGCTCCTCCTCGCCGCCGCCCGCACCTGGCTGGCCCGCGAACCCGAGGGCCACGTGCTGATGTGCGGGGCGGGCATGACCGGCGAGAACCCCGCCCTGCGGGCCGACATCGAGGTCGCGTTCGGCGGGGACCGGCACCTGGCGGAGCGGATCGGGCTCCTCGGTGTCCGGCACGACATGCAGGCCGTGTACGCCGGTGCCGACGCCGTCGCCCTGACCTCCGTCTCGGGCGAGGCGGCTCCGCTGTGCCTGATCGAGGGCATGATGTGCGGCGCGGTCCCGGTGACGACCGATGTCGGCGACAGCGCGTCGATCGTCGAGGGCCTCGGCTTCGTCACGGCGCCGGACCCGGCCGCGATCGCCCTGGCCTGGTCCGCCGCGATCGCGTCCCGCGCGGAGCTCGGGGCGGCGCTGGACCTGAGCCGGGAGCGCTTCAGCCGGACGAGGATGATCGCGGCCTATGCCACGCTGCTGGACGAGGTGTACGCCTCACACGTCGGCGGCCGGCGGATCGTCGCACAGCACACTGTGGGCGAAGAGGTACCGGACGAGCTGTAGCCCGCCCGGCTGCGGCTCAGGAAGCCCGGTCGAGGGCCGGGAAGTAGCCGTGCGCCTGGCCCGGTGCCGTCGGGTGGTACGACTCGGTCGGCGCGAACGGGTCGACGCTGTGCAGCCAGGGGTCGCGGGAGCAGATCTCGTGGCCGGCGAAGGCGGCCCTGACGTCGGCGAAGGAGAACCCGTGGCCGGTCGCGCGCCCGGCGATCACGGCGTCGAGACGGTCCACGGCGCTGTCGATGGCGGCGCGCTCGGTGTCCTTCAGGCCGCTGCGGCAGGTGCCCTCGAGGTGGTACAGGTGCGGATAGCCGAGCACCACGACGTGTGCGGCGGGAGCCCGGTCCCTGATGGCCGAGTAGAGCCGGTCCAGGCTGCGCGGGAGTTCGCGCGCCATGACGGTGCGCGCCTGGGAGACGGCCGCGAGACAGGGGACGGGTCCGCCCAGTGCGCAGATCGCCATCGCCGAGCCGAAGCCCACGTCGCTGCCGCCGACGGTGAGTGTGACCAGCCGGGTGCGCGGGCCGAGCGCGCCGAGCTGTCCGCCGAGGACGTCGCCCACCCTGGCGCCGTTGCACGCGGGGAAGGCGAAGGCCGCCGCGTGGTGCGCCGCCGCCCACAGCATCGGGTACGACCGGCTGCTGCGCTTGCACTCCCTGCGGCCGGGGAGGTAGTCGCCGGCGCCGACGCCGGAGGAGTAGGAGTCGCCGAGGGCCACGTAGCCCGGGGCCGGCGTCCGGGCCGCGCCCCACGCCGAGGCGGGGGCGGTGGCGGGGCAGGCCGTGGCGAGCACGAGGGCGGAGCAGCATGCGGCCATCCGGGTGTGTCGCATACGTCCCGGTGTACCGCGGCCGAGGCCGGCACCGCCCGCCGGCCTCGGCCGGTCGGGTGAGAGCGGAGCGTCACGAGACACCGAGGAGGGGCCACCGGAATCCGTCCGGCGGCCCCTCCTCTCCCCTCCTGCGTCCCCCGTCGGTGCTCCTTCGGTCCGTCACTACCGGGGGAGCACCACGACATACGCGGCCGGGTCGCGGTCCGCGGACGCCATCAGGGCCGTACGGATCACCGTCGCCTGCTGCTCCGGCGACTCGCGGAGCTTCCTCGGCGTGACGTACACGACCGTGATCCCGAGGCGTTCCAGGTGCTCGCGCTTGCGCGTGTACTCCGACCAGAGTGCGTCGTCGTCCTGGCGGGGCGCCCTGGTGTCCAGCTCGACCGCCACCGCCTGGTCGGGCCAGTACGCGTCCAGGCCGCCGAGGTGCGGGCCGCCGGGCAGGCGCAGGTCGACGTTCCAGACCGGGTCGGGCAGGGCGTGGTCGCGGACCATCCGGTACAGGCGGTCCTCGGCGATCGAACGTCCCTCCGCCAGCAGGGAGTCCACGGCGTCGATCACATGGGGGAGGTTCAGCAGCTTCGCCTTGGTCAACTCCCGTACCACCGACGCCGGTTCGCAGTGGCCGCCGCGCACCGCCTCGGTCAGCAGCCGCCGTACCGTCTGCCCGTCGGTCAGCTCCGTGACCGCGTCCGCCAGCGCCCGGGGCACCGGCGCCACCGGCAGGCCCGTCACCGTGCGGGGCGTGGGCAGGGCGGGGGTGCGCAGGACGCGGACGTAGCCCGCGGAGCGCAGCCGGCGCCGGCGCGGGACGAGGACCTGCACGTGGTCCAGGGAGGTCAGCGGCGGAGTGGCCGAGAAGCCGTACAGGGCCAGCGCGGCGAGACCGGTGATCATCACGTCGGGGTAGGCCGGGCGGTGGGCGTCGTCCGCCGTCGGCTGGGACGGGACGGCCGGCGTCTTCTCGGGCGCGTTCTCGCGGGCCGCGTACAGCAGGGCGCCGTGCAGCCACTCCTCGCCCGTGGGCGGGCCGGGGTGGAGCAGGACCACGTGCGGGAGCAGTTGTTGCCAGGGACCGCCGGGGCGGCATTGCTCGTTCAGCTCGGCCGTCGTCACGCCGTGGGCGCGCAGCCGGCCCGCCGTCATGACGCGGCGGTGGGCCTGGGAGAGATGGCGGAGGGGGCGGGGGGAGAGCGGGGTGTTGTGCGTCATGGCGTCGGGATTCCCGCGTCTCGTCCCCCCTTTAACCGCTGTTACACGGCCGTTGAAGAATGCGGACAAGCCGGGACTAAAGGTCAGGTGTTCGGTTGCCGAATAGGCAGCGAAAACCCCTGGTCCGATTGGGGGCGGACCAGGGGTTACGGCTGCGGTTGACCGAATTTCGTAACGGTCACCTACGGGGCAGGCTCAGGCCAAGGCTCAGCGGGTGCCGGCCTCCGCGTCGCACTCCTGTGCGCGCAGCGCCCGCGCCAGGTCGTCCCGCGCCTCCAGGACGAGCCGGCGCAGCGCCGGGGCCGCGTCGCGGTGCTCCCGAAGCCACGCGTCCGTCGCCGCCAGCGTCTCCGGACGGTCCTGGAGCGCCGGGAACAGACCCCGTACGACGTCCATGCCGATCTGGATCGACCGCTCCCGCCACACCCGCTCGATCGCCGCGAAGTACTTCTCGGCGTACGGCGCGGTCAGCTCCCGCTGCGAGGCCCGGTCGAAGCCCGCGATCGTCGCCTCCACCAGCGCGTTCGACAGCGCGTCGGACTCCACGACCTGCGCCCACGCCTGCGCCTTGACCGCCGCCGAGGGGCGGGCCGCGAGGCAGCGGACCTGGTGGCGCTTGCCGGACGCCGTGTCGTCGCGGGCCAGTTCGGCGGCCAGCGCCGACTCGTCCGCCACGCCGTGCGCGGCCAGCGGCTCCAGGAACGCCCAGCGCAGCTCCTGGTCCACCTCCAGGCCGTCGATCGTCGTCGTGCCGTCCAGCAGCCCGGTCAGCAGCTCGAACGCCTCCGGCGCGTCGGCCACGCGCGCGTAGAACCGCGCCCACGCCAGCTGGTGCTCACTGCCCGGCTCGGCGGCGTGCAGCTCGGCCGAGGCGCCCCGGCACAGCTCCCGCCCGGCCTCCGCGCGCCGCCCGGTCGCGGTGTAGTGCACCGCCGCCGACTCCGCCCACGCGTGCAGCATCTGGAGCACGCCGATATCGGACTCCCGGCCCGCGAACCTCAGCACCAGCGCGATGAAGTCCCGGGCCGGCAGCAGCGCGTCCCGCGTCATGTTCCACAGCGCCGACCAGCACAGCGCGCGCGCCAGCGGGTCCGTCAGCTCGCCCAGGTGGCCGCGCAGGGTGTCCAGCGAGGCCGCGTCGAAGCGGATCTTGCAGTACGTCAGGTCGTCGTCGTTGACCAGGACCAGGTCCGGCGCGTCGGCGCCCGCCAGCTCCGCGACGACCGTGCGCGGGCCCTCCACGTCGGTCTCCACGCGCGCGTACCGCTCCAGCGCGCCCTCGGCCGTACGCCGGTACAGCCCCACCGCGACCCGGTGCGGCCGCAGCTCGGGGTGGGTCCCGGGTGCCTCCTGCACCACCGCGAGCTCACGGACGCGGGAGTCTTCGAGCAGCACCTGCGGGGTCAGCGAGTTGACCCCGGCCGTCTGGAGCCAGGAGCGCGCCCAGGCCGACATGTCCCGGCCGCTGGTCTCGCCGAGCGCCGACAGCAGGTCGCCGAGGCGCGTGTTGCCGTACGCGTGCCGCTTGAAGTAGCGCCGGGCGCCCTCCAGGAACGCGTCCTGGCCGACGTACGCCACCAGCTGCTTGAGCACCGAGGCGCCCTTGGCGTACGTGATGCCGTCGAAGTTCAGCTTGGCGTCCTCCAGGTCGCGGATGTCCGCCGTGATCGGGTGCGTGGAGGGCAGCTGGTCCGCGCGGTAGGCCCACGCCTTGCGGCGGTTGGCGAAGGTGATCCAGGCGCCGGTGAAACGGGTCGCGCCGACGTTCCCGAACGAGCCCATGAAGTCCGCGAAGGACTCCTTCAGCCACAGGTCGTCCCACCACTCCATGGTGACCAGGTCGCCGAACCACATGTGGGCCATCTCGTGCAGGATGACGTTGGCCCGGGCCTCGTACGACGCCTGCGTCACCTTGCCGCGGAAGATGTACTCCTCGCGGAAGGTCACCAGACCCGGGTTCTCCATCGCGCCCAGGTTGTACTCGGGCACGAACGCCTGGTCGTACTTCCCGAACGGGTACGGGTAGTCGAAGTGGTCGTGGAAGAAGTCCAGGCCCTGCTTGGTGACCAGGAAGACGTCGTCGGCGTCGAAGTGCGGGGCGAGCCCCTTGCGGCACATCGCGCCGAGCGGGATCTCCAGCTTGGAGCCGTCCTCGAGGGTGCGGGTGTAGGAGTCGGTCACGTAGTGGTACGGCCCCGCCACCACGCAGGTGATGTACGTCGGGATCGGCTTGGTCTCCGCGAACTTCCAGACGCCGTCGGTCAGTTCGCCCGCGCCGTTGCTCCACACCGTCCAGCCCTCGGGGGCCCGGACCTCGAAGCGGTACGGCGCCTTCAGGTCCGGCTGCTCGAAGTTCGCGAACACCCGGCGGGAGTCGGCCGGCTCGTACTGCGTGTAGAGGTAGACCTCGCCGTCCTCGGGGTCGACGAAGCGGTGCAGGCCCTCGCCGGTGCGGGAGTAGGCGCACCGGGCGTCCACCACCAGCTCGTTCTCCGCCGCCAGGTCCTCCAGCAGGATCCGCGCGCCGTCGAAGACCTCGCCCGGGTCCAGGTCGCGCCCGTTGAGCGACACCGACGTCACGTCCGGCGCGATCAGGTCGGCGAAGCTCGCGGCGCCCGGCTCGGTGCAGCGGAAGCGGATCGTGGTCACCGAGCGGAACGTGCGCGGCGCTCCGCCCTCGGACCCTCCGTCCCCGACGGCGGACCGCAGGTCCAGGGACACGTCGTACCCGTCGACCGACAGCAGGGCGGCCCGCTCCCGGGCCTCGTCGCGGGACAGATTCTCACCGGGCACGGGCGGCACTCCTTGGCTGGTGTTCGGTATGTGGACAGGGCGATCCTGCCATGCGCTCCTGACCGGGTCAGCAGGGAATGGCGGCGCGACCGGTGGCGTTCACGCGGAAAAGGTTCCTCATGAGGAGAGACATGTCGGACAAGACTCCTGTCGACTTCTGGTTCGACCCGCTGTGCCCCTGGGCCTGGATGACCTCCCGTTGGGTGCTGGAGGTGGAGAAGGTCCGGGACATCGAGGTCCGCTGGCACCTGATGAGCCTCGGCGTCCTCAACGAGAACAGGCTCGACGAGCTGCCCGAGGAGTACCGGGAGCTGCTGGAGACCAAGGCGTGGGGCCCGGTCCGCGTCGTCATCGCGGCCCAGCAGGAGCACGGCCCGGAGGTGCTCGGCGACCTCTACACCGCGCTCGGCACCCGCATCCACAACCGGGAGGAGGGGGCGGAGAAGTCGACCGTGGCGGCCGCCCTGAAGGACGTCGGGCTGCCCGACTCCCTCATGGACCACTGGGACTCGACCCCCTACGAGGCCGAGCTGCGCGCCTCCCACAAGGAGGGCATCGACAAGGTCGGCCAGGACGTCGGCACCCCGGTCATCGCGGTCCCGGGCCCCGACGGCGAGCAGATCGCCTTCTTCGGCCCGGTCGTCACCCCGGCCCCGAAGGGCGAGGAGGCGGCCCGGCTGTGGGACGGCACGGTCGCCGTCGCGTCGGTGCCGGGCTTCTACGAGATCAAGCGGACCCGCACCAAGGGCCCGGACTTCAGCAACCTGTAGGCCACGACGGAAGACCCCCGCGAGTCACGTCCTCGCGGGGGTCTTCCTCTTTCCGCCTGCCGCCGTGAAGGGTGAGAAGACGATCACGAGGCAGGACGCTCGGGGGCCTCAGGGGGCGAGCAGCAGCACGTTCGCGCGGGACTTCGCGGCCTCGTAACGGCGGGCCACGTCCTGCCAGTTGACGACGGCCCACATGGCCTCGACGAAGTCGACCTTCTGGTTGCGGTACTGGAGGTAGAAGGCGTGCTCCCAGGCGTCGAAGACCAGGACCGGGGTCGAGCCCTGGCCGACGTTGCCCTGGTGGTCGTAGACCTGCTCGACGACCAGCCGCCCGCTCAGCGGCTCGTACGCCAGCACGCCCCAGCCGGAGCCCTGGGTGGTGGCCGCGGCCTTGGACAGCTGGGTCCTGAACGCGGCGAAGGAGCCGAACGACTCCTTGATCGCCTCGGCCAGCTCGCCCACGCCGTCGGCCGCGAGCGGCTCGCCGCCGCCGTCCTTCGGGCCGGTCATGTTCTGCCAGTAGATGCTGTGCAGGATGTGCCCGGAGAGGTGGAAGGCCAGGTTCTTCTCCAGCCCGTTGACCGAGCCCCAGCTCTCCTTGTCCCGTGCCTCGGCCAGTTGCTCCAGCGTGTCGTTGGCGCCCTTCACATAGGCCGCGTGGTGCTTGTCGTGGTGCAGCTCGATGATCTCCGGGCTGATCACGGGGGCGAGCGCGGAGTAGTCGTACGGCAGGTCGGGCAGCGTGTAGACGGGCATGGGTGATCCCCTCCGGAACCTTATTGCAAAGTACTTGCAAGTGCAGGCTAGCAACAAGAGTGTCGGGGCAACAGAAAGGCCCCCGCGTGTCGGACGCGGGGGCCTTCACGGGCGGGCGGAGGCGATCAGCCGGTCCTGGCCCGTAGCTTCTGCCGGCCGTAGCCCACGGCCGCCAGCACCGCCGTCATGCCGCCGGTGAAGTACAGCTGGACGCGGGTGTCCGCCTCGCGGGCCATCAGGACGAAGATCGCGGCCATGCCGGCCAGGGCGACCCAGGTGAGGACGGGGAACGCCCACATGCGGACGACCAGCTTCTCGGGGGTCTCGCTCTCGACGCGGCGGCGCAGCAGCAGCTGGGAGACGGCGATGAAGATCCAGACGACCAGAATGACCGCGCCGATCATGTTCAGCAGCCACTTGAAGATGTCGTTCGGCCGCCAGTAACTGAGCAGCACGCACACGAAGCCCAGCACGGAGGAGGTCAGCACCGCGACGCGCGGGACGCCGCCGGACAGCCTCGCCAGCACCTTCGGCCCCTGGCCGCGGTCGACCAGCGAGTAGGCGATGCGCGAGGCGCCGTAGATGTTGGCGTTCATCGCGGAGAGCAGGGCGACCAGGACGACCACGTTCATCAGCCGGCCCGCGCCGGGGATGCCCAGGTGGTCGAGCGTGGCGACGTAGGGGCCCTCGGAGACGACCGCCCCGGAGTTCCACGGGACCAGGGTGACCACGACCGCCATCGAGCCGATGTAGAACAGCGCGATGCGCCACATCGCCGTACGGACGGCGGACGCCACGCCCCGCACCGGGTCCTCCGACTCGGCCGCCGCGATGGTGACCGTCTCCAGGCCGCCGTAGGCGAAGACGGACGCGAGCAGGCCGATGATCAGGCCGTTGCTGCCGTGCGGGAAGAAGTCGGACAGGTTCGCGGTGCCGGGCGCGTCCGTGCCGGGCAGCACGCCCGCGATGGCCAGCACGCCGAGGACCAGGAAGAGGGAGATCGCGCCGACCTTCAGCGTGGCGAACCAGAACTCGAACTCGCCGAAGTTCTTCACGGCGGCCAGGTTCGTCCCGCAGAAGACGACCATGAACAGCGCCACCCACAGCCACTCGGGCGTGCCGGGCAGCCAGCCGGAGACGATGTGGGCCGCGCCGATGCCCTCCAGGCCGACGGCCGTGCACAGCAGGATCCAGAAGGACCAGCCGGCGGCGAAGCCCGCCCACGGGCCGATCGCCCGCTCGGCGTGCGCCGAGAAGGAGCCCGAGGACGGGTAGGCGGCCGACATCTCGCCCAGCATCCGCATCACCAGCATCACCAGCAGCCCCGAGACCGTGTAGGCGATGACGATGGACGGTCCGGCGGCGGCGATGCCCGCACCGGAGCCGACGAACAGGCCCGCGCCGATGACGCCGCCCAGGGCGATCATCGACAGATGGCGCTGCTTGAGGCCGTGCGAGAGGGAGGCGCCGTCCTGTTGCTGTGGCGGCGTCTCGGTGGTCGTGCTGCTGGGCATGGGCGCGGCTCTCCCGGGCAGGGCAATGGGCGGGCAAAAACCCCGCCAGTCTGGGCGGCCCGTCCGCTGACGCGAAGGAGCCGCCCAGTATCCGGACACCCTCCGCACGGAGGGTGTCCGGACGGTCACGCCGCCGCGGGCACCGGTGTGTAGTGCGAGGCGTCGCCCTCGATCGAGTAGCTCTCCTTCCCCTCGACACCGACCGGGACGTCACCGGCGACGGTCACCCGGTGCAGCCGGCGCGGCAGGCCGTCGTAGTTGTCGATGGCGTAGTGCTGGGTGATCCGGTTGTCGAACAGGACCAGCTCGTTCTCCGCCCAGCGGTGGCGCAGCACGTTCTCCGGGCGGGTGACGTAGGCCTGGAGCAGGTCGAGCACCTTGCGGGACTCGCCGACGGACAGGCCCACGATCCGCTGCGCGAACCCGCCGACGAACAGGCCGCGCTCGCCGGTCAGCGGGTGCACGCGGACCACCGGGTGCGCGGTGCGGTACGTGATGGACGTGAACCGGGCGCGCTGGGCCGCCTGCTCCGCGTCGATCTCCTCGTCCGGCACCGCGTAGTCGTAGTCGTTGGTGTGCTCGGCCCACAGGGTGTCGGCGAGGCGGCGCAGCGGCTCGGGCAGGTCGCGGTAGGCGGCCGCCGCGTTCGCGATCAGGGTCTCGCCGCCGTACGGGGGGATCGTGATCGAGCGCAGGGTGCTGGCCTGCGGCGGGTTGAGGACGAAGGTGACGTCGGTGTGCCAGTGGTTGGCCCGGCCCTGCTCGCTGTCCACGGGCAGCACGTTGGGCGCGCCGTCGACCGCGCCGACCGTCGGGTGGGCGGTGGTCAGGTCCCCGAAGTACCGGGCGAAGGCCTGCTGGCCGGCGTCGTCGAGGTCGCCCGCGTCGAAGACGAGCGCCTTGTGGGCGTTCAGGGCCTCGCGGATCGCGGTGACCTCCTCCGGGGCGAGGGGTCGGGTGATGTCGACGCCCGAGACACGGGCGCCGACGCGGGCGGTGACCTTGGTGATCTGGAGGGACATGGACGGTTCCTTTCGGATGTCAGGCGAGGGCGGGGGCGGGGGTCAGGTACTGATTGGCGGGGCGGGGCAGGCCGTAGCGCTCACGGAGGGTCTGCCGGGGGCCGTATTCGCCGCGGAACAGACCTCGGGCGCGCAGGATCGGTACGACGTGCTCGACGAAGGCGTCCAGGCCGGAGGGCAGCACCGGGGGCATGATGTTGAAGCCGTCGGCGGCGCCCTGCGTGAACCAGGTCTCGATCCGGTCGGCGACCTGCTCGGGCGTGCCGGCGAAGGTGAGGTGCCCGCGCCCGCCGCCGAGCCGTCCGATCAGCTGCCGGACGGTGAGCCGCTCGCGCCGGGCCAGTTCGACCACGAGCGTGTAGCGGCTCCTGGCACCCTCGATGGCCGACTCGGGCGGCAGATCGGCGGGGAGTCCGGCATCCAGCTCCAGCGCCCCGGCGGGGAGTCCCAGCAGGTTCTCCAGCCGGGCCACCCCGTGGTCGTACACGATGTGGTCCTCCAGCAGCCGCTCGGCCGCCCGCGCCTGCGCCTCCGTCGGGCCGAGGACGGGCACGATCCCGGGCAGCACCTTGATGTGTCCGGGGTCGCGGCCCGCCCGCTCCGTCCGGGACTTGAGGTCGGCGTAGAAGGCCTGCGCGTCGGCGAGGGTCTGCTGCGCGGTGAAGACCGCCTCCGCGTACCGGGCCGCGAACGCCTTGCCGTCCTCGCTCGACCCCGCCTGCACGAGCAGGGGGTAACCCTGGGGCGAGCGCGGGACGTTGAGGGCGCCGGCGACGCTGAAGTACGGGCCCTGGTGCGCGGGCGGATGGATCTTGCTGTCGTCGCCCCAGACGCCGGCCGCCTTGTCGGCGACGATCGCGTCGTCCTCCCAGCTGTCCCACAACTTCAGCGCCACGTCGAGGAACTCGGCGGCGCGGGCGTACCGCTCGGCGTGCGCGGGCTCCGCGTCGAGCCCGAAGTTGCGCGCGGCCTCCGCTCCGGCCGTGGTGACGATGTTCCACCCGGCCCGGCCGCCGCTGACGATGTCCAGCGAGGCGAACTTCCGGGCCAGGTTGTAGGGGGAGTTGTAGGAGGTGGAGGCGGTGGCGATCAGGCCGATGTGTTCGGTCGCCGTCGCCAGCGCGGTCAGCAGCGTCAGCGGTTCCAGGGCGCCGGCCGGGCGCTGCGCGAGATTGCCCCACAGCTGGGGGCCGTCGGCGAGGAAGAGCGAGTCGAAGGTGCCGCGCTCGGCGATCTGCGCGAGCCGTACGTAGTGCCGGAGGTCGACGTGTGCGTACGGGTCGCTCTCCGGCAGCCGCCACGACGCCTCGTGGTGCCCGGTGTTCATCAGGAACGCGTTCAGGTGGAGCCTTCTGTCTGTCACTGGTGGTCCTCCGTGACGCCCAGGGCGGCCAGCAGCCGCTCGCGGTACTCGCCCAGGACCGGCTCGCGGTACGAGCGCGGATGGGGGCGGTCGATGGTCAGGTCGAGGCCGATGCGGCCCCGGTCGAGGACGAGGACCCGGTCGGCGAGCACGATCGCCTCGTCCACGTCGTGGGTGACCAGCAGCACGGACGGCCGGTGCCGCTGCCACAGGTCGCGCAGCAGGGCGTGCATCCTGATCCGGGTCAGCGCGTCCAGCGCGCCGAACGGCTCGTCGGCCAGGAGCAGTTCGGGCTCGCGGACCAGGGAGCGGGCGAGCGCGGCCCGCTGGGACTCGCCGCCGGACAGCTCGCCCGGCCAGGCCCGCTCGCGCCCCTTCAGCCCGACCTCCGCGAGGGCGGCCCGGCCCCGCTCGGCGGCGTCCTTGCCGTCGGTGCCCAGCAGCACGTTGTCCAGCACCCGGCGCCAGGGCAGCAGCCGGGAGTCCTGGAAGACGACCGACACCCGCTCCGGCGCCGTGAGCCGCCCGCCGCCCGCGACCCCGTGGTCCAGCCCCGCGATCGCCCGCAGCAGCGTGGACTTGCCCGAGCCGCTGTGCCCGAGCAGGGCCGTGAACTGTCCGGCGGGCAGTTCGAGATCGATGCCGTCGAGGACGGTGCGCCCGCCGAACGACCGGGTCAGGCCCGCGAGCCGTACGGCGGGACGGGTCAGCTGCTCAGTGTGCGGCGCCATGACAGCACCCTCCGTTCGACGAGTCGGACCGCGCTGTCGGAGACCAGGCCGAAGACGCCGTAGATCAGGAGCCCGACCAGGATCACGTCGGTCTGGCCGTAGTTCTGCGCCTGGAACATCAGGTAGCCGAGGCCGCTGGTGGCGTTGATCTGCTCCAGCACCACCAGGCCCAGCCAGGAGCCGGTCACCCCGAGCCGGAGTCCCACGAAGAATCCGGGCAGCGCGCCGGGGATCACCACCTGGCGGACGAAGGCGAGCCTCGACAGGCCCTGCACCTCGGCGAGTTCGACGTACCGGCTGTCGATGCCGGCCAGCGCGGCATGCGTGTTCAGATAGACCGGGACGTAGACGACGATCGCGATGATCGCGACCTTGAAGGTCTCTCCGATGCCCAGCCAGAGGATGAACAGCGGGATCAGCCCGAGGGTCGGGATCGCCCGGTTGAGCTGCACCGTCCCGTCGATCAGCGCTTCTCCGGTCCGGCTGAGCCCGGCGGCGAGCGCGAGCAGCACGCCCGCCGCGAGCCCGATCGCGAAGCCGTACGCGGCACGCTTCAGGGAGGTCAGGACGTCGGTGGACAGCGTGCCGTCGGTCCACAGACGACCGGCGGTCCTCAGCACCGTCCAGGGCGCTGGTACGGCGCTCGTGTCGAGGGTTCCGGCGGCGGAGGCGGCGGCCCAGAGCACCAGGACGAGCAGGGGGCCGACCAGCCGGGCGGCGGGCAGCCGGCGGCCGGGGGAGAGCCGGCGGCGCCGCCGGACCTGGGGGAGTTCCTGGGCCTGGGCCGCCGGGACGGCGGTCGTCGTGGTCACGGCGGTCATTTCCGGTACTCCTCGGGTACGGCCTTGGCGGCGATCGACTCGAAGCGGTGGTCGAAGAGCGAGGAGACGTCGAACTTCTTCACGAACCCGCCCTCGGCGAGCAGGTCGGCGGTCTCCTGCTCCCACCTGATCGCCTCGTCCCAACGGGGCGGAAACAGCGGCTTGTTGGCCAGCCTGGTGATGCCCTGCGCCTGCTGGAGGGTCAGGTTCTGGGTCCTGACGTAGAACTCCTCGTTCCACGCGTCGGGGTGCTCGTACGTCCACACCTGGCCCTGGGCCCACCGCGGGATGTAGGCGGCGACCGCGGCGGCCTTCGCGGGGTCGTTGAGCACGGACTGCGGGGCCCACAGCAGGTTCAGCAGGTCGACGACGTCCGTGTCGACGGCGCGGGCGCCCTTGGGCCCGTACCGCTTCAGGTAGGCGGGGGCCTGGCTGATGGCGAGCGGGGCCACGTCGACCTGCCCGGACTGCAGGGCGGTGAAGAACTGGTTGCTGGTCAGCGGGACCAGCTTCACGTCGCCGTACGCCAGGCCGGCCTGCTTCAGCGCGCGCAGCAGGACGACGCCCTGTGCCTGGCCCTGTGAGAAGGCGAGCCGTTTGGCCTTGAAGTCGTGGACGGTGCGGATGTCGCTGCCGGGCCCGGTGGCGAAGAGGTAGTTCGGCTTGCGGGTGATGTCGATCGCCACGATCTTCGCGTCGTAGCCCTGGTAGTGCGCCTGGATCGGCGGAATGCCCGCGTTGTTCGCGAGGTCGAGGGACCCCGCGCGGAAGGCGTTGATGACATCCGGACCGGCGCCGATGTTCAGCCACTCCGACACCGTGAAGGGCGGCGCGGGCAGCTTCGCCAACCGGGCCTGGAGCCGCTGCTGGCCCAGATAGTCGCTGATCTTCAGGCTGGTCCCGGCCGGGACCTTGTCGGCGAGGGGCCTGGTGGCGGCGCCCTCGGTGTCGGCGGAGGCATCGCCCTTGGCGCAGCCGCTGAGGCCTGCCACGGCTGCGGACGCACCCAGCAAGGAGGAGAGGAAGACACGACGGTGCATGGGAGAACTCCCAGGGGAAAAGGGGGAAACGCAGCAGGAATTCCGGGCAGGCAGGCCGGAACGGGAAAGACTCAGGCAACGGGAAAGCTCACGCAGCGGGAAACACGCGCTTCATGCGTGGCAATGTGTCAGCAACAGAGGGTGCGACAGCTCCTGAGCGGGTCCATGACCAGCATGTTCCCGGCCACGATCGCCCCCTGTCAACATTCCGAGTTTCTGAATTAAATACCCTCAGGTGACGCGCCCAGCGGATCGCGGAACAGCACGTCCAGCGCCACCGAACCGCCGGCCACGGCCAGTACGGAATCCGGGAAACTCGTCGGCAGAACGGCCGCCGTACGACGTATTCCGGCCGCTTCTCTGAGGGCGGCGAGGCAGTCCTCGAAGTGGATGACCCCGACCTCGGTGACGACGACCGTCTCCGGATTGAGCACGTCCAGCAGCAGCCCGGCCGCCCGCCCCGTCATCCGGGCCCGCTCCACCAGCAGCCGCCGGGCCACCGCGTCCCCGGCCGTCGCCGCGGCCACCACGTGCATCGGGTTCACCGAGTCGGTCACCCCGGCCACCCGGGCCCGCCGGCACAGCGTCCGCTCGCTCAGCTCCACCTGGAGGCAGCCGGTGCGGCCGCACGGGCAGGGCTCGGTGCCGCCCGGCAGCGGCAGATGCGCGATCGCCCCGGCCGCCGAACGCGGCCCGTGGTGCACCTCGTC
This sequence comes from Streptomyces monashensis, assembly GCF_001866665.1. GTDB lineage: Bacteria > Actinomycetota > Actinomycetes > Streptomycetales > Streptomycetaceae > Streptomyces > Streptomyces monashensis. The sequence goes on along the minus strand of NZ_MLYO01000063.1, from coordinate 131,905 downwards.
ATGGGTGGCGAAGGCCGCGTCGACCACGTTGCCCACGAACAGATGCAGCACGCTCCCGCTGCCTCGGGCCCGCCCGAACAGCCGCTCCCCGTTCACCAACGCCCGCGCGTGCCCGTCCACATGGACCGGGAGCCCGGTACGCGCGCCGAGCAGCTCCCGCACCGGCACCTCCCGCCAGCCCAGCAGCTCGTGCTCCACCACCGTGCCCGTCGCCCGGTCCACCCAGCCGCCGACGGCCACCCCGACCCCGAGCGCCCGCCGGCCCGGCACCCCGGCCAGCAGCCCCGCGAGCCCCTCGGCGGCCCGCGCCAACACCGGGCCGGGCTCGGTGCGTTCGTGCTTCAGCTCGCGCCGGGCCACCACGCGGCCGCGCAGGTCCAGCAGGGCGACCGTGGTGTACGGCACGGCCACGTGCACCCCGCCGACCAGGAACCCGGTGTCGTCCAGATCGACGGGGACATGCGGCCGGCCGACCCCGTTCGAGCGGCGCGGCGCGGCGGACTCCCGGATCAGGCCGAGGCCGGCGAGCCGGGCGCAGTGCTCGGTCACCGACGCCGGCGACAACCCGGTCAGCCGGGCGACGGTGCTGCGCGCCACCGGTCCGTGCTCCAGCACGGACCGCAGGACGACACTGGCGCTGGTACGCCGCCGGTCGCTGTCGGCGGCCCGCGGGACGGGCGAGTGCGGAACGGGCGAGTCGAGGGTGGACACCGCGGTACGGGGCATGGAGGACCGTCCTCGGGAACGGGGGCCGACACGTCGCGGGAGGGCGGGGCGTGCCGAGCAGGCCCTAACCCGGGCGGCGACAGGTGGCCGCGCCCTGGCGTCGCAGGTCGACGTAGCGACGCGACGTGAAGTACCGGGCCTGGGCAACCATGTGAGCGAAGCTAGCAAAACGCCCCCGCGCTGCCCAGAGCACGACCGACGGGCGAGACGGGCCCCGCGGGTGCTTCGGGGACTCGGCGTATCGGCCGGGGCTTTGGCGGGAACCCACAGTCCCGGTCCGCCGTGCGGAAGTGAGCCGGGCGTCTCCACCTCAGTGACCGGCATCACGCCGTACCCGGTGTAACCCACATCCTTTGTACGGAGCCCACCAACGCCCGGCGGGGGCCTTTGTCGACCGATGACGGTGATCGACGCGAGCGGCGCGGTATAGCGTCACGATGTTCCCGCCTGCCCGCCCACTCACCCGCGGAGTCCCCATGAGCACCGCCACCGCCCTCGCCCGCCCCGGCGCCGTCCTCGCCGACCTGCTTCCGGCGTCCCGTGTCCGCGACGCGGCCCTCGTCGTCGGCGGCGCCGTCCTCACCGGCATCGCCGCCCAGGTGGCCGTCCCGGTGCCGCACTCCCCGGTGCCGGTGACCGGCCAGACCTTCGCCGCGCTGCTCGTCGGCACCGCGCTCGGCGCCCGCCGCGGCTTCCTCTCCCTCGCTCTCTACGCGCTCGCCGGTGTGGCCGGGGTGCCGTGGTTCGCGGACGGCGCCTCCGGTGCCGGCATGGTCTCCTTCGGCTACGTCCTCGGCATGCTGCTCGCCTCGGCCGCCGTCGGCGCCCTGGCCCGGCGCGGCGCCGACCGCTCCCCGCTGCGCATGGCGGGCACGATGGTCCTCGGCGAGGCGGTCATCTACGCCGTCGGCGTGCCCTACCTGGCCCTGGCCGCCCACCTCTCCCTCTCCCAGGCCGTCGCCGCCGGCCTCACCCCGTTCCTGATCGGCGACGCCCTCAAGGCCGCCCTGGCGATGGGCGCGCTGCCCACCGCCTGGAAGGTCGTCAACAAGCAGCGCTGACGCCGTAGTTCCTGCGGAAGAGGTTCGCCGGGTCGTAGTCCTCCTTCACCCGGGCGAGCCTCTTTCGCGTCTCCGGTTCGTACAGTCCCGCGCCCCGGTCGCCCGCCCCGAAGGCGAAGTTGAGCGAGCGCCCCAGGGTGTGCTCGGCCGGCAGCGCGAACACCGGGTCCAGCAGCGCCCGCGCCCGCTCGCCGGCCCTCAGCAGCCGCGCCAGGAACCGTCCCTCGCGCCACGGCACGGCGTTCGGCGCCGGCCGGGCCGGCGCCCCGCCCAGATGGTTGACCTGCACGACACACATCGCGGGCGCCCCGGGCCCCGTCGCCCGCAGCAACTCCCCGGCCCGCTCGACGTCGAGGTCCCGCAGCACCGTGCTGTCGCCGTAGGAGGCGTGCGGGAAGTCCGGGTCGCTGTGGATGGTGTGGCTCTCGGCGTACGGCATCGTGCGCAGCGTGTCCGACAGCGCCGGCCCGATCTCCCGCAGCGGGGCGACCAGGGCGTCCCCGTCGGCGCCGGTGTGGGCCACCCGGACCGAGACGACGTACGTCCCGCGCAGGTGCGGGGGCAGTACGGGCAGATCCGGGTAGGGCACGGCGGCGAAGGACGAGGTCAGCCCGTCCGGCACCGTCCGGGTCCAGGCCTCGTACGCCCGCAGCGGGGCCGCCGGGTCCACCACCCGGCCGTCGAAGGCGAGCGAACCGCCGTACAGGGCGCGCACCGGGACGAGCCCGATCTCCAGCTCGGTGACGATGCCGAGGTTCTGCCCGGCGCCCAGCAGCGCCCGGTACAGCTCGGGGTCAGCCTCAGGGGTGACCCGGCGCACCTCGCCGTCGGCGGTGGCGACCTCCAGCCGGCGCACATGGCCGGCCGCGCAACCGAACTCCCGCGCCAGGATGCCGAGCCCGCCGCCGAGGGTGTACGACACCGCGCCCACGCTCGGCGCCGACCCTCCCCCACTGCCTGAAGCGTGGGAGGTGCCCCCAACGGCGCCAGCCCGTACGGTTCGGCCGCCGTGACCACCTGCCCTCAGCGCACCCCGGCCCGCACCCGGACGGTACGGGCCGCGGGGTCGACGGTCAGCCCGTCCATGTGCCGTGTCGTCACCAGCGGCCCGCCCTCGTACCCGCCGGGCAGCCCGTGCCCGGTCGCCTGGACGCCCACGGGCATGCCGTGCGCGGCCGCGTGGCGTACGGCGGCCACGACGTCGGCCGCCGAGCGGGCGGGGGCGATCAGCGCGGGCCGCTGGGCGAAACCGAGCAGGAAACCGGCGAGTTCGTCGTCGTAGCCCCGGTCGCCGGGGCGGAGGAAGGCGGAGGCGGTGTTGGTCATGGAACGCGGTGTGGCCGCATGACCTGACAGGTGGCGTCAGGTCATGCGGCCATGTACCGGATCCTCGCGCGGGGCGTCAGCCGGTGGTGACCTTCTCGGCCTCCTCGACGGCGGCGGCCGGGACGCGGCCCGCCTCGACCTTCTGCTTCACCACGGCGATGACGACCACGAGCGCCGCCACGCCCAACGACAGCAGCACGGTGGTACGGCCGCTGCTCTCGCCCTTGGTGTCGGTCAGCATGTAGCCGAGGACGAAGACGATGAAGCCGGCCGTCACCCAGGTCAGGTACGGATACAGCCACATCTTCACGACGAGCTTGTCCGGCGCCTCCCGCTGGATGATCCTGCGCATCCGCAGCTGCGAGAAGCAGATGACCAGCCAGACGAACAGGGCCACCGCACCCGAGGAGTTGACGAGGAAGAGGAAGACGGTGTCCGGGTAGGCGTAGTTGAAGAAGACCGCCACGAAGCCGAAGACGACCGACGCCAGGATCGCCGCCATCGGCACACCGCGCGCGGTGGTGCGGGCGAACGCCTTCGGCGCGTCACCGCGCTCGCCCAGCGAGAACGCCATGCGGGAGGCGGTGTACAGGCCGGAGTTGAGACAGGACAGCACCGCCGTCAGCACGACGACGTTCATGATCTCGCCGGCGTGCGCGATCCCGAGGGAGTTCAGCGCGGCGACGTACGAGCCCTGCTTCTCGAGGGACGGGTCGTTCCACGGCAGCAGCGAGACCACGACGAGGATCGAGCCGAGGTAGAAGACGCCGATACGCCAGATGATGCTGTTGGTGGCCTGGGTGACCGCGCGCTGCGGGTTCTCCGACTCCCCGGCCGCCAGGGTGGCGATCTCGCTGCCCATGAACGAGAAGACGACCAGCAGCACACCGGTGAGGATCGTGCCCGGGCCGTGCGGCAGGAAGCCGCCGTGGCTGGTGAGGTTCCCGAAGGACGCCTTGTCGGTGTGCACGCCCGGCAGGACGCCGAACACGGCCAGCAGGCCGATGACGATGAACGCGCCGATCGCCACGACCTTGATGCCGGCGAACCAGAACTCGAACTCGCCGTAGGAGCCGACGGAGACCAGGTTGGTCGCGGTCAGCACGGCCATCACGATGAGCGCCCAGCCCCACTGCGGTACGGCCGGCACCCAGCCCGCGAGGATCTTGGCGCCCGCGGTGCCCTCGACGGCCAGCACGACGACCCAGAAGAACCAGTAGAGCCAGCCGATGGAGAAGCCGGCCCAGCGGCCCAGCGCACGGTCGGCGTGCGCGGAGAAGGAGCCGGAGGTGGGGTTCGCCGCGGACATCTCGCCCAGCATCCGCATCACGAGGACGACGAGGGTGCCGACGAGCGCGTACGACAGGAGGATGCCGGGTCCCGCGGTCGCGATACCGGAGCTGGAGCCGACGAAGAGGCCGGCCCCGATGACGCCACCGATCGCGATCATCGTCAGGTGGCGGTTCTTGAGTCCTGCTTGGAGTCCCGAACCAGGGGTCATGGACGGTTTCCTTTACGCCAGGTGTGGAGCAAATTCGCACGAGCGGTGTACGAGTCGGACCAGTGAATCGGAGGCGAACGGATTCGGGAACCTCCGAAACGGGATCGTTACTTGAGGTTCCCTTGAGGTTCTATGGCTTCGCTCACATATTTCGGACTGAGCGGGGGTCGGGTTCAGGTCGGGTCGGGGTCGCGATCCGGTCGGGTTCGGGTCCCCTCCGGGGCCCGTCGGGCCCCCGGCACCCGGGGCTGCTGCGTCGCATGGGTCATGTCACACTCGTGGCATGCGCGTGTACCTCGGCTCCGACCATGCGGGCTACGAACTCAAGAACCACCTCGTCGACTGGCTCGAGGCGGCGGGGCACGAGCCCGTCGACTGCGGGCCGCACATCTACGACGCCCAGGACGACTACCCGCCCTTCTGCCTCCGCGCCGCGGAGCGTACGGCCGCGGACCCCGAGGCCCTCGGCATCGTGATCGGCGGCTCCGGCAACGGTGAGCAGATCGCCGCGAACAAGGTCAAGGGCGTGCGGGCGGCGCTGGCCTGGAGCGAGGAGACCGCGTCGCTGGGCCGCCAGCACAACAACGCCAACGTGGTGGCCGTGGGCGCGCGCATGCACACGCAGGACGAGGCGACGAAGTTCGTCGAGACCTTCCTCGGCACCCCCTTCTCGGGTGACGAGCGCCACATCCGCCGCATCGACATGCTGTCGGCCTACGAGACGACCGGCGACCTGCCCCCGATCCCGGCCCACCACCCCCAGCAGTAGGGACCCCGGGGGCTCCGCGCCCCCGGCCCTCCGTCCTGCCTGAAAGGACAGCTCAGCCTTGCCGGAAGGGCACACCATTCACCGGCTGGCCCAGGACTACGCCGAGCGTTTCCGGGGCACCGCCCCGCGGGTGACCAGCCCCCAGGGCAAGTTCTCCGACGCCGCCGCCCTTCTGGACAGAGCCACGCTGACGGCCACCGAGGCCCACGGCAAGCACCTCTTCCTCCGCTTCCGGGACACCGACTGGGTCCACATCCACCTCGGACTCTTCGGCAAGGTCGGCTTCGGCGACGCCCCCGCACCCCCGCCGGCCGACACCGTCCGGCTCCGGCTCGTCAACGACACCGCCTACGTCGACCTGCGCGGGCCGACCACGTGTGCGCTGATCACGGACGCCGAGAAGGCCGCCGTGCACGACCGCCTCGGCCCCGACCCGCTGCGCGCGGACGCCGACCCGAGCGCGGTGTACCGCCGCGTCTCCCGCAGCCGCACGACGATCGCCGCCCTGCTCATGGACCAGAAGATCGTCGCGGGCGTGGGCAACGTCTACCGCGCCGAGGTCCTCTTCCGGCACGGCATCGACCCGTACCGGGCGGGCCGGGACATCACCCCGGCGCAGTGGGACGCCGTCTGGGGCGACCTCGTCGCGCTGATGCGCGAAGGCGTGCGGAACAACCGCATCGACACCGTCCGGCCCGAGCACACCCCCGAGGCCATGGGCCGCCCGCCGCGCGTGGACGACCACGGCGGCGAGGTGTACGTCTACCGCCGCGCCACCCAGGCCTGCCACATCTGCGGCGACGAGATCCGCACGGCCGGCCTCGCCGCCCGCAACCTCTTCTGGTGCCCCACCTGCCAGAAGCCCTGAACCGGGCTGCGGCGTCAGAAGCCGTGCGGCAGCCACGGCGGCACCGGTGAGCCGAACGCCACCGACGCCTCCGTGAGCGCCCCCGGCCGCAGCTCCGCCACCCGCCCGGCGCGCGCGAGCGACAGCAGGCTCACCCCGCCGAGGTAGGACGCCCCCAACTCCCGTACCGACAGGGCGAGATCGGCCGCGTCCGTGGTCCGCTCGCAGGACGCGCCCTTCGGGTCGCCGGTGAGCCGCAGCCGGCCCGCGTTCCACGGGCAGAAGGCGTCCTCGACGTCGAGCACGACGTCCACCGGGGTCTGGTACGTGCGGGCGGCGAGGGCCGCGGCGACATCGACCAGGCGGACGTGACCGGAGTCCCGCAGCCGCGGGCGGCAGCGGCGGATGTCGCTCACCAGGTACTGCCAGGCGTCGTCCACGGGGCGTCCGTGCAGGCTCAGCGTCGACATCAGGTCGATGCCGAACAGGAAGCGCCACAGCGCCGCGTCCGTCGCGGGATCCAGCGCGGCCAGGTCCTCCAGCTTCACCGTGCCGTCGTGCCCGTCCGGCCCCCAGCCGAGCTTGGTGCGGTAGCGGGCGTATCCGGTGACCTCGCCGTCCCGCTCCGCGACCACGCACCCCAGCGCCGACGCGCCCTCCCGCTCGCTCTCCGGGTCCAGCAGACCCACCCGCTCCCAGCCCGGCTGCCGGGCCAGCATCCCGGGCCGGCCCGGCACCAGGGCCGCGTACACCGCCTCGCACGCGTCGAGCACGTCGGCGGGCTCCGCGTACCGCACCCGCACGTCGTCCGCGCCGGCGGGCAGCGCGAGCGAGACCCGGCTCGTGTCGATCTCGGCCGTCAGCTGGGAGGCCGCCGCGCCGTAGCCGAAGCGGCCGTAGATGGCCGGTTCGGACGCGAACAGCACCGCCAGGGGCTCGCCCAGCGCCCGCACGTCCTCCAGCTGCCGGCGCATCATCGAGGTCAGCACCCCGCGCCGCCGGTGCGTGGCCGCCACGCTCACCATGGTCACGCCGGCCGCCGGGACCTGGGCGCCGCCCGGCACGGTCATCCGGAAGCTGAACGCCCCGGCCGTCCCGACGATCTCGTCCCCGTCCAGGGCGGCCAGCGAGCGGTCGAACTCCGTGAGGGAACGGTCCAGTTCGCGCTCCTCGGCCGCGGCGACGCCGCCGAAGGCCCGCACCAGCCCGCCCCACCAGCGGTCGAAGTCCTCCGGCCGCAGCACCGTCAACTCGGTCGCGCGATCTGTCCGCTCTGTCCCCATGGCCCATGCCTATCAAGGCGGCCCGGCCCGAGCCAGCGAATTTGCCCGGGGTGGGAGCGCGGCGGCCGCGCGTGCCGTTCACTGTGAGGACCAACTGCGCGCAGGAGCCCCGGAAGAGCACCGGACGAGCCCCGGAGAAGCCCCGGAGGGGGGACAAGTGGGACCTCCCGTGCCAAGCAACCGGTCCGATGGATAGGGTCGCGAACTAATGGCAGCAGGACGACAGCGGCGCGCGAAGGCCGAGACGTTCACGGCCCGGTGGAAGATGCAGTGGCACCGGGTCCGCACCGGCCTGCGCAGAAGCGCCGTGGACTACTTCCGCGGCGACGGCTCGGACTGGATCGCGTTCGCCGGACTGCTGCTGACCATCCCGGTCCTCATGGCCATGACCCTGGTCGACTCGGTGTGGTGCTCCCCGGCCACGCTGGTGCTGCCGATCGTCGCGGGCGGCCTGCTGCTGCGCCCGGCGAGCCTGCTCGGACTCTACGCGGCCGGGGCGACCGCCCTGATCGTGGAGTCGGTCCGCCTGGGCCCGTACACGGAGGGGCCGTCACGTGTCACCCCGGGAGTGGTCCTGGTGGTCGCGGCCTGCGGCTTCTTCGGCCTGCTCACGGCCCAGTTCCGCAGCCGGGTCGGCGTGCCCTGGCGGCGCGGCGGCACCATGCTGTTCGACCTGCGCGAGCGGATCCGGGTACAGAGCAAACTGCCGAAGCTGCCGCAGGGCTGGCACAACGAGATGGCGCTGCGGCCGGCCGGCGGGCAGTCCTTCTCCGGCGACTTCGTCGTCGCGGCCCGTACGAACGGCGGCCGCACCCTGGAGGTCGTGCTCACGGACGTCTCCGGCAAGGGCATGGACGCGGGCTCGCGCGCCCTCCTCCTGTCGGGCGCCTTCGGCGGCCTCCTCGGCTCCCTGCCCCCGCACGCCTTCCTCCCCGCCGCGAACGGCTACCTCCTCCGCCAGGACTGGGACGAGGGCTTCGCCACCTCCATCCACCTCGTCCTCGACCTCGACTCCGGGGACTACGAGCTCTACACCGCCGGCCATCCGCCTGGCCTCCAGCTCAGCGCGGGCAGCGGCCGCTGGGAGGAGAAGGCCGCCGAGGGCCCGCTGCTCGGGGTGTACGACGGCGCGCAGTTCGACCCCGTGAAGGGCTCGCTGCGCCCGGGCGACGTCCTGATGCTCTTCACCGACGGCCTGGTGGAGACCTCCGACCGGGACATCGTCGAGGGCATGGACCGCCTCACCGGCGAGGCCGACCGCTACGTCGCCGGCGGCTTCCACGGCGCCGCCTGGCATCTGATCGAAGCCGTGGCCAAGGACGTCAACGACGACCGGGCCCTGCTCCTGATCTGCCGCCAGTCGACACCCTCGGCACCGACGCCGTCCCACTGATCCGTCCTGTGCCCGGGTGCCCCCGTCGGCGGGGCACGGAGGACGTCGGGCGGGAGACGTGCGGACGGCTGCTCCGGACACGTGGGTGACCCGGTACCGCGTTCGACGGCAGCGCGGGGCATCGGGCAGGGGCCCGTGCGCATCGGGTACGCGGCACACTGGGGCGATGACACAGTCCACGCCCTCCTCGTCATCCGTGCCCGTGCCCGTGCCCGAGCCGACGCCCGCTCCCGCGCCCCTGCTGACGCTCGCCGAGGTGGAGGCTCTGGCGCGGGCCGCTCACGCGGGGCAGACCGACAAGGCGGGACGGCCGTACGCCGGGCACCTCGCCGCCGTCGCCGAGGGCGTGCGCGTCCGCGGCGGGGATGCGGAGCAGATCGCGGCGGCCTGGCTGCACGACGCCGTCGAGGACGACGCGCTCAGCCGGGAGTGGCTGGCGGCCGCCGCCCTGACCGAGCGCACCAAGGCAGTCGTCGACGCCCTCACCAAGCGGGCGGGGGAGGAGCCGGCGGCGTACGCGCGGCGGATTCTCGCCACCCCGGGCGCACGCCTGGTGAAGGAGGCCGACCTGGCGCACAACGCCGACCCGGAACGCCTCGCGGTCCTGGCCGAGCCGACCCGCAGCCGGCTGACCGAGAAGTACGCGCGGATGCGCGCGCTGCTCGGCCTCGGCGAAGAGCGAGACGAAGGGAGAGGTGAAGAGGGAGGCGAAGCGTGAGCCGGGCAGCTAGGCGGTGACCGACTCCCGGACCGCGGCCTTCTTCTCCAGCTCGCGGGCGAGTTCTGCCGCGTCCTGGCGGAACGCCCACCCCATCCTCGGCTCCATCGCGAAGCGGAAGACCCGCTGGACCGGCTTGGTGCACAGGAGCGTGACGACGGCGCCCGCCAGCAGCGTCACGAGGATCTCGCCGAGCGGGCCGTGCAGCCAGGCGTGGTCGAACCAGCCGCCGTAGGTGGCGGTCTTCACCACGAAGCCGTGCAGCAGGTAGCCGTACAGGGTGCCCGCGCCGAGCGCGGTGAACCACGTCCTGCGCCGTGGCACCCACGCGAAGAAGACGGCGGTCAGCAGCAGCGCACAGGCGAACAGCGCCAGCGTCATGAGCGGGCCGGTCCACCACGGCGCGCCCAGCTTCTGCGCGGCGCTCTCCCGGTAGAACCAGTTGTCGTCCAGCCGCGGCGCGCTCCACCAGCCGACCGCCAGCGCCACCGCGGCCACCGGCACCGACGCGATCCGCACCCACCTGCGGCGCAGCACGGTGAAGTGCTCGGGTTCCAGCCTCAGGCCCAGCACGAAGAAGGGCAGGAACTGCAGGACGCGCCCGAAGTCCAGGGCGCCCCCGGTGCCCATGGAGACCGAGCCGACCATGGCGATCCCGAGCGCGACCGGCACGGGCCGGCGCACCAGTTTCCACAGGGGGCTGCTCAGGCGCCAGACGAACAGCGCGCACAGGAACCACGTCAGGTACCAGGGGGAGACGAGGTCGAACGGCTCGGGGGAGTGGCCGACGAAGCGCCGGAACAGCAGATACGCCGTCTGGAACACGACATACGGCACGGCGATCCCGGTGACCAGGCGCTTCAGCCGGTCGGGGCGCATGTCGAAGCTGCGCGAGAAGTAGCCGGAGATGATGACGAACGCCGGCATGTGGAAGGTGTACACGACGTTGTAGAGGCCTTCGAGGACGCGGCTGTCGCCCTTGAGCGGCGCCCAGCAGTGGCCCGCGGCCACCAGCACGATCGCCAGGTACTTGACGTTGTCGAAGAACGCGTCGCGCGATGCGCCCGGTCTGCCGGCCGGAGGCTGCCGCTCCCGCGCACCGGCCGGGGTACGCGGACCGGGCACCCCGTCCGCCGGCACGCGCGACGGAGGAAGTGCCCTGCGGAAGTGACCGAGAGGCGAAGCGGCGTCGAACATCTGAGGCACCCTAGCCTCGGCCGCGGAATTTCGTAAAACCCGCCCGGTCATTCCTCGTTAATGTCTTCGAATGTCCCATGATTTACATGCACTTGGATCGCCGATTCACCCGAGATGTCCCCATTCATACCCACTAAATGGGGCATATTGCTGCTCTGTGCGATCAATTCGAATTACCTGCGCACAGGATGTGTGGAGGTGGAAACGAAGTGGCGTAATTACCGGGGGAGTCGCTCCGGTTGCGGTGGCCTAATTGCCAGGCGTCGCTTCGCTCGAACCCGTCCGGTATCCGGCGTCCCGCCCCTGATGTATCCCCGACGTTCCGTCATGGGCCGCATAGCGTGCCCCGGTTGGTGGCACGATGGTTCTGGCGGGGGTGCGGGCCGTACCTCCGGGCCGGGAGAGCGGACCGACCTAGGGTGTGATCAGTTGTGGCCATTTCACTGTCTGTGGTGTTGCTGTTGGCGGTCGTCCTGGTGGTGCTGATCCGCGGGGGCAACATCAAGGCGGGTCCCGCCATCGTCGCCGTACTGTTCGGCTTCTTCCTGGCCTCCACCGGCATGGCCCCCTCCATCACGCGGTTCCTGGACTCGATAGCGCAGTCCATCAACTCGATCAAGTTCTGAGCGGCCCCGGGACAAGCGAAGGCCCAGGGAAGAGGAGGACGTCCTCTCACCTGGGCCTTCGGCATACAGAGCGGGCGACGGGAATCGAACCCGCGTAGCTAGTTTGGAAGACTAGGGCTCTACCATTGAGCTACGCCCGCAAGCGTGCGCCGCAGGTCGGTGACCTCGGCACTGGAGGCATCGTAGCGGGTCGCCCGGCGCCGAGGCCAACGGCTTCCGCTCCGGCGCTCCGCCGGCCCTGCGCGAGCCACCCTGGGCCCTCCCGTGCGCCGCCCCGGAGAATGCGGCCGACGCGGGCGGCTGGGGCATGTACCCTACGTGTCGCACCAGACGGGGTGTGGCGCAGCTTGGTAGCGCGTCCGCTTTGGGAGCGGAAGGCCGTGGGTTCAAATCCCGCCACCCCGACCACCGGCTCACGGCGTCGTGACGATCCGTCGCGATGATCGCCTTTTGGGGCGCTGACCGGCTGCGGTTACTATGCAAGCTGCGCGCCCGTGTGTCCCGGCCCCATGGCCTACGTACTCCTCCGGGCGACGAATCCGCCGGACCTGTCTGGCTCCGGCAGAAACCAAGAAGTCAGCCACAAGGAGACCGAACCGTGAAGAGCGCCGTGGAGACCCTGAACCCGACCCGGGTTCGGCTCACTGTCGAGGTGCCCTTCGAGGAGCTCAAGGACAGCCTCGACGCGGCGTACAAGAAGATCAACCAGCAGGTCACGGTGAAGGGCTTCCGCAAGGGCAAGATCCCGGCCCGGGTCATCGACCAGCGGTTCGGCCGCGGTGCGGTGCTGGAGGAGGCCGTCAACGACGCGCTCCCGAAGTTCTACACCGAGGCGGTCAACGAGGCCGAGCTGGACCCGCTGGGCCAGCCCGAGGTCGACATCACGGAGCTGAAGGACGGCGAGACGCTGAACTTCACCGCCGAGGTCGACGTCCGCCCCGCCCTGGAGATCCCGGACTACTCCGGCATCGAGGTCGAGGTCGACGCCGTCGAGGTCACCGACGAGGACGTCGAGAAGTCGGTCGAGCAGCTCCGCGAGCGCTTCGCCTCCACCTCCCCGGTCGAGCGCGCCGCCGAGGACGGCGACGTCGTCACCATCGACCTGGAGGCCAAGGTCGACGGCGAGGTGCTGGAGGACGGCATCGCGAACGGCGTCTCCTACACCATCGGCTCCGGCGAGCTGCTCGACGGCATCGACGACGCCGTGAAGGGCCTGGAGGCCGGTGGCGAGGCCACCTTCACCTCCGAGCTGAAGGGCGGCTCCGCGGCCGGCAAGGAGTCCGAGGTCACCGTCAAGGTCACCCAGGTCGCCGCCCGCGAACTCCCCGAGCTGGACGACGACTTCGCGCAGCTCGCCTCCGAGTTCGACACCCTGGACGAGCTGAAGGCCGACAGCCGCAAGCGCCTGGCCAACATGAAGCAGTTCGACCAGGCCACCCAGGCCCAGGAGCGCGTCCTGGAGAAGCTCCTCGAGCTGGTCGAGGTCCCGGTCCCCGAGAAGCTGCTCGAGGACGAGGTCAACACCCGCAAGCACAACCTGGAGCACCACCAGCTCGGCCAGATGGGCCTCGACCTGGCGAAGTACCTGGAGATCCAGGGCAAGACCGCCGAGGAGTTCGAGACCGAGACCCGGGAGGCCGCGGTCAAGGGCATCAAGACCCAGTTCGTCCTCGACGAGCTGGTCAAGAAGGAGCAGCTGAACGTCAACCAGGAGGAGCTCACCGAGCACCTCATGCGGCGCGCCGCCTCCTCCGGCATGTCCCCCGACCAGTTCGCCCAGGCCGTCGTCGAGGGTGGCCAGGTGCCGCTCCTGGTCGGCGAGGTCGCCCGCGGCAAGGCCCTGGCCGTCGTGGTCGAGGCCGCCACGGTGAAGGACACCAACGGCGAGATCGTCGACCTGGACGACGAGGACGAGGAGACGGAGACCGAGGCCGCCGAGGCGTCGGAGACCTCCGAGGAGAAGACCGAGGGCTGAGCCGGCCCTGCGGCGCCTGTAAGGCACGTACGACGGGCCCCTGGGACGGCTTCCGCCCCGGGGGCCCGTTCGTCGTACCTGGGGACTGACCAGCCCCATGGGGCGCGGGGCTGCATCGATGTGCGGCTCCGCCGCGAGGGCGCGACACGCCACGACGGACCCGCAGCCGCCGACGCACCGCACATCCGACGGCGAGAGGCACCCGGCACCCGGCGGAGCCGCTACGCCCCCGGCGAACACCGTCATCTGCGGGATTCCCGGGAGGGAGCATCGCGTTAGGGTCCATGAAAGGCAGAACAATGAGACGGCCCGGCGCCGTCGTAAGACGAGCAGGTGGATACGTGACGAATCTGATGCCCTCCGCCGCCGGCGAGCCTTCCATCGGTGGTGGCCTCGGCGACCAGGTCTACAACCGGCTGCTCGGCGAGCGGATCATCTTCCTCGGCCAGCAGGTTGACGACGACATCGCCAACAAGATCACCGCACAGCTGCTGCTCCTTGCCGCCGACCCGGACAAGGACATCTACCTGTACATCAACAGCCCCGGCGGCTCGGTGACGGCCGGCATGGCGATCTACGACACCATGCAGTACATCCCGAACGACGTGGTCACGATCGGCATGGGCATGGCCGCCTCGATGGGCCAGTTCCTGCTCACCGGCGGCACCGCCGGCAAGCGGTTCTCCCTGCCGCACACGGACATCATGATGCACCAGGGCTCCGCGGGCCTGGGCGGTACGGTCTCGGACATCAAGATCCAGGCCCAGTACCTGCTGCGCACCAAGAAGACGATGACCGAGCTGACCGCGCGGCACTCCGGCCAGAGCGTCGAGACGATCCTCCGCGACGCCGACCGCGACCGCTGGTTCACCCCGGAAGAGGCCAAGGAGTACGGTCTCATTGACGAGATCATCACGAACGCCTCGGGTGTTCCGGGAGGCGGCGGCACCGGTGCCTGACCGGCCCGGCCACGCCACGCACCGCCGAGACCCCAGCCCCCAGAACGCCACCAGGACGGTGAACCCCATGACCAATTCCTCCGGCTTCCCCGGCGCCGCCAGCGGCATGTACGAAGGGCCCCGCCCCGACGCCCGCTACGTCGTCCCGCGCTTCGTCGAGCGCACCTCCCAGGGCATCCGCGAGTACGACCCGTACGCGAAGCTCTTCGAGGAGCGCGTGATCTTCCTGGGCGTCCAGATCGACGACGCCTCCGCCAACGACGTCATGGCGCAGCTGCTGTGCCTGGAGTCGATGGACCCGGACCGGGACATCTCGATCTACATCAACAGCCCCGGCGGCGACATGACCGCCCTCACGGCGATCTACGACACGATGCAGTTCGTGAAGCCCGACATCCAGACGGTCTGCATGGGCCAGGCGGCCTCCGCCGCGGCCATCCTGCTCGCCGCCGGAACGCCCGGCAAGCGCATGGCGCTGCCGAACTCGCGCGTGCTGATCCACCAGCCGGCGGGCTCCACCGGCCGCGGCCAGCTCTCCGACCTGGAGATCATCGCCAACGAGTTCACCCGGATGCGTGAGCAGCTGGAGAACATGCTGGCCAAGCACTCGAACCAGCCGCTGGAGAAGATCCGCGAGGACATCGAGCGCGACAAGATCCTCACGGCCGAGGAGGCGCTGGAATACGGCCTCGTCGACCAGATCATCTCCACCCGCAAGCTGAACAACGAAGCGGTCCGCTGACGCGGAGCGGCATACTCTGAGCCCCTCTTGGCACGGTGCACGTCAAAGTGAACCCTGCCAAGGGGGGCCCGAACACGGGGCCCGGCAAGGTACCGTCGACATAAGGCAGCACCAGGAGCCGCTGGACTCGAAAGCGTCCGGTCGTCTCCCAGGCGAAGGGGAAGCACACCGTGGCACGCATCGGTGACGGCGGCGATCTGCTCAAGTGCTCGTTCTGCGGCAAGAGCCAGAAGCAGGTCAAGAAGCTCATCGCAGGGCCCGGTGTGTACATCTGCGACGAGTGCATCGATCTCTGCAACGAGATCATCGAGGAGGAGCTCGCGGAGACCAGCGAGGTGCGCTGGGAGGAGCTGCCCAAGCCCCGCGAGATCTACGAGTTCCTGGAGGGCTACGTCGTCGGCCAGGAGGCCGCGAAGAAGGCCCTCTCCGTCGCGGTGTACAACCACTACAAGCGGGTCCAGGCGGGCGAGAACGGCGGCGCGAGCGGCCGTGACGACGCCATCGAGCTGGCGAAGTCCAACATCCTCCTGCTGGGCCCGACGGGCTCCGGCAAGACCCTCCTCGCGCAGACCCTGGCGCGCATGCTCAACGTCCCCTTCGCGATCGCCGACGCCACGGCGCTGACCGAGGCGGGCTACGTGGGCGAGGACGTCGAGAACATCCTCCTGAAGCTCATCCAGGCGGCCGACTACGACGTCAAGAAGGCCGAGACCGGGATCATCTACATCGACGAGATCGACAAGGTGGCCCGCAAGAGCGAGAACCCCTCGATCACGCGCGACGTGTCGGGCGAAGGCGTCCAGCAGGCGCTGCTCAAGATCCTGGAAGGCACCACGGCCTCGGTCCCGCCCCAGGGCGGCCGCAAGCACCCGCACCAGGAGTTCATCCAGATCGACACGACGAACGTCCTGTTCATCGTGGGCGGCGCCTTCGCCGGACTGGAGAAGATCATCGAGGCCCGAGCCGGCGCCAAGGGCATCGGCTTCGGCGCCACGATCCTCTCCAAGCGCGAGCTGGAGTCCAAGGACGTCTTCGAGGACGTCATGCCGGAGGACCTGGTCAAGTTCGGCATGATCCCGGAGTTCATCGGCCGCCTCCCGGTGATCACCTCGGTCCACAACCTGGACCGCGAAGCGCTCCTGAAGATCCTCGTCGAGCCCCGCAACGCCCTGGTCAAGCAGTACCAGCGCCTCTTCGAACTCGACGGCGTGGAGCTGGACTTCGAGCGCGAGGCCCTGGAGGCCATCGCCGACCAGGCCATCCTCCGCCAGACCGGCGCCCGCGGCCTGCGCGCCATCATGGAGGAGGTCCTCCAGGGCGTGATGTACGAGGTCCCGTCCCGCAAGGACGTCGCCCGCGTCGTCATCACCGCCGACGTGGTCCTCTCCAACGTCAACCCGACCCTGATCCCGCGGGATTCGCGGGGCCGGGGGTCGGGGGAGCAGAAGTCGGCATAGGCCGTACTGCGGTAAGAGGGGCTCCCGGCGAGAACCACGCCAGGAGCCCCTCTCCTGTGTCCGCCGCCTGTCGCTCCCCTCAGGCGTCGGGGCCTTCGTCATCCTCGGCGGGTGCCTGGAATCCGGTCGTGTCGAGGGTGCAGTCGAACGGCGCCGGAATGCGGAGCTTCTCGCCGAACGGAACGGTGAGATGGGACGCGTACCCCTTGACGGTCGGCGACCAGTAAACGGTGGCGAGTTCCTCCTGCATGTCGAGAAGGAGGTAGACCGGCACACCTGACTTCCCGTAGCGCTCGACTTTGTCGGTGAGGTCGTCGTCGCGAGTAGAGGGCGAGGTGAGTTCGGCGACGAAGGAGAGACCGTCGCCGTCCAGACGATTGCTTGCGGTCCGGCGGGTCCTTCGGTGTGCGGCATGAATGTCGGGACCATACGCTCGCTCGACGCCTGGGAACACGTACAAGGCAGGGGCGGCACTGATCCGATGCCCCTCGGGCAGCCGAGCCCGTAGCTGATCACAGACCAGGTCCATCACGTCGAGGTGGTAGGCCTTCGACCACAATGACACGACGATGTTCCCCTTGATGATCTCGGCCTTGAAGCCGTCAGGCACGTGCAGCTCGTCGAGGGCGTTGAGCAGATCCTCGAAGCGGTGGGGGTCGGTGCCGCTTATCGTCGGTCGTTCCAGCATCACTGACATGATGCGTCTCCCTCGCAGTGTGGGCCAGTCGATACTCAGCGTAGCCGCAGCCGGTGACAGCCGATCGGTGTAAGCCGACCTCAGGTGCCCCATCGCTGTGCGCCGGAGGTCGTCAGGCCGGATGGCCTGGTGAAGCGCGGCATGATCCCGGAGTTCATCGGCCGCCTGCCAGTCATCACGAGCGTCCACGACCTGGACCGCGAGACGTTGCTGAAGATCCTCGTCGAGCCCCGCAATGCAACGTCAACCCGACCTGATCCCGCGCGATGCGCGGGGGCGGGGGTCGGGAGAGCGGAAGTCGGCGTAGATGCTTCTCCAAAGTCATGGGTGCTGCCCGGCACTTGGGAGGTGCCGGACTTTCCTTTTGCGGAGCATAATCGAAAGGATTGCGACAGGTTCACGTCATGTCTTGTCGAAGCCGACTTTCCGTGATCTTATGCGCCCGACGGAAACGGACATGAGTTCGGCTGGCTTGTGGCCGTGAAAACGGAGGAGTTCCACGAACGTCCGCGAGCGCCAACGTGAGTATGTGCGACAACTACCTGGGCAACCATGGCTACCGAGTGGGCCCCCTGGTGGAGAGGTACTGCGAGGTCGGCGCGAGCGGCTGGATCGAGGTGCCTGTGTGCGCTTCCGATCTCATCGGTATAGGGGTAAAGCCCGACGACGCGCTTACCGTTTGCCGGCTAGCTGATAGCAAGTGACGACCGGGGGCACGGCCACTGGGGTCAGTGGCCGTGCCTCGCCATGTTGGCGTAGGTGAGTGATTAGGCCTTCACCCGGACGTCGTTGCGCAGCTTGGCCGCGATTCCCGCCGTGTCGTCGATCGAGCCGCCGTCGCCCGAGGCGAGGGTGGCGACGCTGTAGGCCGTGACCAGGGCGACCGTGCTGTGGTCACCCCAGATGCACACCGGCATCTTCACGGTCTTCGGTACCCCGGACTGCGCGGAGCCGGAGGTGTCGATCTGGGCCACCTGGCACTTCATGACGGCGTTGGAGAGGCCCGAGGGGTTGACGGTCTGGGGGCTGCCGATCAGCTTGCCCTGGAAGCCGGAGTCGCCGCTCTGGTCCTTCGAGGAGCCCGCCTTGGCCTTGGCGAACATGGCGTCGACGACCGCTTCGGGATTCTTGATGGTCCCGTACACACCCTTGAAGTTGAGCCCCTTCTTGGTGAGCCCCGTGCCGTTCTCGTAGACGCCCGTCACCTGCTGGGGGTTGCTCACTCCCCACTTCTCGAAGTCCGAGCGGTCGGAGTCGGTCATGGTGTCCGAGGAGCCGGCGTCGGCGTTCTTCGTGTAGGTCCCGTTGATCACCGTCGCGGGCGTGATCAGCTTGTGGGCACCGTCGTCCGCGACGGAACCCCCGCCACCCCCGCCGATCACGAGGTACGCCCCGACCGCGATCGCCGCCACGACCGCCACCGCGCCGATGATGACGGCCGTCTTCTTGCCGCCGCCTCCAGCAGCCGGAGGCTGCGGCACGCCGTACGGCTGCTGCCCGTAGGGGCCGGGCTGCTGGCCGTACGGGTTCGGCTGCGGAGGCATGCCGCCCTGCTGGGGGTAGCCGTAACTGGGCTGCGGCGGGGCCGCCGGCGGGGCCTGCTGGGGGTAGCCGTAGCCGGGCTGCGGAGCCTGCGGCGGCTGGCCGTACGGGCCCGGCTGGCCCGGCTGGCCGTAGGGCCCCGGCTGACCGTACGGACCCGGCTGCCCCGGCTGGCCGTACGGACCCGGCTGCTGGGGCGGCTGGCCGTACGGGCCCGGCTGGTTGTTGCTCATTTCTGGGTTCCCCCTAGGACGCTTATGTGTTCCGAACATCCTGTCCTAAGGGGCGGCTGTTCGGGTCATCGGGGGTCAACCCGTTACCGATCCTGCCGGTTTCACTACATCCCTGTGACAGGGCGTCCCCTTGCCGTGACCTGATCCGGGTGTGGGGCGTTAGGCAGAGCGATATCGCATGTTCGTATGAGCCTGGTTCGGGTGTGTCATCGGGGAGGTGGCCATGGGGCATCTGGTGGGCGGCGAGCACTTGCGGGTGCTCACAGCCGTGGTGCCGGTGTGGTTGAACCGAGCCCACCACGAACGTGCGCACGAGGCGTGTCATGCCTCCGCGTTGCTGTGGAACCGGACTCTTGCCTGGGTACGTGAAGAATGGGAGACCGGTCGGTCACCTGGCCGGGAGGACATCCGCCGTTACGTCACCTCCCTGCCCGCTGAGGTACGTCCGATCCATGCCCACACCGCTCAGGCAGTGGCGTACGACCTGGCGGACGCCATCGCTCTGGCCCGAGCCAACAAGGCTCAAGGCATCGCCAAGGCGAAGCTCCCCTGGCGCGAGAAGAAGTACAGGCCTCTTGTGTTCACCGCCCGCTTCGGCTGGAAGGTCAGGGACGGAGACCGACTCCTCCTGTCGCTGGGACGATTGCGGGACCGGATCGTGCTGCCGGTGCCGGAGTTCACTGACAGGTCGGGCCACCTGGTAACCCCGGAGCGCTGGGGCGAGATGAAACTGTGCTGGAGCACCGTGGCCCGCAGTTGGGCATTGCATATCTCCTACAGGGCTGTCGATGACAGTCTGCCTGGTGCCGGTTCGCCCGAGGCCCCGGAACCAGGTGCCGTGTCCGTGCACGCCGTGACGGTCGCGGTCGACGAAGGTGTCATCAACCCCATGACGCTCGCGGCGCTCGGCCCGTACGGCGCTTACGAAGTGCTTGTGATCAATGGGAGAGGGGCGCGTGCAGCCAAGCAGGTGCGCAACAAGGGGATGGCCCGGCTTCAGTCCAAGATGTCCTGCTGTCGCACGGGGTCCCGTCGGCACCGCAGGCTCGCCGAGGCGAAGAGGAAACTGCGGGCGAAGACCACTCGTCGCTTGCGTGACTTCAACCATCAGGTCACCGCGAAGGCCAACCGCTTCATCCGGGAGCTGGTGGCGGCGCATGAGCGAACAACTGCCGACGGCACCGACGTGGTCGTGCGACTTGTCGTAGGAGACGTGCGAGGGATCGAGAGGAACACTGAGAAGCGGCGTCGTGCCTCGCGCTCGACGCGCCAACAGCTGTCGCAATGGGAGCGGGGGACCCAGGAGCGGCAGCTCGCCTATAAGACTGGACTGCCGATCCAGTACATCAGTGAGGCGAACTCCTCGCAGACATGTCCCTTCTGTCTCCACCGCCGCAAAGTGCGTGGTCGCAGGTACGTCTGCGCGAACAAGGCTTGCGCCCTGGTACTGCACCGGGACGCTGTGGGCGGGGTGAACATCCACACCCTTGCCGTCAATGACGGGACCTTCGTCCCGGTCCCACCCGGCACCGATATCCGGGTGAAGTATCTACGAGCCCAACCCGGCTGGTCGTCTGGCCAGCGGGAGCGCCATGGTTTCCACCAGCATGCGCAGGCGCGCGCCGGTGCGAGTCGGTGGCGCGAAGCACGTAGTAGTGCCTGGTACCGGGCCACCTGCACCGCTGATGTCGGCGATGCAGGCGTTGCTGCCGTCCCCAAGGGGGAACCGCGGTGATCAAGCACGACGGTGCCGCTACCCCGTCAGAGGTACCGGCCGAGCGTCCGCTCGTACCGTCCGAAGGGTCCCGGAAGGCAGAAACCTCGGCGTTTTCGTCGGGGAGGTTCGCACCTCTAAACTGGCCGGGTGACCGAGAACGCTCAGCAGCAGCCACCCGCGCCCGACACCGAACTGCCGACCCAGTACGCGCCGGCCGATGTAGAGGGGCCGCTGTACGAGCGCTGGGTAGAGCGTGGTTACTTCGAGGCGGACGAGAAGAGCGAGAAGCCGCCGTTCACCGTCGTCATCCCGCCGCCCAACGTCACCGGCAGCCTCCACCTGGGCCACGCCTTCGAGCACACGCTCATCGACGCGCTGACGCGCCGCAAGCGCATGCAGGGCTACGAGACGCTGTGGCAGCCGGGCATGGACCACGCCGGCATCGCCACGCAGAACGTCGTCGAGCGCGAGCTGGGCAAGGAGGGGAAGTCCCGGCACGACCTGGGACGGGAAGCCTTCATCGAGCGCGTCTGGCAGTGGAAGGGCGAGTCCGGCGGCCAGATCAGCGGGCAGATGCGCCGCCTCGGTGACGGCGTCGCGTGGTCGCGTGAGCGGTTCACGATGGACGAGGGGCTCTCGCAGGCCGTCCAGACCATCTTCAAGCGGCTCTACGACGACGAGCTGATCTACCGCGCCGAGCGCATCATCAACTGGTGCCCGCGCTGTCTGACGGCCATCTCGGACATCGAGGTGGAGTACCAGGACGACGACGGCGAGCTGGTCTCCATGACGTACGGCGAGGGAGACGACACCATCGTCGTCGCCACGACCCGTGCCGAGACGATGCTCGGTGACACGGCCGTCGCCGTCCACCCCGAGGACGAGCGGTACAAGCACCTCGTCGGCAAGCTCATCCGGCTCCCGCTGACCGAGCGTTCCATCCCGGTCGTCGCCGACGAGCACGTCGACCCCGAGTTCGGCACCGGCGCCGTCAAGGTCACCCCGGCCCACGACCCGAACGACTTCGAGATCGGCCAGCGGCACAACCTGCCGTCCCTCGCGGTGATGGACGAGCACGCCGTCATCACGGTCCACGGCCCCTTCCAGGGCATGGACCGCCTGGAGGCCCGCTCGGCGATCGTCGCCGCGCTGCGCGCCGAGGGCCGGATCGTCGCCGAGAAGCGGCCGTACGTCCACTCCGTCGGCCACTGCTCGCGCTGCAAGACCACCATCGAGCCGCGCCTGTCGATGCAGTGGTGGGTCAAGGTCGGCCCGCTCGCCAAGGCGGCCGGTGACGCCGTCCGCGAGGGCAAGGTCAAGATCCACCCACAGGAGATGGAGAAGCGGTACTTCGACTGGGTCGACAACCTCCACGACTGGTGCATCTCACGGCAGTTGTGGTGGGGCCACCGGATCCCGGTCTGGTACGGCCCGGAGGGCGAGGTCGTCTGCGTCGGGCCCGACGAGCAGCCGCCCGGGACCGAGGCCGAGGGCTGGCACCAGGACACCGACGTCCTCGACACCTGGTTCTCCTCCGGCCTGTGGCCCTTCTCCACGCTCGGCTGGCCCGAACAGACCGAGTCGCTCGCGAAGTTCTACCCGAACTCCGTCCTGGTCACGGGTTACGACATCCTCTTCTTCTGGGTCGCCCGGATGATGATGTTCGGCCTGTACGCGATGGACGGCACCCCGCCGTTCCACACCATCGCCCTGCACGGCATGGTCCGCGACCAGTTCGGCAAGAAGATGTCGAAGTCCTTCGGCAACGCGGTCAACCCGCTGGACTGGATGGACAAGTACGGCTCCGACGCGCTCCGGTTCACCCTCGCGCGCGGTGCCAACCCCGGTGTCGACGTCCCGATCGGCGAGGACTGGGTCCAGGGTTCCCGCAACTTCGCCAACAAGATCTGGAACGCCACCCGCTTCGCGCTGATGAACGGCGCGACGGTGGAGGGCCCGCTGCCGGACGCCTCCGCGATGTCCGCCACGGACCGCTGGATCCTCTCCCGCCTCAACTCGGTCGTCGCCGAAGTCGACGCGCTCTACGAGGACTTCCAGTTCGCCAAGCTCTCCGACGCCCTCTTCCACTTCGCGTGGGACGAGGTCTTCGACTGGTACGTCGAGCTGTCCAAGACGGTGTTCATGGCGGGCGGCGCCCCGGCCGAGGTCAGCAAGCGCGTCCTCGGCGAGGTCCTGGACGTCACCCTGAAGCTGCTGCACCCGGTCGTCCCGTTCGTCACCGAGACGCTGTGGACGACGCTGACGGGCGGCGAGTCGGTCGTGATCGCCGACTGGCCGAAGGCTGTGTCCGTTCCTGGTGCTGACGCACCGGGCGGCTTCCACGACCGGGCGGCCGAGCAGGAGATCGAGTCGCTCCGGTCGGTCATCACCGAGGTCCGCCGCTTCCGCGCCGACCAGGGCCTCCAGCCCGGCCAGCGCGTCCCGGCCCGCCTGTCCCTGGACGGTACGGCCCTGGCGCCGCACGAGGCCGCCATCCGCCAGCTCCTGCGCCTGCAGCCCGAGGGCGACTCGTTCACCGCGACGGCCACCCTCCCGGTCGCCGGCGCCGAGGTCGCGCTGGACCTGTCCGGCACGATCGACGTGGCGGCCGAGCGCAAGCGCCTCGCGAAGGACCTGGCCGCGGCCGAGAAGGAGAAGGCCCAGGCGAACGCCAAGCTCGGCAACGAGGCCTTCCTGGGCAAGGCCCCGGACCACGTGGTGGACAAGATCCGCACCCGCCTGGCCAAGGCGGAGGAGGACATCGCGCGGATCACGGCACAGCTGGAGAAGCTCCCGGCAGCTTGATCAAGTGACGGTCTCCGCCGCTGCGGAGGGACGCGGGCCCGGTGTCGAACAGACGCCGGGCCCGCGGCCGTACAAGCCGCCGCACGCTTTGTCGGTGCCCCTCCGTAGACTGGCCCTGTGAGCGACCACCCACACGAAGACGACCGACCCGATCCCCTCGACGGCTTCGACGAACTCGTCGAGGCCGAGACCACGCGCGACCCCGACCTCGCGGTGATCGAGGCCGGCAGCCGCACCCTGCGCACCCAGGGCGGGCAGCCGCAGGCCGAGGTGCCCGGGCGGCCCGAGGACCCGGAGGTCGACCGGGCGCTGCGGGAGGTCGAGACGGAGCTGGCCGGCCGCTGGGGCGAGACGAAGCTGGAGCCCTCGGTCAGCCGTATCTCCGCGCTGATGGACCTGCTCGGCGAGCCGCAGCGCGCGTACCCCTCGATCCACATCACGGGCACGAACGGCAAGACCTCCACGGCCCGCATGATCGAGGCCCTGCTCGGCGCCTTCGAGCTGCGCACCGGCCGCTACACGAGTCCTCACGTGCAGTCGATCACCGAGCGGATCAGCCTGGACGGCGCCCCGATCTCCGCCGAGGGGTTCATCGAGACGTACCGGGACATCACGCCGTACGTCGAGATGGTCGACGCCGCGCAGGAGTACCGGCTGTCCTTCTTCGAGGTGCTCACCGGCATGGCGTACGCCGCCTTCGCGGACGCGCCCGTCGACGTGGCGGTCGTCGAGGTCGGCATGGGCGGCTCCTGGGACGCCACCAACGTCATCGACGGCGACGTCGCCGTGATCACGCCCATCGCCCTGGACCACACGGACCGGCTGGGCGGGACGCCCGCCGAGATCGCCGGCGAGAAGAGCGGGATCATCAAGCAGGACGCGACGGTGATCCTGGCCCAGCAGCCGGTCGACGCGGCGCAGGTGCTGCTGAAGAAGGCCGTCGAGGTGGACGCCACCGTGGCCCGCGAGGGGCTGGAGTTCGGGGTCGTGGCGCGGCAGGTCGCCGTCGGCGGGCAGCTGCTCACGCTGCGCGGCCTCGGCGGCGAGTACCCCGAGGTGTACCTCCCGCTGCACGGCGCGTATCAGGCGCACAACGCGGCCGTCGCGCTCGCCGCCGTCGAGGCGTTCTTCGGCGTCGGCGCCCAGCGCGCGCAGCCGCTCGACATCGACACCGTCCGCAAGGCCTTCGCGGCCGTGTCCTCGCCGGGCCGGCTGGAGGTCGTACGGCGCTCCCCGACCGTCGTGCTGGACGCGGCGCACAACCCGGCGGGCGCCGAGGCCACGGCGGAGGCCGTGCGGGAGGCGTTCGACTTCACGCGGCTGATCGGTGTGGTGGGCGCGAGCGCCGACAAGAACGTGCGCGGCCTGCTGGAGGCCTTCGAGCCGATCTTCGCCGAGGTCGTCGTCACGCAGAACTCCACCCCGCGCGCCATGGACGCGGACGAGCTGGCCGCGATCGCCGTCGAGGTGTTCGGCGAGGAGCGCGTCCAGGTCGAGCCGCGGCTGCCGGACGCCCTGGAGGCCGCGATCACGCTGGCCGAGGAGGAGGGCGAGTTCGCGGGCGGTGGCGTGCTGGTCACGGGTTCTGTCATCACGGTCGGCGAGGCCCGGCTGCTGCTGGGGAAGGGCTGAGGCTCGAACGATGCGTACGCTGTGCTCCTCGACCTTGATCGGCGAGTTCTTCATCATCGGCTTCGCCGGGCTCGTCGCGATGAAGGACCCGAGCCTGTCGGTGTCGACGGTGTGGCTGGTCAGCGGTATCGCCATGGTGCTGTGCGTGCTGATGTGCGCCATGGTGACCCGGCCGGGCGGGGTGGCCCTCGGCTGGGTGCTCCAGATCGCGCTGATCGCCTCCGGCATCTTCGTCCCGACCATGTACTTCATGGGCGCGGTGTTCGCGGCCCTGTGGTGGGCGTCGGTGCACTTCGGCCGGAAGGTGGACGAGGCGAAGGCCGGATTCGCCGCCCGGGCGGAGTCCGCCTCCTCTACACCTGACGCTGTGTGACGGGTGCACGGACACGCCCTGTAGCCTCGTCCCACCGCACACGTCAGTTGTAAGGAGCACCTCGTGACCCAGCGCACCCTCGTCCTGCTCAAGCCCGACGCCGTCCGTCGTGGCCTGACCGGCGAGATCATCAGCCGTATCGAGCGCAAGGCCGGCTGGCAGATCACCGCGCTGGAGCTGCGGACCCTGGACCAGGAGACCCTGGAGCAGCACTACGGCGAGCACAAGGGCAAGCCCTTCTACGAGCCGCTGGTCGCGTTCATGTCCTCGGGTCCGGTCGTCGCGCTGATCGTCGAGGGCGAGCGGGTCATCGAGGGCGTGCGCGCGCTCGCCGGCCCGACCGACCCGATCGCCGCCGCGCCGGGCTCCGTCCGCGGTGACTACGGCGTGATCGTCCGGGAGAACCTGATCCACGCGTCCGACTCCGAGGAGTCCGCCGAGCGCGAGGTGAAGATCTTCTTCCCGGGCCGGGCGTGACGGGCCGCGCCTGAACCTCGCGAGGAGTTTTCGCTAAATTTTCTGACGGAGTGTCAGCTCGATTCCGGACCGGTTCGACGACACGCGACCAGGGGCGGCCGTATATTTCCGGCCGTCCCTTGGCATATGCCTTGCCGATCGGGGGAACGCGTGCCTCCGATGGACCGTCTCCACAGGCGAGGCGGCCCGCCATCTGGTGACAATGGCGGAGACCCTCGCGCAGTGGCCGTGCAGGCGCGTTTACGATGGAAGCCTTCACGTCACAGCACCCGCCTCGCCGACCTGATATGCCCTCAGAAGCACAGGAAGGCCAGATGAATCCGGATGGGGAACTCAATGTCGTTCATCGGCCGTGACATGGCTGTCGACCTCGGGACCGCCAACACGCTGGTGTACGTCAGGGGTCGCGGGATCGTACTGAACGAGCCGTCCGTCGTCGCGATCAACACCAACACGGGTGGGATCCTCGCGGTCGGTGCCGAAGCGAAGAAGATGATCGGCCGGACGCCGGGCAACATCGTGGCCGTCCGTCCGCTGAAGGACGGTGTGATCGCCGACTTCGAGATCACCGAGCGGATGCTCCGCTACTTCATCCTGAAGATCCACAAGCGGCGGTATCTCGCCAGGCCGCGGGTCGTCGTCTGTGTGCCCTCGGGCATCACGGGCGTCGAGCGCCGCGCCGTGATCGAGGCGTCCACCCAGGCCGGCGCCCGCCAGGTGCACATCATCGAGGAGCCCATGGCCGCCGCCATCGGCTCCGGCCTGCCGGTCCACGAGGCCACGGGCAACATGGTGGTGGACATCGGCGGCGGCACCACGGAGGTCGCGGTCATCTCGCTCGGCGGCATCGTCACCGCCCAGTCCATCCGCGTCGCGGGCGACGAGCTGGACAACGCGATCATCCAGTACATCAAGAAGGAGTACAGCCTTCTGCTGGGCGAGCGCACGGCCGAGCAGATCAAGATCACGATCGGCTCGGCGTACGACCTCGACGCTGACGAGCACACCGAAGTGCGCGGCCGGGACCTGGTCTCCGGGCTGCCCAAGACCGTCGTCATCTCGGCCGCCGAGGTCCGCAAGGCGATCGAGGAACCGGTCAACGCGATCGTGGACGCGGTCAAGACGACCCTCGACAAGTGCCCGCCGGAGCTGTCCGGCGACATCATGGACCGGGGAATCGTTCTGACCGGCGGCGGAGCCCTGCTGCGCGGTCTCGACGAGCGGCTGCGCCGGGAGACCGGCATGCCCATCCACATCGCCGAGGACCCGCTGGACAGCGTGGCGCTCGGCTCCGGCAAGTGTGTCGAGGAGTTCGAGGCGCTCCAGCAGGTGCTGGACGCCCAGCCGCGCAGATGACGTAACTCTTCGATTCCGCCGTACGGGACATACTCCTCTCGTACGGCGGATCGTTGATATAGAGGCATAAGCTCCCCTGAACGGGCCCCTTCGGTTTGCGTTTCGCACACCGCCGCAAAGGGGCTTCCGAATTCCTATCGAGGAAGGGCACGGCCGCAGCACGTGAGGGACACGAAAGAGAGCCGGCTGCTCCTGGTCCTGCTGGTCGCCATCGCGTTCGCGCTGATCACGGTGGACATCCGAGGGGGTCGGAATTCCCCGGTCGACGGTGCCCGGCAGGCCGCGGCCGCGGTGTTCGGCCCCGTGGAGAACGGCCTGTCCTCGGCGGTCGATCCCGTCGGCAACGCCGTCTCCGCGATCCGTGACTCCGGCACCCGCCACAACCGCCTGGCCGCCCTGGAGAAGGAGAACGCGGCCCTCAAGGCGAAGCTGGGCAGCGACGACCGCAACCGCAGCCGGCTGAACCAGCTCGACAAGATGCTGAAGATCGCCGGCGAGGGCCAGTACGGCATCAAGGGCGCCCAGGTCATCGCCATAGGGTCGGCGCAGGGCTTCTCCTGGACCGTCACCATCGACGCCGGCGCCAACGACGGCATCAAGCGGGACATGACCGTCCTCAACGGCGACGGACTGGTCGGCCGGGTCACCACCGTCGGCCCGGACACCTCCACCGTCCTGCTCGCCAACGACCCCGACTTCACCGTGGGCACGCGGATGGAGGGCAGCGACGAACTCGGCTTCGCCTCCGGCCAGGGCGACCGCCCGCTGCGCGTCGAACTGCTCGACGGCAAGGCGGAGGTGCACAAGGGCGACCGCCTCGTCACCTTCGGCTCGCAGAACGACCGCCCGTTCGTGCCGGGCGTGCCGGTCGGCGTGGTCTCCCGGGTCGACCCGTCCAACGGCGGCCTGACCCGCACGATCTACGTCACCCCGTACGTCGGCTTCACCAAGCTCGACATCGTCGGTGTGGTCGTCGAGGGCCCGAAGAAGGACCCGCGGGACACCGTGCTCCCGGCCCAGCCCAAGCCGGTTCCGACGCCGACGGTCACCGTCACGGTGACCCCCTCGGCCAACGCGTCCGACTCGACCGGCCAGCAGCACTAGGAGCTGACTTCCCATGCGCTTCAACCGGATCCTGCTCTCCAGCGCGCTGGTCGTCGTGGCCCTGGTGATCCAGGTGAGCGTCCTCGCCCGCCTGCATCTGCCGGGTGCCGTCCCCGACCTGCTGCTGCTCACCGTCCTCGGCCTCGCCATGGTGTACGGCCATGTCGGCGGCGCCCTCGTCGGCTTCGGCGCCGGCCTGCTCGCCGACCTCGCCCCGCCCGCCGACCACGCCGCCGGCCGCTACGCGCTCGTCCTGTGCGTCACCGGCTACTTCGCCGGGCTGATCAGGCCGGAGAACGGCCGGCTGAAGTCGGCGACCGGCCCGATGGCCGTCGTGGTGGCCGCCGCCATCGGTTCCACGCTGCTGTACGCGGGCGTGGGCGCCCTGGTCGGCGACACCGCCGCGCGCCACGTCGGCCTGCCCGGCCTGCTGATCTCGGCCGCCCTGTACGACCTGCTGCTCGCCCCGTTCGTGGTCCCCGCGATCATGTGGCTGGCCCGCCGCGCCGACAACGACCCGCTGACCGAGACCGGCCCCGCCGCCAAGGCCGGGGACGTCACCTCGGGCTGGCTCTCGTCCGGCACCGGGCTGCGCATCGGCAACCAGCGCGGCGGCCTCGGCGTGCTCAAGGCCAAGGCCCGCACCCGCACGACCCGGGTCGGCCGGATCAAGGGGGTCAAGCGGCTGTGAGCGGCGCCGAGTTCACCCGAACGAGTCAGCTTTCGCGGAACGCGCGTTCACAGACTGATCGTTCATCATTCGTACGCGTACGCGCATTTGTGCTCTGAGAGGGGGAGGCAGCCGCAGTGACCAACATCCCCGAGACCGGTCGGACCCCACGGGTCCAGATCCGGCTCGTCGTGATCCAGATCCTCGTCCTCTCCCTCCTCGGCACGCTCGGCGGCCGCCTGTGGTACCTCCAGATCCGCGAGGGCGCGCAGTACCAGAAGGAGGCGTCCGGCAACCACGTCCAGCAGGTCGTGGACCCCGCCGTGCGCGGCGACATCCTGGACGCCCGGGGCGTTCCCCTCGCCGACAACGAGACCCGCCTGGTCGTCTCCGCCTCCCGCACCGACCTGCTCAAGCAGCCGCACGACGGCAAGGCCGTCCTCACCAAGCTGGCCGGCGTCCTCGGCATGAAGCCCGAGGAGGTCATGCAGAAGGTCCGGCTGTGCGACGCCAAGACCCCCCAGCCGTGCTGGAACGGCTCGCCGTACCAGCCGATCCCGATCACCGACAAGGCCACGCCCCGGCAGGCCCTGCAGATCCGCGAGGCCTCCGAGGACTACCCCGGCATCAGCGCCGAGCCCGAGGCCGTGCGCAGCTACCCCGGCCCGGGCAGCTCCAACACCGCCCAGGTGCTCGGCTATCTCTCGCCCGTCACCGACGCCGAGATCCAGCAGGCCAAGAACAGCGAATCGCCCTACCTGCGCTCCGACATGGTCGGCCGCTCCGGCCTGGAGCGGGAGTACGACAAGGAACTGCGCGGCAAGGCCGGCGTGACCCGCTACGAGGTGGACAACCTCGGCCGGGTCATCGGCAAGGCCAAGGCGACACCGCCCGAGTCGGGTTCCAACCTGGTCACCAGCATCGACTCCCGGGTGCAGCGCGTCGCCGAGTACGAGCTGGACAAGGCCATGAAGGCCGCCCGCCAGCAGTTCGACAAGAACACCGGCGAGAACTTCAAGGCCGACTCCGGCGCTGTCATCGTCATGGAGGCCAAGACCGGCCGGATCGTCGCCATGGCCTCGGCGCCGACCTACGACCCGAACGTCTGGGTGGGCGGCATCTCCGCCAAGGACTACAAGGCCCTCACCGGCAAGGACTCCGACTACCCGCTGCTCAACCGGGCCATACAGGGTCAGGCGGCCCCCGGTTCGACGTTCAAGGTGGTCTCCACGGCCGCCGCGGTCCAGGCCGGCTACGCCTGGGACGGCGGCTACCCCTGCACCAGCTCCTACTCCGTCGGCGGCCAGGTCTTCAAGAACTTCGAGGGGGAGAACTTCGGCCCGATCTCCCTCGGTCGCGCCCTGGAGGTCTCCTGCGACACCGTCTTCTACGGCCTCGGCGACAACGAGTGGAAGAAGGACGGCGGCATCAACCCCAAGAAGGGCCAGCCGAAGGACTGGTTCTTCAGGACGGCCCACCAGTTCGGCCTCGGCAAGGAGACCGGCGTCGACCTGCCCAACGAGGTCACCGGCCGCGTCCCCGACCGCCAGTGGAAGCTCGACTACTGGAAGGCCAACAAGGACGTCTGGTGCAAGTACGGCAAGAAGGACGGCTCCTACGTCCAGAAGATCTATTACGAGAACTGCCTCGAAGGCAACAAGATGCGCGAGGGTGACGAGATCAACTACTCCATCGGCCAGGGCGACACGCTCGTCACGCCGATCCAGGAGGCGATGATCTACGGCGCCGTCGCCAACGGCGGCACCGAGTACGTCCCGACCATCGGCAAGGCGGTCATCAGCCCCGACGGCAGGACCGTCCAGGAGATCAAGCCCAAGGTCGCGCGCAAGCTCCCGGTCAGCCAGGCCACCCTCAACGGCATGAACGACGCCTTCGCAGGTGTCATCACACGCGGTACGGCGGCGTGGAAGTTCAACGGCTGGCCGCAGAACAAGATCCAGCTGCACGGCAAGACCGGTACGGCCGAGGTCTACGGCAAGCAGACCACCGGCTGGCTGGCCACGTACTCCAAGGACTACTCGGTGATCATGACGATCTCCCAGGCCGGTACGGGTTCAGGAGCCGCCGGTGAGGCCGTGCGCAACATCTACAGCGCGCTCTACGGCGTCCAGGGCGACGGTTCCGTCGACACCAGGAAGGCACTGCTGCCGGAGCCGCAGAAGACCCTGCCGAAGGTGCGCCCGGACGGCACCATCGCCGCCCCGAAGGTCACCGGCGACCCCGGCAAGGACGCCGAGGCCTCGCAGCAGAACAACCCGAGCAACGGCACCGACCAGCAGCCCGCCACCTCGCCCTCGCCCACCACGGGCAACCGCAACACCCGCAGGCGGCCACGACGTATCCCGAAGCGGGGAAGGCGGCGGATGCCCGCATGACCGGCCACAGCTTCTCCGTCTCCGGGTACGGCCCGGCGCGGGCCGGCTGGACCAGGCTCTTCGCCCGCGACTCGCTGGCCCGCCGGCTGGACTGGCCGATACTCCTCGCCGCGCTCGCGCTGTCCCTGCTGGGCTCGCTGCTGGTGTTCTCGGCGACCCGCAACCGCACGGAGATCAACCAGGGCGACCCGTACTACTTCCTGGTCCGCCATCTGATGAACCTCGGCATCGGGTTCGCCCTGATGATCGGCACGATCTGGCTGGGCCACCGTGCCCTGCGCAACGCCGTGCCGATCCTCTACGGCCTGTCGGTCCTGCTGGCGCTCGTGGTCCTCACCCCGCTCGGCGCCACCATCAACGGCCAGCGCAACTGGATCGTGATCGGCGGCTTCTCGATCCAGCCCGCCGAGTTCCTCAAGGTCGCGATCATCCTCGGCATGGCGATGATGCTGGCCACGCGGGTCGACGCGGGCGACAAGACGTACCCGGACCACCGCACCGTGGCCCAGTCCCTCGGCCTCGCGGCCGTACCGTGCATGATCCTGCTGCTGATGCCGGACCTCGGCTCGGTGCTGGCCATGGTGGCCATCATCCTGGGCATCCTGCTGGCGTCCGGTGCCTCCAACCGCTGGGTGTTCGGCCTGCTCACCGTCGGCGTGATCGGCTGCGTCGCCATCTGGCAGCTGCACATCCTGGACCAGTACCAGATCAACCGCTTCGCGGCCTTCGCCAACCCGAACCTGGACCCGGCGGGCGTGGGCTACAACACCAACCAGGCCCGGATCGCCATCGGTTCCGGCGGTCTGGCCGGGCAGGGCCTGTTCCACGGCTCGCAGACCACCGGTCAGTTCGTGCCCGAGCAGCAGACGGACTTCGTCTTCACGGTCGCGGGGGAGGAGCTGGGCTTCCTCGGCGCGGGCCTGATCATCGCCCTGGTGGGGCTGATCCTGTGGCGGGCCTGCCGCATCGCCCGCGACTCGACGGAGCTGTACGGCACGGTGGTGGCCGCCGGGATCGTCGCCTGGTTCGCCTTCCAGTCCTTCGAGAACATCGGCATGACCCTCGGCATCATGCCGGTCACCGGCCTGCCGCTGCCGTTCGTGTCGTACGGCGGCTCGTCGATGTTCGCCGTCTGGGTGGCCGTCGGGCTGCTCCAGTCGATCAAGGTGCAGAGACCCATGTCGGCGTGAGGTCGTTTTCCGGGTGGAGGACGGGAGTTTTCCCGCCATTCACCCGGGGCGGCCCCTGCCGCTTCGGCCCGCGCCGCACTAGATTCGGTCCATGGCGGATGCGAAACGCGAGATCGAGCGCAAGTACGAATCCGACGACAGTGGGCTGCCCGACCTGACCGGCGTCGGCGGAGTGGCGGCCGTGCTCGACAAGGGCGTGGTCGACCTCGACGCCGTCTACTACGACACCGCCGACGAACGCCTGGCCACAGCCTCCCTCACCCTGCGCCGCCGCACCGGCGGCTCGGACGCCGGCTGGCACCTGAAGCTCCCGGTCGCTCCCGGGGTCCGCGACGAGATCCGCGCCCCGCTCTCCGACACCCTCCCCGAGGAGCTGGCCGCCCTGGTCCGTTCCCGGGTCAGGGACGCCGAGCTGATCCCCCTGGTCCGCCTCCGCTCCGTACGCGACGTCCGGCATCTGCTCGACGCCGACGGCGTACTGCTGGCCGAGGCGAGCGTCGACTCCGTGACCGCGGAGCGGCTCGCCGGCAAGGGCGGGGCCGCCCAGTGGACCGAGATCGAGGTGGAGCTGGCCGACGACGGCGACCCCGCCTTCCTGGACCAGGTGGAGAAGCGGCTGCGCAAGGCCGGCGTACACCCCTCGACGTCGCCGTCGAAGCTCGCCCGCGCCCTGGAGCAGACCTCGGGCCGGGAGCACCGGAAGAGCGAGACCGGACAGCGGAGCAAGGCCGCACGACCGCCGGTGACGGCAGGCGACCACGTCCTCGCCTACCTCCGCGCCCAGCGGGACGTACTGGTCGAACTGGACCCCGCCGTCCGCCGTGACGTGCCCGACTCGGTGCACCGTATGCGGGTCGCCACCCGCCGCGCCCGCAGCACCCTGCGCAGCTTCCGCTCGGTCCTCGACCGGAGCGTCACCGACACCGTCGGCGTGGAGCTGAAGTGGCTCGCGGGCGAGCTGGGCGTCGACCGCGACCAGGAGGTGCTGGCCGACCGCCTGACGACCGCCCTCGACGCCCTCCCGCCCGAGCTCGTCACCGGCCCGGTCCGAGCCCGCCTCGCCTCCTGGGCCGAGGCCCGGCACGGCAGCGCGCACGGCCATCTCACCGGCGTCCTGGACTCCCGCCGCCATCTGACCCTGCTGGACACCCTGGACACCCTCCTCACCGCCCCACCTCTGCGCCCCGCAGCCGGCAAGCCGCCGCAGAAGGTGCTCGACAAGGCCGTACGCAAGGACCTGGCGACCTTGTCCGACCTGATCGGGCAGGCGCTCGACGCCCCGCCCGGCCAGGAGCGCGACGTCGCCGTGCACGAGGCCCGCAAGAAGGCCAAGCGCACCCGGTACGCGGCCGAGGCGGCCACCGAGGCCCTCGGCAAGTCGGCCCGCGCCCTCACCAAGGACATGAAGTCCCTCACGACCCTCCTCGGCGAGCACCAGGACAGCGTCATGGCCCGCCGGACGCTTCGCGAGCTGGCCGCGGTGGCGCACGGGGCGGGGGAGAGCGGGTTCACGTACGGACTGCTGTACGGCAGGGAGGAGGCGCGGGCGGCGGCCGCGGAGGCGGAGCTGCCCGGCCTGTGGCGGGAGATCACGCACCGGACCTCCGGCTGAGCGTTCGGGGAGGCCGTCCGGTCGGGTTACGCTTGATGGTCACCCCTGTCAGCTCACAAAGGTTCCCCCGATGTCTGTCGAGTCGGTGTTCCCGCAGCTCGAAGCCCTGCTCCCGCATGTGCAGAAGCCGATCCAGTACGTGGGCGGCGAGCTGAACTCCACCGTCAAGGAGTGGGACAGCTGCGACGTCCGCTGGGCGCTCATGTACCCGGACGCGTACGAGGTCGGTCTGCCCAACCAGGGCGTCATGATCCTCTACGAGGTGCTCAACGAGCAGGACGGCGTCCTCGCCGAGCGCACGTACAGCGTGTGGCCGGACCTGGAGGCGCTGATGCGCGAGCACCGCCTCCCGCAGTTCACGGTCGACAGCCACCGCCCGGTGAAGGCCTTCGACGTGTTCGGCCTGTCCTTCTCCACGGAGCTGGGCTACACCAACATGCTGACGGCGCTGGACCTG
This sequence comes from Streptomyces monashensis, assembly GCF_001866665.1. Classification (GTDB taxonomy): domain Bacteria; phylum Actinomycetota; class Actinomycetes; order Streptomycetales; family Streptomycetaceae; genus Streptomyces; species Streptomyces monashensis. The sequence goes on along the minus strand of NZ_MLYO01000063.1, from coordinate 97,064 downwards.
GCGGGCATCCCGCTGGAGTCCAAGGACCGCACCATCGACGACCCGATCGTCCTCGCGGGCGGCCACGCGGCCTTCAACCCCGAGCCGATCGCGGACTTCATCGACGCGGCGATCATCGGCGACGGCGAGCAGGCCGTCCTCGACATGACGAAGATCATCCGTCAGTGGAAGGCGGAGGGCCGCCCGGGCGGCCGCGAGGAGGTCCTCTTCCGCCTCGCGAAGACCGGAGCGGTCTACATCCCGGCGTTCTACGACGTCGAGTACCTCCCGGACGGCCGCATCGCCCGCGTGGTCCCGAACAAGAGCGGTGTCCCCTGGCGCGTGTCGAAGCACACCGTCATGGACCTCGACGAGTGGCCGTACCCCAAGCAGCCCCTCGTCCCCCTGGCCGAGACGGTCCACGAGCGCATGTCGGTCGAGATCTTCCGCGGCTGCACGCGCGGCTGCCGCTTCTGCCAGGCGGGCATGATCACCCGCCCGGTGCGCGAGCGCTCGATCACGGGCATCGGCGACATGGTCGACAAGGGCCTGAAGGCGACGGGTTTCGAGGAGGTGGGCCTCCTCTCCCTCTCCTCCGCGGACCACTCGGAGATCGGCGACATCGCCAAGGGCCTGGCGGACCGCTACACGGACGACAAGATCGGCCTCTCGCTCCCCTCCACCCGGGTCGACGCCTTCAACGTCGACCTGGCGAACGAGCTGACCCGCAACGGCCGCCGCTCCGGCCTGACCTTCGCCCCCGAGGGCGGTTCGGAGCGCATGCGCAAGGTCATCAACAAGATGGTCTCGGAAGAGGACCTCATCCGGACGGTCGCGACGGCCTACGGCAACGGCTGGCGCCAGGTGAAGCTCTACTTCATGTGCGGCCTGCCCACCGAGACCGACGACGACGTCCTCCAGATCGCCGACATGGCGACACACGTCATCCAGAAGGGCCGCGAGGTCTCGGGCTCGAACGACATCCGCTGCACGGTCTCGATCGGCGGCTTCGTCCCCAAGCCCCACACGCCGTTCCAGTGGGCCCCGCAGCTCTCCGCGGAGGAGACGGACGCCCGCCTGGCCAAGCTTCGTGACAAGATCCGCGGCGACAAGAAGTACGGCCGCTCGATCGGCTTCCGCTACCACGACGGCAAGCCGGGCATCGTCGAAGGCCTCCTCTCCCGCGGCGACCGCCGCATCGGCGCCGTGATCCGCGCGGTCTACGACGATGGCGGCCGCTTCGACGGCTGGCGCGAGCACTTCTCCTACGACCGCTGGATGGCCTGCGCCGACAAGGCCCTGGTCCCCTTCGGCGTGGACGTCGACTGGTACACGACGCGCGAGCGCTCCTACGAGGAAGTCCTCCCCTGGGACCACCTCGACTCCGGCCTGGACAAGGACTGGCTCTGGGAGGACTGGCAGGACGCCCTCGACGAGACGGAGGTCGACGACTGCCGCTGGACCCCGTGCTTCGACTGCGGCGTCTGCCCGCAGATGGACACGGCCATTCAAATCGGCCCGACCGGCAAGAAGTTGCTGCCGCTGACGGTCAAGAACGCAGGTCCGGCGCCTGCTTCGAGTGGTCACGCGCACTGAGGTGGGCGAGGCACTCGATCGGGTGGTTGAGGCGTTGGCGGGGGTGAGCGAGGAGGAGGTGGCTGCGGCGTTGGCTGCGGCCGGTGCTTCGAGCTCTCGTCCGTCGGCGCCGCCAGTGCTCTCCCATACACCGCTGCCGGTCCCTGGACGAGCTCCACACATTGTCTCCGAGGTGGAGTGGGTCTGAGGCCCATTCCAGGTCTGTGCGCGACCGCCTGGCCCCGCGAGCCCCCTTTCCTGGTTGGGAGGGGGCTCGTTGGTGTTCGGTGGCGCGTGAGTCCGTGGGCGTCGTTGTGCAGTGCTCAACCCCATGCAGCCCCCACGCAGCCGACTGAGTCACAACTTTCTCTGCTGGATTTCAAGTCGGCTCGCTCCGCTCGCCGCGCGCGGCCCGGCCCCGGCCGGGCCTGCGCTCCTGCCTCCGGCGGGGGATCGGCCGGCACCGGGACGGAGGGGGCACCGTTCCCGGCCGTGGGTCCGTGGTGGCGTACGGGATGGGAGCTGGGGCTAGTGGCGGGTTGAGCAGGTACGCATCATGAGCGGCCTCCGGCCGACCGGGCTGCGAGGGACGGCGATCCGACCCACGCCGCCGCCTTTTGACCTGTCAGGGGCAACAATGTCCGGCGGCATGACGTGCCACCGGCACCGGTCGGCATCCTGTGCCCTGGACTGAGGAGTCACGGCCGCTACACTGCCTGCGCTGATCGAACTGATGACCCAGGGGTTGGGGCTGTGGATCTCAAGGCCAGACGCGTTGCGTGCGCAGCGGTTCTCTCGCTGGGCATTGTCCTGGTGTCGGCGTGCAGCAGTGGCAGCGGAACGGCCCAGGCACACCAAAATCCTGCGCCAACTGCCGCAAGGCGGTCGACGCAGTCGAGCACCAACCTCACCGGCTCACCAACAGGTGCCGCTTCTCCTTCGGTGGCGAGTGAGACGCCGATGACGGAGAACCAACTCAAAGCTGCCGCGATAACCGCCGCAGATGTTCCGGGACTGCGAGCTGACACAGCCCGGAACAGCACCGGGATCATGAGTCGAAAGCTCACAGCGAGCTCCGGAGGGTCGGTCTGCACAGAATTCCTGAACGCTTCCAACGCATCCGCTGACTCCTACCGACCCTCTTCCGAGCTGGGTAGGGCCTTCACTGCCGACACGACCGCCGGAACGATGCTCGTCAGGGTCTCGTTGGTCGGCCATGCCTCATCGGCCGATGCGCAGCGGGTCATCAACGAAACTCGCAGTTCCGCCAAGGGATGCCCCCATCTCACAGATGGAACACAGCGCATGAACTTGGCCCCCCTGACACTGCCGGTGATGGGCGACGATTCCACCGTTACCCGTGTCGGTCTGATTTCCAGCAGGCTGAGTGAGTGCCTGACCCTTGGCCTGGTGCGAGTGGGCACAGTATCGCTCACCATCACGGTATTCGCACATGACGGTTATTACCCCAACCTGCTCCAAGAGGTGGCGAAAGCGTCCGTGCGCAAGCTTCAAAAAACAGAACGCTAGAACGCAGTCTTCACCTGATATCGCGGCGCCAGGGAAGGTGATTACGTCCTGATCGGCCGAGTTCTGCACCACTACCGCACCAGAACGAGCGGGGAGCAGCGGGGAACCACGATGAAGGCGGCTCAGCCCGGACGGACCACGGGCTGAATTTTCTCCCAGGCCAGGGCTAGAACCGACCGCCAATGATCGGAGCTTCCCAAACTGAGCCACCGGACCTGCGGTTACAGTACTGCATCATGACGCCCTCACTGCGCCTGTCGGCATTCCGCGTTGAGGAATCCCCGGGCGATGGCATTGAAGGCATGCGGCGCCGTCACGGGCAGGAGATGCCCGGCGTGCGGAACCACGGACAGGTGGGCTCCCGGGATGGCCGCCGCGGTCCGTCGGGCGTCCGGCAGGCCGGCGCGATCCCGCTTTCCGCACAGCACAAGGGTGGGCGCGGTGATCTGAGGAAGTACACGGGAGAGGTCGCTCGTCTGCAGAGCGTCCAGCATGTCGATCCATCCGTTGCGATCGGGCAGGTCGGAGATTGCCCGGACCAGCCGGCCGGGGCGATGCCGTTCCATCCGAAGCCGTCGCTGTGACGTCGTGCCCGGTGCGATCTCAGGCCCCCCGGACAGCATCAACCGGGCAACGAGGTCCGGGTTCTCAGCTGCGACCTGCGCGGCCACGATCGCCCCAAGGGAATGGCCGCACAGGTGAACCAGCCGTAGCTGTCGGGCGATCTCGGCGATGGATTCGACCGCCGCCGTCAAGCTGAACGGGCCCGGCATGCCGCCGAAACCCGGCAGATCAGGTGCAACGACGTGAAAGCCGTCGGACAACGCTCCCAGCTGACGTCGCCACATCCGGCCGCCCTGCCCGGCACCGTGCACCAGGACCAGGGAGGCCGATCGATCTCGCCGGCCTCCAGAACATGTGCCCTCATGATCACAAGATGGCAGCCCCACAGGCGCCGGACCAGCCCCGGCCCCAGCCTGGCGAACCTCATAGGGCAGAGCACGAGACCACGGCCACTGTTCCCGGTCGTGTCGGAGTACGGGTTTCCGGCTGAGATGCGGGGGCCGCCCCGCCCGCTGCCGATTGCCTCGGCCACGGCTGAGGCCATGGATGTGACGACCTCTGCTCCGAAACGGATCTGGCCGCCACGGTCCGACCGGGAGTGCGGTCCAGGGACGGGATCGAGGCGAGCGTTTCCCCCGAGTGGGTGAAATCGCGTAAGTTGTCCCGACTAGGATGCTTTGCGGAGGTAGATCGCCGTAGGTGCGCATCCGAAACCCATGCGGCCCAGTGGGCGAGCGGAGGTGACTGTCGACCGTGGTCGATTCCAGAGACAGCGATGCGCACGACACCGTCCCGTCCATGCCGGGTTTCGCCCGCCCGTCGCACCAGCCGCAGGGCCCGGGGACCGTGCAGGCCGTACGACCCGCGGAGCGGCCTCTCCTGCGGATGCGGCTGCTCGACGCCGTGGACGAGGACCGGCGCGATGTCGATGTGCTGCTGACCGCGCTCCAGCAGGCGGTGGCCGAGGTGCGCGGCCTGGGCGGGATGGTTCATCTCCCGGGCGGCGGCATGAGCGGCATCCTCTACCTGGTCGCCGACAGCGGCCTGCCGGAGTCGATGGTCCGGCCCTGGCTGATCATCCCGGCACGCGGCACGGCGCCGCCCAGCAGGGCCGCCCGCGAGGACACCCCCGCCTGGCAGCCCGACCTGGCCCCGCCCGACCCGGTGCCGGGCCGGGACCCCGCCGCACTGTGGCCTTCCCGGGTTCCCGCCGGCATCGCGCACCTGGCCGTCCCCATTCCGGGCGGTCGACGACGGGGCGCGCTCTCGGTCCTCTTCGCCCCGGGCGACGGGCCCGGCGCGGCGGAGCGCGCCTTCCTGGGCGAGGTGGCGGCATGGATGTCCGAGCGGCTCCGGTCGTCCGGGATGCTCAGTCCGTCCTCCGCCCTGTTGCACGCCCTGGAGAGCGGGGCGGGACTGCCGGAGACCTCCCCGTGGGATGCCGAACGGGAGGCACTCCCGCGGGACGCGGAAGGGACGCCGTCCCTCACGTACACCTGGGACCTGCGCACCGGCAGGCTGACCTCCGACCGGCCTGTCGAGGAGGTGCTGGCCGGCATCGATCCGGAGGTGATGGCCGGCGGCATCGAGGCGTGGGCGGAGCTGATCCACCCGGACGACCTGCCGGGGGCGGTCAGCGGCTTCGACATGGGCATCCAGTTCCGCGGCGGCTTCCAGGACGAGTACCGCATCCGGCGTCAGGACGGCACGTACCTCTGGATCGAGGCCCGCGCCCGGACGCTCACGGACGACGAGGGGGCACCGGTGAAGGTGATCGGCACCCTCCGGGACAGCAGTGAGACGCACACCGCCGCCGAGTCGGTGGGGCGGGCGCTGCGGCACATGAGCGACGGCTTCGTCTCGCTCGACACGGACTGGCGCGTCGGATTTCTCAACCAGGCCGCCGAGCGGCTCCTCGGCGCGGCGGGAGACGTGGCCGGAGCCCTGCTCTGGGACATTCCCGCGCTGCACGCCGTGCCGGGGCTGGAGCAACGGTGCCGGGCCACGGCCGCCGAGGGCCGGCCGGCCGGATTCGACGTACCGGGGCCGGACGGGGCGTCCTGGTACCACCTGCGGCTGGTGCCGGTGCCGCAGGGCCTGACGCTCTACATCACCGACACCACCGAGCGGCATCTGCGGGAGAGCGAGCGGGCGGCGGCGGAGCGGGCGGCGGCGGAGCGGGCGGCCCTGGTGCAGGGGATCACCCGGGAGCTGGCCGAGGCCGTCACGGCCCAGGACGTGATGGCGGCGGTGGCCGACGGCGTGATGACACCCTTCGGGGCCACCGGACTCGTGATGCTGGAGGTGGTCGGCGACCGGCTGACCGTGGTCGGTTCCCGCGGGTATTCCGAGCGCTTCACCCGACGGCTGGACGGGCTGTGGACGGTGCGGGACGCCGGCGGTCCGATGGGGGACGCCCTGCGCACCCGCACCACCCTCTTCGTCTCCTCCCCGGAGGAGCTCCTGGAGCGATACCCGAGGACCGAGATGCTGATGCGGGAGGGCGGCAAGCAGGCGTGGGCCTTTCTGCCGCTGGCGGTGTCGGGGCGCGAGATCGGCGCGGCGGTGCTCTCCTTCGGCCGGCCGCGGGTGCTGGACGACGACGAGCGAACGCTGCTGACCGCGCTCAGCGGGCTGATCGCGCAGGCCCTGGAGCGGGCCGGGCTCTATGACGAGGCGACGACCCGGGCCCGTACTCTCCAGCGCAGCCTGCTGCCGCGGGCACTGCCCGAGCTGCCCGAGGTGACGACGGCGGCGCGCTACCAGCCGGCCAAGCAGGGGGCCGACGTCGGCGGCGACTGGTACGACGTGATCCCGCTGTCCGGGGCCCGGGTGGCGCTCGTGATCGGTGATGTCATGGGCCACGGCATGGCCGAGGCCGCCACGATGGGCGGGCTCCGTACGGCCGTGCGCACCCTTTCGGAGCTGGAGCTGCCGCCCGACGAGATCCTCGGTCACCTCAACGACATCGTCGGCGACCTGGGCAACGACGCCTTCGCGACCTGCCTGTACGGCATCTACGACCCGGTGAGCCGACGTCTGTCGTACGCCAGCGCCGGTCATCCGCCCCCGGCGGTGGCCCACCCCGGCGGGTCCGTCACCTTCCTGCCCATGACCCCGGACCCGCCGCTGGGGGTGGCCGCTCCGCCCTTCGAGAGCCACGAGACCCTGCTGCCCGCCGACAGCCTGCTCGCCCTCTACAGCGACGGCCTGGTCGAGAGCAAGGACCGGGACGTCACGGCCGGCATGGGCCGCCTCGCCGAGCTCCTCTCCCAGTCCGTGAACGCCATGCCGGCCTCACGGGCGGACGCGTCCGGCCTGGACGCCCTCTGCGCCTCCCTCACCTCCGCTCTCCTCCCCGCCCAGGGCGCGCTGGTGGACGACGCCGCCCTGCTGCTGGCCCGTACCCACCCGCTGGACGCGGAGAACGTCGCGGAGTGGCCGTTGCCGGAGGACCCGATGGCGGCGGGCCAGGCCCGTGAGCTGGTCCGCGCCCAGCTCACCGACTGGGACCTGGTCGACGACGACCTGATCATGACCACCGAACTCCTGGTCAGCGAGCTGGTCGGGAACGTCGTCCGGCACGCCTGCGGCCCCGTCCGGCTGCGCATGCTCCGCAGCCGCGCACTGATCTGCGAGGTCTCCGACGCCAGCCTGACCACTCCGCACATCCGCCACACCTCCGCCACCGACGAGGGTGGCCGGGGCCTGCAGCTCATCTCCGCACTCTGCCGGCGCTGGGGCACCCGGCACACCCGAACCGGCAAGTCCATCTGGACCGAACAGCCGCTCCCGGCGGCCTCGGCCTGACGACCCGTTCGGACCCTCGCCGTCACACGGGTGATTTGCCTGAAATGCCGGTTGTCGGGGCTGTCGGTACGTTCGTCGCAGATCGGTCGCCCGGCCGACGTCCGTGCGACAGAGAGAAGTGACATGTCTCCGCGTACCTTTGCTGTGGTCGGCACCGGAGTGGGTGTGACCGTCCTCGTGGCCGCCGGCATCCCCTACGCCTCGGCCGACGGATCCGCCCCGAGGGCCTCCGCCGTCCACCACGCGGTCCGGTCCGTGCACCGAGCCGCTCCTCCCGCGGCTCCCACGGTTCCCGTGGGCGGCAGGGGAGCGGGCGGGGAGAAGGGCGAGGGCCGCGACGGCGGTGGACGCGACCACGGCCGTGACGGGGGCGATCGCGGCCGTGAGCGAGGCGGAAGGATCTACTTCAACGAACGTACGTACTCCGCCTCCGCCGAGGGCTGCATCACCGTGAGCGGCTCCAGCAGCTTCAGCGTCTTCAACGACAGCCGCAGGACCGTCGAGGTGTTCCGGGGCTTCACCTGTGACGGCGGCGCTCCGGTCACCACCGTGGGTCCCCACGGCGAGACGTTTGGCGAGGTGACCCGCAGCGACCACGGAGGCGTCTTCGGTGACGAGGGCGTGTTCGGCCGCGGAGGCGTCCTCGGTGCCGGTGGCGTGTTCGGGGAGGAAGGCGTCGTGGGCAGCTTCCGGGTGGTCGGTCACCACGGTGAGTGGTGACCTCCGGCCCGTGCGGCGAGTGGCGACGCGCTGCGGGGTGAGCCCGGCCTGAGCGGCCCGGGCAGCTGTTGCGGAGGGCAGCCGCCCGGCGGTGCAATCAAGTGTGAGGCACTTCGGCGGCGTCGTCCCGGTCGATCGCCCCGCCCCCGGGACAGGGGCCGGCCGGAAGGGGCTCAGGAACGACGCCCTTGGCATGTTCTCCTCCGTGGCCATGGGGCTCGCCTCCGCCGGTCCCGCATACAGCCTGGCCGCCACGCTGGGCGTCATCGTGGCCGGGGTCGGACTGCAGGCCCCGATCGTCACGATGCTGGCGTTCATACCGATGCTGCTGGTCGCGTACGCCTTCCGTGAGCTCAACGCGAGCAACGCCGACTGCGGCACCACCTTCACCTGGGCCACCCGGGCCTTCGGACCACGTATCGGCTGGATGGGCGGCTGGGGCATCGTCGTCGCCGACGTCATCGTCATGGCGAACCTCGCCCATATCGCCGCCGCCTACGGCTTCCGGCTGGCGGGCCTGCACGGGCTGGCGGACAACCGGCTGTGGACCACGGTGGCGGGGGTCGTCTGGATCGCCGTACTGACCGCGATCTGCTACGTCGGCATCGAGTTCTCGGCGGCCGTCCAGCGCTGGCTGCTGTGCCTGGAAGTCGTGGTGCTGATCGTCTTCGCCGTCGCAGCGCTGGTCAGGGTCTACACCGCTCCGCCCGCGACGGCGATCCATGTCTCGGCCTCCTGGTTCAACCCCTTCGAGGTGGCCTCGGTGAAGGCCCTCACCTCGGGCATCCTCGCGGGGGTCTTCATCTACTGGGGCTGGGACACCTCGTTCTCGGTCAACGAGGAGACCGTCGACAGCGCGCGCGTCCCCGGACGCGCCGCGGTCATGTCCACCGTGCTGCTCCTGCTCATGTACGCGCTGGTGTCCACGTCGGTGCAGGCGTTCGCGGGAGTCGGCACCTCGGGCATCGGACTCGGCAACACCGACAACTCGGACGACGTGCTGTCCGGGCTGGGGGAGGCCGTGTTCGGAAGCCACGGCACGGGGCTGCTCCTGTCGAGGCTGCTGATCCTCATGGTGCTGACCTCCGCCCTGGCCTCCGCCGAGACCACCATCCTGCCCCTGGCCAGGACCGTCTTCTCCATGGCGGTCCACAAGGCGGTCCCCTCCCGGTTCGCCCGGATCCACCGCAGGTTCCTCACCCCGACCTGGGGCACCCTCGGCATGGGCGCGATCTCGATCGCCCTGTTCGTGCTGCTGTCGTCGTTCAGCCGGAACATCCTGGCCGACTCGATCGACTCGGTCGGTCTCGCGATCGCGTTCCAGTACGGGGTGACGGGCTTCGCCTGCCTCTGGTACCACCGCAAGATCCTCGCCCGCAGCGCCCGCGACCTGGTCTTCAAGGGCGTACTGCCCGGGCTCGGCGGCCTGATGATGGCCCTGCTGTTCCTGTACGCCGCCTTCGTCGTCTACGCGGATCCCGCGTACGGCACGACCGCCGTCGACCTGCCGCTGATCGGCAGGACGGGCGGGGTCACCGTCCTCGGTCTGGGCGCCCTGCTGGTCGGTGTCCTGCTGATGCCGGCGGTCACCCGTGGCTACGGCGTGGCCCTCAAGCTCCAGCGGGGCCTGCTTCCGCGCCGTCTGCCGCAGCACGCCGCCGTCGAATCGGCGAGCCGCTATGTGCCCGCCGACAACAGGTCCGGGGTGGGCGGCGACTGGTACGACGTCATTCCCTTGTCGGGCACCCGGATCGGCCTGGTCGTCGGCGACGTGCTCGGCCACGGCCTGGGCGCCGCGGCCACCATGGGGCGGCTGCGGACGGGGGTGCGCGTGCTGGCCCGGCTGGACCTGAGCCCGGACGAGCTGCTGTCCCGCCTGACCGACCTGGTCGAGCAGACCGCGCACGACGCCGGGGCAGGCCCCCGGGGCCCGGGCCGCCGGATGCCGCACGCCGACGCGGCCCTGGGCGTGAGCTGCCTGTACGCGGTGTACGACCCCGTCTCGGGGAAGTGCGGCGTGGCGCGGGCCGGGGAACCGGTGGGGCTGGCGGTCGTCCCACCGCGCACCGGCGTCGCCGACTGTCCGGAGCTGCCGCCCGGCCCGCCGCTGGGCATCGGCGGCCTGCCGTACCGGAGCACGGAACTGGACCTGGAGCCGGACAGTCTCCTCGCTCTCTTCACGGAGGGCCTCCTCCAGGCGGCCGACGGCCGCGACGCCGGGTTCGCCCGGCTGTGCCGCGTCCTGGCCGACGGCCGGGGATCCCTGGAGGAGCGGTGCGACAGGGCGGTGGCCGGCCTGCTGCCCGGGCCCGCGGACGTGGACGCGACGCTCCTCATGGTCCGCACGCGTCTGCTCGACCGGAACCAGCACGTCGAATGGGCGGTGCTCCCGGAACCGGCGGCGGTGGCCACCATCCGCGCCGCCGTCACCAAGCAGCTCGGCGACTGGGGGCTGGGCGATCTGGCGTTCACCACGGAGCTCATCGTCAGTGAGCTCGTCACCAACGCCATCCGCTACGTCGGCGGTCCGATCCAGGTACGCCTGATCCGCGACCGGGCCCTGATCTGCGAGGTCTCCGACACCGGCCACACCTCCCCTCATCTGCGGCACGCCGCGAGCGACGACGAGGGCGGCCGGGGTCTGTTCATCATCGCCCGGATGACCCACCACTGGGGCACCCGCTACACCTCCGGCGGCAAGACGATCTGGACCGAACAGGACCTGCGACCGGGCGACATCCCCTGACCTCTTCCGCCAACTGGCCGGAGAAAAAGCATTTCTGAATGCCAATCGGAGAAGTGCGCCCCCGCACTGCTGTGTCACCGGTCCGGCCGCACCGCGGTGACCTGGAGGATCGTCCGGCAGTTACCGGTTCGGCCGACGAACCGGACTGCCGCAGGGCCGACCACTGCCGCTCGGGGCCGGTGCACGAGGAGGGCGAGCATGGCGTACACCCGTAAGAACGTCAACAGGCTGACCCGCTCCGAGCGACGGCGGTTCGTGAGCGCTCTGCTGGAGATCAAACGCCGTGGAGAATACGACGAGTTCGTGCACATCCACATCACGCACAACTCGCCCGACGGCGAACACCATCTGCGTACCGCCCACATGACGCCGTCCTTCCTGCCCTGGCACCGCAAACTGCTGCTGGAACTGGAGCGGGCGCTGCGCCGGGTGGACGCGTCGGTGACCGTGCCGTACTGGGACTGGACCCGTGACCGCACGGCGAACTCCCTCCCGTGGACCGACGACCTGCTCGGCGGCACCGGACGGCGCTCGGACCGGCAGGTGATGACCGGCCCGTTCGCCTACCGGGCGGGGCACTGGAGGCTCACCGACCGTGTGACCGACGTGCAGTACCTCACCCGCGACCTCGGCCGCGCCCGCAGCCCGATCCAGCTGCCGACCGGCGACGAGGTCGAATTCGCGCTGGCCGACCCGGTCTACGACGTCTGGCCCTGGAACTCGACGGTCACCCAAGGCTTCCGCAACAAGCTGGAGGGATGGGGGAAGGGCCGAGGCAGCGTCTCCTGGCACAACCACAACCGGGTGCACCACTGGGTCGGCGGCGTGATGCTCGGCGCCGCCTCCCCCAACGACCCCGTCTTCTGGCTGCATCACGCCTTCGTCGACCTGCAGTGGACCCGCTGGCAGCAACGGCACTCCGGTGGCCGGTATCTGCCCGCCGAGCCCCCGGGCGCGCGTGACGTCCAGCACGGCCGGGTCGTGGCCCGGGACCAGAGGCTGCCGCCGTGGGACGTCACGCCGGCCGAACTGGAGGACATGAGCGGGATCTACCGGTACGAGTGAGGACGTTCCGGTGCCACGGAAACCGCCACGCGGGCAGAGTCCATGCCGGCAAAGGCCGTTGAGGGGTCGCTTCTCCGTTCGAGGCATCACACGTCCCGCTGAAAAGCCGACGACACAGCGACCACCGCTCGCGTACGGCGCCCCCTTGATCAAGCTGGTGTCTTCTGCGAAGGAGACGCCACTGTGCGAGTTTCTGACATTCAGCGCTGTGAGGTCCGGCCCGGGCGGCTCGTCGAGTGGACGCTCAGCCCGGCGACCATCGCGGCCGCGGCGGCGTTGCCGCCGGATCCGCGACCGCCGGCGTACATCCAGGAGTCGCACATCAGAACGGCACGTTCGGTGCGGGAGGACGGGCTGTTCGTGCCGACGTGGATCGGCGCGGCGTTCGACCTGCCGGGCCGCGCCGATCTCGACGCGCTGGAACAGGCGTTGCGCGACTGGATGCTGCGCCACGAGACGCTGCGCAGCGGCTTCAGATGGGCCGGGGACGACATGCACCGGTTCACGCTCGACGAGAACGACGTGACCCTGCGCCGCGAGGTGGTCGGCGACTTCGCCGACGCGGGGGCGCTGATCCGCTACCTGCAGGACCGGTTCGACACCGCGGCGGACGCGCTGGGCTGGCCGAACTTCATCTACGCGGCCGTCGTGCGCGAGGACTCCACCAGCGTGTACCTGGCCTTCGACCACACCAACGTCGACGCCTACTCCCTCCAGCGCATCCCGGACGAGATCCACACGCTGTACACGGCGGGCGTCACGGGCCGGCCCGTCACCGGTACGCCCGTGGGCAGTTACGTCGACTTCTGCGAGCTGGAGCGGGCGAACGCGGACGGCATCGACGACACGCACGCGATCGTCGCGCGCTGGCGGGAGTTCATCGGCCGGTGCGACGGAAGGCTCCCGGAGTTCCCCGTCGACCTCGGACTGCGACCCGATGGTGTGCTGCCCGCCCAGAAGCTGCTGTGCGAGCCGCTCGTCGACGCGGAGGCCGCCGCGGCGTTCGAGGCGCACTGCCGGCCCTATGGCGGCAGCCTCGTGGGCATCCTGGCGGCGACCAGCCTGATCGTCCACGAACTCGGCGGACAGCCGGTCTACCGCACGGTCGTGCCGTTCCACACCCGGGTGAAGTCCGCGTGGTCGGACTCCGTGGGCTGGTACGTCGGCGGCGCACCGATCGAGGTGCCCGCGGCACCGGACTTCGCGAGCGCGCTCGGCACGGTCCGCGCCGAACTGCGGGCCAACCGGTCGCTGGCCCGCATCCCGCTGGCCCGGGTGCTGCGCCTGCTGGGTGCGGACTTCCGGCCGACCTCGCCGGACATGTACTCGATCATCTCGTACGTGGACGCGCGCCTCATCCCCGGCTCGGCCCGCTGGACCGAGCAGAAGGCGTACGGGCTGCTCCGGGTGTCGTACGGCGACCAGGTGTGCGCCTGGATCAACCGGCTGGACGAGGGGCTGTGGTTCGCCTGCCGCTACCCGGACACCGACATCGCGTACAAGAACGTGCGGCGGTATGCCGAGGCGTTGCGGGACATGATCGTGTCGGTATCCGCGGGCGATCGGCCGCGGGTCGCGGAGCCGGCGTTCTCCTGACGCAACTTTCCCCCGATTCACCCGTGTTGGTACCGGTGCCGTACGGCACCTGACGCGGGTCCGCATGCCGCGACGTCCCGCGCCGCCCGGCAATCCAGGTCTTTTATCGGCCAGTTGGCGCCCATCCGGTGATTCTGTGGGGCTATATCCGCCTCAGGATGGATGTCCGTTGTGGAACCTCCCGCATTGCTACTGCTAGTGTTTATCTCGTCACTCTAGGCAATCAGCTTCGCTGTATCAGCACAGAACCGAGGGCTCCATGCGCAAGCTTCAGCAGGTCGTGATCGCGGCACTGGCGGCCGGTGGCCTGTCCGCCATCGGCGCCGGCACTGCCATCGCCGACTCCTACGGCGGTGACCAGCCGCAGCAGGTCGACCTCTTCCGTCCCTACCAGGAGTGCAGCCCGCAGGAGGCGGGCGTGGCCAACGTCCCGGTCGGCGTGCTCGGCCTCGCCGACAACGTGGAGAGCAGCTGCGGCCAGTTCAACCAGGCCTTCGCCGGCTGAGCGGCACCTGCAAAGGAAGGCGCGTCCCATGTTCAGCAGGAAGAAGATCGCGGCCGTCTCGGGGCTCGTGGGCGGCATCGCCGTGTCCTGCGTCGGCCTCGCCCAGGCGCACACCGCGGGAGGTCCGGGAGGCTGCAGCAACGACCTTCTGGGCAACCTCACCTGCACGCAGCGGATCCAGGGCGAGGTGCCCGAGGGCGAGACCCCTCCGCACCAGGAGACCTGCAAGCCGGTGCAGCCCGTGACGGTGCCCGGGTTCCTGGGCACCGGGATCGAGCGACTCGGGCCCGAGGTGACGTGTTCACCCCAGACGGTCGGAGTGCCCGCAAACGCACCTAGGACGGTGGGAGTTCCCGCCGGCGCCGACGGCAGGCGAATGCCGCTCGACATGCCACGTTGAACCGCGTGACGCGACATGTGGTGTAGATCCTCAATAACTACGGAGCGCTTGTATATGCTCACATTAAGTAGTCAAGCCAGGCGCTCCGCCTGGGTAACGAAGGGTCTATCCATGCGTAAGTTTCAGCGCGTTGCAGTTGTAGCGGCGGCGGTTGCGGGGCTGTGCGCCCTCGGCGCCGGGGTCAGCTCCGCAGCCGGCGGCGAGGACGCGCCCCCGCAGATCACCGCCGTGGCCAACTCGTCGGCCAACGCCGTTGCCACCGGCGGTAACTTCTACGCCCCGCCGCAGGGCCACGGGCCGCAGGAGCAAGGCCCCGAGCAGGGCCCCGAGGGCTACGGCCCCCAGGGCCCCCAGGGCCCCGAGGGCGGCGAGTAAGACCGCACCGAGGACTCATCCCCTCGTCGCCGCCACGGGCGCATCGATCCTCTTCGGAAACCTGATGTGTATCGCACGAGCTCGGCATCCCGGACCTGCACCGATTCGGTCTGTTCACCGGTCTGTTGAGTGACCCCCGTGGCAGAGGCAGCCCGGACGCACGACGGCCCCGTCGGGGCACGCGTCCGGGCTGTGGCACTCCCGCAACTGGGCGCGCACAGCGCGTGTCCAGGCGCGGGATCCTCAGTTTCGACCCCATCGGGCCCGGGCGCACGCCAGTCACTGGCGCATGCGCCCGGGCCTTCGTCGTAAAGGAAGAAAGGAAGGCAAGACATGTTCAGTCCGCGGAAGATCGCCACCGTCTCGGGGCTCGTCGGAAGTCTCGCCGTGTTCTGCGTCGGCGCCGGACACGCGTACGCAGAGGGCCCCAGGGGCGACTGCAGGACCACTGAGCAGGGCAGTACCGTCTGTGTGCACAGGACCGAGAACCGCTCGGACAAGGACGGCAAGCACGTCCTCCAGCAGGCGCAGGACTGCTCGGCAGAGGGCCGCCCGCACGTGGTGTTCCCGGACGGCCCGCCGATGGACGGCGGATCCGCCAGTGTCGGGCCGGTCGTGGACTGCTCCAACACGGCAAAGCTGCCCAAGGGCTTCCGGAAGCCGCACATCGAGATCTGAGCGCCGCCGGAACAGCGAAAATCCCCGGTGTCCCAACCAGTGGTCGGGATACCGGGGATTGTCGTTCGGCGCTACTCGTCGGCCTTGCTCACCGGCCTACTTGAACGAGTTGCTGCACCCCATGGACGAGCCCAGGGAGGACTGCTGGGCTCCGGCGTTGCCTTCGCCGTTCAGCAGGTTGCCGCCGAGGCCGTTGAGAATGCCGACTTCGCCGAGGACGTCGAGGTTCAGGTCGTGCGACCTGCAGGTGCTGCTCTGCGTGACGTTGAATTCGTCTCCCTTGCCCCCGCCCTGACCGGCGTGGGCGGTGCCGGCACCCAGGAGGCCGAGGCTCCCGAATGCGGCGAGGAGAACGGCAGCGGTGCGGACCTTGTGCATGTGATCTCCGTGGAATGAGGTGGATGCGATGCGCGAGAAATCGCCATCTATGCCGTGATGAATGGTGATACGAAATACCCGAGAGAATCGAGCGACGCGCCGAACCGAATGCTTTTCGCTTGCTTTTCACCGCAGTGCAGATTTGTCGGCGCACAGGAAAGGTCCCGACACCCGGCCCGCGGCCCGGTGTCGGGACCATTTACCCGACCGGCGCCTCAGCGCCGTGGGCGAGGCCTCAGAAGGCGCTGTTGTTGCAGCCCATCGTCGAGCCGATGCTCGTGGCCTGGGCGCCCGGGTTGCCCTCGCCGTTCAGGGCGTTGCCCAGCAGGCCGTTGAGGATGCCGACCTCGCCGAGGACGTCGAGGTTCAGGTCGTGCGACCTGCACTGAGAGCTCTGGGTGATGTTGAACTTGTCCCCGTGCTCGCCGTGGCCGCCGCCCTCGCCGGCGTAGGCAGTGCCGCTCACGAGGCCGATGCTGCCGAGAGCGGCGACCAGAACGGCAACGTTGCGAAGCTTGCGCATGTCATCTCCGTGGAGTGAGTGGATGCGATCTGTGGCAGATCGACTTTCTACAGTTACGGGAGATTAGTAGCAAATACGCTAAAACCGGCAACGACGCGCCGCTTTCTTGATCACACGGTAGAAACACGAAAAAGTCATATAAGCCCGTGAACGGGCCCCTTGGGCATGATGCCCAAGAGGCCCGTTCACGGGCGGAGTTGACGGTTTGTCAGCCGTGCAGCGCGTTGGCGAGGGCGTTCGACTGGGTGTTGGCCTGGGTGCAGTCGATGCCGCGGGTCTGGGCGGCGCCGAGCAGGCCGACCGGGACGTTCGCGCCGAGCAGGGTCTGCGGGCTGCACTCCTGGGACGGACGGAACAGGTTGGCCTGGCCGACCGGGCCGCCTTCCACCGACTGCGGTGTCTGGGGCGAAATCTGGGGGTTGATCTGCGGGTTCAGCTGGGGGTTGAGCTGCGGGGCGACATCGGTGCCCCGCGACGGCGCCTGCTGCGGCGTGCCGTAGGACTGCGCGGTCGCCGCGGCGGAGGTGGCCGAGGTGGCCTGGGCGTCCGGCTGTGAAGCGGGCGGCGGCACAGCTCCGTTGTAGGCCGGGGTGGCGGCGGAGCTGGGGCCGGCACCGACGGCGGTCAGACCGCCGGCTGCTGCGATGACGAGCGCGACGTGCTGGAGCTTGCGCATGGAATCCTCGGCCCTTCATTGACCTGTGCACGGAACCTGGTGAAATGCGGGATGGGGCAGCGCAGTTGTGGCTGCGACAACTGCCTTGAACGGCTGCGATGGACCATCGTTCTCACCCTGTGGGGAACGAGGTGTGCGCAAGCCCGGATACGGGTGCAGGACCGTGGTCACCCATTTGTCGTAAGAGCCCGGGACCGCGACGTGTGTTCCGGTGGCTGGCAAATGGGTGACGGGTCTTCGGATGCCGTGACCACACTGCGTGAATCGTCGTTCCGACCGGGAGAGGGCAGCGACCGTGGACTTCGAAGTGGGGTGAGGGAATTCGCTCCCGGTTTCGATGCGACGTCCGCGTGCTACTCAGGAGTACCGCTGCTGACGGTGCCGTGCGACTACCGCACCGACTGCACGCGTGACCGCGATCGAATGCAATGGATTTCCCCTTTTCAGGTATCGAAGGGCCGAGGGTTTCATGCGCAAGCTTCACAGGGCCGCGCTCGTTCTAGCAGCGGCAGGTGGTCTGTCCGCCATCGGTGCCGGCGTCAGCCATGCCGACTCCCCTGTCGGATACGGATATGGCGGTCCCGCTCCAGCACCGGCTCCGGAGCAGCCGGCCCCCCAGGCCGCCCCTCCGCCGCAGTACGCGCCGCAGCCGGCTCCGCAATACGCCGCTCCGCCGCCCCAACAGGCCGGGTACGCCGCCGCTTCGGGCACGTCGAGGGGAATGGCACAGGTCGCTCCCCCTCAGTACCCGCAGTACGCCCCGCCGCCGCAGTACGTGCCGCAGCCGGCACCGCAGTACGCCCCGCCGCCGCCCCAACAGACCGGCTACGCCTCCGCCTCGGCCTCGTCGCAGGGGGCGGCGCAGGCCAACGCCTCGCCGTACCCGCAGCCGCAGTACGCGCCGCCGCCGCAGTACGCGCCCGCGCCGCAGTACGCGCCGCCGCCGCAGTACGCCCCGCCCCAGCAGTACGCGCCCGCGCCGCAGTACGCGCCCGCGCAGCCGTCTTCGCAGGTCGTACCGCAGGTCATGCCGGAGGTGATGCCGAAGGTCGCCCCGCAGCTGGCCGCGCCCCAGGGCATCCCCGCGACGGACGGCCCGACGCACGTCACCCCGCAGGTGAACCCCCAGGTGAACCCGCAGGTGAACCCGCTCGTCAACCCGCTGGTCGGGGCGCCGAGCGTGCCGCAGCTGTCCCCGGTCGGCCTCGGGCAGGTCGCCGCACCTCCCGTCGGCCAGCTGGGGCTTCCGCAACTCGGCTGACCGCCGCCCCGTAACCGTCCGCAATCCCGACTCTCGACCCTGTTGCAGATCCCATCTGCCCGACCAACGGAGAACCAATGCGCAAGTTCCAGAGGGCCGTCCTCGTGGGTGCCGTCCTCGGCAGCGTCGCCTCGTTCGGCGCCGCCTCCGCCTCCGCGCACGGCGGGTTCGACCGTGACTTCGACGTCACGCAGAACACCGAGTGCCGCTCGCACGACATGAACATCAACGTGCTCGGCAACGTCAGCGCCCTCACCGGCGCGCTGGGCAACGCGCTGAACGGCGAAGGCAACCCGGGTGCGCAGCAGAGCCACCTCGGCTCGGACATGGGCTGCAACAACCAGGCCTTCTGACAGCCCGCACCCCGGCCGCCGCGCAGAGCCCCTTCCCCCGACCGGGAAGGGGCTCGCCGCTGTGCACGTCCCGCCCGCCGTCACTCGTTCGGCGGTAATGCCGCCGCCCGCGCGGTCAACCGGGCATACGGCACACAGGGTCGTGTCACGATCACGTGACGACCAGGCAGAGAGGCGTGACGGGTGGCAGAGCAGCTGTACGCGACGTTGAAGACCAGTCAGGGCGACATCGAGATCCGGCTCTTCCCGGATCACGCGCCGAAGACGGTGAGGAACTTCGTCGAGCTGGCGAAGGGCGAGCGGGAGTGGACCCATCCCAAGACGGGCGCGAAGACCACGGACCGGCTCTACGACGGCACGGTCTTCCACCGGGTCATCGAGGGCTTCATGATCCAGGGCGGTGACCCGCTGGGCAACGGCACGGGCGGCCCGGGGTACGAGTTCGCCGACGAGTTCCACCCCGACCTGGCCTTCACCAAGCCCTACCTGCTGGCCATGGCCAACGCCGGTCCGGGCACGAACGGGTCCCAGTTCTTCATCACGGTGGGTCCGACCACGTGGCTCACCGGCAAGCACACCATCTTCGGCGAAGTGGCCAACGACGCCGGCAGGAAGGTGGTCGACACCATCGCGGCGACGCAGACCAACCCGCGCACCGACCGACCCGTGCAGGACGTCGTCATCGAGTCCGTCGTCATCGAAGCCCGCTGACCGGGCCGGACCGCCGCAGCAGTCGTGACGGCATCGCAATCCGGCAGGGGGGAGCCGGGCCGGCGGGCCGGGGCGTCCTGACGGATATGGAACCGCAGAAGCCGTCGCCCGAGTCCCGGCAGTCCGAAGGGTGTCTCGTCGTCGCGATCCGGATCCCGGTCCGGATCGTCGTCCTCGTCCTGGTCGTACCGGTGCGGGTGGTGTGGGACGGGCTTGTCGTCGTCGGGCGGTTCCTGCCGGGCACGTTGCTGCGGCCGCGCGGACGCGCTCTGGCACGGGTGGCCGCCGGGTTGTGGCGGTACGTCCTGGTGCCGGTGGGCGGCGCGCTCGGGTGGCTCGGACGCGTGCTCGTCGTCGTACCGGCCGCGTGGCTCCACCGGTCGGTGCTCACCCCCCTCGGGCGGTATCTGTTCGTCGTGCCCGCGCGGTGGCTGTGCGCCCGGGTCCTCGCCCCCGTCGCCACCGCCGTCGGCCTCGCCGTGTACGGGGCGCTGCGCGTGGTGTTCGTCCTGCCCGCGCTCGCCCTGTGGCGCTGGGTGCTCGCGCCCGTCGGCCGCGTCCTCGCCGTCGTGGCGCGGGAGGCGGGGGAGGCCCTCTCGCACGCGTGGCGGGTCGCGGGGCGGCTCTCGCGGGCCGTGGGGCGGCTGCTCGGGACGCTCGTGCGGTGGATCCTCGTCGAATCCGTGCGCCGGGTGTACCGGAGTCTTCTCACGCCCGTCGGACGTCTCGTCCGGGACGCCGTCCTGCGGCCCGCCGCCCGGGGCGCGCGTGCGGTGGGGCGGGCCGTCCGCGGGGCGCCGGCCGGCGCGCGGGACACGGTGCGGCAGGTCCGCGCCGACGTACGGCGGGCGCTGTTCGGCGAGCCCCGGCAGCCGGCCGCGGTGGACCGGCGGGAACCTCAGGGGCCCGCTGCACGTACTCTTGGTAGCAGTACGACCGCTCTCACGAAGGACTAGGACACTGGGCAAGCGACAGCCCGAAGGCCCGCCGCCCGCACCCGCGGTGCAGCGCATCCGACTGCGCTACACCAAGCGCGGCCGCCTGAGGTTCACCAGCCACCGAGACTTCCAGCGCGCCTTCGAGCGTGCGCTGCGCCGTGCCGAGGTGCCCATGGCGTACTCGGCAGGGTTCACGCCGCACCCCAAGGTGTCGTACGCCAATGCCGCACCCACCGGCACGGGCAGCGAGGCGGAGTACCTGGAGATCGCGCTGACACAGGCGCGTGACCCGCAGACGCTGCGCGTCCTCCTCGACGAGTCGCTGCCCGCCGGGCTCGACGTCGTCGACGCGGTCGAGGCGCGGACCTCGGGCCTCGCCGACCGGCTGACGGCCTCCGTCTGGGAGCTGCGGCTGGACGGCGTGGACCCGGTCGACGCCGAGCGCGCGGTCGAGGCCTTCACCGAGGCCGAGACCGTCGAGGTGCAGCGCACGACCAAGAACGGCGTCCGCACCTTCGACGCCCGCCCGGCCGTGGTGAGTCTGGAAACGCACAGTTCACCGGCTGATAGGCCGACCGACCAGCCCTGTGCGATACTGCGGCTGGTTGTTCGGCACGTGACGCCTGCCGTACGACCCGACGACGTCCTGTCCGGTCTCCGCGCCGTGGCCGACCTGGCGCCGCCGGTCCCCGCAGCGGTGACCAGGCTGGCGCAGGGGCTGTTCGATGAAGAGACCGGCACGGTGACCGACCCGCTCGCGCCCGACCGCGAGGCAGCCGAGGCCCTGACGGCCAGACCGGCTGCCGCCGCGACGGCGCCGACGCCGGAAGGTTCCGCGTAGGGACGGACGTCGTAGCGCCGCCCTCGTACTCGGGAGCCACCTGGGTCGGGCAGCGCACCGACCAGAAGACTTTCGCCAGGCCGTACCGACAAGGCGTACGGAACCGGCGAGACAGGACACAGAGTGCTCCCGTGCGGCGCCCGCGCCCCGGACGGCGGCCATCGCGCATCGCGCGGGCCGCGGACGTCAACGGCGGACGGCCCTTCGAGGCCGACGCCGGACCAGGCGCGGCGCCCGGGAGCCTGACGGGAGAAACGCCCGCATGCTCGAACCGACCGAGCCCGTCGAGGGCTCCGAACCGAACACTCCGAGCGACACCCTGCCGCCGCGCAGGCGTCGCCGTGCCGCCTCCCGCCCGGCGGGCCCGCCCGCCGCGGCCGGGGCAGCCACCGAGGTGACCCTGCCGGCCATACCGGCCGATGAGGACACCGAGGACATCGAGGGCGCGGAGGACACCGAGGCACTGATCGCCGCCGAAGGTGGCGAAGCGTCCGTCGAGGCCGGGAAGACCGCCGAGGCGCCGACCGCCGGCCGCCCGCGCCGACGGGCCACGCGCCGCGCCTCCGCCCCCGCCGGGGCACCGGCGGCCGCCGAGGCCGTCGCACCGGCCGCGCCCGCCGCCGAGGCGACCGAGCAGCCCGCCGCTGCCGTGGCCGAGGGCGGCGAGGTCGTCGTCGGCGAGGACGCCGCACCGCGCCGCACCCGCCGCCGGGCCACCCGCACCGTTTCCGCACCGACCGCCGCCGAGACCGGCGCCGCCGAGGCCACCGAGCCCGCTGCCGCCGAGGTCGAGGAGGCCCCGGCCGCCGCGCGTCCGCGCCGTCGCGCCGCACGCCGCGCCTCCGCGCCCGCCGGTGCCCCGAAGGCCGCCGAGGAGACGTCGGCCGTCGTCGAGGCCGAGGCCGAGGCCGCCCCGCAGGAGGTCGCCGCGGTCGAGGCTGCCGAGCCCGCCGCCGAGGAGGCTCCGGCCGCCGCGCGTCCGCGCCGTCGCGCCACGCGCCGCGCCTCGGCGCCCGCCGGTGCCCCCGCCCAGGAGGAGGCCGCCGAGGCTCCGGTGAGCGAGGAGGCTCCGGTGAGCGAGGAGGCTCCGGCCGCCGCTCCCGCCGAGGAGGCCGCTGTGAGCCGTACCCGTCGGCGTGCCACCCGGCGGGTGTCCGCGCCCGCCGGTGCCCCCGTGCAGGAGGAGGCCGTCGTGGCCGAGGAAGCTCCCGCCCCCGCCGCCGAGGAAGCCCCGCAGGCTCCGGCCGAGGAAGCCGCTCCGCGGCGTGCCCGGCGTCGGGCCGTGCGCGCCGCGTCCGGGTTCTCCGCGTCGGCCCGGTCCGCGAAGACCGAGGTCACCGAAGCGGCCGAGCCCGCCGAGGCCGCTGAGGCCTCGGGGAGTCGCTCTCCGCGCAGGCCCGCCCGCCCCGCCGTCGCCGTGTTCCAGGCGCCGGTGTTCGCCGAGCCGAGGTTCCAGACCCCGCAGCGCGCCGCCGCCGAGGCCGCTGCCGAGGCCGCCGGGACGGAGGAGCCCGAGGAGGCCGACGAGTACACCGAGGAGCGCCCCGAGGCCGGTGCGCGCCGTCGCCGCCGCCGTCGGGGTGCCGCCGAGGAGCCGCAGGCCGTCGAGACCGCCCCCGCCGTCGAGGAGACGGAGGAGACCGCCGTCGAGGCCGCCGAGTCCGTCGAGGCCGCCGAGGAACTCGGCGAGGGCGAGGAGACCGACGAGACCGAGGGCTTCGAGGAGGCCGGCTCCCGTCGCCGCCGCCGTCGGGGCGGCCGTCGCCGCCGTCGCGGTGAGGCCGCCGACGGCGAGGGCGCCGAGGCCGACGAGCTGGCCGCCGAGCAGGCCGAGCAGGACGCCGAGGACACCGCCGAGCAGGAGGAAGAGGACGCCGAGGAGGCTCGTGGCGACGAGTCCGGCGGTTCCAGCTCCAGCAGCCGCCGTCGCCGTCGCCGCCGTCGCCGCGCCGGTGACACCGGTACCGACACCGAGCCCGGCGAGGGCGACCCGGAGCGTACGGTCGTCAAGGTCCGCGAGCCGCGCAAGCCGAGCGAGCCGTCCGACGAGGTGCAGTCCATCAAGGGCTCGACGCGTCTGGAGGCCAAGAAGCAGCGCCGCCGCGAGGGCCGTGAGCAGGGCCGCCGACGCGTTCCGATCATCACCGAGGCCGAGTTCCTGGCCCGCCGCGAGGCCGTCGAGCGCGTGATGGTCGTGCGCCAGTACGGCGAGCGCACGCAGATCGGCGTCCTGGAGGACGGCGTGCTCGTCGAGCACTACGTCAACAAGGAGCAGTCGACCTCGTACGTCGGCAACGTGTACCTGGGCAAGGTGCAGAACGTGCTGCCGTCGATGGAGGCCGCCTTCATCGACATCGGCAAGGGCCGCAACGCCGTGCTCTACGCCGGTGAGGTCAACTTCGAGGCGCTGGGCATGGCGGGCGGCCCCCGCCGCATCGAGTCCGCCCTCAAGTCCGGCCAGTCCGTCCTCGTGCAGGTCACCAAGGACCCGATCGGACACAAGGGTGCGCGTCTGACCAGCCAGGTCTCGCTGCCGGGCCGCTACCTCGTGTACGTCCCCGAGGGCTCGATGACCGGTATCAGCCGCAAGCTGCCCGACACCGAGCGGGCCCGGCTGAAGACCATCCTCAAGAAGATCGTGCCCGAGGACGCGGGCGTCATCGTGCGCACCGCCGCCGAGGGCGCGAGCGAGGACGAGCTGCGCCGCGACGTCGAGCGGCTCCAGGCGCAGTGGGAGGAGATCCAGAAGAAGGCGAAGAACGGCAACGCCCCGACGCTGCTGTACGGCGAGCCGGACATGACCGTCCGGGTCGTGCGCGACATCTTCAACGAGGACTTCTCCAAGGTCGTCGTCAGCGGTGCCGACGCCTGGGAGACGATCCACGGGTACGTCTCGCACGTCGCGCCGGATCTCGCGGGCCGGCTGTCGAAGTGGACCTCCGAGGTCGACGTCTTCGCCACGTACCGGATCGACGAGCAGCTCGCCAAGGCGCTCGACCGCAAGGTCTGGCTGCCCAGCGGTGGTTCGCTGGTGATCGACAAGACCGAGGCCATGGTCGTGATCGATGTCAACACCGGCAAGTTCACCGGCCAGGGCGGCAACCTCGAAGAGACCGTGACCCGGAACAACCTGGAGGCGGCCGAGGAGATCGTGCGTCAGCTGCGGCTGCGCGACCTCGGCGGCATCGTCGTCATCGACTTCATCGACATGGTGCTGGAGTCCAACCGGGACCTGGTGCTGCGGCGCCTGCTGGAGTGCCTGGGCCGGGACCGCACGAAGCACCAGGTCGCCGAGGTGACCTCGCTGGGTCTGGTCCAGATGACCCGCAAGCGCGTCGGCCAGGGCCTGCTGGAGTCCTTCTCCGAGACCTGTGTCCACTGCAACGGCCGCGGTGTCATCGTGCACATGGAGCAGCCGAGCGTGCCCGCCGGCGGCGGTGGCGGCAAGCGCAAGAAGCGCGGCAAGGGCGGTGACGTGCACGAGCACGTGACCGCGGAGCACGTGCACGAGACCGCGGCCGCGGCCGTGGAGACCGGCGAGGCCGTCGAGCCCGAGGCGGAGACCGCCGCCGAGGTCGCCGCCGAGGCCGCCGAGCCGGTCGCCCTGCCCGCGCCCGAGTTCGCACCGGACGAGGAGCTGTACAGCAGCGTCGCCGAGGCGGAGGCGGCGGCCACCCGTGGCCGTTCGCGGCGCCGGGCGAGCCGCCGTGCGTCGGCTCCGGCGGGCGCGCCGAAGGCGGAGAAGGCCCCCAAGGCCGAGCAGGCTGTGCAGGCCGAGCCGGTCGAGGAGGCCCCCGCGGCCGCCGCGGCGCCGGTCGCCGGGGTGCCCGCTGCCGAGCCGGTCGTCGCGGAGCCGCCGGCCGAGGCCGTCGAGGCGGTCGAGGAGGCCGCGCCCAAGGGCCGCACGCGCCGTCGTGCGACCCGGAAGGTGTCCGCGCCGGCCGGTTCCCCGGCGGGGGTCGAGGCGACCGTGGTGACGGTGCCCGAGACCGCGGTCGAGGCCGCGGTCGAGGCCGAGGCCGCTGCGCCGGCTCCGGTCGAGGAGGCGCCCGCCGAGAGCGCCGCCCCGGCCCGCCCGCGTCGGCGTGCCGTGCGCAAGGCCACCGCGCCGACCGCGTCCGAGGAGGCGGCCGTCGTGGTCGTCCCGTCGGCGACGGAGGCCGCGGAGGCGCCCGAGGCCGGGGCCGAGGCTCCGGTCGAGGAGGTCGCTCCGGCCAAGAAGGCGGCCCGCAAGACCGCCAAGAAGGCCCCGGCGAAGAAGACGGCAGCCAAGAAGACCGTGGCGAAGAAGACCGCCGCGAAGAAGACGGCGGCCAAGAAGACCACGGCCAAGAAGGCGACCAAGACGGCCGCCGCGAAGTCGACGGCGAAGAAGACCACCACGGTCGCCACCGCCGACGACTGATCAGTCGCCGTACCAGGTGTGGCCCTGTCCGTTCGCGGACAGGGCCACACCTGTTTTCTGTTTCACCGCCTGCTTTCCGGCGGGCGCGTCCTCGCTGCCCGGCGCCGTCTGGTTCGAGGTGGGCGGCGGCACCCTGGACGAGGCGATCCGGACAACGACGCCGGCCGTGGCGCGTACGGCGTGCCCACACCGATCGCCCTCCTCGCGTCGACCTCACGGTGATACGGGAGGCGCCGACCCGGTTCGAGCGCTCGGGCATCGGCGAGGCCCTGTCCGACATCTCCGCGGTCGCGGACTGGGAGCCGGCCCACCGGGTCACCGGCGAGAAGCTCGACGGTCTGGCCGCGGCCATGGCCCGCGCTCGGCCATCCGTATCCGCACCGGGCGGCGAATCACGGAGAGCAGGTGGGCGTCGGCGCCGCCTTCGCGACGTACCTGCGGGGCGGGCACGGCACGGCCCGGCTGATGGCCGACGTGCTGCGCCGGCGCGGTCTGCCCGTGGTGGCGCGGGAGCTCGGCTTCAGCGACGAGGAGTTCGTCGGGGCCGTCGGGTTCGCCCCGGAGACCCGGCCCGGCCGCTACACGATCCTGGAGCATCTCGCGCTGTCGCCGAGCGACATCGGGACGGCGTACGCCGCGTACGTGACCGCGGTCGCGGGCCGGCCGGGCCGTCCAGTTTGACCCCCACAGCCCGGCCCCGTAACCTTGACCGTCGGCGTGTCACTGAGCACGCCACATCCCCGTAAACCTCATCCTCCCGGGCGCAGTGCGGGCCGGGAGAGGTCGCCCGTGTGTTGTCGGGCGGCTGGCCTGCGGGGGTGCCGGTTCTGGACGAGCGAAAGAGAGATCCGCGTGTACGCCATCGTGCGCAGCGGTGGTCGCCAGCACAAGGTTGCTGTCGGCGACATCGTTGAGGTTGACAAGATTTCCACTGCCAAGGTTGGCGACACGGTCGAGCTCTCGACCCTGCTCGTTGTCGACGGCGACGCCGTGACCAGCGACCCGTGGGTGCTGGCCGGCATCAAGGTCCAGGCCGAGGTCGTGGACCACCACAAGGGCCAGAAGATCGACATTCTGCGCTACAAGAACAAGACCGGCTACCGCCGTCGTCAGGGCCACCGCCAGCAGTACACGGCGATCAAGGTCACGTCGATCCCCGCGGCTGCGAAGTAAGGGACTGAGGAGACATGGCACACAAGAAGGGCGCATCGTCCACCCGGAACGGTCGCGACTCCAATGCCCAGCGGCTCGGCGTGAAGCGCTTCGGCGGTCAGGTCGTGAACGCTGGTGAGATCCTGGTTCGCCAGCGCGGCACCCACTTCCACCCCGGCGCAGGTGTCGGCCGTGGCGGCGACGACACGCTGTTCGCCCTCGAGGCCGGTGCGGTGGAGTTCGGTACCCACCGCGGCCGCAAGGTCGTGAACATCGTTCCGGTCGCCTGAATCGCCTGATTCGGCGCCGAACGCTTCACTTCGCGAGGCGGACCTCACTTCCCGGTCGGGAAGGCGGGTCCGCCTTTCGCGTGTTGACATAGGTAATACCCGTGAGTTTCTGGAGGCACTGAACCATGACCACCTTCGTGGACCGCGTCGAGCTGCACGTCGCCGCGGGTAACGGAGGCCACGGCTGTGCCTCCGTCCACCGCGAGAAGTTCAAGCCGCTCGGCGGCCCGGACGGCGGCAACGGCGGACGTGGCGGTGACATCATCCTCACCGTCGACCAGTCCGTGACCACCCTGCTCGACTACCACCACTCGCCGCACCGCAAGGCCACCAACGGCAAGCCCGGCGAGGGCGGCAACCGGTCCGGCAAGGACGGCCAGGACCTGGTCCTGCCCGTGCCGGACGGGACCGTCGTCCTCGACAAGGCCGGCAATGTCCTCGCCGACCTGATCGGGCACGGGACGTCGTACATCGCCGCGCAGGGCGGCCGCGGCGGGCTCGGGAACGCGGCGCTGGCCTCCGCCCGCCGCAAGGCCCCCGGCTTCGCGCTGCTCGGCGAGCCCGGTGACCTGCAGGACGTCGTCCTGGAGCTGAAGACCGTCGCCGACGTGGCCCTCGTCGGCTACCCGAGCGCGGGCAAGTCCTCGCTGATCTCGGTGCTCAGCGCGGCCAAGCCGAAGATCGCCGACTACCCCTTCACGACCCTCGTGCCCAACCTCGGTGTCGTGACGGCCGGTTCGACCGTCTACACCATCGCCGACGTGCCCGGTCTGATCCCGGGCGCCAGCCAGGGCAAGGGCCTCGGCCTGGAGTTCCTGCGGCACGTGGAGCGGTGCAGCGTGCTGGTGCACGTGCTGGACACCGCGACGCTGGAGTCCGACCGCGACCCGGTCTCCGACCTCGACATCATCGAGGAGGAGCTGCGCCAGTACGGCGGTCTCGACAACCGGCCCCGGATCGTCGTCCTGAACAAGGTCGACGTGCCCGACGGCAAGGACCTCGCCGAGATGGTCCGCCCCGACCTGGAGGCCCGCGGCTACCGCGTCTTCGAGGTGTCGGCCGTCGCTCACATCGGGCTGCGCGAGCTGTCCTTCGGGCTCGGTGAGCTGGTCGCCCAGGCGCGTGCCGCGAAGCCGAAGGAGGAGGCGACGCGGATCGTCATCCGGCCCAAGGCCGTGGACGACGCCGGCTTCACCGTCACGCGCGAGGAGGTCGGCGGCGAGCTGCTGTTCCGGGTGCGCGGCGACAAGCCCGAGCGTTGGGTCCGCCAGACCGACTTCAACAACGACGAGGCCGTCGGCTACCTCGCCGACCGCCTCAACCGCCTCGGTGTGGAAGAGGAGTTGATGAAGGCGGGCGCCCGGAACGGCGACGGCGTCGCCATCGGCCCCGAGGAGAACGCGGTCGTCTTCGACTGGGAGCCGACGGTCATGGCCGGCGCGGAGATGCTGGGCCGCCGAGGCGAGGACCACCGCTTCGACGCGCAGCGGCCCGCGGCGCAGCGCCGTAGGGACAGGCAGGCGGAGCGGGACGAGGCCGGCCGGGAGTTCGACGACTTCGAGCCGTTCTAGGCGACGGTCAGACAGGAGGGCGGGCCCGGAGGTTTTCCTCCGGGCCCGCCCTCCTGTGTTCCGTACCGGCTGTTCCCGTCCCGGCTCTTCCCTACCGACGTCAGCTGTCCGCGTCCGTCAGCTCCTCGGCCACGTAACTGCGAAGCCAGGTCCGGAAGTCCGGGCCCAGGTCTTCACGTTCGCACGCGAGTCTGACGATGGCACGCAGATAGTCGCCCCGGTCGCCGGTGTCGTAGCGGCGGCCCTCGAAGACGACGCCGTGCACCGGTCCGCCGACCTTCCCCGCGGCGGCAGCCGCTGATGAATGCGTCTGCGCGAGCTGCTGGAGGGCGTCGGTGAGCTGGATCTCGCCGCCGCGGCCGGGCTCGGTCCGGCGGAGTACGTCGAAGATGTGCGGGTCGAGGACGTAGCGGCCGATGACCGCGTAGTTCGAGGGGGCGTCCGCCGGGTCCGGCTTCTCGACCAGCCCGGTCACCTTGACGACGTCGCCGTCGGCGGTGGCCTCCACGGCCGCGCAGCCGTAGAGGTGGATCTGCTCGGGCGCGACCTCCATGAGGGCGATCACGCTGCCGCCGTGCTGTTCCTGGGTCTCGATCATGCGCCGGAGCAGCGGGTCGCGCGGGTCGATCAGGTCGTCGCCGAGGAGGACGGCGAAGGGCTCGTGGCCCACGTGCGGGGCGGCGCACAGGACGGCGTGGCCGAGGCCCCTGGGGTCGCCCTGGCGGACGTAGTGCATGGTGGCCAGGTCGCTGGACTCCTGGACCTTGGCGAGCCGGCCGGCGTCGCCCTTCTTCTGAAGGGCCGACTCCAGCTCGTAGTTGCGGTCGAAGTGGTCCTCCAGGGGACGCTTGTTGCGTCCGGTGACCATGAGCACGTCGTCGAGCCCCGCCGCCACGGCCTCCTCGACCACGTACTGGATCGCCGGCTTGTCGACGACCGGCAGCATCTCCTTGGGAGTGGCCTTCGTGGCCGGCAGGAACCGGGTCCCGAGGCCTGCCGCAGGGATGACAGCCTTGGAAATGGAGGGGCGGGAAACCACGGGGTGCTCGTCTCTCTCGTTCGGTACGTCAGGCCGTGCGTCAGGCGCCGATGAGGCCACGCTCAGCGGTCGGCTGCTGCGGAATGCGCGCCTTGGCGACGACTCCCGGCGCGGGAGCCGGGGTCCGCTCGTCCAGGGGCAGCACCGTGGGACCCCGGTCCTGGCCGAGGAACAGCCGGCGCACGACGCGCTCCGCCGCGTTGCCGTCGTCGAACTGCACGAACCGCTCGCGGAACGCGGCCCGCAGCTCGGCGGCCTCGGCGCTGTTCCAGGCGCCGGAGCGGAAGACCGAGATCAGCTCGTCCTCCGTGGTGGCGGTCGCGCCGGGGGTCTCGCCCGGCTGCCCGGAGAGGATGTCGAAGTAGACACCGCGGGCCTTGCGGTAGACCTCCCAGTCGTCCGCGTAGCTGACGATCGGGCGGTCGAGGCACGCGTAGTCGAACATGATCGACGAGTAGTCCGTGATCAGCGCGTCGGCGGCCAGGCAGAGGTCCTCGACCACCGGGTACCGCGACACGTCCTTGATCAGCCCGCGCTCCTGGAGGGCCGCCAGCCGGGGGTCGGCACCGTAGAAGTAGTGGGTGCGCACCAGGACGACATGGTCGGGGCCGAGCTCGCGGCAGAAGCGCTCGAGGTCGATCCGGGGCACGTAGCCCTTCTGGTAGTCGCGCACCGTCGGGCAGTAGAGGATGGCGGTCTTGCCGTCCTCGATGCCGAGTTCACGGCGGATCCGCGTGACGTCCTCGGAGGTGGCCCGGAAGTAGACGTCGTTGCGCGGGTATCCGAACTCGACGGCCTCGAACGCGCAGGGGTACACCCGCTCCCAGATCTCCGTGGAGTGCTGGTTGGAGGTGAGGCTGAGGTCCCACTTGTCGGCCCGCTCCAGCATCTTGGCGAAGCTCATGTTCTTGGCCGCCGCCGGGTACTTCTGCTGGTCGATGCCCATCTGCTTCAGCGGGGTGCCGTGGTGGGTCTGGAGGAAGACCTGCTCGGGCCGCTTGACGATGTCGTTCGGGAAGTTGACGTTGTTGACGAGGTACTTGGCCCGGGCCATGACCTCCCAGTAGCGCGGCGAGTTGGCCACCACGTAGTCGACGCCCGCGGGGACGGTGTCCACCGCGTCGCGCTTGACGACCCACACACCGTGGACGTTCGGGGCCAGCTCCTTCGCCTTCTCGTAGACGGCTCCGGGGTTGCAGGCGACACCGCGGTTCCAGTAGGCCGCGTAGACGGCGAGGTTCTCGTCGACGGGCCGGCGCAGGTGCAGCTGGTACAGCCGGTTGTAGGCGGTCTTGCCGAGCTTGGTCTTGACCTTGGTGGCCCGCTTGATCACCTCGCGACGGGTGTTGCTCGCGGCCATCACCGCCGAGTACGCCGTGTAGGAGCCGCGCTCCAGCAGCTGGAACCGGGTGCCCTGCGTGCCCTCCGGGAGGACGAGGCCCCGCGGCTTGAAGCGCTTGTAGTCGGCGGCCGCCAGCTTGAAGAACTCCGCGCGGTCCTTGGGGACGATGCGGTCCTCACGGGCCAGGGTGAACAGGTAGTGGCTGACGGCGCGCTCGAACAGCAGGGCCCGCACCGGCTCCAGGTGGGGACGCTCGTCGAGGAACGCGAAGAGCCGCTGGTACTGCTCGAAGATCCCGAAGTGCTTGCGTCCGGGCGTGCGCATGGAGTTGCCCTGGCGGCGCTGGCGGTACTCGACGCAGACGTGGTCCGTGGCGGCGATGCGCTGCGCGGTCAGCATGGTCTTGTAGACCATGAGGGCATCCTCGTAGATGCCGTCGGTGAAGGTGAAGTGGTGGTCGTCGACGTAGAACTCGCGGCGGTAGGCGCGGTTCCACACCACGGCGAACATGCCGAGGTACTCGGGACGCTCCAGCGCCGTGAAGACGTCCTCGCCGGCCGCGGCGAGCAGTTCGCCGGCCGCGCTCGCCTGCACCCGGTTGTTCCAGTACGTGCGGACGTGGTTGAGCAGGAGGATGTCGGGGTTGTCCGTGGCGGCCAGCCGGTCGGCTATCGCCTGGAG
Organism: Streptomyces monashensis; assembly: GCF_001866665.1. Taxonomy (GTDB): domain Bacteria; phylum Actinomycetota; class Actinomycetes; order Streptomycetales; family Streptomycetaceae; genus Streptomyces; species Streptomyces monashensis. Next base: position 65,360 of record NZ_MLYO01000063.1, on the reverse strand, counting down.
AGCGCCGTCGGCGAGGGTGTCGTCGCTGTCGAGGAAGAGGATGTACTCGCCGCGTGCCTTCAGCGCGCCGGCGTCCCGTGCCTTTCCTATGCCCTGGTTCTCCGCCAGGTGCACGGGTACGACGCGCGCGTCCAGGGCGGCGTATTCGTCGAGTATGCGCCCGCAGGAGTCGGGGGAGTGGTCGTCGATCGCGACGACCTCGAAGTCCTCGAAGGACTGGGAGAGGATGGAGTCCAAGCATGCGCGCAGATATCCCTGAACTTTATAAACAGGGACGACCACGCTTATTTTGGGCGAAGTGCTTCCATCCGCGAGGGGCATGCTTGGGGCTCCTGGACTGTCGATCAGACTCACCCGCGCCCCGCTGCTGACATGCGGCGCGGGTGGCGAGAGGCACAAGGAGTGCAAGGTTAAGGTTCGTTTAATCCTACCCTAACGTCACTCGTGGAACGTTCTTACCACAGCCCGTCCGTCGCTGGTCAGTTGGGGTGTGGCAGGGCTCACCCGGGCTGCTGAGTGTGAGACGCACCGTGTGAGATGGCTCCGAAGGTAAGAAGAGGAAAAGATTCACTGTTCACATCTTTGATGCACCTTTGGCGCGTAAATGGACAATTCCCTGTCGAGAGGGCCGCGGAATCCCGTTTTCCGTTGACGCGCCGATCCGCCCTGCGATCCTGCCCGGCTGGGTGGCTGGGCGGCTTTTCGCGTTCCACCCACCGGACCTGAACGCACCACCCGCACCCGTTCGCGTAGATTGCGGCTCGGGTGATGGACCGCGCGAGGGGACGGACAGCAAGGTGGCAAGGGCAAGGCAGGCCGTACGCGAGGCCCGCAGGATCGTCGTCAAGGTGGGGTCCTCCTCCCTGACCACCGCCGTCGGCGGACTCGACGCCGACCGCGTCGACGCGCTGGTCGACGTGCTGGCCAAGATCCGCAGCGGGGGAGAGCGGGAGATCGTCCTGGTCTCCTCCGGCGCCATCGCCGCAGGTCTCGCCCCGCTCGGCCTGCGCCGCCGCCCCAAGGACCTGGCCCGGCAGCAGGCCGCCGCCAGCGTCGGCCAGGGCCTGCTCGTCGCCCGCTACACCGCCTCCTTCGCCCGCTACGGCGTCCGTGTCGGCCAGGTCCTGCTCACCTCCGACGACATGAGCCGCCGCGCCCACCACCGCAACGCCTCCCGCACCCTCGACAAGCTGCTCGCCATGGGTGCCTTCCCGATCGTCAACGAGAACGACACCGTCGCCACCGACGAGATCCGCTTCGGCGACAACGACCGCCTCGCCGCCCTCGTCGCCCACCTCGTCCACGCCGACCTGCTCGTCCTGCTCTCCGACATCGACGGGGTCTACGACGGGGACCCCAGCAGGCCCGGCACCTCGCGGGTGGCGGAGGTGACGGGGCCGGAGGACCTCGCGGGCGTGGAGATCGGCAGCACGGGCAAGGCCGGCGTCGGCACCGGCGGCATGGTCACCAAGGTCGAGGCCGCCCGGATCGCGGCCGCCGCGGGCATCCCCGTCGTCCTCACCAGCGCCGTGCACGCGGCGGACGCGCTGAGCGGCGGCGACACCGGCACCTACTTCCACCCCACCGGCAGGCGCTCCGCCGACCGGCTGCTGTGGCTCCAGCACGCCTCCACCCCGCAGGGCGCGCTGACCCTCGACGACGGCGCCGTCGAGGCCGTCGTCAAGGGCCGCAAGTCGCTGCTGCCCGCCGGAATCGCCTCCGTGGAGGGCGAGTTCAGCGCCGGCGACCCCGTCGAACTGCGGGACACGGCCGGTCGCGCGGTGGCCCGGGGCCTCGTCAACTTCGACGCCAAGGAGATCCCCCGGCTGATCGGGCGTTCGACCCACGAGCTGGCCCGCGAGCTGGGCCCGGCGTACGAGCGCGAGGTCGTACACAGGGACGACCTGGTGCTCCTGCACCTCTGACAGTCGCAAGACCGCTCGTAAAACAGGGCGTACGGCACGCCCCCGGTGGGGGACGTTCCGTAAAACCACCACGCGGAGCCCTGCGGCCTGCTCAACTTTGTCTCGGGGGCATGTTGGCAGGACACGCCTTCCGTCAAGGGGCCGAGCGAGCCATGAAGGAGGCCGTCGTGAGACGAGTGCGCCCTGGGGCGACGTCGCGCGGTGCTCTGACGAGCGTCGCGGCCGGGGACACCTACGAGGAGCCGAAAGACCTGCCCCGGCTGTGGCACGTCACCCTCAGCGTCTCCGGGGACACCGTCCCCCTGCCCGATCTGCGCCGGGCCCTGGAACAGCTGGCCCATGACCACCCCTTCCTCCTGACCAGCAGATACGCGACCGATCACGCCGAGATCCGGTACTGGGAGGAGGCCCGCGACCTGCACGACGCCGCGGCCGTCGCCCTGCGCCTGTGGGGCGAGCACCGGCAGAGCGCCGGACTGCCCGCGTGGGAGATCGTCGGCCTGGAGGTCATCGACCGCGAGACCTACCACCACCGCATCGCCGAGGGCTACGGCCCGTCGCCCGCGACACCCGTAGGGGTCCACCCCTTCTGATCCCGTACGTTCTGATCCCGTACGGGGGTTTCGTCTCGGTGTGTGGGACGTGCGCCGGAGGCGTACGCGGCGCGCACTACCCTTCCCTCATGACCACGCTCTCGCCGTACGACTCGATGTCCCCGGTCACCCAGGCCGCCTACCGGGCCAAGGCCGCGGCCGCCGACCTCGCGCCGCTGCCGCGCGCCGTGAAGGACGACGCGCTGCTCGCCATCGCCGACGCGCTGGAGGTACGGACCGCCGAGATCGTCGAGGCCAACGCCAAGGACGTGGCCAGGGCCCGGGAGAACGGCACCAGCGAGTCCGTCGTCGACCGGCTGACCCTCACCCCCGCGCGGGTCCGCGCCATCGCCTCCGACGTCCGCGACGTCGCGAAGCTGCCCGACCCGGTCGGCGAGGTCGTCCGCGGCTCCACCCTCCCCAACGGCATCGACCTGCGCCAGGTCCGCGTCCCGCTCGGCGTCGTCGGCATCATCTACGAGGCCCGCCCGAACGTCACCGTCGACGCCGCCGCCCTGTGCCTGAAGTCCGGCAACGCCGTCCTGCTGCGCGGCTCCGCCTCCGCGTACGAGTCGAACACCGCGCTGGTGCGGGTGGTGCGCGACGCCGTGGGCGGCGCCGGGCTGCCCGCCGACGCCGTACAGCTGGTGCCCGGCGAGAGCCGGGACTCCGTGCGCGAGCTCATGCGCGCCCGCGGCCTGGTCGACGTCCTCATCCCGCGCGGCGGCGCCTCCCTGATCCAGACCGTGGTCAGCGAGTCCACCGTCCCCGTCATCGAGACCGGCACCGGCAACTGCCACGTCTACGTCGACGCCGCCGCCGACATCGACATGGCGGTCGACATCCTGATCAACTCCAAGGCCCAGCGGGTCAGCGTCTGCAACGCCGCCGAGACCCTCCTGGTCCACCAGGACATCGCCGCCGAGTTCCTGCCGCGCGCCCTGGACGCCCTCGCCGAGGCCGGCGTCACCGTGCACGCCGACGAGCGCGTGATGGCCCACGCCAAGGACTCCAAGGCGACCGTCGTCGAGGCGGTGGCCGAGGACTGGGAGACCGAGTACCTCTCGTACGACATCGCCGCCGCCGTCGTCGACTCCCTCGACAAGGCCGTCGAGCACATCCGGCTGTGGACCTCCGGCCACACCGAGGCGATCGTCACCACCTCCCAGCAGGCCGCCCGCCGCTTCACCCAGCTGGTCGACTCCACCACCGTCGCCGTGAACGCCTCCACCCGGTTCACCGACGGCGGCCAGTTCGGCTTCGGAGCCGAGATCGGCATCTCCACCCAGAAGCTGCACGCCCGGGGCCCGATGGGCCTGCCGGAGCTGACCAGCACGAAATACATCGTCACCGGCGACGGCCACGTACGCCCCTGAGAATCACCCGTTCGGCCGTACGTCCGGCATCCGGGCGGACGGCCGAAAGGCGTCTCACCAGTCAGACGAATTTCCCCAGCGCCTGCCCAAATTGACCCCTCAGGTCTACTCTGGACGTGTGCCGGAGGACGTGGGGGGCATGCCGTTCCCTGACGGCTGGGAGCCCGACGACGACCACGACCGCGGGGTGTCGGACGAAGAGTTCGCCTCCGTGGTCTTCGACGAGGCCTTCGTGCAGGCGGCCACGGTCCATGAACCGACCGCCGTGGAGCGCCTCCTGGCCGCCGCGCAGGCGAGAGCCGAGGCCTCCGAGGCGGAGGCCCGCCGCGCCCGCGCCCGCGGCGAGCGCTACGACGACAAGTACGCCCCCGAGGGCACCGGTCTCGGCCAAGATCGCGACGACGACCTGGACGACCTCTACGTCCTCGACGACGGCGACGGCCCCTTCGGCCCCCACGGCAGACAGGTCCGCTGGCACCGGCCCGTGGCCTGGGTGCTCGCCGTCGTGATGGGCATAGGCATGGTCGCCCTCGCCTTCGCCGCGGTCTACCGCGGCGGCTCCTCCGGCGCCCGCGACCGGGTGCCCGCCCCCGCCTCGACCGGGGTGGAACAGGGCGGCGCCGCCGCGCCCTCCGTCTCCGCCGACACCGGCCAGCCGGTCGCCTCGGCCGTGCCGCGCACCCCCTGAGCGCACCCGCTCGCCCCTTGGTGAGAACCTGTCAGAAGTTGTCGTGTACCAGGGCGTTTACCCGAGGCCCCTGAGACCTACCCTGAAAGTATGGGCGGGCCAGGAGACCCACCGGAGGGGACACCCGAGGGCGGCCCCGCAGGTGGCGAGGACGAGTACCGATCCGTCGTCTTCGACGAGTCGTTCGTCCGCGCTGCCCGCCTCCAGGAGTACTCCGCCGAGGAGCGGATGGCCGACCACACACCGGCCGTACGCCGCCGCCCGCCCCTGCACCGCGGCCTGCCCCGGCAGTTGCTGATCCTCGTCGTGCTGTTCGCCGTAGCCCTGGCCACCGCGGTCTACATGAGCGTGCGTCATCCCTACGGCTCCCCGCAGGCCCGGCGCCCCGCCGAGCCCCTGCGCACGACGGTGATCCCGCTCGCCCCGACGGCCGAGGTGCCCGGCGGGGCCGACGCCGAGAGCCTGTACGCGCACAGCCCCGCCGCCCAGTTCGACATCGGCGCCGAGGGGATCCCGCTGCCGGCCGCGCGCGGCACCGTCCACTTCTCCGACAGCCAGGTGGTCACCGCGCTCACCAGCGCCAAGGACTACATCGTCCGCTCCGCGCTCTACCCCGAGGTGCTGACCGGCCGCCAGAACGCCCCCGCCCGGGCCCTGCTCGACGCCGACCAGCTCGACCAGTTCGACCAGAGCTTCGCCCGCCCGGCGGCCGACGGCCGGCACGCCGCCACCGGCTGGGTGGTCCGCTTCGACCCCGCCCGCACCCAGCTCGCCGACGACCGGATCCGGGTCCAGGGCGACCTCCAGGCCGTCGAGACCGACGCGGACACGCTGGAGGTCACCGCCGACCACACCCTGGTCTACGCGCTGCGGCCCACCGGCGCCCCGGCCGGTGCGCGGGTCTCCCTGTTCACCGTCCGCCGCGAGCTGACCTTCGGCTTCAGCCGCGACGACCTGCGCACCCACCAGGTCCAGCTGCTCACCTCGTACGTCCAGGCGGGCCCCCTCGCCTGTGCCGAGGACTCCTCGGCGTACCTGCGGCCGCTGCTGGCCGGGCAGACGGCCCGCAGCGGGGGCCCGGCGGGCACCGACCCGTTCGCCACGGACAGCCCGGCGGCGCTGTGCGGGACCCTGGCTACTCCTCGTCCGTCGGCCCCTCCTGCGCCGTAGGCGGGGCGCTCTTGAAGCCGTCGAAGCCGCGACGCACCCGGCCGCCCAGGTCGCCCGCCCCGCCCGCGAGGTCCGAGACCAGCTTCATCAGCGGGTCCTTGGAGCTCTTGACGTCGCTCGCGTAGGCGGCCGCCGACTCGCGGAAGGAGTCGCTGACCGAGGTGTCCCTGTCCTCGTCGCGGCGTGCGTAGTGGCCGTCCATGATCCGCTGGAAGTCCCGGGACTCGGACCACTTCTTCAGCTCGGCCGCCCGCACGGCGGCGAACGGGTGCGAGCGGGGCAGCACGTTCAGGATCTTCAGCACCGAGTCGCGCAGGTCGCCCGCGGCGTCGTACTCCTCGGCCTGCTCCAGGAAGGCGTCCACGTTCATCTCGTGCAGGTGGTTGCCGCCCGCGATCTTCATCAGGCCGCGCATCGAGGCCTGTACGTCCTGGCCCACCAGCAGACCCGCGCGGTCCGCGGACAGCTCCGACTTGCGGAACCACTCCCGCAGGGCCGTGATGATCGCCATGATCGCGAAGTTGCCCAGCGGGATCCAGGCGACCTTCAGCGCGAGGCTGGTCAGGAAGAGCAGGATCGTGCGGTACACCGAGTGACCGGACAGGGCGTGGCCCACCTCGTGGCCGACGACCGCGCGCATCTCCTCCTCGTCGAGGAGCTCCACGAGGCCCGTCGTGACCACGATGATCGGCTCGTCCAGGCCGATGCACATCGCGTTGGGCTGCGGGTCCTGGTTGACGTACATCGGCGGGACCTTCTCCAGGTCCAGGATGTGACAGGCGTCCAGCAGCATGTCGTGCAGATGCTGGAACTGCCGCTCGGAGACGCGGACCGAGTCGGACAGGAACAGCAGCCTCAGGCTCCGCTCGGGCAGCAGCCCGCTGAGCGCCTTGAAGACCGTGTCGAATCCGCTCAGCTTGCGCAGCGCGACCAGGGCCGAACGGTCGGCCGGATGCTCGTAGGCACGTGAGGAGATCCCCGGGAAGCGCCTGCGCTGCCTGCTCGGCACGCGCTCGTGCCCGGTGTGCTGGCCGTCGTCGGACATGTCGTCCCCCATGTGCGTTGAGTGCCCACTGTGCCCCCGAGGCAGGGCCCAGCCTAGGCGGAGATACGGTGGACGGGCAGTACAGCCGAAGGAGTCCACCGATGGATCACCACCCCGCAGCCGCCTGGCTGACCGAGGCCGCCACCAGCGCCGCCCAGCAGCACGGGACAGGGAATCTGCTCCGCATCGTTCTGGTCGTGATGGTCCTGGGCTGCGCGCTGACCGCCTGGTTCCTGCTCAGGGGCTACAAGCGCAAGGACGACTGAGCGGCGGCGAAAGTTCCCCGCCGGGTCCCGACGGCGGAGTCGGCGTGATCGTCGCCGGGCCGCCCGCATACGATGAGCCGACATCTTTATCCCGCCCACACGCGTTAGGTCCTGCCGAAGATGAGCCTTCACAGCGCCGCAGCCCAGATGGTCACCCTCGCCGAAGCCGAGGGCGGCCACCACAACAGCCTCAACCCGGCCATCACCGGCGGCAGCGCCTTCGTCATCCTGCTGCTCCTGCTGTGGATCACCACGCGGTTCAACCGCGACCGCTGAGCCGGGACCCCGTCCCCGGCGGGACCTCGGAGGCCGGGCCGGTAGGGTCTGCACGCATGGGAGAGCAGGACATGCCTACCGGCCCCGTGCACACGGGCAAGCGACGCCTGGGCGTCATGGGCGGAACGTTTGACCCGATCCACCACGGACACCTGGTGGCGGCCAGCGAGGTCGCCGCGCAGTTCCAGCTGGACGAGGTGGTGTTCGTGCCCACCGGCCAGCCGTGGCAGAAGTCCCACCGCAAGGTCTCCCCGGCCGAGGACCGCTACCTGATGACGGTCATCGCGACCGCCGAGAACCCCCAGTTCTCCGTCAGCCGTATCGACATCGACCGCGGCGGGCCGACCTACACCGTGGACACCCTGCGCGACCTCAGGGCCCTCAACCCCGACACCGATCTGTTCTTCATCACCGGTGCCGACGCGCTCGCCCAGCTGCTGACCTGGCACGACAGCGAGGAGCTGTTCTCCCTCGCGCACTTCGTCGGCGTCACCCGGCCCGGCCACCACCTGACCGACCCCGGCCTTCCCGAGGGCGGCGCCTCGCTGGTCGAGGTTCCCGCGCTCGCCATCTCGTCCACCGACTGCCGTGCGAGAGTCGCGAAGGGAGACCCCATCTGGTACATGGTGCCGGACGGAGTCGTGCGCTACATCGCCAAGCGCGAGCTGTACCGCGGCGAGTGAGCCGAGAGGGGCACCGGTGAACGACCGATACGACACGGGCAACGGCGGATACGGCGCCGACCCGTACGAGATCGTCGGCTACGACGAGTACGGCCGGCCCGTCTACCAGCAGGTCACGGCGCAGCAGGCCCAGCACACCCAGCAGGCCGGCTACGACCCGTACGCCCAGCAACAGGGCTACGGCTACGACCCCTACGCCACCGGCCAGCAGCCGCCCGTGCCCTCCTACGACTCGGGGCAGCAGCCGGCGTACGACCCCTATGCGGCCCAGAACCCGTACGACCCCTACGGGACCGGCACCCAGCAGGTGCCCGGCCACGACCCCTACGGGCAGGCCGCGACCAGCGGGCAGCAGCCCCGGGTTGCCGGACAGACCGCCCACATCCCGCACCAGCCCGGCCCGGCACCGGGGCCGCGGGAACCGGGGGAGCGGCCCGCTGAGCCCCGGGACGGGGGCGAACGGGACCACCGCACCGGGCAGTTCGCGTTCGTCGAGGACCCGGACGGTGACTCCGAGGACGTCATCGACTGGCTGAACTTCACCGAGAACCGCACCGAGCGCCGCGAGGAGGCCAGGCGCCGCGCCCGCAGCCGGCTGGTCGCCCTGGTCGTCGTCCTCGCCCTGGTCGCCGTCGGCGGTGTCGGCTACCTCTGGTACGCCGGAAAGCTGCCCGGCCTGTCCTCCGCGGCCGCGGGGCCCGGCGCGGCCACGCCCGTCGGAGCCCAGAAGCGCGACGTGATCGTCGTCCACCTGCACAACACCGACAAGGGCGGCACGTCCACGGCGCTGCTGGTCGACAACACCACCACCAAGCAGGGCAGCACCGTGCTGCTGCCCAACAACCTCGCCCTGAGCGACGACTCGGGCGCCACCACGACGCTCGCCAAGTCGGTGGACGGCGACGGCTCCTCCGGCACCCGCGACCAGCTCGGCACCGTCCTCGGCACCAACATCCAGGCCACCTGGCGCCTCGACACCCCCTACCTGCAGAACCTGGTCGACCTGGTCGGCAACATCGACATCGACACCAACGCCGACGTGCCGGACCCGACCGCGAAGAAGGCCGGTGCCGAGCCGCTCGTCCACAAGGGCAGCCAGCAGACCCTCAGCGGCAAGATGGCCGTCGCCTACGCCACCTACCGCGCCCCCGGGGAGAACGAGAACGCCCAGCTGGAGCGGTTCGGGCAGGTCATGCAGGGCACGCTGCGCAAGCTGTCGTCCGACCCGTCGGCGGCGATCACCACGGTGCAGACCCTGGCGCAGATCCTCGACCCGCCGCTCACCGACAAGGACCTCGGCACCTTCCTCGCCAAGCTCTCCGACCTCGCCAAGAGCGGCGACTACAAGACCGCCCTGCTGCCCGTGCAGACCGACGGCACCCTGAGCGCGAAGACCAGCGACAGCGTGGTGAAGGACATCCTCGGCGGCACCGCGAAGAGCCCCGACGCCGGCTCCGCGGTCCGGGTCTCCGTGCAGAACGCCACCGGTGTGAAGGACGACACGGAGAAGGCCCGCGTGGTGCTCCTCAACGGCGGCTTCACGTTCCTGGAGGGCGGCAGCGCCACCGGCACCCAGGCCGTCTCGAAGGTGCTCTACTCGGGCGCCTCCGCCCAGCGGAACGCCACCGAGGTCGCCAAGACCCTCGGCCTGCCGAGCAGCTCCGTGGCCAAGGGCACGGTCTCCTCGGGCGCCGACGTCTCGGTCGTACTCGGCCTGGACTACAAACCGTCCGCCTCCTGACCGCCGGCCTCCCGGCCGCCTCCCGGCCGGGGTGACCGGGGCACCCTGCGCGACCCGTTAATCACGTGGGGTGCCCCGGTCGGTCCGTGAGACCCTTGGGGGCAAAAGACCGCCGACGGAAAGCCATGTAGTGACCGCCACCGACCGTTCCCTTGAGCTCATCCACACCGCCGCCCAGGCGGCTGCCGACAAGCTCGCCCACGACGTCATCGCCTACGACGTCAGCGACGTCCTGTCGATCACGGACGCCTTCCTGCTGGCCTCCGCGCCGAACGACCGCCAGGTCAAGGCCATCGTCGACGAGATCGAGGAGCGCCTGCAGAAGGAACTCGGCGCCAAGCCGGTGCGCCGCGAGGGCGACCGCGACGCCCGCTGGATCCTGCTCGACTACGTCGACATCGTCGTCCACGTCCAGCACAGCGAGGAGCGGGTCTTCTACGCCCTGGAGCGGCTGTGGAAGGACTGCCCCGAGCTGGAGCTGCCCGCCGACGCCAAGGCCACCCGCGGCAAGGCCGAGGCGCACGCGAAGCAGCAGGCCGCCGAGGCAGACCAGGGGCCGGGCGGGGAGTGGTGATGAGCGCCACCGGAGAGGTCACCGACCGCAAGGGCCGCGGCCGCCGCATCATCCTGTGGCGGCACGGCCAGACCGCGTGGAACGTCGAGCGCCGCTTCCAGGGCAGCACGGACGTCGCGCTGACCGAGACCGGCGTCGGCCAGGCCCGCCGCGCCGCCCGGCTGCTGGCCTCCCTGGGGCCGGACGCGATCGTCTCCTCCGACCTCCAGCGGGCGGCGCACACGGCCGCCGAGCTGGGCGCCCTCACCGGTCTCGACATCGTCCGCGAGGAGGGTCTGCGCGAGACGTACGCGGGCGTGTGGCAGGGGCTGACGCACGAGGAGATCATCGCCCGCCACGGCGCGGAGTACGCCGCGTGGAAGCGCGGCGAGCCGGTCCGCCGCGGCGGCGGTGAGCTGGAGACCGAGGTCGCCGACCGGGCCGCCCCCGTCGTGCTGCGGCACGCCGAGAAGCTGCCCGAGGACGGCACGCTCGTCGTCGTCAGCCACGGCGGCACCATCCGCACGACCATCGGCCGGCTCCTCGGGCTGGCGGCCCGGGACTGGGAGAGCCTCGGCGGTCTGTCCAACTGCTGCTGGTCCGTGCTGGGCGAGGGCGCCCGCGGCTGGCGCCTGCTGGAGCACAACGCCGGCACCCTCCCGGAGCCCGTCCTCGGCGACGACGACTGACCCGCCGGCCGGCCCGCCGGGGCTCCCGAACCCCGGATTTCACTTTCTGGCAGGTCACAGGCTAGAGTTCTTCTTGTTCGCCCCGCCGAGCGGGAAGCGAAACATCATGCGGCTCCGCCGCGTGACTAGGGGCTATAGCTCAGTTGGTAGAGCGCCTGCATGGCATGCAGGAGGTCAGGAGTTCAATTCTCCTTAGCTCCACTGATCGACACTCTGTCGAGTGTCAGAGATCGGTGAGAAGATCCCGTCCCCCGAGGGGGCGGGATCTTCTGTTTGTCGGCGGCGGCCTTTGAGTCGCTCGGGGTCCCGTGCTCGTATACCCCTCCGGAGGCGTTCCCGTGGCAGAATCAAACGGCCGGAAGGGGGCGCGGCCCGACGGGAGGGAGTAGCGATGCCTGCGAGCATCCTTGGGGAGGGCGGCGACCTCCTCGGTGCGGCGTTGATACGGAACACGACGACCCGGCTGCTCTGCCCTTCCTGCGGTTCCCTGCATGTGGCCCAAGTCCTCGGCGACAACGGCGGGATCTCCTACGTGTGCACGGCCTGCGGCCACAGCTGGAGCTGATCGATGGGTGCACACAGGCGAAAGTGCGACTGGTGCGGCAGCGGTACGCCGATCGTCCGTGACATGGAGCCGATCAACCCCGACTACCAGTACTGGTGCGAGGAATGCGCGCGGGCGCTGATCATAAAGGGCGACCCGATCGAGACGTACCGGGAGCTGGAGGGCGAGCCGATCTACGGCCGCCTCCTCGAAGAACACTGCACGCTCAAGCGGTTCTACTCGTTCGTGACGGCCTGACAACTGCTGTGCAAAACGGACATACGTGAGCACATTGGTGCGGCTCCGAAACCGATTTTGCGCTCCGCCCACGGCCCTGTAATGTTTACGACGTCGCCGGGGGAACCGGGCGAAACAACAAAACAAGGGGCTATAGCTCAGTTGGTAGAGCGCCTGCATGGCATGCAGGAGGTCAGGAGTTCAATTCTCCTTAGCTCCACAGAAGTCGAAGGCGGACCATCCCGAGGATGGTCCGCCTTCGACGTGTTGGTCGCTCCGCTCAGCGGCCCAGGGCCCGCCGTCCGCGGCCCTGCGAGAGGACCGGCAGGTTGCGCGACGGCGCCTGCCCGCGCGTGTCCTCCTCCAGGCGCAGGGCGAGCGCCGGGCAGCGGCGCACCGCGCGCAGCGCCTTGGCCTCGGCGTAGCGCGGCACCTGCGCCTGGGCGACGGTCGGGAACCCGTCGGCGCCCAGCTCGAACACCTCGGGCAGGATGTCGGCGCACAGCCCGTGGCCCCGGCACAGCGTCCAGTCGACGTAGATCTTCTGACGGCTCGCGCCGGTCTCCTCGGGCTCTTGGCCGCCCGGGATGCCCGTAGGGGCCCTGCCTCCCTCGAAGAGCGGCAGAACGCCCTCCACGGGCCGTCCGCAGCCGTTGCCGAGGACATGGGCGGCCAGGTCGTCGGTGAACGCCTTGATGGTCGACTCCAGGAACATCGCGGAGCCGTCCGGGTGCGAACACGCCCCGCGGCGCTTGACGTTCTTCGCGACCTGCTTGAGCGCCTCCAGGGCGGCCGGTCCGCCGCCGTTCAGGATGTCCTCCATCCCGCGCGCGGCCGCGGGCAGTCCGAGGTAGCAGGGGCCGCACTGGCCGGCGCTCTCCTCGGCCAGCCACTGCGCCACCCGCAGCGACTCGCCCAGCGGGCAGGTCTCCTGGCTGATCGGCAGGATCGCGCCCGCGCCCAGCGAACCGCCCACCGCGTCCAGGGAGTTGCGCGAGACGATCGCCTCGTCGACGGTCGCGGCGTCGATCCACTTGCCGTGGTAGCCGCCGGTCAGCACGCCCTGCGGCACCGGCGGGGCGCCCGCCAGCTGGAGCACGTAGCGCAGTGGCACGCCCGTGGGGACCTCCAGGACCATCGGGCGGGCCACCGCGCCGGAGACGGTGAGCATGACCGTGCCCGGCTCGTCGTACAGGCCGGTGTTGCCGTAGCGCTCCGGGCCGATGCGGGCGGCGATGGCCAGCTGCGCGAACGTCTCGGCGTTCGACAGCAGCGTGGGCGCCCCGCCGACACCGCTCTGCGAGGCGCTGATCTTGCGGCCGGGTGGGATCGCCGGGCCGCCGTCGACCGAGCGGATCAGCGACGCGGCGGCGCCGGTGACCATGCGCACGGGGTTGCGCTGCACCCACGCGCGCAGCGCCGATCTACGGCTGTTGCTCAGCCCGCGCTCGGCGAGCGCGGCCTCCATGGAGCGCTGGGTCGACTCGCGCGTGACGCCGATCACGAGCGTGCGTGCGCCGAGCGCCTCCGCGCACAGCAGCGCGCCGTCCAGGATCAGGTGCGGGGCGCGGTTGATCAGCACCGTGTCCTTGCGGCAGGCCGGCTCGTCCTCGCTGCCGTTGACCACGACGACCGGGCGCACCCCGCGCTTGATCGCCGACTCGGCGACCGAGCGCAGCTTCTTGTGGAAGGGGAAGCCGGCGCCGCCGCGGCCCTTGAGGTTGATGTTCTCGGCGAGCTGCGCGAGCTGTTCGCCGCCCAGCGGATCGAGCGGCCCGTGCACCTTCAGGTGCATGGGCAGGTCGAGTCGTTCCACAAGGTCGAAGCCCGACGTGAGCTGCGGAAGGCCGACGACGCGGACCTCGGGGACGTCGGGCAGGGCCTCGTTCACTTAAAGCCTCCGGACGGGGTGTTCCAGGATTCGCCCGAACCCGGTGCGTCGAAGGACGAACCTGGCAGCGGTCCGGTCGAGGGACCGTTGTCGTACGTGTCACTGGCGTTGTACGTGCCATACCGGCCGTTTGTCTCACCGGTGTCGTACATCTCACTTCCGCCGTATCCGGACGTGCCCGGATTGTCGTAGACCGGAATGTTGAATCCGGTGTCCTGGAGCGGGTCGTACACGGACGGCGGGGCCTCGCCGACCGGCGGCGGGGACGGGATCGGCCAGCTGCCCGAGGTGCTGGACGGGCCGTCCACGCGCGGGATGGCCTCCGTGGCCTGGAAGTCCGGCGGCAGGTCCATGCGCGCGGTCTGGCCGGCCGCGAACGGCTGCTGGGCGCCACCGCGCGGGGACACCGCGCGGTAGGCGGCCGCGAAGCCCGACGCCGGCTGCCCGGAGGGGGCCGCGGGGGTCTGGTACAGCGGTGCCGAGGGGGCCGCCGTGGCCGCCGTCGCATCGGGCTCGCGGGTGCTTCCGAAGCCGGCGAGGCCCGCCTCGGCGACCCGGGAGCGGCTCGCCTCCAGCTCGTCGAGCCCCGGCCGCTCCGAGCTGCCGAACAGCGCCACCAGGCGGTCGGCGACCCTGCGCTTGACCGGGCGCGGGGCGGAGCGCAGGGTCAGGGCGGCCATCACGCCGAGCAGCGACAGGCCGTAGGAGATCACGAAGAACGGCTTGGCCGCGCGGCCCGCGTACAGGCCGTGGATCAGCGCCGCGCACCAGGCCGGGTAGGCCAGCATGTGCATCGCGCGCCAGCGGGCGGCGACCGGGGCGGGGGTGGCGAAATTGCTGCGGAGGGCGCCGGTGACACCCACGAAGATCATCAAAAGGCCCGCCGTCGAGCCGAGGCCGATCAGACCGCCGATTCCGGTGACGCCGAGCGAGAACGGAATGATCGCGCCGATCACCTGGGTGTGACCGAGCGCGATCTTCGTGACGATGTGCAGCAGAAGGAACGCGATCGAGGCGATTCCCAGCGTGCGGTGGACGGCCTGGCCGACGATCCGCTGCCGGATGTTCAGGAAGATCCGGTCCTGGGCGAACAGGCCCCAGATCACCGAGCAGCTGAGCGAGACCAGGGACAGCACGCCCGCGCCGAAGTTCAGGAAGTCGCGGAGCGGGCCGCCTCCGACCAGCACGATCACGGGTATCAGCAGCAGGGCGACAGCGGTCGCCACCCCATAGGCCGAGCGGCCCGGTTTGGGGAGTGAGCTGGCACTACGACGAGGGTTCATGGGGGCAACTCCGAGCAGTTCCGGGAAAGCGGTCCCGCTGCCGAACTCTAAGCGGCGCCATACCGATCGGTACGGGGGTTTCAGTTATTGCGTTGTTATCAACGGGCAATATGACTGGACGGCGTCCCTTAGGGGACAGTACGCGATGTATTTCTTGACCTTGGTTCAGTTACGGCGGGTTCCTGGCATGTCCATCAGGGATACGGACGCGCGTCCCGGCTTGCTCAAGGCCGTCGCGGCCCGCTCGGGGCCTGCGGTACCCTAACGCCATGCGTGCCGTACGCCTTCTGCTTAGCGGGCCGCGCTGATCAGCACCGACCCCGGTCGAACCCGTGAGGTCGGCATCGGCGCGGCGTCCCCTCCTGTGTGAGGGGATTTTTCGTTTCTTTGAACAGCCGCAGGCAGAGACGATCGATGGAGCTTTGAGGATCATGAGCGAGACGAACCCCGCTGCCGCCGCCGCCACGTCGGCGGAGGTCGCGCCGCACCGCTACACGGCCGCCATGGCGGCCGACATCGAGGCACGCTGGCAGGACTTCTGGGACGCCGACGGCACCTATGCGGCCCCGAACCCCAAGGGCGACCTGGGGGGCGACCCCGAGATCGTCGCCCGGCCCAAGAAGTTCATCATGGACATGTTCCCGTACCCCTCCGGTGCGGGCCTGCACGTCGGCCACCCGCTGGGCTACATCGCCACCGACGTCTACGCCCGGTTCCAGCGCATGACCGGCCACAACGTCCTGCACACCCTGGGCTTCGACGCCTTCGGCCTGCCCGCCGAGCAGTACGCCGTGCAGACCGGCACGCACCCGCGTGTCTCCACCGAGGCCAACATCGAGAACATGAAGGCCCAGCTGCGCCGGCTGGGCCTGGGCCACGACAAGCGCCGCTCGTTCGCCACGATCGACCCGGACTACTACAAGTGGACCCAGTGGATCTTCCTGCAGATCTTCAACTCCTGGTACGACGAGGAGGCGAGGAGGGCCCGCCCGATCGCCGAGCTGATCGCGCAGTTCGAGTCCGGTGAGCGTGCGATCCCGGGCTCCACGCGCGCGTGGAGCGAGCTGAGCACCGGCGAGCGCGCCGACGTCCTGGGCGAGTACCGCCTGGCCTACGCCTCCGACGCGCCCGTGAACTGGTGCCCGGGCCTGGGCACCGTGCTGGCCAACGAAGAGGTCACCGCCGACGGCCGCTCCGAGCGCGGCAACTACCCGGTCTTCAAGGCCAAGCTGCGCCAGTGGAACATGCGCATCACCGCCTACGCCGACCGGCTGCTGGAGGACCTGGAGGAGCTGGACTGGCCCGAGGCCATCAAGCTGCAGCAGCGCAACTGGATCGGCCGCAGCGAGGGCGCCCGCGTCGACTTCCCGATCGACGGCGAGAAGATCACGGTCTTCACCACCCGCCCCGACACCCTGTTCGGCGCGACCTACATGGTGCTGGCGCCCGAGCACCCGCTGGTCGAGAAGTTCGTCCCGGCCGCCTGGCCCGAGGGCACGCGCGCGGTGTGGACCGGCGGCCACGCCACCCCGGCCGAGGCCGTCGCCGCCTACCGCGCGCAGGCCGCCTCGAAGTCCGACGTCGAGCGCCAGGCCGAGGCCAAGGACAAGACCGGCGTCTTCATCGGCGCGTACGCGACCAACCCCGTCAACGGCGAGCAGGTCCCGGTCTTCATCGCCGACTACGTCCTGATGGGCTACGGCACCGGCGCGATCATGGCCGTCCCCGCGGGCGACCAGCGCGACTTCGAGTTCGCGCGCGCCTTCGACCTGCCGATCCACTGCATCGTGGAGCCCACCGACGGCCGCGGCACCGACACCGCGACCTGGGAGAACGCCTTCGGGTCGTACGACGCGAAGATCATCAACTCCTCGAACGACGACATCTCCCTGGACGGCCTGGCCGTCACCGAGGCCAAGGCCCGCGTCACCGCGTGGATGGCGGAGCGGGGCATCGGCGAGGGCACCGTCAACTTCCGCCTGCGCGACTGGCTGTTCAGCCGCCAGCGCTACTGGGGCGAGCCTTTCCCGATCGTCTACGACGAGGACGGCACCGCCCACGCGCTGCCCGAGTCGATGCTGCCGCTGGAGCTGCCCGAGGTCGAGGACTACAGCCCGCGCACCTTCGACCCGGACGACGCCGACACCCAGCCCGAGACGCCGCTGTCGCGCAACGAGGAATGGGTCAACGTCACCCTGGACCTGGGCGACGGGCCGAAGAAGTACCGCCGCGAGACCAACACCATGCCCAACTGGGCCGGCTCCTGCTGGTACGAGTTCCGCTACCTGGACCCGCACAACGACCAGAAGCTGGTCGACCCCGAGATCGAGCAGTACTGGATGGGCCCCCGCGCGGGCCAGCCGCACGGCGGTGTCGACCTGTACGTCGGCGGCGCCGAGCACGCCGTGCTGCACCTGCTGTACGCGCGCTTCTGGTCCAAGGTCCTGTACGACCTGGGCCACGTCTCCTCCGCGGAGCCGTTCCACAAGCTGTTCAACCAGGGCATGATCCAGGCCTACGTCTACCGCGACAGCCGCGGCATCGCGGTGCCCGCCGCCGAGGTGGAGGAGCGCGACGGCGCCTACTACTACCAGGGCGAGAAGGTCTCCCGTCTGCTGGGCAAGATGGGCAAGTCCCTGAAGAACGCGGTGACTCCGGACGAGATCGCCGCCGAGTACGGTGCCGACACCCTGCGCCTGTACGAGATGGCGATGGGCCCGCTGGACGTCTCCCGCCCGTGGGACACGCGCGCGGTGGTCGGCCAGTTCCGGCTGCTGCAGCGGCTGTGGCGCAACATCGTCGACGAGAACACCGGCGAGGTCACGGTGGTCGACACGGCCCCCGACGAGGACACGCTGCGTGCCCTGCACAAGGCCGTCGACGGTGTCGGCCAGGACCTGGAGGGCCTGCGCTTCAACACCGCCATCGCCAAGGTCACCGAGCTGAACAACCACCTGACCAAGGCCGGCGGCGCGGTGTCGCGTCCGGTCGCCGAGTCGCTGGTGCTGATGGTGGCCCCGCTGGCCCCGCACATCGCGGAGGAGCTGTGGCGCAAGC
Source organism: Streptomyces monashensis (assembly GCF_001866665.1). Lineage (GTDB taxonomy): Bacteria > Actinomycetota > Actinomycetes > Streptomycetales > Streptomycetaceae > Streptomyces > Streptomyces monashensis. Next base: position 47,343 of record NZ_MLYO01000063.1, on the reverse strand, counting down.
TGGGCCACACCGACTCGGTCGTCCACCAGGACTTCCCGGTCGCGGACCCGCAGTACGTCGTCGACGAGACCGTGACCTGCGTCGTGCAGATCAAGGGCAAGGTCAAGGCCCGCCTGGAGGTGGCACCGGCGATCTCCGAGGAGGAGCTGGAGAAGGTCGCGCTGGCCGACGAGGCCGTCGTCCGGGCACTGGACGGCGCGACCGTCCGCAAGGTGATCGTGCGCGCACCGAAGCTGGTGAACATCGTCACGGGCTGACGGCCGACGGCTGTCAGCTGGGAGGGCGGCGGCCTGCGGCTGAGGTCTGAGGGCCGACCCCTACGGGCAGACTCGGGGCAGGTTCGGGGTTCTTCCGGAACTCCGGGCCTGCCCGCGGCGTTTACCGTGGAGAGCGCGGCGGCGAGTGCCGCGCCGGCCGGAGGAGGAGCGTCGTGGAAGCAGTGATCGCCGTCTTCGCCCTTCTCTTCCTGCTGTTCGTCGGCCTGGGCGCGTACGCCACGGTGAAGGCGATCGGTGCCGCCAAGCGCGGCGTGGACCGCACGATCGAGCAGGCTCGGCGCACGGTCGAGGACCACACCCTGCGCGCGAAGTCCTTCGTCCAGGTCGGCCCCACCGCCGAGATCGCGCAGCTGAGGCTGACGCTGCGCACGTCGATGCGCGCCACCCAGGACGCGCTGCGCACGGGTTCCGCCGAGGACGAGTCCCTGAAGGAGTCCTTCGCCCTCTTCGAGCGGCTCAGCGCCCACGGACATCAGCTGGACGCCGACCTCAGGCGCCTGGAGACCGAGCCCGACCGGGCCGAGGTCACAGAGCGGCTGGCCGAGCTGCGCGGCCGTACCGAGCGGATCACCAAGTCCGCGGACTCCCTGCGCCGGGCCGTGCGCGACCGCGCCCACCGCTTCTCCGACGACGATCTCGACGCCCTCAGCGACCAGATCGACCTCGAGGCGGACGCCCTGCGCCACTGGACGCCGGCCGGGCCGGCCCAGCCGGCTTCGCCGTGGCCCGACGCCTCCGACGCCGGGGACCCGGCCGCTCAGCACACCCAGTCCTGGGCCCCGGGCTCCCGTCCCGCCGAGGACCCACCGGCTCCGCAGGCGATCACCCCGCCGGCACCCCGCCCCGCCCACCCCTGGCAGAAGAAGCCCCGCCCGGAGAGCACGGCCTGAGCGGAGCGGCGCGTTCCCGTCGACGGGGGCCGGGCTGCCGCGTGCGCGCTACGGCAGGTAACCTCCAGCTCATGTCCCGCCATGTCGCGATCGTCACCGATTCAACGGCCTACCTGCCGCCCCGGACGATGGAGCGTCACGGCATCACGGCGGTACCCCTGACCGTGGTCCTCGGCGACGAGGCGCTCGAAGAGGGCACGGAGATCTCGACCCGCTCGCTCGCCCAGGCGCTGCAGAAGCGCCGCCCCGTCACGACGTCCCGGCCGAGCCCCGAAGTCTTCGCGGAGACCTACCGCAGGGTGGCGGAGTCCGGCGCCGACGGCATCGTCTCGCTGCACCTGTCCGCCGAACTGTCCGGCACCTACGACGCGGCGGTCCTCGCGGCGCGTGAAGCGCCAGTGCCGGTGCGGGTGGTGGACACCGGCATGGTCGCCATGGCCCTGGGCTTCTGCGCGCTCTCCGCGGCCGAGACCGCGGAGGCCGGCGGCACGGTGGACGAGGCCGTCACGGCCGCGGAGAAGCGCGCCGCGGGCACGTCCGCCTACTTCTACGTCGACACCCTCGACTATCTGCGCCGCGGCGGCCGCATCGGAGCCGCCCAGGCCCTCCTCGGCTCCGCGCTCGCCGTCAAACCCCTGCTCCAGCTGGACGGTGGCCGTATCGAGCTGCTGGAGAAGGTCCGTACGGCGTCCAAGGCCATCGCGCGCCTGGAGGAGCTGACCGCCGAGCGGGCAGGCGACGCCGACGTCGACATCGCCGTCCATCACCTCGCCGCCCCCGAGCGCGCCGCCGCCCTCGCCGACCGGCTCCGGGCACGGGTGCCGGGCCTGGCCGACCTGCATGTCAGCGAGGTCGGAGCGGTGATCGGGGCGCACACCGGGCCGGGGCTGCTGGGAGCGGTGGTCTCGCCCCGCTGACCCGGGTGCGCGGGTCTCCCGTCTCACTCGTGCGGGTGGCGGAGTTTTCCACAACCGGGCGGTAATACCCGGGAATTGACCAAGATCATCGCGATTCGGCGAGATGTTCCATCCTCGTCGCATGGCACTTCGATCACGCACACGCATCACCGCTGCGAGCAGTGGACCCGGCCGCGGGCCCGCGTCGGACGGGCGGGTCCGGTATCACCGTCGCGCCGGCCGCCGTCCGTCGGCGCCGGGGGACGAACTGCGCCGTCGAGCGGAACTCCTCTTCGGCGAACGAGCGGTGCGGCGACTGGAGTTGGACCACGGACCGCCGCAGGGGGAGGAGCGGGGGCAGGAGCGGGCGCCTGCCACCGCGACGCTCGATCCCGAACCAGCCGATTCCGCACGCCGGTTGGAGCCGCCGCCACCTGCGGGCCCCGCCGGCCCCTCCGGTCCCGGTGTGCGGGAGCGGGTGGGGCTGGCGGTGCGGGAGCGGATGCCGGTGTGGTTGCAGACGCGGTGCGGGGTGGAGCGGCGGGGCGTCGTCGCGCTCACGGTGCTGCTCGCGGTCGCCGCCGTGCTCGCCGTCCAGCACTTCTGGGCCGGGCGGGCCGAGTCCCTGAAAGCCCCTCAGGTGGTGCGTGCCGAGGCGCCGTACGGCAAGAGGGGAGAGGGACAGGGGCAGGACGCGAAGGCCGGTGGGGGCGGCGGGGCGAGTGCGGGGGTGGGCGCGGGTGCCTCGGGGGCGCCGACTGGGGAGATCGTCGTGGACGTCAGCGGCAAGGTGCGGGAACCGGGGATCCGGCGGCTGCCGGCCGGCTCCCGGGTGGCAGACGCGCTGCGGGCCGCCGGCGGGGTCCGTCCGGGCGTGAGCGTCGAGGGGCTCAACCGGGCCCGCTTCCTGGTCGACGGCGAACAGGTCGTCGTCGGCGTGCCCGCCGGGGCGGCGGTGCCGTCCGGTCCGGCGGGCGGGGCGGCCTCCGCGGCGGCGGGCACGGTCCCCTCGGCCCCGGTCTCCCTCAACACGGCCACGGCGGACCAGCTCGACGCCCTGCCCGGCGTCGGCCCGGTGCTGGCCCGGCACATCGTCGACTACCGCACCCAGCACGGCGGTTTCCGCTCGGTGGACGAACTGCGCCAGGTCAACGGCATCGGCGACCGCCGCTTCAGCGACCTGCGCGAGCTGGTACGGCCATGAGCCGCGCGACCGGCACCGGACCGCCCGGGACCGCCGCGAGCCGTGGACCAGAGAGGCGGGAGGCGTCGCGCGAGGCGCGGGGGAGCTCACGCGACGACCGGGGAGGGCCCCTGGACCTGCGCCTCGTGCCGCCCGCGCTCGCGGCCTGGGCCACGGCGGCCCTGACGCTGGACACACCGGTGAGCTGGACCCTCGCGGCGGCAGGGGTCTGCCTGGTGGGCGGGGCCGCGCTGCTGTGGTTCCGCGGGGTAGGCGGTGTGCTGCTGCCGAGGCGGTTCGCGTGGGCCCGGGCCTCGGTCGCCGCCGTGCTGCTCTGTATGGCCGCGGCCGCCGTCTCCGCCGGGCTGCACGGGGCCGACGCGCGGCGCGGGCCGGTGCCCGAGCTGGCCCGGCGGTTCGCGACCGTGACCGCCGAGATCGAGGTGAGCGGCGACCCCTGGCTCAGCCGGCCGAAGGTGCGCGGCGATCACACGGCACCCCTGGCGGTGCTGGCGCGCGCGGAGGTGCGCGGCGTCGAGCGGAGCGACGGGACCCGGGTGCGGACCCGGAGCCCGGTGCTGCTGGTCGTCGACGCCGACGTCCCGGCACCCGAGGGGAGCGCCCGAGGGAGGAGTGATGCGGCGGACGGGGGCGGGGCAGGGAGCGGGGCTTCCGGGGCGGCACCGGCGGTCGCCGCCCGGCGGGCGCAGCAGGCGCGGGCCGCATGGCTCGGGTTGCTGCCGTCCACGCGGCTCCGACTGGGCGGACGGCTGGCGCCCCCGCTGACGGACGGCGACCGGACCGCGGCCGTGCTGCGGGTGCGCGGCCGGCCGGGGCCGCGGATCGTCGCGGGGCCCAGTGGGCCGCAGCGGCTGGCGGGCCGGCTCAGAGCAGGGCTGCGGGAGGCGACGGACGGCCTGCCGGAGGACGCGCGGGCGCTGCTGCCCGGGCTGGTCGTCGGGGACACCACGCGGATCACCCCCGAGCTGGACGAGGCGTTCAAGGAGACCGACCTGGCGCACACGCTCGCCGTGTCCGGCAGCAACCTCACCGTGCTGCTCGCGCTGCTCATCGGGCCGCCCGGGCTGGCCCAGCGGGCCGAACGCCGTGGCCTGGCCCCGCGCCTGGGGCTCTCGCTGCGCGCGACCGCGCTCGCCGCCGGGGTGCTCACCCTGGGCTTCGTGGTCGTGTGCCGCCCCGACCCCAGTGTGCTGCGCGCCGCCGCCTGCGGCACGCTCGCGCTGGTCGCGCTGGCCACCGGGCGCCGCAGATCCCTGGTCCCGGCACTGGCCACGGCCGTCCTGCTGCTGGTGCTCCACGACCCGTGGCTGGCCCGGAGCTACGGCTTCCTGCTCTCCGTGCTGGCCACCGGCGCGCTGCTCGTGCTGGCACCGGGCTGGGGAGAGGCGCTGCACCGGCGCGGGGTGCCGGCGAGGCTCGCGGAGGCGCTGGCGGCGGCCGCCGCCGCGCAGGCGGTGTGCGCGCCGGTCGTGGCGGTGCTGTCGGCCCGGGTGAGCCTGGTGGCGGTGCCGTGCAATCTGCTGGCCGAGGCGGCGGTGGCACCGGCGACCGTGCTGGGGTTCGCGGCGCTGGTGACGGCACCCGTGGTGATGCCGGTGGCCACGGCGCTGGCGTGGTGCGCGAGTTGGCCCGCGGGATGGATCGCCGGGGTCGCCCGGACCGGGGCTTCGCTGCCCGGCGCGGGTGTGGACTGGCCGGGGAGCTGGGCGGGGGCGCTGGCGCTCGCGGCCGTCACCGTGGGCGTCGTCCTGGCCGGGCGGCGGTTGTCACGGCACCCGTGGTGGTGCGGGCTGCTCGCGCTGCTGCTCCTGCTGGCGGTGGTCCGGCCGGCACCGCTGACCCGGGTGCTCACGGGCTGGCCGCCGCCCGGCTGGCGGTTCGCGATGTGCGATGTCGGACAGGGCGACGCGACGGTACTGGCGGCGGGGGACGGCGCCGGGGTGGTCGTGGACGCCGGACCGGATCCGGTGCCGGTGGACCGCTGTCTGCGGCAGCTGGGCATCACGCGGATCCCGTTGCTCGTCCTGACCCACTTCCACGCGGACCACGTCGCCGGACTGACCGGCGTGCTGCGGGGCCGCACGGTGGCCGCGATCGAGACCACCGGCCTGGAAGAGCCCGCCGACCAGGCCGAGTTCGTCAGGAAGGAGGCGGCAAGACGGCACATCCCGCTCACGCGGGCCGTGGCCGGGGAGGAGCGGCGCACCGGTCCGCTCGCCTGGCGGGTGCTCTGGCCCCCGCCGAGCGGCGGCACGCCGCCGGAGCCGGGGGTCCCCGGACGGCCGGGCACGCTCGCCGGCCCGGAGCCGGTGCCGGACGGGCCGAACGACGCCAGCGTGGCGATGCTGGTCCGCTCGGGCGGGCTGCGTCTGCTGCTGCTCGGTGACCTCGAACCCCCCGCCCAGCAGGCGCTGTTGCGGTCCCCGCGGGCGGCGGAGCTGGCCCGTGTGGACGTGCTCAAGGTGGCCCATCACGGCTCGGCCTACCAGGACCCGGACCTGATCCGGCTCGCGGCGCCCCGGGTTGCCCTGATCTCCGCCGGGGCCGGCAACCCGTACGGCCATCCGGCACCGGCGACCCTGGCCGCGCTGCGGGCGGGCGGCGCGCTGGTGCTGCGCACCGACCGGGACGGCGCCCTCGCGGTCGCCGGGACGGGAGGGCCGGGCGGTGAGGTGCGGGTGACGAGAGACTGAGCGCATGAACTCACGCCAGGTCGACGCCTACCTCCGCCGGATCGGGGCCGGGCGCCCGCAGCGTCCCACCGGCGAGGCGCTGCGCGAGCTGCATCTGTGCCATCTGCGGACCGTCCCCTTCGAGAATCTCTCCGTCCACCTCGGCGAGGAGATCGTGCTGGAGGAGGAACGGCTGCTGGACAAGCTGGTCGGGGCGGCCCGGGGCGGCTTCTGCTACGAACTGAACGGCGCCTTCGGTGCGTTGCTCGCCGCCCTCGGCTACGAGGTCGAGTTGCTCGCGGCGCGGGTGTACGGGGACGAGGGGCGGCTCGGTGTCCCGTACGACCATCTCGCGCTGCGGGTGCGGACGGCAGAGGGGGACAGCAGGCTCGCCGACGTCGGGTTCGGGGCGAACAGCCACTACCCGTTGCGGTTCGCCGAGCGCGGGGAGCAGGCCGACCCGGCCGGGGTGTTCCGCATCGCGCGGGCGGCACCGGACGCGGCGGGGATGCGCGGCGACGGCCCGGCGGGGTCCGGGGAGCCGGACCTGGACGTCGTGCGGGACGGGGTGCCGCAGTACCGGCTGGAGACGCGGCCCCGGGTGCTCGCGGACTTCAGGGCGGGTGCGTGGTGGCACAGCACCTCGCCGCTGTCGCACTTCACCGGATCGCTGGTCTGCTCACGGGTCGCGGACGACGGAGGGCGGATCACGCTCGGCGGGCGGACGCTGACCACGACGGACGCGGACGGTGCGCGCGAGACAAGGGAGTTGGGGACGGACGAGGAGGTGCTGGCGGCGTACCGGGAGTGGTTCGGGATCGAGCTGAGCTGTGTTCCGGCTGTGCGAAACCGGAATCCGGCCCCCTAATTCGGATCAGTTCCGGCGGATGCTGCGGATTCCCGCGATGTGATCCCGTGTTGCCCCGAAAGCCGCATCGGTGATCGAATGGGTCTTCGGCAGCAGGTGATGTCGAGGCGTACAGGGGTGTCGTAGATGTTCGGCCGCTGGCTGGGTAACCGGACGGACCAGAAGGATCGGACGAGTCCCCTGGCGGCGGTGCGGACACCGCCGGGCGCCGGGGTGCTCAGCTGCCGGGTGGTCGATCCGGTCCACGAGCCGGTCGCGGGCGCCGAGTTCACGGTCAGCGACACCATGGGCCGCAAGGTCGTGTACGGCGGCACGGACCCCTACGGGACGTTCATGGCGACGGTGCCGGCGGGGGAGTACCGGCTCGCGCTGTCGGCCGAGGGGTACACCCCTTACCGGGCCACCGCGCTGGTCGGCGAGAACTCCCTCGCCTCGCTGGGCGACGTGACCCTCCAGGTGTCCCATCCGCCGGAGCCGCCCGCGCCGGGCGACTGGGAGATCGAGACCATGCACTCCTCGATCGGCTTCACCGCGCGGCACATCGGACTGGCCCGGATCCACGGGCAGTTCACCTCCTTCGCCGGGGCGGTGCGGATCGGCGAGCGGGTGGAGCGGTCGGCGATGCACGTCGTGATCGACGCCGCCTCCATCGACACGGGGGTGCGGATGCGGGACGACCATCTGCGGTCGGCGGACTTCCTCGACGTGCAGCGGTTCCCGACCCTGGAGTTCTACAGCGAACGGTTCGTGCACAAGGGCGGCAGCCGGTGGGCGGTCACCGGCGCGCTGTCGCTGCACGGGGTGACGCGCACGGTCACGCTCGACACCGAGTACCTCGGCCTCGGCAACGGCATGGAGGGCGAGGTGCGGGCCGCCTGCCGGGCCACCACCGAACTGCACCGGGACGACTTCACGGTCAACTGGCAGTCCATGCTGGCGCGGGGCATCGCGGTGGTCGGATCCAGCGTCCGGGTCGACCTCGACGTGCAGCTCGTGGCCAAGGGCTGACCGGGGCGCGGTCGAGGGCCGACCTGGCGGTTCGTGGCTTGCCGCGTGCCGGAGAATGGGCGGGTGAGCGATGTGAGACATGTGCTGGTGCTGCCCGACCGGGATGCCGCCGAGGAGGCGGCCGAGGCGCTCGGGGAGCGGTTCGGCCTGGCCGAGGAGCCCCAACTGGTCCGGGACGCGCTGGCCGGCGAGGACGACGCCGAGGACGCGCAGTGGCTGCTGGTCCTGCGCGACGAGGGCGGGCGGCTGGACCCTGCCGAACTGGACGCGTTCGCCGGGGAGTGGGACGGCTGGCGCGAGGAGCCCTGACCTCGCGAGCCTGCCTCCCGAATCTGGCCTCCCGAATCTCTCCCCCCCCTGAATCCGGTCCCCGGTTCCGGTCCCCGGTTCCGGTCCCCGGTTCCGGTCCCCGGTTCCGGTCCCCGAGCCAGTAGACCCCTGAGCCGGGCCCCCGAGGCGGGCTCCGGGTCGGTTCAGGGACCGCTCGGGGTGCGCGGGCGGACTCGTTGTCAGTGCCGCGTGGGATGCTGTAGGCGATGGCCAGGAAGACTGCGAATGACGACCCTCTCGCCCCGGTGACGCTTGCCGTGGGCCAGGAGGACCTCCTGCTCGACCGTGCCGTGCAGGAGGTGGTGGCCGCCGCCAGGGCCGCCGACGCCGACACGGACGTACGCGACCTCACCCCGGACCAGTTGCAGCCCGGCACGCTCGCCGAGCTGACCAGTCCCTCGCTCTTCGCCGAGCGCAAAGTCGTGGTCGTACGCAACGCACAGGACCTTTCGGCCGACACGGTCAAGGACGTCAAGGCGTATCTCGGCTCGCCCGCCGAGGAGATCACCCTCGTGCTGCTGCATGCGGGCGGGGCCAAGGGCAAGGGCCTGCTGGACGCCGCGCGCAAGGTGGGGGCGCGGGAGGTGGCCTGCCCGAAGATGACCAAGCCGGCGGACCGGCTGGCCTTCGTACGGCAGGAGTTCCGCGCTGCGGGGCGCTCGGCGACGCCCGAGGCGTGCCAGACGCTCTGCGACGCCATCGGCAGCGATCTGCGCGAGCTGGCCTCGGCGGTGTCGCAGTTGGTCGCCGACGTGGAGGGGACGATCGACGAGGCGGTCGTCGGGCGGTACTACACCGGCCGGGCCGAGGCCTCCAGCTTCACGGTCGCCGACCGGGCCGTGGAGGGGCGTACTGCGGAGGCGCTGGAGGCGCTGCGCTGGTCGCTGGCCACGGGGGTGGCGCCGGTGATGATCACCAGCGCCCTGGCCCAGGGCGTGCGGGCCATCGGGAAGCTGTCGTCCGCGCGGGGCGGGCGGCCGGCCGACCTGGCCCGTGAGCTGGGAATGCCGCCGTGGAAGATCGACCGGGTGCGGCAGCAGATGCGGGGGTGGACGCCGGACGGTGTCGCGGTGGCGCTCCGCGCTGTCGCCGAGGCGGACGCCGGAGTGAAGGGCGGGGGCGATGATCCGGAGTACGCGCTGGAGAAGGCGGTCGTGACTGTCGCCCGGGCCGCTCGCTCGCGCGGGCGCGGGTAGGCCGCACCCGGACACCGAAAACCCCGGCATCCGCCCTGGGGAAGGGAGAGATACCGGGGTCTGCGACTGAAGCTGCTGGATTCGCACCCGCGTGGCGAACGCAGGCCGCGTGCGAATCCGTGGGCGCCGGACGGGAGCGGATGAGAGAGGGCCCGCTCTGGGTCCTTCCGGCGGTCAGATCAAAAGGAGGTTCAGCCCTTGAGGGTCGCGACCTTGGAAGCGAGCGCCGACTTCTTGTTGGCAGCCTGGTTCTTGTGGATGACGCCCTTCGAGACGGCCTTGTCGAGCGCGCGCGCAGCGGCGCGCTGGAGCTCGGTGGCCTTCTCGACGTCACCCGCGGCAGCGGCCTCACGGGCCTTGCGGATCGCGGTCTTCAGGGAGGACTTGACGGCCTTGTTGCGCAGCCGCGCCTTCTCGTTGGTCTTGATCCGCTTGATCTGGGACTTGATGTTCGCCACGAAGGAGCCTTTTCAGGTTCTGGTGCGGGGCCGCTCGGGTCCCGTACCGGTGATCCAAAATTTCTCGGACGTGCCTCGCGCTGAGAGGGCATGAGGCACAGCCATCTACAGTACCAGCGGCTCTGCCGACAGCCCAAAACGGTCCCCGGTCGCTCTCCGTGGGACCATGGAGACTACGTATCGATCCGACCCGAGGCATAAGGCGCCTCAAGAGACAGGACCCTGCGTGCCCGCGACCCCTAAGCATGTGCCCGAGCCGAGCCGTACCGCCCCGGCGCTGATCCGCAATTTCTGCATCATCGCGCACATCGACCACGGCAAGTCCACGCTCGCCGACCGGATGCTCCAGCTGACCGGTGTGGTCGAGCAGCGGCAGATGCGTGCTCAGTACCTCGACCGGATGGACATCGAGCGCGAGCGCGGCATCACGATCAAGTCCCAGGCGGTGCGTCTGCCCTGGGCCCCCACCGAGGGCCCCGATCAGGGCACGACCCACATCCTCAACATGATCGACACCCCGGGGCACGTCGACTTCACCTATGAGGTCTCGCGGTCGCTGGCCGCCTGCGAGGGGACCATCCTCCTCGTCGACGCCGCCCAGGGCATCGAGGCCCAGACCCTCGCCAACCTCTACCTGGCGATGGAGAACGACCTCACGATCATTCCCGTGCTGAACAAGATCGACCTGCCGGCCGCCCAGCCGGAGAAGTTCGCCGAGGAGCTGGCGAACCTGGTCGGCTGCGACCCGTCCGACGTGCTGAAGGTCTCCGCCAAGACCGGCCTCGGCGTGGACGCGCTGCTGGACAAGGTCGTCAAGGAGATCCCGGCCCCGGTCGGCGTCGCCGACGCCCCCGCCCGCGCGATGATCTTCGACTCGGTCTACGACTCCTACCGCGGTGTCGTGACGTACGTGCGTGTCATCGACGGTCAGCTCAACAAGCGTGAGCGGATCAGGATGATGTCCACCGGCGCCACCCACGAGCTGCTGGAGATCGGCGTCAACTCGCCCGAGATGCTGCCGGCCGACGGCCTGGGCGTCGGCGAGGTGGGTTACCTCATCACCGGTGTGAAGGACGTCCGCCAGTCCAAGGTCGGCGACACCGTCACCAGCCAGCAGAAGGGGGCCACGGAAGCCCTCGGCGGCTACAAGGACCCGAAGCCGATGGTCTTCTCCGGTCTGTATCCGCTGGACGGCTCCGACTACCCCGAGCTGCGCGAGGCGCTGGACAAGCTCCAGCTCAACGACGCCGCGCTGGTCTACGAGCCGGAGACCTCCGCGGCCCTCGGCTTCGGCTTCCGCGTCGGCTTCCTCGGCCTGCTGCACCTGGACGTGATCCGGGAGCGGCTGGAGCGCGAGTTCGGCCTCGACCTGATCGCCACCGCCCCCAACGTGGTCTACCGCGTGAACATGGAGGACGGCAGCGAGCACGTCGTCACCAACCCGAGCGAGTTCCCCGAGGGGAAGATCGACGAGGTCTTCGAGCCGGTCGTGCGGGCGACGATCCTCGCGCCGACCGAGTTCATCGGCGCGATCATGGAGCTGTGCCAGACCCGGCGCGGCACCCTGCTCGGCATGGACTACCTCTCCGAGGACCGCGTCGAGATCCGCTACACCCTCCCGCTCGCGGAGATCGTCTTCGACTTCTTCGACCAGCTGAAGTCCAAGACGCGCGGCTACGCCTCCCTGGACTACGAGCCCACGGGCGAGCAGACCAGCTCCCTGGTCAAGGTCGACATCCTGCTGCACGGCGACAAGGTGGACGCCTTCTCGGCGATCACCCACAAGGACCAGGCGTACGCCTACGGCGTGCGGCTCGTCGCCAAGCTCAAGGAGCTGATCCCGCGGCAGAGCTTCGAGGTGCCGGTGCAGGCCGCCATCGGCTCCCGGGTGATCGCCCGCGAGACCATCCGCGCCATCCGCAAGGACGTCCTCGCCAAGTGCTACGGCGGTGACATCTCCCGTAAGCGGAAGCTGCTGGAGAAGCAGAAGGAAGGCAAGAAGCGGATGAAGATGGTGGGTTCCGTGGAGGTTCCGCAGGAAGCCTTCATCGCCGTCCTGTCCAGCGATGACAGCGCGGGGTCGGCCAAGGGCAAGAAGTAACCACGGGTAACAACGGGTTACGTCCGCAAACCGGGCATGAAGGGGCTCGTCGTACGAAAGTGCGGCGGGCCCCTACGCGTGCGTAACGTCGCTCTGCGTGGAACGCGCGGGGAAACAGACAGCCCGATGCCCCTTACGCAGCGGCCGGTCGCGGCTTACTCTGATCCCTGCTCGATAGTTACTCACGAGTTAAACAACCGTGCGGCCACCGCACGGACCCCACCCGTGAGTCACCCCAGCCGCACTGAGCCAGCCGCACCGTCGCGGGCCCCGGAGGATGTCGTGAGCGACACACAGACCCTGATCGAGAACCGACCGCCGTCCGTGGCGTCCCTCTTCCTGGAACGCGTCACCGCCACACCGGACGCCGAGGCCTACCGCTACCCCGTGCCGCCGTCCTCGGGCCAGGGGCCCGACGACTGGAAGTCGCTGAGCTGGGCGCAGGCGGCCGAGCGGGTGTACGCGATCGCGGCCGGGCTCATCGAGCTGGGCCTCCAGCCCGAGCAGCGGGTGGCACTCGCGGCCTCGACCCGCGTCGAGTGGATCCTGTCCGACCTCGGCATCCTGTGCGCGGGCGGTGCGACGACCACGATCTACCCGCAGACCAACGCCGACGAGTCGGCCTTCATCCTCTCCGACTCCGAGAGCCGGGTGCTCATCGCCGAGGACGCGGCGCAGGTCGCCAAGGCCGTCGAGAAGCGTGCCGAGCTGCCCGAGCTGACCAAGGTCGTCGTCATCGACCCGGCCGGCGTCGAGACGGACGACTGGGTGACCACCCTCGCCGAGCTGGAGCTGCGCGGCGCCGCCTACCTGGAGGAGCACCCCGAGCTGATCAAGGAGCGGGTCGGCGCGATCGCCAAGGACCAGCTCGCCACCCTCATCTACACCTCCGGCACCACCGGCCGCCCCAAGGGCGTGCGCCTGCCGCACGACAACTGGTCGTACATGGCGAAGGCGATCGCCGCGACCGGCCTGGTCACCATCGACGACGTGCAGTACCTGTGGCTGCCGCTCGCGCACGTCTTCGGCAAGGTGCTCACCTCCGGGCAGATCGAGGTCGGGCACGTCACCGCCGTGGACGGCCGCGTCGACAAGATCATCGAGAACCTTCCGGTGGTGCAGCCGACGTACATGGCGGCCGTGCCGCGCATCTTCGAGAAGGTCTACAACGGCGTCGCCGCCAAGGCCCGCGAGGGCGGCCCGGCCAAGTACAAGATCTTCCAGTGGGCCGCCGAGGTCTCCCGCGAGTACGCCAAGGTCACCCAGGACAACTTCCGCCGCACCGGCACCCACGCGGCACCCTTCGGCCTCGCCGCCAAGCACAAGGTCGCCGACACCCTCGTCTACGCCAAGCTCCGCGAGGCCTTCGGCGGCCGGCTGCGCGCCTGTGTCTCCGGCGCCTCCGCGCTCGCGCCCGAGATCGGCTACTTCTTCGCCGGCGCCGGCATTCACATCCTGGAGGGCTACGGCCTCACCGAGTCCTCCGCGGCTTCCTTCGTCAACCCCGGCGAGGCCTACCGCACCGGCACGGTCGGCAAGCCGCTGCCCGGCACGGAGGTCCGCATCGCCGAGGACGGCGAGATCCTGCTGCGCGGCCCCGGCATCATGCAGGGCTACCACAAGCTGCCCGACAAGACCTCCGAGGTGCTGGAGTCCGACGGCTGGTTCCACACCGGCGACATCGGCGAGCTGTCCCCCGACGGCTACCTGCGCATCACCGACCGCAAGAAGGACCTCATCAAGACCTCCGGCGGCAAGTACGTCGCCCCGGCCGAGGTCGAGGGCCAGTTCAAGGGCGTGTGCCCGTACGTCTCCAACATCCTGGTGCACGGCGCCGACCGGAACTACTGCACCGCCCTCATCGCCCTCGACGAGATCGCGATCCTGGACTGGGCGAAGGAGAACGGCCTGGAGGGACGGTCGTACGCCGACGTCGTGGCCGCGCCGCAGACCGTCGAGATGGTCGACGGGTACGTGCGGGAGCTCAACGCGGGGCTGCAGAAGTGGCAGACGATCAAGAAGTTCCGGCTGCTGCCCCGGGACCTCGACGTGGAGCACGGCGAGATCACGCCGAGCCTGAAGCTCAAGCGGCCCGTCGTGGAGCGGGAGTACAGGCACCTCATCGACGAGATGTACGCCGGGACGAGGGAGAAGTAGCGCGATAGTCACGGCCGTTCAAAAGTCGCTATCTTCTGGCCACTTCGATAACTGAGCGCTTCCGATCACCCCCTGTCTGTCACCCTGGCCGCATGGACATGGCGGCCATACCCACGCAGCGGGAGAGCGAGCCACGGGCCAGGGAGGCACGGGGGCGGGCGGCGCTGCCCGGGAGCGCCCTGGCGCCCGGGGCGGCGCGGTCGCTGGTGCGGGCCGCGCTCGCCGACGAGCCGGGCGTGGCGCCCCGGCTCGCCGACGACGCCATGGCCGTCGTCAGCGAGCTGGTGACCAACGCCGTCGTGCACGCCGGTACGGACGTCGAGGTCGAGTGGTGGCTGGAGGAGACCGGCGCGTTCACCGTGGAGGTGTGCGACCGGCACCCCTCGCGCGCCCCGCGCGACCCCCTCGGCGGCGAGGCGCCGTACGACGCCGTCGAGTACGGGCGCGGGCTGCGGCTGGTCGCCACGCTCGCCGAGTCCTGGGGCGTCACCTACCGCGTCGGCGCCAAGACCGTCTGGGCGCGGCTGCCCCCGGGCGGCGTCGGCGAGCCGGACGGACCGGCCCCGGGCGCCGCCCTCGCGGTCGCCGAGGAGCTGGCCCCGCAGCCGCTGCGGGCCGGCGGCGAGGGCGAGTGGCTCGGCCGGGGCGCGCTGTCCTTCCTCGCCGAGGCCTCCGACCTGCTCGCCGGGCAGCTGGACGAGACCCTGGTCACCGCGCTCACCGGCCAGCTCATCGTGCCCCGGCTCGCCGACTGGTGCGCGGTGTGGCTGGAGGACGAGGCGAGCGCGCGCGGCGGCGCCGGCGGCGGACCCGCCCGGGTCTGGCACACCTGCGAGGGCCTCGTCGAGGAGCTGCACCGCACCCTGGAGAAGGAGCCGCCCGCTCCGCGCGAGGGACTGCGCTCGGGCCCCGAGCCGTACCCCTGGCCCGGCGACGCGCTCGGCCCGCGCGGCGCCGAGGGCACGGCGCTGGCGTACCGGCTGATCGCGGGCGGCCGGCCGCTCGGCACGCTGGTCATCGGCCGGTGCGGCCCCGCCGCCTTCCCCGACGAGGTCACCGGGCTCGTGGAGGACCTGGGCCGCCGGGTGGCGCTCGCCATCGGCGCGGCCCGTCAGTACGCCCGCCAGGCCACCATCAGCGCCGTCCTCCAGCGCGGTCTGCTGCCCGGCGCGGTCGCCCAGATCCCCGGGATGAGCAGCGCGCTCGTGTACGAGCCGTGCGACAAGGGCGGACCCAGCGGCGACTTCTACGACCTGTTCCCGGCGGGCGACGGCCGCTGGTGCTTCGCCATCGGCGACGTCCAGGGCAAGGGCCCCGAGGCGGCCGTCGTGATCGGCCTCGCCCGGCCCTGGCTGCGCCTGCTCGCCCGCGAGGGCTACCGGGTCGCCGACGTCCTCGACCGCCTCAACCAGCTCCTCCTGGACGACGCCACCGAGGCCGCCGACGCCGCCGCCCGCGCCCTGGTCGCGGCGGGCGGCCGTCCCGTGGCCACCGGGGACGGCCCGCAGACACGATTCCTCTCCCTCCTCTACGGCGAGCTGACACCGCACGCGGGCGGGGTCCGCTGCACGCTCGCCTCCGCCGGCCACCCGCTGCCGCTCGTCCTGTGCCCCGACGGCACGGTGCGTACGGCGGCCCGCCCGCAGACGCTGCTCGGCGTGATCGAGGACGAGACCTACACCAGCGAGACCCTCGACCTGCGGCCCGGCGACAGCCTGCTGTGCGTCACCGACGGGGTGACCGAGCGGCGCTCCGGCTCCCGCCAGTTCGACGACGGCGACGGACTCGCCCGCGCCCTGTCCGGCTGCGCGGGCCTGAACGCCGAGCTGATCGCGGAGACGATCCGCGGTCTGGTGCACGACTTCGGCGGCGGCCAGCCCGAGGACGATCTGGCGCTGCTCGTCCTCCAGGCGGAGTGACGCCCGGGGTGCTGGACAATGGGGACATGCCTTCCGCACTCCCCGACGGCGAGCCCGTCCCCGCCGACGGTGCGCTGCCCGCGTCCGCGCTCGCCGGGGCCGCAGACCGCCCGCTCGGCTTCTACCTGCACGTGCCGTACTGCGCGACCCGCTGCGGCTACTGCGACTTCAACACCTACACCGCGACCGAGCTGCGCGGCACGGGCGGGGTGCTGGCCTCCCGCGACAACTACGCTCAGACGCTGACCGACGAGATCCGCCTCGCCCGCAAGGTCCTCGGCGACGACCCGCGCGAGGTTCGCACGGTCTTCGTCGGAGGCGGTACGCCGACGCTGCTGGCCGCCGACGATCTCGTCCGGATGCTGGGCGCGATCCGCGACGAGTTCGGCCTGGCGCCGGACGCGGAGGTGACGACGGAGGCGAACCCGGAGTCGGTCGACCCCGCGTACCTCGCGACCCTCCGGGAGGGCGGCTTCAACCGGATCTCCTTCGGCATGCAGAGCGCGAAGCAGCACGTGCTGAGGATCCTGGACCGGACCCACACCCCCGGCCGTCCCGAGGCCTGTGTGGCGGAGGCGAGGGCGGCGGGCTTCGAGCACGTCAACCTCGACCTGATCTACGGCACGCCGGGCGAGGGCGACGACGACTGGCGGGCGTCGCTGCGGGCGGCGCTGGGCGCGGGCCCGGACCACATCAGCGCCTACGCGCTGATCGTCGAGGAGGGCACGCAGCTGGCCCGCCGGATCCGCCGGGGCGAGATCCCGATGACCGACGACGACGTCCACGCCGACCGCTACCTGATCGCCGAGGAACTGCTGTCCGCGGCGGGCTTCGACTGGTACGAGGTCTCCAACTGGGCCACCTCGGACGCCGGCCGCTGCCTGCACAACGAGCTGTACTGGCGCGGCGCCGACTGGTGGGGCGCGGGCCCGGGGGCGCACTCCCACGTAGGCGGCGTGCGCTGGTGGAACGTCAAGCATCCGGGGGCGTACGCGACGGCCCTGGCCTCCGGCCGCTCACCGGGCGCCGGGCGCGAACTGCTCTCCGACGAGGACCGGCGGGTCGAGCGCATCCTCCTGGAGCTGCGCCTGCGCGAGGGCGTACCGCTGTCCCTGCTGAAGGAGGAGGGACTGGCGGCATCCCGGCGGGCGCTGGGCGAGGGGCTGCTCGAGGAGGGGCCGTACGAGGAGGGGCGGGCCGTGCTGACGCTGCGGGGGCGGTTGCTGGCGGACGCGGTGGTGCGGGATCTGGTGGACTGATCACTCCGGCGAGTGATTCGCCCCGGAACTCCGGTTCGGTCCCTAACCTGGTTCGTAGGCTGCCGCCGTAATTGCACGGTGGCGGGAACCGGAGGGCTGCGGAGATGACCGCTGTGGACGACCGACCGATGACCACCGGCATGGTGAAGATCTTCGAGGAGCTTGAGCCTCCTGAGGGCGTCAAGATGGAGCTTCTCCGGGGGGTAATCGTGATGATGGCCAGCCCTGACATCGTGCACAACATGATCGTTGCCGATGTGCAGGACCAGATCCCGCGACAGCGCTGGTCTCGCCTTCAGACCCAGGACGTGAACATCCTGGAGGAGGCCAGTGAGCCGGTACCGGATCTGGTGGTCGTGGCGCGAGACGCCCTTCCCGACTCGGGCCGTCTGCTGCCCTCCAAACTGGTCGCGATGGTCGTGGAGGTCGTCTCCAAGTCCAGCGTCCATCAGGACTACGTGATCAAGCGCTCGATCTACGCCGGCGGGAAGATCCCCGCCTACCTCATCCTCGACCCGATCATGAGGCACTGTGTCCTGCTGACGAAGCCCGCGGGCGAGGGCGAGGATGCCGACTACCTGAGTCAGGAGATCATCAAATTCGGCGATCCCGTTCCGTTGGACGTTCTGGGACTCGAACTGGACACCAGCGAGTTCGGAACGCTCCCCAACGTCAGGCCCCACCGCTACCCGTGACGAAGTCGATCAGCTCCTCCACCCTGCCCAGCAGCTCCGGCTCCAGGTCCTTGTAGGAGCCCACCCGCTTCAGGATCGCCTGCCACACCGCGCTGGTGTTCTCAGAAGGCCAGCCCAGGGCGCGGCACACGCCCGTCTTCCAGTCCTGGCCGTGCGGGACCCTGGGCCACCCCGCGATCCCCAGGGACGACGGCTTCACCGCCTCCCAGATGTCGATGTACGGGTGGCCGACGACCAGCGCGTGTTCGCTCGTCACCGACTCGGCGATCCGCCACTCCTTCGTGCCCGGCACCAGGTGGTCCACGAGCACCCCCAACCGCGCGTCCGGTCCCGGCGCGAAGTCCGCGACGATCGACGGCAGATCGTCCACGCCCTCCAGGTACTCCACCACCACGCCCTCGACGCGCAGGTCGTCGCCCCAGACCTTCTCGACCAGTTCGGCGTCGTGCCGGCCCTCGACGTAGATACGGCCGGCCCGGGCCACGCGGGCGCGGGCGCCGGGGACGGCGACGGAACCGGAGGCGGTGCGGGTCGGTCGTACCGGAGCGGCGGAAGGCCTCACCAGCGTCACCACCCGCCCCTCCAGCAGGAAGCCGCGTGGCTCCAGCGGGAAGACGCGATGCTTGCCGAAGCGGTCCTCCAGGGTCACCGTGCCCGCCTCGCAGCGGATCACCGCCCCGCAGAACCCGGTGCCGGGCTCCTCCACCACCAGCCCCGGCTCCGCCGCCACCTCCGGCACGGGCGGGGACTTCTTCCACGGCGGGGTCAGATCGGCGGAGTACTGGCGCATTCGAGTGACGATAGGAGAAGTCGCGGACCAGCGCCTACGACACGCCGAAGCGGGCCGCCAGCCGATCGCGCTGCCCGCGGACGAAGCCGGCGTCCACCACCGCTCCGTGACCCGGCACGTACAGAGCGTCCTCGCCGCCCAGGGCGAGCAGCCGGTCGAGAGCGGCGGGCCAGCGGGACGGGACCGCGTCCGGGCCCGCCTGGGGTTCGCCGGACTCCTCGACCAGGTCGCCGCAGAAGACCACCTCACGGTCGCCCGGGACCAGGACCGCCAGGTCGTTCGCCGTGTGGCCGGGGCCCACGTTGGCCAGCAGGACCTGGCGGCCGGCGCCCAGGTCCAGGGTCCACTCGCCCGACACCAGGTGGGTGGGCGGGACCAGCGCGTCCGCCGCCTCGTCGGCGTCGGCCACCGGCAGGCCGTTCCTGATCGCGTCCAGACGCAGCTCCTCACGCTCGTGGGCGAACACCGCGTCCACCCCCACCGCCGCGTACACCCGCGCCCCGGCGAACGCCGGCGCCCCGAGGACGTGGTCGAAATGGGGGTGGGTGAGCGCGAGATGGGTCACACGGCGGCCGGCCAGTTCCTCGGCCCGCGCCCGCAGCCGCGCGCCTTCGGCCAGACTCGAGCCGGCGTCCACCATGAGCGCCGTACCCTCGCCGAGGACCAGCCCCACCGTGCAGTCCCAGCCCGGCAGCCGGCACCGCCCGACCCCGGCGGCCAGCCGGTCCCACCCCAGCTCTTCCCAAGTCACGGTCATACCGCGACGCTAGCCGTACGAACCGTGGCGGGCGCACCGACCTTGCCCCGGGTGTACCGGACAGCCGTACACTGGGGCCGGGAAAGGGCTGGCACTCGTATGGGAAGAGTGCCAGGAGGCCGACCCCGGCGGACGAGCGGGGCGAGGGGACGACGTGTTGGAGGTGCGCGCGCATGCTGAGTGAACGCAGGCTTCAGGTGCTGCGCGCGATCGTCCAGGACTACGTCGGGACCGAGGAGCCGGTCGGCTCCAAGGCACTGACCGAGCGGCACAACCTCGGGGTCTCCCCGGCCACCGTCCGCAACGACATGGCGGCCCTGGAGGACGAGGGGTTCATCGCGCAGCCGCACACCAGCGCCGGGCGGATTCCGACCGACAAGGGCTATCGGCTGTTCGTCGACAAACTCGCCGGCGTCAAGCCGATGACGGCTCCGGAGCGGCGGGCCATCCAGAACTTCCTGGAGGGCGCCGTCGACCTCGACGACGTCGTGGCCCGTACCGTACGGCTGCTCGCGCAGCTCACGCGGCAGGTCGCCGTCGTGCAGTACCCGTCCCTGACCCGGTCCACCGTCCGCCACGTCGAGCTGCTCGCGCTCGCGCCCGCGCGCGTGATGCTCGTGCTGATCACGGACACCGGCCGGGTCGAGCAGCGGATGGTCGACTGCCCGGCCCCGTTCGGCGAGGCCTCGCTGGCGGATCTCCGGGCGCGGCTCAACAGCCGGGTCGCGGGGCGCCGGTTCACGGACGTGCCGACGCTGGTCGAGGACCTTCCGGACGCCTTCGATCCGGAGGACCGCGGTACGGTCTCCACAGTGCTCTCCACTCTTCTGGAGACACTCGTGGAGGAGAACGAGGAGCGGCTGATGATCGGCGGCACCGCCAATCTCACCCGCTTCGGACATGACTTTCCCCTCACGATCCGGCCCGTCCTGGAGGCCCTCGAGGAGCAGGTCGTGCTCCTCAAACTCCTCGGCGAGGCGAAGGATCCGGGCGTGACCGTGCGTATCGGCCACGAGAACGCCCACGAGGGACTCAACTCCACCTCAGTGGTGTCGGTGGGCTACGGTTCGGGCGGCGAGGCGGTTGCCAAGCTCGGCGTGGTCGGACCGACCCGCATGGACTACCCGGGAACGATGGGAGCGGTACGCGCAGTGGCACGGTACGTCGGACAGATCCTGGCGGAGTCGTAAGTGGCCACGGACTACTACGCCGTTCTCGGCGTGCGCCGCGACGCGTCGCAGGATGAGATCAAGAAGGCGTTCCGTCGGCTCGCGCGAGAGCTGCACCCGGACGTCAACCCCGATCCGAAGACCCAGGAGCGGTTCAAGGAGATCAACGCCGCTTACGAGGTGCTCTCGGACCCGCAGAAGAAGCAGGTCTACGACCTCGGCGGCGACCCCCTCTCGCAGAGCGGCGGCGCCGGGGCGGGCGGCTTCGGAGCCGGTGGCTTCGGCAACTTCTCCGACATCATGGACGCGTTCTTCGGCACGGCGTCGCAGCGCGGGCCGCGCTCGCGCACCCGGCGCGGCCAGGACGCGATGATCCGCATCGAGGTCGAGCTGGACGAGGCGGCCTTCGGGACCACCAAGGACATCCAGGTCGACACGGCGGTCGTCTGCAACACCTGCAACGGCGAGGGCGCGGCTCCGGGTACGACCGCCCAGACGTGTGACATGTGCCGCGGCCGCGGCGAGGTCTCGCAGGTCACCCGGTCCTTCCTGGGCCAGGTCATGACCTCCCGCCCCTGCCCCCAGTGCCAGGGCTTCGGCACCGTCGTGCCGACCCCGTGCCCGGAGTGCGCGGGCGACGGCCGGGTCCGCTCCCGGCGCACGCTGACGGTCAAGATTCCGGCCGGTGTCGACAACGGCACCCGGATCCAGCTCGCCGGCGAGGGCGAGGTCGGTCCCGGCGGCGGTCCGGCGGGCGACCTGTACGTCGAGATCCACGAGCTGCCGCACTCGACCTTCCAGCGGCGCGGCGACGACCTGCACTGCACGGTCACGATCCCGATGACCGCGGCCGCGCTCGGCACCAAGGTGCCGCTGGAGACCCTGGACGGCATGGAGGAGGTCGACATCCGGCCCGGCACCCAGTCCGGCCAGTCGATCCCGCTGCACGGCCGCGGCGTCACGCATCTGCGCGGCGGCGGCCGGGGTGACCTCATCGTGCACGTCGAGGTCACGACGCCGACCAAGCTGGACCCCGAGCAGGAGCGACTGCTGCGCGAGCTGGCCAAGCTCCGCGGCGAGGAGCGTCCGCAGGGGCAGTTCCAGCCGGGTCAGCAGGGTCTGTTCTCGCGGCTGAAAGATGCGTTCAACGGGCGCTGACGCGAGCTGCCGGGTGGGCCGGGGGTCCGGGGGGTGGCCTCCGGGCGGGCACAGTCGGCCGGGGCAGCAGGGTCTGTTCAGCCGGTTGAAGGACGCGTTCAACGGTCGCTGAGACCTGCTGGATCAGGGGCGTGCGGGGCGCTCGGAGGGCCCGTATGCCCCTGTCCTATGCCGTGGGAAGCCCGGATTCGGACTTGTTCGAAGGACGTGACAACATGCGGTCATGTCCTCCGCACTGACCGATCTCTTCCCCCACCCGATCGTGCAGGCCCCCATGGCGGGCGGCGTCTCCGTCCCGCAGCTCGTCGCCGCCGTCTCCGAGGCCGGTGGCCTCGGGTTCCTCGCCGCCGGTTACAAGACCGCCGACGGGATGTACCAGGAGATCAAACAGCTGCGGGGACTCACGAGCCGTCCCTTCGGCGTGAACGTGTTCGTGCCGCAGCCCGAGCTGTCCGAGTCGGGCGCCGTAGAGGTCTACGCGCATCAGCTGGCCGGCGAGGCAGCCTGGTACGAGACCGAGCTGGGCGACCCCGACAGCGGCCGGGACGACGGCTACGACGCCAAGCTCGCCGTACTCCTCGACAACCCGGTGCCGGTGGTCTCCTTCCACTTCGGCGTGCCCGGCCGGGACGTGCTCGACCGGCTGCGCCGGGCCGGCACCCTCACCCTGGTCACCGCCACCACCGCCGAGGAGGCGCGCGCGGTCGAGCGGGCCGGGGCGGACGCGGTGATCGCGCAGGGCGTGGAGGCCGGCGGTCATCAGGGCACGCACCGGGACCTGCCCGAGAACGACGGCTCCGGCATCGGACTGCTGTCGCTGGTCGCGCAGATCCGGGAGGCCGTGAGCCTGCCGGTCGTCGCCGCCGGCGGCATCATGCGGGGCGGTCAGATCGCCGCCGTCCTCGCGGCGGGCGCGAGCGCGGCCCAGCTGGGCACCGCGTTCCTCGCCACCCCCGAGTCCGGCGCCCACGCCCTGCACAAGCAGGCGCTGACCAACCCCCTGTACGCGCGCACCGAGCTGACCCGCGCGTTCTCGGGCCGCCCGGCGCGCGTACTGGTCAACCGCTTCGTGCGCGAGCACGGCCCGTACGCCCCCGCCGCCTACCCCGAGGTCAACCATCTGACCTCGCCGCTGCGCAAGGCCGCCGCCAGGGCCGGGGACGCGCAGGGCATGTCGCTGTTCGCGGGCCAGGGCCACCGGCTCGCCCGGGAGCTGCCCGCCGGAGAGCTGGTGGAGGTGCTGGCGGCCGAACTCGCCGCCGCCCGGACAGCGTTGTCGGCCGGAGGTGACGCGCGATGACCGCACCCGTCTTCGTGGTGGACCGACTCGACCTCGCCGGGCCGGAGTTCGTGCTCGACGGACCCGAGGGGCGGCACGCCGTCTCCGTGAAGCGGCTGCGGCCCGGCGAGGACGTGGTCCTCACCGACGGGCTCGGCCGCTGGGCCGAGGGCGTCGTCACGGCGGCCGAGGGCAAGGACCGGCTCGTGGTGGACGTGGCGTCGGTCCACGAGGAGCCGCCGGCCGCCCCGCGCATCACCGTCGTCCAGGCCCTGCCCAAGGGCGACCGGGGCGAGGTCGCCGTGGAGACGATGACCGAGGTCGGCGTCGACGCGATCGTGCCCTGGCAGGCGTCGCGCTGCATCACCCAGTGGAAGGGCGAGCGCGGCCTGAAGGCGCTCGGCAAGTGGCGGGCGACCGCACGCGAGTCCGGCAAGCAGTCCCGCCGGGTCCGCTTCCCGGAGGTCGCGGACGCGGCGACCACCAAGCAGGTGG
The DNA here is from genome assembly GCF_001866665.1 of Streptomyces monashensis. Classification (GTDB taxonomy): domain Bacteria; phylum Actinomycetota; class Actinomycetes; order Streptomycetales; family Streptomycetaceae; genus Streptomyces; species Streptomyces monashensis. The sequence continues at coordinate 23,764 of NZ_MLYO01000063.1, read as the reverse complement.
GCGCGCTCGTGGCCACGGCGGACTTCGCCGCCGTCCTCCACGAGAGCGGCGAGGAACGCCTCGCCACCGCCGAACTCCCCGCCGAGGGCGAGATCGTGCTGGTCGTCGGCCCCGAAGGAGGCGTCTCCCCCGAGGAGTTGGCGCTCTTCGCGCAGGCCGGTGCGCGGCCGTACGTCCTCGGGCCCACCGTCCTGCGCACGTCCACCGCCGGCACCGCCGCCGCGGCCCTGCTGCTGGGCCGCACCGGGCGCTGGTCCTGACACCCACCTGGGGGACACCGTGGAACTCGCCCAAGTCCGGCTCCTGGTCACCGACTTCGCCGCCTGCTACCACTTCTACGCCGACGTCCTCGGCCTGAAGCCGCAGTCCGGCGCGACCGAGGGCCCGTACGAGAAGTTCAGCCCGCACACCGGTTCCGCCGGCATCGCCCTCCAGGACCGGGCGATGATGGCCGAGATCCTGGACGAGCTGAGCGACACCGTCAACGGCCACCGCTCCCTGGTGGTGCTGCGCGTGGACGACCTCGACGCCTACTGCGCGCAGATCACCGCCCGCGGCGCCACCGTCCTGCACGGCCCGGCCCCCATGACCGACCGCATGCGCGTGGCCCACCTCAAGGACCCGGAGGGCAACCTGGTGGAGCTTCAGGAGTGGCTGCTGCTGCGAGGCTGACGACGACGCCGGGCAGCAGCGCCCACCCGTCCACCTCACCGCCCGAGGCTCCCCGGCGCCGCACCGCGTCCACGAACGCCCGTACGACGCCGGGCTCGTGCAGATTGACGGCGTTCCCGCGGCGGTCGGAGACGAGACCGTAGTGCCCGTAGGCGCCACCCGTGCCCGGGAACACGATCCGGACCGGCGTCCCGTCCAGGTACAGCGTCAGCACCTCCTGGCAGGGGCCGCCGTCCCGGTGCCGGTGCCGGACCGTCCACCCCCACACCGTTCCGTCCGGCAGCACGAGCCGCCTGAGCCTGCGTTCACCGCGCACCCGGCCACACTACGTCCGCCGTGTGCCGCACCGGACGGGAAGGCCCGGCACTCCGAACGGGTGAGTGGCCGTATGCCGCCTTCCCCCCGGGGCGGGGCGGTGGCAGTCTGCCCTGCATGGGGGCTTTCGGGCGGATCGGGTGCGGGGCGCGCGGGGTGCGGGTCGCGGGTGCGGTGGGGGTCGTCGTCGTGGCCGGCGGGGCGCTGGTGGGCTGTCAGCCGACCGGTCTCAACTCCTCCTCCGCCGCCTACACCACCGGCACGACCGCCACGGCCAGGCTGAAACAGCAGCATGTGGACGTCAGTTGGCTCAACTGCACCGGGAACCACGGCGACAACGGGAAGGCGGGCACGCCCTCGCCGACCGAGACCACCGTCGTCTCCGTCGAGTGCCAGGGCGAGACCAGGAGCGGGAAGAAGATCACCGTCACCGGGAGGGTCACCGAGGCCGTCGGCGGGGCGTGTGTGCGCGGCAGCCTGACCGCCAGGGTCGGGGGCCGGCAGGTGTTCCACGTCAGCGGGCTCGGCGACTGCTCCGCCACGCCCGGACCGACGTACGAGCCGCCCACGTACCACCCCGGCGGCGGGCAGCCCACCGTCACGGTCACCGTCACCCGCACCCTGTGGTGCAAGGGCGATCCGACCTGCTGGCCCGTCCGGGGCAAGTGATCGAAACCCGGGCGGGGCACGCCGGTCGCTGCGTACAGTGACGGGGTGACTCAGGGTGCTTCGACGGGAACGACCGGAACGACGGGAACGACGGGAACCTCGGCGTCCGACGGCTATCTCCGATTCCCCCATGTGCACGGCGACTTGGTGACCTTCGTCGCCGAGGACGACGTATGGCTCGCCCCCGTCGACGGCGGTCGCGCCTGGCGGGTCAGCGCCGACAACCGGCCCGTGACCCACCCCCGGATATCCCCGGACGGACGCCGTCTCGCCTGGACCTCCACCCGGGACGGCGCACCCGAGGTGCATGTCGCCCCCGTCGACGGCGGCCCCGCCGAGCGGCTGACGTACTGGGGCAACCGCCGTACCGAGGTGCGCGGCTGGACCCCCGACGGGCGGGTCCTCGCGCTCAGCGCGCAGGGCCGCCCCAGCTTCCGCCAGAGCTGGGCGCACGCCGTCCCGCTGGACGGCGGCCCCGCCGAGACCCTGCCGTACGGCCCGGTCGGCGACGTGGCGCCCGGCCCGGCCACCGTGCTGCTGTCCGCGCAGATGGGCCGCGAGGCGGCGTACTGGAAGCGCTACCGGGGCGGCACGGCGGGCAGGTTGTGGATCGACCGGGAGGGGAACGGGGAGTTCGTCCGGCTGCATGCCGAGCTCGACGGGAACCTGGAGTGCCCGGTCTGGGCCGGCGACCGGCTCGCCTTCCTCTCCGACCACGAGGGCACCGGCGCCCTGTACTCCTCCCTCGCCGACGGCTCCGACCTGCGCCGCCACACCCCGGTCGGGGGCTTCTACGCCCGCCACGCCGCCGGCGACGGCACCCGCGTCGTCTACGTCTCGGGCGGTGAACTCTGGCTCCTGGACGACCTGGAGGGCGCCGAGCCGCGCCGGCTGGACGTCCGCCTCGGCGGGCCCCGCGTCGACCTGCGCCCCCGCCCGGTGGACGCCGCCCGCTGGTTCGGGGCGGCGTCGCCCGACCACACCGCGCGCGGCAGCGCCGTCTGCGTGCGCGGCGGGATCCACTGGGTCACCCACCGCTCCGGCCCCGCCCGCGCCCTCGCCGCCACCCCCGGCGTGCGCGCCCGGCTGCCCCGCACCTTCCGCGCCGACGGCGAGGAGTGGGTGGTCTGGGTGACGGACGCCGAGGGCGACGACGCCCTGGAGTTCGCCCCCGCCACCGGCAACGTGCCCGGCGCCACCCCGCGCCGCCTCGCCGCCGGACAGCTCGGCCGGGTCCTGGAGCTGGCCATGGCCCCCGACGGCAGCCGTGCCGCCGTCGCCGCGCACGACGGACGGCTGCTGCTCGTCGAGCGCGAGACCGGCGAGGTCCGCGAGGTCGACCACAGCGACGACGGCGAGGTCAGCGGCCTCGCCTTCTCACCCGACTCCGCCTGGCTCGCCTGGGCCCACCCCGGCCCCCGCCCGCTCTCCCAGCTGCGCCTCGCCCACACCACCGACCTCTCGGTCACCGAGGCGACCCCGCTGCGCTTCATGGACTACGCCCCCGCCTTCACCCTCGACGGCAAGCACCTGGCGTTCCTGTCCAATCGCGCCTTCGACCCGGTCTACGACGAGCACGTCTTCGACCTCGCCTTCGTCGTCGGCGCCCGCCCGCACCTGATCACCCTGGCGGCCACCACGCCCTCGCCCTTCGGCCCGCAGCGGCACGGCCGCCCCTTCGAGACCCCGGACAAGGACGAGACCCCGGACAGCGAGGGCACCCCCGCCACCCGCATCGACCTGGAGGGCCTCGCCGACCGCATCGTGCCCTTCCCGGTGGAGGCGGGGCGCTACTCCACCCTCCGCGCGGCCAAGGACGGCGTCCTGTGGCTGCGCCACCCCGTGCACGGTGTCCTCGGCTCCGCCCGCGCCCACCCGGAGGACCCCGACCCGCACACCGAGCTGGAGCGCTACGACCTCGCCCAGCGGCGCCTGGAGCAACTGGCCTCCGACGCCGACCACTTCGAGGTCAGCGGCGACGGCAAACGCGTCCTGCTGTGGAGCGACGAGCGGCTGCGCGTCGTGCCGGGCGACCGCCGCACCGGCACCGACGACGACGGCGACACCAGCGTCACCGTCGACCTCGCCCGGGTCCGGCAGACCCTCGACCCGGTCGCCGAGTGGCGCCAGATGTACGACGAGACCGGCCGCCTCATGCGCGACCACTTCTGGCGCCCCGACCTGGGCGGCACCGACTGGACGGCCGTCCTCTCCCGCTACCGCCCCCTGCTGGCCCGCCTCGCCACCCACAGCGACCTGACCGACCTGCTCTGGGAGGTGCAGGGCGAACTCGGCACCTCGCACGCCTACGTCATCCCCGCCGGCGGCCGCGGCGGCGCCCGGCACGGACTGCTCGGCGCCGACATCTCCCGCCACGAGGACGGCAGTTGGCGCATCGACCGCATCCTGCCGTCGGAGACCTCCGACCCGGACGCCCGCTCCCCGCTCGCCGCGCCCGGCGTCGCGGTCCGCCCCGGCGACGCGATCATCGCGGTCGCCGGCCACCCGGTCGACCCGGTGACGGGACCGGGCCCGCTCCTCGTCGGCACGGCGGGCCGCCCGGTCGAGCTGACCGTCTCCCCGGCGGGCGGCGGCGAACCCCGGCACACGGTCGTCGTCCCCCTCGCCGACGAGGAACCCCTGCGCTACCACGCCTGGGTCACCGGCCGCCGCGCCCACGTCCACGCGGCCTCCGCCGGCCGCCTCGGCTACCTCCACGTCCCCGACATGCAGGCCCCCGGCTGGGCCCAGATCCACCGCGACCTGCGTGTCGAGGTCGCCCGTGAGGGCCTGGTGGTCGACGTCCGCGAGAACCGCGGCGGCCACACCTCCCAGCTCGTGGTCGAGAAACTCGCCCGCCGCGTCATCGGCTGGGACGTCCCGCGCGGCATGCGCCCCACCAGCTACCCCGTCGACGCCCCGCGCGGTCCGGTCGTCGCCGTCGCCAACGAGTTCTCCGGCTCCGACGGCGACATCGTCAACGGGGCGATCAGGGCCCTCGGCATCGGCCCGGTCGTCGGCACCCGCACCTGGGGCGGCGTCATCGGCATCGACAGCCGCTACCACCTGCTCGACGGCACCCTGGTCACCCAGCCGAAGTACGCGATCTGGCTGGAGGGCCTGGGCTGGGACGTGGAGAACCACGGCGTGGACCCGGACGTGGAGGTCGTCCAGCGTCCCCAGGACTGGGCATCGGGCACGGACGCGCAGCTCGACGCGGCGATCGGGCTGGCGCTCGAGGCCTTGGAAGCGGCACCCGCGAAGACGCCCCCGGGGCTGCCGACTTAGGGGCGCGGGGCCGTATCGATGTGCGGCTCCGCCGCGGGGGCGCGAACGGCCCCCACCGGGCCGCACCCGAACGACTACGATTGGCCCCCGTATCGATCACTGGCGAAAGCGAGCGCACGCGTATGGCCGGCGAACCGCAGGACGACTGCCTGTTCTGCAAGATCGTCGCGGGACACGTCCCGGCGACGATCGTCCGCGAGACGGACACCACCGTCGCCTTCCGGGACATAAACCCCCAGGCGCCGACCCACATCCTGGTGATCCCCAAGGTCCACTACCCGGACGCGGCGTCGCTCGGCGCGGGCGACCCGCGGAGCGCGGCCGACGTCCTCCGCACCATCGGCGAGGTCGCCGAGGAGGAAAAGCTGGAGAGCTACCGCACCGTCTTCAACACCGGCTCCGGCGCCGGCCAGACCGTCTTCCACGCCCACGCCCACGTCCTCGGCGGCCGCGGCCTGGAATGGCCCCCCGGGTAACTCATCGTGTCCGTACGTGAACTGGTGGTCCTCGGCACCGCCAGCCAGGTCCCGACCCGGCACCGCAACCACAACGGCTACCTGCTGCGCTGGGACGGCACGGGCATCCTGTTCGACCCCGGCGAGGGCACACAGCGCCAGATGGTGCGCGCCGGGGTCGCCGCCCACGACCTGAACCGCGTCTGCGTCACACACTTCCACGGCGACCACTGCCTCGGCCTCGCCGGCGTGATCCAGCGGATCAACCTCGACCAGGTGCCGCACGAGGTCACCGCGCACTACCCGCGCTCCGGCCAGCGCTTCTTCGACCGGCTGCGGTACGCGACGGCCTACCGGGAGACGGTCGGCATCACCGAGGCGCCCGTCGCCGCCGACGGCATCCTCGCGGTGACCTCGTCGTACACCCTGGAGGCCCGCAGACTGTCCCACCCGGTCGAGTCCTACGGCTACCGCCTCATCGAGCCCGACGGCCGCCGGATGCTGCCCGACCGGCTCGCCATGCACGGCGTCAAGGGGCCGGACGTCGGCCGGCTGCAGCGCGAGGGGCGGATCGGGGACGTCAGGCTGGAGGACGTCAGCGAGGTACGGCGCGGACAGCGGTTCGCCTTCGTCATGGACACCCGGCTCTGCGACGGCGTGCACGCGCTCGCGGAGGGCTGCGACCTGCTCGTGATCGAGTCGACCTTCCTGGACGAGGACGCCGCACTCGCCGTGGAACACGGTCACCTGACCGCCGGGCAGGCCGCCGCCGTCGCCCGGGACGCGGGCGTGCGGCACCTCGTCCTGACCCACTTCAGCCAGCGCTACGCCGAGCCGGAGGAGTTCGAGCGGCAGGCGCGGGCCGCCGGTTTCGAGGGCGAACTGACCGTGGCGCACGATCTGCTGCGCGTGCCGGTGCCGAAGCGGCGCTGACGCGAAACAGCGGTAGAGCCCCCGTACGATACGTCGATGCCCCTCCCGAAAGCAGAACTGCACCTCCACATCGAAGGCACCCTGGAGCCGGAGCTGGCGTTCGAGCTGGCCGCCCGCAATGGCGTGACCCTGCCGTACGCGGACACCGACGAGCTGCGCAAGGCGTACGACTTCGAGGACCTCCAGTCCTTCCTGAACCTGTACTACGAGCTGATGGCCGTCCTGCGCACCGAACAGGACTTCGCGGACCTGGCGAACGCCTACCTCGCCCGCGCCGCCGCGCAGGGCGTCCGGCACGCGGAGATCTTCTTCGACCCGCAGGCCCACCTCGCCCGGGGCGTGTCCATGGGCACCGTCGTGGAGGGGCTGTGGCGGGCGCTCGGCAGCAGCGAGGAGAACCACGGGATCTCCACCCGGCTCATCCTCTGCTTCCTGCGTGACGAGTCCGCCGAGTCGGCCCTGCGGACGCTCGACGCGGCGCGGCCGTACCTGGACCGGATCACCGGTGTCGGGCTCGACTCCGCCGAGGTCGGGCATCCGCCGGTGAAGTTCCGCGAGGTGTACGAGGCCGCCGCCGCGCTCGGGCTGCGGCGCGTGGCGCACGCCGGTGAGGAGGGGCCGCCGGCGTACATCACCGAGGCCCTGGACGCGCTCGGCGTCGAACGCGTCGACCACGGGCTGCGCTGCATGGAGGACCCGGCGCTGGTCGAGCGGCTGGTCCGGGAGCGGATCCCGCTGACCCTGTGCCCGCTGTCCAACGTCCGGCTGCGGACGGTCGACACGCTCGCCGACCACCCGCTGCCGGCCATGCTCGACGCCGGCCTCGTGTGCACGGTCAACTCCGACGACCCGGCCTACTTCGGCGGCTACGCGGGCGACAACTTCGCGGCCGTGCACCACACCCTCGGCCTGACCGAGGACCGGCTGCGCGAACTGGCCCGCAACTCCTTCCTCGCCTCCTTCCTGGAGGACGACGAGGAGCGGCGGGCGCGCTGCCTGGCCGAGGTCGACGCCTACGAGTTCGCGGGCGACGCGGTGTCGTAAGCCCGCTGTGCGGAGAGGGCTGGCGTCTCCACCGGGAGTTCCACGACGGGCAGGTCCGTCACCGGCAGGGGGCGCCTGCCCGTGCGCAGCGCCACCGCCGTCATCGGGACGGCGATCAGCAGCAGCCCGGCGGCCAGCACGTCGCCCATGACCGGGAAGCCCACCCCCGACGCCAGCACGCTCCCGGCCAGCGGGCCCGCCGCCGTGCCCAGCGAGGAGGCCGAGCCGACCAGGACCGCCCAGCGGCCGCGCGGGTCGAGGGAGGCGGCGAGGCCGAGGACGTACGACAGGACCACCGGGTAGAGCAGGTTCCAGGAGATCTCGCCGGCCGCGAAGGCGGACAGGTCCCGGGCCGACGCGCTCAGCGCGATGCACCCGGCGATCAGGGCCGTACCGGCCCCGATGGGCAGCGCGCGGCCCAGCCGGGAGCCGAGCACGCCCGCGCCCAGCACCCCGAGCAGCCCGGCGCCGAGCGCGACCGCGAACACCGCGCCGACGCCCACCTCGGTGAGGTGCGCCTGGACGAGCCCGATCCGGCCGCTGACCCCCCACAGGGAGTTCTGGGCGAGGGACCAGCAGGTCAGGGCGGCGGCCAGCAGCAGACCCGCGCGCAGGTGCGGAAGCCGGCCGTGCGGAACGGCGGCCGTACGGGCCGGTGTCGTGGGGCCGGACAGCCGGCCGGTGAGCGGCCAGACGGCGAGCGCGGTGAGCGCGATCGCGGCCAGCGGCGAGCCGTGCCCGGGTCCGAGCCGGGGGATGGCCAGGTACAGGGCCCCGGCGAGCGCCGAGACGCCGAGCAGGCCGAGCGTCGTGACCCGGTGCGGGTCTCTCTGGGCGGCGATGCCGCTCGCGGCGACCGCCGTGACCGTGCCCGAGCCGAGGCCGCCGAGGACCGCGCCCGCGACGACGACCGGTACGACGCCGGCGAGGGCGGCGCCGCCGTAGCCGAGGACGACGAGCGCGAGGCCGGCGCGGGCCAGGGTGCGGGCGCCGATCCGGTCCACCCGGGACGCGAGCAGGAAGCCCGCCGTCGCCGAACTCAGCAGCAGGGCACTGCCGATGGCCCCGGCCTGGGTGGCGGTCAGCGGAAGCCCGCTGCCGAGTCGGCCGACGGTGGTCGGCAGCAGGTAGGGGGCGAGATAGCCGGCCGTGAAGAGGGCGACGAGGGGCCAGGGCAGGGTGCGGGGGGCGGGCACGGGCGTTTCCAGGGCATGCGTGAGGAGCCGTGGCTCGACAGGGGGAGAGGGGGAGGCGAGCAAGTTGTATCAAGCGGGCGGGGCTTGAAGAAGGCGGGGTCGGGTGATCCGAGTCACTTTCCGGTTTGCAGGGTGCTGGTGGGGGTAGTCGGAATCTTCGACAGCTGTTCTCATATATGGACAATATTCAGAAGAGGAGATGCTCACGGTGGATGGCGACCCGAGTCCGCAGCATGTGGCGCGGCGCTTGCGGGAGGGCATGACACGGGGTGTGCTGTCCTTCCCGCTCACCGCCTTCCACGACGACGGCTCCCTCGACCCCGACGGCTTCCGCGCCCATGTCGCCGGCCGGCTCGCCACCGGTCCCGGCGCCGTCTTCCCCGCCTGCGGCACCGGGGAGTTCTTCTCGCTGGACGAGGAGGAGTACCGGACGGTCGTCTCGATCACCGTGGAGGAGGCGGCCGGGCAGGTGCCCGTGGTGGCCGGGACCGGGTACGGCTGGGCGCAGGCCGCCCGGTTCGCGCGGATCGCCGAGGAGGCCGGCGCCGACGCCCTGCTCACCCTGCCCCACTACCTCGTCGAGGCCCCGCAGTCCGGCCTCGCCGCCCAGCTGGAGCGGCTCGCCGCCCGCACCCGGCTGCCCCTGATCGCCTACCAGCGCGGCCAAGTCGCCTACGGCATCGAGGCGTTGCGGCGCATCGCGGGCATCCCGAACGTCATCGGACTCAAGGACGGCCACAGCGACCTCGACCGGCTCCAGCGCCTCACCCTCGCCGCCCCCGACGGCTTCCTCTTCTTCAACGGCGCCGCCACCGCCGAGATCCAGGCCCGCGCCTACGCCGCCGTCGGAGTCCCCGCCTACTCCTCCGCCGTGCACGCCTTCGCCCCCGAGATCGCCGGCGCCTTCTTCACGGCGCTCGGCGACGGCGACCGGGGGACCATGGACGAACTGCTGCGGGAGTTCTACGTCCCCCTCGTCGAACTGCGCGACCGCGCGCCCGGGTACGCCGTGTCCCTGGTGAAGGCGGCGGCCCGGCTGCGCGGACAGCGCGTCGGACCCGTGCGCGCCCCGCTCGCCGACCCCGCGCCCGCCGACCTCGCCGGCCTCAAGGCCCTGCTCACCACCGGACTCGACCTCGTAGGAGCCGCCCTGTGACGACCGCGACGACCGCACCGACCCGTGACCTGACCATCGCCGAGGTGCGCCTGACGCCGATCCTGGTGGCCGACGCGCCGCTGCTCAACACCCAGGGCGTGCACCAGCCGTACACCCCCCGGCTGATCGTGGAGATCGTCACCGCCGACGGGATCACCGGGCTCGGCGAGACCTACGGCGACACCAAGTACCTGGAGATCGCCCGCCCGTTGGCCGAGCGGCTCACCGGGCGATCGGTCATGGATGTGAACGGGCTGTTCGCGCTCGACCTCGGCGTGGACGCGTCCCGGGTCCAGGGGCAGGTCGACGCGGGCGGGCTGCGCGGCGTGCAGAGCGCCGACAAACTGCGGCTGTCCGTGCTCTCCGCCTTCGAGGTCGCCTGCCTCGACGCCCAGGGCAGGGCGCTCGGCCTGCCCGTGCACGCGCTGCTCGGCGGCAGGCTGCGCGACTCCGTCGAGTACAGCGCCTACCTGTTCTACAAGTGGGCCGGCCACCCGGCGGGCGTCACCGCCGAGCCCGACGACTGGGGCGCCGCCCTCGACCCGGCCGGAGTCGTGGCGCAGGCGCGGACGTTCAAGGACCGCTACGGCTTCACCTCCTTCAAGCTCAAGGGCGGTGTCTTCCCGCCCGACGAGGAGATCGCGGCCGTCCGCGCCCTCGCCGAGGCCTTCCCCGGGCACCCGCTGCGCCTCGACCCCAACGGCGCCTGGTCCGTGGAGACCTCGCTGAAGGTGGCGAAGGAACTCGGCGACGTCCTCGAATACCTGGAGGACCCGACGCTGGGCACCCCGGCCATGGCGCAGGTCTCGGCGGGCACGCAGGTGCCGCTCGCGACCAACATGTGCGTGACCACCTTCGGGGAGATCAAGGAGGCGTTCACGAAGGACGCCGTCCAGGTGGTCCTCTCCGACCACCACTACTGGGGCGGGCTGCGGGGCACCCGTGAACTCGCCGCGATCTGCGCCGCGTTCGGGGTCGGGGTGTCCATGCACTCCAACACCCACCTCGGCATCAGCCTCGCCGCGATGACCCAGGTCGCCGCCACCGTCCCGAACCTCCACCACGCCTGCGACACCCACTACCCCTGGCAGTCCGAGGACGTCCTCACCGAGCGGGTCGCCTTCGACGGCGGCCGGGTCGCCGTGACCGACGCGCCGGGCCTCGGCGTCACCCTCGACCGCGACGAACTGGAGCGGCTGCACCGCAGGTGGACCGAGGACGACGGCACGCTGCGCGACCGCGACGACGCGGCGGCGATGCGGACCGGCGAGCCCGGGTGGCGGCAGCCGGTGATGCCGCGCTGGTAACCCGGGGCATACCGCGCGCACACCCCGTACACACCCCGCGCATATCCCCCCGTATGCCCCTCGTGCGGAGCGCTCCCTGGTGCACACTGGCCAGACCCGCACCACGTCAGGGAGCGCACCGTGACCCCCTCGCACGCCATCGCCGCAGAGGAACCGGACCACCTCACCCGGGCCGGGAGCCGACGGGCCGACGTCGACCCGCTCGCCGCGCTGCGCGCACCCGGCGACCCGCCCTGGGACGTCTACCTGACCGGCACGGTCTTCCTCGACATCATCTTCACCGGCCTGGACACGGCGCCCGTGCGCGGCACCGAGTCCTGGGCCCGGGGCATGGGCTCCAGCCCCGGCGGGGTCGCCAACATGGCCACCGCCCTGGCCCGGCTCGGCCTGCGGACCTCCCTCGCGGCGGCCTTCGGCGACGACCACTACGGCGAGTACTGCTGGGACGCGCTGGCACAGGGCGAGGGCATCGACCTCACGGCCTCGCGGACCGTGCCCGGCTGGCACTCGCCGGTGACGGTGTCGATGGCGTACGAGGGCGAGCGGACGATGGTGTCCCACGGGCACGAGCCGCCCTCCGGGGCCGCGTTCCTCCGGGAGGGCACGCCGGACCGACCGCCCCGCGCGCGTGCCGCCGTGGCGTCGCTGACGCCGGGCACGCGCGCGCCCTGGATCGCGCAGGCCGCCCGCGAGGGCACCCGGATCTTCGCCGACGTCGGCTGGGACGACACCGGGGCCTGGGATCTGTCGAGCCTGGCCGACCTGGAGCACTGCGAGGCGTTCCTGCCGAACGCGGAGGAGGCGAAGCGCTACACCGGGGCCGGCTGCCCCCGCGTGGCCGCCCACGCGCTGACCGCGTACGTGCCGGTGGCCGTCGTGACGCTGGGCTCGGAGGGGGCGTACGCGGTGGACCGGCGGACGGGGGAGGCGGCGGAGGTGCCCGCGATCGCCGTGGAGGCGCTGGACCCGACCGGGGCGGGGGACGTGTTCGTCGCCGGCTTCGTGACCGGGTCCCTCGCGGGCTGGCCGCTGGCCGACCGGCTGGCGTTCGCGGGGCTGACGGCGGCCCTGTCGGTGCAGGAGTTCGGGGGGTCCCTGTCGGCGCCGGGGTGGTCCGAGATCGGGGCGTGGTGGCGCCGGGTGCAGGCCCTTCCCGGGCAGGACCCGGCGGCCCTGCGGCGGTACGCCTTCCTCGACGGGCTCGTCCCGGAGGAGCTGGACCGGCCGTGGCCGCTGCGGCGGGCGGTGCCGACGATCGGGTTCCGGCGCTCGGGCTGACGGGCGGGTCATGGAGGTCCGGGAAAAGTCCTACGGTGTTGTCAGCCCCCCGTCGTACTCTGGAGTCGCGAGGCCGCCCTCAGCCAGGCGGCCGTGACGAGGAGGAAGCGCAGGCCTTCAGCGCCGGCCCATGACACAGACATCCACAGCTCACACCACCCCCGCGCAGGAGCAGGCGAGAGCGCAGTTCACCGTCCCCGCCCAGCACCCCATGGTGACCGTGCTGGGTTCTGGCGACTCCCTCCTGCGCGTCATAGAGAGGGCCTTCCCGGCGGCCGACATCCATGTCCGGGGCAATGAGATCAGCGCGGTCGGCGATGCGGACGACGTCGCCCTCATTTCGCGCGTGTTCGACGAGATGATGCTGGTGCTCCGCACCGGGCAGCCGATGACGGAGGACGCAGTGGAACGCTCGATCGCCATGCTGAAGGCGAGCGAGAACGGGACGAGCGACGGCCCGGAGACCCCGGCCCAGGTGCTGACGCAGAACATCCTGTCCTCGCGAGGCCGCACGATCCGCCCGAAGACCCTCAACCAGAAGCGGTACGTCGACGCGATCGACCAGCACACGATCGTCTTCGGCATCGGCCCCGCCGGTACCGGAAAGACCTACCTGGCCATGGCCAAGGCCGTCCAGGCCCTCCAGTCCAAGCAGGTCAACCGCATCATCCTCACCCGTCCCGCGGTCGAGGCCGGCGAGCGGCTGGGCTTCCTGCCCGGCACGCTCTACGAGAAGATCGACCCGTACCTGCGCCCGCTCTACGACGCGCTGCACGACATGCTCGACCCGGATTCGATCCCGCGGCTGATGGCGGCCGGGACGATCGAGGTCGCGCCGCTCGCCTACATGCGCGGCCGCACGCTCAACGACGCCTTCATCATCCTGGACGAGGCCCAGAACACGAGCCCCGAGCAGATGAAGATGTTCCTCACCCGGCTCGGCTTCGACTCGAAGATCGTCATCACCGGTGACGTGACGCAGGTCGACCTGCCGAACGGCACGAAGTCCGGTCTGCGGCAGGTGCAGGACATCCTGGAGGGCGTCGAGGACGTCCACTTCTCCCGGCTGTCGTCCCACGATGTCGTACGGCACAAGCTGGTGGGCCGTATCGTCGACGCGTACGAGTTGTACGACAGCAAGCACGGCACCGAGAACGGCACCCACAAGGGCGGCCACGGCAAGTCCGGTGCCAAGGGCTCCAAGGGGAAGTAGACCAGCACGACCATGTCGATCGACGTCAACAACGAGTCCGGAACCGAGGTCGACGAGCAGGCGATCCTCGACATCGCCCGCTACGCACTCGCACGGATGCGCATCCACCCGCTCTCCGAGCTCTCGGTGATCGTCGTGGACGCCGACGCCATGGAGCAACTGCACATCCAGTGGATGGACCTGCCCGGGCCGACCGATGTCATGTCGTTCCCGATGGACGAGCTGCGGCCGCCGTCGAAGGACGACGACGAGCCGCCGCAGGGCCTGCTCGGCGACATCGTGCTGTGCCCGGAGGTCGCCGCCAAGCAGGGGGCCGAGGCTCCGACGCAGCACTCCATGGACGAGGAGCTCCAGCTGCTCACCGTCCACGGCGTGCTGCACCTGCTCGGGTACGACCACGAGGAGCCCGACGAGAAGGCCGAGATGTTCGGGCTGCAGGCCGCCATTGTCGACGGATGGCGCGGCGAGCAGGGCCTGACCGGCCCGTCCCCGGCGCCCACGGTCTCGTAAGCGGATCGGTCGTCTCCCGTGTCCCCGCAGATCGTGATCGGCGCGATCGCGCTGGTCGTCGTCGCCTGGCTCGCCGCCTGCGCGGAGGCGGGCCTCGCGCGCGTCTCCGGCTTCCGCGCCGAGGAGGCCGTCAAGGCCGGCCGGCGCGGCAGCGCCGGGCTCGCCCAGGTCGCCGCCGACCCCACCCGCTATCTGAACGTGGCCCTGCTGGTCCGCGTCGCCTGCGAGATGGCGGCCGCGGCCCTGGTGACGTACGCCTGCCTGAAGGAGTTCACCGCCACCTGGGAGGCCCTGCTGGTCGCCATCGGGGTCATGGTGCTGGTGTCGTACGTCGCGGTCGGCGTGTCGCCGCGCACCATCGGCCGCCAGCACCCCCTCAACACCGCGACGGCGGCGGCCTACGTGTTGCTGCCGCTCGCGCGCGTGATGGGCCCGATCCCGTACCTCCTCATCCTCATCGGCAACGCCCTCACCCCGGGCAAGGGCTTCAGGCGCGGCCCGTTCGCCTCCGAGGCGGAGCTGCGCGCGCTGGTCGACCTCGCCGAGCAGGAGTCGCTGATCGAGGACGAGGAGCGCCGGATGGTGCACTCGGTCTTCGAGCTCGGAGACACGCTCGTGCGCGAGGTGATGGTGCCGAGGACCGACCTGATCACCATCGAGCGCTTCAAGACCATCCGCCAGGCGCTGACGCTGGCGCTCCGCTCGGGCTTCTCCCGGATCCCGGTCACCGGCGAGAGCGAGGACGACATCGTCGGGGTCGTGTACCTGAAGGACCTGGTCCGCAAGACGCACATCAACCGCGAGTCCGAGAACGACGTCGTGTCGACCGCGATGCGGCCCGCCGTCTTCGTGCCCGACACGAAGAACGCCGGTGACCTGCTGCGCGAGATGCAGAAGGACCGCAATCACGTCGCCGTCGTCATCGACGAGTACGGCGGCACCGCCGGCATCGTCACCATCGAGGACATCCTGGAGGAGATCGTCGGCGAGATCACCGACGAGTACGACCGCGAACTGCCGCCCGTCGAGGAGCTCGGCGACGACCGCTACCGGGTCACCGCCCGCCTCGACATCACCGACCTCGGCGAGCTGTACGGGCTGGACGAGTACGACGACGAGGACGTGGAGACGGTCGGCGGACTCCTCGCCAAGGCCCTCGGCCGCGTGCCCATCGCGGGCGCGTCCGCCGAGGTCGAACTGCCCGACGAGCGCCGCCTGAAGCTCACGGCGGAAGCCGCCGCCGGCCGCCGCAACAAGATCGTCACGGTCCTGGTCGAACCCTCCGGGAAGGGCGGGCGGGCCACGGAGGAGGGAGCCGGGTGACCCCCGAGGAACTGCGCGCCTTCTGCCTGTCCTTCAACGCGGCCGTGGAGGACTTCCCGTTCAACCCGGAGACCTCGGTCTTCAAGGTGCTGGGCAAGATGTTCGCCCTGACGCACCTCGCCGGGCGGCCCCTGACGGTCAACCTCAAGTGCGACCCGGAGGACGCCGTCCGGCTGCGCGTCGAGCACGAGGGCCTGATCGTCCCCGGCTGGCACATGAACAAGCGCCACTGGAACACCGTGACGGTGGACGGCGGACTGCCGCCGCGGCTGCTCCGGGAGCTGATCGAGGACTCCTACGACCTGGTCGTCGCGAGCCTGCCACGAGCGGAGCGGCTGCGGCTGGACCGGCCGTAATCGCGTTGCCGGCCCCGCCGGGCGCCGGAAGGATCGGGCCCATGACTGTTCGATACCCGCGCCCCCTGCGCCCCGGTGACCGTGTCGGTGTGACCTCTCCGTCCAGCGGAGTGGCCAAGGAACTTCGGGGGCGGCTCGACGTCGCGGTCCGGGAGATCGAGGCGCGTGGGTACGAGGTGGTGGTCGGGCGGTGCATGGACGGCTCGACACACGTCAGCGCCCCGGCCGCCGAGCGCGCCGCCGAGCTCACCGGCATGCTGACCGACCCGACGATCCGGGCCGTGGTGCCTCCGTGGGGCGGGGAGACCGCGATCGACCTGCTGCCGCTGCTCGACTTCGAGGCGATCGGGCGGGCCGAGCCGACCTGGGTCGTCGGCTACTCGGACATGTCGACCGTGATCACCCCGCTGACCCTGCTCACCGGGGTCGCGACCGTGCACGGCGGCAACCTCATGGACACGCCGTACCGGGTGCCCGAGGGGCTGCGGTCCTGGCTCGACATCGTGGCCGCGCCGCAGGGCGAGCCGTTCACCCAGACCCCGCCCGGGCGGTACCGGTCCGGGGGGTACGACGACTGGCAACGACACCCGGAGGTACGGGAGTTCACGCTGGACGCCGAGGGCACCTGGACCCGGCTCGACGGCAGCGGCGACGTCGATGTCGAGGGGCGGCTGATCGGCGGCTGCATCGAGACCCTCGGCCCGCTCACCGGCAGCCCGTACCTCGACACCTCGCGGTTCGCCGGAAACGCGCCGTCGCTGGTCTACGTCGAGGCCTGCGAGGGCAACGCGTTCACCATCTGCCGCCAGCTGCACGGCCTGCGTCTCGCCGGCTTCTTCGACCGCGCCGCCGCCGTCCTCGTCGGCCGCACCCACGCCCCCGACAGCCGCACCCTCACCCAGCACGAGGCCGTGCTCGACGCGCTCGGCCCGCTCGGGGTGCCGATCGTCGCCGACGTCGAGTGCGGGCACGTCGCGCCCTTCCTGCCGCTGGTCAACGGCGCGCGCGGGCGCGTGCTGCACACAGCCGCGCGCAGCGGGATCGTGCAGACCCTGGACTGAGCCCGGTCGGGTACGGGAACTTCCGGACTCCCGCGCGCGCTGCGGGGGAGGATCTGATCGTTCGGGGGAAGTGGGCAACCCGTGGCCATGGTCGGCCTGTTCTGGATCGCTTGTACGTGGGCGCGAAGCCGGCCGGCCTGGCTCCCGGGGTGCGGCTGACCCCCGAGGGCGTGGTGGCGCTCGGCGACGGGCGGTCCGGCCTCCACCTGTGGGAGGACGTGCGCGCCCTGACGGTGGCGGACGTTCCCGTGAAGTCGCTGCTGCGGCAGGTGAACGCGGTCAAGGACCTGGCGCTGAACACGGTGCTGGAGCTGGCCACGCCCCTCGGCTCGGCCTGGGGGGACGACGCCCCGCCGCTCATGACAGTCCGTGTGGAGGCGTCCGACGGCGAGCACCAGCTGCCCGCCCACGTCGCCGCGGCCGTCGGCTACGCCCGGAGCGAGGCCGACATCTCCCAGGCCCTTCTGGCCCGTCTCACGGAGGGCGCCGCGACGATGGAGACGACGCTGGCGGCGATGTCGCAGTGGGGCCGCGCGTGGGAGGGGGGATCCCCCCGCGGGCCGGAGCGGGAGGAACTGCTGCGGGGGTGGCTGGGGTAGCGCCGCCCGCCCGGCAGGCGGACTCGGTCTCCCGGGCGGTGCCGCCGGCGCGTGGATCTCTAAGCTAGGGGCATGACCGAGAGCAGCGCGCTTGATCCCGAGGACCGCAAGATCGTGACCCTGGCCCGTTCCGCGCGGGCCCGCAACGGTGTGCCCGAGGGGGCCGCCGTACGGGACGAGACCGGGCGGACGTATGTCGCCGGGTCGGTGGAGCTCGCGTCGCTGCGGCTGAGCGCGTTGCGTACGGCCGTCGCCATGGCGGTGGCCTCCGGGGCGACGTCCCTGGAGGCGGCGGCCGTGGTGAGCGAGGCGGAGTCCGTGCCGGCACAGGACCTGGACGCCGTGTCCGACCTCGGCGGGCCGCAGACCCCGGTCCTGCTCGCCGGGCCGGACGGAACCGTCCGGAGCACCGTCTCCGCGGGCTGACCACGGCTCTGTCCTGGTGCCGATGCGGGCGACGGCCGCCGAACGAAAGGTCGGCTGGAATTCAACCTTGTTCGGTTCCTGCCCCTGCGCATCAATGGAGCCGTAACTTTCCGACGGACCGTCAGATCCGCACCGCCCTGCAGCGCGCCCGCACCCGCCTGCTCAGGCCTCTTGTCCGTCGGTCCCCCCACTTGGCACTCCCCACCAGGGAAGGGAAGCGGATCTCCATGAGAGGCAAGCGCACGGCAATGGGTGCGGCACTGGCCGCCGGGGCCCTCGCGGTCACCGGTCTCGCCTTCGCCCCCTCCGCGGCCGCCGTCACCCCACAGACGGCGACCATCACCGCGAGCTGCGGCGTCTTCGGCGGCGGATCGGCGACGCTGACCGCCACCCAGAGCGGCACCTCGGCCACCATCTCCCTCAGTTCCTCCGCGATCACGGCGCCGGTCGCCGTGGCGGCGGACTCCATCTCCTCCACCCTCACCATGGCCAAGTCCGGCGGCGGCTCGGTCGTCTTCAGCGGGACCAAGAACCCCGCCATGAGCGCCGGCGACTCGGTCAGCGTCGGCCCGCTGCCCGGCACCGTCGCCTCCGGTGACAGCCTGGACGCCAATGGCGGCACGCTGAAGATGGTGATCTTCGGGGTCACCGTGACCTGTACGGCGAACGGCCCGCAGTCCCCCGGTCCCTTCGTCTTCGACTGACGCCCGCGAACGGCCGAACCGGGCCGGCCTGAGCGATCTGTTCCGGTTCGGGCCGGAAATCCCATGGATGCCGCAGAAGCTGATGATCCGTCAGATTTCTGCGGCATCTCCATTGACTTCTCACCCCGGCTCCACATCAATGCCCCCTGTCGGCGCAGCCGAGCCGCTGCGCCCGCAACCCTCAGGAGGGGGCCCATGGGTGCCACACCCCCAAGCTCACGAAGATCCCTGCGACGGCGCTGGATCACACTGTTCGGGGCGACCGCCCTCGCGGTCACCGCGGGCGGTGCGCTGGCGTGTCCGGCCGGTGCCGCCGGTACGAACGTGGACTTCGCCACGCACTGCATCCCGCCCGCCGTCGCGGGCCTGCCGCCGATCGACGGCACGACCACCGCCGGTGTCTCGGTGGACAACACCAGCCCGAAGGTCGGCGACACCGTCACCGTCACGTACACCGTGGTCACGGCCGCCGCGGCCAACCCCACCGAACTCGCCCTGCCCGCCGACATCATGACCCCGACCGGGAAGGTCACCCTCGGCGGTGCGCAGACGGGGGACGTGACGGTCGCCGGGCCGAAGAAGAACCCGCCGGTCCCCGGGAAGGCCGCGTTCCCGTCCTTCTCCATGACCGGCACGTTCACCGTCACCAAGCCGGGCCGGATCACCCTCTCGCCGGGCGACTACAACATCCACACCAGCTACATCATGGAGCTGGACACCCCCTGCACGGTCACCACCCCGCCCGCCCCGGTCTCCGAGACCGTCACGGCGACCAGCGGCACTCCGGCCAACACCCGTACCATTTCGCTGAGTTCGGCCTCCGGCGACCCGGGCGCCGGCGTCACCGTCACCGGCGGCAACTTCACGCCGGGTGCGAGCGTCACCCTCGCCGGGCGGGCCGGGGACCGGCAGACGGCCGACACGGCCACCGTGACCGCGAACGCGCAGGGCTCCTTCAGCGGGTCCCTCGTCGTCAACGACAGGACGACGACGGGGATCGTCGCGTACGAGGGCGGCTCCTGGAGCGCGGACACGGGCGCCGGGCCCGCCGCCTACGTCGTCAACGACACCACGCCCGTCCCGCCGGGCAGCCAGAAGCTGACGACCAGCGTGAAGCCGGGCACGCTGGCCATGTCCCAGGCCGGGGACTCCGTCGCGCTGGCGGCGGTCGACTTCGGCCAGGGCGGGGCCTCCACCGGCAAGCTCCAGACCGTCACCGTCAAGGACTTCCGCGGCGGACCGGCCGGCTGGTCCCTCACCGCCAGGGTCACCGACTTCAGCGGACCCGGCGCGAAGATCGACGCCGGCAGACTGAGCTGGACTCCCGCCTGTGCGACCAAGGCGGGCAGCCCCAGCACCTGCAAGGCGGGTTCGGCGGGCGCCGTGGGCGGCTCGGGGGCGACCCTCGCGCAGACCCCGAACGGCACGCTCACCGGCGGTGAGTTCACCGTCGACGCCGGACTCTCCCTGGACGTACCGGCGTTCACGCCTCCGGGCGCGTACTCCGGCGTGCTCACGCTGACGCTCACCTGAGCGTGCGGGCGTCCGCACCCGCCCGTCCCTCCGTCTCCCGCCCGTAGGGGTCCGCACCCATGCGCAAGCCGTACGTCCTCCTCCTGAGCCTCCTCGGCCTCCTGCTCACCGCGCAGGCCACGCCCGCACACGCAGCCGACAACGGCAGCTGGTCCGTCTACCCGGTCGCCTCCAAGGCCGCCGCGCGCCCGTACTTCTACCTCTCCGCGGAGCCGGGCCAGACCCTCACCGACAAGGTCGCCGTCCAGAACAAGACCGGCGCGCCGCTCACCTTCCGCCTCTACGCGGCCGACGCGTACAACACCGCGCGCGACGGCGGATTCGCGGTCCGCGGCCCGGCGGAGCGGATGCACGGGGTGGGCGCCTGGGCGAGACCGGCCGGCTCCCGGATCACCGTGCCGGGGCACCGGACCGTCACCGTGCCGTTCACCCTGCGCGTGCCCGACGGGGCCGAGCCCGGCGACCACCCCGGCGCGATCGTCGCGCTCGACATGGGGGTCCCCCCGCTCGAGCGAAGCCGAGAGTGGGGGAACGTGGACCGCGGCAGCGGCTCCCTCGCCCTCGGTGTGCGGCAGGCCGTCGGCGCCCGCGTCTATCTCCGGGTCGGCGGGCCCACGCTGCCCGCCGTGTCCGTGGAACACGTGCGGATCAGCCGTCACCAGCCGCTGATCCCGGGCCTCGGCGCCGGTACGGCGACCGTCTCCTACACCCTGCGCAACACCGGCAACGTCACCCTCGACCCGAAGGTGGAGCTGACGGCACACGGGCTGTTCGGCCGTACGCTGCTCGACCGCACCCTCACCCGGGTCCCCTCCGAGCTGCTGCCGGGGCAGACGGTACGGCTCACCGAGCCCTGGGACGGGGCGCCCCAACTCGACTGGGGCGACGTGACGTTGACCGCGAGCGCGCCGGGCACCCGGCAGTCGGCGAGCGCCTCGTTCCTCGCGCTGCCGTGGCTCGCCGCGGCGCTGGTGTTCCTCGTGGGCGTGGCGGCCGGGGTGCTGCTGGTCAGAGCGCGTCGGGGCCGTGTTCGCCGGTCCGCACCCGTACGACGGTCTCGACCGGCACGGACCACACCTTCCCGTCCCCGATCTTCCCCGTCCGCGCGGCCCTGACGACCGCGTCGATCACGGCGTCGGCGTCCGCGTCCTCCACCACGACCTCGATACGCGCCTTCGGCACCAGGTCGACCCGGTACTCCGCGCCCCGGTACACCTCGGTGTGGCCGCGCTGCCGGCCGTAGCCGCTCGCCTCGGTGACGGTCAGACCGTGCACGCCCAGCTCCTGCAGGGCGGTCTTGACCTCGTCGAGGCGGTACGGCTTGACGATGGCGGTGATGAGCTTCATGCCTGGCGCTCGACCTTCTGGGCGGAGGGGACGACGGACGCGCTGACCGGGGCGCCGTGGCCCAGGACGCCGTGATCGTATGCCGTCTCCGCATGCACCGTAAGGTCCAGGCCGGTGTGCTCCTGCTCCTCGCTGGCCCGCAGGCCCATCGCCCTGTCGAGCAGCTTGCCGAGCCCGTACGTCACCGCGAAGGCGTACACCGCGACGACCACCACGGCGAGCAGCTGCCTGCCGAGCGGGGCGAGCCCGCCGCCGTAGAGGAGGCCCTCGGCGCCGCCGGTCATCGCCTTGTCGGCGAACAGGCCGATCAGGAGCGTGCCGATGACGCCGCCGACCAGGTGGACGCCGACGACGTCGAGGGAGTCGTCGTAGTCCAGCCGGAACTTCCAGCTCACCGCGGAGGAGCAGACGACGCCCGCGGCCAGGCCCACGACGAGGGCGCCGAGCAGGGAGACCGTGCCGCAGGAGGGTGTGATCGCGACGAGACCGGCCACCGCGCCGGAGGCGGCGCCGAGGGTGGTCGGGTGGCCGTCGCGCCGGTGTTCCACGAAGAGCCAGCCCAGCAGGCCGGTGCAGCCGGCGGCCATGGTGTTGAGGAAGGCGGCCGCGGCGAGGCCGTTCGCGCCGAGCGCGCTGCCCGCGTTGAAGCCGAACCAGCCGAACCAGAGCAGACCCGCGCCGAGCATCACCATGGGCAGGTTGTGCGGGCGCATGGCGTCCCTCTTGAACCCGAGCCGGGGCCCGAGGACCAGGCACAGGGCGAGACCGGAGGCACCGGAGGTGATCTCGACCGGCAGACCGCCCGCGAAGTCGAGCGCGCCGAGCCTGTTCGCGATCCAGCCGCCGGGGCCCCAGACCCAGTGGGTGACGGGGACGTATACGACGAGGGCCCAGACGGGGACGAGGACCAGCCACGCCGAGAAGTTCGTCCGGTCGGCCACCGCACCGCTGATCAGGGCGGCGGTGATGATCGCGAAGGTCAGCTGGAAGGTGGCGAAGAGGAGGGTGGGGACCGTGCCGTGGACGCTGCCCGGGCCGAGGCCGCGCATCCCGGC
The DNA here is from genome assembly GCF_001866665.1 of Streptomyces monashensis. Taxonomy (GTDB): domain Bacteria; phylum Actinomycetota; class Actinomycetes; order Streptomycetales; family Streptomycetaceae; genus Streptomyces; species Streptomyces monashensis. The sequence continues at coordinate 1,324 of NZ_MLYO01000063.1, read as the reverse complement.
GTGGCCGAGCCCGCCGATCAGCCCGCCGAACGCGTCGTTCCCGAAGGCGAGGGAGTAGCCGGCGGCCAGCCAGACCACGGTGACCAGGGCGATCGACACGAAGCTCATCATCAGCATGTTGAGGACGCTCTTCGTGCGGACCATGCCGCCGTAGAACAGGGCGAGGCCCGGCGTCATCAGCAGGACGAGGGCGGTCGCGGCGAGGAGCCAGGCGGTGTCGCCGGTGTTCACGGTGTTCACCTGGGGTGCGGCGGCGAGGGTCACGGGCGTCTCCAACGAGGTGGGGGCTGCGTCAGAGGGTCACCGGCGCGCGTTTCCGGCCGTGTACGGGTGTGTTTCCGTGACGTTTCATTGCCTGAGGGTTACCGAAACCTCACGGTGCGGCGGGGGGTCGTGGATCAGGGACAATGAACGGCATGAGCGTGCGTACCCAGTCATCCGAGCAGTCGGCCGAGGCCGTCCACCGCGCCGGCTTCGCCTGCTTCGTGGGCCGCCCGAACGCGGGCAAGTCCACCCTCACCAACGCTCTGGTGGGGCAGAAGGTGGCGATCACCGCGAACCAGCCGCAGACGACGCGGCACACCGTGCGGGGCATCGTGCACCGGGAGGACGCCCAGCTCATCCTGGTCGACACCCCGGGGCTGCACAAACCGCGCACGCTGCTCGGCGAGCGGCTCAACGACGTCGTACGCACCACCTGGGCCGAGGTGGACGTGATCGGCTTCTGCCTCCCGGCGAACGAGAAGATCGGCCCGGGCGACCGGTTCATCGCCAAGGAACTGGCGGGGATCAAGAAGACCCCGAAGGTCGCGATCGTCACCAAGACCGACCTCGTGGACTCGAAGACCCTCGCCGAGCAGCTGATCGCGATCGACCAGCTGGGCAGGGAACTGGGCATCGAGTGGGCGGAGATCGTGCCGGTGTCGGCGGTGGGGGACAAGCAGGTGAGCCTGCTGGCCGACCTCCTGATCCCGCTCCTGCCCGAGGGCCCGGCGCTCTATCCCGAGGGCGACCTCACCGACGAGCCCGAGCAGGTCATGATCGCCGAGCTGATCCGCGAGGCCGCGCTGGAAGGCGTGCGGGACGAGCTGCCGCACTCCATCGCGGTGGTCGTCGAGGAGATGCTCCCGCGCGAGGACCGCCCGGCGGACAAGCCGCTGCTGGACATCCACGCCAACGTCTACATCGAGCGTCCCAGCCAGAAGGGCATCATCATCGGCCCCAAAGGCAAGCGCCTGAAGGACGTCGGCATCAAGTCCCGCAAGCAGATCGAGGCGCTCCTGGGTACGCCGGTCTTCCTCGACCTGCACGTCAAGGTCGCCAA
>NZ_MLYO01000062.1 GCF_001866665.1 Streptomyces monashensis | reverse complement strand
GGCCCGGCCGCACTCCGCGATCACCTCGTCCACCAACTCCGGCGGAAACGCCCGGGTCAGCACCCCGAGCGCAATCCGATCCGACAACCGCTCGCCTGCCGGCGACTTCACCTGTCCGGGCCTTGGCACACCTGACCCAACGACCCGAAAACACCAAAGTCACCGGTATTGCGTCTAGTGGGCCGCCAGCAGCGCCGCGACGACGACCACGGCCAGCACCACGACGAGGCTCAGTGCCACGCGCCTGGGATCCGCTCCCGTGGAGGGGCTCGACGGCTCACGGCGCCGGAAGGGGACCAGGACGAAACCCTGCGCGTCCCCGGTGTCATGGAGGTGGTGGCCGTGGTGTCCCTGGTGGGCCGGCCCGGCGCTGTGATGGTGTCCGCTGAATCCACCGCCGTGGTGGCCGCCCCCGCTGAATCCTCCGCCGCCGTGCATGGTGTTCACCCCGTTGCTCGTCATCCGTTCCTCACCGGCCCCTTCCCAGGTTCCGGCGGCCTACACCTGAACGGCCGGGGCGAGCCCGCCCGACACGGGACCGGCCGGACACGGAAGCGTCCGGGCGGGCGCCCGGCCTCAGGCGGCCTGCCCCAGCTTCAGCAGCGACGCCACCAGCCGGTCCACCTCCTCCCGCGTGTTGTAGAGCGCCAGCGACGCGCGGACCGCCGCGTCGAGGCCGTAGTGGCCCAGGGCCGGCTGTGCGCAGTGGTGGCCGGCCCGGACGGCTATGCCGTCACCGTCGAGCCGGTCGGCGATCTCGGCCGGGGTGCGGCCGGGCAGGGTGAAGGTCAGGACGCCGATCCGCCCGGCCGCGGGGCCGAGCAGTTCGAGGCCCGGGACCTGGGCCAGGGCCTGCTGCGCGTAGGCCGTCAGCCGCGTCTCGTAGTCCGCCACCGCCGTTCGGTCGAAGGCCGTCAGCCAGTTCAGGGCGGCCAGCAGCCCGGCCACGCCGGAGATGTGGCCGGTGCCGGCCTCGAAGCGGTGCGGGACGGGGGCGTACGTCGTACGGTCGAAGCTCACCGACTCGATCATGTTGCCGCCCGACTGCCACGGCGCCATGGTCTGGAGGATCTCCGGCCTGGCGTACAGGGCGCCGATGCCCGTGGGGGCGTAGATCTTGTGGCCGGAGAAGGTGTAGAAGTCGGCGTCCAGGCCGGTCACGTCGACCGGGAAGTGCGCCACCGCCTGTGCCCCGTCCACCAGGACCTTCGCCCGGTAGCGGTGCGCCAGAGCCGTCATCTCCCGTACCGGTGGCACGGTGCCGAGGACGTTCGAGGCGTGGCTGACGACCACGAGCCGGGTGCGCGCGGAGAGCAGATCGGCGTACGCGCCCTGGTCGACGGAGCCGTCCGGCCGCAGGGGTACGGGCACGACGCGGGCGCGGGTCTCCTTGGCGATCCGCTGCCAGGGCACGATGTTGGCGTGGTGCTCCAGCACCGGTACGAGGACGTCGTCCCCGGGGCCGAGGTGGGCACGTCCCCAGCTCTGGGCGACCAGGTTGATCGCCTCGGTCGTTCCCCGGGTGAAGACGATGCTCTCGGGCGAGGGCGCGCCCAGGAACTCCGCGACCGCGGCCCGGCCCGTCTCGTACATCTGAGTGGCCTCGCGCGCCATGGTGTGCGCGCCGCGGTGGATGTTGGAGTTGGCGGCGGCGTAGAACGCCGTGAGTGCCTCGATGACCTGGCGGGGCTTTTGTGTGGTGGCGCCGTTGTCCAGCCAGACCAGCGGTCGGCCGTTGACGGTCCGGTGCAGGACCGGTACGTCCCGGCGGGCCGCTTCGGGCGTGAATTCCCGGGTGGTGCCGGGTGGTTGGGGCTGCCCGGCCGCGACGTCAGGAGTAGTCATGGTACGTGGACACCTCGACGTTCTGGAGCACGGCGAGCGCGTCCTCCACCAGGACCGCCGCGTTGAAGTACGCCGTCATCAGGTACGACGTGATGCCCTTCTGGTCCACGCCCATGTTCTTCATCGCGAGGCCCGGTTCGACCTCGTCGGCGACCTTCGACGGCCGCAGGCCCACCACGCCTTGTTCGGCCTCGCCGAGGCGCATCAGCAGGATCTCGGTCGTGCCCACGCCCGCGCCGCCGGAGAAGCGCACCTTGTCCGAGGGCAGCAGGGGCACGCCGCGCCAGGTCAGCAGGGGGCTGCCGAAGCGGTTCTCGATCACCGGGGGTACGCCCCGGCGCGTACATTCACGGCCGAACGCGGCGATCGCCTTCGGGTGGGCGAGGAAGTACGCGGGCTGCTTCCACACCCGTGTCAGCAGTTCGTCGAGGTCGTCGGGGGTCGGGGCGCCCGTGCGGGTCTGGACACGCTGTCCGGAGGCGACGTTGTGGAAGAGCCCGAACTCCGGGTGGTACAGCATCGAGGCCTCCTGCCGCTCGCGCAGTGCGTGCACGGTGAGGTTGGCCTGGGCCCGCGTCTGGTCGATCGGCCCGTTGTAGAGGTCGGCGACGCGGGTGTGGACGCGCAGCACGGTCTGCGCGAGGGTCATGTGGTACTCGCGGGGCGTGTCCTCGTAGTCGACGAACGTCCCCGGCAGGTCGGGTTCGCCGTCGTGTCCCGCGGTGAGGTCGACGGGGACCTCGGCGCCGGCCATGACGTGGGCGCCCGCGACGTACGCGTCCAGTGCGGTGCGTAAGGTCGCGTCGCGCTCGGCGAGCCGGGCGAGTTCCGCGCGCTCCAGGGTGAGGGCGGTGCCCGCGGTCAGCGCCTGCACCCGGTAGGGCAGGGCCTCGGCGCCGGTCCAGGCGGCGAGGTCGAAGAACTGGCCGTCGCCGATGACGTCGAGGAGTGCGTCCGCGCCGTACTGTCCCGTCGCGCGCTTCTCCGCGCGTCCGTGCGCGATCACCCACAGCCGGTCGGCGGGGGCGCCTTCCTGGGCCAGGATCTCGCCGGGCCCGAAGGTCACCTGCGTGAAGGCGCCTGCGAGTTCCGCGAGCAGCGTCTCGTCCGCCTCACGCAGGTACGGCAGTTCGCGCAGGTCGCCCGCGATGACGCGCGGCGTGTCGTCGTCGGTCGTGCTGATGCGGTCGTCGCCGAGGACGTACGTGCGGCGCCGGTTGACCCGGTAGACGCCGGAGTCGACGTCCACCCAGGGCAGCGCGCGCAGCAGATAGCGGGGCGTGATGCCGCGCATCTGCGGTGTCGTCTTGGTCGTGTCGGCGAGTTGCCGTGCGGCGTCCGGGCCGAGGGTCAACCGCTCGCTCATGTGAACTCCTCGCAGGTAGGGCATGGGAACGAGGAGCGATCGTCTTCCCGACGAATGGTTCATCACAAGGGAGCATTTATCTGCTGATGGCAGGAATTGTCAGCCGCACGTCGCGTGGACCGTCGCATGCGTGTCCGAACGGCCTTCGTTGCCGCAGGTCGCGGCGAGCGGGATGACGGGGATTTTCTATCGGCACGGGAGCGGTCGTATCCCCAAAACGTCCACAGAGGGCCGAATTTCATCTCATATGAATGCTTGGTGAAACCCAAAGAGGTATTTATCATTGCCGCCCGGACAGAGCCGGGCGGCAAGGGACGACGACGGACGCTAACGGGCGGGTTCTACCGTCCCGCGAGCACGAACCAGCGGGCCGGCAGGTCGATGCGCGTGCCGTCGGTGAGGTACTCGGTCTGCGGCAGGCTCGTCGCACCCTCGGCGAGGACCGTCAGGCCCGCCGCGTCGAGCAGGCGCGGGATCTCCTCGTCGTCGGCGTCGGCGGGCTTGAGCCCGTGCTGGAAGACGCGCTGGAGCTTGGGCCCCGGGCCGGTCGGCTGGGTCGCGGCACGCCTCAGGACGTCCCGGGAGCCGGAGGTCAGTTCGACGACGAATGCGCGCCCCTCGGTGCCGATGATCCCGGCGACGGCGGCGGCGACCGCGGGCCGTGCCTCCGGTTCGCTCTGATGGATGACGGCGCGCATGTAGACGTGGGCGTCGCCGAGCCGCTCGTGCAGGGCGCGGACGGCGCCGGCGTCGGTCAGGTCGAGCTGCTGGAACTCCACCGTGTCGTCGTTCTTGGCGCGCCGAGCGTGCTCGACGGCGGCGTGCGAGAGGTCGACGCCGACGGCGCGGGCGAAGCGGGTGGCGAGGTAGCGGGTCGTGGTGCCGTTGCCGCAGCCCAGGTCGACGATGGTCCGCTCCGCGTCGGCGTGGGGCAGCAGAAGGGCGCTGTGCGGCTCGGCGGAGAGGGCGGGATCGCAGTCCCAGATCGCCTCGCCCGCCTCGTCGGAGGTCTCTCTCCAGTAACTTTCCCAGGCATTGCGGTAGTTGTCCGACACGTTCATGCGATCTCCCCACGGTTCGGTTCCGTGATCGGGATATCGCGGAGGCCCGGAGCGGGGCAAGTGCCGGGTGGGCACCTTCACGAGATGTGCGGGCGCCCCCGGGTGTGCCGGGGGCGCGCAAGGTCGGGATGCACGCCCCTTCCCCGGCTCATCCCTCCCCCGGACGCCCTTCGCTCACGGCCCTGCCGTGAGCACCTGTTCGAACCAGACCGTCTTGCGGTGCCCGCTCGCCGTGGCGCCCCATTCACGGGCCAGCCGGCTGACCACACGCAGCCCGCGCCCGGCCTCGTCGTGCGGACCGGCGCCGAGCATGGCGGGCAGGGCCGGTTCGTCGTCGGTGACCTCGAAGAGGAGGGCGTCGGCGAGGATCAGCCGCAGCCCGACCGGCTCGCTCACGGCGTGCCGTACGGCGTTGGTGACGACCTCGCTGACCAGCAGCTCGGCGGTGTCCACTGCCTGCGGCAGCCCCCAGTCGAGGAGTTGGGCGCGCACCAGGCGGCGGGCGCGGGCCACCTCGCGCGGGTCGGGGTCGAGCCGCCACTCGGCGACATGGCCGCCGGGGATGCCGTTGAGGCGGGCCATGAGCAGGGCGACGTCGTCCTTGCGGCCGCCGCGGGTGTTGAGGGCGCGGATGATGGTGTCGCAGGCGTCGTCCATCGAGGCGGCCGGGTGCGCGGCGGACTCGCACAGCGCGGCGAGGCCCTCGCCGATGTCGGAGCCGCGGACCTCGACCAGGCCGTCGGTGCACAGCACCAGCCGGTCGCCGGGCCCGACCGCGATGCGCAGGGACTCGAACGCGACGCCGCCGACGCCGATCGGGGCGCCGGTGGGCAGGTCGAGCAGTTCGCTGCTGCCGTCCTCGGCGCGCACCAGGACGGGCGGGATGTGACCGGCGTTGGCGAGGTGCAGCTCGCCGCGGATCGGGTCGTAGACGGCGTAGAGGCAGGTGGCGAGGTAGTTGTCGCCGAGGCGGCGGGCGAGGTCGTCGAGGTTGCGCAGGAGCTGGGCGGGCGGGGTCTCCATCGTGGCCATGGTCTGGACGGCGGTGCGCAACTGCCCCATCATCGCGGCCGAGTTGAGGCCGTGGCCCATGACGTCGCCGACGACGAGGGCGGTGCGCGAGCCGGGCAGTTTGATGGTGTCGAACCAGTCGCCGCCGATCCGGCCGAGCCGGGTGCCGGGCAGATAGCGGGTGGCCACGTCGCACCCGGCCATCCGCGGGTTCACCTGCGGCAGCATGCTGTCCTGGAGGGTGTCGGCGACGTTCTCCTGGTACGTGTACATGCGGGCGTTGTCGAGCACGAGGCCCGCACGGGCGGCGAGTTCGGCGCCGGTGGTGCGGTCCATGTCGTCGAAGGCGGGCCGGTCGGGGCGGCGCATCAGCACCATGAAGCCGAGGACGACGTTGCGGGCCTTGAGCGGCACGATCAGCAGCGAACGCCCGCCGATGAGCGGCCGCAGGTCGCGCTTCTCGAACTCGCCCGAGATCCGCTCGGACAGCTCCTCGGTGACCCGCGGGACCAGCACCGGCTCGCCGGTGACCATGCACTTGTAGAACGGGGTGTGTTCGGGGAAGGCGAAGGCCTCGCCGACGGGCACGGTGTCGTCCCAGCGGCCGGGTTCGTCGTTGTGCTCGACCCAGACGCGGAACATCACGGTGCTGGCGTCCGGCGGGCCGTCCGGGAAGCCCTCGCCCGCGAGGACGGCGGCGCGCAGATGGGTGCCGGCGAAGTCCGCGAAGCGGGGCACGGCGGCGCTGGTGACCTCGCGGATGGTCTCGCCGAGGTCGAGGGAGGAGCCGATGCCGGAGCTGACCTCGTTGAGGAACTCCAGCCGCTCGCGCACCGCGGCGTACTCCAGGTCCGCCTCGGCGCCGGCCGGGACGAGGGGCGGTGCGGAGCGCTGCTGGGGTACGACGGCCTCGGCGTGCCGGCGGCCCGGACGGCGGGGCACGCCCCAGTACGGGGTGACGGGCACCCGGTCGGACTGGCTGAACTCCAGGACTGGATAGCCCAGTTCGAGGACCTGGGCGACGATGCGGGAGCTGAGCCCCGGGCCCATGTTGGGCAGGATCTCGGGCAGCCGCCGTGCCAGCTCGTCGGAGGCGGGCAGTTCGGTGTGGCGGGCGAAGCCGGGCGAGATGCGCTCGGCGGTCTCGTCGTCGTAGCCGCGTTCGTCGCGCAGCCGGGTGGCGTCGGCGGCGAGCACGAGCAGCCGGGACGGGCCGGGGCCGACCAGCGGGTAGGCCCACCACAGCACGTCGAGCCGCTCGCCCTCCGGTGCCCCGCCGTGCGCGCTCTGGCGGGCGCGGCCCGCCGTGGCGTAGCCGGTGTGCCCGTCGAGCGAGGCCTCCAGGTCAGGTCCGGGTTCGTCGTACGGCGTGTACGCGTGCCGGGTGTCCTCGCCGTGCGCGTCGTCGGCCAGGGCTCCGGAGACCGGCAGCAGGTCGGCGGCGGGCCGCCCGACGGCGTCCTCGCGTCCGACGCCGAACAGCCGCCCGGCGCCGCTGCTCCAGTGGGACACGAGGCCGTCGCGGTCGACGACGACCACGGCCAGCGGAATGCGGCCCGCGACGGCGTCCCCCTCGCCGCGGCCGGGAGGCGTGTCCCGCGTGCTGCCACGGTCGTCGCCGAAATCCATGGCCCAGGCCCTTTCTCCCCTACGGCTGTTCGCAAACGATCTGTGAAGCCTGCCACTACCGTACGGCGGGGTACGGTCGCGATGTGTGGCAATCCTGGAATTGGATTCACCGGATCGCCCCGGCGCGCGCCGCTGGGTGCCGCGCGGGCGCCCCCCGCCGGCTCCCGCTGCGGCCGACGGTCAGTCCTCGTGGCCCAGTTGCAGGTCACGCTCGGTGCGACCGCCGCCCGCGACCTGGAGGACGGTGGCGACCGGCGGGTAGCCCGCGGCGATGACGGTGTATTCGCCGGAGGCGAGGTCGACGAAGCGGAACGTGCCGTCCGCTCCCGTGGTGAGGGTGTCGACGACGTTGCCCGCGGCGTCGAGGAGGGTGACGCGCGCGTCCTCCACGGGCCGTCCGCCGCTCGCCCGGACGGTGCCCCGCAGCACGGCGCCGCCCGCGAGTTCGACGTCCTGCCGGGTCTCCCGGGAGGCCTGCACGCTGATCGGGAGGGCGGCGGGGCGGTAGGCGGGGGCGCTGGCGGCCAACGTGTACTCACCGGCGACGAGTTCGGTGATGACGTAGCCGCCCTCGCGGCCGCTGCGGGTGGCGGCGACGACCTCGCCGTGCACGTTGGTGAGCGTGACGGTGGCGTCGCGCACGGGGGTGCCGTCGGCGGTGAGGACGCTGCCCGCGAGGCGTCCGGCGCCGCCGAGGACGACGTCGAGTTCGACGGGGCGTTCGCCGACGGTGACGGAGACGGCCTGCGGCTGGTGGCCGCCCGCGGCGGCGATGAGGACGTACGCGCCGGAGCCGGGTGTGCTGAGCGCGTACCGTCCGTCGTCGCCGCTCGCGCCCCGGCCGATCTGCTGTCCGCAGACGTCGATGAGGGTGAGGGCCGCGCGGGGCACCACGGTGCCGTCGGGGTGCTGCACCGTGCCGCGGACGGGGACGCCGGCGGCGTACGCCGAGCGGGCCTGCGGGATCGGGGGGTTCGCGGGCACGGTCACGGTCACGTGCACGGCCTCGGGCTCGTGGTCGGGTTCGGCGGTGGGGTGGGACACGAGCGGTTTCTCCTTGAGGAAGAAGGCGAGGAGCAGGCCGGCGACGAGCACCGGGACGAGGTAGAGGAAGATCCGGGGCATCGCGTCGGCGTAGGCGCGGATGTAGGCGTCGCGCAGCGCCGGGGGCAGCGCATGGACGAGCTGCGGGGTGATGGAGTCGGCGTCGGGCAGCCGGGCGCCCGCGCGCGGGGGCAGCTCCCTGCGCAGCGCGGAGGTGAGGCGGTCGGCGAAGAGGGTGCCGAAGACCGCGGCGCCGACGCTGCCGCCGATCTGCCGGAAGTAGTTGTTGGCGCTGGTGGCGGTGCCGAGGTCGGCGGGGCGTACGGAGTTCTGCACGGCGAGGACGAGGACCGGCATCACGAGGCCGATGCCGGCGCCGAGGACGGCCATCCAGATGCTGTAGTGCAGTCGGGGCGTGTCGACTTCGAGGCGCGAGAGCAGCCACATGCCGACGGCGGAGGCGGCGCTGCCGAGCAGGGGGAAGATCTTGTAGCGGCCGGTGCGGCTGATGAGCTGGCCGCCGATGACCGAGGCGCCGACGATGCCGGCCATCATCGGCAGCATGAGCAGGCCGGACTCGGTGGCGCTGGCGCCGTCGACCATCTGCAGGAAGGTGGGCAGATAGCTGGCGGCGCCGAACAGGGCGACGCCGATGACGAGCCCCACCAGGCCGCTGACGTCGAAGACGGAGTCGCGGAACAGCCGGAGCGGGATGAGGGGTTCGGCGGCGAAGCGCTCGGCGACGAGGAAGAGCACGGACGCGGCGAGGGCGCCCGCGCCCAGGCCGAGGATCTGCCGCGAGCCCCAGGCGTACTCGGTGCCGCCCCAACTGGTCAGCAGTACCAGGCAGGTGGAGGCGGCGGCGAGGAGCAGCGAGCCGAGGACGTCGAAGCGCCCGCGCGCGGCGGGTTTGGGCAGTTTCAGTACGAGGGTGACGACGGCGAGGGTGACCAGTCCGAAGGGGACGTTGACGTAGAAGCACCAGCGCCAGGAGAGGTGGTCGGTGAAGTAGCCGCCGAGCAGCGGGCCCGCGACGGAGGCGAGGCCGAAGGCGGCGCCGATCAGGCCCATGTAGCGGCCACGTTCGCGGGGCGGCACGATGTCGGCGATGATCGCCTGCACACCGATCATGAGCCCGCCCGCGCCGACGCCCTGGAGTGCGCGGAAGGCGATCAGCTGGTCCATGGACTGGGCCCGGCCGGCGAGCGCGGAGCCGAGCACGAAGACCGCGATGGCGAACTGGAAGACGCCCTTGCGGCCGACCAGGTCGCCGAGTTTGCCGTACAGGGGCAGGCCGACGGTGGAGGTGAGCAGGTAGGCGGTGATCGCCCAGCTCATCCGGTCCAGGCCGTGCAGTTCGCCGACGATCTTCGGCAGCGCGGTGGCGACGATCATCTGGTCGAGCGCCGCGAGGAGCAGGGCGAGCATCAGCCCGAGGAACACCAACCGCACACGGCGGGCGCCCGGCCGGGGCGCGGGGGTCTGCGGTGCGGCGGGGCTCTCCGGTCCGGCGGGCGCCACGACCCGCTCCTGCTCCACCAGTGTCGTGCCGCCCACGTGCCGCTCCTCTCGTCACACCTGCTCACATTTCCCGCGTAAGGCGTCAACTGTGAACAACTGCGGTGAGTTACGGAATCGTTCCGGGCACGGCGGAGATGCACTCGAACCGGTGAAGGGGCCCAACACCCCTTCACCGGTGGAGCGTTGGACCTACTTCTCGACCTCGGCGGCGAGGTTGGCGAGCAGGGCGTCGTAGATCCGGCCGAGGCCCTTGGGGGCGAAGGTCTTCTCGAAGAAGCCGCCGATGCCGCCGGCGCCCTGCCAGGTGGTGGTGACGACGACCCGGGACCTGCCCTCGCCGGCGGGAGTGACGCGCCAGGTGGTGACCATGGAGGAGTTGCGGTCCTTCTCGACCAGTTCGCCGTCGGTGGGCTCGCCGACCTCCAGCAGGCAGTCGCGCACCCGCTTGCTGGTGGCCTGGAGCCTCCAGTGGACGAGGGTGCCCTCGCCGTCGCCGCCCTCGCGGACCTCGTACTCGCTGAACTGCTCCGGCAGCAGCTTCTGCCGGGTACCGCTGTAGTCGGCGAGGGCGTCGAACACCTTCTCCGCGTCCGCCGCGACGACCCGCTCCGTAGTGGCCTCGACCTGCGCCATTGCGTTCCTCCAGGACCTGCGTTTCTCGGGGTTGGGGCAAGCCAACCACCCCGGTGCCCGGCCCCCCAAATCGGGGGGTGTCAACGCGGGCGCACGATCACGGGAACAGATGTTCTATTGTGTGCGGCAGTGCTACCGAGGAGGCGTCATGCGCTGGGAGAACCTCACCGTCCGGCCTGCGGCGACCGTCGAACCGCAGGAGCCGGCCGCGCACGGCCGGGCCGCCGAGCCCGCCCTGTTCGGCGCGGACGCCGTGGTCAGCCGGACGTTCGACACGCCCGAGTTCCGCGGGATCACCTTCCACGAGGTCCGGGCGCGCTCGGTGCTGAACCGGGTGCCGGGCGCCTCGCGCACGCCGTTCGAGTGGACCGTCAATCCCTACCGCGGGTGCAGCCACGCGTGCGTGTACTTCACCGCATGACCCTATTGAGCCCGGGAGGGCCGATGCTCAGCACTCCGAACGCGGACAAGGCCTGGAAAGGCATGACGAGGTCATTCCCGACCCCGGAGGCGCCAGGCCGGTATGCCGCCCCGAGCAAGGCGGAGAGGACGGCTTACGCCGTGCTGCTGCGTGGACCGGCTGCGCGCTCGGGCGGCGCCGACGCGAGTCAGTGGCTGCTGCTGCGCGACCGCACAGCGAAGCGCCTGTGACCGACGCACCAGCACCAGCCGCACTTCAGGAACGCGTCAGCCGCCCAAGACGCTCACCGGGGCGCTTTTCGTGTGTCCGCTCAGGTCAGCGCAGGCCGTCTGTGTCGTCGTGCTCTTCGCCGACGGGGAGTGGCCGACGGTCCTCCCCCGGGCCCTCGCCGTAGATGACCGCGGAGACCGCGCTGTCGTAGGCATCGTTGAGGCCGTTGCCCTTTGTGCCGAGCATGTTCTCCCGGAGCTGCCGGGAAATTAGTGAGATGCGTGTCGGGTCAAGTTGCCGTTGACGCTGCGGCCATGACATAGCAGGCGAGTTCACAAGGGTCGACGGGGCGGGCGGGGAGCGGCTCGCTGTGGTGGCCGTGCCGCTCGAGCAGGGGGCGGACCTGCTTCCGGAGGGCACGCATCCGGTTTCCGCCGATCTTCAGGAGATGGGCCGTGGGTGAGACGAGCAGGCCGCGCCGGTCGGCCCAGACGATGTTCTCGGTGCCATACCGCCGTGCGTCACTTTCCGGCACTGATCAGGCGGGATACGCTCATTCACAGCCCGTAACGATCGAGGATGTCCCCCCGCCCGAGCAAGGTCGTCGGCGTCCTGCGCGTGCTGGAGGAGTCCGGCATCGCTTGCAGCAACGGCCCCCAGATGCGAGCGGGCCGATACTGCGCGTACGCGGACACCGCCCTCACCCTATGCGTGCCCGGCCTTCACGAAGTCACATCCCTTCCAGGGGCACTTCACCTGCTGTGCCCGCATACACGGGGCTGGTGTGGCAACGTGGGCTCAGGCGGGTTCCGTCACTCCCCCGTGGTGGCGGACCCGCCTCTCTACCCGACCGTGTCATCCAGAGGACGCCTTCCGGTCGTGTCCGCTCGCCCGATCGACGTCTGGGTCAACGACGCCTTCACCACGGTGTTCGCGGAGCTCACCGACATCGAGCCGGACGAGTTCCGCCGGGTCACCGAGGTCTGCTACCTCGGTTACGTGTACGGCACGCAGGCAGCCCTGCGCCGGATGCTGCCGCGCGACCACGGTGTCGTCGTACAGGTCGGCTCGGCGCTCGCCTACCGCGGCATCCCCCTGCAGTCCGCCTACTGCGGCGCCAAGCACGCGACCCAAGGCTGGAACGAGGCAGTGCGCTGCGAACTCCTGCACCGCCGCAGCGGGGTGGCGGTCACCATGGTCCAGCTGCCGGCTTTCAACACCCCCGGTTCGACTGGTCGTTGAGCGCGGCGCGCACGGCCGCTTCGGCGAACGGGCGGCATCGCGCGCCCCGCAGCCATGGGCGTCTCGTCATCACGACGCGCTCGCCTTGGCCGGAGTCGCGGCGGCCACGGCCGCGGCCGGTTCGGCGGTGCGGCACCGCCCTCGGCGGCGCTAGGCGACGTCCCGCACCACCACCTCGCACGGTTGGTGGCAGAATCGGGTGATCAGGCGTCTGCCCCGATAGGCTGAGTGCCCGGCCGACGGCCCGCTCATGTGGCGATGCGGGCAGGGTACTCGTTGTCCCATGGAAGTCGTCGCGCGCGTGGACGCGTACCAGCGCCGGCACCGCTGGGTGGGGTTCCCGCTGGCTGTGGTTTACAAGTTCTTCGACGACCAGGGCAGCTATCTCGCGGCCCTGCTCGCTTACTACGCCTTCGTGTCCCTTTTCCCACTCCTGCTGATCCTGGTGGCCGTCCTCGGCACCCTCCTCAGTGGCGATCCCGGCCTGCGACAGCATGTCCTCGACTCAGCGCTGGCCGAGTTCCCCGTCATCGGTGATCAGCTGGGCCACAGTGTTCACCCCCTGCACGGCAGCGGACTCGCCCTCGCGGCCGGTGTCATCGGCACTCTGTACGGCGCCTTGAACGTGGGGCAGGCCGCCCAGTACGCGCTGAACAAGATCTGGGCCGTCCCCCGCCACGCCCGGCCGGACCCACTCCGTTCCCGGCTGAAGGGGCTTGCGTTCCTGGTGATCCTGGGAACCGGGCTGTGCGTGACCACGCTGCTGTCCTCGGCGGTGGCGGCCGCAACGGTGTTCGGCACCCGGCCGGCGGCCGGGGCGCGGGTCGCCGCGGTCGCCGGGGCGGTCGTGCTGAACACCGGACTGATCGTGCTGAGCCAGCGGGTCCTGACCCAGCGCGAGCTGCCGGTGCGCCGACTGGCCCGGGCGGCCCTCGGCGGCGCCTGCGCCTGGCAGCTCGTGCAGTGGGGCGGCTCCTACTACGTCAGCCATGTGCTCCGGGGAGCCACAGCGACCTACGGGATGTTCGGTATCGTCCTCGGCCTGCTGGCCTGGCTCTACCTGGGCGCCCTGATCTTCCTGAGCACGGCGGAGGTGAGCGCGGTCCGTGTGGGACGGATGTGGCCGCGCAGCCTGCTGACTCCGTTCACCGACCGGGTGCGCCTGAGCCCGGGGGACCGCCGCGCCTATCAGTCGTACGCGACCACGGAGGCCTTCAAGGGCTTCGAGAAGATCCGGGTGCGCTTCACCCGGCCTCCAGGACCTCCGCGGCCCCCTGGTCGGTAACCGACGCGGAACGTCACGTGACCACGGTGGAGCTACCGGAGGGGCGGGTGACGGCCCAGGCTGCCTCGATCATCCGAAAGATCTCGTCGAGCGCCGCATCCGGGTCGGCCGCCTCACGGGCCAGTGAATAGGCGTCGATCACGAACCTGGCGATGGTTCGGCAGGCCGTCGTGGTCCGAGACAGGTCGGGGTCGGCGGCGATGGCCGTTGCCAGCGACTCCGCGTGGCGCAGCCTCATCGACTCCTCGTACTCCCGCAGGGCGGGTGATTCGTCGATCATGCGCCAGACCGGGGTGGCGCTGTCCGCCGCGCAGTGCCGCACCAGGGACTGGATCTCGCGGCGCAGCGCGGGAATGAGCGGCTCGTGCGGCGCCCGGCCGGTGACCGCCTGCGTGAGGCGTTGCTCGAAGTCGTCGTCCTGCTCGAACACCAGGGCCTCTTTCGAGGCGAAGTGGGAGAAGACCGTGGTGACGGCCACGTCGGCCTCGGCGGCCACGTCACGGATACCCACCGCGTCGAATCCGCGTTCCAGGAAGAGCCGTAGGGCAGTGTCAGCGATCTTCTGGCGGGTTGCGGCTTTCTTGCGCTCACGGCGCCCGGGCGACACGGTCATGATCTGAAACTACCAGATGCAAAATCACAACAGATGTGAACTCCTAACGGTTAGTGTTACTGTCGGCCGCATGAAGAGAGTGAGCTTCGCCGAGTTCGGCGGTCCGGACGTACTGCGACTCCTGGACGCCGAGGAGCCCCACGCGGGCCCAGGTCAGATACGCATCGCCGTGCGGGCGGCGGGCGTGAATCCCGTCGACTGGAGGATCCGCGAAGGCCAGATCCTTGGTGCTCATCCGGTCGAGTTGCCCTCCGGGGTCGGGCTGGACGCCTCCGGGGTGGTGGACCAGGTCGGCGAGGGCGTCGAAGGGGTCAGGGTCGGCGACCACGTGTTCGGCGAGGGCTCAAGCACCTATGCCGAGTTCGCCGTGCTGTCGGCCTGGGCCCGTATGCCCGACAGACTGACGTTCGAAGAGGCTGCCGGTTACCCCTCCGTGGTGGAGACCGCGCTGCGCATCATCCGCGAGGTCGGCGTACGGTCCGGGCAAACGCTGCTGGTCAGCGGCGCGTCCGGCGGAGTCGGCTCGGCGGTGCTGCAGATCGCCCGCGACCGCGGCATCACGGTCATCGGCACCGCTGGGGCAGCGAACCAGGACTATCTGCGCAGCCTGGGCGCCCTCGCGACGACGTACGGCGAAGGCTGGGTCGAGCGGGTGCGGCAGCTCGGCCATGTCGACGCGGCCCTCGATCTGGCCGGCTCGGGCGTGATCCGCGAACTCGTCGAGCTGACCGGGGATCCGCGGAAGGTGACCTCCATCGCCGATCTCGGTGCGCCGGAATTCGGTGTCCGCTTCTCCGGCGTGGCCGGGAGCATGCCAGAAGCGCTCGCCGAGGCCGTCGGCCTCATCTCACGGGGAAAGCTCCGTATCCCGGTCGAGAAGTCGTACGCGCTCTCCGAGGCCGCGGCGGCGCACATCGACAGCCGGGCCGGTCACACGCGCGGGCGTCGGGTTCTGGTCATTTGACCGACGGCGCCGTCGGCTCTCGCGCCGGTGGTTGACGGCGTCGTACCGGGGCACCCTTCGGCCATGGAGGACAGCCGTCCAGCCCACCCACCGACCCGCGCCTTCGTGCTGGGCGGCGGCGGTGCGCTCGGCGCCTACGAGGTCGGCATGCTCAAGGCGCTCTTCGCCGCCGCCGTGCACCCGGACGTCGTCGTCGGCACCTCCGTCGGCGCGATCAACGGCGCAGCCGTCGCCGCCGATCCGTCGCGGGCGTCGGTGGCCCGGCTCGCCGACCTGTGGACCGGCCTTGGACGTGCCGGAGTGTTCTCCGGATCACTGCTCAGACGGATGAGTACCGTCGTACGCAGCGGCACTCACATGTACCACCCCACACCCCTGCGCGAACTGCTCTCCTCCCACCTTCCAATGACGGACATCGAAAATCTGGCCCTGCCGTTCCAGTGCGTGGCGGCGAACATCGAGCGGGCCGCCGAGCACTGGTTCGCCGCCGGACCGCTGGTGGATGCCGTGCTCGCTTCGTGCGCAGTACCCGGGCTGCTGCCGCCCGTCCCCCTTGACGGCGAGCACTACGTCGACGGCGGTCTGGTCAACAGCATCCCCGTCGGCCGCGCGGTGGCCCTCGGTGCGACCGAGGTCTATGTGCTGCAGGTCGGCCGTGTCGAGCGAGCCCTCTGCCCGCCGCGGGCCCCGTGGCAGGTGGCGCTGGTGGCGTTCGAGATCGCTCGCAGACACCGATTCGCCCGCGACATGGCGGACCTGCCGCCCGGCGTCACGGTCCGCGTGCTGCCGTCCGGCTCCGGTCCCGAAGAAGGCACAGCCACGCTGCGGCAGTTGCGCCACCGCAGCTTCGGCCGGACCGCCGAGCGCATCGAGCGCGCCTACGCCGCCTCCTCCCGCTATCTCGAGACCGCTCTCAGCACACCCGACGGCGAGCCATGACCGATGCGAGTACGTCCCAAAGACACGCGGCGCGACTGGCCGGGGCACTGGTAACCGGGCTGCGCCGCACAGCCACCACCACGCTGCTGTTCGCCCTCATCCCGACGGTGGCCACGCTCGCCCTCGCCGCAGGCGTGCTCTGCGCGCCGGTCTCCCTCGTCACACGCGGCCCCTGGAAACCGGTGCGGATCACCAGCTTCGCGCTTTTCTACCTCCTGGTGGACTTGGCCGGGCTGATGGCCGCCGCCATTCTGTGGGTGCGACAGCTGCCCGACAAACAGAACCGCGAGGAGCGACGCGCCGCGGACGCATTCGCCGTGCTGGAGCGGCTGCTGCGGCTGCTACGACGCGCAGGCGAGCGAGTCTTCCGGCTCCGGGTGGAAGTGATGCCCTCGCCACCAGGCGAGACCGGACACGCCGTGGTACCGGTCCTCGTCTTCGCACGGCACGCCGGGGTCGGTGACTCCTTCCTGCTGCTCCAGATATTGCTCAGCCAGGCCGGGTTGCGCCCGCACACCGTTCTGAAGCGGACGCTACGCGCCGACCCCGCTCTCGACGTCCTCATCGGGCGGGTCCCCCACTGCTTCCTCCCGCCCCTCGACGGCCGCGCCGAGGACGCGATCGGGGAGCTGGCGGCCAAGCTGGGCCCGGGCGACGCCCTCGTGATCTTTCCGGAGGGCGGCAACTTCACACCGCGCCGCCGCCGGCGCGCGATCGCCTCACTGCGCCGCCGGGGATTGCCGCGCCGGGCATCCCGCGCGGCACAGATGCACCATGTCCTCCCACCGCTGGACGCCGGCGCACTCGCCGCGATCGCCGCCGCGCCCGCTGCCGACGTGGCCTTCGTCGCCCACACCGGCCTCGACGTCGTCCACTCGGCGCGCACCGTTTGGAGCCAGCTGCCGCTCCGCGACGGCGTGCGAGCGCGCTGGTGGCGCATACCCGCAAGCCGCGTCCCACTGGGCGATGATGCCCGCAGCGAGTGGCTGCTCACCCAGTGGGCCCGCGTCGACCACTGGATCACCGACCACGCCACCCCAGACGCGGCGCACGCTTGAGCCATGGCGTGGCTTCCAAGCCCTCGTCACCCGATGAACTGCTCCCGGGCAAAACCCAGGCCTGAGGCACCCGGCCGGTCGCCACAGGCACCACGACTATGGCTGCTCGCTTTCTGCCTCCCGCTGCTCTTCCATGCGCTGCCTTATCCGTTCGACGGTTTCGGCGGAAATCTCTCCACCTGAGGCAGGTATCAGTTCGTCAGGGTCGAAACGCCGCTCCGGTTCGGTGTCCCGGCGCTTCGTGCCGTCGTCGGCCTCGGGCGTCTCTTTGTCGGGTGAATCCCGCATCAGTGTCACCTCGCAACCTCCACCGGCGAGCCCTCCATCAACTTTGCCTCGGACGCCATGAGGCCCGGCGCAGCCTCGGCGGCGTTGACCGGCCCGACACGTGAGCCCGACCGACAAGCCGCGCCTGCCCGCGGCTGACCGCCGCGCTCACGTGTCGGGCCGGACGTGCTCGCCAAAGCCTCGGCGCTCGTCCTCGTCCCTGACCAGCACCGACAGCAGGGATGCCACGGTCAGGCCTGCCTCGGCCGGATGGCGAAGAACTCTGTCCGGGTCGATGCTGTACCGATTGACGCGGCCGACCCGCGTGTGCGAGAGATACCCGTTCTGCTCCAGGTCCACGATGATCTTTTGAACAGCGCGTTCCGTAAGCCGGCAGCGCGCCGCGATGTCACGGACGCGCGCGTTGTGGTTATCGGCGATGCTGGCCAGTACCCGCGCGTGATTGGTCAGGAACGTCCACCCGTTGTGCGGCTCGGGCACTCCATCAGCCATGACTCCATCGTACGACCTCGCGTTCACGCACTCCAAAGTACGAACTTGGATTCGTGTAGGGCTTGACGCGTCATGGGGTACGGATGAGCCTGGAGGAGACATGCGGAGGAGGCGAGCATGAACCAACCGTCCCAGAACAGGTCCCCCGCAAGCGACGAAACCGACGGCACACTGTCGCCCTGCACGACTCTGCTCGTGCAGGCGGGGCCGCCCGGCGTCCGCGTATCCGTCGCCGTGAGCGGGAAGTTCTGCCTCGACAACAGTCAGCGCCTCAGGCACGCCCTCAGCAAAGCCCTCGCGAAGTCGGAGGAGGGCGTGGACCTCGACCTCGGCGAACTCATGTTCGTGGACTGCTCCGCGCTCAACGTGCTCCTGACCGCACGCCGCGACGCACTCACGACGGGAAAAACGATCACCGTCACCGAGGCCAGCCCCGCCACGGAACGCCTGCTGACCTACACCGACACCTACCCCCTCTTCTCCCCCGCGCACGACCACGCCCACCCGGCCGACGACAGGCCCGGCCGGATGCGCGAGGGCCCCGAGGACGGCCTCCTGCAGACCGAGGTGATCCAGTTGCGGCGTGCGCTGCGGACCCGGCCGGAGATAGACCTGGCACGCGGCATCCTCATGGCCTCCTTCGGCCTGAACGCCGACGAGGCGTGGAAGGTACTGGTCGCTGCATCACAGAACACCAACACCAAACTGCACCGCCTGGCCGAAGACGTGGTCACCACCGTGCAGGGCACGTCTCTGCCGGACCCGGTCCAAAAGCAGCTCACGGCAGCCGTCGCCCGAACACGTCTGGCCGACGGACACCCCCAGCACCGGACCTGCGGAGGCCAGACCCGGCGCCCGATGCTCCAAGGCCAGGAGCATGCATAGACCGGGCGCACGTCACTCGGTGCGTGCGCAGGACGGCTGAGGGCCGAAGTGCCGCTCCAGCGCCGAACACTGCTGCTTCCCCGTAGGGGAGGCACCCGTCCTCAGACGTAGCACCTCACGGCACAGCCCAGGAGTAGTCGTGACACCACAGATCGGCGGTCCCCCGCACTCGCGGACATCAGGGACAAGGCCCAGGCCCGACGACGAGGCCCGGTCACAGGCCGATGGATACCCAGGCTCCCTCACCGGCCGGCTCACAAGGTCGCCCTGCCGCCGACGAGTGGGCCATTGGCGCTACGAAGCATCGGGCGTGCTCCAGATTTTCGCCGCACCGCCGATGAGAGGAACCATTTTCCGGGAACCCGTGAACGAGGAGAAAGTACCCACTACAGGAGTCATGCCATGATCGCACTCGGAATCATTCTGCTCATAGTCGGTTTCGTCACAGGAATATCGATCCTGTGGACCATAGGCCTCATTCTGGCGGTGGTCGGAATCGCCTTGTGGGCCATGGGGTCAATGGGTCACGCAGTCGCCGGCCGACGTCACTACTGGTGATTTTGGTGGCGTGCCGTCTGCCTGGGATCCGGAAGCTCTTCATGGTATGAGCTCTGCTCGATCAGGCTGGTGACGTGCGACTAGACGGCATAGAGGGGCGGGATCCGGATTTCAGGGATCCCGCCCAGGACTTTCCTGCTCAGTGCTTGAAGATGTCCTTGGTCTTCTCCTTGGCCTGGCGCGCTGCACCCTTTGACTTCTTGGCCTGCCCTTCGGCTGTCATCCGCTCGTTGCCCACGGTGCGCCCGACCGCCTCTTTGGTCTTGCCTGCGGCTTCTTCCATCTTGCCTTTGGCCTTTTTCTCTACGGCCATCGTTGTTCACTCTCCTAGATGGGAGGTTGCGGACACCCACGTCGGGTACCCCATATCTCGCAGGAAAACAGCAGTCACTGCGGTTGGGACGCGTCGCAACCCATCGCATGATCACGACCACGGGACCGCTCAGGGAGAGGTGTCACTTGCGCGATCAGGGGGAAGGAGGGGGCCGAGCGGGCCCAGGTCCAAGTTGAGGTCCTCCATGGTCAGGCCGTAGCGGGTGCACAGCTCGGACATCCGGTCGTGGAGGATCATGAGAGTGGAACCGAGCCGCTCTTCCTGCTCCTCGGTGAGATCACCTTGGTCGACGCGGTGCAACGCCTGGCGCTCCATGAGTTGCCGCAACAGTTCGACCAGGGTGAGGACAAGCCGGACCAGGTCCCGTTCGACGGTGTCCGGGTCCGTACTGATGCGGCGGGCGGGGCGCGGTGACGGACGGGCCGGTGTGGTGACGTCGGGTACCGCGGACAGCAGCCGGCAGGCCCGGGCGGCCGCTTCGGCGACCTCGCCCAGACGGTCGGGCGGATCCGTGTGCCCGCCCCCGGCGACCACACCCGTCATGACGCCTCCCCGGAGCGTGTCGGCGTCATCCATGGTGACGGGTTCTGGACGCTCACAGAGACGATCAGGGCCCGCAGCGAGATGCGCACCAGATCGATGTCGGCGATCGACAGGACCACGTCCCCGGTGAGGACGACGCCGCCGCTCAGCAGGCGGTCGAGCAGGTCGATGAGGGCCACCTGGCGCTGCGCCAGCGGTTCGGCCCCGGGCGAGTACGTCACGTCGTTCATGGCGCCCGGTCCGTTGCGGATGTCTGCGTGCCCGGCGGAGCGACGAAGGAGTACGGCGCCCAGGGTCCAGTGACGTCGATCCGCACGCCGGACAGCCCCTGAGCGACTTCGAGCACCCGCGTGCGGAAGCCTGCCGCCGCGTCACGCGAGAGGAGGTAGGCGTCGTTGACGACGTTCTCGCCGGCGTCAGCGGCGAGTTCTCCTTGCTGTACCCGGTGCCGGACGTGACCCGCCGCCATGGTGTGGCCGATCGCTTCGACGCGTTCGGCAGCCTGCCGGGCGGCCCTGTAGGCCTCGTCGCGCGAGTGCCGCTGGGAGCGGCGAGCGCGCAGATAGGCCCGGCCCGGACTGAGCCCGCCGTCCGTGCCGACCGCGCCCGCCTCACCGGTGGCCTGTGCGTCCGGCTGCGGTTCCACGTAGATCTTCACGCCCCATTCGAGATGTCCTGCCAGCCGCCGAAGGGCGCGGGAGAGCCCGTCCGTCTCCTCGCGCAGCATGGTCCCCACCCGTTTGTCGTCCAGGTACACCGTGGCGAGCCGCAGGGGCAGGACGGTGGTGTGTGCGGCCAGGGCCTCGATCACCGCGTGGTGGGCGCGGGCGACGGCCTCGAGCCAGTCCAGGTCCTCCAGATGGCGTCGCAAAGCGCTCTCCTGGAAGTCCTGGGCGGGCACCGAACTGACAGCAGCGTTCAGTTCGCCCCCGGATTCTTCCCGTACCAGGCGAACGGATGCCCCCGCCACGCCCTTCACATCGCCCAGGGCCTCAGCAAGCCCCTCCGCTGTGCGTAGTACGGCGTAGGCATAGGTGACCGGTTCAGTCATCGGCAGCCCCGTTCCGGTGTCGCGTGGTGGAGGACCTCGGGCGGCGCCGTGCGGCGGTCCGCTCCTCGTCGGGCGGCAGCTCACACTCGCCCTTCAGCGTCTCGATCTCCGCGTGCAACCGTCTGTTCTCTTCGGCCAGTGCACGCTCGCCAGGCCGGGAGGAAAGCGACGGATCGTGCTCCCACCAGTCAATTCCCATTTCCCTGGCTTTGTCGACGGAGGCGACGATGAGCCGGAGCTTGACGGTGAGCAACTCGATGTCCAGGAGATTGATCCGGATGTCCCCGGCAATGACGATTCCCTTGTCCAGGACGCGCTCGAGGATGTCGGCCAGGTTCGCGGAGGAACCTTGTCCGTAGCCGTACGAGGCCGTCGCCCTGGACGGGTACGCGCTCAGCCGGTTCGCGGGGGATTCCGACACTGCGGCCACCTCGATTCCAGCTCAGGGAGCGGGGTCGCCCCGCCAGTAGGCTGTGATCTCCTCCAGACGGTCGAGGAGCCGGTCCTCGTGCTCGTCGAACGTCTTCTGATCGATGCGGCCCTCAAGCAGGGCTCGCTCCAGCGCGGCCAGTTCACGCTCGACGGGCTCGGGGTCGTAGTACTCCCGCTCGGCGGCCTCGATCACCCGGTCGACAACCCAGCCCACGCCCCGCACGGGCGCCAGCGGGAAGGTGAGGAGCTGAGACAGCAGGCCCATGAGCTGCGCCTCTCAGACGAAACTGTACGGGGGCAGAGGGCCGCGCAGTCGGACCTCGCATTCCTCGCCCAATTGGTTGGCCAGTCTGGTCCCCGTGGCTTGGAACATCTCCTCCTCGTCCGCCGCGACCAGGAAGGAGATGTTGAGGAAGTCACGGCCGCCGGGGGGCGAGGGGGTCTCGTCGCGCGCGTACGGGCGCAGAGCCTCGACGATGCCCGTGGCGAGCGCCTGTTGCCGGACCTCGGCTTCCCGCGCGACCAGTTCGCCGAGCGCGAGTGACATCTGCGGGGTGCCGTTGCCGCCGCGAGTGGCGGCGTTCAGTTCACGGGCTTCCTCGGACTCCAGCAGGATCCGGCGCAGCAACGCCCCTTCCTCCCAGGAGACCTTCAGGTTGTACTCCTTGGCGCCTTCCAGGCTTCGCAGTCGTTCCCGGAATTCGTCGGCCCTGTCCTCCAGGGCTGCGCGTACGGCTTCGTCGCTCTCGGCCGTCATGCCGAACTGCAGCGGCAGCACGGCACCCTCGACCATCAGCCGCTCCTGGACTTCCTGGTGAGCCAGCACATCACGCCGCCGGGCACGCAGGTCCTCGGGCGCGTCGCTGACGACCGCACACAGCGATCCGTTTGTCACTGTGCGCAGCGGGCTGGAAGGCTCGCCGACGCCGTGGACGTCGTCCAGCCGCATCGGGTGGTCCTTCGAGGTGATGGAGTAGACGTAGACGGCCATGGTCACTCCCTCTGCCGCCGGGAAGTCCGCCTGGCCTGTCGGCGACGCTGCCGGGGCTCCTCCTCGTATTCGGGCTCCTCCTGTTCGCCTTCGCCGCCCTCGTTGTCCTGCTCCTCGTAGTCCTCCTCCTCGTCTTCATCCGCGTCGCCCCCTTCTTCACCGCCGTCACCTGTCAGGGTGTCCTTGACGGCCTCGACGGCGCCGGTCAGAGCCCCCTTGGACTTGCCCTCCGCCCCGCCTTCGGTGATCTCGCCGACGAGATCGGTGAGCTGGGTTGGCTGTTTGCTGCCTGTTTCGAGGTCGAGGCGGTTGCAGGCCTCGGCGAAGCGAAGGTAGGTGTCCACACTGGCAACGACAATGCGGGCGTCGATCTTGAGTATCTCGATACCGACGAGGGACACACGGACGAAGACGTCTATGACGAGGCCGCGGTCCAGAATCAGGTCCAGGACGTCGTACAGGCTGCTCGTGCTACCGCGCGAGATGCCGCTTTCGCCCTGCGGCACCACAGTCATGGCACCTCCCTTCACCACCCCCTCGTGCATATATCAGCGACGTCGGTCGATCTGGCCGCGCGTGTAGCGGCGGATCCGTTCGTACGCCAGCAGCTCGCCCTCCGCGTCAAGCCTCACGTGGTAGGTGCCGAGCACGCTGGTGGTCTCGGGGACTCGCTTCAGCTCGAGTACCTCGACATCCGCCTCCCATCCCTCCTCGGTCGGCTTGATTGCCGACACCGACTCGGGGGCGCGTCCGAGAAGTTCCTCCAGTTGCCGGGCGGCGGAGCGCATGGCCCAGGCCGCCGAGTGCTGGGCGGATTTCCGCATGCGCCCGGTGCGGCGTGTGGCGTCGTCACTGCGGGAGGGGCGCCTGCCACTCCCCGTGCTGTCCTTGTCTGAGGCGGGCATGTTCCCAACTCCGTTGCTGGAGCAGCACCCCCCCATCACTCAAATGTACTATTTCACCATATGCACCTTGAAAGTGTGCCGCGACGGGCCACTGGCGGCCGCTGCGCCGCCGTGCGACCGCGCCGCTGCTCGCCGGAGGGAATGATCGATGAACGATTCAACGAAGATCGCTCTCGCTGCCGCAGTCGCCGGCGGCTACGTCCTCGGCCGGGCCAAGAAGGGGCGACTCGCCTTCGGAGTGGCCACCTATCTCGCAGGCCGCCGTTTCGGCCTGGAACCGCAGCAACTGCTCAGTGACGGGCTCCGCAAACTCCAGGAGATCCCCCAGGTCGCCGACCTCAACGAGCAGGTGCGCGGCGAATTCAAGGACGCGGGCCGCAAGGCTCTGGCGGCAACTGCCGACCGCAAACTCGGCGACCTCGCGGACGCCTTGCACGAGCGCACCGCACGCATCGGAAGCGAGAGGGAAGAGGGAAGCGGGGAAGAAGAGTACGAGCCAGAGGCCGAAGAAGAGTACGAGGACGGGGGGGACGAAGACGAAGAGGGACTCGAGGAAGAAGAGCCGGAAGAGGAAGAGGAGCAGCCCCGGGCGAAGAGGCCCACCTCCAGGCGTCGGCGTCCCGGCCACAGGGCTGAAGACGCCCAGGAAGAGCCGCGCACCCGGCGCCGCACAGCCAAGCGTCCGTCCGCACGCCCCACTCCGCGTAAGGCTCCGGCACGTAAGACCACCGCCAGGAAGGCACAGCCGACGAAGAAGACGGCCATGAAAAAAGCGGCTCCGGCCAGGAAGACCGCGGCGAAGAAAACCGCGGCTCCAGCGAGAAAGGCCGCGGCGAAGAAGACTGCCGCACCAGCCAGGAAGACCGCGGCGAAGAAAACCGCCCCCAGGAAGAGTGCCCCGAAGAAGGCGACGGCCAAAAGGGCGTCCACCACGCGGCGGAGGTAGGCCATGGCCAGGACGGCACAGAAGACCGGGCGGGACGAACCCTCCGGCCTCGACCGGTTGCGTGACGAACTCGTCGACTACGTCGGTGCGCAGGTCGAGCATCTCGCGGACCTGGCGGGCGACAAAGTGGAAGACCTCACCGACCAGTTGCTGGACGTGGCCGAGAACGGCGGCGTTCTTCCGAAAGTCGGCGCCCGCGTCCTCCAGGGGGACTCACCTCTCAGAGCCCTGATCGGCGAGAAGGCGAAAAGCATCAAGGACAGCGCGGCCGAGAAGGTTTCGAGCCTGTTCGGCGGCAAGGGTAGCAAGTCCGGCAATCCCAAGGTCACGACCATCATCGAACACCTGGATGTGGGCGTCCCCGTACGCGTCGCCTACGACCACTGGACCCGGTTCGAGAAGTTCAGCTCCTTCACCAAAGGCGTGCGCAGCGTGTCACAAGGAGACGAAACCAGCAGTGACTGGAAGGTAAAGGTAGGTCCGTCCACCCGTTCCTGGAAGGCCACCATCCAAGAACAGATCCCGGACGAGCGCATCATGTGGACTTCGGACGGCGCCAAAGGCAGCACCCGAGGCTGCGTCAGCTTCCACGAACTCACGCCCACGCTCACGCACATCGTGCTCGTCGTCGAGTACTACCCTTCGGGCTTCTTCGAGAAAACCGGCAACCTCTGGCGCGCCCAGGGCCGCCGACTCCGGCTCGACGCCAAACACTTCCAGCGCTACGTCACCCTCTCGGACGAGGACGCCGACGGCTGGCGCGGCGAGATCCGCCAGGGCGAGGTGGTGCGCACCCACGAAGAGGCACTGGAAGAGGAAGAAGCCGAGTACGAGGACGAAGAACCCGAAGAAGAGGAAGAGGCACCGGAGGACGAATACCCCGAGGACGAAACAGAAGACGAATACGAAGACGAGTATCAAGACGAGGAGGCATGAAACCATAACGATGCAGGGCACCTCGCGGATAGTCGTCATGCTGCGCCCTCGTCGATGCCGGCGGCACGCTGGTGTCCGGGCCAGGGTCAGCGCCCACGCCACTGGCCTCCAACAACTGCTCGACCACCTGGCCGAACACGAGGCGCCTCACCCGGGCAGAGCGGCTTTCCGCCCGCGGCCGGTGGCTGTCCCACTCGGTCGGCATGACCATCACCGATGCCATCCACCAGGCCGTCCTGAGAGTCCCGGCATCAGCATGGACGCCGGCCGTCGAGCCGGACGGCTAAGTCCGCGACGGCGCCTGGGTCACCGTACCTTCGCCGACGGGGAGTGGCCGACGGTCCTCCCCCGGGCCCTCGCCGTAGATGACCGCGGAGACCGCGCTGTCGTAGGCATCGTTGAGGCCGTTGCCCTTTGTGCCAAGCATGTTCTCCCAGTCGATTCCCACGCCTACGAGCCTAGACCGTACTGCTCGAGGATCTCGTCTCGAACAGCTCCTCCAGGGCGCGTTGCCACCTGGGAGCTGCGTCCAGGTGCGCCATCGCGGCGGAGCAGTCTTCGGCGATGTAGCGGACTTCGTCGTCCGTGAGCACCGGCTGATCACCACGGGGACACAGCCATGCCACCACAGGCCAAGGACGGCGACAACAGTCGCCACAGAATCGTCGGCGACCAGGAGGCCGCGGGCGACCTCAGGCACGCCTGGAACACCCGGTCACTCGGGGCGAACCGCACCCGATCCCGGCCGATTCGGCGTTCCAGCACGGTGATCTGATGACGCAGCGCGAAGGATCTCTGCGTCCTTGTCCTGGTTGCTCACCGGCAGCAGCCGCAGCAGGGTGAACACGTTCGCCACACCCAGACAGGCAAGTCGAAGCAGCACGACAGATCATCCTGCCGGGGCACTCACCAGGCGCCCAGAGCACCCGCCCGAGCGCCCGCGCTCGACACCACCCGTACACCAGCCCCCACCAGGACGGATGAGTTTTTCGGCAGGCACAGCGACAACGTGCACCTCGACAACTGCATCGGCCTGCGAAACAGCCCCGAGCACGCCCGCTGACCAAGTCGGCGCACAGGGAAACTCCAAGATCCCCAACAGAGTCAAGCCAAGGTCCACCATCATGCCGGCAGCAGCACGAGTGAACCGGCTGTGGCGCGGGACTCGATCGCCCGATGGGCCTGCGCCGCGTCGGACAAGGCGTAGGTGCCACCGAACCGTATGCGCAGTATGTCTTCGGATATCGCGCTGAAGACCTCGTTCGCGCGCCACAGCACCTCGGCGCGGGTACGGACGAAGTGCGGCAGCACCGGCCGGGTCACGAACAGCGAACCCGGTTCGGCGAGACGCTGCAGATCGAACGGCGGGACTCGGCCACTCGCGGATCCGAACAACGCGAGTGTGCCCCGCGGCCGAAGCGAGGCGAGGCTCGACTCGAAGGTGGCCGCACCGACGCCGTCGTAGGCGGCGGAGACACCTTCGCCGCCCGTCAGTTCCCGGACGTGTTCGGCGAGATCGTCTCCGTATCGCAGCACGTGCCGGGCCCCGGCCTCCCGGGCGAGCTTCTCCTTCTCGTCGGTGGACACGGTGGTGATCACCTTGGCACCTCGCGCCGCGGCCCACTGCACCAGAAGCTGGCCCATGCCGCCGGCACCCGCGTGAACCAGGATCGCGTCTCCCGGCGTCGGTCGGTACACCGACTCCAAGAGGTAGTGCGCGGTCATTCCCTGCAGCAGCGCCCCACCTGCGACCTGCCAGTCGATCCCGTCGGGCACCGGCACGCACTGACCGGCCGGCACGGCCACGAGTTCGGCATAGCTGGCCCTGCCGTACGCCCAGGCCACTCGATCCCCGACGGCGACCTCGGCTCCCTCGCCCGCCGCCACGACCTCGCCTGCTCCCTCGAGGCCCGGAACGGGGAGTTCAGCGGGGTACTCCCCTCTGCGCACGTACACGTCGCGGTAGTTCACGCCGATCGCTCTGGTCCGCACCAGCACCTCGCCCGGCCCGGGAACCGGGTCCGGCATCCGCCGGTAACGAAGGGCATCAGGGCCGCCGGGCTCGGTCACCACCACTGCGTGCACGAGGTCTCCCCTTCTCGCTCTCGTCGGTTCGGCCGCATCACGCTGTCCGGGCCTTCTGTTCGCGACGGAATCGGTACAGCGCCGGTTCGGTATAGCCGTTCGGCGCCGTCGCGCCCCGGATGATCAGTTCGCGGGCCGCCTGCCACGCGAGGGAGGCTTCCCGTGCAGGGAGCAGCGGCCGGTAACCCGGTTCGTCGTGGAGGCGCTCGTCGAGGACCGCCGCCGTCCGGCGTAGACCCTCGTCCACATCCCGCACGGTGATCACGTTGTGGTGCAGCCAGTTCGCCAGCAGTTGGGTCGACATCCGTATCGTGGCGCGGTCTTCGAGTACGACGACACCGTCGAAGGCGGGCATCGGGGCACTGGCGACGGCACGCTCGACCCAGCGCACCGCATAGCCGAGAACGGTGTAGCAGTGGGCGTCCAACTCCCTCCGCAGGCCGGTGAGGGTTTCGGCGACCGGCGGGCGCAGGAGCTCGCCGAGCGAACGTCGCGGTCCGGCCGCCGCGATCTCGCGCTGCACGTCGGCGATGTCCACCTGGTGGTAGTGCACGGCGTGCAGAGTCGCGGCGACGGCGGTCGGCACCCAGGTCGTCCCCGCGCCCAGAGAGAGCTGGCCGATCTTGGACGCGAACAGGTCGCTCATCCGCTCGGGTGTGGGCCACATGCCCAGCCCGATCAGTGCCCGCCCCTGAAGGCCATGGGCCAGGCAGGTGTCGACGTGCCACTGCTCGTACGCCATCCGCCAGTCTTGGGTCTTCATGGCGGCCTTGGGCACCATGGGCCCGGCCGCCATCGACGTGTGGATCTCGTCGGCAGTTCGGTCGAGCAGGCCGTTGTTGGTGGAGACGACTCGATGCCGTACCGCCTCGAGGCACGCCGCCAGGTTGACGGTGGTGCGCCGCTCCTCGTCCAGGAGACCGAGTTTCACCGTGTGGTCCGGCAGTCCGAGCAAGCGCTCGATGCGACCGAAGAGCTCATCGATGAAGGCGAACTCGTCAGGACCGTGCAGTTTCGGCACCGCCAGATACACCGCGCCCGCACGGGAGTTCACGCGGGAGGTGTCGCCCCGCAGGTCGTGCAGCGCCGCGAGGGTGGCGATCACCGCGTCGACGATGACTTCCGGCACCTCGGCGCCCTCGTGGTCGAGGATCGCGTCCGTGGTCATCAACTGCCCGACGATCCGGGCGAACAGCAGTGCCCGCCCGGGCAGCGATATGCGGCTGCCGTCCGGGGCGGTGTACCGGCGATCGGGATGCATGCCGCCACCGTGCCGCGTGGTGTAGCTGCCGCGCATCAGGCGCAACCAAGCGCGGTAGACCTCGATCTTGTCCGTGACATCAACGGCAGCGACGCAGTCCTCGAAGTCCATGATCGTGGAGATCCCGGATTCCGGGACCACATCCTGGATGCCGGCCGCGTCGAGACGGCCGAACGCGCCATCCGGGTCGAACTGGATCTCGACGTGCAGGTGATGATGTTCGATCAGCACGACCGACGGCCGAGCGGGATCACCGCGGAATCCGGCCAGCCGCGCCGCAGGGGCCAGTGTGCTGAACGTGCCGTCGGCCATCTGCACGCGCAGCGCACCGTCGACGACGTGATAGCGCGTCGATTTCGCGTGCGAGCCCTCGTCGAGCGGCGCCATCACGTCGAGAAGGCCTCGGGCGAAGTCGATGACCGCCTCGCGGCGTTCACCGGTGTCGCCCTGAGGAATCACGTCGGTCTTGTACAGGGCGCGATACAGCGATCCCCATCGGGCGTTGGCCCCTTCGAGCGCGAAGGGCTCGTCGACCACCGGCACCAGCAGCTGCGGACCGGCGATCCGCGTGATCTCCGCGTCCGTACCGGCGGTGTCCACGGAGAAGGGCTCCGGTGTCGCAACCAGGTAGCCGATCTCGGTCAGGTACCGGCGATACGCGTCCGCGTCGAAGTCCTCGGCGCGGTGCTCGGTGTGCCAGGCGTCCACGCTGTCCTGCAGTGCGCGGCGCCGGTCCAGCAGTGCGCGATTGCGCGGCGCGAGGTCGTCGATCAGCCGCTCGAATCCGGCCCAGAACTCCCCGGCAGCCACGCCGATGCCGGGGAGAGCCTCCCGTTCCACGAAATCCCGGAACGCGCGCGCGACCCGCAGGGCCCCGATCCGGACCCGCGCGTCCTCGGCGACGTCAGCGATGCTCATACAGGCACCACACCATCGTCGCCTCCAGCTTCTTCAAGATCTTCAGATTCTCGATGGATTCGACGACGTCCACCGATCCGATGCAGGCATCGACGGCCTGCTCGCTCACCAGCCGTGCGGCTTCCGGCTTCGCCCGGACCGTCGAGACCACCACGTCGGCCGGCATGTGCTCGCGCACGAACTGCAGGGTGGCCGGGTGAGACGCCGCCGTGCGGATGTCCGCGATCCCGCCGGAGAAGTCCGAATGGACCGCGACGCACATGGGCTTGGTCGGCGACTCCCAGACTCCGACCATCGTCATCGACCTGAGCTTGCTGAAATGAAGGTCGACCCAGGAGTCGACCACTGATCCGTTGTTCATGTCCAGATATCCGGCGGCGACCAGCGCCCTGCCGCCGTGTGTCTCGGAATCGTCGATGGCGGCGCGGAAGGAGGGGAAGAGCTCGATGTCTTCGCCTCCGATGCGGAGGGCCTCCGCGTGCGCGTCCGTCCCCGACGGTCCGAGCGTCTTGATGACGCTCTGCTTCACCATGATGCAGTCCCCGTACTGCTGGAAGCGCTGAATTCGTAGGTTGTCAGGTGGGCGGCTTCGCCGACGGTACGGCAGCCGGACAGGGCGAGATCCGTCTCGAGTTCCTCGCGCAGCAGCGACAGCACGGCGTCGACGCCCGACTCGCCGCCGACGGCGAGCCCGTAAAGGATCGGCCGCCCCAGCAGAACGCCGTCGGCGCCGCGAGCCAGCGCCTTGAGTACGTCCGAGCCTGATCGGATGCCGCCGTCGACGAGTACGTCCACCGTGTCTCCCACTGCGGCCCGGATCTCCGGCAGCACCGTGAGTCCGGGCACGGCTCCGTCGAGCTGACGCCCGCCGTGATTGGAGACCACCAGCGCGTCCACGCCCGAGCGCGTCGCCATGAGGGCGTCCTCGCGCGTCAGGATGCCCTTCACGACGAGCGGCAGCCGGGTGCGCTCCCGCAGCCATTCGATGTCGCTCCACGCCAATGAGGGGTCGAACATCACGGTGGTGTGCGAGGCGACGGCCGAACCTCCGGCCGGGGCCCGTTGCGCTCCGATCGCGGCCTCGCCGCGGAAGTGGGCGGCGTAGACGTCGGGCGGCAGCGCGAAGCCGTTGCGCTGGTCTTTGAGGCGGCGGCCCAGTCGGGGCACGTCGACGGTGAGCATGAGCGCCTGGCAGCCCGCGGCTTCGGCCCGGCTCACCAGTTCCTTCGTGGCGCCCCGGTCCCGCAGCCAATACAGCTGGAACCACAGGTCGGCACCCGACTCGGCGATGCGCTCCACCGGTGTCCCGCTGAGCATCGCCACGGTGAACGGTACGCCCGCCGTCTTCGCCGCGCGTGCGGTGGCCGCCTCGCTCTGCGGATGTACCAGCCCGTGGTAGGCCATCGGCGCGATGGCCACCGGCAGGCTCGATTCGGTGCCGACCAGGCGGGATGCGGTCGACACATGCGATACGTCCCGCAGCATCCGCGGCGCCACATACAGGTTGTCGAAGGCGCGCAGATTGGCCGCCACGCTCCGCTCGGCACCGCTGCCGCCGGAGATGAAATCCCAAGCGGCGGGCGATATCACGTCGCAGGCCGCGTCGGAGAACTCGGCCACGGATTGCGGCCGACTCGGTTCCCCGGTCTCCGTCACCTCCGTCACCGTTCCTCCCGCTGGCTCCGCTCCGCCTTCCTGGCCTCGAACAACGCCTTGACGTTGCCCTTGCCGAAGGTCTCGGCACCGACCCGCTCGATCACCTCGAAGAAGAAGGTGTTGCGCGGATGCGTGGAGTGCGTGAAGATCTGGAACAACTCGCCGCCGTGGTCCCGGTCGGCGAGGATGCCCAGTTCGCGCAGTTGCTCGAGCTCGTGACGCGCTACGCCGCCGAGGCGGTCCGGCAGCAGGTCGTAGTAAGCGCCCGGAGTGTCGAGGAAGTCCACCCCGCGCCCGCGCAGCTTCTGAACGGCCGTCACGATGTCCGCGCAGCTGAACGCGATGTGCTCGACCCCCGGCCCGGCGTTGTTCTGCACGAACTCCGCGATGAAGTCCAGGGACTGCCCCGGCTTCGCGGCGGACTCGACGATGGTGAACGTGACGTCGCCCGCGGCGTTGCGCACGACCTGGGAATCCATACCCTGACCGCCGACCATGGTCCGGTCCTCGAAAATCACCGAGAAACCCAGGACGGATTCATAGAACTTCACCGCGTTCCGAAGGTCGCCGGCTCCGACGAGGTAGGCGAAGTGGTCCAGCACACCGAATTCCGCGGGCACTTGCGCCGCGGACTCCGGTGCCGGGACGATGCCCGGCGGCAGTTGGCCAGGTGCGGCATCATCCGGGCGTTCGACCAGGCCGTGCTGGACATCGCCGAACGCACCGAAACCGGCGACCAGCACACCGGCGCGCTCGACCGGCTGAAGCACGGCTTCGGCGCCGTTGGCCACGGCCTCCGCGAAGGCCGCATCGACCGACGGCGTGCGCAGCCAGATGTTGGCCACGCCGTCGCCATGGGTGCGGACCCAGGCGGACACCGGGGAATCCTCGGTCAGCCCCTGGGTGAGCAGGAGCACGATGCCCCCTTGCCTCAACGCAATCGAGCGGTGGGACTGGATGCTCGCGCTCGACGTTCCCGCTAGCTGGAAGGCGTATTTCGACGCGAGATCTTTGACGGTCGCGTCAATGTCTTCGACATAGAACTCGACGTGATCCAACCGAGCATCACGCAAAACTTGCATGGCAGCTCTCCAAACGCTTTGAAGTCAACCCAAATCAGAGGGGACTTCGAATAAGCAATCCCCCAGAACGCCCCGACCTGCGGCTGACGCACCCCATTGGCAGCCGCGGCTCGGCTAAGGAGAGCCGCGGGCCCCTTTATTGCTCGTTCAACTCGAACTTACAGGCCCCTCATGCGACTTGACAATGGCCGCATTCGGCAGCACAACGGAGTCGATATTAAGTCCTTGTTTCACGGCACATCTTGTGCGCGCCGAGCAGGCAATACGTAATCGCCGGTTGCAGTTCTCGCACATCTGAGGCCTGCCATTCTGTGGATTTCACCGAACGGCGGTGCCAACTCGTCGAAGCCTCCGAACCCCAGGAGCAACCCTTGACACACCAGAAGCGCCTCCGCATGCGAAGGCGCTTCTGGGTAACGGGCTGGTCCCCCTGCTCACTCCCGCGTGGTGATCACCGCGGGATCGTCGCGGGCGCCTCGCGAGCCGGCGTCTCGGCCGGTTCCGGGACGGTCCGCCGCACGGAGAGCAGCGATACGCACGCGATCAGCGCAGACAGGGCTGGAACGGCCACCGGTCCCCCCGTCGACAGGGCGAGGCCGCCGACGGCACCGCCGACGGCGACTCCCAGGAACTGCACGGAGAAGTGCACCCCCAGCGCCAGGGACCGCTGCGCGGGCGCCAGGGCGGCGATCCGTGTCTGCTGGGAGACCCCGCCGCAGCACCAGGCGGCACCCAGGCAGAACAGCACCGGAAACGCGGCGATCGCCGCGGTGGTGCGGGGATGCCAGGCGGTGCCGACGGCAATGGCTGCGAGGAGCAGCGCCATCAGCGAGAGAGCCACGCGCAGCACCCGTGCCACGGGCACCTTGACCAGGATCCTGCCGATCGTGCGCCCGGCCAGCAACGCACCCGCACCGAAGACGATCATCAGCGCCGCGACGCCCTGGCTTCCCATCCCGGTCGCCCGCTCGACGATCGGCGCAAGATACGTGTAGGTGCAGTACGCGGCGAGGAAGACCCCGAAGGTGGTCAGCAGACTCCACCGGACGGCCGGGTTGCGCAGCAGTTCGGCCCGGCCGGTGCCGACGGGAGCCACCGGCACCGTCGGCAGCAAAGCCACCAGCATCAACGCAGTGACCAGCGCCAGGACCGTGACGAACAGGAACGTACCCCGCCAGCCGAGCAGTCCGCCGATCAAGGTGCCGATCGGCGCGCCCAGAGTGAGCGCCAGCGCGTTGCCGCTGGCGGTGACCGCGATCGCGTTGGGCATGTCCTGCGGACGGCACAGCGCCGCCGCGGCGGCGGCGGCCGGCGCGGCCAGCAGGGCCGCGCTCAACGCGGCCAGCACGCGCGCCGCGGCGAGCACGGCATAGTCGGGTGCGCACGCCGCGAGGGCGTTGCTGAGCGCGAAAGCCAGCATGGCCCCGATCAGCACCGACTTCGGCGGCACTCTGCGGAACGCGCCGATCAGCAGCGGCCCGCCCAGGGCGTAGACCAGCGCGAAGACCGTGACCAGCTGCCCGCACACCGACACGGACACATGCATGGAGTGCGCGACCTCCGGCAGCACACCGGCGATGACATACCCCTCGGTGCCGACGGTGAAAGTGGCCAGGGCCAGCACGTACACCCGGGGGTTCATGCCGGTTCCGGCGCGGTGGGAACCGGTGCGGCAAGGCGCCGGCGCGCGAGGTCGTCGGCGGCCTGCGCGGTCGTGATCTTCGTGCGCGCGGCCGTTTCGAACAGGCCGGTCAGCGT
This sequence comes from Streptomyces monashensis, assembly GCF_001866665.1. Taxonomy (GTDB): domain Bacteria; phylum Actinomycetota; class Actinomycetes; order Streptomycetales; family Streptomycetaceae; genus Streptomyces; species Streptomyces monashensis. The sequence continues at coordinate 169,712 of NZ_MLYO01000062.1, read as the reverse complement.
GTCGGCGATCGACTCGATGCGCTTGACCGCTTCCTCCGGTTCGTCGCCCAGGACTTCGCGAGAGACCGCGTTGACGACACCGCCGGCGTTGGCGATGTAGTCGGGGGCCCAGAGGATCTCGCGCTCCCGCAACAGCTCCGCCACGCCGGGATCGGCCAGTTGGTTGTTGGCCGCGCCCGCCACCGCGCCGCAGCGCAGCCGCGCCACCAGATCCCGGGTCAGCAGGCCGCCGAGCGCGGCGGGGACGAGCACGTCCACCTCGGCGGTGGCCGCTGCGTCGGGTTCGGCGAACACCGCGCCCAGTTCCGCGCCGAGGGAGCGCTTCGCCGGGTCGACGTCGCTCAGGATCAGGCCGGCTCCCGCGGCCGCCAACTGCCGGGCTATCTGCTCCCCGACGTGTCCGAGACCGATCACCGCGAATTTCCTGCCCGCCAAGGCCGGCGAGCCGAACAGCGCCAGGCAGGTCGAGCGCAGCGCGGCGACGACACCCAGGGCCGTGAACGGCGAGGGGTCACCGCTTCCGCCGGCGGCCTGCGGCCGGCAGAACACGTACTCGGTGCGTTCGCCGATGGCCGCCATGTCGGCCGGTCCGGTACCCGCGTCGGGGCCGGTCACGTAGGCGCCGCCGAACTCCGCCACGATGTCGCCGACATCGTGCAGCGCCGCGCGGCGTTCGTCCGCGGTGAGGCTCCGCCCGGTGGGAAGGACCACGACCGTCTTGCCGCCGCCGTTCGGCAGTCCGGCGGCAGCGCACTTACGGGTCATGCCCTCCGACAGGCGCAGCGCGTCGCGCAGGCCGTCCTCCCAGCTGTCGTAGGCCCACATCCGGCAGCCGCCGACCGCACGGCCGAGAGCAGTGGAGTGCACTGCGACGACGATCGGCAGCCGGCTTCGCCGCCCGCGTCGCACCACGACCGATTCATGACTGAACTCCATCGGAGTCTCCACGCGTCCTCCCGTGCACCCGGATCTTCAGGACCCCTCACCCGGGGGCCAGGCCAGGCCCCTGCGGCGTCCGCTGTCCAGCCTGCTGACGGCCGGTCAGCGGGACCAGAACCGAATCCGAGAACTTCCCCGCACCGTTTTTGCGAAGTCCACAAAACTGCAGCGTGCGCGTTCTTGATCTCCTATCGTCGAGGCGTGGTCGCAGCGCCGCTGCCATGCAATCGCGAGAGAGAGCACTACGAAATCCACATATCGGGAGGGGCCATGGTGGAGCCCGTGACCGAAGGGGCCGGGGCGCAGGGCGACACCGCCGCGGCGTGGCAGCCCGTCGTCGAACTCTGCGCATCACTCGCCGCAGAACTGCCCACGGTGATCCCGAGGATCGTCGACCGCATACGGCTCGAGATCCCGAGCTACGGAATCGTGGACCGCGAGCAGCAGGAACGCGACGTCACCCGTCACTACCAGGGACTGCTGACCGGCGTGGCCGCACGCCGCTCACCCACCCGCGAAGAGGTCGAGGCCGCACATGCGCTCGGAGCCGAACGCGCCGCCACCGGCCTGCCGCTGCACGCCCTCATCGAGGCCTACCACGTCGGCTACCGCGAGATGTGGAACGTGCTGCTCGCGCGTGCTCAGTCGCACGACACCCGGGCCGGCGCGCAACTCCTGTCGATCGTCGGGATGGTCTGGACGTGGGTGCAGGCTTCCAGCAGCGCGGCCGCCGAGGCGTACGGCGTTGCCGTCCGCGCCGCCGATGCCACGCTCCTGAGGCTGACCCACCAGTTCCTCGACGGACTTGCCACCGCCGCGCCCGCCGGCGTCGACCTCGAGCAACTGGCCGCCGCCCTCACCTTCGACCCTGCCGGCGGGTTCCAGGCGCTGTGCTCACCGGCCGAGGCCTGGACCGACGAGCGCATGATGGATTTGCGGCACCGCCGGTGGCCGGGCACGCTGCGCTGCGCGACCCGCGGCAACCTCATGATCGCCCTGGTCCAGGACATCTCGCCGCAGGCCGTGGTCGAAGCGGCCCAGCGGCAGAACCCTGACGCGAGCTTCGGCATCGGCCTGCCGCGGACCGGGCTCCCCGGCGCCGCGATGAGCATGGCGGACGCGAGAGCGGCGCTGCCCCTGGCGGATCCGGGACAGGTGAAATCCTTCGCAGACCACTGGCTGCTCGCCACCTTGGCACCCACGGCGCAACGCTTCGCGGTGCTGCTCGAACCGCGCCGAGAGGCCGCGCGGCAACACCCCGACCTGGCAGAGACCGTGCTCAGGTTCGCCGAGAACGGCTTCTCGCTCACCGCGACAGCCCGCGTCCTGCACGTGCATCCGAACACGGTGAAGTACCGCCTTCAGCGCTGGCAGCAACTCACCGACTGGGACGTACGCACCTGGCACGGACTGTCGTCCACCATGATCGCGCTCGGCCTGCCGACACTCTGAAACGCTCATCCGGCCAGGGCCGCAACTCGGTGACCTTGCTCTTGCCGGAAAACTCGTCCGCGAAGGTCACGCGGCATGTTCGTACTCGTGGAGGATTCCCCCGAGGCGGTCGCGTCGTCGTATGTCGAGGTGGGCGATGGCGTCCGGGTCGGTGATCGGTGTAGGGAGCCGTTGCAGCGGGCGGGTGTTGGTGATGCCCTGATGCGGCCTGTGGGAGTTGCAGAAGTCCTCGAACTCGCGCAGGGCGTGGAGGAGGTGGCGCTGGTTCCAGATCAGTGTTCGGTCCAGGAGCGCCCGTCGGCAGGTCAGTACCCAGCGTTCCGTGATCGAGTTCATGCGCGGCATACGGATGCCACAAGGGCGTCGGCCTGGGAACGCAGGAAACCTGCCCACGTGCTGGAACTCCGTTCGGACGCGGGATCGATCCCGACCCCCTTCAGGATCTGCCATACCGTGGAAGCAGCCACCCGCACGCCCAGGACGAGCAGTTCGCCATGCACTCTACGGTAGCCCCAACCGGGATTCTCCCGGGCCGGACGCAGCACCAGGACACGGACGGAGCACACGGTGCGGGGCCGGCCCGGGCGGCCCGGGCGGCCCGGCCGGGAACGGGCCGCGTGCCGACGCGCGAGCAGGTCGCGGTGCCACCGCAGCACCGTATCGGGGTGCACCAGCAGCCGCACCTGGCGCAGCACGCCACGCGGGAGACGGTGCAGCAGCGTGGCCAGGAACGCCCGGTCGCCCGGGGCGAACCGTGCCCTCTCCCCGCCGAGTTGGCGTTCCAGCACCAATGAGCTGATGGCGCAGATCACCGGCAGGATCCGGCGGCGCCGCAGCTCCCGGCGTACGGCCTTGGAGTCGTATGCCTTGTCACCCAGGATGGATTCGGGTCGCCGTCGTGGGCGGCCGGGCCGTCCGGCAACGGGAAGGATGCCGTCGACCAGGTGATGTCGTTGGCCTTCGCGGCGGTCGTGGTGACGTGCAGCGGGGTGCCCCTGCCGTCGCAGGTCAGGTGGTGTTTGCTGCCCGTCTTGCGCCGGTCGACCGGCGACGGGCCGGTCGCGGCTCCCCCTTTTCCGCGCGAACGTGGGAGCCGTCCACGCATGCGCGACTCCGGTCGAGTTCGCCGGCCGCGTTCAGCTCGGCGAGCAGCACGTGGTGCAGTTGCTCGAAGACGCCGGCCTTCTGCCATCGGTCCAGTCGCCGCCAGCAGGTCTGTCCGGAGCCGAATCCCGGCTCCCGGGGCAGGAGTTGCCAGGCGATGTCCTGGTGGAGGACGTACAGGATGCCCTGAAGGCACAGCCGGTCGTCCACCGGCTTCGGCCCCGGTGACCGATCAGGCCAGGGCGGGAGCAGCGGTTCGATCCGTGCCCACAAGCCGTCGTCCACGATCCGAGGCCGCGTTGTCACACGACACGAACGGCCGAATCATCCCGTCGGTCACGCCCGACCAGGACACCTCAGCAAGATCCTGTTACGAGCTCGTCGTAGGGGCGCGGGGAACCGCGCGAGCAGCCCCCACGTACCCGCAGCCCCCACGAGACAACACGCCCCGGGCTACTGGGCGACACGCACCGACGGTTCTGGCACCGAGGCCTCCGACTCGGCAGCGGCAGCGGCAGCGGCAGCTGAACCGTCCAGCACCTTCTTCGCGTGTTCCACGTCCAGCGCGCCCTCCCAGCGGGAGACGGCGAAGACGGCGACACAGTTACCGAGCAGGTTCGTCACCACCCGCATCGAGTCCATGATCCGGTCCACGCCCAGCAGCAGTGCCACCGCCCCGGCGGGGATGGCACCGAGCGAGGAGGCGGTCGCGGACAGGGCGAGGAAGGCGGAGCCGGGGATGCCCGCCATGCCCTTGCTGGTCAGCATCAGCACCAGGACGACGGTGATCTGCTGGCTCAGGCTGAGGTCGACGCCGACGGCCTGGGCGATGAACAGGGTGCCGATGGAGAGGTAGAGCGAGGCGCCGTCGAGGTTGAAGGAGTAGCCGGTGGGCAGCACCAGGCCCACGGCGTCGTCGCGGGCGCCGGCCCCGCGCAGCTTCTGCATCACGCGCGGCATGACGGACTCGGTGGACGCGGTGCCCAGCGCGAGAAGCATCTCCTCGCGGATGTAGCGCAGGAACTTCCAGAGGCTGAGCCCGGTGACGATGCGCAGGGCGACGGCGAGCAGCGCGACGAACAGCGCGGCGGCGGCGTAGCACAGGATGATCAGCTCGCCGTAGGTCTTGATCACGCCGAGCCCGTACTGGCCGATGAGGACGGCCATCGCGCCGAACACCGCGATCGGGGCCAGGCGCATGACGAAGCCGACGATCACGAAGATGATCTCCTGGGCCTGCTCGACGGCGGGCAGGACCTTCGGCACCTTGGTGTGGCCGAGGTGGAGCAGCGCGGCGCCCACCAGACAGGCCAGGATGAGCACCTGGAGCAGGGAGTTCTCGGCGAACGCGCCGATGAAACTGGTGGGCAGCGCGTTGACGGCGAACTCGGTCGTCGAGGGCAGCGCGGCGCCGCCCGTCTTCGCGTCGACCGCCTTGGTGCTCAAGGTGGACGGGTCGACATGCATCCCCGAGCCGGGCTGGACGACGTTGGCGGCGACCAGGCCGATGATCAGCGCCGCGGTGCTCGCGACCTCGAACCAGATCAGGGCCTTGAGCCCGATCCGGCCGAAGGCCTTGAGGTCACCGGCCTTGGCGATGCCGACGACGACCACGCAGAACACCAGCGGCGAGATGATCGTCTTGATGAGCCGGGTGAAACCGTCGCCGAGCGGCTTGAGATCCGCGGCGAAGCCGGGCCACAGCTTCCCGATGACGATTCCGAGCACGAGCGCGCAGAGGACCTGCGCGAAGAGAGAGGTACGCAGTATGCGTGCGACGCGTCGCGGCAGGGAGGGTGCAGTCGGCGGCACGGGGCACTCCTAGAGGGGAGGTGAACACGCAGAAGCCGGGGATAGACTTCTGCGATACGGAAAGCGACTTCCGTGACGATCACTCTCAAGGAGCTCTTGATCCCGCCGGAGACTTCCGCGTTACGGACGCGTAAATCACGCCCGGAGTGACCCATCGCACGCAACCGGCCTCAGCAGCCGTCCCGGTCCTCCGTGAGCACCCCCCTTGACGGTCGCCAGGGAGCGGTCGTAGCGGCACGCCCGGCCCTACGGTCGCTACCGCTCGCTCGTCGTGCCGAGCCGCGACAGTCGCTGGGAGTCTGATTGCTGCGGCGGCCGCGCACCGGCTGCCGCGCAGGGTGGTGTTCTTCACCGGGTTCCTGTTGGCCGGAGCGCCGAGATTCCTGATTCTCGCCTCCGATGCACCGATGGGGGCGGTATTGGCCGTGTTCGCCGTCAGTGGATTCGGGGCGGGCTTCCTGAATCCGGTACTGGGGGCCGTCCTGTTCGAGCGGGTACCGCGCCGGATGCTGGGCCGAGTCAACGCCCTTGGCGACTCGCTGGCCTGGGCCGGTATCCCTCTCGGTGGACTGATCGCTGGGGCGGCGGTGGCCTCCGTCGGACTTGCGCCGGTGTTGCTCGCCGGCGGGGCCGCGTACTTCCTCACCACGAACCTGGCCGGGCTGCGGCCGGAATGGCGCGAGATGGACCGTGTGGGTGGGCGAGACGCTCAGGAGCGGCAACCTGAGGAAACGCTTCAGACAACCAGTACGAATCCCACGCCATGACCGCTTACGGGAGGGAGGGCGAACCATCTGGTTGCCTCCTCCCTCCCCCTCCTCCTTCAGACGCCCGACTGACTGCTGGTCGGCGGCGTCCGCCGGTAACCGGGCCGTGAAGACGCCGATCGACCCGGCGGACCAGGCGGAGACGGAGAGCTCGCCGGAGCCGCCCTTCGGCCACCCTGGACAGTCCGTCCCGCCCCTGGACCCGGCCGGTGATCGGGCTGCCCCTCCCTGGTGACGCCCGCCCGCAGGTCAGGTGCCCTGTTTCTGACAGGGTGCAGTAGAGCTACTCGGCAACAGAAACGGGAGCCACGTCTCCGGAAGCCGAATGGGGAGCCATTCTGCGCAACCTGGTGAGACATGCCACCGATGGAGTATGCGCCGTCGTTGGGCCGTTCGGCGGCGTCACGCGAGGGTCATGGTGGCTCGGCTGGCCGGGGGGTGGTTGACCGGACAGGATGTGAGAGGCGGAAGGAGGGCCCCGCGAGCCGCCTTATCTCTCCGGTTTGTCCGGCATGACCGGGCGCCAATGAGTGCGGTGAGCCGGATACGAGCGGGAAAGTGGGAGAAGGCGGGCCATGGCGAACGGTGCGGTGGACCGGTCGGAAGGCTTCGGTGAGCGGCTGCTGGGGCTGTTGCTGGATCGGGCGCGGCTGCTGCCGCCGCAGCTGATCGGTCCGCTGATCGCGGAAGAGGTGGCCAGGATCGGCGGGCGTGACGTCTCCATCCTGCTCCAGGACTATGCGCAGGAGCTGCTGGTGCCGCTGCCGGGTAGGAAGCTGCACGTCAGCCAGCCCGAGCCGGTGGCTGATTCCGCCGCTGGCCGGTCCTTCCTGCACGCGGAGGTCGTCGAGGTGAAGCAGACCCACGGCGTCCGGATGTACTTGCCGCTGCTGGACGGCAGCGACCAGGTGGGCGTGATGTCCCTCACCCTGGACACCATCGGCGACGACGACCGGCGCCTGCTGGGCAGGCTCGCCAGCCTGGTCGCCGACATACTGGTCACCAAGAACGCCTACACCGACCAGTTCTTCCTGGCCCGACGCCGGGAGCCGATGAGCGTGTCCGCGGAGATCCAGTGGGGCCTGCTGCCGCCGCTGACGATGTCCATTCCGCAGGTCGCGGTGGCCGGCATCCTGGAGCCCGCCTACCGCGTCGCCGGCGACAGCTTCGACTATGCCCTCAACGACAACATCCTGCACATCGCCGTGATCGACGCGATGGGCCACGGCCTGGACGCCGCCGCGATGGCAACCATCGCCATCGGCGCCTACCGGCATGCCCGGCGCGTGTTCGTCAGCCTGGCCGAGAAGTACGCGTTCATGGACGACGCCATCTCCCGGCAGTTCGGGCCCGACCACTTCGTCACCGCGCAGCTGATGCACATCAACATCGCCACCGGTGAGATGGAGCTGGTCAACGCGGGCCACCCCGCGCCCTTGCTGATCCGCGATCGCCAGGTCGTGCAGCAGCTGGAGAGCGCGACGACGCTGCCCGTCGGCTTCGGCGGTGAGGCACCCCGGGTCAGACAGCACATGCTCCAGCGGGGCGACCGGGTGCTGTGCTACACCGACGGCATCATCGAGGAGCACGTCGACGGCGGGGAGCCGTTCGGTGAGGAACGACTCGTCCGCTGCATCAACCGCCTTGGGCAGGAGCCGTCCCAGGGGGTGCGGGCGGATCTGCGCCAACTCTCCCACACGCTGAAGAGGGAACGTGGCGGGCTCACCAGCGACGACGCCACCCTTTTCATGGTCGAGTGGCATGGCGGCGCCGCCGACCACCTTGCCGAACTCGACTGAGGATCCGGTCGCCCCACCGACGGAAACCGGTGACTGCCGGATGCCATTCGAAAGGGGTGGCTCCCACTCACGTTGCCGAAAACAGGTGATAAGGGTGGGGAGATCCACTGAGCAGGCGTGGGGTCACCCCGAGCAGGGGGTGGTCGTTCAACGAGCGCCATCATCCGCGTACGTGGTGGCCACCGCCGGCGGGAGCAAGCGGAAGTTCGTCGAGGGGTTCGGCCCGGACGAGGTGATCGACTACACGGCGGTCGACTTCGCCGGGGTGGTCCGTGACATCGACGTCGCGCTCGAGGCGATCGGCGGCGACACCGTCGAGCAGTCGCTGCACGTGCTCCGCCCGGCGGGCACCTGGTGACGGCGGTCGCCGAGGAGGACGTGGAACTCATCGCCAGGTACGAGGCGGCCGGCATGCGCTTCAGCGGCATCGCGGTCGACCAGGATCCGGTCGCCCTGCGACGTCTCGCCGAACTCGTCGAACAGGGCAGCCTCCGGGTCCATGTGCAGGAGACGTTCCCGTTCGAGCGCGTCGCCGACGCGCACCGGCTGCTCGACGATCAATGGTCACTCCGCCGCGCGGCTGAACGCTTCCAAGTCTCGCCCACCACTGCGAAACGGTGAGCTGACCGCTACCGCGAGCAGGGACCAGCTGGAATGACGGATCGCTCCAGCCGCCCACACTTCAGCCCACGTCAGACGCCGACACGAACCGAGCGGCGCATCATCGAAGTTCGCGTCCTGCGCCGCCGGGGCCCAAGCCGCATCGCCTACCTGCTCGGCCTCAACCCCGCTACCGTGCACCGAGTACTCAGCCGATACCGAATCGCTCGGCTGTCGCATCTGGACCGCGCCACAGGCCCACGGGCAGATCCGCTGCGTGTGCGGTGACCTTGCTCCTGACCCGTTGCGGTGCGCAAGCAGAGCGACGGCGCAAGCTGGCAACATCACCGCTGCGCGAGTTCGTTTTTGCGCTCCGCACAGCCGAGTTGCGTGTACAGCCACGCGAGGACATCGCGGATGGCTTCGCCCTGCCTGATCGCCAGCATGGTCACGTCCATGGGCCTCGCCCCGCACGGAGGCCGTACTCGCTGGAGCGAGCAGTGTGCTCCCTCCACCCCTAGCCGGGGCGGGGACCCGGCTGGGACGCGCTGAACGACTCGCCGGACGGCTCGACGAGCCCAACGTCGCCGTCTGATCCGGCAGACACAGCCACACAGGTTTCAGCGGCCCCGTCTTTCCGCACGCGGCGGCTCTGCCGCCGGCGTGATCGCGGGCCCTCAACGTGAACCACCCCCGACGCGATGGCAGTTCGCGGAGGTTTCGCAGAACCTCCTCACTACGGCCTGCGCGGCCACGAATGCGTGAGATATGTCTTTCGCCCTGCTTAACGAAGATGAAACGACGGCCGCCGCATTCCGTAAAGAGGGTTAGCGACGATCGGGCACCTACACCGCCCAGCGCAACATCCGGAGCCAGATCGCGTGACTGCTACAGAATCCGCCCACACACCCCTCAACGGTCCCGGCACGGGCGCCACCCCCGAGCCCAAGCGCCTGCGCACCGGGGCACTGGGCATGTGGGGCGTCGTCTTCACCGTGCTGGCCACGGCCGCTCCCATCACCGCCATGACGGGCAACGTGCCCATCGCGATAGGCTCCGGAGCCGGCACGGGGACCCCGGCCACCTTCATCTTCTGCACCGCCGTTCTGGTCATCTTCACCATCGGCTACTCCGCGATGGCCCGGCACATCACCGCCACCGGCGCCTTCTACGGTTTCGTCACCCGTGGCCTGGGCCGGGTCGCCGGGCTGGCCAGCGGCCTCATCGCGACCCTTGCCTACGTGGTCTTCGAGGGCTCGCTGATCGGGATCTTCGCGTCCTTCTTCAAGACGGACGTGGAGACCTTCGGCGGGCCGAAACTGAGCTGGATCGTCTACGCGCTCGTCGGCATCCTCGCCATCGCGGTACTCGGCTACTTCGACATCGAGCTCTCCGGGAAGGTGCTGGGCGTCTTCCTGGTCGCCGAGGTGCTGATCCTGCTGCTGATGGGCGGCTCGGTGCTCTTCCACGGCGGCGGCCCCGACGGGCTGATGACCGGCTCCCTCGACCCGGCACGCGGTTTCACCGCGGTGGCCGGCGGCAGCGTGGCGATCGGTCTGTTCTTCGGTTTCTGGTCGTGGGTGGGCTTCGAGACCACTGCTGTCTACGGCGAGGAGTCCCGCAACCCGACCCGGATCATCCCGCGCGCCACCCTGCTCGTGGTCATCGCGCTCGGCGCGCTCTACACCTTCGTCTCCTGGATGACCATCGCGGGCAACGGCGCGCACAACGCCGTCACCATCGCCCAGGGCAGTACCGGCAACCCCTTCGACCTCTTCTTCGGCATCACCCAGAAGTTCGTGGGTGTCTGGGCCAAGGACCTCTACCAGGTCCTGGCCGTCACCGGCTCCTTCGCCTGTGCGCTGGCCTTCCACAACTCGGCCTCCCGCTACCTCTACGCGATCGGCCGCGAGGGTCTGCACAAGGCCGTCACCCCGCTCGGCGCCACCCACGACAAGCACAGGTCCCCGTGGGTCGCCTCGATCGTGCAGTCCGTGATCACCCTGCTCATCACCTTGTACTTCTTCCTTTTCCAGGCTCCCAGCAAAGCCGCGCCGGACGTGGCGTACTACTACCAGTTCGGCCTGCTGGCCATCATGGGCACGATGGGGATCCTCATCGTCCAGGCGATCTGCTCCGTCTCGGTGATCTGGTACTTCCACGCCGGCAAACGCCACCCGGAGACCCGTAGCTGGTGGCGGACTCTGCTCTGTCCGGCGGTGGGCGCAGCGGGCATGGCCTACGTCGTCTACCTGCTGTTCAGCAACCTCTCCTTCGCGGCGGGCGCCGCCTCCGACAGTCCCGTCTACACCCTCACCCCCTACCTGGTGATCGGTGTGGGCGTGCTGGGCGCGGTGACAGCGCTCGTGCTCCGGTCCACCGACCGGGCGCGCTACGAGCAGATCGGCAGCACGGTTCTGGCCGAGTCCCACGAGCGCTGACAGCCCCTCATGCGTACCGCGGAGAGAGTTCGGAGAGGTTGACAGCATGGTCTACCGCAGCACCCTGCGTGGCGAGCGGTTCACGTTCGCCACGCTGCCCGAGTTGCTGGCCAAGGCGAACGAGGTGAAGTCGGGTGACCAGCTCGCCGGACTCGCCGCACGCAGCGAGCGGGAGCGGGTAGCGGCCAAGCTCGCCCTGGCCGACGTGCGGGTGGCCGAGATCGCCGCGACTGCCGTCGTGGAGGACGCGGTGACGGAGGCGGTCTCCGTGCCCGCCGACCCGGCGAGCTTCGCGGAGATCGCCTCGCTCACCGTGGGTGAACTGCGCGAGTCGGTCCTGGAGCCCGGCTTCCGGCAGCGCTGGTCGGGCGGGCTGCACGCGACGATCACCCCGGAGATCGCCGCCGCCTGCGCCAAGCTGATGAGCAATCTGGACCTGGTGGTGGCGGCTGCCCCGCTGCGCCGTACCACCCGCTGCCGTAACACCATGGGCGGTGCGGGCGTCTTCGGCTCTCGCATCCAACCCAACCACCCCACCGACAGCGTGCGCGGCATCATGCTGTCCGCGCTGGACGGCCTGGCGTTCGGCTGTGGCGACGCGATGATCGGCGTCAACCCGGCTACCGAGTCCGTGCCGGTGATCGGCGAGGTGCTGCGCGGCGTGCACGAGCTGATCGCCCGGCTGGGCATACCCACCCAGTCCTGCGTGCTGGCGCACGTCACCACCCAGCTGGCCGCACTGGAGGCAGGCGCACCCGTGGATCTGCTCTTCCAGTCGGTCGCCGGGACGGAGGCGGCCAACGCGAGTTTCGGCATCGACCTCGGCCTGCTCGCTCGCGGCCGGGAGGCTGTGCTCGCCCACCACGCCGAACGGGCGGGCGAGTTCGCCGGCGATCAGGTGATGTACTTCGAGACCGGCCAGGGCAGTGCGCTCTCCGCCGAGGCCCACCACGGCGTCGACCAGCTCACCCTGGAGGCGCGGGCACAGGCGGTGGCCCGGCTCTACGACCCGTTCCTGGTCAACTCGGTGGTCGGCTTCATCGGGCCGGAGTACTTGGCCGACTCGGTGCAGATCACCCGCGCGGGCCTGGAGGACCATTTCGTCGGCAAGCTGATGGGCGTACCGACCGGCGTGGACGTCTGCTACACCAACCACGCGGACGCCGACCAGAACACCAACGACAACCTGCTGGTGCTGCTCGCCTCCGCCGGGTGCACCTTCGTGATGGCCATCCCGGCCGGGGACGACGTGATGCTCAACTACCAGACCACCAGCTACCACGATGTGGTGAGTGCCCGCCGGACGCTGGGGCTGCGCACCGCTCCGGAGTTCGAGTTCTGGCTGGCCGAGATGGGCATCCGCTGCGACGGCCGCCCGGGCAGCGGAGCGCACGGCCTGCCGACCAGCCTGGCCGAGCTCGCCTCCGCGCTGGAGGACAGCGGAGCGCTGCGCGCACTCCTCCCCGGAGGTGTGGCGTGACGGAGCACCTGGAGCTCTGCGCTCCTTTTGCCGACCCGACGCCCGCGGAGCGCACCGCTGCCTGGCTGCGCGCGGCGACCCCCGCTCGTATCTTCACCGGCCGGGCGGGCAGTTCCTACCACACCGCCACCCTGCTGGCCCTGCGCGGCGACCACGCGGCCGCGCGGGACGCGGTCTCGACGCCGCTGGACCTCGACGCCCCAGGGATGGCCGCGCTGGCCGATCGCTTCCCCTGGACAGTGGTCGCCACCATGGCCGACTCCCGGCACCGCTACCTGCGCCGCCCGGACCTGGGCCGGCGCCTCACCCCGCAAGCGCGGCAGACGATCCGCGCCGCGCACGGACCGGGCCCGGACGTGCAGCTCGTGATCGGCGACGGGCTGTCCTCCACCGCCGTGCACGCCCAGGTGCCGGCTCTGCTGCCACTGGTGCACGAGGGCTGCGCGGTGCGCGGCTGGTCCGTGGGCCGTCCGATCGTGGTGCGGCAGTGCCGGGTCGGAGTGCTCAACGAGATCGGCGATCTGCTGGACCCGGCGGTGGTCGTGCTGCTGATCGGTGAACGCCCGGGCCTGGCGACGGCGGAAAGCCTTTCCGCGTACCTGGCGTACCGGCCGCGTCCCGGGCACACCGACGCGGACCGCAACCTCCTCTCCAACATCCACCGCGCGGGGATTCCGGTGCGGGAAGCCGCGAGTCGGATCGTCGGGCTGGTGGAGGCGCTGATGGCCGACGGGCGGAGCGGAGTGGCCGTCAAGGAGCCTGCCGCGCTGGAGAGCTGACCCAGCACGCCGGCCGTGCCGCGATGCGCCGTCGATCGTCTGCGGCGCCGTCACACGCCATGCACCGAGCGACCTCGCTCCCACCACAGACCGGTCGTCCGGGGGGCCGGGAGCGGCTCCCGGCCCCCCGCCGCGTTCAGGCGACCCGCGTGAACTCCACGGTCACCTCCGGTGGCCCGCCCGCCACCCCCCGGTACACGCCCTTGTGCGGGGGCACGTCGTCGTAGTCGCGGCCGCGGCCGACCACCACGTGGGACTCGTCGGCGCGGGTGCGGTTGGTCGGGTCGTAGCCGCACCAGTCGCCCGCCCAGTACTCGATCCAGGCGTGGCTCTGTCCGGCGACCGGGCGGTGCAGCTCGGCCTCCTTCTCCGGGTGCAGGTAGCCGGACACGTAGCGGGACGGCAGCCCCAGGCCCCGCAGCAGGGCGATGGTGACGTGGGCGATGTCCTGGCAGACGCCCGTGCCCTGCTCCCAGGCCTCGGCGGCGGAGGTGTTCACACCGGTGGTGCCGGGCAGGTACGACACCCGGTCGGCGACCAGTGAGGAGACGGCGACGGCCGTCTCGTGCGGGTCGAGGCCCGCCGTGACCTCCCGCGCGTGGGCGATCAGCTCCGCCGGGACCGTCGTACGCGCCGTCGGAATCGCGAACTCCAGCAGGCGGGAGCGCGCGGTGCGTTCGGCCACCTCCGCCCAGCCGGGCGGCCCGGGAAGCGGACCGGGCGGGGCCGTCTCCACCAGGCTGGAGGCGGTGATGGTGAGGTCGGAGTGCGGGTCCATCAGGTCGAAGCCGGTCACCTGAGTGCCCCAGTAGTCCCAGTACGACCAGGTCGCGGCCGCCGGGCCGACGGTCACCCGGCCGTCCAGGGTGGTCTGGCCGGGCAGCGTCAGCGGGGTCATACGGACCTCGTTGTGCGAGGAGACGGCGGCCTGCGCGTAGGAGACGCGGGTCTCGTGCCGGATGCGGAGGCGGCGGATTCCCTTGTCGGTCACCATCACGCTCCTTCCTGGGCCCACTCGACGGCCCCCTGGTACGGGAAGAACTGCTCCGCCACCGCGTCGGCGGACGTCATGCAGGCCTGCTGCAAGTCACCCAGCAGTACCGGTAGTTGCTCCTCAAGAGCGTGCGAGTCCAGGTACTCCAGGCGGGTACGCAGGCGGCCTATCGGGCGGCGTGCCGGGTCCTGGCGCGGGCGGCCCAGCGCGGTCAGGCACTCCTCGGCCGTCGTCAGCGCGTGCAGCGCCGAGCGCGGGAAGTCCCGGTCCAGAAGCAGGAATTCGGCCACGCGCGGGGTGTCGCCGAAACCGCCGTACACGCGCGCGTACGCCTCGTCGGCACCGCTCGCGCTCAGCAGCGTCGGCCAGTCCGGCGCGTGCGCCGCGTCCAGCACGCGCACGCTCAGCAGCCGTACGGTCATGTCGACCCGCTCCAGACTCCGGCCCAGGACGACGAACCGCCAGCTGTCGTCCCGGCTCATCGTGGAGTCGGCGAGCCCGAAGAAGAGGGCCGCGCGGCGCCGGACAAGTTCCAGGTAGGCGTACGGGCCCGTACGGCGGGCCGCGAGCCGCTGGTCGGCAAGGGCGTGCCAGGTGGAGTTGAGGCACTCCCACATCTCCGAGGAGACGGCCTCACGGGCGCTGCGGGCATTGAGCCGGGCGGCGCCCAGCGCACCCTCGATGGAACCGGTCGAGCGGGCGTCGAACGCGAGCTGGTCCAGCACCTGCTGCATGTCCACCGCTTGCGCCCCCGCGTCCACGCCGAGGATCGCGTACAGCGACCGGCAGGCCGCGTCCTCGTCGCGCCAGGGGTCCTCCAGCATGCGGTGCAGATACGCGTCGAGGATCCGGCCGGTGGCGTCCGCCCGCTCGACGTACCGCCCGGTCCAGGTCAGCGCCTCCGCTATCCGGGAGAGGATCACGTCGTTCACTGCTGCGCCCCTTCCTGTACGACCGTGGTGGTGCCGTCGGGACCCAGCTGGCGGGGAGCGACCTCGGGCAGATCACCGGAGCCGACGGAGGCCGGCCGCTCGGCGGGGCCCTCGGCGAGTACCCAGGTGTCCTTGGAGCCGCCGCCCTGGCTGGAGTTGACGATCAGGTTGCCCTCCTGGAGGGCGACGCGGGTGAGGCCTCCGGGCAGCACCCAGACATCGTTGCCGTCGTGCACGGCGAACGGGCGCAGGTCGATGTGGCGCGGGGCCATGCGCTCGCCCGCGAGGGTGGGGGAGGTGGAGAGGGCGACGGGCCGCTGCGCGATGAAGCCGCGCGGGTTGGCGATGACGGCTTTGCGGGTGCGTTCGAGGGTGTCGGGGTCGGCCTTCGGTCCGATGACGATGCCCTGACCGCCCGCTCCGTCCACCGGCTTGACGACGAGCTGCTCGATCAGGTCGAGGACTGCCTCCAACTGCTCTGGTTCGTCGGGCCGGTAGGACTCCACATTGGGCAGGACCGGTTCCTCGGACAGGTAGTACCGGATCAGATCCGGGACGTAGGTGTAGAGCAGCTTGTCGTCCGCGATCCCGTTTCCGACGGCGTTCGCGAGCGTGACGTTGCCCGCCATCGCCGCGCTCATGATCCCCGGGCAGCCGATCACCGAGTCGGGCCGGAAGTGCAGCGGATCGAGGAAGTCGTCGTCCAGACGCCGGTACACGACGTGGACGGGCACCTCGCCGCGCGTGGTCCGCATCCACACGCGGTTGTTCCGGCACAGCAGGTCGTGCCCCTCCACCAGCTGCACACCCATCAGCCGGGCGAGCAGGGCGTGTTCGAAGTAGGCCGCGTTGTTGGGCCCGGGGGTCAGTACGACGACCCGGGGGTCGGCGGTCCCGTCGGGCGCGGCGGCGCGCAGGGCGGCCAGCAGACGGTGTCCGTAACCGTCGACGGGCAGCACGTGCTGCTCGGCGAAGAGGGAGGGGAAGATGCGGGTCATCGCGCGCCGGTTCTCGATCACGTACGAGACCCCGCTGGGCACCCGCACGTTGTCCTCCAGCACCCGGAAGTCCCCGGCCTCGTCACGCACGAGATCGATGCCGGCGACGTGGATGCGCACACCACCGGGAGGCTCGATCCCGTGCGTGACCCGGTGGAAATGGGGGGAGTTGAGGAGCAGCCGCCAGGGCACGACGCCGTCCTCGAAGGCACGGCAGGGACCGTAGGCATCGGCGAGATAGGCCTCCAGGGCCCTGACTCTCTGGCCGACGCCGCGTTGTATGAGATCCCATTCGAGGGCGTCGAGGATGCGCGGCACGAGGTCCAGCGGCCACGGCCGCTCCTCGCCCGCGAAGGCGTAGGTCACACCACGGTCGGTGAACGACCGGGCCATCTGGTCGGCTCTGAAACGCAGTTCACTCGGTGCGATCGGCTGCAGCGCCGCCAGTACCGGCTCATAGGCGGTCCTGACCTCACCCGGCCGCACAAACATCTCGTCCCACGCGTCGGCCAACGCGTATGCGTCGAATATATCCGCCATGAGGGGACGTTAAGTGCGGCGCGTAACGCGACGATCTCTACGTGATTTCCGGCAGCGCACTCGCGGCCGCGCAGCCTGTGGGGTGCCACGCGGTGACGTTGGGGTGTCAGGTCTCCCGGCGCCCGCTCAGAACAGTGCCAGGCCCTCGCCGCTGGTGTCCGCGATGACGGGCCGGGCCTGGGCAGGGAGGCCGTCCAGGAGGTCAGGACCGGCCGCGGCGGCCACGGCAGGGACCGTCTCGGCCGACCAGGCACGAAACCGCTCGGCGGCTTCGCGGTAGGGGACCTGCGCCAGGACACGGTGCTCGCCGGAGGGGCAGCAGTCGACGGCGACAGTGAGCAGGCAGGAACGGGGCGTGTTCTGACTCCCCGTCCAGGACACGCGCAGGACACCGCGGGGCGTGCGTCCGCGGGGGGCGCGGTGGGTCGGGCGCAGTGAGGCGGTGAGGGCTTCGGGGCTCGTCGGCTGCCGACGGTCGGCGTCTCGGGCCTGCCGGGGGCTGGGAGAGCGGCTCGGTGACGACCGCGCCTGCCTGGCGGGTCCGCACGGCTTGCACCCACTGCGTTTCGGCGTGCTCAGCCGGTCTGCCCGGTGCGGACGTCGTAAGCCTCGCGGGCTGCGAGGACCTCGGCCATGTGCTGCAGGGACCATTGCGTGAGCCCTCTGAGGGGGCCGCGCAGAGTGTGCCCGAGCGGGGTCAGCTCGTACTCGACGCGCACCGGCACTTCCGGGTGGACCGTTCGCAGGACCAGGCCGTCGCGTTCGAGGGCGCGCAGCGTCTGGGTGAGCATCTTCTCGCTGACCCCCGACAGGCGCTTGCGCAGCTCGGTGAACCGGGATGTCCCGTGCTCCCCGAGTTCGCCGAGAACGAGGATCGACCATTTGTCGCCGATCCGGTCGAGCAGGTCCCGTGACGGGCAGCCTTGCTCGTACGGGTCCCAGGACGATGTCGCGTCGGTCACAGTCTCGACAGTCCTCACAGCTCCCACCTCATTTCTTTCATCCGGGTGGCTACCTTACCAAAAGGTGGCTACTTACCGATGGAGAGTTCCCAGGTCAGGATCATGTCGTGCCGCGAAAGCCGCGGCGGAAATGGGGAAACCTCACATGTCCATCGTCGTCACCGGAGCCACCGGCCAGCTGGGCCGACTCACCGTCGAGGCGCTGCTGCGGCGTGGAGGGCCAGCCGCGGACATCGTCGCCACGGGCCGGGACACCGCCGGGATCAAGGACCTGGCCGACCGTGGTGTCGTGACGCGCCGGGCGGACTTCGCCGACCCCGACAGCCTTGCCGCGGCCTTCGCGGGAGCGGAGAAGCTACTGCTGATCTCGGCCTCGATCCCCGTGGACGAGCGCCTGGCCCATCACTGCCGCGCCATCGACGCAGCACTGACCGCTGGGGTGTCCCTGATCGCGTACACGAGCATGACCCGTGCCGACACAGCCCGCACGATCCTCGCCGGCACCCACCGCGCCACCGAGGAGTACCTGCGCGAGCGCGACGCCCACGCCGTGGTGCTGCGCAACAGCTGGTACCTGGAGAACTACACCGACCAACTGCCGCTGGCCCTCCAGCACGGCACCTTCCTCGGAGCGGCCGGCGGAGGCAGGGTCAGTGCGGCCACCCGCGCCGACTACGCCGAGGCCGCCGCGGTCGTCCTGACCACCGAAGGCCACACCGGCGCCTTCTACGAGCTGGGCGGCGACCAGGCGTTCACCCTGGCCGAACTGGCCGCCACCGCCTCCGCCGCGACCGGTACCCCCATCGCCTACAGCGACCTGCCCGCAGGCGCATTCACCCAGGCGCTCACCGGCGCAGGCGTGCCCCCCGAACTGGCCCGGATCCTTGCCGACTCCGATCTCGGACTGGGCCGCGGCGAACTGTTCACCGACACCGGCGACCTGCGCCGCCTGATCGGACGGCCCACCACCACCCTCGCCGACGCGCTCGCCGCCGCCCTGCGCTGACACCGGCCCCGCCCGCGAGCACCGAAGAAGAGAGCCACACCCCCTGTAAACCGAACGGAAGGGTCCGTCATCATGTCCAACCGCCGCACCGCGCGACGCGCTCTGCCCACTCTCACCGCGACATCCGCCGCCCTGGCCGCGCTCACCGTCCCCGCCACCGCCGCAACGACCCACGACGCCACGGACAGCGCCCACACGATCACGGTCGAGGGCGCCAACGCCTTCCCCGAGAGCATCGCGGCCGGCAGCCGGTACATCTACACCGGCAGCATCGACGACGGCACCATCTACCGTGGCCGCGTCGGATCCAGGACGCTCGAACCCTTCCTGCCCGCCGGGCAGGACGGCCGCACCCAGGCCACCGGCATCAAGATCACCGGCAACCGCCTGCTGATCGCCGGCGCCTTCACCGGACGGTTCTTCGTCTACACCGACGCCGGCAAGCTCGTCGCCCGCTACACCGTCCCCGGCACCGGCGAGTCGACCCTCGTCAACGACGCGGCCGTCGCCCCCAACGGGGACGTCTACGTCACCGACTCCTTCCGCTCCGTGGTCTACCGGATCCCGGCGGCACAGGTGAACGCCCCCGCCACCGGCACCCACCGGACCCTCCAGGTGGCCTACCACCTGCCGGACTACGTGGCCGGCCAGTCCAACGGCAACGGCATCACCACCAGTCCCGACGGCACGTCCCTGATCATCGGCTACTGGTACAGCGGCGCGCTGTACCGGCTCACCCTCGCCACCGGCGAAGTCCACAAGATCGCCGCACCGCCCCTGACCAGCGCCGACGGCATCGCACGACGAGGAAACACCCTCTATATCGCCCGCTCCGTCAACAACGAGATCGCCACGCTGCGGCTCTCCGACGACGACACCCGGGCCACCCTCGACTCCGAACGCACCTACCCCGGAGCCGACACCACCACCGCCGTCGCCCTCAGCGGCGACCAGCTCCTGGTCAGCAACTCCCAGATGGACACCTACCTGTACGGAGACCCGCTGACCAGCCCGGTGTTCACCCTCGAAAGCCTGCCCCTGCACTACTGATCTCGGCGTATCGGGGTCCGTCCGGTCTGTCGGGAGCTCACGCGTAACTCCCGGGCGATACGCGGGACTTCCACGCTCTCCTCGAAGAGGTCAACGGCCAGCATCCGCACCTCTTCCCGGCGCCTGCGCTGCTCGGCGGTCAGCGCGCCCCCGTCCGGATACCGCATGCTTCCGGTGCACCAGCCCGGACACATCGCGTCACGAGTCCCGACACAGATCCAGACCCCGAAACGCCGAAGTCGGTGTCCCCGGGTATCCGGCCTTCTTCGAGAACAATCCGTGATCCTGCTCGTCTCGGCGGTCAAGTCCGCCCGCCATGCGTGATCAGGTCCCGTCCTCGTCGTCCTCGTTGGCGTCCGGGTCCCGGAAGGGCCGCAGGCCCTGGCCGGGACCGCCGGCCTTGATGTCGAACAGGTAGCGGCCCAGGAAGTTGATGTGCCGGTCCTTGAGTGGGGAGAGGCGCGCGGCGTCCTCGTCCTTGATGTCGTGGCCCTCGGCACGGAGCTGGGCGACGGCGACATCCAGGTAGCGGGTGCTCCGCAGGACGACGGCGTTGAGGACCAGGCCGAGGGCGGCGAGCTGGTCTTGTCCGAACGAGCCCAGCCGACGGCCCGGCAGGGGTATGCGCGGGTCGAGTCACTGAAAGCAATTGTCTGAGATCTTGGAGCCCTGGAGTGTCCGGGCGTGTCGCGCGCCGCTGCGTTCTGCCTGCGCACCTGTGACAAGGCGCCCGGGGCCAGGCGACAATCCCGCATATGGATGACGCGTTCACACTCCTTCGCCAGGCCGTTGACGTACTGCCGGAGGAGGCCATGGCGGAGAACGGCCAGACGGTTGCAGATGTTCGCAAGGAGATCGAGCTCCAGGAGTGGGAGATGGCGCTCGATGTGCTCATCGAGATCGCGGATGTCCATCCGGTATCCATCACGTTCTGGGAGATGCTCTCCGAGGCTGCTGGGCAGATGATGCTCGACCGCAGCCGCCGTTGGTGCGAGTGGCGGGGCTGGGAAGTCGAACACGGCACGATCCGTGCCACCTTGACCCTTCTGCGAGCCGACGAGAGCGGACGCCAGAGTGCCTTCTCAGGGGACGGCCAGCTCAGACCGCTGTGGGACATCGGTCACCGCACCGCAGACGGACAGCAGGATCTGAACATCGCGCGGCTCTGGGTGGAGTTCGAGCCGCAGCTTGGCCCTGGAGAGACAGCCGACGTTCGCCTGGCTCCCCTGCAGCCCGAGCAATGGCAGCATCTGAAGCCCGGTGACGTGATCACCATGCACGAGGCCCAACCGGCCGCTGGCATCGCCGAAATCATCGAGGTCCTGCCGCCTCGCGCCTGAGACCAGGGCAGCCAGGGGCGAAGGGCCCTGGGTCGGACGGCTGTCAGCCGCTGTCAGGGCTGTCGGTGAGTCGGCCGGCGCTGGTGCGGAAGTCGGGCATGCCGAGGTGGACTTTGGCGTGCCGGGCTTCGAGGTCGCACATGGCGGCGAGCTTCTGCTCGGCGGCGGCGAGGCGTGCCTCGATCGCGGCGACCTCGCCGAGCCAGCCTTGTTCCTTGGCCTCCTGGAGCCGGTCGAGCAGGTTCGCGTGGATCTCCTCCAGGCGGGGCATCTGCTCGGGATCCGGCCGAAGGACGGGGCATCTGGTGCAAGCTTCTCTGAACTGACTGAGTGTCTGGTCCGTGGGATGGTTCCGGAATACGCCATAGGCCTGCCTTCTGCCAGCGGCAGAACACCGGCCCGACCGGGCTCGACGATCACTACAGTCCAGGCTCATGACGACGGTTACCACGCGCACGATCGAATACGCGGCCGACGGCCTGACGATGATCGGGCACCTCGCGCTCCCGGCCGGTGTCGACCGCCGGCCGGCGGTCCTGGTCGGGCCCGAGGGGGTGGGGCTCAGCGATGTCGAGCGCCGCCGGGCCGATGCGCTCGCCGAGCTGGGATACGTGGCGCTGGCCTTCGACCTCCACGGCGGGCGCTATTTGGGCGACCCCGAGGAGATGCTGGCCCGTTGTATGCCGCTGCTCGCCGACACCGACCGGATGCGAGGCATCGGCCACGCGGCGCTCGACGTGCTCCGCGCCGAGCCGCGGACCGACCCGGACCGGATCGCCGCCGTCGGCTACGGCACCGGGGGCGCAATCGCGCTGGAACTCGGGCGCGACGGCGTCGACCTGCGAGCGATCGCGACAGTCAACGCGCTGACCGCGGGCCGACCGGGCGAGGCGGCGCGCATTCGCTGCCCGGTGTGGGCCGGGGTCGGGTCGGAAGACCCGATCATGCCGCCCGCGCAACGGGACGCATTCACCGACGAGATGCAGGCTGCGGGCGTCGACTGGCGCCTCGTGGTCTACGGCGGCGCCTTGCACGCCTTCCATCACCCGCCGGTCGACCACACCGTGCGCCCCGGGATCGGCTACCACCCGCAGCACGCGCAGCGAGCTTGGCGGGACATCGTCGACCTGCTCGCCGAGCGCCTGCCCATAACGGAGTGATCTGGTCGGCAACCACGAGCCTGGACCGCAACCAAGCCGGTCGAACGGGGCTTTTCGGCAAACGCCGCGAGACCACGTCTATGTCAACTCGCTCAGGCAGTGGCTGACGGGGCGGTCGCCGACGGCGGCCCGGCCGCCACCGACTGGGCGGCCCACCTGTTCACCGCCGGACCGGACGGAACCCCGACAGGCACCGCCGTCGACTCCGACCCCGCCGTGCCCGCCCCAGTCGACGGCCTGGCCCTCGGCGGCGGGAAGCTGTACACGGTCGAGCGCGGGGCAGGCGGTGGTGATTACGTCTACGACCGAAGCATCCAGCCGGGTTCCCCGCCCTCCTACGGCCCCGAGCCGGGGTTCAGTGATTCCCTCGCCCCGACCGACTGCGACACCGCGGCCACCTGCAATCCGCCCTTCGCCAACGGCGACGGGAGCATCTCCCGGCTACGCCCGGGCGACAGCGCCCAAGGCGACACCGTCGCCGTGAGGATTCCCGACCTGAACCCTGCGGTCCCGTACCGCAGCAAGGGGGGCGGGCGGTCGCGTAGATGGTGAGACGCATGCCGTCATGGCGGTCGCCGGGCGCGCGACCAGGTCTGCGGGCGCTGCCCCCGCGAGAGCGCAGGACTTCGATACCGATGTGCGGGCGCGGCCCGGAAGGAAGACACCTGTGAATCGAACCGTGCGTCAGCGCGGCTGCGTCGCGCTGTTGCTGGCCTGCGCCGTCATGGCAGCGGTTCCGGCGGCAGCGGTCGCCGACGAAACCCCCGTCAACCCGGCACTGCCAACGCCTACATTGCCTGCCGGCTCGGCCTGCGGCAGCGACGGCAGCCCGACCTGGCAGACCGTGACCACTCCGCCTCCCGCGGGCATGACGGTCTCCATCGGCGTGCCGCGGCCCACGGTGGGTGGGGTGTCGTACCAGGGGGTCGTCCACGCAGGGGACGTCGACGGCTCGCAGGAAGCCGACGGGTCCGTCTCCGGCGTGCCGGTTCCCTACCAATCCGTGTATGTCCCGCTGGCCCTGACGGATGGACATACCTACGGCTGGCACGCGTCGACGTACGACGGGACGGCGTACTCGAACCCAACCGCGTCCTGCTACTTCCGGGTCGACGGCAGCGCGCCCCTCGCCCCGGTCGTCACGAACCCGGACTTCCCCCCGGCGGGCAGCCCGGGAACGCCCAAGAAGGGTGCCGGGCAGCCCACAACGTTCAGCTTCACGTCCCGTGATCCCCTGCCCCGCGGATGCGCGGAAGCGGAGGCTCCGGACTGCTGGGCCAGCGGTCTGGATCACTTCGAGTACGCCTTCGACCAGCAGCCCGGCATCGGCGCCGCCCAGGCCCCGGCCGACGCCCAGGGCAAGGGAACCCTGACAGCCTCCCTGACCTGGGGGAGCCACACCCTCCACGTCGTCGGCGTCGATGTAGCCGGGAACCAGACGACGCAACCGACGGCCTACACGTTCTACGTGCCATGGCAGCTCCCGGCGCCGACCACCATCAACCTCGCCGCCCCGGCGCAAAGCGGCCGTGCGTCCCAGCTGACCGTGTCCGGCCGGCTGTCGGCGGATACGTACCCGTCCGGTGAGGCCGTCAAGGTGGTCAAGAGCGACCTCGCCCATCCCGCCGGCGTGGCGCTGCCCGACGCGCCACTGTCCGCCGACGGCACATTCCACATTACCGACGTCCCGCAGGTCGGCGGAGCCAACACCTACTCCGTGACCTACCCCGGTGACTCCACACACCAGGCCACCAGCGCCTCTGCAACCGTCCAAGTCTCACGCAGCACGACCGCAATGAGCATCAGCAGCAACGCGTCGTCATACGCCTACAGCGCGACCGCAAAGATCACGGCCCACCTCGGCACGACCTACAACGGACACACACTGTCGATCTACGCCGAGCCTTACCACGGTAAGAAGGCGCTGGTCAGGACAGGCACGGTGGACAGCCACGGCAACCTGACCGCCAGCTACAAGGTCTCCGGCAGTACCGTCTTCACCGCATCTTTCGCCGGTGACTACCGCTATGCCGCGGCCACGGCCATCCGCACCGTATTCGCCTACGCCAAGGTGTCCGAGTCACTCAGCGGCCATGACGGAAGCACTCACTACGGCAGCATCCTCTACCGGGTCTACCACCACACCGCCCACGCAAAGCTGAACGTCACGGTCACGCCCAACAAGGCCGGCCAGTGCGTGCAATTCCAGACCCAGCGATACCACGGGGGTGCCTGGCACACACAGAGCACCTCCTCGTGCCACACGCTCAGCATGACGAGCACCACCTCCGCGACGCTGGGCCTGACCAAGGCAGTCAACAGCAGGTTCCGGCTGCGCGCCGAGTACGTCCACAGCAACAAGGACACCGGAAGCCTCAACACATGGGGCGCATGGCAGTACTTCACCGTCAGGCAATAAGAGCCGACCCGCAGGTCGCCGACGGCGCGATCATCCAGGGCCCACGAACCCTGGGAGCGCGTCTGAAAGAACATGTAAGTCCGTGATGTGACAGGCTGACCTGGGGCTCTGACCTGGGCCTTTGACCAGCCGGGACGGACATGAACGACAACAGGATCCCGACCGTCGAGGTGACGGGCGTGGGCATCTCGGTCTCGGTCGCCTTCCTCGACACCGAGCTGTGACGCACGGTGGAACCGGGCACGCCCGCGCCCGAGCGCCGTCCGGACGTCGTCGCACCCTCGGCCCGCACGGCGTCGGCTGCGGGGTGCCGATGGCACCGGTCGTCCCGTTCCTGAGCGACCGCCCGGACCAACTGCGGGCCACGGTAAGGGCGATCGCGGCGGCCGGTGCCACCTCGGTCACACCGCTGACGCTGCCTCTGCGCCCGGGAGTGGTTCATGTGCTGGCTCGGCCGGCACCACCCGCACCTGGTGCGGCGCTACGAGCGGCTGTACGCGGCGGGCGCCTGCGCCCCGACGTGGTACCAGCGCCGGATCACCCGTCAGGTGCACGAGCCCGCACGGGAGTACGGCATCGGGCCCACGCGCGCGGGACTGGCCCGCCGGATCCCCCCGGCGCCCGCCGACCCGGCCCCGGACGCCCCGGACACCCCGAAAGCCCCGGACGCCGCGGCCGAGCCGGTCCAGCTGATCCCCCTGTGACCGGAGCCGGGCGGCGGCGTTCACGACCGGCTCCGGGTGGGAGCGTTCGAGGGCATCGGGCGGCGCAATCGGGTCACGTACGCCCGTCATGCGTTAGCTCCGGGGCCCTGCGCCGGGACGATGCGGCGAGCGGCGTGATCATCACGGTCCGCCGACCCCGCCATCCCGGGAGGACCCATGAGAAGACGCGCAGCCGTGCTGTGCGCTGCCGCCGCCGTGATGGCGGGCTCGGTCACCGCCGTCCCCGCGCACGGGACCCCGGCCGCCCCCGCTGCCCGGCTCGCCTGGAAGACCTGCGGATCCAGCGACTACCCGACGCTCCAGTGCGCCTTCCTGAAGGTGCCGCTGGACCACGCGAACCCGCAGGGCCGGCAGATCACGCTCGCGCTGTCCCGCGTCCCGCACACGGCGAGGACCTTCCAGGGGCCGCTGCTGGTCAACCCCGGCGGCCCCGGCGGCAGCGGACTGCGGCTCGCCGGATTCGTCGCCTCCGCGCTGCCGAGGAACGTCGCCGCCCAGTACGACGTCGTCGGCTTCGACCCGCGCGGCGTCGGCAGCTCCTCCCCCGCGCTGGACTGCTCGCCCGGCCACGCCAAGCCGGTGCGCCCGGACTCCCTGCCCACGACACCGGCGCTGGAGGAGGCGAACCTCGCGCGCGCGAAGGCCTTCACCGCCGCCTGCTTCCGCAGACACGCCGACGTGCTGCCGTACATCGACACCGTCAGCGCCGTACGCGACATGGACGCCATCCGCGCTGCCCTGGGCGCCCCGAAGCTCAACTACTTCGGCTACTCCTACGGCACCTACCTCGGCGCGGTCTACGCCAAGCTGTTCCCCGCGCGGGTGCGCCGCCTGGTGCTCGACTCGATCGTCGACCCGACCGGCGTCTGGTACCGGGACAACATCGGCCAGGACTACGCCTTCGACGACCGCCACCGCGCCCTGATGGCCTGGATCGCCCGGTACGACGCCACGTACCACCTCGGCACGGACCCCGCGGCGGTCGAGGCCCGCTGGTACGCGATGCGCGCGGCCCTGGCGAAGAAGCCGGCCGACGGCAGGATCGGCGCCGCCGAGCTGGAGGACACCTTCGTCCCCGGCGGCTACTACGACGGCTACTGGCCCTACCTCGCCGAGGCGTTCGCGGCGTACGTCCGCGAGGGCGAGACCGGGCCGCTGGTGGAGGCGTACGAGAACCTCGGCGCCGTGGACCACACGGGAGACAACGGCTACAGCGTCTACGCGGCGGTGCAGTGCCGGGACACCTCCTGGCCCGCCTCCTGGAACCGGTGGCGCGCGGACACCTGGCAGGTGTACGACAAGGCGCCGTTCTTCGCCTGGAACAACACCTGGTACAACGCGCCGTGCGCCTTCTGGCCGGGCGCGCGGCGCGCGCCGCTGAACGTCGCCAACGCCGAGCTGCCGCCGGCGCTGCTCTTCCAGGCGACCGAGGACGCGGCCACGCCGTACCCCGGCGGTGTCCGGGTGCACCAGTTGCTCGCCCGCTCCAGCCTGGTGGTCGAGCAGGGCGGCGGCAACCACGGGATCACGCTGGGCGGGAACCGCTGTCTGGACCGGTATCTCGGCGACTATCTGGCGGACGGCCGGGTACCGCGCAGGGCCACCGACGTGGCCGACGCGGTGTGTGCGAAGTCCGCCGACCCGAAGCCGTTGAAGGGGCGGGCGGCGTCGCCGTCCTCGCAGGGTTCGACGCTTCACCGGTTGCTCGGGACGCGCCCGTAGAGGCACCGGTGGGACCCCTTCCCGGGGCGTTGTCAGTGCCGTGGGCCACCATGGGACCCATGAGCGAACCGATCCGTATTCCCGCCCTCGAGGGCGTCGCGCCCGCCGCCCAGTACAGCCATGTGGTCACCGCGAGCGGGCGGCTCGTCGTCGTGTCCGGTCAGCTTCCCCTCGACGAGAAGGGGGAGTTGGTCGGGGCGGGTGATGCCGCGGCGCAGGCCCGGCAGGTGTTCGAGAACCTGCGGCGGTGCCTGGCCGCCGCGGGCGCCGGTTTCGAGCACGTCGTCAAGCTGACCTACTTCGTGACGGACACGGCCCATCTGCCGGCGATCCGCGCCGCCCGCGCCGCCCACATACCCGACGACCGGCTGCCGGCGTCCTCCGCGGTCCGGGTGGCGGGGCTGGTCGCGCCGGAGTTCCTGATGGAGATCGAGGCGCTCGCGGTGGTGGCCGGGTGAGCGCCCGGGGCGGCGGCCGCTGACCGTGTGTCATCTCGCCTCCCGCTGCTGGGGGATGCGCGCCAGGGCGTGCACGGCCGCCTCCGCGAGGGCCGGGTGGGCCAGCGCCTCGTTCAGGACCCGGCGGGCGCGGGGATCGCCGAGGGTGCCGAGGCCCTCCACGCACGCGAGCGCGACCCTGCGGTAGGGATCGTGCGGGCGCAGCCGGCGCTCCAGGGTCGTGATGAGCGCGGGGACGGACTCCGGGGCGCGCAGCAGGGCCAGCAGGCGCACCGGGTGCAGCGCGTAGGCGACGCGCAGTTCGTTGGTGGCGAGGGCGGCGGCGGCGCGGGCCGTGCGCGGATCGCCGAGGCGGGCCAGGGCGTGCGCGGCGGAGGCGCAGCGCGGGGGGTCGCGGTGGTTCAGGAGCAGGACCAGCGACTCGAATGCGCGCCGGTCGCCCGCGCGCCCGAGTCGGAACGCGGCCAGTTCCCTGGCCCACAGCGGCTGTCCTGGAGCGGTGAGCACCTCCGCGAGTTCGTCGTCGTCCTGCGTCGCCAGCAGCCGGTCGAACGCCGCCGAGCCGCGCGACTCCTGCCGTAAGCGCTCCGTGAGCGATCGCAACTCTTCGTCCACGAAGTCCAGCGTAGGCGGGTGGCGACCGCAGGGGGAGCTACATCACACAGTCCGATGCGCGCATCCCTCTGGCGCGCTCGTTACTGGCCGGTTAAGCTCAGACGAGCGAGTTACCCACTCGTATATTCCGCCGGCGATGGTTTGGTGACGCAGCCGTCGCAGGCGCAGTCGGTTCGGTACGTCAGTACCGATGGACGACCGGGCTCCGGGACAGGGCCGGTCGGACTCCCGCCGTTCGTACGGGCGTTGTGCGCGCCCGTGGCGCCGGCAGCACCGGGCGTGTGCGCTCGCAGCCCGGCAACACCCGCATTCCTCACGCCCCGTGGTGCGTCTTCGGCGCACCCGGCGCGCTCCTCGTCGTCACCCTCATTCCTGGAGTCCCGCGATGGCCACTCCCCTGTCCCCCCAGTCCGGCACCCCCGCCACGCCGAAGACGATCGCCGTCGTCGGTCTCGGCACCATGGGCACCGGCATCACCGAGGTCCTCGTGAAGGCCGGCCGCGAGGTGATCGGCATCGACGTCAGCGAGGCGCAGGCCACGCGCTGCGTCGCGGCCCTGGAGACCTCCACCGCCCGCGCCGTGGAGCGCGGCCGGCTCACCGAGCAGGAGCGCGCCGACGCCCTGGGCCGGCTGCGCACCGGCATCGACCTCGCGGCGGCGGCCGAAGCCGACCTCGTCATCGAGGTGGCCCCGGAGTCGTACGAGGTCAAGCACCGGATCTTCCGCGAGCTGGACGGCGTCGTCCGCCCCGACACGATCCTCGCCACCGGCACCAACGCCCTGTCCGTGACCCGGCTCGCCGCCGACTCCGCGCACCCGGAGCGGGTGCTGGGCCTGCACTTCTTCAACCCGGCGCCCGCGATGAAGCTGGTCGAGGTGGTCTCCTCGGTGCTGACCGCGCCGAGCGCCGTCGCCGCCGTCACCGACCTCGCCGTCGAGCTGGGCAAGGAGCCCGTCGCGGTCGGCGACCGCCCCGGCTTCGTCGCCGACGGCCTGCTGTTCGGCTACCTCAACCAGGCCGCCGCGATGTACGAGGCCCGCTACGCCTCCCGCGAGGACATCGACGCGGCCATGCGGCTCGGCTGCGGCCTGCCGATGGGCCCGCTCGCCCTGCTGGACCTGATCGGCATCGACACCGCGCGCACGGTCCTGGAGGCCATGTACGCCGAGTCCCGCGACCGGCTGCACGCCCCCGCGCCGATCCTGAAGCAGTTCAGCGAGGCGGGCCTGACCGGCCGCAAGTCCGGGCGCGGCTTCTACAGCTACGAGGCGCCGGGCAGCGCCACGGTCGTCCCGGACGCCCTGACCCCGGCGGACGGGGGCGCCGGGGCCGCCGGCCGCACCGTCCGCTCGGTCGGCGTCGCCGGCTCGGGCACCATGGCCTCCGGCATCGCCGAGGTGTTCGCCAAGGCGGGCTACGAGGTCGTGCTGGCCGCCCGCAGCGCGGAGAAGGCCCAGGCCGCCAAGGCCCGGATCGGCACGTCACTGTCCCGCTCGGTCGACAAGGGCCGGCTGACCGCCGAGGCCGCGGCCCAGGTCCTGGACCTGATCACCCCGGCCGGGTCCTACGACGCCTTCGCCGACGTCGACCTCGCCGTCGAGGCCATCGCCGAGGACCTGGAGGTCAAGCAGCAGCTGTTCCGGACGCTGGACAAGGTCTGCAAGCCCGGCGCGGTCCTCGCCACCACCACCTCCTCGCTGCCCGTCGTCGCCTGCGCCCGCGCCACCTCACGCCCGCAGGACGTCATCGGCATGCACTTCTTCAACCCGGCGCCCGCGATGAAGCTGGTCGAGGTCGTGCGGACCGTGCTCACGGCCGACGACGTCCACGCCACCGTCCGCGAGGTCTGCGCGAAGATCAGGAAGCACGCGGTGGACTGCGGCGACCGGGCCGGCTTCATCGTGAACGCGCTGCTGTTCCCGTACCTGAACAACGCCATCAAGATGGTCGAGGAGCACTACGCGTCCCTCGACGACATCGACGCCGCGATGAAGCTCGGCGGCGGCTACCCGATGGGCCCCTTCGAGCTGCTGGACGTGGTCGGCCTGGACGTCTCGCTGGCCATCGAGAAGGTCCTGCACCGCGAGTTCCGCGACCCGGGTCTCGCCCCGGCCCCGCTGCTGGAGCATCTGGTGGCGGCGGGCTGCCTCGGCCGCAAGACCGGCCGCGGCTTCCGCGAGTATGCCCGCCGCTGACGGCGTCGGCGACTGGTCCCACGCGGAGACGGACTGGGGCGGGCTGCTCGACCCCGCTGCGCAGCTCCTCGCCACCCGGGCGGGCGGTCCCCCGCCCGTCCCGGGTGGGGAAACCCCCACACCTGCGCAAAGAGCTGCGCACATGCAGTACGTTCGGGGCATGTCCCAGCCCGCCAAGTCCTCACGTACACCAGCTACGCCCGACGCGCCGGAAAGTGCCGCAGGCAGTCGCGCCGCCGCCCAGCGGCTCAAGATGCGTCGAGAGCTGGCGGCCGCAGCCATGGAGCTGTTCGCGACCAAGGGGTACGAGGCGACCACCGTCGACGAGATCGCGGCCGCCGCCGGCGTGGCCCGCCGTACCTTCTTCCGCCACTTCCGCTCCAAGGAAGAGGCGATCTTCCCGGACCACGACGACACGCTGGTCCGCGCCGAGGCGGTCCTCAACGCCGCCCCGGCGCACGAGCACCCCCTCGACACCGTGTGCCGCGGCATCAAGGAAGTCATGAGGATGTACGCGGCGCAGCCGGCGATCTCGGTCGCCCGCTACAAGCTCACCCGCGAGGTGCCCACCCTGCGCGAGGCCGAGATCGCCTCGGTGGCCCGTTACGAGCGCCTGTTCACGCGCTACCTGCTCGGCCACTTCGACGAGCACGCGCACGCCGACGACGCCAACGACGACCCGCTGCTGGCCGAGGTCGCCGCCTCCGCCGTCGTCACCGCCCACAACCACGTGCTGCGGCGCTGGCTGCGGGCGGGCGGGCAGGGGGACGTGGAGACGCAGCTCGACCACGCCTTCGCGATCGTGCGCAAGACGTTCGGCACGGGGATCGGCGCGGGCCGCGGCCCGGCCCCGCGCACTGCCGCCGCGCCGGCCACGACCTCGGTGCAGGGGGAGGTCCTGGTGACGGTGGCACGGACGGATGCCCCGCTGGAGGAGGTCATGCGGACCATCGAGGAGGCCCTGAAGGAGCGCTGAGGGCCTTCCCCTCCCGCCTCCCGGCTGTGATGACGGCCACCCTTCGGGGTGGCCGTTTTGCCATGTCAGGGCCTGTTTTCGAGCAGAATTCCCAGCGCGTTCGATCGATCATCGCTCATTTGTTACGTAAAGATTTCATCTGAGGGGTTGTTCTGGCACTCAGTGCCTTGCCACCTGACACGCGGTGTCATACGTTGAAGGTGTCCGGCCTGTCCCGGCGAGCCCACCAGCTCGTGTGCCGGACGCCTGCGTCACAGGCAACCTCCCGCGCCACAAAGCGCTGCCGAAGCACCACCGCGCCGAACCGACGGCACCTTCTTCGCACCACAGACCCTCAGCAGCACCGACGAACCCTCAGCGCCCCCTCCCTCAGGGGCGTTCACCGCCGGAGGCAACACCGTGACCGTGAAGGACATCCTGGACGCGATCCAGTCGAAGGACGCCACGTCCGCCGATTTCGCCGCCCTGCCGCTCCCCGAGTCGTACCGCGCGATCACCGTGCACAAGGACGAGACGGAGATGTTCGCGGGGCTTGCGACCCGTGACAAGGACCCGCGCAAGTCGATCCACCTCGACGAGGTGCCCGTGCCCGAACTCGGCCCGGGCGAGGCCCTGGTGGCCGTCATGGCCTCCTCGGTCAACTACAACTCGGTGTGGACCTCGATCTTCGAGCCGCTGTCCACGTTCGGGTTCCTGGAGCGCTACGGCAAGGTCAGCGAGCTCACCAAGCGGCACGACCTGCCGTACCACATCATCGGCTCCGACCTCGCGGGCGTCGTCCTGCGCACCGGCCCGGGCGTGAACGCCTGGAAGCCCGGTGACGAGGTCGTCGCGCACTGCCTGTCCGTCGAGCTGGAGTCGAGCGACGGGCACAACGACACGATGCTCGACCCCGAGCAGCGCATCTGGGGCTTCGAGACCAACTTCGGCGGCCTCGCCGAGATAGCGCTCGTCAAGTCCAACCAGCTGATGCCGAAGCCGGGACACCTGAGCTGGGAGGAGGCGGCGGCCCCGGGCCTGGTCAACTCCACCGCCTACCGCCAGCTGGTCTCCCGCAACGGCGCCCAGATGAAGCAGGGCGACAACGTGCTCATCTGGGGCGCGAGCGGCGGACTCGGCTCGTACGCCACGCAGTTCGCGCTCGCCGGCGGCGCCACCCCGATCTGTGTCGTCTCCTCGCCCCAGAAGGCCGAGATCTGCCGGAAGATGGGCGCCGAGCTGATCATCGACCGCAGCGCCGAGGGCTACAGGTTCTGGAAGGACGAGAACACCCAGGACCCGCGCGAGTGGAAGCGGTTCGGCAAGCGCATCCGCGAACTCACCGGCGGCGAGGACGTCGACATCGTCTTCGAGCACCCCGGCCGCGAGACCTTCGGCGCCTCCGTCTACGTCACCCGCAAGGGCGGCACGATCGTCACCTGCGCCTCGACATCGGGCTACAACCACGAGTACGACAACCGCTACCTGTGGATGTCCCTCAAGCGCATCATCGGCTCCCACTTCGCCAACTACCGCGAGGCCTGGGAGGCCAACCGCCTCATCGCCAAGGGCAAGATCCACCCGACCCTGTCCAAGGTGTACTCCCTGGAGGAGACCGGGCAGGCCGCCTACGACGTCCACCGCAACCTGCACCAGGGCAAGGTCGGCGTCCTGTGCCTCGCACCCGAGGAAGGTCTCGGCGTGCGCGACGAGGCGATGCGCGCCCAGCACATCGACGCCATCAACCGCTTCCGCAACATCTGAGGACACGAGGACACCGGGGTCATAGATGACAGAGCGTCAGCCTGCCGAGAACAAGCGGGAGAAGGACCGGCCGTGGCTCATGCGCACGTACGCCGGTCACTCCACGGCCGAGGCGTCCAACGAGTTGTACCGGCGCAACCTCGCCAAGGGCCAGACCGGCCTGTCGGTGGCGTTCGACCTGCCGACGCAGACCGGCTACGACCCGGATCACATCCTCGCCCGCGGCGAGGTCGGCCGGGTCGGCGTGCCCGTCTCGCACCTCGGTGACATGCGCCGGCTGTTCCAGGACATCCCCCTGGAGCAGATGAACACCTCGATGACGATCAACGCGACCGCCATGTGGCTGCTGGCGCTCTACCAGGTCGTCGCCGAGGAGCAGGGTGCGGACATCACCAGGCTCCAGGGCACGACCCAGAACGACATCGTCAAGGAGTACCTGTCCCGGGGGACGCACGTCTTCCCGCCGGGGCCCTCGCTCCGGCTGACGACGGACATGATCGCGTACACGGTGTCCCACATCCCCAAGTGGAACCCGATCAACATCTGCAGCTACCACCTGCAGGAGGCCGGCGCCACGCCGGTGCAGGAGATCGCGTACGCGATGTCCACCGCGATCGCCGTCCTCGACGCCGTGCGCGACAGCGGCCAGGTGCCGCCGGAGCGCATGGGTGACGTCGTCGCCCGCATCTCCTTCTTCGTCAACGCGGGCGTCCGCTTCGTCGAGGAGATGTGCAAGATGCGGGCGTTCGGCCGCATCTGGGACGAGGTCACGCGCGAGCGGTACGGCATCGAGAGCCCCAAGCAGCGCCGCTTCCGCTACGGCGTCCAGGTCAACTCACTCGGCCTGACCGAGGCACAGCCGGAGAACAACGTCCAGCGCATCGTGCTGGAGATGCTGGCCGTGACGCTGTCCAAGGACGCCCGCGCGCGCGCCGTCCAACTCCCCGCCTGGAACGAGGCGTTGGGCCTGCCCAGGCCCTGGGACCAGCAGTGGAGCCTGCGTATCCAGCAGGTGCTCGCCTACGAGAGCGACCTGCTGGAGTACGAGGACATCTTCGAGGGCTCGAAGGTGATCGAGACGAAGGTGGACCAGCTGGTCGCGGACGCCTTCGAGGAGATCGGCCGGATCCAGGAGATGGGCGGCGCGATGGCCGCCGTCGAGTCCGGCTACCTGAAGTCGCAGCTGGTCTCCTCGCACGCCGAGCGCCGGGCCCGGATCGAGTCCGGCGAGGAGAAGATCATCGGTGTCAACGCCTTCGAGGGCACCGAGCCGAACCCGCTGACGGCCGACCTGGACACCGCGATCCAGACGGTCGACCCGGCGGTCGAGGCCCGCGTCATCGGCGCGCTCCAGCACTGGCGCGACACGCGCTACCAGCCGCCCTTCAACCACCCGCGGCCCTGCAAGGCGCTGGAGCGGCTGAAGGAGGCCGCCAGGGGCACCGAGAACCTGATGGAGGCCACGCTGGAGTGCGCCCGCGCCGGGGTCACGACCGGCGAGTGGGCGGGCGCCCTGCGCGAGGTGTTCGGCGAGTACCGGGCCCCCACCGGGGTCTCCTCGGCGCCCGTCGCCGTCCCCGTCGAGGCCGGCTCCGCGCTCGCCGGCGTCCGCGCCCGGGTCGACGCCACCGCCCGCGACCTCGGGGTGGGCAAGCTGCGCTTCCTGGTCGGCAAGCCCGGCCTGGACGGCCACTCCAACGGGGCCGAGCAGATCGCGGTGCGCGCCCGTGACGCCGGCTTCGAGGTGGTCTACCAGGGCATCCGGCTCACCCCGGAGCAGATCGTGGACGCGGCCCTGGCCGAGGACGTGCACGCGGTGGGCCTGTCGATCCTGTCCGGCTCGCACGCCCAGCTCGTCCCGGACGTGCTCCAGCGACTGCGTGTGGCCGGTGCCACAGATATACCGGTGATCGCCGGTGGCATCATCCCGAATGGTGACGCCGAGCAGCTCAGGGCCGCCGGAGTAGCCGCCGTCTTCACCCCGAAGGACTTCGACATCACCGGGATCATCGGCGCCATCGTCGACGAGATCCGGAAAGCGAACAAGCTCGACCCCCTGGAGGTCCCCGCATGACGACCGTCAACCGCCTTCGCCCGCGGCGCTCCTGCCTGGCCGTGCCGGGCAGCAACCCGCGCTTCCTGGAGAAGGCCCAGGGCCTCCCCGCCGACCAGGTCTTCCTGGACCTGGAGGACGCCTGCGCGCCGCTCGCCAAGCCCGAGGCGCGGCACACCATCGTCAAGTTCCTCAACGAGGGCGACTGGACGGGCAAGACGCGCGTCGTGCGCGTCAACGACTGGACGACCGAGTGGACGTACCGCGACGTCGTCACCGTCGTCGAGGGCGCCGGCCAGAACCTCGACTGCATCATGCTGCCGAAGGTGCAGACGGCCGAGCAGGTCGTCGCCCTGGACCTGCTGCTGACGCAGATCGAGAAGACCATGGGCTTCGAGGTCGGCAAGATCGGCATCGAGGCGCAGATCGAGAACGCGCAGGGCCTGAACAACGTCAACGCGATCGCGCAGGCCTCCCCGCGCGTCGAGACGATCATCTTCGGCCCGGCCGACTTCATGGCCTCCATCAACATGAAGTCGCTCGTCGTGGGCGAGCAGCCGCCCGGCTACCCGGCGGACGCCTACCACTACATCCTGATGAAGATCCTGATGGCCGCCCGCGCCAACAACCTCCAGGCGATCGACGGCCCCTACCTGCAGATCCGCAACATCGACGGCTACCGCGAGGTCGCCCAGCGCGCCGCGGCCCTCGGCTTCGACGGCAAGTGGGTGCTGCACCCGGGCCAGGTCGAGGCGTCCAACGAGATCTTCTCGCCCTCCCAGGAGGACTACGACCACGCCGAGCTGATCCTGGACGCGTACGACTACTACACGTCCGAGGCGGGCGGCAAGAAGGGCTCCGCGATGCTCGGCGACGAGATGATCGACGAGGCCAGCCGCAAGATGGCCCTGGTCATCTCCGGCAAGGGCCGGGCCGCCGGCATGCAGCGCACCAGCAAGTTCGAGATCCCGGAGGCCTGAGCGCGATGCAGTTCGGACGCACGTACGAGGAGTTCGAGGTCGGGGCGACGTACAAGCACTGGCCCGGAAAGACGGTCACGGAGTACGACGACCACCTGTTCTGTCTCCTCACCATGAACCACCACCCGCTCCACATGGACACCAACTACGCCGAGAAGACGACGGACTTCGGCAAGAACGTGGTGGTCGGGAACTACATCTACTCGCTGCTGCTCGGCATGTCCGTGCCGGACATCTCCGGCAAGGCGATCGCCAACCTGGAGATCGAGTCGCTCAAGCACGTGGCGCCGACCTTCCACGGCGACACGATCTACGGCGAGACGACCGTGCTCGACAAGTGGCCCTCGAAGTCGAAGAACGACCGCGGGATCGTCTACGTCGAGACCAAGGGCTACAAGCAGGACGGCACGCTCGTGTGCACCTTCCGCCGCAAGGTGATGGTGCCGACCGAGACGTACATCAAGGAGCGCGGCGGCGAGCAGCCCGGCCGCCCGGAGCTGAAGCAGCAGGAGAAGTAATGGCGCGCCTCGCCCAGACCGCCGGTCTGACCGACGTCCAGCAGGAGATCCTCTCCACCGTCCGGGACTTTGTCGACAAGGAGATCATTCCTGTCGCGACCGGGCTGGAGCACCGCGACGAGTACCCGCAAGCCATCGTGGACGGGCTGAAGGAACTCGGCCTGTTCGGTCTGATGATCCCCGAGGAGTACGGCGGCCTGGGCGAGTCCCTCCTGACGTACGCGCTGTGCGTCGAGGAGATCGCCCGCGGCTGGATGTCCGTCTCCGGCATCATCAACACCCACTTCATCGTCGCGTACATGCTCAAGCAGCACGGCACGCAGGAGCAGAAGGACCACTTCCTGCCCCGCATGGCCGCCGGCGACATCCGCGGCGCCTTCTCGATGTCGGAGCCGGGCCTGGGCTCCGACGTGTCGGCGATCACGTCGAAGGCGGTCAGGGACGGCGACGAGTACGTCCTGAACGGCCAGAAGATGTGGCTGACGAACGGCGGCACCTCGTCGCTGGTGGCCGTGCTCGTCCGCAGTGACGAAGGCCACCCCGAAGGCACGGCCCCGCACAAGTCGATGACGACCTTCCTGATCGAGAAGGAGCCTGGCTTCGGCGAGGTCCGTCCGGGCCTCACCATCCCCGGCAAGATCGACAAGATGGGCTACAAGGGCGTCGACACCACCGAGCTGATCATGGACGGCCTGCGGCTGCCGGCCGACCGGGTGCTCGGCGGCGTCACCGGCCGCGGCTTCTACCAGATGATGGACGGCGTCGAGGTCGGCCGGGTGAACGTGGCGGCCCGCGGCTGCGGCGTCGCCCAGCGCGCCTTCGAGCTGGGGGTGAGCTACGCCCAGCAGCGCCACACCTTCGGCAAGCCCATCGCCCAGCACCAGGCGATCCAGTTCAAACTGGCCGAGATGGCGACCAAAGTCGAGGCCGCCCATGCGATGATGGTCAACGCTGCCCGCAAGAAGGACTCCGGGGAGCGCAACGACCTGGAAGCCGGGATGGCGAAGTACCTGGCCTCCGAGTACTGCAAGGAGGTCGTCGAGGACGCCTTCCGCATCCACGGCGGCTACGGCTTCTCGAAGGAGTACGAGATCGAGCGTCTGTACCGCGAGGCGCCGATGCTGCTCATCGGTGAAGGTACCGCCGAAATCCAGAAAATGATCATCGGCCGCAGACTGCTCGAAGAGTATCGATTCCAGGGCTGATTGTCCGGGTACGGGGTGTTTTCTTCGAGAAGAAGATCACACCCTGTACTCATTGTTCAGCCGGTCTTCGGCCGCCGACTCGGCTTCCTGGCTTGCCCAGTTGCGGCCCGCGACCGGTACGATCCCCGGAAAGCCGCCGTCCCCCGTCATACCGCGCGGCATCATCCGCTACGAAGGTCATCCATGCCCCACAGCCAAACCTCTGCACATCGAGACAGCCTGGCCGGCGTACGCCTCGCGCGCGGAGCATCGCCGTGGCTCCTCCCGACCGTCGCCACCGCAGCCCTCAGCCTGGCCCGCGCCCGCCGCTCGGGCGCCGCCAAGGCCGTCGCCGTGCCCGCCACCGCGCTCGCGGCGGGCATGCTGTGGTTCTTCCGCGACCCCGAGCGCGAGATCGCCCGGGGCCGGGTCATCTCGCCCGCCGACGGCGTGGTGCAGAGCATCATGCCGTGGAAGGACGGGCGCACCCGCGTCGCGATCTTCATGAGCCCGCTGAACGTCCACGTCAACCGCGCGCCCCTCGCGGGCACGGTGACGTCCGTCGAGCACGTCCCCGGCGGCTTTGTTCCGGCCTTCAACAAGGAGAGCGAGAACAACGAGCGCGTAGTCTGGCATTTCGACACCGAACTCGGCGACATCGAGATGATCCAGATCGCCGGCGCGGTGGCCCGCCGCATCGTGCCCTACCTCCCCGAGGGCACGAAGGTCGAGCAGGGCGACCGAATCGGTCTGATCCGCTTCGGCTCGCGTGTCGATCTCTACCTGCCCGAGGGCGTGGAGGTCGCGGTCGAGGTCGGACAGAAGACCGTGGCTGGGGTGACTCGCATTGACCGTGATTGATCCGGAGACCCAGGCGGGCTGGGTGCCCGAGGCCGACGAGGTGGACGAAGAAGAGGAGATGCCTCTTTCTCTGCGTCTGTCGATAGCGGACACCCTCACCCTCGGCAACGCCACCTGCGGCTTCATGGCGGTGTACTTCACCACCACCGGCATCCTGATCCCGCACCTGACGGGCAAGGACGAGTCCGCGGGCATGGCGCGGCACAGTGCGGCCACGGCCGTCATCCTGATGCTCTGCGCGGCCGTCTTCGACCTGTTCGACGGACTGGTGGCCAGGAAGCTGCGCTCGTCCCCGATGGGCGCGGAGCTGGACAACCTCTCCGACCTGATCAGCTTCGGGCTCGCGCCCGCGTACTTCGTCCTCGTCTACGGCATGGTCGCCGACGACGCGCACCAGCGGATGGCGGCGCTGGGCGCGATCGTGGTGCTGCTGGCGGTCGTGCTCAGACTCGCCCGGTTCTCCTGCGTGACGATGAAGGACGGCATGTTCCAGGGCATGCCGAGCCCGTTCGGGGCGCTGACGGTCGTCTCGATCGTGCTCCTGGAGCTGCCCTTCGTGGCGACGCTGCTGGCGATCCTCGGCACCGCGTGGCTGATGGTGAGCCGGGTGGAGTACCCGAAGCCGCGGGGCCGCCTCGCCGGGGCCATGCTGTCCTGGATCGTGCTGAACATGGGCCTGCTGGCCGCCTGGGCCTTCGACGCGCCCAGCGGGCAGCTGCTGCTCCAGACGGGCTGTGCGCTCCAGCTGGTCATGGGCGCGGTGATCCCGCTGTTCGCCACGGCCCGCCGGGTGAACAACTTCCGCGACAACCGGCGCGAGGCGCGGACGGCGCAGTTGCCGTAGCGGCGCTTGCACGAGGGGCCCCGGACCGTTCCTGGTCCGGGGCCCCTGTGCGTGTGCAGCCCGCCCGGGGCCTCAGGCCACGTAGTCCTCGGCGATCTGCGCCGCGACGCGCTCCAGGATCGGTCCCGCGTCCGCGATGCACCTGGCCACGTCCGGCTCGACCGAGGTCAGGGGGTAGGCGCGCTCGATGCCGGCCCGCAGCAGCGCCTCCTCGGGAAGCGCCAGCCGGCCGCACACCGCGACCACGGGCCGGCCCGCGGCCCGCGCCGCCGAGGCGACCCCCGCCGGTGCCTTCCCGTGCAGCGTCTGCTCGTCCAGCGACCCCTCGCCGGTGATCACCAGCGAGGCCCGCTCCAGCGCGGGCGCGAAGCCGAGGACGTCGAGCATGACCTCGATGCCGGGGCGGAAGCGGGCGCCCAGGAGCAGGGCGCCGTAGCCGATGCCGCCCGCGGCGCCCGCGCCCGGCGCCGACGCGTACTCGGCGGCCCGCGGCCAGGCAGCCGCCTCCAGCACCTTCGCGTAGTGCGCGAGCGCCCCGTCCAGGGTGTCCACGTCGTCCGGCGAGGCGCCCTTCTGCGGGCCGTAGACGGCCGGTGCGCCCTTCGGCCCGGTCAGCGGATTGTCGACGTCGCTCGCCAGGACCAGTTCGACCGAGGAGAGGCGGGGGTCCAGGGCGGACAGGTCGGCACGGGCCAGGTCGGCGAGGCCGCCGCCGCCCGGGGGCACCGGCTCGCCGTCCTCGTCCAGGAACCGGGCGCCCAGCGCCGACAGCATCCCGGCGCCGCCGTCCGTCGTGGCGCTGCCGCCGACGCCGAACACGATCCTGCGCGCGCCCGCGTCCAGCGCGGCCCGCAGCAGCTCTCCGGAGCCGTACGTCGAGGCGGTCAGGGGCGCGAAGACACCGGCCGGGAGCCGCTGGAGGCCGCTGGCCTCCGCCATCTCCACGACCGCGGTGGTGCCGCGCAGCGCGTACGCGGCCGTCACCTCCTGGCCCAGCGGTCCCGCGACCCGCACCTCGCGCCGCTCGAAACCGGCCGCGACCGCCGCGTCCACGGTCCCGTCGCCGCCGTCGGCCACGGGCAGCGCCTCGACCTCGACGTCCGGCACGACCCGGCGCAGCCCGGCCGTCACCCGCTCGGCGACCTGTACGGCCGTCAGCGAGCCCTTGAACTTGTCCGCGGCGACGAGCACCCGACAGGGCTCGTCCACGCTTGCGTCCGCCACCTTGCTTTCCCCTTGCTCTCCGGGCCCCGCGCACGTCAGGGCCAGTCGCGCCGCTGCGACCATAACCGCAAGCGGCCCCCGTCGTCATGCCCCGACCGAAGGCTGGGAAGCGGCTGGGAGGGCCCCGGGGAAAACGGGTACACCCCAGCCATGACGCTCCGGCCCGCCTCGGCCCCCCAGCGCACCGAGCCCGACCTCGCCGACCGCATCCACGGCGGCTGGCTCGGCCGGATCGCGGGCAACATGCTCGGCAAACCGGTCGAACAGGGCGAGGTGTGGACCCGCGACCGCATCGACCGCTATCTGCGCCGCGCCGGGGCGCTGCCGCTCACCGGGTATCTGCCCGAGCCCGTCGACCCCGCCGACCGGGCGGTGCTGCGCCCGGAGTGGCGCGCCTGTGTGCGCGGGCGCATCGACGGCAGCTGCCGGGACGACGACGTGGACTACACGATCCTCGGCCTGGACCTGCTGGAGACCCACGGCCCCGGCTTCAGCACGGAGCAGGTCGGCGGCCTGTGGCTGCTCAGGCTGCCGTATCTGCAGACCTTCACCGCGGAGCGGGCCGCGTACCGCAACCTCGTCGCCGGGCTCGGACCGCCGCTGACGGCGACGTACCACAACCCCTACCAGGAGTGGATCGGGGCGCTGATCCGCGCCGACGTCTACGGCTGGGTCTGCCCCGGCGACCCGGTCCGCGCCGCCGGGCTGGCCCGCCGGGACGCGGTGCTCTCGCACACCGGCAACGGGGTGTACGGCGCGATGTGGGCGGCCGCGCTGATCGCGGCGGCGTTCACCGCGCCGAGCGTGCGCGACGCGGTGGAGGGCGGGCTCGGCGTGATCCCGGCCGGCTGCCGGCTCGCCCGGACCGTACGGCGGGTCGCGGCCCTGCACGAGTCCGGGATGTCCTGGGAGCAGACCCTGGCCACGCTGTCCGAGGAGACCGCCGGACTCGGCTGGATCCACACCGTCCCGAACGCCGCCGTACTGACCGCCGGGCTGCTGTACGGCGACGGCGACTTCACCCGGACCCTCACCCTGACCGTGCGCGGCGGCCTGGACACCGACTCCAACGGGGCGACCGCCGGCTCGGTGGCCGGAGTCCGCACCGGCGCGGCCGGTATCCCCGCCCCGTGGACGGAACCGCTCCGGGACACGGTACGGAGCGCGGTGTCCGGCTTCGACGGCGTACGGATCAGTGCGCTGGCCCAACGCACCCTGCGCCTGGCGACGGCCGTGCCGTAGCCG
Organism: Streptomyces monashensis; assembly: GCF_001866665.1. Classification (GTDB taxonomy): domain Bacteria; phylum Actinomycetota; class Actinomycetes; order Streptomycetales; family Streptomycetaceae; genus Streptomyces; species Streptomyces monashensis. The sequence continues at coordinate 127,793 of NZ_MLYO01000062.1, read as the reverse complement.
TGCGGCGGCTGGTTAGGCTGCCGCAATGACCACGACTGATGACTTCACCGCGTACATCGCGAGCCTGCCGCGCGTCCTCGCCGGTGCCGCCGTGCTCTTCCGGGACGCCGAGGGGCGGGTGCTGCTCGTCGAGCCCAACTACCGCGAGGGCTGGGCGCTTCCGGGCGGCACGATCGAGTCCGACGACGGCGAGGGCCCGCGCGAGGGCGCGCGCCGCGAGACGCTGGAGGAGATCGGCCTCGACCGGGCGCCGGGCCGGCTGCTGGCCGTGGACTGGGTGCGCGGCGAGGCCCGCCCGCCGCTGGTGGCCTACCTGTACGACGGCGGAGTGCTCACGGAGTCCGAGCTGAAGTCCATCCGGCTCCAGGAGGAGGAGCTGCTGTCCTGGCGCCTGGTGGCGCGCGAGGAGATCACCGACCACCTGCCCGGCGCGCTCGGCCGCCGCGTTGTGGTCTGTCTGGACGTCCTCGCGGACGGCTCCGGAACCGCGGAACTGGAGAACGGCGACCGGGTGGCCTGAGGGGTGCTTCTCCGGTCCTCGTCGCCGGTTTGCGAGCCAGTCCGACAGAGCCGACGCCGAGGAAGAGGCATGCCGGACGTCTTCTCCCTGCACGGGAACGGGGCGCTGCTGTTCTCCCCTCGCTTTCGACGAGGCCCAGCGCGACCGGGTGGAGAAGGCCGCTGCTGAAGCTTCCCGTGCAACGGCTACAACTGGCAGAAGTGGAAGGTCGTCGGCCGGATCACCGGTACCCACCCCGCCTACTTCCAGCAGGTGCTCCGGAATGTCGGCACCGGCCGCTGCCTGGACGACTCCGACGCCGGTAGCGGCGGCTCGGACCTGCTGCGTGGCTACCCCTGCAACGGGCCCTCACAGGACGGCGGGTGGCAGGGTTGGGACCTCTGCATGGTCGACTGACCAGCCCCGAGCGTGAGGCTGCGCCCGGGTGCGCCTCTGGCCGGCCCAAGCGCGGCCCTGGCCGGCGCACGTCGAAGCAGTGCCGGCTGCGGCACTGGCCCCGGCCGTTCGCTCCACGGCCACGATCCCCGCAAGCGACGCGAACGAGGCACGACTGGCGGAGCAGGTCAGGCGCGAGAACGCACTCCCGTGCGGCCTGGCTCCAGCGAGCATGTCTTCGCGGCGCGTTACCGGACCTGTCGGCACTGCCGGACCGGATGACGACGGCCTCAGGCAGCCCCCAGCCGTCACTCGAAGCGAGCCGTACCCGGTGACTTCGTTGACCAGCACGTGGAGTTCGGAGAGTGGGTCCTGCCGGTCCAGGCTCGCCACCTGCCTCCGGATCCAGCGCGACGCGGTACACAAGGCTCTCGCCCAAGCGGAACGTCCGGCTCAGCAGCAGCCACCGGCACGTGGCATGAAGGGCAGCCGTTCACTCCCCGGCTTCAGCCCGGCGCGTACGAAGACCGGCCACGTCGTTCAGCAGGAACGCACCCCGCACGGGCCCGAGCCCGCCTTCCTCCATCTGCCGGACTGCGCCATGATCGAATGCACGACACACCGGATCAGACCCGACGAGGCACAGGCCGCGCTCACCGACTCGAACATCGCGCCGTGTCCCCACTGCCGGCCGGATTCGGAGTTGGGGATCCTCAACTGAATGCGGGTGGCCCCGCACAGGGCGGGGCGCCCACGATGACTATGCAACCGGCGCGTCAATGTCTGATTCACAACTCTTCGCATTAATGTCCCATAAGAGAAAGAAGTCGGTCTATCGGAGATCGCATCCATTCACTTTCACGGAGAACGACATGCACAAGCTTCGCAAGGTTGCCGTCCTGGTCGCTGCCCTCGGCAGCGTGGGACTCATGGCCGCTGGTACCGCCCACGCCGGCGGCGAGGGCGGCGGCCACGGCGACGGCTTCAACATCCAGCAGAGTTCCAAATGCAGGTCGCATGACCTGAACGCCGACGTCCTCGGCGAGGTCGGACTGATCAACGGCGCGCTGGGCAACGCGCTGAACGGCGAGGGCAACCCGGGCGCCCAGGCCAGCAGCCTCGGCTCGACCATGGGCTGCAACAACAGCGCCTTCTAATGGCAGGCGCGCCTCTCAGCGGATCGAGGGGCGCGCCGCGTCTCGCATCAGGATGGATGTCAGACGCACGACCGCCCCGTCTTTGTGGAGGAGCGGGGCGGTCGGTCGGGTCTCAGACCGAGATGTCCGGTGGGCCCGGTTGACGCCGGGCCGGATCCCAAGGTGCCACGACAGGCAAGCCGGGTTCTCCACATCCGGCAGGCCCGCCACAGCAGTTCGGAGCTCCGGCAGCAGTGGTGTGCGCACAGCCGGCCACTGATGCCGTCGACACGGTGTTCTCGGCGTCAGCCGAATTGTGCCGGACATCGACACGGAGCACATGCAACACACTCGGAGTTGACAGGGAAACGTTCTGCCGGCCTGACACCGAACTGTGTATCGACCTGGCGCAAGGGCTTCGGAGTGGCCGACGAGCAGGCCGCCTGCACCGACCAGGTTGACCGTTCGGGCGATGGCCCCTTGGGCCGAAGCACCGGTCGCCCTGGTACCGCGAGCCGGAAAGCAACAGGAGCGCCAGGCCATGCCCGACGTTCCCAGCAATGGCCTGAGTAATTGATGTCTTTCCGGTCTTGATGGCTGTGTTTCCGCTGTTCAGGTACTAGGGTCGACGGCCCCGCCGTCGAAGCCCCGGCTGTCGGATCCGACCACCGCGTCCGCCTTGACCGACCGGGAGTCGATGACGCCCGCACTCGGCTCCGGATCCCGCCCCGCCTGCTCGCGCACTCGGCGGCGGAGCCGGTCGTGGAACTCCCGGACCAGACCGTGATCGCGCCGGCGTCGGAAGAACGCATGGACCCGGTCCCGCGGCGGGAAGTCGATCGGGATCGCCCGCCACTTTGTGCCGTTGTCGACGAGGTGGCGGATCGCGTCCAGTGTCCCTCGGTGGCAGTGGGCCTCCGGCCGGCCGCCCCGGCCCCGCGGCCAGCCCGGCACCGGCAGCAGCGGCCTGACCACCGCCCACTCGGCGTCCGACATGCCGGTCGGGTAGCGGCGTTGGCGCGCCCCGTGGTCGCCGGCGTTCCCGAACCCGTGCGCCAGGCGGTCACACGCGAGAGCGACCGATGCGGACTCCGCTCCCACCATGCCGTAGAACCGCGGCAACAGGGCCTCCTGGACAGCTTGTTGGCGTAGACACCCTTCGAGCTGCCAAGAGGCTCTGTTCCTGTGCACGGCAGCTGCCACGATCACCCCATCGGGACCCCATCGTGGCCCTCAAGATGGGCACGACGACAGCCAGTCAGGCAACGGCACGGGCCGACACCGGGTCTGCATTCCTCCGGCTACCTGCCGTCCGCCGCCCTGGAGCCAGCCTCCGACTGACCCTGGCCCGCCGTGGCCACAGGTTCGCGCCTGGCATCGCCCCGTGCCGTGACCGGCTCCGGGTGCTCCCATGCCTCGGGCAGCAGCAGCACGGCCAGGTTCGCCGCCGCCACGAGCACCGCGCCTGCCAGCAGTGGTGCCGTGGTGCCGAGGAGGGTGGCAACCGGAACGGCCACGGCCAGGCCCAACGGGCGGGCGGCAAACGAGATCAGCGCGTCGAAGGAGCCTACCCGCCCGAGCACCTCCTGCGGGATGCGGTGCTGGATGGCGGTCTCCCACAGCGGGCTGAGCACTCCTAGACCGAACATCGCCAGGAAGTACGCAGACGCCGCCCAGGGCAGCGCCAGTCCCAGCCCGAAGGCCGCCAGCGGCAGCGCGAAGACGGCCGCGCCCACGGCCACGCCGACCAGCGGGCGGCGTATCGGCAGCCGTCCGGCGGCAAAAGCACCGACCAGCACGCCGACGGTCCCCAGCTGGGCCACCAGGACCCACGCGCCGTCACCGCCCATGCTCCGGACAGCGATCAGCGGTCCCAGGGTGAGCAGGAAACCGGCCGCCAGATGCCATACTCCATGGCCCAGCACATTGGTGAGGAACCAGCGGTGGCGCCGGGTCTCGGTCCAGCCTTCGCGCAACTGCGCCCGGAACCCCGCGTGGCCGCCGTCGGCCGGCCTGGTGGCCCGGCGGGTGTGCAGGCCGCCCAGGGTGGTCGCAGAGCCGATGAAGAGCGCGCCGGTCAGTAGCGAGGACCAGCCGGCGCCGAGCGTCAGCATCATGCCGCCCGCCGTAGCAGGGCCGGCGGTCTGGGCCAGGCCGGTGGCGACGTCCAGCCGCGAGTTCAGCCGCAGCCGCTGGTCGGCGTCGACGGTCGCCGCGACCAGGGTGCGGACCGCCGGGGTGCCGAAGGCGACCGCGGCGCCGGTGACCGCGGCGAGCACGGCGAGGTCGGGCACCCGGACCAGGCCGCAGAGCAGCTCCGCGCCGATCGCGGTCTGCGCCGCGCCCCTGAGTAGATCGGCAGCGAGCACGACCCTCTGTGGCGGGAAGCGGTCCGCCAGCACGCCGGCGACCGGCAGCAGCACCAGCATGGGCAGCAGTTCGCATGCCAGCACCAGGCCCAGATCCCCTGCCGAACCCGTCGAGCCTGCGGCGTGTCCTCGAAGCAGCGCGAGCGTGAGCGTGGTGGGTATCAGCGCGGTGGCCAGCGCCGCGCAGGTACGGCCGACCAGCAGTCGGCGCATGGGTTGCGTCATGCACACATAGTATTTCGCCAGCTAATAGTTTGGCAACGAAATATAAGCTGGCGTAGCATACTGAGGGCATGGACACCGAGAGTCAGGGCCGGGAGCGGCCCGCCGAAGGGGACGACTCCGTCGACGTGCACCTTGCGCGCTGGCGCGGCAAGGCTCCGTTCGACGCGCGGGTGGAGGGGATCATCACCCGCATTCAGCTCCTGGCCAAGCATGTCGGCCAAGCCAAAGACCGCGCCCTGGCCGAGGTTGGCCTGCAGGAGTTCGAGTTCGCCACGCTGCACCGGCTCGGCGCGCGCGAGGCCCCGGGGCGGGCCACCCCCTCCGAGCTGGCGGCTGAACTCATGCTCTCCCCTGCCGGTATGACAGGCCGTCTGGACACCCTGGAACAGTCAGGGCTGGTGCGGCGTGTGCGCAGCAGTCAGGACCGACGCCGGGTGGACGTGGAGCTCACCGAGGCGGGGCGCACCCGCTGGCTGGCCGCGATGGAGCTGCGCGGGCAGGCGGAGGACTCGATGGTCGCCCCGCTCGACCCGGCAGAGCAGGACGCACTCAGCGCCCTGCTCAAGCGGATGCTGATCCAGGCGGAGGCGGACAGCCGCCACCGGTGAACCCCGAGTCGATGGTGTTGCTTCTCGCCGTCAGGTCTCGGTATCTCGCTGGCCGCCGCCACAGCCACCCAAGGGCACTCGCGTTCGACCGGCACCCCGCAAGATCGGATCGAAAAACAGCGACTACGCAAGTCGGCCGCCTGACCGCACGTTCCCCTCCCGTTCCCATCTGACGTGACGAAGGCCCTCCGTGAAGACCACGGAGGGCCTTTGTCGTCTCAAGCAAGGCTCTGACCTGCTGTATCTCGGTGCTCCGGCAGGCGAGAGAGGGTGGGTCAGCTGGATTCAGACGAGCGTGTTCTGGTTTCGAAGTCCAGCAGGCGGCGCTTGCGGTCCAGGCCGCCGCCGTAGCCGGTGAGGTCGCCGCCCGCGCCGATGACCCGGTGGCAGGGGACGATGATGCCGATCGGGTTCCTGCCGTTGGCGAGGCCGACCGCGCGGGAGGCCCGGGGATTGCCGAGGGCGTCGGCGAGTTCGCCGTAGGAGCGGGTCTCGCCGTACGGGATGCGGGAGAGCTGCCCCCAGACGCTGCGCTGGAACGGCGTTCCGGCCAGGCGCAGTTCGAGGGAGAACTCGGTCAGCTCGCCCGCGAAGTACGCCGACAGCTGTTCCTCGGCTGCCGCGAAGGGGGCGTCGCCGGGGCTGCCGGGGCTGCCGAAGGACTCCTCCGGCGGGCGGTGGCGCTGGCCTTCCATGTACAGGCCGCACAGCGCGCCGTCCTCGGCGACGAGCGTGAGGGGGCCGTAGGGGCTGGGGATGACGGTGTGCTGCTTCATGTGTCGCTGTTCCTTGTACGGGCTCATACGGGAAGGAAGTTGATCGGGTGGCTGTCGGTCGCCCACAGGTACTGCACCGCGTACGCCCGCCAGGGCCGCCAGGTCTCGGCGCGGGCGGTGAGGGCGGCGGGCGTGGCGGGCAGCCCCGACTCGGCCGCGGCGCGGCGGATCCCGAGGTCGGTGGGGAGGAAGGCGTCGGGGTCGCCCAGGGCGCGCATGGCGATGACGTCGACCGTCCAGGGGCCGAAGCCGGGCAGGGCGAGGAGCCGGGCGCGGGCCTCGGACCAGTCGGACTCGACACCCAAGTGGAGGGTTCCGTCGGCGAGTTGGCGGACGAGGGTGGTGAAGGTCGTCCGTCGTGTGCGGGGCATGGCCAGCGTCCCGGGGTCCACGCCGGCGAGGGCCTCGGGGGACGGGAAGAGGTGGGTGAGGCCGCCCTCGGGGTCGTCCAGGGGCTTGCCGTGCGCGGTGACCAGGCGGGCCGCGTGGGTGCGGGCGGCGGCCGTGGACACCTGTTGGCCGAGGACGGCACGGACCGCGAACTCCGCCTCGTCGACCGTGCGCGGCACCCGGCGGCCCGGCGCCTTGTCGACCAGGGGCGCGAGGAACGGGTCGGCGCGCAGCCGGTCGTCGACGGCGACCGGGTCGGCGTCCAGGTCGAGCAGACGCCGGCAGCGGCTGATCGCCACGGTCAGATCGCGCAGGTCGCCGAGGGTGAGCCGGCAGGCGATGTGGTCGGGGCGCGGGGCGAGGGACACGATCCCGTGGCCGTACGGCAGGCGCAGCGTGCGCCGGTAGCCGCCGTCGCGCCATTCCTCGACGCCGGGTACGGCGGTGGCGGCGAGGTGGCCGAAGAGGTTGTCGGGGTTGAGCGGGGCGCGGAACGGCAGCCGCAGGGTGAGCGTGCCCGGGGTGTTCGCCGGGCTGCTGCGGGGCGCCTTCGCGCGCAGCTCGCTCGGGGAGAGGGCGAAGACCTCGCGGACGGTGTCGTTGAAGGTGCGAATGGAGGAGAAGCCGGCCGCGAAGGCGATCTCCGCCATGGGCAGCGCGCTCGTCTCGATGAGCAGGCGCGCGGTCTGGGCGCGCTGGGCGCGGGCGAGCGCGAGGGGGCCGGCGCCCAGTTCGGCGAGGAGCTGCCGTTCGACCTGGCGGGTGCTGTAGCCGAGCCGGGCGGCGAGTCCGGGCACGCCCTCGCGGTCCACGACACCGTCGGCGATCAGCCGCATGGCGCGGGCGACCAGGTCGGCGCGCTGGTTCCACTCCGGGGACCCGGGGCTGGTGTCGGGGCGGCAGCGCTTGCAGGCCCGGAAACCCGCTTGCTGGCAGGCGGCCGCGCTCGGGTAGAACGTCATGTTCTCCGGCTTGGGCGGGACGACGGGGCAGCTGGGCCGGCAGTAGATCCGGGTGGTCAGGACGGCCGTGAAGAACCACCCGTCGAATCGCGCGTCCTTGGACTGCACGGCGCGTACGCAGTGTTCCCGGTCGAGGTGCGTCGCTGTCTGCATGCCTCAAGGATCGACCACGGGCGGGGGCCGCCGCTGGCGGAAATCCGACACCAGCGTTCCCCGGCAAGGCCCGGTCACGTCCGGCGGCTAGGGGGTACGACGCTCGCTGCCCGTGCCCTCGCCGTGCCGGAAGGCGGTGATCCACTGGGCGGTGTGGCGCAGTCCGCCGAAGGTGTAGAAGTGCACCTTGACCGTGCCGTGCCGCTCGGGGTCGTAGCGCCGGGCGAGGGTGTGCAGGAAGCGGTCGGGGCCGGTCGTGCCCATGAGGTTGGTCAGCGAGAAACCGTACTTGCGGGCGACGGAGGCACTCGTCGCGACGCCGAACCGGGTGGCGTATCCGAGCAGCCGGCGGACCCCGGCCGGGCCGGGCACTCCGATGCGGACGGGGAGGTGGACGCCCCGGGCGCGGGTGGCCTCCAGCCAGGTGAGGACCGGGTCGGCGTCGAACCCGAACTGGGTGATGACGTCACCCCCCAAGCGCTGCGCCCCGATGACCGCGGCCTTGTCGGTGAGCGCCGACCACAGTGTGCCGTCGGCTATCGCGGGGTGCCCCTCGGGGTAGCCGCTGATGCCGACGTGGCGGACGCCGTGGTGCTGGAGCAGACCGGTGCGCAGGACGGCGAGGGAGTCCTCGTAGGGGCCCTCGGGGCGGGCGGGGTCGCCGCCGACGACGAAGACGTTCTCGGCGGTGCCGTCCTCGGCGAGGGCGGACAGGAACGCGTCGAGGGCACCGCGGGAGGGCAGGCGGCGGGCGGAGATGTGCGGCACGGGGACGAAGCCGAGGCGCTTGACCGCGCGGGCGGCCGCGCGCCGCATGCCGAGGTCCTCACCGGCGAGGAAGGTGATGTTGATCCGCGTACCCGGCGGAATGCCGTCCCGGGCCTCCTCCAGCCGGGACACGTCCTTCGCGGTCATCTCCAGCGAGAAGTCGTCCAGCAGAGCGGCGCCGACCGCCGGCATGACGCTGACACCGGGCTTCATCGCGCTCCTCGTACGGGTGGGGTCCTGACCTCGACCGATGATGTCACGGGGGCGTGGGGGCCTGGAGGGAGGGGGCTGGGAGCCGAGGGCTGAGGGCTGAGGGCTGAGGGCTGAGGGCTGAGGGCTGAGGGAGCGTACGGGGCTCAGGGCCGGAGCGGCACCTCCACGGCGGCACGATCCCGTCCGCTCGCAGCCGTCGGCTCGGCGCCGGGCCAGCGGCTACGGCTACGGCTACGGCTACGGCTACGGAACGCCCGCCGCAGGCGCCGATCCCGGGGCGCTGAGGTCGCTGATCGGGAGGCTGTTCAAGCAACCGCGGCCGGCCCACGACAGCGACGCCGCCGACCCAGCACCGCCGGAGCCGCCGACTCGTGGCCGCCGAGACGCCGCCCCGGAGCCACGGAACGACGACCCGGAGATCCGGAGTCACCCCGGCCGCCGGCTGCGGCGCCGCTCGCACCGTCGCAGCCGGCCCAGCACCGCGAAAGCCGTTGAGCCCACCGCCACGTGATCCGTCGCCCGACGCCGCGCGGCGCAGGCGCGGGAGGGGCGGCGGCTCGGTGGCGGGGTGGCTACGGTGCCGGGTTCAGGGGGTCGTCGAGCACGCCGGCCAGGCGGCCCGCCTCGTCGGTCGGGGCGAGGCCGGGGTCGAGGTCGCCGGCCGCCGTCGCCAGTGCGGTGAGGGCCGGGACCAGGCCGGCGCGCTGGGGTGCGGGCAGGCGCTCGACCAGGGCCCGGATCTCCGCTCGGCGGTGGCCGAGGACGCGCTCCACCAGATCCTCACCGGCACCGGTCAGCCGTAGGACGACCTCGCGGCGGTTGTCCGGGTTGACCCGGCGGTCGGTCAGACCGAGCCCCTCCAGGCGTTCGGCCATGCGCAGCGCGGTCGACGGGGTGACGCCCAGGGTCGCGGCCATGGCGGCCAGCTTGATCGGGCCGCAGGTGTGCAGGGCGACCAGGGAGCGCAGTTGGGGGAGGGTCAGCGGAACGTCCACGGAGGCGAGGGCACGGGCGGAGAGGGCGACGATCAGCCGGGAGGCCGCCATCACGGCGACGGTGACCTCCTCCGCCTCCCGGTCCAGCGCTTCCTCCGACAGACCCACCCGACCCCTGCCCCGGACCCGGCCCTGCTCCGGGGCCCCCGGCGCCGTGTCCCGCCCCGGACTCCCGTGCTCCGGCGTGCGCCCCGGGCGCCCGTGTTCCGTCGTCCCCCGTTCCGCGGCCCGCCCCCGGGCTTCCGGTTCCGGGGTCCGGCGTGGGCCGGTGTCCTGCTGGGCCATGGCTCCTCGTTCCTCTGATCCTGTCCACGAACCGGACATCGTCCCTCACCGATGGTGACCATTGCAGAATGCAATGGTAAGCTCCGGTCATCCGGTCCGAGCGGGCGCGACGGAGCCGGTGCCGAAGGTGATGACGATGAGATCCGAGCCGATCCACGAAGCCTATTCCTTCGTGTGTCTGCGCTGCGGGCACGCCTGGGAGGGCGCCTACGACATCCGGCACGTCCGGGATGCCGCCGGGCGCCTGCGTGCCGCCTACTACGTGCGCGGCGGGCTTCGCGTGCCGTCCCCGCTTACGGCGAACACCTGCCGGGTGTGCGGCGGACACCGGGTGCGGATCCTGCGCCCGGGCCGGGTCGACGCCGCCCGCACCGGGGCGGCCGCGCCCCGGCCCCGGTGACGAGCCGACGACACCTCTCGCCGCACCGCTCACCACCCACCCTCACTGACGCACTCACCACGCCCTCCCGCGCGGGCAGCGCCGCCCGCGCGCCGCCCCCTGCCGCCGTAGCCACATCCGTACGCGACCTGGAGCCACCATGCCCACCTCCGCACCGCCCTCCCCTGCCCCCGGCCGCCACCGACCCGCCCTGAAGATCCCGCACCTGGGCGACTTCCACGTGCCCCCGCGCGTCGTGTTCATCTCGGCGCTCGCCATACCCATCGGCGCCGTCGCCGCACTCGTGGCGACGGGGCTGCTGAAGCTGATCGCGCTCATCACCGACCTCGCCTTCCTCGGGCGGCTCGGCTTCGGCACCGCCGTTCCCGCGGACACCGCGCACCGCTGGCTGCTGGCCGTGATGCCGGTCGTGGGCGGCCTCGTCATCGGGTTCATGGCCCGCTACGGCTCGGAGAAGATACGCGGGCACGGCATGCCCGAGGCCATCGAGTCGATTCTCGTCGGAGGCAGCCGCGTTCAGCCGCGTGTCGCCGTGCTGAAGCCCGCCTCCGCCGCGATATCCATCGGCACCGGCGGCCCGTTCGGCGCCGAGGGGCCGATCATCATGACCGGCGGTGCCGTCGGCTCCCTGCTCGCCCAGTTCCTCAAGGTCACCACGGACGAGCGCAAGGCCCTGCTGGTGGCCGGTTCCGCCGCCGGCATGGCCGCGACCTTCAACGCGCCGCTCGCCTCCATCCTGCTCGCGGTCGAGCTGCTGCTCTTCGAGTGGCGGCCGCGCTCCTACCTGCCCGTCGCCGTCGCCGCCGTGACCGCCACCCTGGTGCGCGGTCCGCTGCTCGGCACGAAGCCGCTCTTCGCCGGCGCGCACGTGCCCGACCACATCGGCCTGTCCGCGTACGGGCTGTGCGTCGTCGCGGGCACCGCGGCCGGACTGCTCGCTCTCGGCGCCACCGCCCTCGTGTACCTCTCCGAGGACCTGTTCGCCCGGCTGCGCGTGCACTGGATGTGGTGGCCCGCGATCGGCGGCGTGATCATCGGCCTCGGCGGGCTCGTCGAGCCGCGCGCGCTGGGTGTGGGGTACGACGTCATCGGCGCGCTGCTGACCGGGCACGCCACCACCGGACTGATCATCGGCATCCTGGTCGTGAAGACCCTGATCTGGGGACTGTCGCTGGGCTCGGGCACCTCCGGCGGCGTCCTCGCGCCCATGTTCATGGTGGGCGGCGCACTCGGCGCGGCCGAGGCCCTGGTCTTCCCGCACGTCAGCCCCGGCTTCTGGGCGCTGGTCTCGCTGGCCGGCGTGCTCGGCGGCGTCATGCGCTCCCCGCTCACCGGCATCGTCTTCTGCCTGGAACTCACCCACGAGGTCAACGCCCTGATCCCGATGGTGATCACCGCGTCGGCCGCGTACCTGCTGTCGGTGGTGCTGCTGAAGCGCTCGGTACTGACCGAGAAGCTCGCCCGGCGCGGCATGCACCTCACCCGCGAGTACTCCGTGGACCCGCTGGAGGTGCATCTCGTACGGCAGTTGGAGACGCCCGTCGGCGTCACGTTCGCCGCCGGCCGTACCGCGGGCGAGGTCACCGCCGAGCTGCGCGCCGCGCACGAGGCGGGCGACCCCGAGGGGCTGCTCGCGCAGCGGCTGTACCCGGTCCTGGACGCGGACGGCGCTCTCGCCGGAGTCGTCACGCGCGGCACGCTCGTCCACGCCGACCCGGCCGACCCCACTCCGCTCGGCGAGCTGGCCCGGCCCGCGGTCACCGCCCATCCCGACGAGACCCTGCGCACACTCGCCAACCGCATGGCCGAGCACGAGGTCACCCGGCTGCTGGTGGTCACCCGCGAGCCGAAGCCCCGTCTGGAGGGCATCGTCAGCCTCCGCCATCTGCTGGCCGCGCGCCGCATCGACCTGCACGAGGAGCATCACGCCGAGCGGGTCCTGACCCTGCGCCCCCGGCGCCGCACCCCGGCTCCGGCCCCGGCCACCAGCTGAAACCCGGTCGCGGAATGAAGATGGAGAGACGGACTACCCCTCGACGGGACCCGACCGGCCCGAGTACGAGCCGCGGGGCTGCCCGCGCGGCGCATCGTTCTCCTGGTACACCTACTCCCCCACCCGCGTGCGGTACCCCCATGTGCGCGGCGTGCTCCTGGAGTTGTACCGCGAGGCCCGCGCCCGGCTCGGCGATCCCGTGGCCGCGTGGGCGGAGGTCACCTCCGACCCGGTGAAGCGGCGGCGCCACCAGTCGGCGCGCGGCAAGGGCGGCCTGGCGCGGGTGAGTTGGCAGGAGGCACTGGAGATCGCCGCCGCGCACGTCCACACCATCGCCGCGCACGGGCCCGACCGGGTCGCCGGGTTCTCCCCGATCCCGGCGATGTCGATGGCCTCGCACGCGGTCGGCGCCCGGTTCATGTCCCTGATCGGGGCGCCGATGCCGTCGTTCCACGACTGGTACGCCGACCTTCCCGTCGCCTCGCCGCAGGTCTTCGGCGACCAGACGGACGTGCCCGAGTCCGGGGACTGGTGGGACGCCGCGTACCTGATGCTGTGGGGCTCCAACGTCCCGGTGACCCACACCCCGGACGCGCACTGGATGACCGAGGCCCGCTACCGGGGGCAGAAGGTCGTCGTGGTCTCCCCGGACCACGGGGACGCCGCCAAGTTCGCCGACGAGTGGCTGCACCCGCACCCGGGCGCCGACGGCGCGCTCGCGATGGCCATGGGCCATGTGATCCTCACCGAGTTCTTCGTGCGGCGCCAGGTGCCGTACTTCACCGACTGCATGCGCCGCTTCACCGATCTGCCGTTCCTGGTCGGGCTGGAGGAACGGGACGGGCGGTGGGTGCCGGGCAAGTTCGTCACCGCGGCCACGCTCGGGCTCGGCGAGGAGGACGGGAACCTGTTGCTCGCCCAGTACGGGGTCGGCCGCCCGGACCTGCCCGGCGCGTGGGCCACGGACTACGCGGACGCCGGCCGGACGTACACGCACGCCTGGCAGGAGGCGATCACCTCGGTGCCGGCCGCGGCGGTGGAGCGGGCCCGGGAGTTCGCGGACACGGCGGTCAGGACCCGGGGCCGTTGCATGATCGTGACGGGGGCGGGCACCAACCACTGGTTCCACTCCGACACCGTCTACCGCGCCTTCCTCACCCTGCTGCTGCTCACCGGCTGCCAGGGCGTCAACGGCGGCGGCTGGGCGCACTACGTCGGCCAGGAGAAGGTGCGGCCGTACACCGGCTGGCAGCAGCTCCAGTCGGCCGCGGTCCGGGTGCGGCCGTCCCGGCAGACGTCGGGGACGCCGCACTGGTACCTGCACACCGACCAGTGGCGCTACGACCCGCACGGCGCCGACGCGCTCGCCGCGCCCACGGGCAAGGGGCTGTTCGCCGGGCGGCACACCGCCGACCTGGTGGCGCAGTCGATGCGGCTGGGCTGGATGCCCGCCGCGCCCGCCTTCCGCGCCAACCCGCTCGACCTCGGCCGCGCCGTCCGGGACAGCGGGCACGATCCCGACGAGTGGGCTGCGGCTCAACTAGCCGATGGCGGCTGGAGTTCGCGTGCGAGGATCCGGACGATCCCGCCAACTGGCCCCGGGTGCTGACTGTCTGGCGCGCCAACCTGATCGGCTCCTCCGCGCAGGGCAACGAGTTCTTCCTGCGGCATCTGCTCGGCGCGAGCGACAACACGCACGCCGAACAGGCCCCGCCCGGGTCCCGGCCGCGCGATCTCGTCTGGCACGAACAGGCGCCGCGCGGCAAGCTCGATCTGCTGCCGGCGCCGGACTTCCGGATGACGTCGACCACGCTCATGGCCGACCTGGTGCTGCCGGCCGCCACCTGGTACGAGAAGCACGACCTGTCCAGCACGGCCATGCACCCGTTCGTGCACGCCTTCTCGCCCGCGATCAGCCCGCCGTGGGAGGCGCGGACCGACTTCGAGATCTTCCCACGCGCTGGCCGCGCGGTTCGGCGAGCTCGCCGCGGGCCGGCTGGACGTGGCGTACGACCTGGTGGCCACCCCGCAGACGCACGACACCTTGGGCGAGACCGCCCAGCCCGGCGGGACCGTCGCCGACCGGCGCGAGGGGCATCCGGCCCGGCCGGGCCGCATCCTCCCGCACTTCACGGTGGTCGAGCGGGACTACACGGCCGTGACGGACCGGCTCGCCCCCCTCGGGCCGCTCGCCGAGGAGCACGGCATGACCGTCAAGGGCGTCACCGTACGGCCGGCCGCGGAGGCGCGCCGGCTGGCCGCCCGCTGCGGCACCGCGCCCGCCGGGCCGGCGCACGGGCGGCCGCTGCTCGACACCGACGTCAAGCTGTGCGAGGCGATCCTCGCGCTGTCCGGGACGGCCAACGGGCGCCTGGCGGCCGAGGGGTTCGAGCGGCTCGCCGAACGGTGCGGCCCCGGCAGCGGGTTCGCGACGCTCGCCGAGGCCGTGCACGAACGGCCCTACCTGTGCCTGGCCGTGCTGGTCGCGGGCACCGTCTGGCGCTACCGCTACGACCGCTTCGGCTTCACCACCCGCTCCAGCCGGCTGCACGAGTCCCGGCTGCTGCGGCTCGGCGCGCCGATCTTCCGCTACGCCCTGTTCCTCTTGATCGGCGGCCATGTCACGGGGCTGCTGGTCCCCGAGTCGCCGACCCGGCGGCTGCGCGTCAGCGAGGCCCCGTACCACGCGGTCACGCTGACCATGGGCGGGGCCGCGGGCCTCGCGGCGGCGCTGGGCCTCGGCCTGCTGCTGTACCGCAGGCTGCGGGTGCCCGCCGTACGCCGGGCGACCAGCCGCAGCGACCGTCTGACCCCGCCGCCGCTGGCGCTCGTCCTGCTCACGGGCCTGACCGCCACGGTCTCCTCGGTGACCGCCCCCTACGACCACCGGCTCGGGGTGGCCGTCTGGTTCCGCAGCCTGTTCGCCCGCGACCCCGACGTCGACGCCATGGCCCAGGCCCCGCTCGTCCACCGGCTGCACGCCCTGCTCGCGCCGGCCCTGTTCGCGCTGTGACCGTTCGGCCGGCCGGTGCACACCTTCGCCGCCCCGCTCGGCCACGCCGTACGCCCCTACGTGGTGTACCGCTCACGGGGCGGAGCGCTGCCCACGCGCCGGTGACCACGGGATGCGGCCTCACGGCCGGCCGGGGTCGACCTGCCGGGCGAACGCGTCGTACGCACGGCCGTCGAAGAGGACGAAGCACACTTCTGCGACGGCGGTCGGGGTGCCGCGCACCGTCTGCACGGCGATGCGTGCCGCGTCGTCCATCGGCCACCGGTACACGCCGGTGGAGACGGCGGGGAACACGACGGTGCGGGCGCCGAGTTCGTCGGCCACGCGCGGCCAGGGAGCGCCTGAGCAGCATGGGAGAGGGAATGCTGCTGCATGCCCACTCGTGCGTCACAAGCTCTGCCTCACGGGCGTCGGTCCCAGTCGTCTGGACGGGGGTGGGGACTCACCGCTTCAGCCCCTTGGACTTTCGGCCATCGAGAGCCCTGTCCAACCTGGTTGGGGCGTCGAGGTGTTGGTCTCAACAGGAATAAGCAAGCGAATAGCAGATGTGCTCAATTTCTTGCAACTCCTTGGCGAGATCGACAGATACCTGCCGCGCGACATCCCACCGAGACTCCCCCCATGCAAACACTCTAGGGCCAAGCAGGCTGTCCGCGGGTTGCAGACAGGATTCGATATTCCCGCCGAGGGAGGCCAGATACTCAAGATCAAAGCCAGGCGCAACTGGCACCTCCACAGCCGCCACAGGGGTAGTCGACTTGTAAGGCAGGCCCAGTTTTCGCGAAAGGGAGTAGCAGAGCGCGCAGGAGCGCTTTGCGAAACCGAGGAGATTAGTTACACCACTTGTCCGAGGGTTGCATTCAAGAATGTACGCATCACCTTGCGAGACAACCATATCAATTTGTGCGATACCCCGGTAGCCTGAAGCCCTGATGAGCTTTTCGCAAGGTTCCCTGAGGATTCTCGGCACGTCCAGGGGTGCGCAATATCTGGCCCTAAATACGGGGTTGACAGAGCATCTTGTCGATCCACTGGAAATCCACCCGGTGAAAAATATCTCATCCTTCGAAGCGACAAGCTCGACTGCGAACTCCTGCCCCTCGACGAAAGATTCCACGAGTTTCAGTGAAGGCTTCCTCAGGAGATCCATGAGCTCAGATTCGTTACTGACGATTTTGACACCTTCCTTGCCGGCAGAGCCTTTCTGCTCTTTCACTACCACCGCCCCTCTTCTGCGCATCAGGCTCAGCGCACCCTCGGCGATCCCCGGCCCGCGGCCCGACACCCCGTCTGGCACAAGGATGCCTTCCTGGACACACAGATCACGGGTGCGGGTCTTGTCGAGAAGCAGGTCAATGCCAACCACGCTTGAAGGACCAAGCACCTGAAGGAGAATCTCCGCCGATGCCTCCACGTTATTGTCCGGAATTGCAAAAATGCACACGTCCTGAAAGTCGCGAAGGAAACTCGTCGCCTCGTCGAGAATATCTGCAGTTGGTTCATCACCTAGCGTCAGGAGGCTGACGGCGTTCTCGGCCATGAATCGCTCGCACTCAGCCCAGAGTTGCCGCGCGACCCGGAATTCGTCCCCGGAAAACAAAACAGCGATATTTGACGGTGCTCGCATCTCTTCATATTCCTTCACTTCAAGGCAGCCGTATGGCTTGCGCGCTTCGAGGTGCGTTGTGCGAGAGGAAGGGACACCTGTCATCTCTCCAGTGCCTGTCACGGCACGGTGTCCGATGCCGCAGCGCGTCAGGAGCCGGACCGGCCCCGTAGTGCGCCTCGGCTGATCCGTTGACGCCGCGAGGAACGGTTGACCGGATATCTTTGTTCAGCCTTGCAGGATGGCACTGACTGCTTCGGCGTAGTCCAGCTTTGTGAGCACGGTGGATGACTCCAGGCCATTGACGACAGTGACGAGCTGACGTCCCAGGAGCGCTAGCTGACCACGCTCGGTGGCGCGCGCGCAAACAGGTACTTGACACATCAAGGTCTCCGGGTCGTCGCTCCCGAAGACAATGCTGTCGGATCGCGACACGTCTTCCAGGACGAAGCGGTAGAGCGGAAGCCACGGGCCGTTGTGTGGCCTGCGATACACCTCGTGATAGCGATTCCGCTGAACGATCTCGTATTGGCAGCCGTACTGCTCGTGGATGCCGGGGCGTAGCGCAAGCGGTTCGATGAACGAAGGCCGGCCGAACCCGACGTCGGCAAGCCAGTAGTTCCCGGACATGACGACCGCAATCACGACGTGCGAGAAGTGGTCATTGAAATATCCGTCTTCGTTACCCACCTCCACGACCAGTCGCATGGTGTCAAAGCCGATGTCATCGAGTAGGAGCTGAAACGGCACGTTGAGTTCGAAGCAGATACCGCCTCGAGCATCTTCGATGATTTTCCGGAACGATAGCTCGACGTCACGATTCAGATCGTTCAGGCTCAGTCCACCGGCGAGAACATCGGTGTTGTCGAAGGGGATCGACATCATGTGACGCTTGTGCAGGGACCGCAGCGTCGCGAGGTCAGGTTGTGCTGTGCCCGTGTGCCCGATGCGTTCCAGGTATGCACTGCGGTCGATCATGAGTTGGCCTCTCTCTACGCGGTGATCGCCTTGTCCGGCTCGTAGCCCCACAACCACGTCAGTTCGGTCAGCGACGACGTCGCCATCGCGGTGTCCCGGGCGATCTGCTCGGGACCATCGGGCAGGTGCAGAGTCATGCCGAGTTCACGCGAGACACGCTGGATCTTGCCGACGCGTTCGGAACGCACCCGCATGAGGCGGTGCAAGGCCGAGGGCACCTGCTGCGCGCCGCGGCCCCGAAGTGCGGCGGCGAGGGCCGCCGCGTCCTCGATGGCCTGGTTCGCGCCTTGTGCGGCGTACGGGAGCATCGGGTGGGCGGCGTCGCCGATCAGTGTGATCCTGCCGGAGTTCCACTCGTCGACCGGCTCCCGGTCGACGAGCGCCCATCTGCTGACATGGTCGGCCGCGCCGATGACGGCATGCAGGTCCCGGCTCCAACCGATGTAGGCCTCGGCCAGAGCGTTCACCGAACCCGGAGCGGTCCAGGACTCCTGTTCCCAGGAGTCATCGGCGGGCACACTGGCGCTGAAGCTGACGAACTCCCCGACCGGATAGCACACGAAGTGACGGGCCGGCCCGACCCAGATGACGGCTTTGGGTTCGTCGAACAGATGCCGTACGCGGTCACGGGGAATCAGGCCGCGATATATGACCTGGCCGGAGAAGACAGTGTTGTCAGGGCGTACCGAATTCCGGACCACCGAGCCGATCCCGTCTGCTCCGATCACGATGTCGTGCTCGATACTCGGGTGACCGGTGCTGAAGTCGATCCGGACTTTTTCGCCCTGGTCGGCGACGCTGGTGACGGCCTGACCAGTCCGTACAGCCGGTGCCCTGCGGAGGAGCATGTGGTGCAGGTCGCTGCGGCGGACGCCGTAGTAGGGCGTGCCGAAGAGGCGTTCGCACGAGGCGCCGAGTTGTGTGCAGGCGATGGTGGCGCCGGTGTCCCAGCGGCGGAACTCGCGTGCCTGTAGCTTCGTGGCGCGCCGGCCGAGTTCCTCGGCCAGGCCGAGTGAGTGCAGTACGCGTGCGGCGTTGGGGGCAATCTGCAGTCCGCAACCGATCGAGGGCGCAGCGGGCGCCTTCTCATAGAGGGAGCAGGCCTCACCGTACGTGGCCGCGAAGGTGAGACCGGCGATGCCCGCGCCCACCACCGCTACGGACAACTCGCTCATCACTGCTCCCGACAGAACTCGTTGATCGGGTAGCCGACGTGGCGGTCTTCCTTGGGCAGGTAGCCCAGGACGATGTCGCCTTCGGTCAGTTCGGTGCTGTTGTGCACGACGCCACCGGGCCCGAGAACGCGGACGTGCCAGTCGTCCTGCATGATGATGTTGACTGGTTGCCCATCGGGGGCGATCGCATCGATGGAAATGAGCGGCCTGGTCTCGATCTTCACCCGTCCGACGGTGACTGCCCGCGTGCGGCCCTTGACGTCGACCGCCAGCACGGTGCTGCCCGCCTTGAGCTCGCTGAGGTAGTTGGTTCTGGTGCCCGACGCCACCGTGTAGGAGTGGATGGCGCCGGCATTGACGCGGAACGGTCTGGTCGGCATGTACGGCAGGGGGTGTGTTTCGCTGACGCACAGCACCATGCCCTTGGAGTCGGAGCCGACGAGAATTCCTTCGTCCTGGCGGAGGTAGGTGCAGGTGTCGACGCAGGCACGCTCCCCCATGCCGACGTGGGTGGTCTTGACTACGCGCAGTTCGACCAGTCCGAGGTCGGGAGACTGCAAGGTCGTCGCCGCCTTCAGCGCGGTGATGTCGCCGACGGCGCGCGGTGCCATCATCACGCCGTCGGAACCGTGTTCGAGCACGCCGAAGATGATTTCGGCTTCCTCGACATCCCCGGCGACCGTGATGATCGAGCCGTCGGCTCCGTTGGACGCCGCAAGCACGAGTTCCAGCGGGATCTTGGTCGGGTCGCGGAACTCCAAGACGCTCCACTTCTCGGTTCGACAGGACTCACAAGCCAGGTCGAGGGTTGCTGCGTCGATGATCTCGACGAACCGGCCGACCTCCACCGATTCCAGTGCCTTGGCCGCACAGAAAAGGCCGGGTTCCCTTTCAGCGTCGACGATCACGATGTCGACCGAAGAGAGGTCCTCGGGCAGGGAGCCGGATGCCAGCAGCACGCGCTTGAGAGAGGGGGGCAGGGGCTTCAGGTCGGCGACGTCGGAAGTGAGGACCGCGTCGACGCGCTGGTGCAGTGCCTCCTCGAGGATCGCTTGCTTCGCTTCGGTCACTGAGCGGATGTCCAGCCAGCAGAGCTTCATGAGGTCGCCTTTCTGCTCTTGTACAGACATGAATAGATGGGGCGCAAGCGGCGTGGCACAGCGAAGAGCGCGGCGGATTCAGGCAGCCACGGTGTCGGGCCGGCTGCTGGTGGCTCCCCGGTGGTTGTGCACCACGCCTGCGACGCGCCGGGCAGTGTTTCCGGGGTCCTCGGCCTGGAAGATGTTGCGGCCCATGGCCACCCCTGCGGCTCCGGAGCTCATGACGGCGTCGACGAAGGACACTGTGTCCTCAATCGTTGGCCGTAGGGCCCCTCCGGCCGCCACCACCGGAATGGGCGTGGCGCGGACGATGTCGGCCATTTCGCTTGCTGTGGGGGCGAACGCGGTTTTCACGATGTCCGCGCCGAGGTCGACGGCCAGCGTCGTGGCATGCGAGATCAGTTCCGGTGAATTCGGAACGGTAATTTTCGGACCGCGTGGATAGATCATGGCCAGCAGTGGGACATTCCACATGTCGCACGTTGCACCGACGGTGGCGAGGTCGGAGATCTGGCTTCTTTCGCCCGGGGAGCCGAGGTTGACGTGCACGCTCACAGCGTCTGCCCCCAGCCGCAGGGCCTCCTCGACACTGGCAACCAGGTACTTCTCGTTCGGGTCCGCCGCGTGGACCGTGCCGCCGCTGAGATGAACGACGAGCGATGTCCTGGAGAACGCGGTGTGGTCAAGGTATCGCAGCCGGCCCTTGTGTAGGACGACGGCATCCGCATTGGATATCGCAAGGCGGGAGACGAGTTCTCCCACGTCACCGTCGGGGACGGGAAGCGTGCCGTCGCTGATTGAGTGGTCGAGTGGGACAATCATGAGCCTGCCGGGCACGTGCCGGGACAGCCGCGCGGTTCGAATTCTCTTTCCCAGGCTCTCGTTGCTCGTGCGATTATGGGTCATGATGAGCTCTCCAGGGGTATTGATTCTGCGGCGGGAACGTCGACCAGAACTGCTACGGTCGACGATGAACGTTCTTCATCGTCGGCCAGTCCTTGTACGCGATGCGGGGGATGCTCAATACCTCACCGACAGTGCACCACTCGTCTTTTCCGAGGCGGGCGAGGGGGCGCAACCTGTTGACGTCGGGATGCCCTTCTTCCATGACGGACTCCGAGACCGCCACATGGACGACTCGCCCGAAGACGACTGTTCCGCTTCCCAAGAAGACGGTGCTGTGCAACTGGCATTCGAAGGACACCGGCGAATCAGCGACGCGCGGCGGTTTAACCTTTGCACTCGGCTCGCGCTCAATGCCGACTTCGTCGAACTCGCTCATGTCGGGCGGAAAGTCTGTGGCAGTGGCATTGATCTTCTCGAACAGCGGTTCTGGTGCCAGATTTACAACGAACTCGCCGTTCGCTTCGATATTCGTGAGTGTATCTTTTCTGCCCACGGATTCGAATTGCAGCACGGGCGGCAAAACCGATGCGATATTGAAAAACGAGTGCGGGGCGAGATTGTCGATACCCGCTTCCGATGTGGTGGAGATCCACGCGATGGGGCGGGGTGTGACTGTCGAGGTCAGCAGCCTGTGAACGGTATGCGGGTCTGTTTCGGTCGGATCAAAATCTACGCGCATGTGCAGCCTTCCTTCCTCGGCGCTCTACCAGTAGGCGGTCTGCCGCTGTCGATCGACTGCCAATCCGCTGCCAGGAACGGTGGACGGTTCGACAGCGAATCAGCAGCAGTCCGGCAGCGGCGTCGTTGACTGTGGTGTCCCGCGAGCGGCAGTGGCCACCGGGAGGTCCCGCAGCACTCGGAACACGCAGCCGAGCGGGCTTCGGCCCAGTCGGGAGGGGCGGCGGCCGTACGGGTGTGGTCGACGAGGCGCCGGCGGTACTCGTGGCGAAATTCCTGTCCCCCACTCGCTCAAGCGCGCGGAAGGCGAACCCCATGGAACGACTGCAGAACAAGGTGGTCCTGGTGACCGGCGCCGCCCGGGGGATCGGCAGGGCCTGCGCAGTGCGGGCCGCGGAGGAGGGGGCCGACATGGTGCTGCTGGACGCCCCCGGCACGCTGCCCACCGTCGGCTACGAACTGGGCACCGGTGACCAGTTGGACGACACCGCCGAACTCTGCCGCAAGCACGGTGTCGCCGCGCTGACCCTTTTCGCCGACGTCCGCTCCAGCGCCGCCGTTCGCGCCGCGGTGGACCAGGCGGCCGACCGTTTCGGCCGCATCGACGTACTGATCAACAACGCGGGCATCGGCGCCTCGGCCGGCAAGGCAGCGCACGAGATGACGGAGGAGGAATGGCAGATCTTGCTCGACGTCAACCTGTCCGGCTCGTGGCGGATGCTCCAAGCGGTCGTTCCCCTGATGCTCGCCCTCCAGGGCGGCAGCATCGTCAACGTCGCCTCCACCGCCGGCCTGGTCGGCTACCGGCACTTCGCCGGCTACGTCGCCTCCAAACACGGCCTGATCGGCCTCACCAAGTCCGCCGCCCTCGACTACGGTCCCTTCTCGGTGCGAGTCAATGCCCTGTGCCCCGGCCCGGTCCGGGACGATCCGCGGATGGACGGCGGATTGGGCGGGGTGGTGGCCAACTCCCTCGGCATCAGCCTCGACGAGCAGGACGCCGTTGACCTGGAGTCCGTCGCCCTGAAGACCCTGGTCAACCCAGCCGACATCGCGGACGCCGCCGTCTGGCTCGCCGGTGACGAGTCCCGGAAAGTGACCGGGACCGTGATCGCCGTGGACGCCGGCTTCACCGCGAAATGACCGCCGCCCTTCGACACGACAGGAGTCCACTCGTGACAGACGTGTCCGACGCCAACGGCGCGACCCGGCGCCGCGGCATCCGCGAACTGCTGTCCTTCCCGGAGTTCCAGCTGGACCCCGCCCGTGCTTGCCACGCGTTGCTACGGCGACTGCCCGACGGCATGCGCGCGGCATCTGCACAGGCCGCGCTTGTGGAAGCCGCCGGGAGACTCGGCCTTCCCCCGGCAGCCGCCCGTCTGTGGGACGAAAGCCTTCCGGTGGCCTCGGGCACGGCGCAGGCAGACAGATACAAGGAACGCGAGGTCCGCAGGCCCCTCCTGCGGCCCGACCACCCGCTGCGGGTGACGTTCGCCGAGTACGCCGACGGCGTGTGCGACCTGGTCCTGGTCGCACACCGCCGGGTGCTCGCCCCCTGTGACCTGGACGCGATCGCCTCCCTCTTGTCGGGCCCGGCCAACAGCTCCGCGTATGCCGCAGGGGCCGCCGGCATGGGTCCCGGCGGCCGTTCCGGCCCGCCGGTGCCGCTCTCCGACAGTCCCGGACCAGCCGCGCCGGTCCCGGCGCCCGGGTCCGCCGCGCCCGTCCGGCCCGACTGGGGCCTGGGCGATCCGCGCTGTTCAGGGACGGAAATCAGCGTGCCCCTCACGGTGCGCACGCCGGCCGAACCCTTCGTGCCGCTGCTGGCCGCAGCCACCGCCCTCGTCCTGTCCCGCTATGAGGGCGGCGGCCATCCCGAACTGACCGTGCTCGTGGAGGACGAGACGGGCCACGACACCGTGACGTGGCTGAATCCGCCGATCACCCGGGACACCCGGACGGCCGACCTCGTCGCGGACTGCCGCAGGGCCCTCGAGGAATGCCAAGACCGGCCCGCGCCGCATGCGAACACCCACATCGGCCTGATCGTGACGCGCCACAGGCCGGACGACGCCTACGTGCCGTGCCTGGCACCTGCGTTCCCGCTGACGGTCGAGTGGACGGTGGACGGCGCGGACACACTGCGTGGCCTGCTGCGCTGCGACGCCGGAGCGGTCGGACCGCAGATCGCCGAGGGGTTCGCCCAGCACCTCGCCCGGGCCGTCGAGTCGCTGTCCGCCGGTACGTGCGAGGCGGGGGACCTGGAACTGCTCGACGCCGCCGAGACCCGTGCCGTCCTGGCCGCAGGTCGTACCGAGGCCGCGCCAGCCCATGATGCGGCTCCGATTCACGACCACTTCAGGCGGATCGCCCGGGCTCGGCCCGATGCCCCCGCCCTTTCGTCGGGCGACCACACGCTGACCTACAGAGAACTCGACGCCCGGAGCGACGCCGCGGCCGCCGGCCTGCGGGCCTTCGGGGTACGCACCGGCGACCTGGTCGGTGTCTGCCTCGAACGCGGTCCCGACCTGGTCGTGGTGCTGCTCGGGGTCCTCAAGGCGGGGGCCGCCTACGTCCCCATGGACCCTGAATACCCGGCGGACCGGCTCGCCTACACGGTCCGCGACGCGGGGATCCGGCTCGTGGTCACCGACTCCTCTCAGTTCCCGGACCAAGGTGCCCGACGGATCCACCCGGACGGCCTCGCCACCACGCCGCGCCACGACGCCGGGTCCCCGGACGCCAGGCCGGCGGGCCCGGACGATCCGGCGTACGTGATCTACACCTCGGGATCCACCGGCCGCCCGAAGGGAGTTGTGGTACCGCATCGCAACGTCGCAGCCCTGCTGGCGGCGACCACACCGGCACTCGGACTGGGCCCCGACGACGTCTGGACCCTCTTCCACTCGACAGCCTTCGACTTCTCGGTCTGGGAGATCTGGGGCTGTCTCCTCACCGGCGGCCATCTCATCGTCGTTCCCCACTTCACCACCCGTACGCCAGAGGATTTCTACGATCTGCTCCTCGAGCGACAGGTGACGCTGCTCAGCCAGACACCGTCGGCGTTCTCCGCCCTCCGCGAGGTCGACACCCGGCGCAGGTCGCAGCTCGCGCTGCGCCTCGTGGTCTTCGGCGGGGAGCCGGTCGACCTTCGAGGCCTCGACGACTGGCTGCGCCGCCACAGCGGTTGCCGGCTGATCAACATGTTCGGCATCACCGAGACGACCGTCCACGCCACACAGCAGCCGCTGACCCGTGCCGGCATCGCCGCGGGCTCTCGTTCCGTGGGGCGAGCGCTCCCCGGCTGGTCGCTCTCCGTCCGCGACGAGGCGGGCCGGGTGCAGCCCTTCGGCGCCGTCGGCGAGATCTATGTCAGCGGCGCGGGGGTGGCCGACGGCTATCTCAACCGCGACGACCTCACAGCGGAGCGCTTCGTCACGGACCCGGCGACCGGCCTGCGGACCTACCGCAGCGGCGACCTGGGACGGATGCACCCCGACGGCCAGATCGACCACCTGGGCCGGTTGGACGACCAGGTGAAGGTCCGCGGCTACCGAATCGAACTCGGCGAGATCCGGTCGGTGCTGACCCAGGACGTCGCCGTGGAGGACGCCGCTGTGGTCCGAGAGACGGACGGCCCCCTCGACGCGGCCGCGGTGCGGCTGGCTGCCTACCTGGTGCTCAGCAAGGGCGGCTCCGTGGACGCAGTCCGCGCGCGAGCGTCCCGAATCCTGCCCGCTCACATGATCCCCGCCTTCTTCGCCGCGGTGCCGGCGCTCCCTCTGACCCTCAACGGCAAGGTGGACGCCGCCGGACTCCGCGCACTGGTGGCCGCGCAGACTGCGACCGCCCCCCACAGCGCGCACACGACACCGGACGAGACAGGGACAGCTGTCGCGCTCACCGCGTTCCGGCATGTGCTCGGAGAGCAGGTCGGCCCGGACGACGACTTCTTCGATCTGGGCGGCAATTCGATGCTCGCCGTGCAGGTGGTCGGAGCGCTTCGGCGGGTCGGCCTGGCCGAGGTGACGGTCCGTCAGCTGTACAGTCATCCCACCGCCGCGGAGATCGCCCGCTGGGCGGAGCAGGCCACCGCCCACGCGGCAGGCTGACCGCCGTCCCCCACCCGGGCAGCTGCTCCGTGCTCGCGTCGGTGAGCCGTCCTGCACCACGGACAGGCGAGCAGGGCGGACATCTCTTGGTAAGGAATCCGACATGCTGAACTTCGAGGAAAATCAGCGGCATTCACCACCTCTACGGTCCCCGTCCCCGACAGGAATCGTGTCCGGGCCGGGCGACTCACGGGAGCAGGCCATGGCCGGCAGCCAGGAGACGACGCCGAGAGCGCCGGGGTACCTGAGCGGTTTCGGCAACGAGCATGCCACCGAGTCGGTCCCTGGCGCGCTGCCTGTCGGCCGCAACAGCCCGCAGCGCGCGCCACTCGGGCTGTACGCGGAGCAGTTGTCCGGCGCGGCGTTCACCGAACCACGCCACCATCAGCGCCGCAGCTGGCTCTACCGGATCCGTCCGTCCGCCGTGCATCCGCCGTTCCGCCGCATGGGCAACGGCAATCTGCGCTCGGCGCCCTTCACCGAGGCCGAGGCCGCACCCAACCGGCTGCGCTGGAACCCACTGCCGGTCCCGGAGGGGCCCACCGACTTCGTCGACGGCCTGGTGACGGTCGGCGGCAACGGCGACGTGCTCCAGCGGGTCGGCATCGGCATCCACTGGTACGTGGCGAACCGCTCGATGACCGACCGGGTCTTCGGCGACTCCGACGGGGAAATGCTCATCGTTCCCGAGCGCGGCGGCCTGCTGCTGCGCACCGAACTCGGCGTACTCGCCGTCGAGCCCGGCCACATCGCACTGATCCCGCGCGGGGTGCGCTTCCGCGCTGAACTCCCAGGCCGCTCCGCACGCGGCTACGTCCTGGAAAACTACGGGCAGGCCTTCCGCCTGCCCGAACTCGGCCCGATCGGCGCCAACGGCCTGGCCAACCCGCGCGACTTCCTCGCGCCGCGGGCCGCGTTCGAGGACCGCGACGGGACGCCCACCGAGGTCGTCGACAAGTTCGCCGGCAACCTGTGGGCCGCGACCTACGACCACTCACCGCTGGACGTCGTCGCCTGGCACGGCACCCACGCGCCGTACGTCTACGACCTACGCCGGTTCAACGTCATCGGCTCGGTCTCCTACGACCACCCCGACCCGTCGATCTTCACGGTGCTGACGTCCCCGTCGGACACACCGGGACTGGCCAACGTCGACTTCGTGGTCTTCGCGCCGCGCTGGCTCGTCGGCGAGGACACCTTCCGGCCGCCGTACTTCCACCGCAACGTCATGAGCGAGTTCTCGGGCATGATCCAGGGTGGCGCCCACGACGCGAAGGGCGAGGGGTTCGTCCCCGGCGGCGCCTCGCTGCACAACATGATGTCGGCGCACGGCCCCGACCGCGACACGTACGAGAACGCGAGCGCGGTGGAGCTGGGGCCGCAAAAGGTCGACAACGCGCTGGACTTCATGTTCGAGACGCGCTGCCCGGTCGTGCCGACCGCGTACGCGATGGCCGCGGCTCACCGCCAGCCCGCCTACGACCAGGTGTGGCACGGGCTGGAACGGCGCTTCACCGGCTGACCCGCACTCTGTGATGCCGCCTTCGCCCCGACCCGCTCACCTTCAACCAGCGGGCTGCGCTGTGATATCAGGTCTCGCAGTCGCTGATCCTGCCGACCGGGACGGACGTGGCAACGCGCTACGGCGTGAGCATGCCGACGAGGCCGCAGGCGCTGAAGTCACTGGAGGAGGGAGCCTCATTGCGGAAGACCACGCCCTCTCCCGGCTCGAGCCTTGCCGACTCGCGCACCGATACGTTGCTCGGCGTATCGTTGCTCAGCCCGGCCCCGAGCGATCGAAGCCGAGTGTCATCGGATAACGGCGTAACGCGCAGCGCTGCTGACCGGACCCACGTCGATAATCGAGACGATGGCCGCGTTCGCTCGGCTGCTCCATGATGCGGACCCGATCTGGCGAAACAGCACCTGCGCTCCCGCAAGGCGCTGCACGGCGACATCCGCCTTGCCGTTCTCGGCCTCAAGAATGCCGAGATCGAACAACACGATGGCTTCGATCCAAGGGTCTGCGTTGTGTTGTGCGATCTCCAGCGCATTGAGCAGAATCTGCCGAGCGGCGTCGTGCTCACCCAGTGTTCGTTTCAGGCGCGCGAGACCTTGCAAGCTGTATGCCTCGCCGATTTGGTCACCGTACCCGCGGACGATCCGCAATACCCGGTTGAGCTCGTGCCGTGTGCTGTCGACATCGCCGAATACGCAGTGGAGATCCGACAGAGAAAACCGCGCCTGCGCCTCGATCTGCGGGGAATCGAATTGCTGTGCAATCTCCAGTGCCGTGCGAAGCATGGGCTCAGCACTGGCGAAATCCTCCTCGGCGAGTGCCGCCCGCGCAAGGGCGCACAGGATGTGGGCCTCGCCGATACGGTCACCGACCGAGCACATCAGCGAAAGTGCCTCATGATACTTTGCCAGCATCTCGGCATGCCGGTCCTGCATCCAGGCGATGTGTGCGGCATAGCGCAACACCAGCGCGACACCGTGATCATCACCGATTTCGCGGAACAGTCCCAAAGCTGTGCCGTACCACTCGTCGGCCTCGGCGAGGCGTTTCTGGAACATACGAAGCGTTCCCATGGAGTACCGCATCGCTGCCTCGCCGCGCCGGTTACCGCTGCGCTCAGTGGCTGCGAGCGCGAGCTGCGCCGTCTCACGCCAGTCGTCGACATGCCCGCCCAGCTCGAACAACGTGACCGCGGTCAGAGCCAGGTCCCAGCACAGCTCGTCCAATCCCGACCTAGCCGTCTGACGCACCGCGTCGACCAACCAGTGCGATTCGACATCCAGTTTGCTCGGCTCTTCGTCGAACAGCCCAGTGCCGAACGATCCGATGTCCTGTGACGTCGTGCCTGGCGGCAACCAGCGCCGGCCTGTTCCGCGCAGGACCAGGAAGTCCCCGCCGTGTTGCACCCGATGCACTCGTTCGGCCAGCAGCAGCCAGCCACCGACCACCCGTTCCAGCGCTTCGCCGTACTCGGCGGCGGACTCGTTCTTGACGAGCTGTTCCCAGGCATAGACACGCAGCAGGCTGTGTAGCCGATACCGTGACACCGGCTGGTCAGCACAATGAACCGTATCGATCAAGCGCGCGTCGACTAGTTGCTCCAGCAGATCCTCGGCCTCGACGATATCGGTGTCCAGCAGAGCCGCCGCAATCCATGCCGGGAAGTCCGCGCTACGGATCAGCGCGCAGCGCCGGAACAACAGCCGTGCCGCGGAGTCCAAGCCGTCGTACGTCATCGAGATGCTGCTGCGCAACTCGACACCATTGTGCGAGAACTCATCGAGGCACCGTGCCTCGTTGGACAGCCTGCGGACAAACTTGCTCACCGGCCAGTGCGGCCTGGCGGCCAGGCGTGCGCCGGCGATGCGCAAAGCCAGTGGCAACCCACCGCACAACTGGAGCAGCTCCGACGTCGCTGCTGGGTCCTCGGCCACCCTGTCACGGCCGACGATCCGTCGAATCATTTCGCGGGACTGCTCATCGTCGAAGACATCCAGGTCAATCTGGTGCGCACCGTCCAGCCCGCTCAGCCGGACCCGGCTGGTGATGATCACAGCACACCCGGCTCCCCCGGGCAACAAAGCCTTGACGTGCCGTTCCAGCGCCACGTCGTCCAGCACGATGAGCACTTGCCGCTCTGCCAGCTGGCTGCGTAGCAGTGCCAGACGCTCCTGCGGCTCGTCCGGCAGCGCCTCGCCTCGCACGCCGAGCGCGAACAGAAACCGGCTGGCGACGTTCGCCACCGGCTGCTGGTCCTGTGTCGCCTGCATATCGGCATACAGGTGTCCGTCGGGGAACAACTCCGCGAGCTCGTGCGCCACGCGCACCGCCAGCGCTGTCTTGCCGACGCCACCCGGACCGGACACCGCAACGATCGGCACCGTGTACCTCGAATGTGGCGACTGCCGGGCGCTCACCACAATGGACTTGATTGCCTCCACCTGACTTTCACGCCCCGAGAAGTCACCCAAACTGGCCGGCAGGTGCCGCGGTGCAGCTCCCTCATCCCGCGCCTGCTCGTCTTGCGACAGGCAAGGCTCGGGCACCGACGCTGCCGCTGGGCCCACGCTCTGTGCCCCTCCGAACGCCGACGCCGATGCCGGAGGAACCGCCCTCGCAACGGAGGACACCAATGGGGCCGCGGTATGGGAGGCCACGAAGTCCAGGCTTGCGTCGTGGTTGAGGATCGCCCGCTCGAGTGTCTGCAGTTCGCATCCCGGATCCACGCCGAGCTCCTCGAGCAGCACCGACCGAGCCCGCCTGGCAACCTCAAGCGCGTCCGCCTGGCGCCCGCTTCGGTACAGGGCGAGCATGAGCAGCACGTGGAACGGCTCGGCGAGAGGATGCTCCTCGACGAGACCACGCAACTCGGCGGTGACTCGGTCGTGCTGGCCCAGATCGAGGTCGAGACGGATGCGTTCCTGCACGACCCGGATCCGATGCTCGTCCAGCTCCGTCGCAGCCCGCTGCAGGATGGGGCTCGGGAGGCCGAGGAGGGCCGGCCCGCGCCACAGTGCGAGCGCCTCGCGCAGCAGATCCGCCGCGCGCTCGCTTTCTCCAGCGGCCACGCCGTCCCGCGCCTGGCTGACCTTCCGCAAGAACACATCGCGGTCGATGCCGTCAGAGGCCACCTCCAGCGCGTAACCGACCGGATCGGTGCGAATCGCTCCAGCGTGGCCCAGCCTGTGGAAAACCTTGCGCAGCGACGACACACAGAACTGGATCTGGCCTCGGGCGGTAGCAGGGGGATCCTCACCCCACACGGCGTCCACCAAGTGGCAAAGAGGAGTCAACCTGCCCGCGTTGATCGCCAGCATGGCCAACACCGCACGCTGACGAGGGCCGCCCGGATTGACAGACTGCTCCCCGAACTCCAACTCAAACGGGCCAAGAAGCCGCAGGAATATTGTAGAAGCCGGAATCTCCAACGGTTCCACCTACTCAGTCCAAGACGCTATTAACATGAAATCATTCTTCGGAGTCAGGATCGGTTACTGAGCGTGTTGTCATGAGGAGCTGACAGATGGCGGCGGCGGGCGTGGGAGGACCCGGGGCCGGTCGCGCACTGAGTTTCCCCCGTCGCGCGGGAGGTGCTGATCATCTGGTCAGGGCAGGTTGATGGGTGTGCGGGTTCGCTTGTTCGGCCGTCGCCTGGTTGGTGTAGTCCCTTCTCCTGGAACTCGACGGGGCTGAGCCAACCGCGCCGCTCCTGGACGCGGCGGCTGTGAGAGGAACCGTCGACGTGCTCGAGGAGCGGTAGGTGCGACTCGGCCCTCGTGGCGAAGACACGGCCGGTCCTCCAGGGCGGTGTCGTAGTGAAGTTGCTCAAGGTGGCCGGTGAGGTAGCGGTGGCAGGTGATGGCCGCCTTGCGGAGTGAGACCGCCAGGTGGGCCTGGTCGGCCAGGGCGAGGGGTTCGTCGGCGACGCGGGCGGCGTGACCCGCAGCATCGCGGTGAGATGGTCGGCGGTGAAGGCCTCGGCCTCACGGCTGCTGGGCTTGTGGAACGCGTGCGCGGAGCCCCAGACGTATTCGGTGACGTGGACGAAGTCGACGAGGATCCTCGCGTGGCGGCGGGCGGCTTCGGCGCATCGCCGCAGCCGTGCTTCCGCTCATCGAAGAACAGCTGCGCACCCCGCGGATGGACGAGGGGATCCGGGCGGCAGCCCAGATCCGTCTCACCGCCCGGGACGAACTCACCGGCGAGCGAACCAGGGCCGTGAACGCCTTGACCGCCCTCGTGCGCATCGCCGACCTCGGCATCGACGCCCGACGACCCCTCGGCGCCAAGCAGGTCGGCGAAATCGCCCACTGGCGCCCCCGCGAGGAGGACCTCGCCACCACGACAGCCTGCACCGAGGCCGTCCGGCTCGCCAAGAGGATCCTCGCCCTTGACGCCGAGATCACGGACAACATGAACCGGATAGGGCAGCTCGTCCACGCCAGTCCTGCCGCGGACCTCCTCGACGAAAACGGGATCGGCCCCGTCACCGTCCTGGTCGCCTGGTCCCACCCAGGGCGGGTTCGCGACGAGGTCGCGTTTGCCGCCCTCGCCGGAGTGAGCCCCCTCCCCGCCTCGTCGGGCAACACCACTCGCCACCGACTCAGCCGCGGCGGCGACAGGCGTCTCAACCGCGCCCTGAACGTCATCGCGATGGTCCGCATGGTCCATCATCCCCAGACCCGCGCCTACGCCGACCGACGACGTACCGAAGGCAAGACGGACCGCGAGATCCGCCGCTGCCTCGAGCGCTACCTCACCCGCCGCCTCTATCGCCATCTCAACAGCGCCGCTTCGGCGAATACGGGGGTTGACGGGACATAGAAGCTTGATTGAAGGCCGGTGCCCCTGTTGGGACGCCGGCCTTTACCAAGCCCGCCCGTGTGGGGCTCAGGCGCAATGACACCGCGGCTCCGTCAGCCGAGTTGCCGGGCGAACGCCTCGTACGCCCGATCGTCGAAAAGGACGAACCGGACCTCTTCGACCGCTGTGGCTGTGTTTCGTACCGTCTCCACTGCGATTCGGGCCGCATCCTCCATCGGCCACCGGTACACGCCGGTGGAGACGGCGGGGAACGCGACGGTGCGGGCGCCGAGTTCGTCGGCCACGCGCAACGACTCCCGGTAGCAGGAGGCGAGCAGCTCCGAGCGGTCCTCGCCGGCGCTGTACACGGGGCCCACGGTGTGGATGACCCAGCGGGCGTCCAGTGCGCCCGCCGTGGTGGCGACCGCCCGGCCCGTGGGCAGGCCGTTGCGGTACCGGGAGGCGCGCAGGGCGCGGCACTCCTCCAGGATGGCGGGGCCGCCGCGGCGGTGGATGGCGCCGTCCACTCCGCCGCCGCCGAGCAGCGAGGAGTTGGCGGCGTTGACGATCGCGTCGGCGCTCTGCCGGGTGATGTCGCCCTGGACGAGGGTGAGGGTGGTCATGTCGTCCGTCTCAGTCTGCGCCATACGGCCTTGGCCGCGTTGTGCCCCGACATGCCGTGCACACCGGGTCCCGGCGGGGTGGCCGAGGAGCAGATGAAGACGGCCGGATGGGGCGTGTGGTAGGGGTACAGGGACAGTCTGGGGCGCAGCAGCAGCTGAAGCCCGGAGGCCGCGCCGCAGGCGATGTCCCCGCCGACGTAGTTGGCGTTGTGGGCGGCCAGTTCGGCGGGGCCGGCGGTGGCGCGGGCGAGCACGCGGTCGCGGAAACCGGGGGCGAAGCGCTCCAGTTGGCGTTCCAGGGCGTCGGTGAGGTCGCCGGACCAGCCGTTCGGCACATGGCCGTACGCCCAGAAGACCTGCTTGCCCTCGGGCGCGCGGGTGGGATCGACGATGCTCGGCTGCACGGTGATCAGGAACGGCCGGTCGGGGGCGCGGCCCTCGCGGGACGCGGCGCGCAGGGCGGTGCCGATCTCGTCCCTGGTCGGGCCGAGCTGGACGGTGGTGGCGCGGCGGGCCTCGGGGGCGGTCCAGGGCACCGGGCCGTCCAGCGCGTAGTCGATCTTGAAGGCGGCGGCGCCGTAGCGGTAGCGCGCATAGGTGTCGCCGAAGCCGGCGATGCGGGCGAGCGCGGTGGGCGAGGTGTCGAAGACGTACGCGCGGGCGGGCGGCAGGTCGTCCAGGCGCTTGACCTCGTAGTCGGTGTGCACCGCGCCGCCGAGGTCGGCCAGATACGCGGCGAGGGCGTCGGAGATCGCCTGGGAGCCGCCGCGCGGCACCGGCCAGCCGCGGGCGTGTGCGGCCAGCGCGAAGACCAGGCCGATGGCGCCGGTGGCCAGGCCGTCGAGCGGTGACATCACATGTGCGACGAGACCCGCGAAGAGGGCCTTGGCCCGCTCGTCCTTGAAGCGGCGCATCAGCCACGTGGACGGCGGGAGCCCGGCCAGGCCGAAGCGGGCGAGGGTGACGGGGTCGCGCGGCAGGGCGGTCAGGGGCAGGGACATGAAGTCCCGTACGAGGGTGTCCCAACGGGGGAGGAAGGGCCCGACCAGTCTGCGGTACGCGCCCGCGTCGCGCGGCCCGAAGGAGGCGGCGGTCTCGGCCACCGAGCGGGCCAGCACGGCGGCGCTGCCGTCGGGGAAGGGGTGCGCCATCGGCAGCTCGGAGTTCAGCCAGCGCAGGCCGTAGCGCTCCAGGGGGAGGGCGCGGAACGCCGGGGAGTTGACGCCGAGGGGGTGGGCGGCCGAGCACGGGTCGTGCCGGAAGCCGGGGAGGGTCAGCTCCTCGGTCCGGGCGCCCCCGCCGACGGTGGACTTCGCCTCGAACAGGGCGACGGAGAAGCCGCGGCGGGCCAGCTCCACGGCAGCGGTCAGTCCGTTCGGTCCCGCACCCACCACGACCGCATCGAGCATCGACGGCACCTTCGGACCCCTTCGTCAGCCGATGGCCAGTTGGGATCAGGATAGGCGGGCACCGGGCCGCGGGGGTCCTCGCCCCGGGCCGGGCCCGGCGCTCAGGCCGCCGTGCGCAGCAGCTCCACCACGCGCCGGGCGGTCGCCGTGTCCCGGGCCGCCGTGAACGGCAGTGCGTTGCCCCCCGTCACCCGGAACGGCTCGCCGTCACGGGTGAGGTGGGCGCCGCCCGCCTCCTCGACCAGCAGCAGGCCGGCCGCGTGGTCCCACGCCGCTTCCCAGGAGAACGCGACGGCGTCCAACTCGCCCCTGGCTATGGCGAGATACTCCAGGCCCGCCGAGCCGCACGGGCGCGGGGCGAGGCCGTCGGTCCACAGGACGCTCAGCGCGCGCTTCTCCTCGCCGGTGGTGTAGTCCGGGTGGGAGGTGGCGACGACGAGGTCGCGGCCCGGCGCGGGCGAGCCCGCGACCAGGCGTTCGCCGTCGAGGAAGGCGCCCCGGCCGCGGACCGCGGTGGCCATCCGGCCGCGCGCTGCGGCATAGGTCCAGGACGCCAGGGTCACGCCCCGGTGGGCGAGCGCCACCAGGGTGCAGAAGCCGTCGTCCCCGTGCACGAACTGGCGGGTGCCGTCGACCGGGTCGACGATCCAGACGGGGGCGTCGCCCTGGAGCGCGTCGTACGTCGCCGGGTCGGCGTGCACCGCCTCCTCGCCGACCACGACCGAGCCGGGCAGCAGGGCGCCGAGCGCCTCGGTGAGCCGCTTCTCGGCGAGCCGGTCGGCGTCCGTCACCAGGTCGTGCGGTCCGCTCTTCTGGTCCACGTCGGCCGCGGAGAGGCGGCGGAAGCGGGGCAGGATCTCGGCCGCGGCGGCCTGGCGCACCGCATCCTCCACGTCGGCCGAGCAGCGCGTGAGAAACTCGTCGATGGTTTCCGTCATCTGTTCGATCATGTGTCCCATGAGAGCACACCCCACTGACAATCCCCTCCCGCCCGGTGCACACCAGGTGGAATCGGGATGAAGAACAGGAGCCGCCCACGCCGTCAGCGGCCCACCGCGTACCCCTGCATCCCGCGCGGATTCGCCGCCGCCGACAGCACGCCCGTCCCCGGGTCCCGGGCGACCGCACAGAGCCGGCCCTCGGACCAGGCGGGGCCGACGGTGACGTCGTGGCCGCGCCGTCGCAGCTCCTCGACCACCCCGGGGTCCGTGCGGGACTCCACGGTCACGCTGCCGGGGCGCCGGCCGCGCGGGTGGAAGGAGCTGGGGAAGCTGTCGTTGTGCCAGTTCGGGGCGTCGACGGCGCCCTGGAGGTCGAGGCCGCCGCGGACGCGGGCACGCAGCGTGGCCGCGAGGAGGAAGTGCAGCTGCCACTGGTCCTGCTGGTCGCCGCCGGGGGTGCCGAACGCCAGCACCGGTACGCCGTCGCGCAGGGCGAGGGACGGGGTGAGGGTGGTGCGCGGGCGGCGGCCGGGGGTGAGGGAGTTCGGCAGGCCCTCCTCCAGCCAGGTCATCTGCAGGCGCGTGCCGAGCGGGAAGCCCAGCTCGGGCACGACAGGGTTGGACTGGAGCCAGCCGCCGCTCGGGGTGGCCGCGATCATGTTGCCCCAGCGGTCGACGACGTCCAGGTGGCAGGTGTCGCCGCGGGTCGTGCCGTCGTCGGCGACGTGCGGCTCGACGGGGAACTCGGCGACGGTCGGCTCGCCCGCGCCCATCGGGTCGAAGCCGCGGCCGTCGCCCGCCACGCGCGCGTACGCCTGTGCGGGCAGCCGCGGGGTGCGGCCGCCGGGGCTGCCGGGCCGCAGCTCCCAGGAGGCCTTGGCACCGACCAGGGCGCGCCGGCCGGCGTTGTAGTCGTCCGACAGCAGCTCGGCGAGGGGCGCCTCGGCGGCGTCGCCGTACCAGGCCTCGCGGTCGGCCATGGCCAGCTTGCAGTTCTCGATCAGCAGATGGACGTAGTCGGCGGAGCCGTAGGCCGGCAACTCGGGCGGCAGCAGGGCGAGTTGCTGGAGGAGGACCGGGCCCTGGCTCCAGGGGCCGGCCTTGCAGACGGTCCAGCCGTGCCAGTCGTGGGTCACGGGGGTCTCGTACGTCGCCGACCAGCCGGCGAGGTCGGCCTCGGTGAGCGTGCCGGTGTGCCGGGCGCCGCTGGTGTCCATGGTGGGCAGCCGGGAGCGGCGCAGCAGGGCCTCGGCGACGAAGCCGGAGCGCCACACCGCGCGCGCGGCGTCGATCCGCGCCTCCCGGTCGCCCGCGCCGGCGGTCTCGGCCAGCAGCCGCTTCCAGGTGGCGGCGAGGGCGGGGTTGCGGAAGAGCTCGCCGGGCCGGGGTGCCCGGCCGCCCGGCAGGTACACCTCGGCGGACGAGGTCCACTCCGTCTCGAACAGCTTCCGTACGCTCTCCACGGTCGCGCCGAGCTTCTCCACGGGCGCGTGCCCGTGCTCGGCGTATCCGACGGCGTACGCCAGGACGTCGTCGAGGCTCTTGGTGCCGTGGTCGCGCAGGAGCAGCAGCCAGGCGTCGAAGGCGCCGGGCACGGCGGCCGCGAGCGGTCCGGTGCCCGGTACGAGGTCGAGGCCCAGGCCGCGGTAGTGGGCGACGGTGGCGCCGGCCGGGGCGACGCCCTGCCCGCACAGCACGCGTACGTCGCCGCCCGCCGGGGCGAGCAGGATCGGCACCTCGCCGGCCGGCCCGTTCAGGTGCGGCTCGACCACGTGCAGCACGAACGCTCCGGCCACGGCGGCGTCGAAGGCGTTGCCGCCGCTCTCCAGGACCGCCATCGCCGACTGGGAGGCCAGCCAGTGCGTGGAGGACACCATGCCGAACGTGCCTTGCAGGGTGGGCCGGGTGGTGAACACGGGGCGGCTCCTCGGCTCGGGTACGTCTCCCGGGTGATCGTACGAGCGTGCTCACCGCCCGGGGAACACGGCGGCCGGGCGAGCCGTTGATCTCGTGCGGGAGACGGAGGACGGACGGAAGACGGACAGCGGGCGGCAGCGGCGCGGGAGTACGGAGGCCCGGACAGTGCACGGTGAGTACAAGGTGCCCGGCGGCAAGCTCGTCGTGGTGGACCTGGCGGCCGAGGACGGCGTGCTGCGGCACGTGCGCGTGGCGGGCGACTTCTTCCTGGAGCCGGACGAGGCGCTGGACGCGGTGAACGGCGCGCTGGAGGGCGCCCCGGCGGACACGGACGCGGCGGGGCTGGCCGCCCGGATCGACGCGGCGCTGCCCGCGGGGACGGTGATGTACGGCCTGACCTCGCAGGGCGTCGCCGTCGCGGTGCGCCGGGCGCTGGCGCGCGCCACGGACTGGACGGACTACGACTGGCAGTTGATCCACGAGAGCCCGCAGCCGCCCGCGCTGCACATGGCGCTGGACGAGGTGCTGACCGCCGAGGTCGCCGCGGGCCGCCGCCCGCCGACCCTGCGGGTGTGGGAGTGGGGCGCCCCGGCGGTGATCATCGGCAGTTTCCAGTCACTGCGCAACGAGGTGGACCCGGAGGGTGCCGCACGGCACGGCATCGAGGTGGTGCGGCGGATCTCCGGCGGCGGCGCGATGTTCGTCGCAACGCGAAGGCACTACGCCCTCACTGCCTAGAACATCGCCTGCTGACGCTGCTCCCTGCAGCGGAGGGGAACGGGGACTTCGCAGGAGGACAGCTCGTGCCCGCGGGCGAAGAAGGCCGGCCGGAAATCCGTCCTAACCTTCGCGATTGTGAGCACCACCGTGATAACCGCCCCTCGCCGACTGCGCCCTGCCGAGGCGCTGCCAGAGTCCGGCCATCGTCGCAAGCGTGGCCTCATCTACGTCCGGGTGTCCAAGGCCCGGGCTGACATGATCAGCCCGGAGCTCCAAGTGGGACACGCCGAAGCCCTTGCCAGGTCCGAGAACATCGACATCGCCTTCGAGCCCATCATGGATCTCGGCGAGTTGGGCCGAGGCTTCGAAGAGCGCAGGATCGAAGAGATCAAGCAGATGGCACGCGACAAGAAGTTCGACGTGCTCATCCTCTGGATCTGGTCCAGGTTCGGCCGCAACCTTCGCGAGTCCCTGCAACACCTCGACGCCCTGATGGACTACGGCATCGAGGTTCGTGCCGCGAGGGAGGACTTCGACGGCAAGACGACGATCGGCCGGTTCGCGATCGCCCAGATGCTCAACATCGCCGAGTTGGAGTCCAACCAGAAGGCGGACTCATGGCGTGACACGTTCGAGCGCCGCCGAGTGAAGGGCCTGCCGCACTCCAACCGAGGGCGCTTCGGATACTTCCGGTGCGAGACCTGCCCGGGATGGTCGTTCGGGAAGAAACTGGAAACCTGCCCCAAGTGCCGGAGCGGCATCTTGCGGATCGACCCGGTCACGGGCCCTGTGCTCGCGCAGCTCTACCGTGACTACGCGGCAGGAGTCTCGGTCCGCAAACTCGTCATCGACCTCAATCGTCGTGGCATCAAAACCTTCACCGGCAAGCCGTTTACTTCCGGTGATCTGCATGCGGTTCTGGACAGCGGATTCGGCCTCGGCTTCGTCCGCTATCTAATCCCGGAGCTGTCGCACATTGTTGTGACCAAAGCAGACGGCAGTACCAAGAAGAAGCGAATGAACCGGCAACGGGACATCACCGCTTACCTCTACTACAGCGGCGCGCACAACGCCGTGATCGACGATCTCGTGGAGTGCGAGCGTCTCTGGGATGCGTACACCGAGCGTCGCATGGCCCAGAGCAAGCAGCACTTCTCCTCGAACAAGGCGCTTTACTCGCTCTCCAGCCACCTTCGCTGCTCCGGCTGCGGTGGACGGATGCAGACGGCCCTGCGCAACAAACGGTACCGGCGCCCACTGGTGGACGGGCTTCCCAACCCGCTGGACGTCACGTTCCGGTGTGCGAACCACATCGACAACAAGTCCTGCCCCGGGAACGGGACGTACGTTTCCCTGGCTGTCGCGGAGAAGTGGTTCCTGAACTGGCTGGACCTCGAAGCACGAATGGATGAGGAGACCGCTGCGGCCGTACAGGCACGCATGGCTCAGCTCCGGGAGCAGAACGACAGCAACCGCGCCCTCCTGGCGCGGCTGGACGCGATCGAAGCCCAGTTGACAGGCTTGCGCGCGCAGGACGACAAGCTTACGGACGCAGTACTGGCCGAGCTCGTCTCCGAGGAGTCAGCTTGACGGAAACGAGCCGCTCTGGAGGCGCAGAAGCAGACGCTGGAGCATGAGCAGACCGAGCTGCGATCGAGGCTCCGTGAGGTACCTGCAGTCGTTGCTCGCCCTTCCCAGGAACGCTTGCTCACCGCCCAGAAGGTATACGAGGCGGTCGGCCAAGCCGACCGCCGTGAGCTGGTTTCGAAGCTGGTCCGCGAGATCCGTGTGAACAAGGGCAAGAGCGCGCCAGGGAAGATCGAGGTCTACCCACTCTGGACGGCGCCGCCCCCGCGGACACCCGTCCAGCTTGCCGCGTGATCGTCCGACTCCCTGAAGAGTTCCATCTCGTACCGGACGGCAAGAGCGGCGGCGAGGTCCCAGAAATCCTTGAGACATGCCTCACGAGTCCTGATGTCGACGCTGGCTTCCATGGCACTCCTTGAGACACTGACCGGCCCTCTCCGCCGAGAGGGCCGACCGGGAACTGACGTCTTCAGGGTGTGTCGCAACCGCGGTTTGGCCAGGCAGGACAAGAGTGCTATAGGATTTCCGCACCTGAACCCTGCCGCGGCCGGGCAAATGCGGCCAACGCCGAACTGGCCGCCACCCAGCCACGGCCTCGTCCGCGGGTTGCCTCGAGCAGGGCACCGTACAGGGCGGTGGTCTCCGCCAGCGCCCGCGGGCAGGCGGCGGCCTGCCGCAACGATCGCTCGGTGGCCAGGGCTGGGGAACGCTCCGTCGCTTGTGGGCCCCGCCGGCCGCGCCGCAGTGGGGTAGCAAGTGGAGCCGCCTTCGGAATTCGCACCATGGACCTACGCATTACGAGCCCGATAGGGATCGGGCAGGGTTGTGCTCCGTGGTCGCGCCAGATCCCGTTTTCCCAGATCAGAGCACATGTCGCGGTCCCGCTGTTCGTACCCCGTGTTGCACCGTCCAAAGGCGTCCGCGCTCCCCTTGCGCTCCCCTGGCCGCAGCGAGTGACGTTCCAGCCCCGGACTGCGACGGGGACGCCATACCTGCAGCCCTGTTGTCGATATCAAACAATACGAGCCGGGGCCTTGAGCCTCCGCTTCGACCGCTCCTAGGACTGTCAATCACGATCCCTACCCTCCCTGGGCACGCCCTACTTTGCAACGCTAGCCTCGATCGTTCATGAGGGTGCGTCAGCTTGCTGCCGGAGCCTTTGTGGTGAGTGTTGGTGGGGGTTTTCGGAGTGTGGGCAGGCTGATGGCCCGGTTGTCGCGTCGGGTGTGCGCCGGGTTCCACGGCTCCGGTCGGAGTGGTGCTGCTCGCAGGGATGGGAAGGTACTGGTCAGCCGGGGTTCGGGAGGGCGTGGAGCCGGTCCAGGGCATCGGTGATCACGTCGGTCCAGGGCCAGTGCCTGGCCAGGCGGAGGATGCGGCGGCGGCCGGTGGTGATGAGCTGGGCGGCGGTGGAGAACAGCCGAAGCCGCAGGCGGCGGGGCTCCCACAGGCGGGCCTTGCCGGTCAGGGCGAGCAGGGGCATCCAGGCGAGCAGGTCCAGGGCGATCTGGATGATCTCCAGCCAGATCTGGTTCTGCGCGGCGTCGTGGAGGGGAAGGTTGAGCAGGCCGGTGGCGCGGGCGGCGCGGATGCGGTCCTCGGCACGGGCACGCTGGCGGTGGCGCAGTTCAAGGGTGGCGATCGCCTCGCCCGCCGTGTTGGTGGCAAAGCAGGTAAGGCGCATGCCGTCGGCGTCGGTGAAGCGCAACTGGGCACCGGGGTGCGGCCGTTCCTTCCGCACGATCAGCCGCAGCCCGTTGGGCCAGCCGGTCAGGCAGTCACCGGCGAGTTCGGCAACCCAGGCTCCGTCGCGGATCTCGCCGTCGGCTTCCACGGCCGGTGTCCAGGCCGAGGCAGGGACCTTCAGGACGGCCTGGTGGACGGCGTCGGTGATGGTCATGCCGACTGAGTACGACAGCCACCGTCCGCGCTGGGCGAGCCAGGCGACGAACTCGTGGGTGCCGCCACCGGAGTCGGTACGGATCAGCGTCTGCCGCCCGCGCCGCAACCGCTTCGGCAGCTGGGCCAGGGCCAGTCTGGTGGCCTCGATGTGGTCCGCGGCGGTGTTGGAGCCCGCGTTGCCGGGCCGCAACAGACCCACGACCGGCTCGCCGGACCCGCCCCGGCCATGGTCGACGAACTCCATCAGCGGGTGGTGCCCGAACGTCTTCTTCCAGGTCGCGGCTGCGTCCTGCTTCTCGGAGTGGGCCAGGACGAGGACCCCGTCGATGTCCACGATCACCTGCCCGTCAGCGTCCGGCGCCGCTTCCCCGGTCAACCGCCAGACGTGTTCGCGTACTTCGGCACGGGCGGTGCGCAGCGCGGCCAGGACCTGCTGTCCGCCCGACGCCAGCGTGCTGATCAGCCGGGAGACCGTGGGGTCAGAGGCCACCGGCCCGAACACGGCCGGCTCGGCCCGCAACGTGCCCACATCGGCCAGGCAGTCCCCGCCGAGTGCCACCGCGAGCGCCACATCCAGCAGGATCTTGCCCGGATCATGCACCGCCCGCGGCTTGCGCCACGGCGCCAATGCCGCCGATATCGCCTGATCCAGACCGGACTTGCGGACCGTCTCGACCAGCAGCACGGCCCCGGCCTGCCAGACGACCCCGCGACCGCCGCCCTCGACGCGGACACGCGGGTAGGACCCGATACGCTTCTTCACCTGGAGAGTGCTTCTTTCACGCGACGACCTGGACCCTAGACAAGTCTCATCGTTGCACCCATGAGGGCGGGGGCTGTCAAGGCGCACGATGCCACGGCCCGGTGCGAGCTGCGGGGGCCCGTGCCGGGTTGGCCACGGCTGTGGACTGGGGTGTTGGGCCGTGGTCCCCCGAGTGCTGGTCGTGCGGAGGGGACTCGCACGCACCTATTCGATCCCGGCCGGCCGGGCCGGATAACGACCTTGCTTCGGGGGCCGGGCTGCTCATTCAGGTCAACGAGCGCGGCGTGGCCGGCTCATGCAGCGATGCGAGCTCGCCCGGGGCTTGTCGTCCCGTCCTTCAGGGGTGGTCGTCATGCCGTGATGCACGGCTCCTTCGGCTGCTGCGCGGCGTCGAGGTCGCGCAGCACGTAGTAGGCGTGGGTGAGGAGCTTGCGGGCGACCGCGACGGTGGCGATCTTCAGGTGCGCGGTGGGCGATCTGCTCGAAACAC
This sequence comes from Streptomyces monashensis, assembly GCF_001866665.1. Taxonomy (GTDB): domain Bacteria; phylum Actinomycetota; class Actinomycetes; order Streptomycetales; family Streptomycetaceae; genus Streptomyces; species Streptomyces monashensis. The sequence goes on along the minus strand of NZ_MLYO01000062.1, from coordinate 85,383 downwards.
GCGGCGTAGGGCGGGACGCGCTTGGCGGTCTGCGCGCCCTGGTTCATGATCGAGCGCAGCCACGATCGCCCTGCTTGGAGATGTGCCCGTAGCGCACGGTGCGGTCCGAGCCGCGGACCGTGGGCGTGAGCCCGGCCCACGAGGCGAGCTTGCGGGCCGAGGGGAACCGGCGGATGTCGCCGATCTCCGCCACGATGACCATGGCGGTGAGCGGGCCGATGCCGGGCAGCGCGGTCAGCGACTTGACCCGCGGATCCGCCTTCGCGGCCTGGGCGAGCGCGGCATCCAGCCGGTCGATGACCACCTGCAGCGCGTCGATGACCTCCAGCCGGCCGGCGACCGCGCCGCGGGCGGTGTCCGCCAGCGGCAGCTGTGCCAGCCAGGCGCGGCACGTGCCACTCCAGCAGTTCCAGGCGCTGCCCATGCGGTCACAGCCGTAGTCGGCGAGGACCGCGTGGACAAGGTCCGCAGCCGCACGAGCTGGGCGCGGTGGCGCAGCACGGCCCGCTGCTCGCGTATTGCTGCGGGAGCGATCCATGCCTCGGGCAGCAGATCCGTGCGCAGCAGATGGGCCAGGGCGGCCGCGTCGACCTTGTCGTTCTTCAGCCGGGCCAAGGCGATCGCCTTGCACTGCAACGGGCCATGTGTGGCTCGAAGCCGTAGTCCTGGAGCAGCTCGATCAGCCAGCCCCAGCCGAGCGCCGCCTCGAACGCCACCGGCGTGCCCACCGGCAGATCGCCGATCACGCCCAGCACCGTCTTGCGTCCGCTGACGACGTTGCGGTTCACCGCCGTCCGGCCGCCCTCGTCCAGCACGGCGATCTGCGACCGGCGGCGATGCACATCGATCCCTAGGTAAGCCTGCATCGTGGGCCACCCGACCCCGATTCGGCTCCCCCACCAACAGGGTGCTCCGAACGCACCCGGCGGTGAAGCCCCCGCCCTCATAGGGTCAGGTCACGAGCACTCTCCGCGTTTCTGATCAACCACTGGACGCCCTGCCGCGTGAAAGCGCGAGGCTAGCGTCAAGGGTCACCAAGTGCCGCTCGCGGGTGCGGATCCAGAAGGCGAGGAGGGCGATGAGGGTGAGGGTCCCTGTCCAGGTGAGGCTTGCGGCTACGGCCCGGAGTGGGGTCGTGGTGGCGAGTCCAGCGGCGAGGCAGGTCTGTGTGGAGCCGTACATGGGCAGGAGGGGGCCCAGGAACCCATGCGGGTCGGGGTTGACCAGGGGGCTTTGTGGCAGCAGGTCGAGGTTGCTGGTGACGAAGATGACGACCATGCCCTCGAGTTCGCCGGGAAGGAAGAGCGCGAGGACGAGTCCGAGTGTTCCGTAGACCAGGCTCGCGGTGAACAGTCCGAGCCACAGGAACCCCAGGTGGCGGGGCGACCATACGGCCAGCGTCCATACGGTGGTGTACAGGGCGACGAGTGCGGCGGCTGAGAGCAGCGAGGTCGCCTTGGCTAGTAGGAGCGGGGTGCGCGGGTAGCCGGCGGCGGTGAGCCGGCGGTCGAAGGGGCCGGACTGACGGGCGGCGCTGAAGGTGAGGAAGGCCATCAGGAGCATGACGATGCCGAGGCAACCATGGATCATACCCACCTGGTCCGTTGAGGCCGTGAGTGTCCGACCGGTCGCGCGGAGCCGGAAGGTCAGCGAGGCGGGCGCGAAGATTTGCGGTGCGGCGAGGATCCAGAGCGGGAGGAGGACGGCCAGCAGGAGGGCGGCGAGTGTGTTCTTGGCGAGTTCGGCCAGGTTGTAGCGGGCCGCGATGCGGTAGGCCCTCACCGGCTGGCTCCCTTGGTCCTGACGGCCGCTTTGTGACTGAGTTGGATGACGGCGTCCAGACGGTCGATGTCGTAGGCGAGGTGGGAGATGACGACGGTGGTGCGCCCGGCCGCACGGCGGGCGGCGGCGAGGTCCCAGAAGGCCAGGTAGGTCTGCCAGTCGAAGCCTTGATAGGGCTCGTCCAGCAGCACCACGTCGGGTTCGTGCATGAGGGCGAGGACGAGGCTGAGCTTCTGCCGTGTGCCGCCGCTGAGGACTCTGACGGGACGGTGGAGATGGCCAGCGAAGGCGAGCCGGTCGATCAGCGCGTGGGCAGGTTCGAGGTTGGGGAGGCGGAAGGCTTCCTGGAACAGGCGAAGGTGCTGGAACGGTGTGAGGGCGTTGTTGAGAACGGGGTGTTGGGGGCAATGGCTGAGTGTGCCGTCGACCGTGACGGTGCCCTTGTCCGGGCGTAGGTCACCGCACAGGATGCGCAGGAGGGTGGTCTTGCCGGCGCCGTTCTCCCCGACGACGCCGACGGTCTCACCGGAACGGATGGTGAGGTCGACGTCGGCCAGTACGACGTGTTTGCCGAATGCCTTGTGAATGCCCCGCGCGCTGAGTGCGGTGCGGGTGGCCGTGGGTGGGGAGACGGTCACGAGTTCCCTTCTTCGCTGTACGTCCGCGCGTCCGCGCCGCCGGGTGAGCGGGTCTGTGCGGGCCTGTTCACCTGCTTGCTGCGGGAGGTACGTGGCTGCGGCGTCATGACCAGGGGCGGTGCCTCCAGCAGCGTGTTGACGCGAGGGACCGCGGGGCGCGAGGAGGCGGTTTGCCCGTGCAGGGTCCAGCTCTGGAGGACCCGGGCGAGGACGACGACGATCTCGGTGAGTGCGAAGGCCTCTCCGAGGCACTTGCGGGATCCGTTGCCGAACGGGATGTACGCCTCGCGGGGGCCGGGGTCTTCGGTTGCCCACCGGTCGGGGTCGAACCGCTCGGGGTCGGGGAAGAGACGTGGTTGGCGGTGTAGCTGGTACGGGCTGACGAGCAGGTTGGTGCCGGGCGGCAGGATCTGCCCGGCCAGTTCGACGGGAGTGGAGACGCTGCGAGGGATGAGCCAGCCGTGCGGATACAGCCGCAGTGTCTCCAGGACGACCTGCCGGGTGAGTTCCAGGCGTTGTAGCGCCGCAATGTCCGGTGGTTCGTCTCCCAGGACGGAGTCGATCTCGTGCCGGACACGACGGGCGATGTCCGGGTGGCGGTCGAGCAGGTGCAGGGCCCACACCATGGCGCTGGCGCGACCCGCTGCTGTCGCTGCGGTGAACATGGTGATGACGTTGTCGCGCACCTCGCGGTCGCTCATCGGCTCCCCGGCGTCGTCGCGTGCCGTCATAAGCATGGAAAGGATGTCCGGGTGGTCCTCGCCGGAGCGGCGGTAGGCGAGGATCACTGCGTCGATGATCTGCTCGTACCTGGCCAGCGTCCGGTGGAAGCGGCGGGTGCGGTGGGGGAACAGCCACCGCACTCCGAGCGCGGAGGTGAGCACCTCGTGGTGGATCCCGCCGATGATCTCCCCGATGCAGGCCTGGGTTTCGTCGCGGTAGTGCTCCGTGATCTCCGCGGCAAACATCGTGCGCACGCCGATCATCGCGGCCACGGCTGTCATCTCGCGCATCACGTCGCACGGAACGCCGGATCGCCAGGCCCCGGTCACCGCGTCCGCCGTCTCGACCATGGCGGGGATGTAATCGGCGACGCGGGTGCGCTGGAACGGTGGCTGGAGCAGCCGTCGTGTCCGCTTGTGCTCGGCGTTTGGGCACGTGAAGAGGCCGTCGCCGAGAAGCGTGCGTGTCTGGGTGTATCCCAGGCCCCCTTTGGGGAACGTGTGGGAGTCCCGCAGCACCTGGTCGGCCAGCTCCGGATGGCAGACCACATAGACGGGCTGCCGTCCGAGTCGGAGGCGTACGAGGTCTCCCTGGGACGGCAGGGAGCAGAGGAAGGACAGCGGTGTTCTCCAGATGCGCAGTGCATGCCCCAGTCCCGGCAACGCGCCCGGAGCGTGCGCGAATCGGAAGTCGGATCGTGTGCTGCTCATGGGGGAATGGGCTCCTTGCGCACGGGCTGGGGGCGGCAGCGGCCGCTGTCCGGGAACGTGTCTAACCAATGCGGAGCCGGACCGGCTCTGTTTGGTGGGCTTCTCCGCCGTCCGAGTGGGTCTTTGAGCCGTTCGACTGAAGTGCGCCCGGCACTGTTGACGGGGGAAGAACCCGACGGAGTGAACCGGGAGCAGCCCGCATTGCGCTGAGCCTCGACAGCACACCACGATCATGGCGCGGGCACCGACCGTATCGGCCTGGGCCCTGACCAAGGCGCCGGCCCGCGGACGCTGCAAGGAGAGCATCTTGACCGACGCCACCGTGGTGGAGGAACGCCCGCTCGCGGCCAGCGAGACGGCCTTCGCCTCGTTCGGTACGCCGATCCACTTCAGCCAGCGGCTGCACGGCCGGCTCGACCTCGACGCTCTGGCCTCCGCAGTGGAGGACCTGCTCGTCCTGCACCCCGTACTGTCCGCACGGATCGTGGCCGCGGACCCGGGCCACCTGCTGCGGCTGGACCCGTCGGCGCCGGGCCCGCGTCTGCAGGTGACCGACGGCATCGACCAGGTCGGAGCGCCCTACGCGCCGGACACACCAGTGTTCAGGGCCGTGGTGACCGAGGAGACGGAGGACCGCTATCGGTTGGCCCTGTCGGTTCACCATGCCATCAGTGACGGTGTCAGCGCGCTGATGCTGCTGCACACCCTGTGGCGCAGCTACAGCGCCCGCGTCACCGGCCGTACGCCTGTGCTGCCGCCTCCTACCGTCGGGTTGCCCCGCCCCGTCGAGGAACACTTCCGCGCCCGGTTTTCCGCTGAGGAGCTGAGCGTCTTCCTGAGGGACCGCTCGGCGAAGATGCGGGATCTCGTCCCCGCGTGCATCCCCGCCCTCGCGGCCGGAGCCGACACGGGAACACAAGACGGCGTCCACCGGCGGCAGGTGCGGCTGTCTGCCGAGTCCGTCGATCAACTGACGCGCGTGGCCAAGGCGGCACGCACGAGTTGGCATGCGCTGGCCTGCGGCATCGCCCTGCGGGCGGTCCACTCGCAGACACCTTGCCCGGACGAAACCGCCCCCATGACATGCTTGTCCACTCTGGATCTCCGGCGGCGGCTCAGGCCCCCCATGTCTCCACACGAGATGGTACTGGCCGCCACCGCCGCGCACGCCGTGGTCGAGGTGGGGCCCGAATGCCATCCGGCCGACATCGGACGCCGCGTGCTGGAGCAACTGCGCGAAGCGGTCCTGGACAACACGGTGCAGAAGGCCATCGCCGCGACCGGCGAGCTGATGGACGAAGTGGCGCACGCTCCGATCAGTGTCCTGGTCAGCAACCTGATGACGAAGACCCCGCCGCTCCAGCTTCCCCCGGGCTTGAGGTCCGGCCCCATCGACGGGTGTGCCCTTCCCCCTGGCCCCCTGCCCTCGGTCTTTCTCACCGGCAGTCAGGACGACACGGCAGGTCTCGACATCACCCTGGTCATGTCCGCGGACTGGTTCACCGCGCGGCAGGCCGCCGACCTGGCCGACGCCATCGAGGAGGCTGTCCACCGCGCGCTGTGCGAGTAGGCGCGGTGGACAGCGGCGCAATCCCTGCTAGGAAACCTGTCGGCGGTGCAGCCGCAGGTCGAGGTTGCGGGGTTCGATGATGCTGCGCCCGATGAGGGTGACCGGGCGGGACGTGGCGGGGGTGAGCTTCCAGTCGGCCAGGACGGACGCCAGGGACAGCATGACGTTCATGATGGTGAAGTCGTGTCCGATGCACTTACGGGACCCGGTCCCGAAAGGCACCAGCGCCATCGCCCGCTCGGCGTTGGCCCAGTTGCGTCCGTCGCTACTCCAGCGCCCGGGGTCGAACCGGTCGGGCTCGGGGAAGAGATCGGGCCGATGGTGAATGATGTACGGGCTGATCAGGATGTCGGCACCGTCCGGCACGCGGTAGCGGCCCAAGGACGTGTCGGTGACGGCGGTCCTGCTGAACAGCCAGGCGGAGGGCCTGATCCGGAAGGCCTCGGTCACCACGGCCATCAGGGTCGGTAGCTGTGGAAGGTGCTCGTGCCGGGCGGGCCCGCCGCCGCAGACCTTGTGTGCCTCGGCCGCCACGGCCCCGTCGAGGCCGTCGTCCAACGAGAGGTAGTGCAAGGTCCAGGCGAGCATGGCGGCGGTCGTACTGATTCCGGCGATGAACATGGTCATCACCTGCTCGCGTACTTCCGTGTCCGACAGCGCGGTTCCGTCGCCGTCCTCGGCCAGGAACATGGACAGTAGGTCGCCCTGGTCGCTACCGGCGCGGCGGTAGGCGGCGACGGTGGCGTCGATGTGCGCGTACAAGGAGTCCCGGGCCTGTGCGTAGCGCCGGTTGGCCGGCAACGGCAGGCGGGCGATGCCGGGCGCGACCATGCGCAGGAACGCGCCGCTGACCAGGACGTCCACGTCACCCAGCGTGCGGCGGACCGTGTCGGCGTCCGCACCGGCGTCGGCGAACCACGACGCCAGCATCGTCGAGACGGTGATCCTCATGGCGAGTTCCTGCATCAGCCGGCGCACGTCCAGGACCTGTCCCTCGCGCCACTCCCGGGTGACAGCCGTGATCTCGCGGCCTGCGAGCTCTGCGTACCCCGGGAGCTTGCTCGGGTGGAAGGCGGGCTGGGTAAATCGGCGCAGCCGAGTGTGCTTGGCATTGGGACAGGTCGCCAGGCCGTCTCCGAAGAACACGGAAATGTTGTCGAAGAAGGGGCCACCCTTGTCGAAGTCGCGGTGGCGGCTCACGAGGATCTCGCGGACCAGTTCGGGGCTGCAGACCACGTAGGTGGGGCGGGGGCCGAGCCGGATCTCCACCAGATCGCCATAGGACGGCAGACGGGTCAGAAACCGGGTCGGGTCGACGAGCAACTGCCGCAAGTGGCCCACGCCGGGCAGGGCACCGGGTGCGCGCGGGGCGGAAACGTGGGAGGCCGGGAGGCTTGTCGTCGTCATCGCTCAGCTCCCCGCGCTCACGAGCAGACCGGCCGCCCAGCCGGGCATGACACGGTGCTCGTCATGACGTGTGGTGATCCGCTCCCATTCGTAGTCACCACAGATCCAGTCATGAATGATGTCCGCATATCCCCGCAGCGCCGCACGCTGACTCTCGTCGACGGCCCGTACCAGTCGTGACAAAGCCCTCTCCTCCAACTCCACGAGCTCGTCGACCTTTTCCTGAGCGAGCCGGGACGCCTCGGCCAGCGCCTCCTGCCGCGTGCCGCCGCGGCTGCGCTGAATGAGGTGGATCGCGTTGTGCCCCCCGGTGATGTCCTCGTGCCGGAGCGACATGGAGTCGTTCCGCAACGCGACCACGTCGGCGCCCAGTTGCCTCACGCGTTGCAGCACAGGGTGATGCCACAGCTCCGGCGGCACCTCAGTACCACCCCACTTCTCGCCCAGGTCGTTCTGACCGAAGGCGCACGTCGTGGAGGCCCGCAGTAGGAAGTAGTCCGCCAGGTCGCGGTGGGCGAATCCCGTCCTGCGGTCGATCGCCTCGGTCACCTGGGAGGAGAAGTACGCCGTCCAGTTGAACGCCACACGGGTGCGTAGCGGCAGGGACATCCCCCGCACCATCCGGCTCCACAGATCGGCGAAGGCACGCACCGTCGGCGTATCGTGCGACTCCGGTCCGGACACTCCGTGCACGATGCCGATCAGGGCACTGCAGACAGTGGCCACCCTGCCGGGATCACGGCCGATCTCACCGTCCAGCTGGTCGTCGAACGGCAGGAAGTACCAGCCCATCATCTGCGCCGCCGTACAGCACTCCTCGGCACTGGCATGGGGGTAGAAGAAGGCGGCCACTTCGGCCAGTCGCCAGTCAACGAAGTCTTCCTCGGCCTGCTCGCCGTCCAGCAGGCCGAATCTCCGCATCCAGGCAAGCGCGCTCTCGCGTGCCTGATCCACATGCGGGTTGATCCGCAAGGGCCACGGGGTGGTGAACACCGCTCCGGTTCGCGTCACGCTCGGTTGCTCCTTCGATGGGACTCCCGAGGATGGTGCGTGAGCAAGATTGAGCACAGCAATGCTGCCCCGGAGGGTCCACTCCCATGGGCGAGCGCGTACGGGAGGCACCATGCGCCCCACAGTGATCTTACGTCCGAATTCCCCCAACTTCCCTTTCGTGACCGGGCAGTTCGCTACCAATCCGGACTTGCGGCAATGTGTGGGGCGTGGCCTTCGGCCCGGCCCCGCAACCCGGGTGCGGGATCTCGCAGCCACTACTTCTGCGAAGATCACGCCAGTTCGAGAGAAGAGGAGAACACGCCATGACACAGGCAGCGGAACCAGATGCGGAGCGGGCACTGCCCCAGCGGCTCGTCGCCCTGCTGACCGGTCATCTTGATGTCGAGGTGGTGCCGGAGCAGTTGACCGCCGCGACGACGTTCGAAAGCCTCGGGATGGACTCGCTGTCGTTGATGGAACTGGTCGTGGCGGCGGAGCAGGAGTACGGGATCGTCCTTGTCGAGGGCGAGCTGGACCTGTTCCCGGCCTCCACGCTCGCAGACGCCGCCCAGGCGTTCGAGCATGCCGCCTGAGATCGCGGTCACCGGGCTGGGCCTGGTGACCCCGGCCGGACATACGGCGGACGCGAATTGGGAGGCCCTGTGCCAGGGCCGCTCATTGGCCGCCTCCGACCCCGAACTCGCCGGACTGCCCGTCGACTTCTCCTGTCAGGTGACCGGATTCGACGCCGCGGCCGAACTCGGCCGGTCACTCGCCCGGCGCGTGGACCCGTTCATCCAGTTCGCCCTGGCCGCCGCACGGCGCGCCGTCGCCGACGCCGCGCTGGACACCGGCACATGGCCGGCGCAGCGGGTCGGAGTCGTGCTGGGTGTCGGGTCCAACAGCCTTGGCACGTACGTCACCGAGTTCTGCCACCTCGGCGCGGACCAGCCCCAGCGGGTCTCGCCGCTCGCGCTGCCGCGCAGTGTGCCGAGCATGGCCGCGGGCGAGGTCGCCATCGACCTGGGCGCCCGGGGGCCGAACTTCACCACGTCCAGCGCCTGTGCCTCGGGCGCGACCGCGATCGGGGTCGCACGGGACCTGCTGCGGTCCGGGACATGTGACATCGTGCTGGCCGGCGGCAGCGAGTCCGCGCGCTCCCGTATGACGGCCACCTGCTTCACACGGATGCGGGCACTGTCACGGCGACGCGAACACCCGCAGCTGGCCAGCCGGCCGTTCGACGCGGCACGGGACGGCTTCGTCCTCGGGGAGGGCGCCGCCGTCCTCGTCCTGGAACGCCTCTCCCACGCCACCTCCCGCGGGGCACCGGTCCAGGCCGTGCTGCGCGGTTACGGCGCCGGAGCGGACGCCCACCATCCGGTGGCCCCGCACCCGGAGGGGAACGGAGCGGAACGAGCCATCCGCGCGGCACTGCAGGACGCGGCATGCGCTCCGGCAGACGTGGGTCTCGTCCACGCGCACGGCACCTCCACGCCGCTGAACGACGCGGCCGAAGCCGCAGCTCTCACCCGGGTCTTCGGAGCGGACACACCCCCCGTGACAGCCGCCAAGAGCGTGATCGGCCACGCCCTCGGGGCAGCGGGTGCGATCCAGGCGGCATACACGGTCCTCTCCCTGCACCGGCGGACAGTGCCGCCGGTGGCGAACTTCGAGGGCCAGGACGGAGACCACAAGCTGGACATCGTCGCCGACCAACCACGCCCGATGGCCGGGAATACGGGCCTCAGCTGCTCGTTCGGCTTCGGCGGCCAGAACGCCGTCCTGTTGTTCACGACCGACTGACGAGAATGGCTGCTTGGAGGCCACGTCGACAGTATTCGTTCTCCGGCTCGATCACCCGCAGCTTCACACACCGCGCCAGCAGCACCGGGTCCCGGAAGGCGCTGAACTTCAGCAGCTGCGCCGCCCCGCTCACCCCCACGCCTTGGCCGCCTTCCCCGCCAGCACAATCGTCGCCGCCGGCCAGCCGCACCGTCACTGTTGTTGATCCAACTGGCGTTGCGGACGCAGGGATCGGCGAGGGCACGGCGATGATATCGGTCAAGACGATCTCCTTGCAGCCGAGGATGACACCGCAGCGACGGGGCTCGCGGGACGGTTGCGGGCAGGAAGCTCCCCTGCCCACGGAATGATGGGTGTGCCCCGTCGGCGATCACCGCAGTGCGGACTGCTCTCCGTCGCTCCGTCGGTGAAGTGGCGACACCCGGGTTGAAGGGTCTCTGGGGTCAACCGCGCAGGCACGCGCCCATCCGAACGACTCAAAGAACCTACCCGGACGGTGAGGCTTTCCAACGCGCAGAGTCACTCCGCCCGCGGATTGGCTAGACACATTCCCGGACAGTGGTGCGGCCGCCCCAGACAGATACGCAAGGAGCCCAACCTCCATGAGAAGGACGCGACCCGACTTCCGATTCGCCCACGCTCGGGGTGCGTTGCCGGTCCTGGGGCACGCGGTACGCGCCTGGAGAGCACCGCTGTCCTTCCTCAACTCACTCTCGGAGCAGGGGGATCTCGTACACGTCCGGCTGGGCCGGAAGTCCGTCTACCTGGCCTGCCATCCGGAATTGGCCGATCAGGTGCTCCGGGACCCCCACAGGTTCGACACCGGCGGGCCGGGCAAGGACGAGCTACGGGAGCTCTTCGGTGACGGAATCCTCACCTGCCCGAACGCCGCGCACAAGCGGGTACGACGCCTGGTCCAGCCATCGTTGCAGCAGGCGCGCATTGCGCGGTTCATCACCACGATGGTCGCCACGGCAGACGCGATGACCGATGCCTGGCGATCCGGGGTTCCCCTCGACGTGACGCGGGAGATGACGGACATGGCGGCTATGACCGGCGTCCACGCCATGTTCGCCGCGGAGTTCACGGAGCACTTCCGCGACGAGGTCCACACCTGCCTGAGGGCGATCAACAAAGCGGTCTACTACGAGGTGTTGACCACCGCGCTCGGAGTGCAGTGGCTGTTCCGTCACCGCACCCTCCAGTTCCACCGAACGCTGGCCAGGTACAAGCAGGTCGTCGACGAAGTGATCAGCCTGTACCGCCACTCCGGCAAGGATCACGCGGACATCCTGTCCGTGCTGCTGGCGGCACAGGACGAAACTGACGAGCCTATGAGCGACCACGAGGTGCGTGAGAACGTCATCAACATGTTCACCGCGGCAACAGCAGCGGGCCCCGCCAGCACCATGGTGTGGGCGCTGCACCTGCTGGACCTCCACCCGGACATTGCTCGTCGTGTCCAGCACGAGATCGACTCAGTCCTCGGGGACGATCCGCCGGACGAGTCAACCGTGCGACGCCTGGAACTCACCCGGCAGGTCGTTCTGGAGACGCTACGGCTGTACCCCCATGCCTGGCTGATCACCCGCTGCGTCGCCAAGCCCGTCGAGCTGGCCGGGCAGATCCTGCCACCCGGCACCAGCGTGGTCGTGAGCCCTTACCAACTGCACCGTCAGCCACACCTGTTCCCCGACCCCGAGCGATTCGATCCTGACCGCTGGGCGCACGGCACCCCCGGCCCACACGGAGCGTACATCCCGTTCAGCAACGGCTCCCGCCAGTGCCCTGGAAAGCACTTCGCACTCACCGAGGTCGTCGTCGTCCTCGCCCGGGTTCTGCAGAACCGGACCCTCCACGGAGAAGCCGTATCCTCGAGCCCCGCAGCCCCCAGGGTGGACATCATGTTGGAGGCCCCGCCACTGGTGATGACGCCGCAGCTGCGCACCTCCCGCACGGCCTTCGCGCCCTACCGCTGGAGCCCTAACTTCGCGGCGTTCCGCGGGCCTGTACGCCCATCGGGTCTTCCAAGATTTCCGTAGCCGTTGATCGCCGAGCTCGGTGGAGTGTCAGTTGAGCAGGATGCGGTGGCGGAGGAGTCGGTAGCCGGCCCGGCCGTAGGTCTGACGCTTGAGGAGTTTGATCTTGTGGTTGACGCCCTCGGTGCGCCCGTTGTGGAAGGGCAGGGTGAGGCCGGCGTCGGCGGCGCGGTCGCGTTCCAGGCCGGTGGCGTAGCCATGGAGGAAGGGCGGGTCGGCGGTGCGGACGCGGGCGATCCAGTCGGTCAGGGCCCTGGCGTTGTCCTCGCGCCAGGTGAGCAGGGCGGCGAAGCCGGTCACGGCGGTGGCGAGTTCGGTCATCTGGGGGCAGGCGTCGACGAGTTGGTTGCGGAGTGTCTGTTGGCCTTCGCGCAGGTGGGTGGGGTCGGTGAGGAGGTAGCGGGCGGCCCGGCGTGGGGAGAGGGCGGAGTGGTCGGCCTCGACGCGGCCCTGGGTGATGTAGCGGACCAGGAGGTTGGCGCTGCCGGTGTAGCCCTGTTCGCGGATCTCGTGCAGGAGGTGGGTGACGGGCACCGCGGGGTCCTCGGCGCGGCGTCGTCGCAGGTGGTCAAGGGTGGGCAGGTAGTTCGGGGCGCGGACCATGCGCTCGGGCTCGGCGTGGCGGGCGTAGCGTTTGACGGTGTTCAGGGCCAGGTCCAGGCAGCGGGCGCCTTCCAGCAGGCCGGCGCCGGCGTCCAGGAGCTGGTGGATATGCTGCCAGCGCTCGCGGGTGCTGGCAGCACGCCTGTCATCGGCGCCATCGCCGACCCCCTCTCCAAGGGCATCCACTCAACACACGCGACCTCGTGTCGCACCTTCACCTGGAAAGTGCCTCCAGCGGTGGCGGGAACAAGGACCTCAACAATCCTCATTCTCGCTGGTCAGAGGCACTTTCTGCTTTCCTGATCACCAGCCGGACAGGTCGCCTCGTGAAAGCGCGAGGCTAACGCGGCAAGCCCCCGAGAGACCGGAAAGGGCCTCCCGCGCAGGTCAGAGGCCCTTTCCAAGGCAAAGCCGCAGGTGGCGGCAGACGAGTCGGGCTGTACGCCGGGTTCTGTTCCCCCACAAGGAGACAGCCGGGACAGCAGGTCGGCCTCCCTTCCGTCCCTCCAGTGCCCTTGGGGCTGCTTATCCTCGCGCTCCGGGCGAGCATTAAGGTGCGATTCGAAAGATGTGCGCATCTGTCTGAATGTCAGGGCAACCCGCTCAGGACACACGCCGCGCGCTGGAAGGAAACGAAGCCGTGCATGGCGAGTACAAGGTGCCCGGCGGCAAGCTGGTCGTCGTCGATTTGGATGTCGAGGAAGGCGTCCTGCGTAACGTGCGCGTCGCCGGGGACTTCTTCCTGGAGCCGGACGAAGCGATCCTCGCGATCAACAAAGCCCTTGAGGGTTCACCCTCAACGACGGACGCTGCAGGGCTGGCCGCCCGGATCACGGCGGCGCTGCCGGAGTCGACCATGATGCTCGGGCTGACAGCGGAAGGCGTCGGCATCGCCGTCCGGCGCGCTCTGGCCCACGCGACCGAGTGGAGCGACTACGACTGGCAGCTGGTGCACACGGAGCCACAGGCACCGGCTCTGCACATGGCGCTGGACGAAGTGATCACCACCGAGGTGGCCGCCGGGCGGAGAGCCCCGACTCTTCGGGTATGGGAGTGGGCCTCGCCCTCTGTGGTGATCGGCAGCTTCCAGTCCCTGCGCAACGAGGTGGACCCCGAAGGGGCCGCGAAGCACGGGATCACCGTGGTTCGCCGTGTTTCCGGTGGTGGGGCCATGTTCGTAGAGCCCATGAGTACGATCACGTACTCCCTGTCCGTGCCGGAGTCCCTGGTCTCGGGCCTCTCCTTCGCAGACAGCTACGCCTACCTCGACGACTGGGTGCTGGGCGCGCTCGGAGACATGGGTATCAAGGCTTGGTACCAGCCCCTGAACGACATCGCCACCGAGGCCGGCAAGATCGCCGGCGCCGCCCAGAAGCGCATGGTCGGCCCTGACGGCGGCCCTGGAGCCGTCCTCCATCATGTGACGATGTCCTACGACATCGACGCCGACAAGATGCTGGAAGTGCTCCGCATCGGCAAGGAGAAGATGTCCGACAAGGGGACCAGGAGCGCCAAGAAGCGAGTCGACCCGCTCCGCAGGCAGACGGGCCTCGCGCGGGAGCAGGTCATCGAGAACATGATCGCCTCCTTCCGCAACCGCTACGGGCTCACCACCGGCGAAGTCACGGCGGAAGAGATGGCCCGCGCGGAGGAACTGGTGCGCACGAAGTTCGCCACCGAGGAGTGGACCGCGCGCGTGCCGTGAACGCCGCGCCTCTGCCGGGTCCCACGCGGCACTCGGCAGGGCCGCGCAGGCCCTTGCCCGCGATAACGCCGGCTCGTAGTGTCTTCCTCGTCCGACCTTCGTCGAGCCGGGCAACACGATCACCTACTCCCTGTCGGTGCCCGAGTCCCTCGTGCAGGGCCTGTCCTTCCAGGACAGCTACGCCTACCTCGACGACTGGGTGCTGGGCGCCCTCGGCGACATGGGGATCCGGGCCTGGTACCAGCCGCTGAACGACATCGCGACCGACCAGGGCAAGATCGCGGGCGCCGCGCAGAAGCGGATGGTGGGGCCGGACGGGGGCCCGGGGGCCGTGCTGCACCACGTGACGATGTCGTACGACATCGACGCCGACAAGATGCTGGAGGTGCTGCGCATCGGCCGGGAGAAGCTGTCCGACAAGGGCACGCGCAGCGCGAAGAAGCGGGTCGATCCGCTGCGGCGGCAGACGGGGCTGCCCCGTGAGGCGGTCATCGACCGGATGATCGCGTCGTTCCGGGCGCGGTACGGCCTGGCGCCGGGCAGGATCACGGACGGGGAGCTGGCGCGGGCCGAGGAGCTGGCCCGGAGCAAGTTCGCGTCCGTGAAGTGGACGGCCCGGGTGCCATAGCGTCCGCCCTCCGCTGGGACACCGGTTCATCAACGGGTCAAGGACTGCTCTCGCCCGGACCAAACGGTCGTATGGGTTACGTGCATACCCGCCTCCGGACCCCGACATAGGCCGATTTGCGCCCTTGGCCGCTGGCTACCGTGGTCGGGCCCAACGGCCACGCACGAGCACGGGGAAGAGGTGACGGCGATGGGGGCGCCGAATCATTCACGGCTGCACGATTTCCTGGAACCGGATCCGACGGAACGCGGCCTTCCGCAGCAGGCGGCGGAGCCTCGCCGCTCGGCGCTGCTGGACCTGGTGGAGGCCGCGCCACCGCCGCGGGCCGCCGCCGACGACCGGCCCGGGCCCCGGCCGGGCATACCCGCCTACCACACGCCGGTGTTCGTGCCGGCGCATCCCCGCTCGGTCGTCGGCACGGGCACGGACGGCCGCCCCGCGCGCGTGCCCTTCATCGTGTGCGAGCTCTTCGCCCACCCCGCGCACGGCACCGTGGCCTTCGCCTTCACCACGCTGGACGGGCTGGTGGCGGCGCTCGGCGAAGCGCAGCCCTGGATCGCCGGTTCCCTCGGCCCGCTGGCCGAAGGGATGGACGAGCGGGGCGTCACCGTCCTGCTCGATCCGCGGGTCGCGCCCGGAGAAGCCAACTGGCGGCCCGAGGACCTGGCCGCCCACGCACGGGAGGTGCGGCGATGACGGCCGACTTCAAGGTCATCTACGACGATCTCGCCACGCTGGCGAAGACGTTCCACGACGAGTCCGGCAACTACCGCAAGCTGGCCCCCGACGTGACTCCGGCCGTCGTCAGCGGGGGCGACCCCGGGCTGGACGACACGATCAAGGCAGTCGCCGACCTCATCACCAGCATGCACCTCGCGCTCGCGGACCGGCTGGACGAGCACGGCGACAAGGCCGGGTACGCGCGTGACTCCTTCCACCGGCACGACGTGGACGTCCACGGAGTCTTCGAGGACCTCACCCCGGAGGACTGGCACTGATGAGCGACAGCTGGGTGGGGGGCGACCTCGGTGGCCTGCACACGATGGCGACCACCTACAAGAACGCCAAGGACAAGCTCGACGGCGTGGTGAAGCCGCTCAGCACCGCCGTCGAGAAGCTGGCCGGCGACGCGGGCTGGAAGGGCGACGCGGCCGAGACGTTCCGCGCCAAATGGAGCGAGGACCAGATCACGGCCGGCGGCTTCGCCGAGCTGGTGCACTCGGCGGGCGACATCCTGGGCACGCTGGCGGACGCGCTGTCGACCTGCGAGTCGTCGCTCTACAACGCGCAGCACATCGCCGCCGCCAAGGGTGTGGCGACGGACGACAAGGGCGTGCCGAAGCCGCCGGACTCGTCGGGCCCGGAGGATCCGAAGACCGTCTCCGCGAGGAACGACTACGTCGACGCACGCAACCACATCCTGCACACCGCCCAGCACGCGCGGCTGGAGGCGGCGCAGCAGTTGCAGGGGCTGTATGACCGGGTGACCGGGTCGGGCCCCACGACCACCGGGGACAAGGTCACCATCGCGGACTATCTGCGCGGCCTGTACGCGTACGACGCCGAGGACGCCCGGGCCGGCGGCAAGGAGGCCCGCGCGAAGCTCGACGACGCCAAGAGCGCGGCCCAGGCCGCCAAGAAGGAGATGCGGGCGGAGCGCAAGGCGTACCAGAAGGCGGGCCAGGCCCTGCCCAAGGACCTGCCCGCCAAGAGCGCCTACCGCGACGCCGTCACCAAGGTCGACTCCCTGGAGGAGGCGATCGCCCGTGCCGAGAACGGCAGTACCGCGCTCCCCTACGACCGTGCGCTGAACGTGAAGCTGGCCGACGCCGCGGACGCGCTGCGCACGGGCGAGAGCCTGGAGAAGATGCCGGACTTCCTGAAGGAGATCCCGGTCCTGGACGTGGCCGCGGCCGGTGCGTGCGGGCTGCTGGAGGCGCAGGGCGACCATGACGCGGGCTGGTCGTGGCAGCGTTCGATCGCGACCGACGGCGGCGCCAACGTCGGGGGGCTGGTGGCCGGTACGGCCATCACGGCGGGCCTGGTGGCCGCAGCGCCGTTCGACGTGCCCGTCGCGGTGGTGGCGGGGGTCGGCGGCGCCGTCGTGATCGGCGCGACCGGCATCATCGACCACTCGCTCCACGAGCACTGGAGCGAGGACATCCACGACCACGGTGTGGTCGGCGGCGTGCTGACCGGCACGGGACACGTACTGTCGAAAACCGGGGGCGACTTCAAACGACTGGGAGAGGACGTGTGGCATGGCGTCACGAGCATCTTCTGACAACGCCGTGCCCACGGCTCCCGCCCGGATCCCGGCCCTGCCGGGGCTCGGCACCACGTGGTACGCGCGCGGTCCGCGCTACTGGGTGCGCCGCTCGTCCGGTGCCGTCCTGTGGCTCGCCGTCGTGGCGTTCTGCTGCTACATCGCGCTCGCTCTCTACGGAGGCTTCCGCGGCGCACTGCCGCCGACGGTCCGTACGGTGTGGGACTGGGCGCAGGTGGCGGCGTCGGTCGTGGCCCTGGTCTGGGGGTGGCGGGTGCAGCGCCGCGGCCACCGGGAGAAGCTCCTCGACCCGCCGGCCCCGCAGGAGTTCCGGGCCGCCAAGCGGGACGAGGCCCGCCGCTCGGTGTGGCTGACGCTGGCCGGCCGGGTCCTGTGGCTGGTCGCCGCGCCCGTCGCGCCCGCGTGCGTGGCCTGGGGCGTCGGCTGGTGCGTCGCGGCGTTCACCGTCCGCGAGTACCCGAGCGAGGTCGGCGCCCGCCGCTGGCTGGCGGAGCACCCCGCGGGGACCTGAGCGCGCCCCCGGGGGACTCGTGTCGCCTCCCCCTTCCCCGGCGTTCGGGCGGTACGCGGGCGGAGGGGGTGTTGTGACCATGCAAGCACACAGCGAGTTTTCCCTTCCGCCCCACAGGCGCTCGTGTGACACTGGCGTCCCCGTCCACCCTGCGGACCCCTTCCGCACCCCCTCCCCCACGAGAAGTGCGCCGTGCGTTCTCTTCCTCTGCCGCTCGCGCTCACCGCGCGGATCTCACCGGTCGCCGTGCTCGCCTGCGCCGGCTGGGCGCTGACGTCCGGCCCGGCCGCGCCGGCCGCCGCCGACGGCTCCCCGGCGGGCCAGAAGGCGCCCACGCAGTCCTCCGCCTCCCCCGGCCCCTCCTCCTCCGGCGGGTCGCAGACGTACGCCGCCGCGCCCACGCCCTGTACGAGCGTGCCCGCGGCCACCGTCACGGCCCTGGTGCCCGGGGCGAAGACGGAGGGCAAGGAGATCCCGTCGACGGACACCAAGGTGCGCCGCACCTGCTCCTGGAACGCCCTGAAGGGGTACAGCTACCGCTGGCTCGACGTGTCGTTCGAGATCGCCGGGTCGCAGCAGGAGGCGAAGCAGAACTACCAGCAGCAGGTGAGCGAGAAGAGCGGCGGCGGTGCCGTGCCGGGGCTCGGGGACAGCGCCTACTCGATCGTGAACCTCACCACCGAGGACAAGCAGCAGACCCGCGAGGGCGTGGTGATGGTCCGGGTCGCCAACGCCCTGGTGGTCGTCACGTACAACGGCAGCGACTTCGACACGAAGAAGGCCCCCGGTACGGACGAGATCAACCAGGGCGCCATCAAGGCGGCGCGGGCCGCGGTCGGCGCGCTCGGGGGCGGGCAGTCCGGGTAGCCGGACGCCCGCCCCTCACTCTTTCGGGTCCTTCTACGTCTGGCTGCGGGACGTCAGCAGCGTGAGCGCCAGGTAGAGCACCAGCGACGTGCCGAGGCCCACCGCCCAGCCGTAGTCCGCCAGGGGGGACAGGGCGGGGACGGGGCGGCCGTCGAGCAGGGGCTTGAAGCTGGCGCCGCCGATCGCGAGGACGCCGCCCGCGAGGAAGGCGACGACGGCCCGCCAGTTCCAGCCGGCCGCGTACCAGTAGCGGCCGCCCGCTCGGTACAGGTCGGCGAGGTCCAGGCGGGTGCGGCGCAACAGCCAGTAGTCGGCGACGAGGATGCCCGCGACGGTGCCGAGCAGACCGCCGACCAGGCCGAGCCAGGTGAAGATGTAGCCCTGCGGGTCGGAGTACAGCTTCCAGGGCATGATCACCACCGCCAGGACCGCGGTGATGAGCGCCCCGGTGCGGAAACTGACCTTCCTGGGCGCCACGTTGGAGAAGTCGAAGGCCGGGGAGACCAGGTTGGCCGCGATGTTCACCGAGAGGGTGGCCACCAGGACCGTGACGAGGGCGTAGAGCAGGCCCACCACGTTGTCGGTCTTCGCGGCCAGCTGCACCGGGTCCCAGACGGGTTGCCCGTAGACCGCCTGCGAGCCGGAGGTCACCAGGACGGAGAGGAAGGCGAACAGGGTCATCGTCGTCGGCAGGCCGAGCGCCTGGCCCCAGGTCTGGGCCTTCTGGCTCCTGCCGTAGCGGGTGAAGTCGGGGATGTTCAGGGACAGGGTGGACCAGAAGCCGATCATGCCCATCAGGGAGGGCCAGAACAGCTTCCAGAAGTGGCCGCCCCAGCCGAGCCTGGACGGCTGGTCGAACAGCGGGCCGACGCCGCCCGCCTTGCTGCTCATCCACCCGAGCATCACCAGCGCTCCGACGATCACGAACGGCGCCGCCCAGTTCTCGAAACGGCGGACGGTCTCCATGCCGCGGTGGATGATCGCCACCTGGAGCAGCCAGAACAGCGCGAACGACAGCCACATGGTCCAGGCGTAGCCGCCCAGGTGCGCGGCGTTCGACCAGCTGTCGCCGATCAGCTTGCCGGCCAGGAAGTAGATGGCCTCGCCGCCGATCCAGGTCTGGATGCCGAACCAGCCGCACGCCACCAACGCCCGTACGACGGCGGGCAGGTTGGCGCCGCGCACCCCGAAGGAGGCGCGGGCGAAGACCGGGAAGGGGATGCCGTACTTGGGGCCCGCGTGCCCGGTGAGCAGCATCGGGACGAGGACGACCAGGTTGGCCAGGGCGATGGTGAACACCGCTTGTTTCCAGTCCATCCCGACGGCGATCAGCCCGGAGGCGAGCGTCCAGGAGGCGGTGTTGTGGGCCATGCCGACCCACAGCGCGGAGAAGTTGTACGTCGTCCAGGTGCGCCCGGCCGCGGGGACCGGGAGCAGGTCCTCGTTGGCGTACGGCCCGCTGGGCGGCGGGGTGCCGGGGGCGAGTTCGACGCGGCCGTCGGGAAGGGTGACCTGACGGGAGGGGGGTATGGCTGCGGGGGCGGTGTCGGTCATGGGCGGTCCCGGAGGGGTGAGACGGGTCGGGGAGTGCCGTGCGGGCGGCGCGATGGGGGGGTGCGCGGGCGGGCGCCCTGTGCCCCCTCCCCCAGGCGGCGGGGAGGGGGAGACCAACGGGGAGGCGGCGGTCAGGAGTTGACGGCGGGGATCACCCGGGAGCCGTAGGCGTCGATGGTGGCTTCCCGGGCATCGTGCATGTCGTACACCGCGAACTGGTCGACGCCCAGCGCGCGCAGCGCCTTCAGCTTCTCGACGTGCTTCTCGACGGGACCGATGACACAGAAGCGGTCCACGATCTCGTCGGGCACGAACGCGGTGTCGGGGTTGTCGGCGCGCCCGTGGTGGGAGTAGTCGTACCCCTCGCGGGCCTTGATGTAGTCGGTGAGTTCCTCGGGGACCCGGCCGGAGTGCTCGCCGTAGCGGGCGACGAGGTCGGCGACGTGGTTGCCGACCATGCCGCCGAACCAGCGGCACTGCTCGCGGGCGTGGGCGAGCGCCTCGGGCGAGTCGTCCTCGGTGACGTACGCCGGGGCGGCGACGCAGACCGTCACCTCGGACGGGTCGCGGCCGGCGGCGACGGCCGCGTCTTTCACGGCCTTGACCATGTACTCGGTGAGGTAGAGGTCGGACAGCTGGAGGATGAAGCCGTCGGCCTCCTCGCCGGTCATCTTCAGCGCCTTGGGGCCGTACGCGGCCATCCAGACGGGGAGTTCGGCGCCCTCCCTGATCCACGGGAAGCGGATCTTCGTGCCGCCCAGGTCGGCCTCCTCGCCCCGGCCGAGGGCGCGGATCACCTTCATCGCCTCGCTGATCCGGGCCAGCGTGTTGGGCTTGCGGCCCGCGACGCGCATCGCGGAGTCGCCGCGGCCGATGCCGCACACGGTGCGGTTGCCGAACATGTCGTTGAGGGTGGCGAAGGTGGAGGCGGTGACCTCCCAGGTGCGGGTGCCCGGGTTGGTGACCATCGGGCCGATCTTCAGCTTCTGCGTGTTGGCGAGGATCTGGCTGTAGATCACGAACGGTTCCTGCCACAGCACGGAGGAGTCGAAGGTCCAGCCGTACGTGAAGCCGTTGCGCTCGGCGCGTTTCATCAGGCTGACGACGCGGGAGGCCGGCGGGTCGGTCTGGAGGACGAGTCCGAAGTCCATGGGCGCCACTCCTAGTTGAGGTACTGACAGGTGGAGCGCGGGGTGTAGACGCCGTGACCGGTGCGTCCGGTGTACTCCCGCTCGGTGATGACGGGTACGCCGCGCGAGAGCACGGTCTCGACGCGGCCGGTGATCCGTTTGCCCTCGTAGGCGGAGTAGTCGACGTTCATGTGGTGCGTCGCGGCGGAGACGGTCTGCTCGGCATGCGGGTCGTAGACCACGACGTCGGCGTCGGCGCCCGGGGCGATGGTGCCCTTCTTCGGGTACAGGCCGAACATGCGGGCCGGGGTGGCGCAGGCGATCTCGATCCAGCGGCGCCGGGAGATGTGCCCGTCGACGACGGCCTGGTGCAGCAGGTCCATGCGGTTCTCCACGCCCGGCAGACCGTTGGGGATCTTGGAGAAGTCGCCGCGGCCCAGCTCCTTCTGGCCGGTGAAGCAGAAGGGGCAGTGGTCGGTGGAGACCACCTGGAGGTCGTTGGTGCGCAGGCCCCTCCACAGCGCCGCCTGGTGCTCCCTGGGCCGCAGCGGCGTGCTGCACACGTACTTCGCGCCCGCGAAGTCCGGCTCGGCGAGGTTGTCGGTGGACAGGAACAGGTACTGCGGGCAGGTCTCGCCGAAGACGGGGAACCCCTCGTCGCGCGCCCGCGCCAGCTCGGCCACCGCCTCCTGCGCCGAGACGTGCACGACGTACAGGGGCGCGCCGGCGACCTGCGCGAGCCGGATGGCGCGGTGTGTGGCCTCCGCCTCCAGCAGGGCCTTTCGGACCTCGCCGTGGTAGCGCGGGTCGGTCTCGCCGCGGGCCAGGGCCTGCTGGACCAGGACGTCGATGGCGATGCCGTTCTCCGCGTGCATCATGATCAGCCCGCCGTTCTCGGCGGAGCGCTGCATGGCGCGCAGGATCTGCCCGTCGTCGGAGTAGAAGACGCCCGGATACGCCATGAACTGCTTGAAGGAGGTCACCCCCTCCTCCACCAGCAGGTCCATCTCCTTCAGCGTCTCGTCGTTCACGTCGGCGACGATCATGTGGAAGGCGTAGTCGATCGCGCAGTTGCCCTCGGCTTTGGCGTGCCAGGCGTCGAGGCCCTCGCGCAGGGTGTGGCCGACGCTCTGCACCGCGAAGTCGACGATCGTGGTCGTCCCGCCCCAGGCGGCGGCTCGGGTGCCGGTCTCGAAGGTGTCGGAGGCGAAGGTCCCGCCGAACGGCAGCTCCATGTGGGTGTGTGCGTCGACGCCGCCCGGGACGACGTACTTCCCGGTGGCGTCGACGACCCTCCCCCACCCTTCGGGCGGGGGTGCCCCCATCTCGCTTCGCTCGGCGGTGAACGCCTCGGCGGCGGGGGTTCCGGAGGCGGCGAGGGCGGCGATGCGGCCGTCCTCGATCAGGACGTCGGCGTGGATCTCGTCGGAGGCGGTGATGACAAGCCCTCCGCGGATGACTGTACGGCCGGTCATGCTGCTCCCTCGGTCAACTCGGTTACGGTCAGGGCGCGGTCAGCGGCTCGTACGCCCCCGGCGCGCGGTCCCGGTAGAACTGCCAGCGGTCGCGGACCTCGCGGAGTTTGGCCAGGTCCAGGTCGCGGACGACGAGTTCGGTCGCCTTGTCGCTCGCGACCTCGCCGACGAACTGGGCCTCGGGGTCCACGAAGTACGTCGTGCCGTAGAAGTCGTTGTCGCCGAGGTCCTCCACGCCGACCCGGTTGATCGCGCCGACGAAGTACTCGTTGGCGACGGCCGCCGCCGGCTGCTCCAGCTGCCACAGGTAGCGGGACAGGCCGCGGGAGGTGGCCGAGGGGTTGAAGACGATCTCGGCGCCGGCGAGACCGAGCGCCCGCCAGCCCTCGGGGAAGTGACGGTCGTAGCAGATGTACACGCCGATCCTGCCGACGGCCGTGTCGAAGACGGGCCAGCCGCTGTTGCCCGGGCGGAAGTAGAACTTCTCCCAGAATCCCCGGACCTGCGGGATGTGGGTCTTGCGGTACTTGCCGAGGTAGGAGCCGTCCGCGTCGATCACCGCGGCGGTGTTGTAGAGGACTCCCGGCTGCTCCTCCTCGTACATCGGCAGGACGAGGACGATGCCCAGCTCGCGCGCCAGGCGCTGGAAGCGCTGGACGGTCGGGCCCTCGGGGATCCGCTCGGCGTACTCGTAGAAGGCCTTGTCCTGCACCTGGCAGAAGTAGGGGCCGTAGAACAGCTCCTGGAAGCAGAGGACTTGGGCGCCCTGGGCGGCGGCGTCGCGGGCCGCCTGCTCGTGCACCTGGATCATGGATTCCTTGTCGCCGGTCCACGCGGTCTGGAACAGGGCGGCACGGATCACTCGGCTCATCGGGACCTCCGTCGGCTCGGTGTGCGGTGAGCCTAGAAAGCGCGCGGGGAGCCTTCGACGGGCAGCGTGTCACGTCTGCGGGCGCGCGGCGTGCCACCGTGTCACGTGTTGCCTGCCGCATGTTTCACCGCCGTTTTCCCAGGTCGTCGTGTGTTTCAGCGCTGTTGCGCATCGTGCGCGAGCAGCGCGATGTGGACGGAGGCCGCCTGTTCGAAGTCGTCCAGGTCGACGCCGAGGCGGGTCTGTATGGCCTCCAGGCGGCGGTAGAGGGCGGGCCGGGAGACATGGTGGAGCTGGGCGGTGCGGGACTTGTTGCGGCCGGTCGCGAGATAGGTCCGCAGGACGCCCAGCAGCTCCGGCTCGGCCGCGCACAGCAGCCCGTCCAGCTCCCGCTCGGCGAAGGACTGCACATGCGGGTCGTCGCGCAACAGCCGGACCAGGCCGCGCAGATGGACGTCCCCGAGCCGGACCACGTCGGGCAGGCCGAGGGCGTGCGAGGAGTCGGCGACGGCGTCGGCGACATGCCGGGCCTCGCGCAGCCCGGCGGGCACCTCGTCCCACGCGGTACGGGCATCGGCGGCGGCGACCACGGCCCCGGACCCGGCGCGCAGCCGGGCCGCGAAGTGGCCGGTGAGCGCCATGGCGTCCTGGTCCCGGGCGAGGCTCAGCAGCACGGCGGCGGCCCCGTCGGCGAGTTCGGCGACGAGTCCGGACAGCCCCAACAGCCTGAGCACGCGGTCGAGTTCCTCGGGGCCCGGGCCGAGGACGACGAGGGGCACGAAGGTGCGCCGGTTGACCGGGAGCCCGGCCGCGCGGGCCCGGGGCAGCAGGGTCCGGGCCGGTACGACACCGGAGACGAGGTCGGTCAGCAGCCCCTGCGCGGACTGCTCCTCCCAGCTCGCCGCGCTGGAGCCGCCGAGCATGCGGTGCAGGACCAGCGCCTCGGCGGCCCGGTCGGCGAGCAGCCGCCCGGTGGCGGCGCCGCCCCGGTGGCCGCACAGCAGCAGCCGGCCCCAGCGCTCCCCGCGACCGCCCAGTTCGGCGCTGATCCAGCCGTCGCCGTGGGCGGCGCCGGCCTGCCGGGCGATGCGCTCCCAGTCGCGCAGCACGTCGTCCACGGCCGGCCGCTCCCCCGCCGTGGCGAGGACGCGGTGGGCGAGGTTGGTGACGACGACCGGGCAGCCGCTGTGCACGGCGATCTCGTCGAGCAGCCGCTGCAGGGGGGCACCGGCAGTGATGAGGCCGGTGAGGGCGGTGCGGACCGACTCCGAGAGGCTGACGGCGGCGAACTTCCGCCGTACCAGCCGGGACTGGACCTCCTCCGTCAGCTCGGCGAAGGGGAAGGGGCGGTGCAGGACCACCATGGGCAGCCCGCAGCGGTCCGCCGCGCGCCGCATGGCCTCCGGGGGCGCGGGAAAGGCGCGGCCCAGGCCGAGGACGACTGCGGCCGCCTCGGCCCGGTGCAACGACTGGACGTACTCGGCCTGCTTGGCCTCGTCACCGGCGAGCAGCACGCCGGTGGTGAGGACCATCTCGCCGCCGCTGAGCATGACCCCGACGTCGGCGGCCTCGGCCACATGCACCCAGCGCACCGGCCGGTCCAGCTGCCCGGCTCCGGCCACCACCTCGGGTTCCCCGGCGAGCACCCGTTCCAGGGAGAGCACCTGGCGCACGGAGAGCACGGGCTCCCAGCCGTACGGGGTCTGCGAGGCGGTGGTCATGGCCGTGCACCTGTCTCTCTCGTCCGTGCGCCGATTCCCCCCGGGCGTTCCCTAGTACGCGCTCCGCAGGGCCCGTTCCAGGATCGCGGCGCCCTCCTCGGCCTCCGCGACGGTCAGCGACAGCGGCGGGGCGATGCGCAGGGCGCTGGTGTCGTGGCCGCCGCCCTTGCCGATGAGCAGCCCGCCCTCACGGGCCGTCTCCAGGACGGCGGAGGCCGACCGCGGGTCCGCCTCGTCCGTGCCCGGCCTGACCAGCTCGACGCCGATCATCAGCCCGCGCCCGCGCACCTCCCGGACCCCCGGCAGCTGGGCGGCGATCGTCCGCAGCCGCTCGATGAGCAGGCCGCCGACCCGGCGGGCGTTGCCCTGGAGGTCGTGTTCGAGGAGGTAGGCGAGGTTGGCGAGCCCGGCCGCCATGGTGACCTGGGTGCCGCCGAACGTCGAAATGCTGTTGGCGTCCAGGCAGTTCATGATCTCGGCGCGGGCGATCACGCCGCCGATGGACATGCCGTTGCCGATGCCCTTGGCGAAGGTGACGATGTCCGGCGGACCGCTTCGACCGTGTGCCTGCCAGCCCCAGAAGTGCTCGCCGGTACGGCCCCAGCCGGTCTGCACCTCGTCGGCGATCCACAGGATGCCGTGCTCCTTCAGGACCTCGCGGAAGGCGGCGTAGAGGCCGTCGGGCGGCGAGGTGAAGCCGCCGACGCCCTGGATGGGCTCGGCGATCAGCGCGGCGGGCGGGCGGGTGTGCCCCAGGATGTCCTCGAGGTCGGCGACGCACGCGGCGATGAACGCGCGGTCGTCCAGCTCGGCGAACGGCCCCCGGGTGCGCACCCCGCCGTGCACGTAGAGGGTCTGCAGCGGGGACAGCGAGGTCGGGGACCAACTGCGGTTGCCGGTGATGCCGACGGTGCTGAAAGAGCGGCCGTGGTAGCTGTTGCGCATCGCGAGGACCGTGTTGCTGCGCCGGTACGCGGTGGCGAGCAACAGGGCGGTGTCGTTGGCCTCGGTGCCGGAGGTGGTGAAGAAGACCCGGGCGTCGGGGATGCCGCTCAGCTGGGCGACGCGCTCGGCGAGTTCGACCATCGGCCGGTTCAGGTACAGCGTGGACGAGTGGATGATCCGCCCGGCCTGCTCGGCGACGGCCTTGGTGACCTCGGGCAGGGCGTGGGCGGTCATCGTGGTCAGGATGCCGCCGAAGAAGTCCAGGTACTTGTTGCCGGCGGAGTCCCAGACGTGGCGCCCCTCGCCGTGGGTGATCTCGATCGGCTCGTCGTAGTAGAGGGCCAGCCAGTCGGGCAGGACCTGGCGGTGGCGCGAGTAGAGGTCGTTCACGGCTGGATCAGTCCTTCGTAGGCGTCGGGGCGGCGGTCGCGGTAGAAGGCCCACTGCTGCCGCACGTCGTCGATCAGGCCGAAGTCGAGGTCGCGGACGAGCAGTTCCTCGGACGTGTCGCTCGCCGGCTCCCCCACGAACTGCCCACGCGGATCAACGAAGTAACTGGTCCCGTAGAAGTCGTTGTCCCCGTACTCCTCCCGGCCCACCCGGTTGATGGCGGCGACGAAGTACTCGTTGGCGACGGCCGCGGCGGGCTGCTCCAGCTGCCACAGGTAAGCGGACAGGCCCCGGTGGGTGGCGGAGGGGTTGTAGACCAACTGGGCGCCGTTGAGCCCGAGTTGCCGCCACCCCTCCGGGAAGTGCCGGTCGTAGCAGATGTACACGCCGACCTTGCCGACGGCGGTGTCGAAGACGGGCCACCCGAGGTTGCCGGGTTTGAAGTAGTACTTCTCCCAGAAGCCCTTGACCTGCGGGATGTGGTGCTTGCGGTACTTGCCGAGGTAGGTGCCGTCGGCGTCGATCACGGCGGCGGTGTTGTAGTAGAAGCCGGACTGCTCGACCTCGAAGACCGGCACGACGGTCACCATGCCGGTCTCCCGCGCCAGCTCCCGCATCCGCCGCACGGTCGGCCCGTCGGGCACCGGCTCGGCCCAGCGGTAGTGCTCGGGCTCCTGGACCTGGCAGAAGTAGGGCGCGTTGAAGACTTCCTGGAACCCGATGACCTGGGCACCCTGCCGGGCCGCCGCACGGGCGTGCGCCTCGTGTTTCGCCACCATGGACTCGGTGTCGCCGGTCCAGGTGGCCTGGACCAGTGCAGCGCGTACGAGGTTGGCCATGAGCTGCTCCTTCGACGGGACGCCAGAGCCTCTACACCCGTAGATCAAGCCGTAGAGGGACGAAAGTAAGCCTCCTGGAGGCCCTTGCCAAGACCATCGTCGTCAACAGGCGGAGTCGATCACGTTTCACACGCCGATGGGCGAGCGGGCGATCCGCGCGACGGGGTGAAACGGAGCAGACCGGGACGAGGTCTCCCCGACTCCTCTCACACGCCGTACCCGGCGACACGCAGGGCGTGCACGAGGTCCCAGTGCCGCTCCTCGGAGACGCCACGGGCGGCGTCGAGCAGCAGCGGCACGAGCCGCCCCGGCTCGGGGGCGACGGTCCGGGCGGCCTCCTGCGCCGTCCGCCCGCGCACACAGGCGTCCAGCAGGGCCCGCGCCTCACGCCGCCGCCCGTCGTCCGCCAGCCGCAGCACGGCGGACCCGACCTGCTCGGCGGGGCGGGCCACGCCCTGCCGCAGCAACTGCCGCCCGTCGCCGTCCCGCCCCGCGGCGGCGAGCGCGTCGGCGACGCCGGCCAGCCGCTGCGCGGGCAGCGAGGCGGCCTCCCACAGCAGCGTCGCCCAGTCGGCCCCGAGCCCGGCCCGGTGCAGGGCATCGGCGAGCAGGGGGAAGCGGGCCGGGGGCCACTGCGCGACGTCGGCCAGCAGCGCGTGCGCCTCGCCGCTGCGCCCGGCGGCCCGCAGCCGCGCCAGCCGCCCGACGGCTTCGGCGACCGCCGCGTCCGCCCCGGTATCGACGTGCTCGACGCGCGCCGTCTCCGCCTCTGCGGGCCGCTCCGCCGCCCCGGCGAACCGGGCCCCGCGCGGCCGGGCGGACTCGGCCGCCTGCGGCGCCCGGGCCGCCGCTACGGGCGCCTGCGGTACGACGACGGGCGCGGCCTCGTCCTCGGCCATCCCGGCGAACCGGGCACTGCCCCGCCGGCGTTTCCGGGGAGTGGCGCCCGGCACGGGGAGTGACCCCGAATCGGGCGGTGGCCCCGCGGCGGAGTGCGGGGCGTGCCGGGCGGCCGGTGGCGGGGGCACGGGGTCCGGTTCCGGGACCACGACGGTCGGGGAGGCGGGGGCGAACGGGGCGGCGGCCACCGGCGCCTCCACCGCACCGGCACCGCCCGGCACCTCGGCCCACCCGGCACGACCACCCACCCGCACCTCGGCCCGGCCGCCGTCATCCACCGGTACCTCCGCCGAACCGGCACCGCCGCCCGACGACACCTCCACCGAACCGCCGCCGCCACGCACGGGCACCTCGGCCCGGACGCCGTCGGCCACCGGCGCCTCC
Organism: Streptomyces monashensis; assembly: GCF_001866665.1. Classification (GTDB taxonomy): domain Bacteria; phylum Actinomycetota; class Actinomycetes; order Streptomycetales; family Streptomycetaceae; genus Streptomyces; species Streptomyces monashensis. Next base: position 56,905 of record NZ_MLYO01000062.1, on the reverse strand, counting down.
GCCCGGCCGGGCCGGTCAGCCGGCGGGCCCCCTCCCGGAGCCGGCCGTTCCCGCACGGACCCCGCGCGGTGGACCGTCGCCCGCCGGTCCAACTCCGCCAGACGGCCCCGGAGTTCCTCGCACCTCGCGGAGGCCCGGGCGTGGTCGTCATGGGCCCAGGCGAGGTCGAGGCGGAGGGAGTCGAGGTCGGCGCCCGGGGCGCCCGTGGTGAGCAGACGGGTCAGTTCGGCCTGGCGTTCGGCCGCGTAGCGCTGTTCGCGGAGCATGACGTCGAGCCGGTCGGCCAGGGCCGCGCGTGCCCCGGGGCGGGCGTCGCACGAGGCGAGAGCCGCCCGGTACAGGCTCCGGGCCCGGGCCCGTTCGGCGTCCGCCGCGGCCGTGCCGTACACCGCCGCGAGGTCGTCCAGCAGCGCCTCCACGACGTCCCACGGCGGCACCTCGCGCCCCTCCAGGCAGGCCCGCATACCCTCGGGGTCGCGCTGCCAGAAGACGCCGCTCCAGCCCTCGCCCTGGTCCAGGCGGGCCAGCAGGCCGTCCAGACAGCCCGCGAACTCCCACACCGGACCGGGGAGTCGCCCCACCGCCATCGCCCAGCTCCCGCCCGACCGCCGACACTACGGCCACCAGGCAACACCCGTCGTGTTACGGCTCTGCTACGCGGCGTTTTCCGGCAGTGCGCGGGCCTCTCACCCCGGGCAGAGGATCACGCGGCGACGAGTGCGCAGCGGGTGACCAGTTCGTCCATCGACAGCCCGAGGACCGGGGCCAGCGCGGCCACGGTGAAGAAGGCCGGCGTCGGCGCCCGGCCCGTCTCGATCTTGCGGAGCGTCTCGGCCGAGACGCCCGCCGCCGCCGCGATCTCGGTCATGCTCCGGCCGCCGCGCGCCTCGCGCAGCAACTGTCCGAGCCGCTCGCCGCGTTCACGCTCTTCGGGGGTCAGGGGGGTGCGCACCATGCGGCCATTCTAATACCGGCCACCCGATGCACCCTATTCAAATACCGGTATAGTAATTGATCAGATGGAGCTCACGGCGGACCCGCCTCATCGACACCGCCGAGCGGGCCTGGCGGCGGACATCGCGGCGGCCGCCCCGGGCGACCGCGTCGGCGGCATCGGCACGCCGTCGGCCAGGCGTGCCCGTGAGGAGGCGACGGTACGGGTGACGCGGGAACCGCGCGTACCGACCGCGACGCACCCGCGGCCGCCCGCCGCGCGGCGCCCCGCTCCCCCACAGGCGAACATGCCCGCCCCAACGGATCGTGTCATCGTGGGCATGAACAGCCAGCGAGGAACGGAACGCCATGACCAACGGCTACCCTCCCGACCCCTTCGGCGACTTCCTGGCCCGCTTCTTCGGCGGCACCGGGGCGGCCCCCGGACCCCGCCACATCGACATCGGCCGCCTGCTCAGCCAGCCGGCCCGGGAGCTGGTCAGAGGAGCCGCCCAGTACGCCGCCGAGCACGGCAGCCGGGACCTGGACACCCAGCATCTGCTGCGCGCGGCGGTGTCGGCCGAGCCCACCCGGAGCCTGCTGAGCCGGGCCGGCGCGGACCCGGACTCGCTCGCCACGGAGATCGACGACCGGGCGGGCCCGGTCCAGCACCCGCCCGGCGAGGCACCGCCGCCCACCTCGCTCTCGCTCACCCCGGCCGTCAAGCGCGCCCTGCTGGACGCGCACGACCTGGCGCGGTCGAGCGGCGCCGGGTACATCGGCCCGGAGCACGTGCTCAGCGCGCTGGCCGCGAACCCGGACTCGGCCGCCGGGCACATCCTGCACGAGGCCCGGTTCTCGGCGGGCGGGCTGCCGCCCGAGGCGCCGGAGAGCACGCAGCCCCGCCCGGAGCGGCAACGGCCCACCGGCACGCCCACGCTGGACAAGTACGGCCGTGATCTGACCGAACTGGCCCGGCAGGGCCGGATCGACCCGGTGATCGGCCGGGACACCGAGATCGAGCAGACCATCGAGGTGCTGTCGCGACGCGGCAAGAACAACCCGGTCCTGATCGGGGACGCCGGGGTCGGCAAGACGGCCGTCGTGGAAGGGCTCGCGCAGCGCATCGGCGACGGGGACGTACCGGACGGGCTGGCCGGGCGCAGGGTCGTCGCGCTGGACCTCACCGGGGTCGTCGCCGGCACCCGCTACCGGGGCGACTTCGAGGAGCGGCTCAACACCATCGTCGAGGAGATCCGCGCGCACTCCGACCGGCTGGTCGTGTTCATCGACGAGCTGCACACCGTCGTCGGCGCGGGCTCCGGCGGCGAGGGCGGCGCGATGGACGCCGGGAACATCCTGAAGCCGGCGCTCGCCCGGGGCGAGCTGCACATCGTCGGCGCGACCACGCTGGAGGAGTTCCGCCGGATCGAGAAGGACGCGGCGCTGGCGCGCCGGTTCCAGCCGATCCTGGTGCCCGAGCCGACGGTCGCGGACACCATCGAGATCCTGCGCGGGCTGCGCGACCGGTACGAGGCCCACCACCAGGTCCGCTACACCGACGAGGCGCTGGTCGCCGCCGTCCAGCTCTCGGACCGCTATCTCACCGACCGGCGGCTGCCGGACAAGGCGATCGACCTGATCGACCAGGCGGGCGCCCGGGTGCGGCTCGGCGCCCGGACCAAGGGCACGGACGTGCGCGCGATGGAGCGCGAGGTGGAGCAGCTGGTCCTGGACAAGGACCAGGCGGTCGCGGCCGAGGACTACGACGCGGCCAAGCAGCTGCGGGACCGGATCGGCGAGCTGAAGCAGCGGATCGAGCAGGTCAGCGGCAGTGACAAGGCCGACGAGGGGCTGGATCTGGAGGTGACGGCGGAGGCCGTCGCCGAGGTCGTCTCCCGGCAGACCGGGGTCCCGGTCGCCCGGCTCACCCAGGAGGAGAAGGAACGGCTGCTCGACCTGGAGCGGCATCTGCACCAGCGGGTCGTCGGCCAGGAGGAGGCCGTCGCCGTGGTCTCGGAGGCCGTGCTGCGCTCCCGCGCGGGGCTCGCGAGCCCGAACCGGCCCATCGGCAGCTTCCTGTTCCTCGGCCCGACCGGCGTCGGCAAGACCGAGCTGGCCCGGGCCCTCGCCGAGGCGCTGTTCGGCAGCGAGGACCGGATGGTCCGCCTGGACATGAGCGAGTACCAGGAGCGGCACACCGTCTCCCGGCTGGTCGGCGCCCCGCCCGGGTACGTCGGCCACGAGGAGGCCGGGCAGCTCACCGAGGTCGTGCGCCGGTACCCGTACTCGCTGCTCCTGCTCGACGAGGTGGAGAAGGCGCACCCGGACGTCTTCAACATCCTGCTGCAGGTCCTGGACGACGGCCGGCTGACCGACTCCCAGGGCCGCACGGTGGACTTCACCAACACGGTCATCGTGATGACCAGCAACCTCGGCTCCGACGTGATCACCCGGCGCGGCGCGGGCATCGGGTTCGGGCCGGGCGGCGCGGACGCGGACGAGGAGGCGCGGCGCGAGCAGATCCTGCGGCCGCTGCGCGAGCACTTCCGGCCGGAGTTCCTCAACCGCATCGACGAGATCGTGGTCTTCCGGCAGCTCACCGGCGCCCAACTGCGGGAGATCACCGAGCTGTTGCTGGACGGGACCCGGCGGCTGCTGGAGGGCCAGGGCGTCGCGGTCCACTTCACGGACCCGGCGGTCGACTGGCTCGCCGAGCGCGGCTACCAGCCCGAGTACGGCGCCCGCCCGCTGCGCCGCACCATCCAGCGGGAGGTGGACAACCAGCTGTCCCGCCTCCTGCTGAACGGCACGATCTCCGAGGGCAGCCGGGTGACGGTGGACGTGACGGACGGCCACCTGGACTTCCGCTCCGCCCGCTCCCAGCCTCCGGCACCGGAACCGTAACGGCCCCTGAAGGCCCGGGCGTCCGCTCAGGGCGCCGGGTCCACCACCATCGCCGAGCCGCCGCCGCGGCGTACCTTCTCGGCGGCGGCCAGCCACTTGCCGCCGGGCAGGGGCTGGACACCGGTGGCCGCGCCGATCTCGGGGTTGAGGGAGAAGGAGTGACCGATGGCCTCCAGCTGTTTCTTCACGTCACTGTTGTAGAGGGCGGGTTCGAGTTCGGTCTGGGCCCTGTTGCGCTGGCTGGCGCGCGGGGCGGCGATGGCGTCGACCAGCGGGAGGTGCCGGTCGAGGAACTCGGTCAGGGTCTGGAGCACGGTGGTGATGATGGTGGCTCCGCCGGGCGAACCGAGCGCCACCACCGGCACGTTGTGCTTGTCCAGCACGATCGTCGCCGCGATCGACGAGCGGGGCCGCTTGCCCGGACCCGGCAGGTTCGGGTCGTGCACGGCCGGGTCGGCCGGGGTGAAGGAGAAGTCGGTCAGCTCGTTGTTGAGCAGGAAGCCCCGGCCGGGCACCGTCATGGCGCTGCCGCCGATCTGCTCGATGGTGAGCGTGTAGGAGACGATGTCGCCCCACTTGTCGGCCACGGTCAGATGGGTGGTGTTCTGGCCCTCGTACGTCGTCGGGGCCGCCGTGCCGCCCTTGTCGCAGGCCTTCGGGTGGCGCGGGTCGCCGGGGGCGAGCGGACTGGTCAGGACGGCGTTGTCCTTGATCAGGCAGGCGCGCGAGTCGGCGAACCTCTGCGACAGCAGTTGCCTGGTCGGCACGTTCTCGAACGCGGGATCGCCGACCCAGCGCCCCCGGTCGGCGAAGGCGATGCGGCTGGCCTCGATGAAGTGGTGCAGATACTGCACCTCGCTCATCTTCGAAAGGTCGCTGTTCTCCAGGATGTTGAGCGCCTCCCCGACCGTGGTGCCGCCGGCGGCGGAGGGCGCGATGGAGTACACGTTCAGGCCGCGGTAGGACGTCCTCGTCGGGGCCTGGAGCTTGGTCCGGTAGACGGCGAGGTCCTTCTCCGCCAGCTTGCCGGGGCGGGCGTTCCAGCCGGAGGCGGGGTCCACGGGCGGGTGTTCCACCGTCTTGACGATGTCGTCGCCGATGTCCCCGCGGTAGATCGCGCCGATACCCTTGCTGCCCAACTCCTCGTAGGTGCGGGCGAGTTCGGGGTTCTTGAAAGTGGAGCCCACGACGGGGAGCCGGCCGCCCGGCAGGAAGAGCTTCGCGGTGTCGGGGAAGTAGCGGAACCGGGTCTCGTTGGACGCGGTCTTCGAGCGGAAGTTGTCGCTCACGGTGAAGCCGTTGCGGGCGATCCGCTCGGCGGGCTTCAGTACCGTGGCGAGCCCCCTGGTGCCCCATTCGTCCAGCGCCGTCTGCCAGGTGGCGGGCGTGCCCGGGGTGCCGACGCTCAGCCCGCTGCTGACGGCGTCGCCGAAGGAGAGCGGCTTGCCGTGCTCCACGAACAGGTCGGAGTCCGCGCTCAGCGGCGCCGTCTCCCGGCCGTCGATGGTGTGCACGGTACGGGTGCCGGCGTCGTAGTAGACGAAGTAGCCGCCTCCGCCGATGCCGGAGTAGTAGGGCTCGGTGACGCCGAGCGCGGCCGCGGTGGCGACGGCCGCGTCGACCGCGTTGCCGCCGCGCCGCAGGACCTCGATGCCGGCCGCGGTGGCGTCCGCGTCGGCACTCGCGACGGCGCCGCCGTAACCGACGGCCACCGGAGCCCGGGTCGGGGTGCCGCTTCTCGCGGCGGGCGGCGCGGCCGCCCCCACCGACACCAGAGCGGCCGAGACCGCCAGAACCGCAAGTTTCGTGCCAGAACGACCCATCCGTGCCTCCCATCAGGACAGTACACGCAGCGTAACGAGACCGACACAGAACCGACAGTACGCCTCGGCCCCGCCGCACGACCGTCACGGATCGAACACCGGTACGTAGCCGTTGCCCGGGACCGCTAACATGCGCGCCCATGAACGACGACGTGCGCAACATCGTCCTCGGCCTGGTGGCCACGGGCATCTCCGCCTCGCTGGGCTGGCTCGCCCGTACGTATCTGTGGCGCCGCAGACTCCGGCGCAAGCAGGCGTTCTTCGGGCTGCCGGAGAACGCGGAGTCGCTGCTCGTCGTCAACCGCGACCCGGCCGCCGCCGAACCGGCGGTGCACCGCTTCGACGTGTTCGCGCTGCTGGAACTGTCCGCGCTCATCAAGGAGTGCGGAGCCAACGCCCAGGTGGTCACGCAGGACACGGTCCAGCAGGGGTTCGGCGAGCGCACCGAGTTCTGTGTCGGCGGGCCGGCCTCCAACCGGCGCACGGCCGCCCACATGACGGCGATGCTGCCGGGCCTCGCGGTCAACACCGATCCGGAGCCGGGGCCGGAGCGGGGCGCCTTCCGGATCGGCGGCAAGCACTACCCGATGGCGCGGGGCACCGCCGAGCACGTGCTGCTCGCCCGGGTCGCCACGAGCGGCCAGGCCCGGCCGGTGTTCCTCTTCTGCGGCCAGAGCGCGATCACCAACCAGGCCGCGACCCGCTATCTCGCCCGCCACCACGAGCGGCTGCGCCGAAAGTACGGAACCGGCTCGTTCGTACTGCTGCTCAAGGTGCTCAACTCGCAGGCGTACGGCCCGGACGTGGTGGAGCTGGTGGCGGACGTGACCCGGGCAGCGCGCACCCCGGCCCCCGCGACGGCCTCCGCCGACACGGCCGCTTAGCACTTCAACAATCTTTACCCGCACGTAACTTACCGACGGGTTACTTACGGTAAAGGGGCACGGTTACCGTCGGGTCACTTTGCACTGACACGAGTGAGGGAGTGACCCGTGGGATCCGTAGGACATGGCCGCACCGCGCTGCGCGCCACAGCCGCCACGGCCGTATCGGCGGCGCTGGTCTCGACAGGCGTCGTCGGCCTGGCCCCGGCCGCCGAGGCCGTGCCGGCCGCCGCCCCGTCCGTGCGCTTCGTGGACATCACCGGCGACGGCGGCACCGTGCTGAAGGCGAACGTCGTCGCGCCCGCCGACGCGAGCGCCACGCACCGCTACCCGCTCGTCGTGCTGCCCACGAGCTGGTCCCTGCCCCAGGTGGAGTATCTGGCGCAGGCCGAGAAACTCGCCGACGCCGGCTATGTGGTCCTCAGCTACAACGTGCGCGGGTTCTGGCAGTCCGGCGGGCAGATAGAAGTGGCCGGTCCGCCGGACATGGCGGACGCCTCCAAGGTCATCGACTGGGCCCTGGCCCACACCCCGGCCGACCCGGGGCACATCGGCATGGCGGGGGTGTCGTACGGCGCCGGGATCAGTCTGCTCGCCGCCGCCCACGACAAGCGGATCAAGGCGGTGGCTGCGCTGAGCGGCTGGGCGGACCTGGTCGACTCGATCTACTCGGGCCGCACCCAGCACCTCCAGGCCCTCGGCGTGCTGGACGGCCTGGGGCGGCTCACCGGCCGCGAGAGCCCGGAACTGCGCGCGATGTTCCGGAACCTGTACTCCTCGAACCTGTCGAAGGAGCAGGAGATGATCGCGTGGGCGAAGAAGCGTTCCCCCGCGACCTATCTCGACCAGCTGAACCGCAACGGCGCCGCCGTGATGCTCGCCAACGCCTGGGGCGACACCATCTTCAACCCCAACGAGTACGCCGACTTCTACGAGAAGCTCAAGGTGCCCAAGCGGCTGGAGCTGCGCCCCGGCGACCACGCGACCGCCGAGCTGACCGGTCTGTTCGGGCTGCCCAACGACGTCTGGACGGACACCGAGCGCTGGCTCGACCACTACCTCAAGGGCAGCGACAACGGCATCAACCGCGAGGAACCGGTCCGGCTGAAGTCCCGTAGCGCGGGGGGATACGAGGGCTACCCGGACTGGAAGTCGGTCGGCGCGACCCGGAAGAAGCTCGCGCTCGAGGGCTCCACCACCATCCACGCGAACGTCGACTCGGGCGCCGACGGCGGGATCGTCTTCCTCTCCAGCATCCTGGACCAGGTCGCCCAGCTGCCGCCGATGGCCTCGATCCCGCTGCTGCCGCGCCGCTGGGCGGCCGTGTGGCAGTCGCCGCGGTACGGCACCGGGCAGCAGGTGCGGGGCACGGCGAGCCTGCACACGACGCTGACCCCGACGGCGGAGAGCGGCACCCTCGTCGCCTATCTGTACGACGTGGGACCGCTCGGCGTCGGCAAGCTGGTCACGCACGCGCCGTACACCTGGCACGGGCGAACGCCCGGCGAGGCGTTCGACGTCGACCTGGATCTGTTCTCCACGGCGTACGACGTACCCGCCGGGCACCGCCTCGCGCTGGTGGTCGACACGGTCGACCCGCTGTACATCGAGCACAACCCGTCCGGCGCGCAGCTGACCTTCTCCTCGCCCTCGGACGACCCGTCGTACGTGTCCGTCCCCGTGCGCGAGCAGTGATCTCCGGCTGCCGCCGGACGAGCCTGGCCCGTGTGAACTGCCGCCCCTCCTAGGGTTTCGGGACCGTGGGGGGCTCCCCGCCCGGCAGCAGCGCCCCGGGACCGGGTGTGGCGACCGCCACCGCCCCGGTCCTGGGGCTGCGCTGCTCACGGCGGGACACCCGGACGGCGCACCACGAGAGCAGCATGCACATCCCGATGTAGATCGGCGAGATCACCATCACCACGGGGATGAACGGCAAATCGTAGTCGAGGTTGGAGGCGATCAGTTTCCCGGCATGGAGGAACTCCTCGTAGGTGATGAGGTAGCCGAGCGAGGTGTCCTTCAGGGCGACCACCAACTGGCTGATGACGGCGGGCAGCATGGCGCGTACCGCCTGGGGGACGAGGACGTGCGCCATGACCTGTGTCTTGCGCATGCCGAGCGCGAACGCGGCCTCCCGCTGGCCGCGTTCGACCGCGTTCACGCCCGAGCGTAAGACCTCGGCGAGCACCGAGCCGTTGTAGAGGGTGAGTCCGGCGACGAGCGCGGTCAGCGGTTGTGCCTTGAGCGCCACGAAGATGAAGAAGATCATCACCAGGACGGGCATGGCGCGGAAGAACTCCACGAGGACCGCGGCCGCCCGGCGCACCGGCCGGTGGTCCGACAGCCGCCCGACGGCGAGCACCCCGCCGAGCACGAGGGAGAGCGCGGCCGCGATCGCGAAGGCCTTCAGGGTGTTGCCGAGGCCGCGCAGCAGCAGTTCCTGGATGCCCTTGTACACGAAGGGCATCCATTTGGTGTACGTGAACTGGCCGGTGTCGAACAGCAGATACAGGATCCAGGCGATCAGGCCGAGCAGGACGGCGGTGGCCAGCACGCCGTAGAGGCGGTGCCGCTGCCTGGTGCGCGGGCCCGGGATGTCGTACAGGGCGGTGGTGCCGGTCATCGGGCGACTCCCCAGGTGCGCTCCAGCGCGTGGAACAGCGCGCTGAGGGCGAGCGTGATGATCAGGTAGCCGAGGGCGATCCAGACGAAGGTCCAGACGATGTCGTAGCCCAGCTCGTTGAGGGTCTTGTAGGTGCCGAGCAGTTCGGTGACGCTGAAGGCGCCCGCGATCGCGGAGTTCTTCGCGAGGGCGATGAGGGTGGAGCCGACCGGCGGGATCACCGAGCGGAACGCCTGGGGCAGCACGACCAGGTTGAGGGTCTGGCCGAAGGTCATGCCGAGGCTGCGGGCCGCCTCGCCCTGGCCCCTGGGCACGGTGTTGATGCCGGCGCGCAGGGCCTCGCAGATGAACGCCGAGGTGTAGCAGCCGAGGGCGAGGACGGCGAACACCCGGAAGGGCAGCACGAGTCCGAACCGGGGCAGGCCGAGCACCACCGCGAAGAACAGCAGGGTGAGCGGGGTGTTGCGCAGCACGGTGACCCACACGGTGCCGAAGGCGCGCAGGGAGGCGACGGGGGCGACCCGGAACGACGCCATCAGGAAGCCCAGCGCCAGCGCCAGCAGCCCGGCGTAGACGGTGAGTTCGACGGTGCCGAGGAAACCCCGGGCGTAGAGGGAGAAGTTGTCGGTCAGTACGTTCACGCCGTCCTCCCGTCGGGCGCCGGGTAGCGGTCGATCGGGGGCGGGTGGGGGGCGGGCACGCCGGACAGGCCGAGCGTGGCCTCGTACGCCTTCTTCCAGTCACCGTTCCTCTGGCGGGCCTCCAGGGCGTCGTTCAGGGCGAAGCGCAGGGCGTTGTCACTGCGCGGGACGCCGATGCCGTACGGCTCCCTCGAGAACGGCCGGCCGGCGAGCTTGAGTTCGCCGGGGGCCTTGGCCGTGTAGCCGAGGAGGATGGCGTCGTCGGTGGTGACCGCGTCGACCTGATAGGTGAGCAGGTTGTCGACGCAGACCGAGTAGGTGTCGTAGCCGACCAGGACGGCCTTCGGGTAGTCGGCGCGGATGCGCTGGTACGGCGTGGAGCCGGCGGCCGAGCAGACGCGTCTGCCGCCGAGGTCCCCGGGGCCGTGGATGTCGTTCTCGTCCCTGCGGACCAGCAGGGACTGGCCGGCCATGAAGTAGGGCCCGGCGAAGCCGACGAGCTTCTTGCGGTTGGCGTTGATGGTGTAGGTGCCGACGTAGTAGTCGATCTGGCCGTTCTGCAGGGCGGTCTCGCGGTTGGCGGAGGCGATGGTCTTGAAGTGCACCGACTGCGGCGCGAGGCCGAGGGAGGCGGACATCATCCTGGCGATCTCGATGTCGAAGCCGGAGTAGGTGCCGGTCGCCGGGTCCTTCTCGCCGAGGTAGGGCTGGTCCTCCTTGGCGCCGACGACGAAATAGCCGCGCCGCTTCGCCCGGGTCCAGGTGCCGGAGGCGGGCAGACGGAAGTTCCGGTCGACCTGGTAGTGCGGGAGCTTGCCGGCCGCCGGGCCCTTGCCGGGCGGGCTGCCCTCCTTGCCGCAGGCGGCGGCGAGCAGCACGAGCGCGCCGAGGACAGCGCCCAGGACGGCGCCCGGGGCGCGGGGCGCACGGGCGGTACGGATCATGGTGCGCGCTCCCCCGGTCAGTGCTTGAGGATCTTGGAGAGGAAGTCCTTGGCGCGCTCGCTGCGCGGGGCGGTGAAGAACTCCTCCGGGGTGCGGTCCTCGACGATGCGGCCGTCGGCCATGAAGACGACCCGGTGGGCGGAGGCGCGGGCGAAGCCCATCTCGTGGGTGACGACGACCATGGTCATGCCGTCGCGGGCGAGCTGCCGCATGACCTCCAGCACCTCGTTGATCATCTCCGGGTCGAGGGCGGAGGTGGGCTCGTCGAAGAGCATCGCCTTGGGGTCCATGGCGAGGGCGCGGGCGATGGCCACGCGCTGCTGCTGGCCGCCGGAGAGCTGCGCCGGGTACTTGTCGGCCTGCGCGAGCAGGCCGACCCGGTCGAGGAGTTCACGGGAGCGCCGGTCGGCGTCGTCCTTCGTGCGCCGGCGGACCTTGACCTGGGCGAGGGAGACGTTCTGGAGGACCGTCCTGTGGGCGAAGAGGTTGAAGGACTGGAAGACCATGCCGACCTCGGCGCGCAGCCGGGCGAGCGCCTTTCCCTCCTGGGGCAGCGGCTCGCCGTCGAGGGTGATGGTGCCGGACTCGACGGTCTCCAGCCGGTTGATCGTCCTGCACAGCGTCGACTTCCCCGACCCGGACGGGCCGACGACCACGACCACCTCTCCCTTGCCGACGGTGAGGTCGATGTCCCGCAGGACATGCAGTCCCCCGTAGTACTTGTTGACGCCCAGCAGTTCGATCAACGGATCGACGGCCATACGCAGCCCTACCCACTCTCAGCTGTGTCGTGGTTGCCGCAACCTATCCAGACGGCAGCGGAGTTGAGGGACGACACGCACTTTTCGGGCATTAGCCGTATTTACCGCAAATGGGGTGAAGGTGGGCATGGCAGCACAGGCTGGGGCGCGGGCTGGCGGTCGCGACCGGTGGCAGTGACCGGGTCAGCTCTCGGCGATCTCGGCGTACAGCCGGGACAGCTCGGGGGCACCGCTCGCCGCCCACTCCAGCCCGGCGTCCGCCACCTCGATCTCCCGGCCGGAGGACAGGAGGACGACGGGCTCCCCGCCGGGGCGGATCCGCCAGCGGGCGCCGGGCACGGTGCGCACCACGACCGTGCCCAGATAGAGCCCCGCGTCATGGCCGAGCCCGGGCAGGGTCTCGGCGTCGTCGCGCCAGCGCGGGACGACCTGGTCCAGGGCCTCCAGGGAGGCCGGGGTGTCATCGAGGCGGACACCCGCCTGATCCGCCTGTGCGCGCAGCAGCTCGCACTCGGACAGCAGCGCGGCGACCGACTCGGGGTCGGCCGGAAGAACCGCGTCGCCGTTCTTCTTGTGCCGGTGGCCCAGGAACGGAAGGTTCATGGACCCAGCCTGGCATCACACGTCGAGGTCGACCACCACCGGCGCGTGATCGGACGCGCCCTTGCCCTTGCGCTCCTCACGGTCGACGTACGCGTCCTTGACCGCCTCGGCGAAGGGTTTGTTGCCGTACACGAGGTCGATGCGCATGCCGCGGTTCTTCGGGAAGCAGAGCTGGCGGTAGTCCCAGTAGGTGTACGGGTGGTCGTACTTCAGCGGGCGGGGCACGACGTCGTCCAGGCCCGTCTCGCGCAGCGCGGCGAGGGCGGCGCGCTCGGCGGGGGTGACGTGGGTGAGGCCCTCGAAGGCGGCCGTGTCGTAGACGTCGTCGTCCGTCGGCGCCACGTTGTAGTCGCCCAGGACGGCGAACGGGCGGCTGCCGCCCGCGTCACCGGCGACGGCGGCCTTCAGGGCCTCGAACCACTGGAGCTTGTACGCGTAGTGCGGGTGGTCCACCTCGCGGCCGTTCGGCACGTACACCGACCAGACGCGGACCGGGCCGCAGGTCGCCGAGAGGGCGCGGGGCTCGCTCACGCCGTCGTAGCCGGGGTCGCCGGGCAGGCCCTTGACCACGTCCTCGATGCCGACGCGGGAGAGCACCGCCACGCCGTTCCACCGGCCGGTGGCGTGCACCGCCGCCTCGTAGCCCAGCTCGCGCAGCTGGTCGGACGGGAACTGCTCCTCGGCGACCTTGGCCTCCTGGAGGCAGAGCACGTCGGTGCCGCTGCTCTCCAGCCAGGCCAGCAGCCTCGGGAGGCGGGCTGTGATCGAGTTCACGTTCCAGGTTGCGATGCGCATGTCTCACAACCTACCCGCAGGCTCTGACAACGGACCTCAGAGCTCCGCCGAGGCTCCCGGGGTCAGCCGCAGGTGGTCGGTGCCGCCCAGGGTGCCGATCTGGCGGTCGTAGATCGGCCGGGCGAGGTCGGTGAGCAGGGCGTCGTGGACGTCGTAGGCGCGCTGCGGGCGCACCTCGCGGACGTAGTCGATGACCTCGGAGATCTTGTTCCAGGGCGCCATCACGGGCAGCATCAGCGTCTGCACCGCCCGGTCGGGGACGGTGAGCGCGTCGCCGGGGTGGAAGACCGTGCCGTCGTCGATCAGATAGCCCACGTTGGTGATGCGCGGGATGTCCGGGTGGATCACGGCGTGCAGTTCGCCGTGGACCTGCACGTCGAAGCCGGCCGCGGTGAACGTGTCGCCGTGGCCGACGGTGTGCACCCGGCCCGGGAAGGCCGCCGCGATCTGCTCCGCCACGGACTTCAGCGTCCAGATCTCGGCGGCCGGGTTCGCCTCCAGGGCGGCGCGCAGCCGGCCCTCGTCGAAGTGGTCCGGGTGCTCGTGGGTGACCAGGACGGCGTCCGCGCCGACGGCCGCGTCCGCCTCGCTGAAGCCGCCGGGGTCGATGACGAGCGTCCGCCCGTCCTTCTCCAGGCGGACGCAGGCGTGGGACTTCTTCGTGAGCTTCATGCCCGCCATCCTGCCGCCTGCGGCGGCCCGGCGGTCGCTCGGCGCCTCACGCGTCGGGCGTGGTCTCCTCCGCGATGACGCCCTGGGCCACCCGGAAGGCGCGATGCGCGGCCGGCACCCCGCAGTACACGGCCGTGTGCAGCAGCACCTCCTTGATCTCGTCCGGGGTGAGGCCGTTGCGCAGGGCCGCCCGGGTGTGGGAGGCGAGATCCTCCAGGTGGCCGCCCGCGACCAGCGCGGTCAGCGTGATGCAGCTGCGGGTACGGCGGTCCAGGCCCGGCCGGTCCCAGACCTCGCCCCAGGTGACGCGGGTGAGGAAGTCCTGGAAGTCCCCGGAGAACGCGTCGGACGCGGTCAGCGCCCGGTCCACGTGCGCGTCGCCGAGCACCTCGCGGCGGATCTTCAGCCCGGTCTCGTACCGGTCGGGCGGCTCGGGCAGCGCGGCCGGTACGGGGGCCGGCGCGATCTCGGCGACCGGGACGACCGGCGGCGGCGCGAGGGGGACGGGCAGGGCGGCGAGGCTCGGCAGGGCCGTCTGCCCGGTGTCGTACGGCTGCTGCCAGGCGGTGGAGAAGTGGTGGACCAGCAGGTCGGTGACGGCGGCCGGCTGCTCGACGGGGACCAGGTGGGAGGCGCCGGGGACGACCGCGAGCCGGGCGTCCCGTATGCCGGCGACCAGGGTGCGGGCCTCGGCCGGCCCGGTGACACCGTCGTCGGCGCCGACCAGCACGAGGGTCGGCGCCGCGGCCCGGCCCAGCTCGGCACGGACGTCGAAGGCGGCCAGGGCCTCGCAGGCGGCGATGTAGCAGCCGGGGTCGGTGGTGCGGACCATCTGCACGGCCCACTCGGTGATCGCGGGCTGGGCGGCGGCGAAGGAGCCGGTGAACCAGCGGTCCGGGGAGGTCCGGGCGATCGGGTCGAGCCCGTTGGTCCGGACGATCACGCCCCGTTGGCGGAACTCGTCGGCGGTCCCGAACCGGGGCGAGGCGGCGACCAGCGCCAGCGAGGCGAGCCGCTCCGGGTGGCGCAGCGCCAGCTCCAGCCCGATCGCACCGCCCAGCGCACAGCCCGCGTACCCGAACCGCTGCACACCCACCGCGTCCAGCGTGGCGAGCAACCGGCCGGTCAGCTCGGCGACGGAACCCGCCGGGTGAGCCGGGGCACCGCCGTGTCCGGGCAGGTCGAAACGGAAGACCCGCCACTGCTTGGCCAGCTCCGGCACCTGCCGGTCCCACATGTGCCATGTGGTACCCAGTGAGGGACCCAGGATCAGGACCGGAGCGTCTTCTGGCCCGTCAAAGCGGTATTGCAGGGTGTTCGGTGGTGTCTCACTCACGCCCCAGACCCTCTCACGTCTCACGTCTGCCCCTATGACGAGGGTTGCGGCTGCACAGGTCTGACCAGGTGGAAGACCTCCCGGGCCGCGTAGCGCCTGAGACTTCGGACTGTCTCGCGCCGGGTCTTGCCCTCCTTGCTGCGGCGTTCGCAGTACTCCTGGGTACGCGGGTCGACGCGCAGGCGGGTCTGCACGATCCGGTGCAGGGCCGCGTTCGCTTGCCGGTCGCCGCCGCGGTTGAGGCGACGGTACTGCCGGCTGCCCGAGGAACGCTCGACCGGGCTGACCCCGCACAGCGCCGCGAAGGACGCCTCACTGCCCAGGCGTTCCGGGTTGTCCCCGATCCTGATCAGCAAAGTGACGGCCGTGTCCGGACCGATGCCCACTGCCTCAAGCAGCTGCGGAGCGTGGCATTCCACCAGTCGGGTCAGGCGGCCTTCCAGGTCCTGGACCGCGTCGCTGAGCTGCCTGATGCGCCGGGCCAGGAGACCCAGGATGACGTGGGTGGCGTGGAGCACCGCCCCTTCGTCGGCCTCGCGGTTCAGGCTGTCGTCGACGAGCCCTGCGCAGGTGCGGAAGAGCTCGGCGTTGCCCAGCCCGGCCAGTTCCTCCCTCAGCTGCGGATCGGCACGGATGAGGACGGCCTTGAGCTGGTTGATCGCCTGGGTACGGGCCTTGACCGCCGAGTCCTCGGCCGGCTTGTACATCCGGGCGATCTCCACCGGCCCATCGCCCGTCTTCGCCTGGGCACGCGCCCGCCCGCTCAGCACCGCCCGGGCCGCGTTCTCGGCATCGAGCGGGTCCGACGTGCCTCGCCGTCGGCGCGACATCGAGTTCGACGACGTCGTCATGGTCCACTGCGTGCCACGGCCGCAGGACGTGATCTTCCGCAACGAACTGCACGACCTGGTCGCGGACAAGAAGCTGCGGCTCCTCGAGGTGCACACCGACACAGACGGCATGCTCGACATCGCCCGTCTCGACGAACTCGTGCCCGACTGGGCCGAGCGCGAGACCTGGGCCTGCGGGCCCGCGGGCCCGCTCGACGCCGCCGAAGAGCACGGGAGCGGGCACGGCGTCCAAGAACGCCTGCACACCGAACGCTTCCGCCCCGGCGACGTCGTCGCCGGCGACGGATGCGGCGGCGAGGTCACGTCCCGCGCCACCGGCAAGAGCGTCGACGCGGACGGCGCCACGCCGTTGCTGGACATCGGCGAAGAGGCCGGCGTGCTCATGCCCTCCGGGTGCCGCATGGGCATCTGCTTCGGCTGCGTCACGCCGCTCAAGGCGGGCGCCGTCCGCGACCTGCGCACCGGCGAGATCACCGAGGCCGAGCCGGGCGTCCTCGTCCAGACCTGTGTGTCCGCCGCGGCGGGCCCTTGCGACATCGAACGGTAGGAGCACCTCGACCGCCATCGCCCTGGCTCACGCACCCGAGGTCAGGCGCCCTTGTCCGCAGGCTCCAGAATCGCCACGCACTCCACGTGATGCGTCATCGAAAACACGTCACAAGGTGTGTGGACGGGAGGAGAATCTGCAGGTCACATGGGGTTTTCCTGCCTTGGGCGCGGGCTGTGAGGCGGCCGGAGCGTCACATGAGCGTCATGTCTGACGGACCTTCTCTCCTCCTTTGGCCGGTACACCGGGCTGTCCGCGTTTCTGCTGCCCGTGGCCGTCATGTTGCTGCTCGGGCGGCAGGTGAACTGCTGGAGGTGCTGCGGGATGCCCGGCGCAGCGCTCGCCACCGGGCCGCCGGGGCCGACCCGGTGGGCCGGTGGGCCGGTGGGCCGGTGGGCCGGTGGGCCGGTGGGCCGGTGATGAGGCTGGACATCAGGACCGACTCGTCGCCGGGTTTCACCTCGTGCACATCGGCGTCCGCCCCCGGACGCCTGCCCGGGTGTGGCTCAGGCGTCGATGATGACGGGGATGATGAGGGGCTTGCGGCGGTGGGTGCGGAACGCCCAGTTCGCCACGGCGCGGGCGAGGAGCTGTTCGAGTTGGCGCGCGTCCCCGACGCCTTCCTCGGCTGCGGTGGCCAGGGTCTTCTCGATGACAGGGATGACCGACTCGAAGGTGGCGTCGTCGTGGACGAAGCCCCGGGCCAGAAAGTCGGGGGCCTCGGCGAGGGCGCCGGTGTCCGCGTCGACGATCGCCACCACCGTCACCACGCCTTCGGCGGCGAGGGTGAGGCGGTCCTTGAGAGACGCCTCGGTGGCGCCGCCGACTTCCATGCCGTCCACGTAGACGTTGCCGGCGGGGACCTTGCCGGTGATGGACGCGCGTCCGTCGATCAGGTCGACGACGACGCCGTCCTCGGCGATGACGACCCGGTCCGGGTCGACACCGGTACGGATGGCGAGGTCGGCGTTGGCCCGCAGGTGGCGCCATTCGCCGTGCACGGGCATGACGTTGCGGGGTTTGACGATGTTGTAGCAGTAGACGAGTTCGCCGGCGCTGGCGTGCCCGGAGACGTGCACCTTGGCGTTGCCCTTGTGGACCACGTGGGCGCCCCACCGGGTGAGTCCGTTGATCACCCGGTAGATGGCGTTCTCGTTGCCGGGGATGAGGGAGCTGGCGAGCAGGACGGTGTCGTCCTTGCCGATGCGGATCATGTGGTCGCGGTTGGCCATCCGTGACAGCGCGGCCATCGGTTCGCCCTGGGAGCCGGTGCACACCAGAGTGATCTTGTGGTCCGGGAGCTTCTCCAGCTCCTTGGTGCTCACGACCAGACCGGAGGGGACCTTCAGATAGCCCAGGTCACGGGCGATGCCCATGTTGCGGACCATCGACCGGCCGACGAAGGCGACCTTGCGGCCGTGCTGGTGGGCGGCGTCCAGGACCTGCTGGATGCGGTGCACGTGGCTGGCGAAGCTGGAGACGATGACCCGGCGCGGCGCGGTGCGCATCACCTGCTCGATCGCCGGGTTCAGCTCTCGCTCGGAGGTGGTGAAGCCGGGTACTTCGGCGTTGGTGGAGTCGGTGAGGAACAGGTCCACGCCCTCCTCGCCGAGGCGGGCGAAGGCGCGCAGGTCGGTGATGCGGTCGTCGAGAGGGAACTGGTCCATCTTGAAGTCGCCGGTGTGCAGCACCATCCCGGCCCGGGTGCGGATCGCGACCGCGAGGCTGTCGGGGATGGAGTGGTTGACCGCCACGAACTCGCAGTCGAAGGGCCCGAAGCCACGCCGGTCGCCCTCCCGCACCCGCACCGTGCGCGGTCGGATGCCGTGTTCCTTGAGCTTGGCCTCCAGGAACGCCAGCGTCAGCTTGGAGCCGACGACGGGAATGTCGCGCCGTTCGCGCAGGAGGTACGGCACGCCGCCGATGTGGTCCTCGTGGCCGTGGGTGAGGACCACGGCCACGATGTCGTCCAGCCGGTCCCGGATCGAGGTGAAGTCCGGCAGGATCACGTCCACACCGGGCTGGATCTCCTCGGGGAACAGCACGCCGCAGTCGACGATGAGCAGCTTGCCCGCGTGCTCGAAGACGGTCATGTTGCGGCCGATCTCACCCAGGCCGCCCAGGGCGACGACCCGCAGCCCCCCTTCGGGAAGGGGCGGGGCGGCTTTCAGCTCGGGGTGCGGATGACTCATACCCTGACGGTACCCGGAGAGCGGGACAGGTGATCCATTACCTCCTCCCGACAGGGTCGGGGCACCACAACGGGTGTCCGGGGACGATCCGATGACGCCGGCGGCCGGACAGGGAGGGGTCAAGGCGGGGTCCAGCCAAGGTGAGCTCAAAAGCCGCCACGAGATGATCTCGGGGTCCTGAAGGCGGCTGGTCAGGATGCGGTGGGTATCGCGCGGGCGAGCGGCGCCAGGTTTCCGTACAGGGCGGCGTGCAGGGCGGCTGCGAGTTCGCGGGCCCGGCTCTCGTCTGCCACGTCGTGCAGTACGACGTAGACCGCCCCCGCGGAGGAGTCCGAGCTCTGCACCTCGGCGGTCACCGGCTGGACCGATGTGGGGCAAGCTGCTGTGGGCCTCGTCCACCCTGCCCGGCTCTGTGCACGACATCAAGGCCGCCCGAACCCACGGCATCATCGACGCCCTCACCGAGGCGGGCCTGGCCTGCTGGGCGGACAAGGGCTATCGGGGCGCGGGCGGCACGGTGCGAGTGCCCTTCCGTGGCCGGTGGGACCGGCTCTCGACAGGTCAACGCGCGGTCAACGCCGCGCATGCCCGCATCCGGACCCTCGGCCAGCAGGCCGGGCGGCGTATCGCTCGAGGCATCGGATGATCTCACGCCGGGTCCTGCCCTCCTGGGTGCGGCGTTCGACGTACGCCTGCGTGCGCGGGTCGTAGCGCAGGCGGGTGAACACGATGCGGTGCAGTGCGGCGTTGGCTTGGCGGTCGCCGCCATGGTTGAGCCGGCGCGAGCTCCGGCGGCCCGACGCATACTCGACCGGGCTGACCCCGCACAACGCAGCGAACGACGCCTCCGTGCCCAGTCGCTCGGGATTGTCCCCCATCGTGATCAGTAGGGTGGCGGCACTGGCCCACTCGTGCTGGCAGTTGCGGGGCGTTGCGTTCGGCCACGCGTCCGGGGCGTCGAGGAGGCGGATGCCGAGCCG
This sequence comes from Streptomyces monashensis, assembly GCF_001866665.1. GTDB lineage: Bacteria > Actinomycetota > Actinomycetes > Streptomycetales > Streptomycetaceae > Streptomyces > Streptomyces monashensis. The sequence continues at coordinate 37,413 of NZ_MLYO01000062.1, read as the reverse complement.
TGTACGGCAGGGGCTCTTCGCCCTCGTCAACGTGGGTGTCGGGCTTCCCGGATTCGTCCGGACGGCCAGGGCACCGGCAGCATTGCCTGATGTGGTCTGGATGGCGGTGGCTCAGGCCGCCAACCGAGTCGTACGGGTCCGGCCTGACGCGGGGAACCGCAGGACACCGATGCGCGCAAGCTGCCGCAGCCTGTTCCCAGGATGCGAGCACCCCCAACGGTCAGACCAACGAACGTCACCGCACATTCAACCGCGAGGGCGGAACGCGGTCGGGCCGTCCAGGGGCCGCCTGGCTGTGCCTGCGTGCGGGGCCGGGTCCCCGGTCAGGGCTTCAGCGCGGCACGGATGAGAGCGCGCAGTTCATCGTCGGTGACGGCCGCCATGTCCGTGGACCGCAGCCGAATGGTGGCCTTTCCGCTGATGAGCTCGGGATGGCGGGAGCTGAAGCCACCATCGCGGTCCGTTCCCCACCCGTAGATCGAGACGCCGTGCTGCCAGACACCGATGTGCAGCCTGCGCTTTTCGACCCGGTAGGTGGGCATTCCGTAGGACAGCGCCACGCTCGCCTGCGGGAATTCCTCCAGGATCAGCCCGCTCACCCGGTCGAAGAGCCGACGGTGACCTGGCGCAATGTAGTCGAGGTACTCCTGCACAGAGCCCATGCGACCCATTGTCGTCCTCCCGCGAACACCGCTGCTGCAGGCTCGGCCCCTCGCGCACGACCGTCGCGGCTTCATGGCAGGGCAGGGCCGTGCGGCACCAGTGGACCGTTCCCGACCGTCAGGCGGCTGACCAGGGAAGATGGAGAACCGGGACGGGAGTATCTAGGGTCAGCACGTGGCTTTCATCATGGTGTGCGAAGACGACGCGGCGGTCCGCGGCGTCCTCAGGCGCGCCCTGGAGCACGACGGTCACACCGTCTCCGTCGCCGCCACGGCCGACAGCCTGCTGCGGCAGCTCGCACCGGCGCCCCACCTGGTCGTCCTGGATCTCGGACTGCCGGACGCCGACGGCCGCGACGTCTGCCTGGCCCTGCGGGCTCGCGGCGTGGATGCGCCGGTGCTGATGCTCACCGCCTTGGACGGCCTGCATCACAAGGTGGGCGGCTTCGAGGCCGGCGCCGACGACTACCTGACCAAGCCCTTCGACATCCCGGAACTACTGGTCCGCGTCCGAGCGCTGCTGCGCCGGGCCACCGTGGCGCCCGCACCGCACGAGGTCGTCCTCGATCCGGCGAAGCACGTGGTGACCTACGATGCGGTGAGCATGAGCCTGACCCCGACCGAGTACCGGCTGCTGGGCCGCCTGATCGCCTCGCAGGGCGACGCGGTACGCCGCCACGCCCTGATCGCCGCCGGCTGGCCGCACGGGGCGCAGGTCAGCGACAACACCCTCGACTCCTATGTGCGCCGGCTGCGGACCAAGCTCGCTCCGCTGGGTGTGGCCGAGCGTCTGGCGACCGTCCGCGGCGTGGGCTACCGATGGCAGTGACGGGATTCCGCAGCAGAGTCGTCGCGCTCACCGTGCTGATCGCCACCGCCGTGGTCGCGATCCTGGTCGTGGTCTCGCACGTGCTGCTGAGCCGGGTGACGGACACCGACGCGCACGATCTGGCGCGTACCCGCGCCGAGGCGGTCGCGGCGAACGTCACCGCCAAGGGCGGCCGTGTCGTGCTCACGGAGAACAGCAGCGAGGCGCTGGACGAGGTCGCCTGGGTGTATGCCGACGGCCGCCTGATCGACGGGAACGTACCGCCGAGCGTGGTCGATCGCGTCGAGGAGCTGGCGGACTCGGAGCGGTCGCAGACCGCGTCCGTCGGCAACTACCTCCTGTACGCGCGGAAGGTCCCGATCGACGGCCACCACGTCATGGTGATCGTCCGGGTGGACCTCACGCCCTACGAGACATCCGAACAGCGCAGCCTTGCCTTGTCCCTGATACTGGGCGGCCTCACGATCCTCCTCGCCGGCGGTGTCGCACACCTCGTGGTACACCGCGCGCTGCGGGTCGTGCACGAGATGGCCGCCCTCGCCGACGACTGGGGCCATCACGAACCCGGGCGCCGCTTCAACCTCGGGGTTCCCCGCGACGAGTTCGGGGAACTGGGGCGGACCCTGGACCATCTTCTGGAGCGCGTCGACAACGCGCTGGCGGACGAGCGCCGGCTCACCGACGAGATCGCCCACGAGCTGCGGACACCGCTCACGGTCCTGCGGGCCGAGGCACAGCTGGCGCAGCTGTCCGGCGGGCCGGTGCCGACGGAGGCGGTGCTGAGCGAGGTCGACCGCCTCGATGCGGCGATCACGACGCTTCTGCGCGCCGCGCGCGCACGGACGGACAAGGGGACCCGGTGCGATCTGCGCTCCGCCGCACGGCAGGCGATCGCCGGCCGCGCGGTCGAGGTCGCCTTCCCCGCGAAGGTCGAGGTCGCCGTTGCGGCCGACGTCGCCGTGTCGCTGCTGTCGCCCTTGCTGGACAACGGCCTGCGGCATGCGAAGTCCCGAGTGTGGATCACTGCGCGCCTCCAGGGCGAGGCCATCGTGGTCGATGTCCTGGACGACGGCCCCGGATTCGATCCCGCGGACGTCGACCGGGTCTTCGAAGCGGGGGTGAGCGGCGGCGACGGGTACGGGCTGGGGCTGCCGGTGGTCCGGCGCATCGCCGCCTCGGCCGGTGCGGAGGTCCGCGCGATCGCGGACGGCCGCGGTCACGTCGAGGTGACGCTCCCGGCCGCCCGCGCAACCGCGTAGTCAGGTTATGTGCAGATTCCCCGCGTAAACCTCCCCGCATGACAACGACAACGGAAGCACGCACGCGCAGCGGGCGTCTCATGCTCAACAAGGTTCCCGAGGTCACCGTCTGGTTCTGGGTGATCAAGATCCTGTGCACGACCGTCGGTGAGAGCTTCGCCGACTGGATCAACATGAAGCTGGGCGTCGGCCTGGTGAACACGGCCTGGATCTTCACCGCGGTGTTCGTGGTGGTTCTGGCCGTCCAGCTGCGGCTGAAGCGGTACGTTCCGTTCCCCTACTGGCTGACCGTGGTCGTTGTCAGCGTCACGGGCACCCTGTACACCGACATCCTGACCGACCAGCTGAACGTGCCGCTGTGGATCAGTTCCGCAGTCTTCTCGGTGCTGCTCGCGGTGGTCTTCGGCGTGTGGTGGGCGCGTGAGCGCACGCTGTCGATCCACTCGGTCACGACGCTGCCGCGTGAGTCGTTCTACTGGCTCGCCGTTCTCGTCACCTTCGCGCTCGGCACCGCGACCGGCGACTGGACCCTCGAGCTCACCGGCTGGAGCCCGGGAGTCTCGGTCCTGCTGCCGCTCGGCCTCATCGCGGCGATCACGCTGCTGTGGAAGTTCGGCGCCAACCCCGTGCTGTCCTTCTGGCTCGCCTACATCCTGACCCGCCCGCTGGGCGCGAACATCGGCGACTGGCTCGCCTCCCCCAAGGTCGCCCAGAACCCGGGCGACCCGACCGGTCTCGACCTGGGCACGTTCACCACCAGCCTGATCTTCCTCGGCCTGATTCTGGCGACGGTCATCTACCTGACGGTGACGCGCTCGGACGTGACCGAGACCCACGAGGCGACCCACGCCGCACCGGCCACCAGCAACCCGCGCAAGGAGCGCACCGCGCTCGCCGGCTTCGGACTGCTCGCCGTCGCCACCGCGGGCCTGCTGGTCTGGGCCCACGGCCAGCCGCACGTCGGCCCGGCGCCGGAGACCGACACCACCTCCGCCGTCCAGATGGCTCCCGGACAGGCGGTGAAGAAGTTCCCGCCCGCCAAGGTCGCCGCGCTGAAGACCCTCGCCTCCACCTCGCTCCAGGACGCACGCTCGGGGAACGCGGCCGGGGCCCACACGGCCGCCCAGAAGCTGCGTGACCTGTGGGACGCCGACCAGGACTCGCTGCAGCCGCTGGACCAGACCGGCTGGACCTCCATCGACGCCCAGATGGACAAGGTGCTCAAGACCTTCGGCATCGATCACTCGAACCCGCCGATGTCGCCTGCCCAGCAGGAGAAGGAACTGAACGCGCTCCTGACGGACATGGGCTGACAGACCGCACAGCGCCCGGCCGGCCCACCCGGCCGACGGGCTCCGTGTGCCAGGGCTGCGCAGAGAACCGCGCCGCCCTGGCACACGCCGGCGAGCCGCGGACAGCGCAGGCGGCCCGGGCACGTCCGCAGACTCTCGTGGGCGGTCGCTGACCGGATGGCGTCGGCCGGATGATGAGTGCAGACCCTGCTGCGCGGACAGGCGAGGGCCAGTCAACTCTTCGTCCCGGCCTCATCGCTCCAGCCGCAGCGCTCGAGGCGGTAGCCGTGCCCTCGGAGCGTGGTGATGTGAGGCAACCGGCACGGGCGGGCGGACTCCTCGGCGGCCTGGGTGAGACGTCGGCGCAGGCCGGCCATGGTGACGTCCAGGGTCTTGGTGGGGCCGAACCAGTTCTCGTCCCACACCTGTGCCATCAGCGTTTCTCGCGAGACAGCGATGCCGGGGTTCCTGGCGAGCAGGGCGAGGAGGTCGAATTCCTTCGGCCGCAAGGAGATCTCCGTGTCGTGGAGGGTGCAGCGGCGGGACGTGGTGTCGATGACCAGGTCGCCGAGCCGTAGTGAGGGCTGCGGCTGCGACGTGCCGGTCTGGCGGCGCAGGTGGGCGCGGAGGCGGGCCAGCAGGACGGTGAGGCTGAAGGGCTTGACCAGGTAGTCGTCGGCGCCTGCGTCCAGGCCGGCGATGACGTCGATGTCGTCGGTGCGAGCGGTGAGGATGACGATCAGCAGGTCGGGAAAGCGTGCGCGCAGGGTGCGGGCGAGGTCCAGTCCGTCGAGGTCGGGCAGGCCGAGGTCCAGGAGAACGGCGTCGTAGGCGGTGCGGTCCGTCTCCGCCAGGGCCGAGGCGCCGGTGCGGCTCCATGCGGAGGCGTAGCCGTTGACGCGCAGGCCGGTTTCCAGGTGGCGTCCGATGGTGTCGTCGTCCTCGACGACCAGGATGTGCAGACGGCTGCGGTCCGGTGCGGCAGGCGTGCCCATGGCAACAGAGCAGGCAGGTCGCTTCCCTGCAGGCGGGCTCACAGGTCGCGGAGTTCCTCCACCGCGGGGGCCACGCGCTTCCCCGGGACCGATGGGCGGCGCGGGCCTCCCGGAGTCCCACGTGGCGGAAGTTCCATCGCTCGGAAGTCGATGCCGCCGTGGCGACATTCCCCTGCCCGCAAGCCGCCGATCGGACATACCTGTCCGTCATCTCTCCCGTACCTGAACCGGAACGGTTGAGGGCGGCGCGCCAGAGGGAAGCCCCAGCCCCCTTCGTCGCGCACGCCGATCACGGAGGGCCGGCCCGGCGACCCCAGTGGTCGCCCGGCCGGCCCTCCCGGTGTGCGTGCCGCGGGTCGCTCAGCGGGTCCGGCGAAGTCCGGTGCGGTCCGGCAGCGCCCCGAAGGGGCGCGGGGCTGTGTCGATATGCGGCTCCGCCGCGTGGGCGCGACCCGTCGCGACGGCCCCGCGGACGACCGACGGCGCCGTGCGGCACTTCCGGCGGAGCGCCTAGCGGGCCTCGTCCTGGTGGGACAGTTCCAGGTCGAAGTCGGTCACGCCGCTGCCGTCCAGACGTACGGACGTGGCGACCGGGGCGTAGCCGCTGGCGATGACGGTGTACTCGCCGCCGTCCAGGTCGGTGAACCCGTAGACCCCGTCGGTGCCGGTGACCGCGGTGCCGACCACGTTTCCGGCCGAGTCCAGCAGCGTGACCTTGGCATCGTCGAGCGGCGTGCCGGCGGGGGTGGTGACGACCCCGCCCAGCCGCGCACTCGACTCCAGGCGGATCTCGTGGACCTCCCCGGCGCCCGCGGTGACCTCGACGGGAAGTGCGGCCGGGCGGTGTCCGGGCGCGTTCACGACCAGCGTGTAGCTGCCCGGGACCAGTTCGGCGAGCGTGAACGTGCCGTCCTCGGCGGTGGTCCCGGAGGACACGACCTCGCCGCGCACGTCGGTGGCGACCAGCAGCGCCGCGGGCACCGGGCGGGCGTCGTCGGCGTCGCGGACGACCCCGGACAGGGCGACGGTGCCGCTGAGCGCGAGGTCGCAGACGACCGGCTCCTCGCCGACGAGCACGGTGACGGCCTGCGGCTGGCGGGAACCGGCGGCGGCGATCAGCACATAGGTGCCGGGGCCGGTGACGGACACCGTGTAGCCGCCGTCGGGGCCGGTGACGGCGCGGCCGAGCTGCCGTCCGTCGACGTCGATCACGGTGATCACGGCCTGCGCCACCGGCGCGTTGGCGCCGTCCAGCACATGGCCCCGGACGACGTACGACGGGCCGCCCGGTACGGGTGCGAACCGGTCGGCGGGCGACACGGCGGTGGGTCGGTCGTCACCGGCGGGCCCGGCGGCGGGCTCTGCGGCGACGAGCTCGGCGACGGGCTCGGCGGCCTGCTCGACGGCCGGGGCGCCGTTCTCCTCGGCGGCCTGCGCCTCCAGTCCGGAGACCTTGCGCAGCGGAACCTCCTTGGTCCACACGGCGACCAGGAAGCCCAGGACCATCACGCCGGCGGCGATGAGGAACACGAGCTGCATCGAGTCGGTGAAGCCGACCTTGAACGGCTCGGCCAGGCGCGGGTCGAGCCGCTGGATGAACGAGGAGTCGTTCAGCACGCCCGAACCGCCGCTGCCGCTCGCCGCGGGGTGCTTGAGCATGTCCAGCACGGGCGCGTTGGCGGGGTCGGCGCGGACGGCCGGGTCGTGCAGCGCGGCCTGGAACGCGGGCGTCTGCGCGGCGGAGCGGAAGGCGGAGCCGATCTTGTCGCCGACGGTGCTGAACAGCACGGAGAGGAAGATCGCGGTACCGGCGGTGCCGCCCATCTGCCGGAAGAAGGTGGCCGACGCGGTCGCCACGCCCATGTCCTTGGGCTCCACGGCGTTCTGCACGGCCAGGGTCAGGATCTGCATGCAGCCGGCGAGACCGATGCCGAACAGCGCCATGTAGGCCATGGTCTCGGGCAGCGCGGTGTTCCACTCCACCCGGTAGTGGAACAGCAGCAGCGCGGCGATGATCAGCAGGGTGCCGATGACGGGGAAGATCTTGTACTTGCCGGTCTGCTGGATGATGCGGCCGACCACGATGGTGCCGGCGATCATGCCGACCATCAGCGGCAGCATCAGCAGGCCGGACTTGGTGGGGCTGACCCCCTTCACGATCTGGAGGTACAGCGGGACCATCATCATGCCGCCGAACATGCCCATGCCGACGAGCACGGACAGCAGGCTCATCTTGCTGAACACGGCGCTGCGGAACAGCCGCATCGGGATCAGGGCCTCCTCGCCCATCGCCCGTTCGACGAGGACCCACACGATCAGACCGACCGCGCCGACGCCGTAGCAGACGAGGGACCTGGTGGAGCCCCAGCCCCAGTCCTGGCCCTGCTCGGCGACGAGCAGCAGCGGTACGACACCGATGGCGATGGTGAGCGCGCCCCACCAGTCGATGCGGTGTTCACGGCGGGTGTGCGGGAGGTTCAGCACCTTGGCGACGACGAACAGCGCGATGATGCCGACCGGCACGTTGACCAGGAAGACCCAGCGCCAGCCCGTGATGGCCAGGATGCTGCCGCGGCCCGCGAGGAAACCGCCGATCAGCGGGCCGAGCACGCTGGAGGAGCCGAACATCGCGAGCATGTAGCCCTGGTAGCGGGCCCGCTCGCGGGGCGGGACGATGTCACCGATGATCGCCAGCGCCAGTGCCATCAGGCCGCCCGCGCCGATGCCCTGGAAGGCCCGGAAGGCCGCCAGCTCCGTCATCGAGGTGGCGAACGAACAGGCCGCCGAGCCGACGATGAAGATCGAGATGGCCGCGAGGAAGAACGGCTTGCGGCCGTAGATGTCGGACAGCTTGCCGTACAGCGGCGTACTGATGGTGGAGGTGATCAGATACGCGGTCGTGACCCACGCCTGCGAGCTGAGGCCGTGCAGATCGTCGGCGATCGTGCGGATCGAGGTGCTGACGATGGTCTGGTCGAGAGCCGCGAGGAACATCCCCAGCATCAGGCCGCTGAGGATCGTCATGATCTGCCGGTGCGTCATTCTGCCGGCCGGTGGTGGCGACGCGGATATCTCTGCGGTTCCCCCGCGGGCCGGGGACGCTGACATGGTCATGCGTACGAATCTCCTTGCCTCGCCTCGCCCCCCGGGCTCTTCCCGGCTCCGAGGCTCGTGTTCCTGTGGGTCGCCGGGTCGCCGTGGGGGCGCTGCACCAATCCCCGATCGACGTGCGAGCGCGCTGCTCACTCACGGCCTCCGGCGGCCCGTGCCGATCTTCACTCACGTACCGTTGCTTGCGGCTACCAACTGAGTGTAGATCCTGGCCGGGCCAGGCTCTATCACATAGGTCCGATCACCCGTATGTGCGATCAATGGCTGTCCCCGGTCATCGGATGTCCGGCCTCAGGGCATGGCCAGCCATCCGATCACGCCGGCCACGCCGAAGACGGCGAAACCGATGCCGCACGCCAGCAGCAGCCTCCTCAGCAGCCGGCCGGCCCCGGGGGACCACAACGCCGCGCCGATCCGCCCGCCCAGCCGGGGCATCGCGGTGGAGAACGCGCCACACAGGAGGGTCAGGCCGGCGACGAACGCCACCACGCCGACACAGATCCCGGCCAGCCTCCCGGCCGTCGGAGCGACCCCGACAAGGTAGCAATGGCCCCTCGCGTCCCGCTGGACCGGCAGGACCGTCCCCGCCGTGAACGACTCACCGATGGAGGCGTACGCGTCCGTGACCCGGTGATCGTCGGAGCGGAAGTCTCCGTAGCAGTCGGTGTGACGCTGTTTGCCGGTGCCGGAGGTCTCGCAGTATTCGATCCGCAGCAGCCCCGGGGTGCCGGACATCCGCATGGAGTACTTCATGCCGTCGGCGAGACCCACGGCGCCGCCGATGCCGAGGCCACTGAACAGCACCCCTGCGAACACCCCGAACAGCACCATCCCGACACGGCCCAGCCTGGTCCTCGGCTCGCTCCGGGTTCCCGCCCGGGCTCTTCCCGCCCTCACCGGTGTCACGTCTCCCCCGCCCACCCGATGTCGATCCGGCCGGTCATGATGCCACCGGCTCTTCGGCCCCCGCGCACCACCCCGGACCACCACACCGGACCCCCACAGTTCCCGCGGCGCTCTCCACACGTGCCGGGGCGATGAGGGAGGGCGGCGGCGAGGGTCCACGGCCGCGGGGCTGCCCCGCGCGCCCCTGCCGGAGGACTCGGCGGTACGGACTAGAGGCCCTCCGGGGTGCCGAGGCCGGTCATGGCGCCCACCGGGTCGAGGTCCGGGGTGCCGCGGGGCCACCAGTCGTCGCGGCCGGGCTCGGACTCGTAGGCGTACCACAGTCCGTCGCGGCCGAGGCGGAGCTGGGCGTGGCCCTGCGGGTGGGTGAGGCGGTTGCGCCAGGGGCGGAACGCCGGGAGGTCGGCGGCGAGCAGCAGCGGGCGGGCCCGGTCGAAGCGGCCGGCCGGCGGATCCCACGGCTCCTCCAGGGCGGCCAGCCCGGCGGACGCGCCCTGCCGCCAGGCGGCGACGGCCCGCGCGAGGTCGGACGCGGTACGGCCGACGGCCGTGGCGAGCGTGGCGTACAGCGTGCGGGTGGCGGCCGTGAGGCCGGAGCCGGGGCGGGCGGCGGCGAGGCGCACCGCGTCCTGCCACAGGGTCAGCTCCCCCACCGGGTCACGGCCGGTGTCGAGCAGCGCGTGCGCGCGGGCGGCGGCGTCGGTCGCGAGCTGGTCCAGGGCGAAGGGGTCCGGGCCGCCGGGGGCCGCGGGATAGACCGGTGGCTGCCCGCAATGGGGCGGCACGGGCAACGGCGGGGGCAGCGGCGGCAGTCGGCGGGGCGCGAGGGCGTCGGTGGCGCGCACGCCGGACAGGGAGTCGACCTGCCGCTCCTGGGCGGCACGGGCCGCGCGGGCCGCACTGCGCCGGGACAACGCGTCGAGCAGGTCCTTCTCGCCCCGGCCGCGCAGCAGGAGCAGCACGAACGGGTCGGCGTCGAGCAGCCGGGCCGTCTGGTAACAGAGCGCGGCGGCGTGCTTGCAGGGGTGCCCGGAGTCGGGACAGCTGCACTGCGGGGCGAGGTCACCTGGCCCGGGCAGCAGCGGCGCACCGCAGTCGGCGAGGGACTGGGGCAGCTCCCTGTCGAGCAGCGCGGCGATGTGCCCTGGCCGGTCGGCGGCCGCGTCCAGGAAACGCTCCCAGTCCTCGTCCTCCAGCGTCCGGACCCGCACCTGCACGCGGTACGGCCGCGGCCGGCTGCCGCGTACGTACGCCAGCACCAGCCCCGGTGTCACGGTGATCGCGTCGACGTGCCCCTGGTCGGCGTAACCCCGGCCCCGCGCCAGTCGCTTGGCGTCCAGCGCCCCCTGCTCCAGCGCGTCGGCCCACGCGTTGCCCCACCAGGTCCCGGCGAACGGCGCAACCCCGTCGGCAGCCGCACGCGCCGCGAACGCCGGGAACGTACGCCGCAGTTCGGTGTCCCGGTGGGGGGTGGCCATGGTGGCGGGCAGGTACGGGCGCGCGGAGGCGGGGGCAGTGGCGGGGTGGTCGGGGTCGGCGGCGGCAGAGGTGGGTGACGGGTGGGTCTCGTCGGCAGTGGATACGGGGGCGGTGGGCGAGGGCTCCGGGTGGGTGTGGCCGCCGGCGCCGGCGCTGGTGTCCGAGGGCCGGGTCTCCTCGTCCGGGGTGTCGGACCAGGTGGGCATCCGGAAGGCGTTGGCCAGGTAGTGCCGCATGTCCTGGGCGGCCTTGCTCCGGATCGCCGGGGACTCCGGTCCGGGCTCGGCCGCGACGGAGCCGCCGGGTGCGGGCGCACCGCCTCGGGGACGGGGCTGCGCCGTCCGCCTGGCCCGCGCGGCACCTCGTTCCGCCGCGTCCGCCTCGGCCTCGGCCAGGGCCCGAACCGCCTCCCGCCGTGCGGCTCGCAGCGCTTCCCTGGCGATGTCGGCGGGCCGGCCGGCGGCGGGAGTGCCGGGGCGGGCCCGGGTCGCGGGGGTCTCGTCCCGGACCGGGATGGTGGCGTCAGCCGGGTCCGTGGCCGTGGCAGGGCGGGGTACGGCCACGCTCTCCGGCCACGCCTCAGCGCCGCCCCGCCCCGCCGGTGCCTCCGCTGTGCCGGCGGAGTCCTCCTCCGCCGTCCCGGAATCCGACGCGCGCTCTGCCTTCGACCGTTCCCGTGCCTCCCTGAGCACTCGGTGAGCCATGCCGGCAGGAGTCTCCTCGGCCCCGGCCGCCCCCTCCCGCTCTCGCGCCTGCTCGCCCGTGGCCCCGGCGGCCGCGGCGGCAGGAGTCGCCTGCTCCCCGTCCCGTACCTCCTCGCGCGCGGCGTCGGCACGTCGCCGGGCCGCCCGCAGGGCCTGGCGGGCCGCGTCGGCGGGGCGGGGGGCGGGGGACGCCGTGGGGTCCTGCGGGGGGAGGCTCATGGGGTCCTCCGGAGAGAGACGAGGTCGGACAGTTCGCGGTCGGTCAGCTCGGTCAGGGCCGCCTCGCCGGAGCCCAGGACGGCATCGGCGAGGGCACGCTTGGCGGTGAGCATCTCGGCGATGCGGTCCTCGACCGTGCCCTCGGTGACCAGGCGGTGGACCTGGACGGGCTGGGTCTGGCCGATCCGGTAGGCGCGGTCGGTGGCCTGCTCCTCCACCGCCGGATTCCACCAGCGGTCGAAGTGGATGACGTGACCCGCGCGGGTGAGGTTCAGGCCGGTGCCCGCCGCCTTCAGGGACAACACCAGGACCGGGGTCTCACCGTCCTGGAAGCGGTCGACCATGCGCTCCCGTTCCGGGACCGGGGTGCCGCCGTGCAGCAGGTCCACCGGGATCGCGCGGGCGGACAGGTGCGCGGTGATGAGGCGGGCCATGCCGACGTACTGGGTGAAGACCAGCGCCGAGCCGTCCTCGGCGAGCAGGGTGTCCAACAGCTCGTCGAGCAGGGCGAGTTTGCCGGAGCGGTGCGCCGGGCGACCCCCGCCCGACTCCTCCTTCAGGTAGAGCGCGGGGTGGTCGCAGATCTGCTTCAGGGCGCCCAGCAGCTTCAGGACCAGGCCCCTGCGGGCGATGCCCTCCGCGGTCTCGATGGCGAGCAGCGACTCGCGTACCACCGCCTCGTACAGCGCGGCCTGCTCGCGGGTGAGCGGGACCGGGTGGTCCGTCTCGGTCTTGGGCGGCAGCTCGGGGACGATACCCGGGTCGGACTTCCTGCGGCGCAGGAGGAAGGGGCGGACCAGGCGGGCCAGACGCTCGACCGCCGCCCCGTTCTCCTCGGCCGCGCCGTTCTCCGCCGCGCGCGCGTGACGGGCGCGGAAGGACTTCAGGGGGCCGAGGAGGCCGGGGGTGGTCCAGTCGAGCAGGGCCCACAGCTCGGAGAGGTTGTTCTCCACCGGGGTGCCGGTGAGGGCCACGCGCGCGGGGGCCGGGATGGTGCGCAGCGCCTTGGCCGTGGCCGAGTAGGGGTTCTTCACATGCTGGGCCTCGTCCGCGACGACCATGCCCCAGGGGTGGTCGGCGAGCTGTTCGGCCGCCGAGCGCATCGTGCCGTACGTGGTGAGGACGAAGCCGCCCGCCAGGCCGTCCAGGGTGCGGTCCTGGCCGTGGAAGCGGCGGACGGGGACACCGGGTGCGAACCGGGTGATCTCCCGCTGCCAGTTGCCGAGCAGGGAGGCGGGGCAGACGACGAGGGTCGGCTCGGTGCGGGCCCGCTTCAGGTGCAGGGCGATGAGGGTGACCGTCTTGCCGAGGCCCATGTCGTCGGCGAGGCAGCCGCCGAGACCGAGGGAGGTCATGAGGTCGAGCCAGGCCAGGCCGCGCAGTTGGTAGTCGCGGAGGGTGGCGGCCAGCCCCGCGGGCGGGTCGGCCGGGTGCAGGCCCGCCGTGAGACGCGCGCGGAGCGCCGCCAGGGCACCCGTCGGCACGGCTTCGACGGTCTCGCCGTCGACCTCGGCGGTGCCGGTGAGTGCGACGGACAGGGCGTCGACCGGGTCGAGCAGGCCCAGTTCGCGCTTGCGGGCCTTGCGGACCAGTGCCGGATCGACCAGGACCCAGCGGTCGCGCAGCCGGACGACCGGGCGGTGGGCCTCGGCGAGGGCGTCCATCTCGGCCTCGCTGAGCGGGTCGCCGCCGAGCGCCAGCTGCCAGCGGAACCGGAGCAGGTCCTCGCTCTCGAAGAAGCCGGTGCCGTCGGTCGCCGAGCCGGGTGCCGGGCGGACCTCCGCGGTGGCCGTGAGATCGCGGGCGAGGTCCCGGGGCCAGTGCACGGCGACCCCGGCGGCGGCCAGCCGGGAGGCGGCGACGCCGAGCAGTTCGCCCAGCTCCTCCTCGGACAGGGCGAGCACGTCGGGCACGTCCTGCTCGGCGAGCCGGTCCAGGGGCGCCCACACGCGGGCCGCGCGCCGTACGGCGAGGGCGGCGTCCACGCGCGCGCGGGGGCCGAACGCCGCGTCGGCCTCCCCCGCCCACAGCGCCGCCGCGTCGGCCACCAGGGTGGGGTCGGCGAGGCTGTGGACCTGCACGATCGCCGCTCCGGCGGCCCGCGCGCCGTCGCTCGCACCGGCGTCGAAGACGTCGTACGCGGACAGGTCCAGGCGCAGCGAGATCCGTACCCCCGCGTCCATGCCGGCGGCGACCTCGGCCGCCCAGGCGTGCGCCCGGGGCAGGGCCACGGGTTCGCGGGCGGCGAAGGGCCGGCCCGCGGTGTGCGGGGCGGCCGGGGTGCGCGGCAGGGTGTCGGCGACCGCGTCCAGGAAGGAGCGGACGAGGGCCTCGGGCTCGGGCAGCCGCAGCGGGCCGGTGCCGGCGAGCGGCACGGCGTGGCCCTCCGGGGGCAGGGCCGCGGCCACCGCGCGCAGATGGGCGATGTCGTCGGGCTCCAGCGGGCCGGCCCGCCAGGCGTCGTGCCCGCCGGGGGTCAGGCCCGGCAGCAGCCGGCCGCGGGCGACCAGCCGCAGCGCGTGCAGCGCGGCAGCGCCCCAGCAGGCCGTCGCCGGGTGGGCGGCCGGGTCCCGGCGGGCCCGGACCAGCAGCGGCAGGGCCTCGGCGAGCGGCAGCGTCAGCGCGGGGACCTGCCGGCGGCGCACACCGGCACCGTGCCGCCGTACGACGGTGAGCTCCTCGGGGTCGCCGGGGCCGGCCACGGGGCCGCCGTCGGGGTCCCAGAAGGCGATGCGGCCCTGGCGCGGCAGGGGCGCGGGCAGATAGACCGACGCCAGGCGCACCGGGACCAGGTCCTCGGCCCGCGCGGAACCGTCCGTGCGACCCGCCGCCGCGACCGTGCCCGTGCTCATCTGTCCTGCCACCTCCCGCCCGCATACCGGAACAGACCTCGTCGGACGTCATCGGACGTCGTCAGACGCCTTCGACTCTACGGGCGGGGTCTGACAACGGGCCCCGGACACCGGTCGGCACCGGTCGGGGGCCGGCGTTACGGCACCGTGCGCGAGACGAGGTACACCACCGGGTTCTTCGGGTCGGACATGTTCACGACCACGTCCTGGGTGGGGGCCGGGTTCTTCTGCGCATGGGTGAGGCCCCACCAGGGGCCGGTGCCGGTGAAGCGCCAGCCGCTGACCTTCTGGTCGCGGGCGGCGATGGCGATGTCGCCCTTCCTCAGCTTCTCCCGGCGCGTGCCCATCGACTCCAGGAAGGCGTCGAGACCGGCGTCGTTGGTGCGGAACTGCACGTAGAGGCGGCTGGTCTTCCAGTTGTTGGTCTCGTAGGAGGCGGGGGAGTCGGCCGGGTGAGGAACCGGCACCTGGTAGAGGCGTCGCTGCAGCGCCGACGGCAGGCCGGGGGTGAGCCCCGTCGCCGCGTACTTCGCCTCCTTGTCCTTGCCGCTGTTGCGACTCTGGTTGGCGGAGATCACCAGATAGCCGGCCGGGATGCCGATCAGCAGGCCGATGATGAGCAGGGTGAGCGCACGTCGCCTGGCCTTGTGCCCGGGGTTCTCGGCGGGGCGGCGCGGCTCGTCCGGCGGGGCCGCCTGGCGCGGCAGGGCCGCGGTCACGCGGTGTCCCGGTCGCGGCGGGCCTGGGTGTAGCGCTCGTACCGCTCGTAGCGCTCCACGCGGCGGCGCTTGGCGCGGCGGAACCGGCGGGCCACCAGCCGGGCGAGGTCGGCCGCGCCGACCATGCCGGCCTCGGGGCCGAGCTGGGCGCGGGTGATGCGGGCCTCGGGGCGGTAGCCGCGGCCGGTGAGGTGGCGCTTGAAGGCGTCCCGGGCCGGGCCGATGAGCAGGTCGTCGGCGGCGGAGACACCGCCGCCGATCACGAAGCAGGAGGGGTCGAGGGCGGCGGCGAGGTTGGCGATGCCGACGCCGAGCCACTGGCCGATGTCCTGGAGCAGCTCGATGCACATCGCGTCGCCCTCGCGGGCCAGCTCGGTGATCAGCGGGCCGGTGATGTC
Organism: Streptomyces monashensis; assembly: GCF_001866665.1. Lineage (GTDB taxonomy): Bacteria > Actinomycetota > Actinomycetes > Streptomycetales > Streptomycetaceae > Streptomyces > Streptomyces monashensis. Next base: position 21,988 of record NZ_MLYO01000062.1, on the reverse strand, counting down.
GCCGATGTTGCCCTTGACGCGCTCGATGATCCCGTACGCCACCGGGGAGTCGGCGGCGGCCAGCTCCTTGGCCTCGCGGACGAGGGCGTTGCCGGAGCTGTACTGCTCCCAGCAGCCGCGGTTGCCGCACGGGCAGCGGTGGCCGCCGGGCACGACCTGCATATGGCCGAACTCACCCGCGACGCCGAACTTGCCCCGCTTGACCTGGCCGTCCTCCAGGATGGCGCCGCCGATGCCGGTGCCGAGCGTGATCATGACGAGGTGGTCCTCGCCGCGGCCGGCGCCGAAGCGCCACTCCGCCCAGGCGGCGGTGTTGGCGTCGTTGTCGACCAGGACCGGCACCGAGAGGCGGCCGCTCAGGCGGTCGCGCAGGGGCTCGTTGCGCCAGGACAGGTGCGGGGCGAACAGGACGCGGTTACGGTCGGCGTCGACCCAGCCGGCGGCGCCGATGCCGACCGCGTGCACGTCGTGCCGGTCGGACAGGTCCAGGACCAGTTCGACGATGGTGTCTTCGACGACCTTGGGGCTCTTGGACTTGTCCGGGGTCTCCGTGCGGACCTTCTCCAGGATGTTGCCGTCGGCGTCCACGACGCCCGCCATGACCTTGGTGCCGCCGATGTCGATGCCGACCGTGGGAACCCGGGGTGCGGTCAGGTGGGAGCGGCGTTCCCTCGTGCCCACGGTGCGCAGGACGGGGGCTCGGCGGGAGCCGATGGGAGCGGTGAGGTCGCGATAGGTGCTCATCGTTCGTCGATTCTGCCTCACCGCAGGTATGGGTGCCGTACGGGGAAGGGGGCGGGGGCGCGTGAGCCCGGCCGGGTGCGGGTGCGTCGTGGCGCGGCCCGCAGCTCCCCTCGCCCTTCAGGATCGCCGCAGTTCGTGGACCAGAGCGTCCAGGTCGGAGCCTCCCGCCATCTGCTGCGTGAGTTCGTCCAGGGTGATCCCGTCCCGTGTGTAATTGCCCACCATCGTGCCCCGGCGGAGCAGGACGAACCTGTCCCCCACCAGGTACGCGTGATGCGGGTTGTGGGTGATCAGGACGACGCCCAGGCCCTCGTCGCGTGCCGCGGCCACATATTTCAGGACCACACCGGACTGCTTCACGCCCAGTGCCGCGGTCGGCTCGTCCAGGACCAGGACCTTCGCGCCGAAGTGGACCGCCCGGGCGATCGCCACGCACTGGCGTTCGCCGCCGGAGAGGGTGCCGATGGGCTGGTCGACGTCGCGGAGGTCGATGCCCAGGCGGAGCAGGGCCTCGCGGGTGGTGCGGCGCATGAGGCCGGTGTCCAGGCGCCTGAAGGGGCCCGCGCCCCTGCGGGGCTCGGAGCCCAGGAAGAAGTTGCGCCAGACCGGCATCAGCGGGACGACGGCGAGGTCCTGGTAGACCGTGGCGATGCCGCGGTCCAGGGCGTCGCGCGGGGAGGTCAGGCGGGTCTCCTCGCCCTCGATGCGCAGCGTCCCGGCGTCGTGGCCGTGCAGGCCGGCGATGATCTTGATCAGGGTCGACTTGCCGGCGCCGTTGTCGCCGAGGACGCAGGTGACACCGCCCGCGTGGACCTCCAGCGAGACGCCCTCCAGGGCGCGTACGTTGCCGTACTGCTTGGCCACGTCGGTCAGCTCGACCAGAGCCGTGCGCTCGGCGGTCCCCGCCGCCGTGCCGCCCGTCATGTCGTCCGTCACGTCGTCGGTCATGCCGTCGCCTCCGCGCGCCCCCGGACCCAGTGGTTCAGCAGGGTCGCGAGGAGCAGCATCGCTCCGAGGAAGAACTTGAACCAGTCCGGGTTCCACTCGGCGAAGACGATGCCCTTGCTGGTCATGCCGAAGAGGAGGGCGCCCACGGCGGAGCCGATCGCGCTGCCGTAACCGCCGGTGATCAGGCAGCCGCCGATGACGGCCGCGATGATGTAGATCAGTTCGTTGCCGACGCCCTCCCCGGACTGGACGGCGTCGAAGGAGAAGAGCAGGTGCTGGCCGGAGATCCAGGCACCGAACGCGACGCCCATGTAGAGGCCGATCTTGGTCCGCGCGACCGGGACGCCGACCGCGCGGGCCGCGTCCTGGTTGCCGCCGACGGCGAAGATCCAGTTCCCGGCGCGGGTGCGCAGCAGGATCCAGGAGGCCACGGCCACCAGGGCGAGCCACCACAGGATCGTGACCTTGACGTCGACCCCGCCGACGGTGAGCGTCGAGGCGAAGACGGCGTGGGCGGCGGGGAAGCCCTCCATGTCCCCGATGGTCTTCGTCGACACGGTGCCGTCGATCAGTTTGGTGAAGCCGAGGTTCAGGCCGGTCAGCATCAGGAAGGTGCCCAGCGTGACGATGAAGCTGGGCAGCTTGGTGCGGGTGAGCACGAAGCCGTTGAAGGCGCCGACGGCCAGCGTCACGAGAAGGGACACGCCGACGCCGACCCAGGTGTTCGCCGTCATCTGGTAGCTGAACATCGAGGAGACCAGCGCGGAGGACGTCACCAGGACACCGGCCGACAGGTCGAACTCGCCGCCGATCATCAGCAGCGCCACCGGTACGGCCATGATCCCGATGGTCGAGGAGGCGTACAGCACCGTGCTGAGGCTGGCGGCGTCGAGGAAGCCGTCGGCGGTGACGGCGAAGAAGACGAGGACGGCGAGGGCGCCGACGACGGAGCCCAGTTCCGGCCGGGCGAGGAGCTTCTTCAGCGGAGACCTCCGCAGAATCCTTTCATCAACGGAGGCGTTCATCGGGTGCCCCGCTCGGTGTACGCGGCCAGCGCGGACGCCTGGTCCTTGGTGATGATCTGCGGGCCGGTCAGCACGGGCCTGCCCCCGCCGAGGACGTCGCCGTTGTACTTGTAGGCCCACAGCAGGTCGACCGCCTCGTAGCCCTGGAGGTACGGCTGCTGGTCCACGGCGAAGCCGAGGGTGCCGTTCTTCAGTTCGGCGGCGACCTGGGCGTTGAGGTCGAAGGTGTCGATCTCGGCCTTGCTGCCCGCGTCGCCCTTCGCCTTCACGGCGGTGTCGGCGTACGGGGCGCCGAGGGTGACGACCGAGTCGATGGACGTGTCGGCCTGGAGCTTGGCCTCGATCGCGGACTGCACGTCGGGCATGTTCGTGCCGTTGACGTAGAGCTTCTGGAGCGCGCCGTGGAAGGTCTTGGCCACGCCGTCGCAGCGCTGTTCGTGGCCGACGTTGCCCTGCTCGTGCAGCACGCACAGGGCCTTCTTCCTCCCGCGCGCGTTCAGCTCGTCGCCGACGGCCTCGCCGGCGACGGACTCGTCCTGGCCGATGTGCGCGAGGGCGCCGAAGGCCTTGGACTCCTCGGAGCCGGAGTTGACCGTGATCACCGGGATGCCGGCCTTCTCGGCGCGGGCCACGGCCGCCTTCATGGCGTCCGGCTTGGCGAGGGTGACGATGATCCCGTCGACCTTCTTGTCCACGGCCGCGTCCACCAGCTGCGCCTGCTGCTGGGCCTGGTCGTCGTGGGAGTACAGGAAGTTGATGTTGTCCTTGACGGCGGCCTGCCGGGCGCCGTTCTGCACGATGTCCCAGAAGGTGTCGCCGTCCCCGGAGTGGGTGATCATCGCGAAGGTCCAGCGCGGGGTGTTCACCGCCGCCCTGCCCTGGGCGGCCGCGGCCTTGCGGGCGTCCTCGGCCCGTTTGCCGCCGGTGCTGCTGCACGCCCCCAGGGACAGCGAAAGTGCCCCTGTCAGTGCGAAGACTGCCCAGGTCCGAATCCGTGCCACGAGGCCGTGCCCTTCTTGCCGTGTTCGTACGTACGGAAGGGGCCGGCGATCAGTCCTCAGCGGCCCCAAATAATCCAGTATCGAACACCATGAACACTCATGACAGGGCAGGGGGTGCCGTGACCGTCCGATTGTCCGGACATTGCGAGGAGTCCGGGGACTCGGGTCACGGCCGTACGAGGAGCTGGAACTCGAAGGAGTAGCGGCTCGGGCGGTAGGTGTGGTCGCCGAACTCGACCGCGCGGCCGGTGTCGTCGAAGGTGGTGCGCTGCATGGTGAGCAGCGGGGCACCCTCGGACTCGGCGAGCCGCTCGGCCTCGGCGGCCGTGGCGCCGCGGGCGCCGATGGACTGGCGGGCGCTGTGCAGGGTGATCCCGGCGGCGCGCATCAGCCGGTACAGGCCGGTGGCCTCCAGCTGCCCGGTGTCCAGGTCGAGCAGACCGGTCGGGAGATGGTTGACCAGGTACGCCATCGGTTCGCCGTGCGCGAGCCGCAGCCGCTCGATGCGGTGCACGTCGCCGCCCTCGGCAACACCGAGCGCGGCGGCGACCGCGGCGGAGGCCGGTACGACGGTGTTGACCAGCACCTTGGTCGCGGGGCGCTGACCGGCCGCCTCCAGGTCGTCGTAGAGGCTGCTCAGCTCCAGCGGGCGCTTGACCTGGCTGTGCACGACCTGGGTGCCGACGCCTCTGCGGCGCACGAGCAGGCCCTTGTCGACCAGGGACTGGATGGCCTGACGGACGGTCGGCCGGGACAGGCCGAGCCGTGCGGCCAGCTCGATCTCGTTGCCCAGCAGACTGCCCGGGGTGAGGCCGCCGTGCTCGATCGCGGCCTCCAGCTGCTGGGAGAGCTGGAAGTAGAGGGGCACCGGCGAACTACGGTCCACACGGAGGTCGAGCGCGACAGTCGGGTCCACATCAGGTTTCGGCACGGGGCTGAGCGTAGTCGCGTGATGGGTTGACGGGAAGTTGTGAAGTCCGATTGTCCGGACATATGCATTGACAGCGCGCGGGGTCCGCCCTCACTTTGTTTCCATGCGCATCGGGGTCATCGGTACGGGCCGCATCGGCACCCTTCACGCGAGAACGCTCAGCCGCCACCGCGAGGTCGGCTCGCTGATCCTGACGGACGCGGATCCCGTGCGCGCCCAGGAACTGGCGCACCGGCTGGGCGAGACGGCGGCCCCGGGGGTGGACGAGATCTACACCTGGGGCGTGGACGCGGTGGTGATCACCACGGCGACGGCGGCACACGCCGAGCTGATCGGCCGGGCGGCGCGCTCGGGCCTGCCGGTCTTCTGCGAGAAGCCGATCGCGCTCGACCTGCCCGGCACCCTGCAGGCGCTCACCGAGGTGGAGCGCGCCGGAACGATCCTTCAGATGGGGTTCCAGCGGCGCTTCGACGCGGGGTACGCCGGCGCCCGGGAGGCGGTGCGCTCGGGACGGCTCGGGCGGCTGCACACCGTACGGGCGCTGACCTGCGACCCGGCCCCTCCCCCGGCCGACTGGCTGAGGCTGTCCGGCGGGCTGTTCCGGGACACGCTGATCCACGACGCCGACGTGCTGCGCTGGGTGACCGGCCGTGAGGTGGTGGACGTGTACGCCGCCGGGTCGGACACCGGGCCCGCGATGTTCCGCGAGGCCGGCGACGTGGCCACCGGCGCAGCCCTGCTCACGCTCGACGACGGCACGCTGGCCACGGTGAGCGCGACCCGGCTCAACGGCGCCGGCTACGACGTGCGCATGGAGCTGGCCGGGGAGCGGGACACGGCCGTGGTGGGACTGGACGACCGTACGCCGCTCGCCTCGACCGAGCCGAGCGGGCCGCCGCCCGCGGACACGCCGTGGACGGGCTTCTTGGAGCGGTTCGGGCCCGCCTACGAGGCCGAGCTGAACGCCTTCGTCGACGTGGTGCGCGGCGAGCGGCCGAACCCCTGCGACGGCCACGAGGCCCTCCAGGCGCTGCGGATCGCCGAGGCCTGCGAGATCTCCCGCCGCGAGCACCGCCCGGTCGCCCTCACGGAGGTCCCGGACCGGGTACAGCCGTCGTACGGCTGACGGCGGCCCGGCTCGGGGGCGGGGGCACGACGGCGGGCCCAACGCCGGCCCGGCCCGCACCCCAGGCCGGCGTCAGGGGCCGGTCACCAGCGCAGGGGGAGGTTGCGCATCCCGCGCATCAGCAGCCCCGGCAGCCACGCGCCCGGGGTGCCGTCGAGTGCGAGGCCGGGGGCGCGGCGCAGGAGGGTGCCGATGGCGATGCGGCCCTCCAGGCGGGCCAGGGGTGCGCCGAGGCAGAAGTGGATGCCGTGGCCGAAGGCGAGATGGCCCCGGGTGTCGCGGCGGATGTCGAAGCGGTCGGGGTCGTCGTAACGGCCGTCGTCGCGCTGGGCCGCGGTGAGGCCGACCACCACGTGCTCGCCCTTCCCGATCGGTGTGCCGCCGATCTCCAGGGGCTCGCCGGCGAACCGGTACGTGGCGCTGTGCACCGGGCCCTCGTAGCGCAGCATCTCCTCCACGGCGCCGTCCAGGAGGCTCATGTCGGCCCGCAGGGCGGCGAGTTGGTCGGGATGGGTGAGGAGGGCGTGGACGCCGTTGCCGATGAGGTTGACGGTGGTCTCGTGGCCGGCGATCAGCAGCAGGAAGGCCATGCCGCGCAGTTCCCGCGCGGAGAGCCGGTCGCCGTCCTCGGCGGTGGTGCGGATCAGGTCGCTCAGCAGGTCGTCGGTGGGGCCGGAGCGGCGCTTGTCCTCGATCAGCTCCGTGAGGTACTCGCCGAGGCGGACGACCGCGGACTGCTCCGTCTCCACGTCGGCCGGCGCGACCACCTCGGTGGACATCTTGCGGAACTCCGCGCGGTCCATGTCCGGCACGCCGAGCAGTTCGCAGATGACCGTGATGGGCAGCGGGTAGGCGAGCGAGCCGATCAGGTCGGCGCGGCCCGCCGGGAGCATCTCGTCCAGCAGTTCATCGGTGATCTGCTGGATGCGCGGGCGCAGTTGCTCGACCCGGCGCATCGTGAACGCGCGCGTGACGAGCGCGCGCAGCCGGGTGTGCTGGGGTGGATCGGTGGCCAGCAGATGATCGCCGACCATGTCCCGCTCCATGATGGTCACGCCGATCTTGGTGGTGTCCTTGACCAGCCGGGGGTCGGCGAGGGCCGTCCGCGCCGCCTCGTACCCCACGACCAGCCAGGCGTCCTCGCTCCAGCCGGGCAGCCGGACACGGTGCACAGGGCCCTGCGCGCGCAGCCGGGCGTACACCGGATGCGGGTCCTCGTGCAGCGCTTGCTCGAACTCCCCCAGATCCACCGACTGTTGCCTGTCCACAGCTCCCCTTCCGGACTCCCCCGAGGCCACCGGACGTGCGCCGGTACCGGGACAACGCACGGCACGCGACGTTAGTGCCCGCCCCGGCCACCCGTTCTCGGCACGTGCCCGCTCTTCAGCGCCCGTCCCCGTCGAGTCTCAGCGCCCGTCCTCGTCGAGCAGTCCCGCGTCGTAGGCGAGCAGGGCGATCTGGACCCGGTTGTTGAGGCCGAGCTTGGCGAGGATGCGCGAGACATGGGTCTTGACGGTGGCCACGCTCATGAAGAGCTCGGCGGCGATCTGGGCGTTGGCCAGGCCCCGGCCGACCAGGACGGCGACCTCCCGCTCACGGTCGCCCAGCTCGGCGAGCCGCTCACGCGCGCGTGAGCGGCGGGAGTCGGCGGCGGTGCCCGCCGCGTGCCGCATCAGCTGGCGGGTGACGGCGGGCGACAGCACCGGTTCCCCGGCGGCGACCCGGCGCACGGCGTCGACGATCTCCGCGGGCGCGGTGTCCTTCAGGACGAACCCGGCGGCGCCGGCGCGCAGGGCGCGCAGCACCTGTTCGTCCGCGTGGAAGGTGGTGAGCACCACGACCTGCGGGGCGTCCGCACGCGCGCGGAGCAGTCGGGTCGCGGCGAGCCCGTCCACCGACGGCATGCGGATGTCCATCAGGACGACGTCGGGACGGGTGCGCCCGACGAGTTCCTCGACCTCGGTGCCGTCGGCGGCCTCCCCGACGATCTCGATGTCCTCGGCCCCGCCCATCATCAGCGCGAGTCCGGTGCGCACCAAGGGGTCGTCGTCTACGAGGAGGAGTCTGATCGGCGTCATGGGCCCAACGTAATCACGGTTCGCACGGCCCATGGCGCCGGAGCCGGGCCGTCCCTCGTGGCCGGCCGGGAGCGGCGGCCCGGGGCCCCGCCCGTTCACCCCCAGGGCAGCCAGGCCCGGATCTCGAAGCCGCCGTCGGGTGTGGTGCCGTGCTGCAGCCGGCCGCCGGCCAGCGTCGCGCGTTCCGTGAGGCCGATCAGGCCCTGGCCGGAGCCGGGGACGGGCGGGGCCTCGGACTCGGGCGGCGGGTTGGTGACGGTGATCGCGAGGCCGTCGCCGCAGGTGCCGGTGAGGCGGAGGGTGACCTCGGCACCGGGGGCGTGCTTGCGGGCGTTGGTCAGGGCCTCCTGCGCGATGCGGTAGGCGGTGCGGCCGACGGAGGCGGGTACGGCGCCGGGGTCGGCGACGCGATGGTCGAGCGTGATCTTCATGCCGGCCTCGCGGCACTCGGCGACGAGCGGTTCGAGCGCGGCGAGCGTGGGCTGCGGGCGGCCGCCGGCCGCGTCGTCGGAGCCGCCGGTGCGCAGCACGCCGATGATCTCCCGCAGGTCCTGGAGGGCCTCGTGGGAGCTCTCCCGGATGACACCGGCGGCCCGCGCGATCTCCTCGCGCGGCGCGTCCGGCCGGAACTCCAGGGCTCCGGCGTGCACGCTCAGCAGGGTCAGCCGGTGGGCGAGCACGTCGTGCATCTCGCGCGCGATGTCCTCACGCGCGAGGCGCTGGGCCTGCTCGGCGCGCAGCCGCGCCTCGGTCTCCGCGCGGTGCGCCCGGTCCCGCAGGCTCATCATCAGCAGCCGCTTGGAGCGCACGAACATGCCCCAGCCGACGACACAGACGGTGAGCAGCAGCGCGAAGACCAGGGAGGCCACGTACGGCAGTCCGGTCTCGGGGCGCAGCCAGTAGTAGAGGGGGGCGAAGGCGAGGGTGGCGCCGGCGGTCCAGGCGACGTACCGGAAGGGCCGGTGCACGGCGACGGTGAACAGGGCGGCCAGTTCGGCCCAGCCCGCGGTCGAGGAGACGAGGCCGACGGGGATCATCGCGACGGCGAGGCCGACCGGCCAGCGGCGGCGCACCCAGACGGCGAGGCAGGACAGGCCGCCCAGCACCCCGTCGGCGACGACGAGCCCCTCGGGCACGTCGGGGTGCTGCACCAGGGACACCGCGGTCACCAGGTACAGCAGGACGACCATCAGGAAGCAGCAGGTGTCGACGGCCCAGTCCCGGGCCGTGCGGCGTGGCCGGCGGCCCTCGGGGACCGCGTCCGGGTCCAGTTCCCGCACCACGGCCGACGGGAGCATCCAGCGGCGCAGCCCGTCCCCGGGGACGGGGGCCCAAACCTGGGCCGGCTGGGGTCGGTCTTCACTCACGGTCGACAAATCTACGCAGAGCCCGCCTCTGTCGGCCGCCCCGCGCGCGGGATCGGCTACCAAAGTCGCGAGATCGCCGACTTTCGTACGGCTCCCGCGCGACGCGCGTCGGGATCCCGGCCGGCGGCGGTGCGGACGCCGCTCGCCCCGCGGCCCGGAGTGGGGGGAGGCCGCGGGGCGAGGTGGACAGGTGCTCGAGTACGTCGGACGCGGTTCGTCTACCGCGTCACCGCTGTCGCGCCGTTCTTCCGGGTCCGGTACGTCGGCTCAGCATCCGAAGTCGACCAGGTTGAACGTCGCGTAGTGGTCGGAGGTGTAGTAGTCCTCCTGGGACTGCTCTCCGGTGACGATGCGCCGGGCGCCGCGCGTGGGCGAACCGGGCGTGATCACGGTGTACTCGTGGTAGTACCCGGACGCCTGGCTGGGCAGGACGCCTTCACGGTTGGAGAAGACGACGCCGTCCTGCGAGTACGGGTACGGGCCGCCCTGGGCGATCAGGTTCAGGGTGTCGTGAGCCTGCGACGGCAGGGCGCTGTAGCAGATGCTGCCGACCGAGTCGGCCGCGGCGTTCGCCGAGGTGGCGGTGACGGTGCCGCCGACGACGAGGGCGGACAGGAGCGCGGCTGCGGCGCCGATGCGAGTGGTGCGTGGGGGGAATCTCATGCCCCCATGATGACGCGCGTAGACGTTGGCATGTCAACGACAACGTTGAAGATTTTCCCTTCAAGTCCGCTGAGTTTTCAGAAAGTTAACCTGCCGCCCTGCGCCCCCACGCGGTCCCCGCGAGCACCAGCGCACCCCCGGCCAGGCCGAGCGTGCCGAGCCGTTCGCCGCCGAGCGCGATGCCGGTCGCGGCCGCCCACAGCGGTTCGGTGCCGAGCAGCAGCCCGACCCGCGAGGGGGACGTACGGCGCACCGCCCACATCTGCACAAAGAAGGCGAACACCGTGCACAGCACGGCCAGGAACAGCAGCCCGGCCCAGTCCCGGGCGCCGAGGTCCGCCGCGACCGTCCACGGCGCCGGAGTGCCGGAGAGGGCCGACAGCAGGGCGAAGACGGCGACGGACGCGCCGAGTTGGACCGTGGTGAGCGGCAGCGCGGCCGCTCCCTGTACGGCCCTGGTGCGGGACATCGCGAGGACGTGCACGGTGCGGGCGAGCGCGGCGAGCAGCATCAGCAGGTCGCCGGACGAGGGCCGGGTGACGCCGCCGCCCTGGGTGAGCAGGACGACGCCGAGGACCGACAGCAGCGCCGCGCCGAGGAAGGCCGGGGTGGGCCGGGTGCGGGTGACGGCGGCCTCGGCGAGCGGGGTGAAGATCATGGTGAGGCTGATGATCAGACCCGCGTTGGTCGCCGAGGTGCGGACGACGCCGTAGGTCTCCAGCAGGAAGATCCCGCTGAGGATCAGCCCGAGCAGGGCCGCGCCGCGCCACTGGGCGCCGGTGAGCGCGCGCAGGGCACGGCGGCCGGTGACGGCCAGGACGGGCACGGCGAGCGCGAAGCGCAGCACGAGGACGGCGAGCACCGTACGGGCGGTGACGATGTCCTTCGCGGCGAGATAGCTGGCGCCCCAGCAGACCGCGACGAGCAGGACGGGCAGGTCGGTGTGCCAGGCGCGGCGGGGCGCGGCGGCGGCGCCCGGTACGGCGATCGAGGACATGCGGGCGGCTCTCCCGGTCTCCGGTGGGGGTGCGGAGACGTCGGCGGCTCGCACGGGGCGGGCTCACCGTACCGGCGGCGACGATCTTCGGCCAGGGATTTGCCGGCCGGGGGTCGGGGCCGGCCTCAGGCGTCCTCGGGGAGGTCGTACGAGCCGTACTCCGGGTCGCCCGCCAGGTCGTACGTCTGGAGGGAGACGCCCGAACCGGTGACGTGGCCGCCGGTGTGCCGGAAGCGGGTGGGGGCCGTGCCGTCCGGGAACAGCCGGCGGCCGGAGCCGAGGACGACCGGGAAGGTCAGCAGGTGCAGGGTGTCGAGGAGGCGCAGGCCGATCAGGGAGCGCACGAGGGCGCCGCTGCCGTGCACCTGGAGTTCGCCGTCGGTGCGCTCCTTGAGGGCCTGGACCTCCTTGGCGAGGTCGCCGCCGAGCACCGTGGTGCCGGACCACGCGGGATCCTGGAGGGTGGCGGAGACGACGTACTTGGGCAGGGTGTTGAGGCGGGAGGCGAAGGGGTTGGCCGGGTCGGTCACCCGCGGCCAGTAGGCGGCGAAGATGTCGTACGTACGGCGGCCGAGCAGGAAGGCGTCGGCGCGCTCGAAGACCCCGGTGACGAAGCGGCCGGAGTCGTCGTCGCCGAGCGGAAAGCTCCAGCCGCCCTGCGTGAAGCCGTCCCGGGTGTCCTCGCCGGGGCCGCCCGGGCCCTGGTAGACGCCGTCGAGGGTGACGAAAAGAGTGGAGACGAGCTTACCCATGAGGGGTGCCTTCTTCCGGGTGCGGGGTCTGCTGTCACCACTGCGGACCCCGCCGGCCCCCGGAACTCATCGGTTCAGCCCGCGTGCGTGGAGAACAGCCCGCCGGTCGGGCCCTGCTTGTCACCGCCCTGGGCCTTCTTCAGGGCGTTGGCGAGGCTCTCGATGGTGAGGGACTGCAGGATCACCCGGCCGTTGCCCTCCAGGGTGGCCAGGGACAGGCCCTCGCCGCCGAAGACGGCGTTCATGAGTCCCTGGCGGTTGAGGCCGCCGATGCGCTGGACGCCGTACTGGATGCCCTCCTCGAAGGCGACCACGCAGCCGGTGTCGACCTCGATGCGGCCGCCGAAGTCGGCCGGGTTGAGATCGATGAAGTTGCCCGCGCCGGCGATGATCACCGTGCCGTACCCGGTGAACTTCTCCAGGACGAAGCCCTCGCCGCCGCTCATGCCGGTGCGGCCGCCGGCGAAGGCGATGCCGAACTCGACGGTGGACTCGGCGGCCACGAAGGCGTCCTTCTCGGCGAACCACGCGCGCCTGCCGTCGAGTTCCAGCGCGCGCATCTCGCCGGGCAGGACGCCCGCGAAGCCGACCGTGCCCTGGCCGCCCTGGGAGGTGAAGTACTGGAACGCCAGCGACTCGCCCGCGAGCGCGCGCTGGCCCACCTGCATGGCGGTGCCCATGGCCTGGCGCAGCAGGCCGCCCATCCCGCCGCCGCCCGCGCCGCCCTGCCCCTGCCGGCCGCCGCTGCCGTTTGCGGACGGGCCGGACAGGCGCGTCTCCATGGTCACGTTCGTCGTCTTGAAGAGGAACTTCCCGGCCTCGCAGTACACGGTCTGGCCGGGTTGCAGGCTGACGACCGCCATCTGCATGGCGTTGCCGACGATCTCTTGCTGAAGGGTCACGTGGGGAAGAACGCCGGACCCGGGCCCGTGGGTTCCGGGCGGCCGGAATCGGGGCCGTACGGGTGACACGCGGGGCGCCCGGTGCTGTCCAGGCCGGGGCGCCCCACGCGCGGGGTGGGTCAGCCGCCCAGTTCCTGGTGGCGGGCGGCGAGCCGGGCCGCGCCGTCCTCGGTCAGGGAGCCGAACAGCCGCAGGCGGGAGATGCCGCCGTCGGGGAAGATGTCCACGCGCGCGTGCGTGCCGACGGCCGGGGCGGGCAGCACGAAGCGGTGGTTGGTGTCGGGCTGCAGGCGGGTGCGGGGAAGGATCTCCGTCCACTCGCCGTCCTCGCCGTCGCGCACGGAGACCGACGCCCAGCCGGCGCTGTTGCCCTTCAGATAGGCGGTGTCGATCTCGATCGCGCGGATCTGGGACTGGCCGGCCAGCTGGTAGCGGATCCAGTCGTTGCCCAGGTCACGGCGGCGGCGGGTCTCCCAGCCGTCGTCCATCTTGCGGGAACGGCCCGGCTGGATGGTGTTGGTGGCCGGGGAGTAGAAGAGGTTGGAGGCGTCCTCGACCTGGCCGCCGTTCTCCAGCGCGACCACGTCGAAGGTGCCCAGCACCGACAGCCACGCGGGGTCGGGGACGACCTCGCCGTGCACGCGCAGGCGCGCGATGCCGCCGTCGGGGTGCTGGTTGACGCGCAGGTGCGTGAAGCGCTGCTCGGCGGAGACGGCGAAGCCGTTCGCCGCGTGGCCGCCGACCGCGGTGCGCGGGACGATCGTCGTCCACTTCACGTCGTCGCCGAGCAGTTCCTCGGGAGAGGGCGAGCCGGGGACGGACGCGGCCTCGACGGAGACGGCCTGCGGGTAGTTGCCGCGGAAGTGGGCGGTGTCGACGACGATCCCGCGGATCACGCCGGGCGCGCCGAGACGGACCAGCGCCCAGTCGTGGTCCTCGGCGGTCGGCCACGGGTGCTCGGCGGAGACACCGCGCCGGCGGCGGGTCTCCCAGCCGTCCATGATCTTGCCCTTGTGGCCGAAGTGCTCGGGGTCGAACTCGGCCCGCTCGGGCACCAGCAGGTTCTCGCGCTGGGCGAAGAACTCGTCGTTGGCGGCGACCACGCCCGCGCCGAGCTGCCGGTCGGCGAGGTTGGCGTACTGGGTGAAGGGGAAGTCGGCGGTGCGGTAGTCGGCGTACGGGTCACCGCCCGAGTAGGGGTTCGCGTCGCCGGTGAAGCTGGAGGTCGCCGTCACGGTGATCAGGGGTTCCTTTCCGGGAGTGGGCGGGGGCGGGGTGGATTACCGGGGGCGGGCGAGCAGCGTGCCCCGCGGCTCGGTGAACTCGCCGTCGTGGACGATGCGTTCGCCGCGCAGCCAGGTGGACTTCACGACGCCGTACAGGGTCTTGCCGGCGTACGCGGTGACGCGGTTGCGGTGCTGGAGGGCGGCCGGGTCCACGGTGAAGGTCTCGTCCGGGGCGAGGACGGCGAAGTCGGCGTCGCGGCCGACCTCGATGGCGCCCTTTCGGCCGAGGCCCGCCAGCGCGGCGGTCCGCGTGGACATCCAGCGCACGACGTCCTCCAGACCGTGTCCACGCGCGCGTGCCGCCGTCCATACGGCGGACAGGCTGAGCTGGAGGCCGGAGATGCCGCCCCAGGCGGCGGCGAAGTCGGCGGTCTTCAGGTCGGCGGTGGAGGGCGAGTGGTCGGTGACGACGCAGTCGATGGTGCCGTCGGCCAGCGCCTCCCACAGCAGGTCCTGGTTGGCGGCCTCGCGGATGGGCGGGCAGCACTTGAACTCGCTGGCGCCGTCGGGGACTTCCTCGGCGGTCAGGGTGAGGTAGTGCGGGCACGTCTCGACGGTGATGCGGACGCCCTCGGCGCGGGCGGCGCGGATCAGCGGCAGCGCGTCGCTGGAGGACAGGTGCAGGACGTGCACGCGCGCGTGGAGCCGCTTGGCCTGTGCGACGAGGGTCGCGATGGCGGTGTCCTCGGCGTCGCGCGGGCGGGAGGCGAGGAAGTCGGTGTACTTCGGGCCGCCGTGCTGCGGGGCGGCGGCGAGGTGGTGGGGGTCCTCGGCGTGCACGATCAGCAGCCCGTCGAAGCCGGCGATCTCCGCCAGGGACCGGGCGAGCCGGTCCTGGTCGAGGTGCGGGAACTCGTCCACGCCGGACGGGGACAGGAACGCCTTGAAGCCGAAGACGCCTGCTTCGTGCAGCGGGCGCAGGTCCTTGACGTTGTCGGGCAGGGCGCCGCCCCAGAAGCCGACGTCGATGTGCGCCTTGTCGCGGGCCACGTCCTGCTTCACCCGCAGGTGGTCCACGGTCGTGGTCGGCGGGAGGGAGTTGAGCGGCATGTCGATCAGCGTCGTGATGCCGCCGGCCGCCGCCGCGCGCGTGGCGGTCCAGAAGCCCTCCCACTCGGTGCGGCCGGGGTCGTTGACGTGCACGTGGGTGTCGACCAGGCCGGGCAGCAGGACGTGGTCGCCGACGTCCTCCAGCCGGGCGCCGGCCGGAATCCCGGCGTCGTACGGCAGGACGGCCGTGATCGTCCCGGCGGACACGGTGACCGCGGCGGCCCGTGTCCCCTCCGGAGTGATGACGCGCGTCGAGCGCAGGACCAGTTCAGCGTCGGACACCCGAACCCCTCTCTGTACCGCCGTTTTACGCCCAGGAAACGGGATTTACACCTACGTAACGGATTTCAACGTTCTGTTGAAGGAGTCTTCACTCCCGCTTCCGCGTCGTCAAGGGGCACACTTCTGGGCAGCACGCCATCGGCGCCCACTCTGGACGTTTCCACAAAGCGGAATTAGAATTCCAGCAAGCAGAACGTAGCTACGTACAAGCGGGGAGTCAACCGACTGCCGGGTAGGCTTCTGCCCTCTCGCCAGTCCCGAAAGGAACGCGCCGTGCCGACGTCCAGCGCCAGCACCACCGACTCCGCCAAGTCCTCCGCCGGCGGCGGTGTCCAGTCCCTCGAGCGCGCCTTCGATCTGCTCGAGCGGATGGCGGACGCGGGGGGCGAGGTGGGTCTCAGCGAGCTGTCCGCGACCAGCGGGCTGCCGCTGCCGACCATCCACCGGCTGATGCGCACGCTGGTCGCCTGCGGCTACGTCCGCCAGCAGCCGAACCGGCGCTACGCCCTCGGCCCCCGCCTGATCCGGCTCGGCGAGTCGGCGTCCCGGCTGCTCGGCACCTGGGCGCGGCCGTACCTGGCGCGACTGGTCGAGGAGACCGGCGAGACGGCGAACATGGCACTGCTGGACGGCGACGAGATCGTGTACGTGGCACAGGTGCCGTCGAAGCACTCGATGCGGATGTTCACCGAGGTGGGCCGGAGGGTGCTCCCCCACTCCACCGGCGTCGGCAAGGCGCTGCTCGCCGGGGTGCCGGACGACGAGGTGCGGGCGCTGCTCGCCCGGACGGGGATGCCGGCCGCGACCGAGAAGACGATCACCACGCCCGACGGGTTCCTGGCGGCGCTGGACGAGGTACGGCAGCTGGGGTACGCCGTCGACGACAACGAGCAGGAGATCGGGGTGCGGTGCCTGGCGGTGTCCGTGCCGGAGTCCCCGACGGCCGCGGCGATCTCCATCTCGGGGCCGGCCGGGCGGGTGACCGAGGCCGCCACCGAGAAGATCGTGCCGGTGCTGCAGGGGATCGCACGGGAACTGTCCCAGGCATTGGCCAGTTCGGGCGCCTGAGCGCTCCGCTGGACGTGCCGCACCGCGCCGTCGGTCGTCCGCGCGGCCGTCGCGGCTGGTCGCGCCCACGCGGCGGAGCCGCGTATCGACGGAGCCCCGCGCCCCTTCGGGGCGCTGCCGAACCGCACCGGACTTCGCCGCACCCGCTGGGCGGATACGGTGCCGGGCGACCGCGGCTAGGGTCTGTCGTTTTGATCAGGTCGGTTGAGAGAGACCGCGCCTTGCGACCGGCCCGAGCGGGGTCTGGTGCGTGCAGATGCAAGGCGGAGGAGGGAGTCGACGCGGTGGGGGCCCCTCCCGCTCGAGCGAAGCCGAGAGTGGGGGAGAAGCCGAGCGTGGGGGAGTCGGCGACCGACGACAACGCCGCAGATGCGCGTGCCAGGGCCCGCGACACCGACATGATCCAAACGACAGGCCCTAGCCCCGCTGCGTCGGCTCCCCGAAGAGATCGACTGCCTCCCGCACGCCCTTGAGGCCCCTCGCCAGGGCGCTCACCGAGCCGATCGCGCCCGCGATCAGTAACAGGGAGCTGCGCAGGCGCGGGGTCTCCGGTGTGCCGCCGGAGGCCATCGCCGCCAGGGCCGCCAGTTCGTCCTCCGCTATGGCCCGGTCGGGGAACTCGGAGGGCAGTGTGGCGAGTTCGCGACGCAACCGGGACACCGCGGTCCGCAGTTCCGTCACTCTCGGGTCCTCGTCGCTGCCGATCACTGGCCTCTGCCCCAAGCTCCGCAACACAGCCCTCCCCCTCGCACGCCGTCGTGCGCGGGTCAGTAAACGCCACCCCGCCCTGGAGCGCCACAGCGCCGACCGAAATTCAGCCCAAGGAAACGCGCCGTCGCGGCCCGCGTCAGGTATGCAGGACGCATGACGGACACGCATGACGAGGAGCGCGCGGAGGTCGCCGGGCTGGTGCTCGCCGCGGGCGGCGGGCGACGGCTCGGCGGGCGGCCGAAGGCGCTGCTGCAGCACCGGGGACGACCGCTGGTCGAGCACGCGGTGGGGGTGCTGCGCGCCGCCGGATGCCGGCGGATCCACGTGGTCCTGGGCGCCCGCGCCGACGAGGTGCGGGCGCGGGCCGAGCTGAGCGGCTGCGTCCTCGTGGACAACCCCGACTGGGCCGAGGGCATGGGCTCCTCGCTGCGGGCGGGGCTGGACTCGCTCCGCGGCACGGGGGCGCGCGCGGCCCTGGTGAGCCTCGTCGACCAGCCGGGCATCGGGGCGGCCGCGGCGGCCCGGGTGCTCGACGCCCACGAGGACGAGAAGTCGCTGGTCTCGGCCGCCTACGCGGGGGTGCGCGGGCATCCCGTGCTGTTCGGGTCGGCCCACTGGGCGGGCATCGCGCGGACGGCCACCGGGGACCGCGGGGCCCGCGCCTATCTGAAGGAACACGAGAGCGAGCTCCGGCTGGTGGAGTGCGCGGACGTGGCCGAACCGTACGACATCGACACCGAGGCCGATCTGCGCCACCTTGAGTGAGCGCGGTGGCACCGAGCGACACCTTTCCTCGACCCAGAGAATCTCGACGTCAACAAACCATTGAAGTTCCACGATGAGGAAACTAGTATCCACTGTTCAGAAGCGCCTGACCGCACAGCGGGCGCTGTTCGCCCTATTCGTGCCACTAGGCACCCGGTGCCACCGCTGAAGGAAGTGACAGCTCATGTCCGCACCAGCGCCGTCCCCGCTGGCCATCGTCGACGCCGAGCCCCTGCTCCGGCAGGAAGAGGTCCTCACGGACGCCGCGCTCGCCTTCGTGGCGGAGCTGCACCGGCGGTTCACCCCGCGCCGTGACGAACTCCTCGCCCGCCGGGCCGAGCGCCGCGCCGAGATCGCCCGCACCTGCACCCTCGACTTCCTCCCGGAGACGGCCGCGATCCGCGCGGACGACTCCTGGAAGGTCGCCCCGGCCCCGGCCGCGCTGAACGACCGGCGCGTCGAGATCACCGGCCCGACCGACCGCAAGATGACGATCAACGCCCTCAACTCGGGCGCGAAGGTCTGGCTCGCCGACTTCGAGGACGCCTCCGCGCCCACCTGGGAGAACGTCGTCCTCGGTCAGGTCAACCTGGCCGACGCCTACACCCGGAACATCGACTTCACCGACCCGGCGTCGGGCAAGTCGTACGCCCTGCGCCCCGACGGGGAGCTGGCGACCGTCGTCATGCGCCCGCGCGGCTGGCACCTGACCGAGCGCCACCTGGCCGACGCCGACGGCACGCCGGTCCCGGGCGCCCTCGTCGACTTCGGCCTGTACTTCTTCCACAACGCCCAGCGCCTGCTGGACCTCGGCAAGGGCCCGTACTTCTACCTGCCGAAGACCGAGTCGCACCTGGAGGCCCGCCTCTGGAACGACGTGTTCGTCTTCGCCCAGGACTACGTCGGCATCCCGCAGGGCACCGTCCGCGCGACCGTCCTGATCGAGACCATCACCGCCGCGTACGAGATGGAGGAGATCCTCTACGAACTGCGCGACCACGCCTCCGGGTTGAACGCCGGCCGCTGGGACTACCTGTTCTCCATCGTCAAGAACTTCCGTGACGGCGGCGCGAAGTTCGTCCTGCCGGACCGCAACGCCGTGACGATGACCGCCCCGTTCATGCGGGCGTACACCGAACTCCTGGTGCGCACCTGCCACAAGCGCGGCGCGCACGCGATCGGCGGCATGGCGGCCTTCATCCCGTCCCGCAGGGACGCCGAGGTCAACAAGGTGGCCTTCGAGAAGGTCCGCGCCGACAAGGACCGCGAGGCGAACGACGGTTTCGACGGCTCCTGGGTCGCCCACCCCGACCTCGTGCCGATCGCCATGGAGTCCTTCGACAAGGTCCTCGGTGACCGGCCGAACCAGAAGGACCGGCTGCGCGAGGACGTCCACGTCGAGGCCGCCGACCTGATCGCGATCGACTCGCTGGACGCGAAGCCGACGTACGCCGGTCTGGTCAACGCCGTTCAGGTGGGCATCCGTTACATCGAGGCCTGGCTGCGCGGCCTCGGTGCGGTCGCCATCTTCAACCTGATGGAGGACGCGGCAACCGCCGAGATCTCCCGCTCGCAGATCTGGCAGTGGATCAACGCGGGCGTCGAGTTCGAGAACGGCGACACGGCCACGCCGGAACTGGCCCGCAAGGTCGCCGCCGAGGAACTGTCCGACATCCGCCAGGAGATCGGCGAGGAGGCCTTCGCCGCCGGGCACTGGCAGGAGGCCCACGACCTGCTGCTGAAGGTCTCGCTGGACGAGGACTACGCCGACTTCCTCACCCTGCCGGCGTACGAGCAGCTGCGGGGCTGAGCGCCGGGCCCGCCGAGCGGTCCCGGGAGCCCTCCCGGGACCGCTCGCGCGTGTTCACCCCAGGTGGACCGACCAGTCCTGTGCCGCGGCCGGCTTGCCGTGCAGGTCGGGGACCTGCTTGAGCCAGGCCGGCCGGCCCGCCTGGCTCCTCGCCGCGCGCAGCGCCTCCTCGGCGGCGAGCTGCTCGCGGCTCGGGAAGTCGGTGGGCAGCCAGTGCGCCGACAGCCGCACCCGGGCCAGGAGGTAGTCGACGTAGGCGGCGCGGACGTCGTCGGGGGTCGCGAAGCCCGCGTCCTCGGCGAGCCAGGCGTCCGGGACCTCGGCCACGATGCCGCGCAGCAGTTCCCCGGTCACCCGGGGGGCCAGTTCGGCGTCGGCGGCCCGGACGTCGGGGCCGTAGTGGCCGAGAGCGTGATGGCGGAAGTCGTACTTCTTTCCCGGGGCCGTGGTGTCCCAGCGGTGATGGAAGACGAGGGCGGCACCGTGGTCGATCAGCCACAGGTGCGGCGCCGCGGTGCCGAACGTGGGCCAGACCATCAGGTTGGAGCTGTGCACCGTACGGTCCACGTTGACCGTGAGCGCGTCCAGCCAGACGATCCGGCCCGCCTCCAGCGGGTCCACCGGGAAGACCCGCGCGATCTCGGGGGTGAGGTCGGCGGCGCCCGGCAGATGGTCCATGCCGAGGTTCACCCCCGCGCTCGCGCCGTGCAGCTCCCGGACCTCCTGGTGGGGCTCGTCCGCGGCGATCGCCGGATCGAAGTGGACGAGGACCAGCTCCGGGAAGCGCAGGCCCAGCGCGCGGGCGAGTTCACCGACGATCACCTCGGCGACCAGCGCCTTGTGTCCCTGCGCGGAGGCGGTGAACTTCACGACGTACGTGCCGAGGTCGTCGGCCTCGACGACTGCGGGCACGGAGCCGCCGGACCGGAGAGGGGTCACGTATCGAACAGCAGTCACGTCGCGCAGCACACCGCCCAGCGTAAGCGCTCCGCCGGCGTGGCGGTTCTCCGGCCGTGGGCCGACCGCGGAGCCGTTCGGGCCGGTCGCGCCCGGTCAGTAGTGGCTGTTCATCGCGGCACGGACCTCGGCGAGCGTGGCGTCGGCCACCGCGCGGGCGCGCTCGTTGCCCTCGCGCAGGGTCCGCTGGAGGAAGGCGCGGTCCCGGGCGTACTCACTGCGGCGGGCCCGGATCGGCGCCAGGTACTCGTTGACCGCCTCGGTCACGGTCTTCTTCAGCGCGGCGGCCCCCGCCGCGCCGATCTCCTCGGCCACCTCCTCGGGCCTGCGGTTCTGGCACAGGGCGGCCAGCAGCAGGAGGGAGGACACCTCGGGGCGGTGCGCCGGGTCGTAGGTGATGTGCCGCTCGGAGTCCGTCCTGGCCCCCTTGAGCAGACGCGCGGTCTCGTCGGCGTCGGCGGCCAGCGTGATGGCGTTACGGCGGCTCTTGCTCATCTTGGTGCCGTCGGTGCCGAGCAGCAGCGGGGCGTGGGAGAGCAGGGCGTCGGGCTGCGGGAAGACCGGAGTGCCGTTGCCGTAGCGGTCGTTGAAGCGGCGGGCGATGGTGCGGGTGACCTCCAGGTGCGGGAGCTGGTCCTGGCCGACCGGCACCAGGTTGCCCTTGCAGAAGAGGATGTCGGCGGCCTGGTGGACGGGGTAGGTGAACATCAGGCCGCTGACGGCGGACTGGCGCGAGTGGGCGATCTCGTCCTTGACCGTGGGGTTGCGGTTCAGCTCGGCGACGGACACGAGGCTGAGGAAGGGCAGCATCAGCTGGTTGAGGGCGGGGACGGCGCTGTGCGTGAAGATCGTGCTGCGCCGCGGGTCCACGCCGATGGCGAGGTAGTCCAGGACGAGGTCCTCGACGTGCCCGGTCAGGTTGTCGGCGACGTCCCGGTCGGTCAGGACCTGGTAGTCCGCGATGATCACGTACGTCTCCACGCCGAGGTCCTGGAGGCGTACGCGGTTGTGCAGCGTGCCGAAGTAGTGCCCCAGGTGCAGCCGGCCGGTGGGACGGTCGCCGGTCAGCATGCGGAACCGTCCGGGGTCCTTGCGGATGAGCTCCTCCAGCACCGCACTGCGCGCCTGCGCGGCGGACGTCCCGAGCGAGTCGGCAACGGAGTCTGCGGCAGCGGCGTCGGGGCCGGCGGCCTGGGGCGTGGTGTTCACGACGTCTCCTGGTGAGTCGGTCTCGCCGTCAGAGAGGCACGAGCCCTGGTCCAGGGGACGAGAAAGGGCCGTCCATTCCGAACGGCCCGGTGTGCATGCGAGTCGGCCGCTCCTACGCGGAGCGCCACCAGCTCAGACATGCCGAAAGATGCATGCGCACAGCATAGCCTCGCCGCCGGGAATCCGGGGACTCTTCGACGGGGGCGAGCGGCGGGCCGGCGCGGGGCCCAAGGGGCGGGTGACGGGACCGGGGCGGGGGCCAAGAGGCAGGCGAGGGGTCGGAGGGGGCGAGCGGCGTTTCGCGGTGGCGGGGTGG
>NZ_MLYO01000061.1 GCF_001866665.1 Streptomyces monashensis | reverse complement strand
GACGAAAGACATAGAGGCACCCCCCCGCGGAGTTGGCCCTCGACCTATTACGCCGTAATAGGCCCAGGCCGAGGGCATGGCCGAGCATGCTGGTCGCTCTTACGCCTACCCCCCTCCGGTCCCTCAAGGAGGTGATTCACATTCTGTGAAAGAGGGTTCGGTGGGGCAGGATGTCGCCATGACCAAGCGCGCCCGGACCACGAGCCGTGCCACAAAACCGCTGTTCAAAGCCCCTATGAGGATCGGTTCTCTCGACGCTCCGGCCGTTGTCGGCGAGCTGCGTCAGATGCACGAGGACGCTGAGGACCCCGCTGTGGAGCGCATGCCCGCCGATGACGAACTGTTCGGTGCGCTGCTGTACGCGGAGAAGAACGTCCACGCGCTTCGGAGGCAGCCCCCCGAGGTTCAGCGAGCTGCAGCGCTGAAGCGCGTGCAGTTGTGGGAGTACCTGCGCGAGCAGACCGAGATCCATCAGGTACGGGCGGTGGACGACGCCCGTCGAGCCGGAGCCCCATGGCTGGAGCTGGCTCCCGCGTTGGCGGTGGCTGCGCCGAGCGCGGCCTACAACAAGGCGAAGCGGCTGAAGGCCGTCGAACTCACCGACGGGACTCCCCAAGCACATCCAGTACGCCGGACGCCTGAGGCGGTACTCAAAGCCGAGCAGCGCCTGGCCCTGGAGCGGGCCGCCGAGCGTCGTGCCCAGGAAGCGGCTCAGCGACGACACGAGTTGTTGGTGCCGGTTGCCACTCGACTGTTGGAGCAGCGCGAGTCGTTGCAACGGGACGAGGACGCCGACTACTGGATGGAGGAGATCGAGGCCGTACTCCCCCACTGCCAGACACCCCTGCAAATGATGAGCCTCAGCCGCTATCTCGACGCCGCCCTGCGAGCCCTGTCCAATGTGGAGAAGCGCACGGCACGTTCAGCAGCGCTGACAGAGGGGGCACGTGTGGCCCTGGCGGCTGCGGTGCAGCTCCAAGAGTGAGAGGCGGCGCGCCATACGACAATGGCTCAAGCACTGCCCGGGCGTTTCATCGTTCCGAGTCAGGCCCCGCTTGGCGCTCTGCACGAGCTGGTCGCAGCCATTCGTCGAAGCGGCTCAGCGCGGCTGCCGCTCCTGTCGCTCCGCCTACCTATTACGCCGTAATAGCCTGCGCCCGACCATCGGTGACGCGGCAGCAGCCGAGCGGGGAGCAAGCGGGCGGCGGCGCCGTTCCTCTGGCATGGCTATTACGCCGTAATAGGCGTGAGGGACGCGTGGGCTGCCGGGCCGAGCGCCGTCGGCTAGTGCTGTGACCGAATAGGTCCACCGGGTTGGGGCGTAGGATCCGCAGCACGCCCCTCGCAAATCCAGTGGTCACGATGGGCTGGGAGCGGGAAGAATCCCTGGTCATGACTCTGCTGACCCACTGGCCGCTTGCGGGCCTGAGGTTGACCACGCCGCGCCTGGAGCTGCGGTTGCCGAACCTGGATGATCTTGCCGCGTTGGCTTCGTTGGCAGCCGACGGTGTGCATGATCCGGCGGTGCAGCCGTTCACCGTGGCATGGACCGATGTCACGCCCGAGCAGCGTGCTCGGAGTGTCCTGCAGTACCACTGGCGCTGCTGGGGCGAGTGGCAGCCGGAGAACTGGGAATTGAACCTGGTGGTCGTGCGAGACGGCATCGTCGTTGGTACGCAGGGCATCGGTGCCCGGGATTTCTCGGTCCGTCGTGAGGTAAGCACTGGCTCCTGGCTGGGCTTGGCCTATCACCGCCAGGGCCTGGGGACTGAGATGCGGGCGGCCGTCCTTCACCTGGCGTTCGCCGGACTCGGTGCACAGCATGCCGTTTCCGGGGCGTATGCCGACAACGCGGCCTCGCTGGAGGTTTCGCGCAAGCTCGGCTATCACGACGACGGCATTGAAAACCATGCCGTACGCGCCAAGCCCGCCGTACTGCGCAGGCTCCGCCTCACTGCTGAACAGTGGCAACAACACCAGCTGGTCCCCGTGAAGATGGAAGGGCTGCCGGAGTGCCTGCCATGGTTCGGCCTGGCGTGACCTTCTAGCGGCGTAGAGCTCATCCTTGGTGCTCTGTGGAACGTCCCGCGTCTGGACGGTGTGGTTGCGGTGGTTGGAGTTGGCGACGATGAACTGCCGCAGGCGCCCTTGTTGCGTCGGTTGCCCCCAGGATGTCGTCGCCGATCGAGTAGCAACCATGGAAGTAGCGCACTCCGTGGGTGCGGTGGTAGGTCGCGGAATGCCGCTCGGGCCGGCCTTGCTCGGACCAGCACGACCGGGAGGTGGGCCGGATACCGAGCCCCGCCGACCGAGGCCAGCGCCATCATCGCGCGCTGGTAGGGCATCGAGCCCGGCTGCTGCGGCATACGATCACAACACCCCGGTCGGGGCTGCCGCTCCTCTGGCTGGGCAATGCCGTTGGGAGAACCGCCCTCCGGCTATTACGCCGTAATAGGTTCTGACCCCTTCAGCGAGAGGGCGGTGGGGGAGTGGCCCGGCCTGATGAACCTCGCTGAGCTATTACGCCGTAATAGGTCTACGGGGACTCTTCCGCTGGGCCGAGTCCTTCACCACCTTCCTGCCGCCGGGGCAGCGCAAGGAGTTCCGCGCGATCGCTGACGGCCACCGCAGGGGTGGGGGAGGCGACACCGACGACGATCCGCACGACATCGAGGAGTTACCCGGACTCGGTCTCGGTCTGCGTGTCCCCGTCGTCGGCTTCGTCCGTCAGTGTTGCCTCCTCACTCCGCGAATCAGGCATATCAGACGATAACCTTTCCGGATTCAAACAGTTCGATTCTTCGCTCAGAACGATTCTCCGGGAAACGGCTTCGATCGTGGCGCAGCGATTTTTGGGTCTGGGTGCTTACAGAGAGGCCTCGTGGCGGGCCCTCCCAACTCATCGCGCGCTGAAAACACGTAGCGGCTCGGCGACGCACACACATATGGACGCCGAGCGCGAGCTTGCTCGTCACATCGGTCCGGCGGTCGTCGGCGCCGGTGTGGTGGGCGTCGAGATGGCCGCCGCCTGGCAGGCCCTGGGCAGCCGGGTCACCCTGCTGGAGCGGACGTCGCGCCAGCCGAAGGCGCCCACCGTCCGCACCAATCCCACAACGCGCGCAGATGTCAGGCGGCGGTCTCCGCCTATGCCCGTCTTCACCAGGGTGTACATGACGGAACGCTGCTGCTTGTGACGTCGGATGCGCCCCTTGGCGACCAGGGATTCCAAGGTGTTCCGCACCACCTGCGAGGTGGGGTCGCGGTCCGGGAACTTCTCCATGAGTTCGTCCCGCAACTCCTATGCCAGCCGTGGGTTCTTGTGGTGGCTCAGCTTGTCGCTTAACGTCCAGCTTCGAACAGGCGAGCCTGACAACCCCGCGTCCGTGTGGCCTGCCCGGGGAAATGCCAGCTTCGCGTTCGCCCCTGCGGTGCGAGGGAAGCGCCTCGACAGCAATGTCGGTCCGCTCAGGCATGATCTAGTCCGATCGGACTCAGCGGTGGGGTGATGTGACGTGATGTGACGTGGGGGAGTGGCGAACCGATCCAACGTTCGCGATGTGCCGGACGTTGACGGACGGGGCAGACCTGTCCTCGTTCGTGGGTGGGCCGTTCGATGTGCGTGCGGTGGTGGCCGCCATACGGCCCGAGGTCAAGGACGGATTCCTGCTCGACCAAGTCCCCTGGGAGAACTACCCCCCAGGGCGATCACGTCAGGGAGGCCATTCGCCTGCTCCACACCGGCGGCTCGCCCGTTCGCGCCGGAATGGGTGTTGTGAGCGGCATGTGCGCCAACGACATGCGGGCGGCCGCCGTGCTTGCTGTGCCGTTCCTGATCCGGATCGCCGCCGACACCCGCCACCCTTACCGTGCCAACGCGCTCGCTGAAGTCTCCTCCCCGGCTCGCGCCCGCTACTTCGGCGTCGCCTCCCGCGCCGAACTGCTGCTCCACCGCGCCAACCCCCAGTACAACGACCACTACGCCGACTACGGCGTCGAGGTGACCGGCTACCCGGCGGGCTGGTCGGTTGCCGCAGCCCGGGCCGCGATCACCGGCGACGCCACCCTCCTGAAGCCTCTTCTGCACGACCCCGACCCTGCCATCCGGATCCGCGCCGCCTACGCACTGGCCGCCGCCACTGACCTCGACCGCGCGGTCCGTGCCTCCTTCCGCACGCGGCTCGACGCCGAACAAGACCCGATCGTCCACGCCGCCTTGGTCAGAGCTCTGGCGGGACCGAACACAAGCGTCCGAGGCCCGGCTGGCCGCCGTCATGCTGATCACGGGCGGGAGTCTGTGGTCTTGACCATCTGTCATGTCATCGGCCGAGGCTGTTACAAATGGGGCATTGGATCCCACCCAGCCAGCCGCGGGTTGTTCACGTCAAACAACCTCTCGCGGCCCGCGGCTGGCGACGGCGTCCTCGAGGGGCGCAGCCAGATCCGCGTTGTCTGTAGTGTGCGGCAATGACAAGAAGCGAGCGGCTCGCGGAGCAGTTGGACTGGTACTGGCGCGAGAACCTGCGGCCGCGGCTGGAGGGTCTTACCGACGAGGAGTACTTCTGGGAGCCGGTGCGTGGCTGCTGGAGCATCCGCCCACGTGGCACGTCGGCCGCACCGATGTCGGCAGGTTCGGGGGAGTGGACGGTGGACTCCGCGTCCCCTGCCCCGGTGCCTGCGCCGGTGACCACGATTGCCTGGCGGCTGGCGCACATCATCGTCTCGTGCCTGGGCTATCGGGTCGGATGGCACTTCGGCGGCCAGGACGTCGACTTCCAGACATTCGCCTACGCGGGGACCGCTGACGAGGCGCTGAAACAGCTCGATGAGATGTATGGGAGATGGAACGCTGGGGTCCGCGAGCTCTCGGACGCTGACCTGGAGAATCCGCCCACGGTGGGTCCCGAGCGGTTCCCCATGGAGGGCATCGTCCTGCACGTCAACAAGGAGCTGATCCATCACGGCGCCGAGATTTCCCTGCTGCGCGACCTCTACCGCTGGCAGGACGGAGCCGTACCGCGCCGGGTATGACTCTTCGGTAACCGGCGATCGAGCTTCGGATACGTGGACTCCACGGCATCAACGGTGCACCGCACCCCCGGCACAACCGTGGCGCGCCCCCGTCGACCGCGACGACAACCAGACGCAGCCGGGGCACTCCGTCCCTGCCCATACGCCCACCGTACGGCGCCCGCGGCCCAGTCGTCGCTTCGGACGGATCCGCCCCAAGCGACGAGCCCCTGAACTGATCAACAGACCACTCGACGTGTCACGCAAGGACCTGGCACAGACGCTAGAACAACTTCCAGTGGCCTTCGGAGACCACTTCGACGGTGCCGCCGGCCACCTTGATGGCGGTCTGCTCGTCAATGGCATACGCCGGACCCGTGATCTGGGCCGCCCATCGTTCTGCAGCGGCCATGGTGTTGTCCGGGCACGCCGGATGATCCAGGTGAGGGAAGATCGAGAAACCGACGACGCCCAGCGCACGGTCGCCGCCGGCGGGCGGCTTCCAGCCCACGAACTCCTCCCCGACACGGGGGCTCATCACCGTGCTCCCGGCGCTGAGTCCCACATAGACCATGTCGGGCAGCGACGGCAGGAGTTCAGCCAGCCCGGACTCCCGCATCCAGTGGCACAGGTACAGCGCGTCACCGCCATTGACCAGCAGGACGTCGGCCTCCCGGACCCAGGAGACCCAGAGCGCTTCGTCAATGCTGGGCAGCGCGGTGAGCTCCAGCACGCCCACCGACTTCCACCCCAGCTCGGTCATGGGGCTGCGCGACCGTCCGCTGACGAACCGCCACGGCCGCCCGGATCGGCGCCGGGGCCCCCGTACCCCGCGGTGGGGATGCAGAGAGCGCTGGACGCGGCGACCGGCTTGCCCAGGAGATCGACCAGCGCACCCTGGATGCTCGCGTTCTTGATGCCTGAGTCGGTAAGAAGAAGCTTCATCATGTCCTTTCCAAGGTGCTGGCCGCGCGCGTCATCGACCAGCCGTTCGCCAACGCGTCACAGCGGCACCAGGTCACGGCTGCAGCAGGAACAGGCACTCACGCCGAATGCCGTACCCCTTACCACCTTGCGCAACGTGCGGCGTGATCAGCGGGAGCGTCCTGGCGGGTACCGTCAGCAGTCGTTACTTGGACTGCCACTTGTCGAATGCCCAGCCGGGATAGGAAGAGCCCAGGTACGGCAGGTGCGCGTCCCAGTCCACAGCTGTCAGTGCCTGAACCTCTTGCAACGTGATGCGACTGGCCGAGTCGATGTCGAACCCCCAAGAGAAGCCGGCGAGCGGGACGACGCGCCGTTCGGTGTCATCCATCGGTGTCCATGCCAGATAGCTGTGCGCCGTCCAGTTCAGGGCGGCCCGCTCAGCCCGTGACGGTGCGTCAAAAAGGGTGGGATTGATGCCGAAGAACGCGTAGGGCGACGGCGCGTCCTCGAAAAGGTAGAACGGGTCCATGTCGAACACGGCCCCTGCGGAAGAGTTGTCCGTCGACCGCACCAGCTGGACCCAGCCGAACAGGGCCCGATAACCCTTGCCCGGATAGTCCACCACGGCGGTGCAGCACGGGAAACCGGCAGCTGAGGGGTGCTTGCCAACTGCAGCAGGATCATCGACGCGTTCCAGCGTCACCGTTACTGCACCCTGCATGTCGTCACGTAAGAAGGGAATGATCACGGCTTCACCCTGCCGCTCGGCCACGTCGGATGCAAGGCTTGGGTGGGCTGAAAGCCCACAGCACGAACTGAACGATGTCCGTCGGTGCCCTGTCCTGCCTGGCACGGCAGCTTCAGGAACGGGCACTCACACTTCGCTCATCGAGTGAAGTCGGGTGAACTCGCCAGCCAGCATGCCCATCATGACGAGATCGCGGTGTCGGCCAGCGAGGAACACGCGATCGCGGAGGCGGCCCGCCGCGACAAAGCCCAGTCGACGATGAAGCACCACCGATGCACGGAGATCCGAGCTTCGCACTTGTGGTAGCGCCGCTCGGCGAACATGAAGCGCAGCACCAGCGTCACAGCCTCTGCCGCGTAGCCCTTGCGCCGGTGATCAGCGCCGATCGTGACACCGTACTCGAACCAGCCCGCACGTGGGTCGGCGTGGTGCGAGCCGACAGCACCGACCAGTTCCCCTGTGTCGACGGCTTCGATGGCGAGTTGGAAGCCGTCGCCGTCGGACTTGGCGGAGGCCTGCTCCTTCGCCCAGGCACGGAAGCCCTCAGCGGAACGCGATGGGTTCAGCAGGTCTCCCAACCCCTCCTCGTCCTCGGCGATGCGCATGAACGCGGTCCAGTCGTCGGGCTCGATGCCGCGCAGGCGTATCCGCACGTCACCGAGCAGAGGGCGGCGCGACTGCCTGGCGGCCACGGACACGCACATGTCTCCTGACATGTCTCTGGGGTGACGGGGCGGCACCGTGATCAGTCGCCGTGATCAGTGGCCACGCCGTAGGACGCCGACGTCACTGGCCCGCCGACTTCACCGTCAAGTCACCGTTCGTCGTCGACAGTTCCAGGCGGTACTTGCCTGACGGGTCGTTCTTGAACGCCACGTGCTTGTCGCCGTGGGAGTCGTCCGCCGAGACCCGGTACGTGGCGGGCGGCGCCGTGACCGTCAGGCTGCCGCTGGTCGTCCGGGCCGTGATGTTCTGCGGGATGGTCGTCCGGATCGTGACGTTGCCGTTCGACGTCTGCGTGTCGATTCCTCCGCCCTTGGCGTTCTTGACGTTCTTGACCTCGACGTCACCGTTGGACGTGCGCAGCTTCACGGGGCCCGTCGCGTCGGTCACCGCGATCTCACCGTTGCTCGAGTGCACGTCGACCGTGCCGACGTCGGTCAGTGCGATGCCGCCGTTGGACGTGCCTCCCGTCACCGGAAGACCGGCAGGCACCTTGACGCGGTAGTCGACGCCGCAGTCCGTGCCGCAGCCGGAGAGCGTCAGAACGCCGTTCTCGACGTGGAAGGACGTGCCGCCGGGCTTGTCACCGCGGTAGTCGACCTTGCGGTGCACGGAGATCGTGGAGGCGTCCGCCGAAGCAACCACCTCCACCTCTCCGTTCTTGTTGTCGAGACGGATCGAGGTGACGTTCTGGGGCACCTTGGCGTCGTCCTCGAAGGTCTTGTTCCGGCCGAGGGCCGAGGAACACGCGGACAGCCCGCTGACCGTGAGAGCAGCCAGAGCCACTGCCGTAAGGACGCGAGTCTGTGAGCGTCGCATGAAAGTCCCCCGTGTGGAGCGAGTTGGATCGATGATCAGTCCTCGCGATCCTACGTAGCCCCACTCCCGCTCTCACTGGGGGAAACCCCCCAATACCAGGGCTGCGAACCGACGCTCTGACCCGCGCGAAGGCGTCAGAGCGATCTCGAGCGGACCCTTTGAACTACGCGTCAGGCGAACGGTCCCGCCCTCGATCGGACCTCGTCCCACAGTGGTGACCATGCTGAAGCGAGTAGCCGTACTGTCAGACATCCACGGCGTCCTGCCCGCCTTGGAGGCCGTGCTCGCCGAACCGGAAGTGGGCGCAGCCGACCGCATCGTGCTCACCGGCGACATCACCACCGGCCCTCAGCCGACCCAGGTCCTCGACCTGTTGACCGGTCTCGGCGACCGCATCGTCTGGATCAGTGGCAATGCCGACCGCGAACTCCTCGAACACCGCCGTGGCCAACGGGACTCGATCCCCGATCCGATCGCGCCATGGGCCGCAGAACAGCTACGCGAGGACCACCTCGACCTTCTCGGCCGACTGCCCCGCTCGGTCTCTCTGCAGGTGCGCGGCCTCGGGCAGGTGCTGTTCTGCCATGCCACCCCTCGTGACGATGAGGAGGTCGTCCTGGTGGACTCACACCTTGACCGCTGGCGAGAAGTCTTCAGCGGGCTCCACGACGACGTCCGCACGGTGGTCTGCGGACATACACACATGCCGTTCGTGCGCCTCGCCCACGGCCGACTCGTGATCAACCCCGGCAGTATCGGCATGCCCTACGGCCGGGCGGGAGCCCACTGGGGGCTTCTCGGTCCCGGTGTCGAACTGCGATCGACCGGATTCGACACGGAAGCCGCCGTCACCCGGATCACTCAGGACTCTTCCTACCCCGACATCGCCGAGTGGGCCGACTACTTCCTGCACGCGCGGGCCGGCGACGCCGACGCTCTCCAGGTCTTCGGCCCACGGGACAGGCGCAGCGACGGCGCGCTGCCCGCCCGTCCGCCGGCCGGCTCGGGCATCCCCGGGTGTCCGGGCATCCCCGAGCGGCAGTGAGCCGTGTTGCGGAGAGGGCAGGATTCGAACCTGCGTGGACCACGAGGGTCCGACTTCGGGCTGCTGCCCTGGTCCCCGATAAGCCGCTCCGGGCACCTCTCCTCGCTCCCGGCCTCCGCGGTGTCCCGCGGTGCCGTTCACGAGTACTACGGTGCCAGGGCCGGCTGACACACGACTGACCCGCTGCTGACGAGCCCCGTGCACGCCGTACGCCGCACACCGGGTTCTACCGGCGGTAGAATCGCCGTATGAGCAAGCCGACGAGCATCAAGACCAGCGAGGAAGTCCGCGACCGCCTGCGGGTCCTCGCCGCGGAACGCGGCACCACGATCACCGAGTTGCTGGAAGAGCTGGCCACCCGCGAGCTCACGGCGGCCGAACGGGATCAGCGGGCCGCCGAGGCAGCCCGTGAGCTCGGCGTCGAGTACACCGAGCGGGTCCAGCAGGCCGGCCAGGACGCCTGGGCGAAGATCCGCGCCCATCAGGGCGGCGCCGCCGCATGAACCTGACGGCGGTCCTGGACCACACCGCACTCGCCGCCCTGTACCGCGCGGATCCCTTCTTCACCGGCCTGTACATCGAGGCCTCACGCGGCACCGGCCGCGTCATCGTCCCGTCGCTGTCCGTCCTGGCCGCCGAACGCCAGATCGCCGGCGCGGGCAGACACGCGGCATCCCTGCGCTTCGCGGAACACACCCCGTTCACCGCGGCACACGCGGCGGAAGCGATGGACTGGAAGAACGCGGACTGGCCGGTCGCCCACGCGGCCGCGATCGCCTGGGACGCGGTCAGGGCCGGCGCCCCGGTCACGGTTCTCTCCCTGCACCCCGACCTCTACAAGGGCACGGGCATCACCCCGCTGAACCCCCTGTGAACCCGCCCGAGGCGGCTGTGCGGAGAGGGCAGGATTCGAACCTGCGTGGACCTGGTGTGGGTCCGACTTCGGGCTGCTGCCCTGGTCCCCGATAAGCCGCTCCGGGCACCTCTCCTCGTTCCCGGCCTCCGCGGTGTCCCGCGGTGCCGTTCACGAGTACTACGGTGCCAGGGCCGGCTGACACACGCCTGACCCGCTGCTGACGTACGTCAGCCGACCGACTCCTGCCGGGCTCGGTGAACGCGGCGGAACCGCGGCTGGAACATGGTGTTGTCGTCGGCCGAGGCCGCCGGGCCCGCCGGGGCCGCCGGGACTGGCTGGACGACGTCCCCGTGCTCGACGACCTTGCCGTTCCGGACCGGGAAGATGTCCATGACGGCCGCCCCGAGATCCTCTGCGGACAGCTGGAAGTGGTGGTGGAACGCGACGAGGTCGCCGTCGGCGATGATGCGCTTGACGCCGATGCGGGGATCCGGGTGCGCGGCGAAGGCCGACGTGAACGGTTCCGCAAGGCCCCGGGGCCCGCATTCCCGCCCTCCACGACGTGGCGGCGGGCATCGCCTCGCGCTGACGCACGGATTGCCGGACAGCGGAGCCCTGTTCGGCGCACTGGACGAGGGAGAGCAGTGGTCTCGGCCAGGACCGCTGGCCGGCCTCAGATCTTCCAGGAGCGCAAGGCGTCGGCGACGGCGTAGACACTCAGGCGGGTGTCCCGGATCTTCCGGACCAGGTCGGACAGGGCGCCGTAGGGCGGGTCGATGCCCTCACCGGACTGGTCCATGTACTGAGCGGCCACGAAAGCAGCAAAGAGGCTGTTTCGGTGCGGAAGCGGTTCGAGACGCACGATCGTGTGCAGAAGCGCGGCCGCGCGCCAGGCGGTGTCAGGATCGGACGTCTCCAGCGTCGGCATCTTGGTCTTGTGCCGCGCGACGGTCGCCACCAGCGCCGAGTAGTCGGTCACCGTCACGTCCTCGTGCCCGAGGGCCGTCTCCTGGACGTCGAGCAGCCAGGAGACATCGATGTACAGAACCATCAGGCGGCCGCAGCTCCGTCGCCACGCCGGGAGGGGGGAACCTCGTCGGGGAACGCCTCGTCGAACTCGCCGCGCAGCCTGTCGGCCCACGCGGCGGCGCCGGCGACGAACCGCTTGCGATGCATCTCGCGTACGCCGAGATCGTGCAGGTACTGCTTCAGGCTCTTGCCCTCCGCGGTGGCGGCGGCGCGGACGCCTTCCAGTTCCTCGTCGGAGAAGGACACGTTCAGTGATGGCATTCTCTGATGGTACCTAGTTGGTACCAAGCTTGCCAGGCGTCCGCGTGATCCCCGGCCCACAACGATTCGGCCGGCCTGCGGCCTCCGCAGGCCGAGGCCGCAAGAGCTGGTTGATCTTGTCGTCGATACCTGTCCGTCACGTCGCGTGCCACACACGCGTGCCACACACGCGTGCCACACACGCGTGCCACACACGCGTGCCACACACGCGTGCCGTACCCACATGCCGCACCCACATGCGGGTGTGCGCGTCATGCCGCATCACGCAGTGGGCTGCCGGTGCGTCAGCGGCGCTGGGCGACGGTCACGCCGTCGCGCACCGGCAGCATCACCGAGTGCACCCGCTCGTCGCGAGTGATCATGTCGTTCAGGCCCCGCATCGCCAGATGACGTGCCTGCTGGTACGCGGGGTCGAGCACGCGGCCGCCGAGGAAGACGTTGTCCAGCACCACCAGACCGCCGGGTCGCAGCCGGCGCACGATCTCCTCGTAGTACGCCGGGTAGTTTTCCTTGTCGGCGTCGATGAACGCGAAGTCGAGGACCGGCTCGGCGTCGAGCGCGCGCAGTGTCTCCAGCGCGGGGGCGATGCGCAGGTCGATCCGGTCGGCGAGGCCCGCACGCTCCCAGTACGGCCGGCCGATCGCGGCCCATTCCTCGCTGACGTCGCAGGCGAGCAGGCGGCCGCCGTCGGCCAGGCCCCGGGCGATGCAGAGGGTCGAGTAGCCGGTGAAGACCCCGACCTCGACCGCGCGGCGGGCGCCGGTCAGCCGGGTCAGCATGGTGAGCAGCGCGCCCTCGTCGGAGGAGACCTGCATGTGTGCGGCGTCGCCGGCGGCCTCACGGGTCGCGACGGCCAGCTCGCCGAGGATGTCGTCGGCCGGCGTGTGATGACCGAGCAGGTACTCGCCGACCACGGGGGCCGTGGGTTCCAGCTCGCCGCCGTCGGTCGGGGCGGTCCACTCGACAGCGAGTTCCTCCTGGGTGGCGAAGCGCACCAGGTGACGGGTGACGACGTCCTGGACCCGGGCCAGCGACTCGGCGTCGACCGCGGTGGCGGTCAGCTCCAGCCGGTCCGTCGTGGGCGTGAGGGTGCAGGTGCCGGAAGCGACCGTGATCGTGCCGCGGCCGTCGGCGGCGAGGGCGGCGTCGGCTTTGTGACCCATGTGCGAGACGAGTTGCTTGACGTACCGGGCGGGGCGGGCGGTGGCGACACGGGCGGTGGCGAGGGGCATCTGGCTCCTTGGGGTTCCCCGGAAGTCAAGTGGCGAGAATCCTCGCCACTTCCTTGGTCCGGGATTCTGGGGCAGCGGTGGCGGAGTTGTCAAAAGCGTTGAGGTTCATGGACACTTTCATTCATGGCAGTAGAGCGGTCCCCCGCGCCCGGAAGCGGTGCCGACCAGGACGAGCCCCGTCGTGACGAGCCCCGTCGCGACGAGCACGATCACCGTCGCGGCGAGCACGACCACCTTGTGCTGCGCTCGCCCGAGCAGTTCAAGGCCCTCGGGCACCCGATGCGGCACCGCATGGTCAACGTGTTGCGCCAACGCCCCGCGACGCTGCGCCAGCTGGCCGACGTGCTGGGGATGAGCAAGGGCACCATCGGCTATCACGTGCGCGTGCTGCGCGAGGCCGGGCTGGTCCGGCTGGCGGAGACCCGTCAGGTACGCGGCGGCACCGAGCAGTACTTCGCGCTGGTCAGCCGCAGCTTCAAGGTGCACGAGGACGCCGCGGTGGGGCCGGAGTTCCTGATCAACGCCGCACTCGGCGAGATGCTGCCGGCCCGGCCCGGCCGGCCCTCGCACACCGCGCTGCGCCACCTGTGGCTCACCGACGCCGAGGCGCACGCGCTGGAGGCCCGGCTGCGCGCGATGACCGCCGAGCCCGCTCCGACGGACCCCGCACACCGTGAACCGTACGGGCTGCTCGTCAGCCTCTTCCACGCCGACGTGCCCAGTCTGCCGCCGGACGACGACGGGCACTGACAGCCCGGGAACCCTTCGGGAGCCTTGGGTGTTCGAGGTCAACTGCTGGTGGCTGGGCGGGACTTCAGGCGGTGGATGCCGTGCCGTGCCGCGCCGTCCGAGGACTCGCCCTCCATCGGCCGACCGGCCTCGTCGTCGGCGACCGGCCGGGCCGACCGGGGGTCCCCGCCGGCGGCGACAGTCGCCGCCGCGCACTCCCGTGGTGAGGCAGGTCGTGGTGTCCGGCCCGTTGCTACGGGGGAGAGCCGCGGGCCGGACGCTTCACGATGACACATGTTCCTGCCGCCCGGAAGGATCTACGTCGACTTCCCGCCGTGCGATGTCGGGTGAGGCAGTCGGCGACGAGGGCGGCGATCTCGTCGGGGCGAGGCGGATACGGAGGTCCTTGGCCCTGGCGCGTTGGGAGTCGGCGTTGTCACCGGCAAACACCGGGTGGTCTTCTTGGACAAGCCGGGGGAGGAGCGGCCGCCGACCCGACGCACCCTCCTCCGCCCCAGCACCGGCCGAGCAGTCACAGAGCGTCGGTGATGTCGGTGAGAAACAGCGGTCCGGCCACCGCGTGGTCCCGGCCCCTCGGAACCGTGCATGCGACGCACACCCCACACGGCTCAAGCAAGCCCTACGGGCGTCGCAGGTTTCTGAGCCTCCTTTCCTCCTCCGGCTGAAGCCGGGCGTGTGCCGGGCTGCCTCAGCGGATGGCAGATCCCGGCCTTCGACCCGCTGGCCACGATCCCGTCCGGAACCAGGCTGACGACCTTTCACAGCGACGACTACAAGGGCAGCGTCGGCGCGCCGGTGTCGCAGCGCGTCGTCCACCGGGTCGAAGCCGGCATCTACAGGCCCGACATCGACTCTGCCTTTGTCCTGGACGACATCGTCACGGCCCCATCGCTATATGGAGAACAACCAGGCTGTCGGGAAAGTCGTCATGCGTCCCTGAAGCGTGTTGCACAGGGCTGTGATCCGGCACGGTGAAGCACCAGCACCAGTACCGCTCGGCGGAAGCGACCGGGCGCCCGAGCCCTTCGGGGGGGCGACGCGGTGGCACGTCCCGGTCACCCGTCTGTCAGTGCGTGTGGGACGGTGCCGGAATCGCGTCGGGGTGCGCGAGCAGCCACTCGACGCGCTCGCGGCTGACGTCGTCGGCCGGGGTGTAGACGTTGATGTAGGTCTCCGGTGTGGCGGTGACGGCGAGCGTGGTGCACCGGTACACCACCTGGCCGACCGCCGGGTTGGCGTACACCCGGAACTCCCTGGTCACCGGTAGGGCCACGTCCTGGGCGGCCCACAGCACGGCGAACTCCGGGCTCGCCGCCGACAGCCGGCGGACCAGGTCCGTCCAGGCGGGTTCCTTCAGGTGCCGCGCGTACGCGGCGCGGAACGTCGCCACCAGCGCCGGCAGTTCGGATTCCCTGTTCTCCATCGTGTTGCAGCAGGGCGGGACGAGGAACACCTCGCAGAGCAGGTTGAGTTCGCCCCGTTCGATGAAGCGCGGCCACATCAGCTGGTACGGGCGGTTCCAAGCCAGCACGTCGTAACGGGTGTTGAACACGACGGCGGGTACCGGGATGCTGTCGAGGATCTGCTGGATCTCCGGTTCCAGGATCTGGTCGCCATCGGCCGGCGCGATCTCGGGCACACCGGCCAGCCGGTGCAGGTGGCCGCGCTCGGTGGCGTCCAGCCGGAGGGTGCGGGCCACCGAGTCCAGCACCTGCACGCTCACATTGATCGGCCGGCCCTGCTCCAGCCACGTGTACCAGGTGATACCGACCCCGGCGAGCTGGGCGACCTCCTCGCGGCGCAGGCCAGGGGTGCGCCGCCGTATCCCCGGTGGCATGCCGACGTCCGCCGGGGTGATGCGCTCCCGCCGGCTGCGCAGGAACGCCGCCAGCTCGGTCCGCCGGCCAGAGGCTTCTCCGGTCGGCGCGGAGTCCTCGGTCATCGTCATCCCTCCACCGTCGTGGCCCCTCTGCCCAGTTGCCAGGTGCTGTCAGTACCGGTATCTGCAGGATCTCCCCACCCGTATGCGCACGGGCGCACGCTCTCGCCATGACGACCTTGCGAATCTCTCCGTCCACGGAGACCACCCCGGTGCGCGTCCGGCACGGCTGGATGCTGGCGGTGCTGCTGACCGGCGAGTTCATGGCCCTGCTCGACCAGTCCATCGTCAACGTGGCCGCGCCCACGATCCGTTCCGGATTACACGCCTCGGGCGGCGCGCTCCAACTGATCATCTCCTGCTACACGGTCGCGAACGCGGTGCTGCTGGTCACGGGGGCGCGACTGGGCGACCGGTTCGGCCCGGCACGGACGTACAAGGCGGGCCTCCTGCTGTTCACCATCGCGTCGCTGGGCTGCGGACTGGCCCCGGACTCCGCCTCGCTGTCGGTCCTGCGGTTCGGGCAGGGTGCCGCTTCGGCGTCGCTCGTGCCGCAGATCCTCGGCATCGTCCAGCGCGAGTTCGCGGGTGCGGCCCGGGCCAGGGCGTTGAGTGCTTACGCAGCCTGCCTTACCGGCGGCGCGGTGACCGGTCAGGTGCTCGGCGGCGTGCTGGTGAGCGCGAACCTGTTCGGCATGACCTGGCGTCCGGTCTTCCTGCTCAACGTGCCCGTGGGGATCGTCGCACTGGCGGCCGGCCGCTTCCTGCTGCCCCGCGACGCCCGGACCGGCACGGGCCGCAGGCTCGACCTGCCGGGAGTGGCGGCGCTGACCGCCACCCTGTTGCTGCTCGTGGTCCCGCTGGTGCTCGGCCGGGACGCGCACTGGCCGCTGTGGTGTTGGTGCGCCCTGGTCGGCAGTGTCGTCCTGTTCGCCGTCTTCGTGGCGGTCGAGCGGCGCGCCGCGGCGCCCGTCACGTCGCGGCGATGCTGCGGGCACCCGGTGTCGTCCCGGCGGCACTCACCCTGTTCTGCGCCATGGCTCCCTGGGGCGCGTTCATGTTCATCGCGTCCGTGCACCTGCAGACCGGGCTGGGAATGAGCGTGCAGCGCGCGGGACTTGAGTTCCTGGTGCCGTTCATCGGCACCGGAATCATGAGTCTGACGTGGCACCGGCTGCCGGCCCGGCTGCACCCGTGGCTGACCGCCGTCGGCTGTTCCCTCACTGCCGTGGCTTATCTTGTCCTCGCGCTGAGCGGCCGTGGCCCGGTGTTCGCGATGGCGATGGCGGTCCTCGGCGTCGGGCTGGGCAGCGCGTTCAGTCCGCTGATGGCGGCGGCGCTGCACCGGGTGCCGCAGGAACTCGCCGCCGACGCGAGCGGATTCCTGCAGACCGTGCTGCAGCTCGGTCTGGTGGTCGGTGTGGCCGGATTCGGCAGCCTGTACCTCAGCCTGCTGCCGGCCGAGGGTGCGGTGGGTGCCATGCGCGTCACGGGCCTGGCTCTCGCGGCCACCTCCGCCGTCGCCGGCTGGTGCGGAGCGCGACTGGCCCGCACCAGCCGGTGAAACGGCGTCGGCGGGTTCGTCATACCGGGGGCCACGCCGCGACGCTGTCGTGTTTCTTACGGGTTCTGGCCGGGCCGAGGCGGGGAGCGGGGCACGCGGACCTTCTCCAGCGCCGGCACGAACTGCGTGCCGTCCGCCCGTTGTCCTGCGGCGACGACCACGGACAGCGGGCGGCGGCCGTCGGCACGTGCTCGTTCCTGAGGCGGGATTCAGCCCCGGCAGACGCCGCGTGCGTAGTCGTACGTGGCCGTCGCCTGCGAGTACCGCCACTGCGGCGCGAGCAGCTCCGCCTCGAGCCGGGTCGCGGCGGCGGGGCTCTCCACCACGTAGCCGAAGTCCTGGAGCCAGGACGGGTAGAGGTTCTTCGAGCCGATGTAGAAGGCCGCGTCGTCGACCGAGACCAGCTTGTGGTGCTGGGCGTAGGGGTGGCCGTCGGCCCACTTGGCGCTGTCCGAGCTGCGGAAGGCGGCCAGTTGGAGGGTGGAGCACATCGTCGTGCGGGCGGTGCCCTTGTCGCCGGTGAGCAGGGCGAGGCGGGCGCGCAGGGTGTCGCTGATCTCCGAGAGGGACTTGATCTGTGAATAGCCTCCGCTGCCGACCGCACCCCGGTTGGCGGGGTCGCTGACCACGATGCGTACCTTCACGCCCGCGGCCATCTTCGCGGCGAGGGCGTCGTAGAGCCTGATGTCGTAGCGCGGCAGCGGCGGGCAGGTGGCGTTGAGGTCCTGCTGGGAGATCTCGATGTGGTCGCGGGCGCTTGCGACGAGGGCGCGCAGGGCGCTCTCCTCGGGGTTGACGGTGTCGTAGTCGCGGTCGGCGTTGGTGTTGTCGTGCAGCCCGACGACGCACCTGGTGTCCGCTGCGGTGGGCGGGGTCGGGCTGAACTTCGACGCCGGGTCGCTGCTCTTGATACCGACGCCGAGGCCGCCGACGGCGATCGCGGGGACGTCGCCGCTGGGGCTCGGGGTGCCGGCGTCCCCGGCCAGCGACGGCATGCAGCCCGCACCGGTCGACGAGGCGAACCAGACGCCGGCGATGTTCGACGTGTGCTCGCACGTCCAGGACCACAGTGTGTCCAGGTATTTGCCGGCGGAATTCGCGGCGGGGCCGGTCAGTGCGAGATCGACGTCCGTCACCGGGTGGGCCGTGTCGAGGTAGTCGTGCTTCCAGCCGTTGACGCCGCCGGTGACGACCGACTGGTTGTCGACGACGAGCAGCTTGGAGTGGTTCCAGGAGAACGCGGTTTTCGAGGTGGTCATCGATGCCACGTTCAGCGTGATGTTCCCGGCCGCCTTGCCCAGCTTCGCGGTCAGTTCGTCGCGGTACTTCGACGGCATCACGTTGAGGTGGTAGATCGGCGCGGCGCCGACGAGGATGCGGACCTTCAGCTTGTTGCCCGCGGCGGCCGATGCCCGCAGGCCGTCGACGATCGCGTCCTGAAAGGCCCCGTCGGGGAACGGGGCGAGGGTGGATATGTCGACAGTGTGCGTGGCCTTGGAGATGTTCTCGGTCATCTTGGCGAGCAGCCGCCTGGTGCCGGGCCGGTCGGCGCACGTGTCGTCGCCCCAGCAGCCGGGGGTCTGGAGCAGCCAGTCCGAGGAGTCGACTGTCGAGGAGTCCAACCGGTTGCCCGCGGTGCGCTCCCAGACACTGCCTTCGAGACCGGGCGAGACCTCGCGTAACGCCTGCTCCACCGCGTCGAGGTGCGGGGTGGCCGAGGGACCGGGGGAGTCCGCGAGGGCCGGAGCGGCGGGCAGTCCCGCGAGGACCAGGGAACAGGCGACGACGCGGCCCGTGAGACGGAACCGGCGGTGAGGCTGACGGCGGTGAGCCACGTTCTTCTCACATTCTGGCAGGCGCCGAGGGGCGCACCCTCAAGATCAACTTTCGGAGACTACCAACGACGTGAAGACCACCGGACCGCTCGGCGGCACCGTTGGCCGAGAACCGCCTCCTGCCCCCGGCGGCGTCGGTGAGCCCCGTCGGCCGCACCGCGGGGCTCGTAGCCCCGGCGGACCTCGACGGGCTGCGGCGGAAGTTCACGAGGCTGGAGCAGATGCTGCGGAACCGCCGGATCAGACCATCGGCGCCACACGTCGGCTGCTGGACGACACCGGCACTACTGTCGGTCTCCCCGCCGTCCGGTTCGCCGAGCCGGACCACCCGGTGGCGTTCGCAGATTTCGCGATGGAGCGCAATCCGCAGACCAGCACCCAAGGCATCTGTGCCTCGGCGGACGTGGACTTCGTCGACCCGGACGTGTACGTCGCGCACGCCGGGCCGATGTGGCCCGACCCGGCATCCGTGACCGCGCGGCGCAGGACCCGATGGCGCGAACACCCGCGGTCCCTGCTGGCCGAACTGTTGCTCATTCAGCCCCCCTTGGAGGAGAAGCCATGGGTCTGGGCGTCATCGCAGCAGCGTTCGCTGCCACTGCGGCCGCCGTTCTCCCGACGGCCGGCACGGCTCAGGCCGTCGTCCGGTACGTGGGTGAGGTGGAGCGGCAGTACGACTCCTGCAGGGGGCAGGCCATCGCCCACCGGGAGTGGGCAGGGACCTGGCAGCAGTCCCACAGCGGCACGACGAGTGTGGCGGTGTACCTCCAGGCGTCGAACCTCACGCACAGCACTGTGCCGAACGGGCGCGACACGCAGAAGGACGTCACCGCCAGGGGCGACATCCATGCGACCAGCCCGGATCAGTGGGCGGCGCACGCGGTGGTCTCCTACGGGTTGTACTGCGGCACCTTCGGCACCATGCACGACTACAGCAACGGCGGGACCGTCAGCGGACCGCACCCGACCCACTGCTGATCACACGCGCACCCCGGCCGGCACTTCGACGAGGCGAGTCTGGCGGCCTTGGGGATGGCCATCGCCTCGGCCAACGCATGGAACCGCGTCAACGTCACCGCCCAAGGCGGCCGGCTCCTCCCGCCCGAGCCCGGTGCGGACTCGGCTTGATCAACTCGGCTCACGTGCCCCGCAGGCCGGCAACACGTCGACCTGCAAGGTCCGTTGACCGCCTGAGCCGGCCCTGGCGCGGCCGTCGAGCTCCACTCCTGCACGAAGTCCCGTGGTCGCACCGGATGACCAGGGCAGTGGACTATGGTGTGGGGATGACTACCGGGACGGCATC
The DNA here is from genome assembly GCF_001866665.1 of Streptomyces monashensis. GTDB lineage: Bacteria > Actinomycetota > Actinomycetes > Streptomycetales > Streptomycetaceae > Streptomyces > Streptomyces monashensis. Next base: position 10,742 of record NZ_MLYO01000061.1, on the reverse strand, counting down.
GCGCCACACACGGATTGGTGACCCGGTGCTCTTCTGAGCGCCGTACGGGCCAGTGCGGGCCCGCTGTTCGATCGGGGATCCTGCGCCGCTGCGCGGGCTCCGCCGCCGTCGTGTTGATCACAGGCTCGACACATCAACCACGACAGGAGAACGCATGCCCACCAAGACGTTGCAGATTCCCACCGCGGACGGCCAGGCCGACGCGTTCGCCGCCTTCCCCGACCACGGCGGGCAGCACCCGGGGGTGCTGATGTACGCGGACGGCTTCGGCATCCGGCCCGTGCTGCGGGAGATGGCCCGCGAACTGGCCGGGCACGGGTACTACGTGCTCGTCCCCAACCTCTTCTACCGGCACGGCCCGACACCGGTGGTCGAGCTTCCCGAGCACATCGGAGAAGAGGCCCGGCCCGCGATCTTCGCCCGGCTGATGCCCTTGATCGAGGCGCACACCGCCGAACGTGTTCTGAGCGACGCCGACGCCTACGTCAGGTTCCTCACCGCCCAGCCCGAGGTCGGGGCCGGTCCGGTCGCGGTGACCGGCTACTGCATAGGCGGCCTCTTCGCGATGCGCACCGCCGCGGCTCACCCTGGCCAGGTGGCAGCCGTCGCCGCATTCCACGGCCCGGTGGGCGCCGACGGGCCCGACCTCTTCTCCACGCTCACCGCCCAGGTCCACCTCGGCCACGCCGAAGGCGACATGACGCCCGAGGCCCTCGGCGAGCTCAACCAGGCTCTGGACGCCGCAGGTGTCAGCTACACCTCCGAGATCTACCCCGGCACGATCCACGGTTTTACGATGTCCGACACCGACGCTTTCAACGCCTCCGGGCTGAAGCGCCACTGGGACCGTCTACTGCCTCTCCTGGACCGCACCCTGGGCGACAGCTGAGGCTCCGACCCGGAACCAGACCACGACGTACACGGCTCCGCGCCCGCAGTCGCGCTGGGCCGTTAGCCTGTCGGTATGCCTGAGCGTGTTGTGCCGGGTCGCACGGGCGGCCTGATTCCTTTGGGCGTTGCGGACGCTTTGTGGGCCGGTTTGACGACGGACAGCGCTGTGCCGACGGCCTCTGCGGCGCTCACCCGCTCTCCCGCTGACGCCCGCGCGGGGTACGTCGTGCTCGGCGGCCGTGTGGTGGCGACGGTGAAGGCAAGCGACGGTCAGTGGAGTGTCGCGGAGGTCGAGGTGCGCCGGGCGGCGGCGGAACTGAACGCGGTGGAGATGGACCGCCAGGACCTGGTCCGCATCGGTCCGTTCCGTGGCGCCCCGAAGAAGGAGTGCGACGAGGGAACGTTGACGCGCTGGCGCCAGCGCGTCAGCCGCGAACTCATCACCCGCGAACTCATCACCCGCGAACTCATCACCCGCGAACCGCAGGAGCCGGGCGGCCCCGGGCGGGCAGCACGACGTGACGGCGGCCGGGCGTCCCACCTGGCGGGGATCGACTGGCAGCGGATACTCGTGGAGCGAGCGCGCGACCGGACGGCGCGGACATGGTGGCTGCCGCGCGCCGTGGTCAGGCTGCTGGACGCGGCCGAACACACCGAAACGCAGTGGCTGCACGCCGCACGCACCCGCCAGGGAAACACCGCCGTCCCCGACCCGCCCCACCGGCAGGCCCGAGCCGCCGACAGCCGGCGGACGACGGGCCCCGACGGCTCAACAGCCCCGCCGCGCCCGTACAACGGGGAAATGGACGGCCAGCTGTACTCGGTACTCAGCAGGAAACCGGGCACCTCCCGCAAGGTGGCCGGGTGGACTTGCGCCGTGTGCCGCACCGCACCCGCGGCCGTACTCGACCACTGCCACGAACACGGCTACGTCCGCGCCCCCGTCTGCCAGTCCTGCAACACGCAAGAACGACCCGACCACCTGTACAGCAACGACATCCGTGTGGCCAACCACTACACACGCCTCTTCGACACCCACGCCGCCGACTGGCTCCGCCACTGGCACCGCTGCCCCGGCTGCCGCGCCCGCACCACCCTGCCCCTGCCGCACCTCGCCGCATGGACCGCCCACATAGCCTGCCGATCACTGCGCCCGACCCACCGCGCCCCCCGCGGGCGCACGCCCTGCGGTGTCCTGCGCGTGTCCTGGACGGGCAGTCAGAACGCGCCCCGTTCCTGCCTGCTCACCGTCGCCGTCGACTGCTGCCCCTCCGGCGAGCACCGTGTCCTGGCGCAAGTCCCCTACCGCGAAGCCGCCAGGCAGTTCGGCGCCTGGCTGGCCGAGACCGCCCCCGCCGTGGCCGCCGCGGCCGGACCCGACCGCCTGGACGGCCTCCCCACCCGGTTCCGGCCAGTCATCGCGGACACCAACGGCGAGGGCCTGGCGCTGTTCTGAGCGAACGGCAACAGATCCGACACCGACGTCAACTCACGCCTCCACGTCCCCACCGCGCCGGTTCGCAGCACACCCGGACACCGCTGAACCGTCGTCATGTGCGGTCGCGCAGGAAGGCAGGGATCTCGTCGCGGGTCGGGTAGTTCGGCAGGGGTGCCGGCCTGTTCTGAAGGAAGGCGGTGATGACGGCGGCGGCTCGGTCGTTGTTGTCGTCCAGGCCGTTCCACATGTGGTGTCCGACTCCGGGCATGTACTGCGTGCGCTGGATGGCGGGGTCATCGGCAAGGACGGTGGTCTCCCACTGACGGACCTGGGAGGAGCACTCGGCGATCATCAGCATCGCGGGGGTCCGGGAGCGCCTCAGTAGCGGTGCGAGAGAGGGCGAGTCCTTGACCGTCTGCTGGATGCGGAGGCTGGCTGCGGGGCTGAAGGAGAAGTTCTGTGCGGTGTTCTCGGCGGGGATGCGGTGCGCGTCGCGCGCGCAGTAGGCAGATGCGGTGTCGCTGCCGAGGTCGGCGGCGGTGAAGGCGTTGTCGCCTTCGGCCTGTCCGATCAGTCCGGTGTCGGGGGCGAGGAGTCCGAGTCGCATGAGGCCGAACGCCACGGCGTACCGGGGGACGTGCGTCGATCGCGGCCCGGTCGGGGCCGGCGCGAGGCCCCGTGCGGATTTTCGGCCCTTGTGCCCGGCGATGTGTGCGGTGGGACCGTCCATGGGGCCGGGCTCGGCGATGATCGCCCGGTGCAGACGCGCGGCGACGTTCGGGTCAGCCAGGGCCCGGGTGAGCACGGCCCCACCTGAGGAGAATCCGAGGATGTCGACCTTGCCCTTGTTCAGGCGGTCGACGAAGGCGGCGAGGTCGCGGACCGACCTGGAGATCGTGTACTGGTCCATGGGGAGCAGGTCGCTTCGTCCGCCGCCGGCCTGTTCGTAGGTGTAGACGTCGTAGCCCTGGCGTGCCAGGAGTTGCAGGAACCGGTGGTCGAGCACCGAGATGCCACGGACCGGTCCGCCGTTGAGGTACACGAACGGGATGGGATGCCGGGTGCCGGGGTTCGCGGGCGGGTAGTGGTACACCGCTACCCGGCTGCCTGTGGCCAGGCTCCAGTGCTGCGTGGCCACGAACGGCAGGGCGGGCGGGTATCGCCGGGCCGTCGGCACGGTCGGGATGCAGACCGACGCCGTCAATGCCGCCGCGACGACCACCGGCAGGAACGGCACGAGCCGCGCCGGCCAGGTGCGGCGCCGACTCCGCCACATCGCGAGGACAGCTCCGACTGCAAGGGTCGTCGACCATGCGGCGAGCCCCGAGCCCGCCCCGTCTGTGAGGGCGATCAGTGCGAGAAAGACGATGACCAGCGTCGTGACGGCGGCCAGGGCCAGCAGTAGGCGTCCGGTGAAGCGGACGAGACGTATCGCGGATATGGCGGACGTGGCGGACGTGGGCACGGCGGACCTCCGACAGTTTCAGAACGTTGTTTCAAAACGACGTTATCAGAGGGGGTAGGCTGCTGGCCGTGGGTAGGCCGAGAACAAACGACGAGGCCGTCAGAGAGCGGCTTGTGGAGTGCGCGACGGAGATGCTCGCCACCCGTCCGCGGGAGTCGCTCACGGTCCGCGCCGTCGCCGCTGCGGCCGAGGCGTCGACGACGGCGGTGTACTCCCTGTTCGGCGGTAAGGACGGGCTGATCGGCGCGGTGCGCGACAGAGCCGTCGCCGGCCTGTTCCAGGACCTGTCGGCGGTGCAGACCTCCGCGGACCCTCTCGCCGACCTCTACGCGCTGGCCGTCGCCTACCGTCGCTGGGGGCGAGGACACAGCCACCTGTACACGGTGCTGTTCGGTGGTGTGCAGTCCTTCGACCCGTCGGGGGAGGTCGGTGCCGGTGACCCGATCCGTCCGCTCCTCGCGGCGATCGACCGCGCCGTGACAGCGTCCGTCCTCGTCGGCGAGGCGACGTCGATCGCCCTGTCGGTCTGGGCCGCCCTCCACGGGCTGGTGACTCTCGAACTGGCCGGGGCCTTCGACGCCGCGACGGCCGAGGCCGCGTTCTGCTCGTCGATTCACGCCATGTTGCGCGGATGGACGACCCCGGCGGTGTTCCGCAGTCTTCGCCAGGCCGAACGCGCTCACTGACAGGATGCAGGGCCGGTTGTCGCAGCGTCGAAGCCGGCCTGGAATCCCTCGACCTCGCCGAGCCGGCCGTTGGCGCGGGCCTCGCGGATGCGCTCTCGGAGGTTCGGGACGGTCTCGATGAGGGGCGGCCTCTGGCGGGGATTCATCCCGAGACGTTCAGGCTGACGAGAGCGAACCGATGCGCACGATGACCGGCGCCTGCCGAATTCTCGGCGCGCACGGCGCGTTACGGATGCTGGGCCGTGCCCGCCGCAGGCTGCTCCGTCCCGCAGTACCGGCACTTACCGGCCGCGGCGGGAATGTCCTCGGAGAGGCAGGCGGGGCACGTCTTGACCGCACCGGCCTCCTCGAAGGCGGCCACACCGCGTCGGGCCTGGATCTTCTTGTACGGCACGACGATCAGGAAGTAGACGACGGCCATGAAGATGACGAAGTAGATGACCGCCGAGATGAACGACCCGATGTCGAGGAAGGTCGCCTTGTTCCCGGGCCGCCCGAGCTGCCACCCGAGTCCGAAGTTCCGACCCCCTTGTGCCCGCGCGATGATCGGGTTGATCACGTTGTCCGTGAACGACTTGATGAGGGTGCTGAACGCCAGCGCCACGATCAGCCCGACCGCCACGACGACGATGTCGCCCCGCATCAGGAAGTTCTTGAATCCCCTGAGCATCTTGTCTCTCCGCGTCGTCGCCGGTTCAACTGATCGGATCGTCGGAACGCTAACCGTCCTGCGCGGTGGACCGAGGACGCGACGCGCAGGAATTGCGGCATCCGGTCCAAACCCAAGATCTTTTGTGCGAACCCGTTCACACACCAGGGAAGAGGTGACGGTGTGTCACCCGCCACCCGCTCTTACCCGGTGCTTTGCGCGTGCCGCCCTCCGGATGCTGAGGTGGCACCGTGACCGACCACGATGAGGCGGCGCCTGTCCGACCGTCGACCCTGGCCTGGGTGGGCCGGCACCTGGAGGCCGGCGAACGGGTCGTCAGAACCGAGGCGCTGCGCGGCGGCATCACTGCCGAAATGCGGAGGCTGACCATCGGCACGCGCGACGGAGGCACCCGTGACCTGGTACTGCGGACCTTCGTCGACATGGAGCGCGCCGAGGACTGGCTGAACAGGGAGTCCGGTGCCCTGACCGTCCTCGCGGGGACCGGCGTGCCGGCTCCCGGGCTGGTCGCGGTCGATCCGACCGCCGAGCATTGCGAGCATCCATCGCTCCTGATGACCCGTCTGGCGGGCCGGACGGTCCTCGACGACGAGGGCCTGGAGACACGCATCCCCGCACTGGCCCGCCAACTCGTGGCGATCCACGCGGTGCGACCCGCCGTGCGGCCCCGGGGGTACGTGGCGTTGACGACCGCCGACACCGTCGTCGTACCGAAGGGCGCCGACGCGGCGGCATGGGCCGCGGCGATCGACGTGATCCGCCGGCCTGCGCCGCCCTACGAGGGGCGATTCCTGCACCGGGACTTCCAACCCGGCAACGTGCTGTTCGACGTGCCGCCCGCAAGACCGGCAGAGGCCCGGATCACCGGTGTCGTCGACTGGGCACAGACCTCCTGGGGCCCGGCGGATCTCGATGTGGCGCACTGCTCGACCAATCTCGCGCTGCTGCACGGCCCGGCGTGGGGTCTGCGGTTCGCCGAGGCGTATGAGGAGGCCGGCGGGGTACTGGCCGCGGCCGCGAGCGAGCGGCTGTACTGGCAGGTGCGGGACGGGCTGGCGTTCTCGGAAGAGGTGCAGGCGGTGTCGCAGCCATGGCGGGAGGCCGGGAGGACCGAGCTGACGACGCGAGCCGTGGAGGAGCGGCTGGATGCCTACGTCACGGCCCTGATGGACACGCTGGGCTGAGAAGCGGTATCTCGACCGACAACCGACAACCGACGACCGACAACCGGCAACCGACCACGGAACGTGCGGCAGCTCGGGGATGCGCATCGGGCTGGGCGGTGCCGGCAGGCCCGGGTGGTCGTCGGAGGTCGGTGCGCGCATGATCCGCCGACCGCGTATGAACCCGGCTCCACTCGTCAGGCCCCTTGGAATCGATCATCCCGGGAACCGCGAGGCGCTCTACCGGCGGACCGCCGAGATCAGTCCGCCGGGCCGCTCCTCGCGCTGCGGCGGGGTGCTGATCGGGCGGCCGTAGGCGGCGGCGCGGTCGCGCAGGGTGTGGCTCTCGGCCTTCCAGCCGTGCCCGGCCAGCCAGCCCACCGGGTCGTCGGGCATCTCCGAGACCCACATGGACGCCGCCGATCCCGGCACGGCGTCCGCGGCGAAGCGCTCGATCACGCCGCGCGAGCCCAGCGTCAGCCCCATCCGACTGCCTGCCGCCGACTGCGCGCTGATCCGGGCCAGCAGCAGTTCCACCGCGTCCTCGGGCAGATAGATCAGGAGTCCTTCGGCGATCCACACGGTCGGCACCGCCGGGTCGTGCCCTGCGGCGGCCAGCGCGGCCGGCCAGTCCTCACGCAGGTCCACCGCGACGGTGATCCGTTCGCAGCGTGCGACGGCCCGCTCCTGGCGCAGCACCGAAGCCTTGAAGTCCAGTGGCGCGGGGGTGTCGACCTCGAACAGCCGGGTGCCCTCGGGCCAGTCCATCCGGAAGGCCCGGCTGTCCATGCCGGCGCCGAGCAGCACGACCTGCCGGACCCCGGACGCGCAGGCCTGCTGCAGCAGGTCGTCGAGGAACTTCGTCCTGATGACGATGGAGAACGCCACGCCCAGCCGGCGGCGGCGCGCGGCCTCGTCATCGGGCAGCGGCGGCGAGGAGGGCCACAGGCCGCCGGCGGTGGCGAAGGCCTGTGCCAGCGGGTCGCGGAACAGCGCGTCCTCCCGCTCGGTCTCCAGCGCCCGCACCCTGGCCACCCCCACCGCCGTGGCCCACACTCCCGACGGCTGCACCTGCTCCTGCTCATCAGTCACCGCGCCAGCCTAGATGATCGATTCCAAGGGGGGCTGATGAGTGGAGCCGGGTTCCTGCGCGGCCGGCCGGTCATGCGCGCGCTGACCGCCTACGGCCCACCGAGCCCCTTGGAATCGATCACCGAGCGGAGGCAGTCCGGGACGAACCACGAGCCGGAACTCCGGCACATGACAGGACCGCCGCACCCGAGCGGTGCGGCGGTCCACCGTGTGTCAGCACCCTTTGTGCCAGGGCCCGCGGGCAGTGGTCGTGCCGGCTGTCCGCGGCCGGGCCGGCGGATCAGCGGACGTGGACCGTCACCACGTCGGAGGCGTGCAGGCGCACGGGGTGCCGGTCGTGCGCGCTGGTCAGGCCGTACAGCACCGCGCGGAATTCCAGGTCGCCGCGGCGTGCGGCCGTGCCGTGCGCGGTGACCCGCGCGTCGGCCTCGACCGGGGCGCCGCAGTTCTCCTGGTGCCACCCCTCGCCGTAGCCCTTCTCCTGCAGGCACAGCCGATGCAGGTAGCCAGCGGTGTCGTCGTCGCCGTGCGCCGTGACCGTGATGGTCTTTCCGACGTGCGCCGTGTGGGGCGCCGTGATCTCCACGTCGCCCTTGGCGAACGCCGGCACCGCGGCCAGCGTCACAGCGGCCACCCCGAGTGCGCCGATAACGGCCAGCCGGCCGCCGCGCGCCTTCAACCCGGTCTTCTTCGTCCTGGTCATGGACTTCCCTCCCGCGGCTCTCCCGCACATGGTGAGACCCGCCCCCTTTCGCGACGGCGCCTGGTTGCGCCCTCGCCGATCATTCAGATGAGCCGCCCTTGCCGCCCGTTCCGCCCCTTCCGGTGCCGTTACGTACCCATGACAAAACGCCTCATCCGGGCCTGAATCCCGTCAGTGGCCCCCGAGTTGCCTCAGACGAGCGCGCCGCCCCTCGGCTCCGGCCCGCAACCGGCGTGCGCCGGCCCGCAACCGGTACGGCTGTCCCGCAACCGGCACGCGACGGCCCGGGGCTGACCGTGCCTCACCTCGCGCACCCGCGCGACTTTGCCGACCCTTTACAACCTGTGCCGATCCTGTCTCGTCTCTCCGCTCGATCCATCACGCAGCCCGCCCGCCCGGCCCCCATCCGCCGGGCCGGCCGACGAAAGAGAGCGATTCATGCGCCGAACAGTCCTCAGTGCCACGGCAGCAGCGTGCGTCGCCGTGCTGGCGAGCACGGTGCCCGCGTTCGCCCATGGGGCGAGCGCGTCCGCGACCCCCCGTCCCTCCGCCCCCGCTGCCACCCCTGCCCCCTCTGCCACCACCGCCCCGTCGGCCCGGCCGAGCGCGCCGGCCGGCGACGAGCCGAGCGCGGTCCCCACCCGGGAGCCGAGCCGGGCGGCCACCCCCGTGCCGAGCGTGGCGCCGAGCGAGGGCCGCGGCCAGGTCGGCGTCGTACCGAGCGGCGCGCCCGACACCGGCGTGACCACCGGCTCCACCGGCTCCGGCTCGGACGGCATGCTCATCGGCGGCGGTACCGCCGGCGCCCTCGCGGTGGGCGGCGCGGCCGTCTTCCTCGTGCGCCGCCGACGGGCGACCGGGGCATGACCCACCTCTCCAGGCGCGCGTTCGTCACCGCGGCGCTGGCCTCGCTGCTCGTGAGCTGTGCCGGGCACGGCGGCGGGGCGTCGGCCACCCGCCCCGGCGGCACGCACGTGTCCGCCCGGTCCTCCGCGGACCCGGCGAACGCGCCGTCCACGCTGGGCCGTTCGGTCCCGGCGCGGCTGCGGATCCCCGAGATCGGCGTCGACACCCCGGTCATGCGACTCGGGCTGGCGCAGGACGGCAGCGTGCAGGTGCCCCCGATCACCGCGCACGACCGGGCGGGCTGGTACCAGCACTCCCCGACGCCGGGCCAGACGGGTCCGTCGGTGATCCTCGGCCATGTCACGGTCGGCGCCTACGGGGACGGTGTCTTCCGCCACCTCGACCGGCTGCGCCGGGGCGACGGGATCACGGTGCGTCTGGAGAACGGCGGATCGGCCGAGTTCACCGTCACCTCCGTACGGACCGTCGCCAAGGCCGACTTTCCGACGAAGGCGGTCTACGGCGACGTCGACCGGCCCGAGCTACGGCTCATCACGTGCGGCGGACCCCGCACCGGCGACGGCTATCTCGACAACGTGATCGTCTTCGCCGCGCTGAGCACCACGCACCACTGACCGGCCACCGTCCGCCCGCTCCCGGGCCGATGGAACGTACGCCGTCGGCCCGGGGTCTTTACCACGGGCGCCCCGCGCCCCGGGCGCGACGAGGGCCCACACCCCCTATGGAGAGCGTTGAAACGGTCCCGCGAGAAGGCGGCAGCAGAGCTGTTCGCCGCTCTCTACCCGCGCCTGGCCGGCTGGTGCCGCCGTCTGGTCGACGACGACGAGACCGCCCACGAGATCGCCTCGGAGGCGTTCACCCGCCTCTGGGCCCGCTGGACGTCCGTGTCGGAGCCCCGGGGCTTCCTCTACGTCACGGCCGCCAACATCGTCCGGGACCACTGGCGCCGCCTGGAGCGCGAGCGCAGGGCCATGCGCCGCGCCACCGTCGAGGAGTCCGTCCGCCCGCCCACCGAGCAGACCGACCCCTCGGTCCGCCTGCTCGTCCAGGCGCTCCCCGAACGACTGCGCATACCGACCCTCCTGCACTACTACGCTGACATGCCGATCCGGGAGGTGGCCGTGCTGACCGGGCGCAAGGAAGGAACCGTCAAGGCCGACCTGCACGCGGCCCGCGAACTGCTCCGCGCCCACCTGAGGAGAAGCCTTGATCACATACAGTGACGACGGTCCGGACTTCGATCCCGACGACCCCCTCACCGTCATCATGCGGCCGCCCTCCGAGCACCTCGCCCCGCCCCCCGGCCGGTACGAGGAGATCCGCCGCGGCGCGGCCCGCCGCCGTATCCTGCGCGCGGCCGTCGGAGCCGGAGCGACCTGCACGGTCGCCGCCCTCCTCGCGCTGCCGATGCTGCGCACCGCCCACCAGGCCCCCGCCTCCCCGACGGTCCCCCTCGCTCCGCCCCCCGTGAGCAGCCCCACGCCCCCACCGACCCCGTCCGCGTCGGCTCCCGTGCGTGTCACCCCTCGCCCCAGCGTCCACCCCTCGACAGGTACGCCGGTCATTCCCACCCGCCCCCCGGCCACCGCCGCCGCACCCCCCGACGCCCTCGCGACGACCCCGACGGGACGCCGGCCCCCGGCCCCTACCCCACGCTCGCGCACAGCGGATCCGTCGACGGATCCGGCACACTCCGCGACCCCTTCCGCCGCCGCTACCCGCCCATGACCCACGCTCGGCCTCATGGAGGGCGCGTGGGTACCGGCC
>NZ_MLYO01000060.1 GCF_001866665.1 Streptomyces monashensis | reverse complement strand
CAACTGAGCTAGCGGCGCCTGCTGACGTCGTAGACCTTAGCATCCTGGTCGGCGGGAGGAAAAATCGATATCCGCACCGCAGCGCGGGCGGCCCGTACGGCCGCCCAGAGCACCACCTCGGGTCCCGGCAGCCACGGGCGCCGCTGGTCCGGCGCCACCAGCCAGCGCGACTCGCTCATGGCGGGGGCGTCGCCGTACGGGGCGGGGACGGTCACCGCGTCGCCGGTGCCGTGGCACAGCAGCGGCGGCACCGCCTGCGTACGGTGCGAGCCCCACTCCTCCCAGGCCAGCAGCGAGGGCAGCCGCTGGGCCGTGCCCGGGGTGGAGAACAGCAGCATGCGGCCCCGGAACATCGCGACCGGGCCCGAGCCCGGACCCTCGTCCCACAGCTGGTCCAGCATCCGGCGCCCGAAGACCGCGGGGGCGCTCACCACGTCGAAGGCGGTGCCGCAGGGCAGGACGACCGGGGCGTCGGGGTGCTCCTGCCAGCGGGCGAGCGTGCTCCGGGGATATGTCCCTGTCGAAGCGAGCCAGGCGACGCCGTCGGCGGTGACGCGGGTGACGTTCGGTGTGCTGCTCATACCCACCAGGTGTACCGGGGGTGATCGGGCCGTTCTTCTGAGTTGCCGAAAACCGGGACAACGGGGGTGGGAGAGGAGTATCTTGCCCGCCTGGCATATGCCAGGCGGGTTGACGTATCGCGTTGACGCACCGGGTTGACGGTGCCGGCGGTCACACGGGATCGGCGGTCACACGGGGTCGGGGGACGTCCGCCCCTCGCTGTCGCCCCGCAGCAGGTCCCGGCCGAACTCGACCATCCTCTTCGCGTAGTCCTCGGTCCACTCCGCGCGCTCGGCGATGTCGGCCGGGGTCAGCCGGTCGAAACGACGCGGGTCGGCGAGCTGGGCCGCCGCGACGGCCTGGAACTCCATCGCCCGGTCGGCGGCCGCGCGGAAGGCCTGGGTCAGCTCCGTCGCCCGGGCCAGCAGCGCCCGCGGATCCTCGATCGACTCCAGATCGAAGAAGTGCTCGGGATCGGCGGCCGCTTCCACGGGCTCGAAGAGCAGCGGCGCGGGGCGTAGCCGCGGTTCGTCACGACGCGGCGTGGGCTCCGCCATGTCTTGTCTCCTCCTCGTGCGGTTCGCTGGGCACCACCTTCAGGTGGGCCACCGTCCATTGTCCCGCGCCCCCGCAAGAGCCCCTCACGGGTGACCTACGGCCGCCGGCCGACCCGGTGCTCCGCCAGGTGGGCCAGGACCGCGTGGTTCGCCTCCCATCCGTCCGGGGCTGTAGCCGTTGGCCGCCTCCGGCGGCGTGCCGGACCCGGTCCGGCGGGTTGGACCCTGATCGTCTGCCGGACAGGCTCCGCAGTGGCGGTCAGGGATGCCAGACCACCCGGTGCTCCGCCAGGTGGGCCAGGACCGCGTGGTTCGCTTCCCATCCGTCCGGGGCTGTAGCCGTTGGCCGCCTGCGGCGGCGTGCCGGACCCGGTCCGGCGGGTTGGACCCTGATCGTCTGCCGGACAGGCTCCGCAGTGGCGGTCAGGGATGCCAGACCACCCGGTGTTCCGCCAGGTGGGCCAGGACCGCGTGGTTCGCCTCTCATCCGTCCGGGGCTGTAGCCGTTGGCCGCCTCCGGCGGCGTGCCGGACCCGGTCCGGCGGGTTGGACCCTGATCGTCTGCCGGACAGGCTCCGCAGTGGCGGTCAGGGATGCCAGACCACCCGGTGCTCGGCCAGGTGGGCCAGGACCGCGTGGTTCGCCTCCCATCCGTCCGGGAACTTCACCAGGGTGCCCAGCTGGACCGGTTCGGTGGAGGGGTAGTCGTCGAGGAGGTCGCCCACGCCGGCGCGGCAGACCACGATGCACGCGTGGCGGTGCCGGGAGGCGAGGACGCACAGGCGGCCGGTCTCCAGGTGGAACGCCGTGGCGTCGGGGCGGCCGGAGAGCGGGTGCAGGACGACCGTGACGTCGTACTCGCGGCCCTGGAGCCGGTTGGCCGTGTCGACCGTCACGCCCGCTGCGCCCAGCTCGGCGAGAGCCGCGCGGACCGCCGCCGCCTGGTCGCGGTGGGCCGTGCCGACGGCGACGCGGTCGGGGGTGAGGGGGGACGGGTCCGGGGAGCGCTCGGAGGTGGCCGCACCGCCGCGGTCCAGCAGGCGGCGGACCACCGCCGCCACCGCGCGCACCGCCTCCGGATCCGTGCGCGGAGTGTGCCGGGCGGGCAGCTCCAGCAGGCCCCAGCCGGAGTGCGCCGCCTCGTCGATGACCCGGTCCGGGCCGGAGCCGTCGGACGGGACGGCGAAGGCCAGGCGGCGCTCGCCGTGGTCCGTGCCGCTGCGGAACGGGGTGTACGGGTAGAACGCGTCCGAGACCAGCGGAGCCGCCGAGGCCGGGAGCCGCCAGGACACCGGCAGACGGTGCTGTGGCAGGGCCGGGTTGTGCGCCAGGAGCGTGCTGACGGCGGAGGCCGAGGGGTCGTACGACAGGCCCGCCCACTGGTCGCTGCCGACGATCGCGAACGGGTCCAGCTGGCCCGGGTCGCCCACGAACAGCGCCCGCTCGAACAGCCCGGCCACGGCCAGCAGCGAGTCCGAGCGCATCTGGTACGCCTCGTCCACGATCGCGTGCGGCCACGGCTCGTCCACCGTGACGTGCGCCCACTTCGCGGCCGTGGACAGCACGACGGGCAGCTCCCTCAGGTCGGCGGCCTTCGCCGAGGTGCGGACCCGGGGCAGCTCGTCCAGCGCCGGGTCGTACGCGTCCGCGTCGCTGCTGTGCAGGCGGCCGACGGGCAGCTCCGGGTTCTTCTCGGCGAGCCGCAGGACCAGGTCGTCCACCTGGGCGTTCGTCTGGGCCACCACCATCAACGGGCGCCCGGCGTCGGCCAGTTCGAGGGCCGCGCGGACCACCAGCGTGGACTTGCCGGCGCCGGGCGGGGAGTCCACGACCACGCCCCGCTCGGTGCCGTGCAGGGTGTCGCGCAGGATCGCGTCGGTGGCGCGGGCGGCAGCGGCTCCGGGGTCGAAACCGACCGCCGGCGCAGGATGCGCGGGACTCACAGGACGTCCTCCTCGGTCACGGCGTCAGGGGCCTCCGGCGTGGGCTCGCCCGGCGGGCCGCCGTGCGTCCACGGGGTCTCCTCCGGGTCGGGCAGCTTCGCGCCGCCGCGCTGCTCGTGCTCGAACAGCGTGAAGCAGATCCGGTCGCCCTTCTCCGGCACCGAACCGGGCTCCGGCTCCTTGCCGCGGCCCATCTTGTCCAGCACCCGCAGGACCAGCACTCCGCCGGCCTCCTGCCCGACCACCTCCGCCGACTGCGGTCTGCCGCCCAGCGAGCGGTACACCTTCGCCCGCTCGGCCGCCTGCGGCCGGTCGTCCGTGCGCACCGTCACCAGCGGGCGCGGGCTCGGCCGTTTTCCCTCGCTGTACGCCATGACGACATCGATCACCTCGCCCGCGAACGCCTCCCCGGCCAGCCGCCGCCCCGCCATCACCAGCGGGTCGTCCAACGCCTCCTGCGCTTCCAGCCGGGCCTGTTCACGCTCGCGCGTGGCCAGCTTGTTCGCCGCCGTCACCGCGTCGTCCCGGCGCGGCTGCGGGGGCTCGCCGGCCAGCACTCGGTCCCGGTGGCCCGTGAACGACCAGCGGTCCCGGGTCCAGCGCTCCTCGGCGTACGCGCCCTGCGGCAGCTCCCGCAGCAGGTCCAGGCCCCGCCACACCGCGTCCCAGGTCGGCCGGGTGCGGCTCGCCACCAGGTCGCGGATCTCCCGCTCGGCCGCCGTGAGCGCGGCCAGCCGGTCGTCGGCGGCCACGGCGTCCTCGGCGGCGGCGAGCGCGGCACGCGCGCGGTCGTAGCGCTCGATCGCCGGGGCCAGCAGCTTGTTGTCGAACGCCGGGTCGGTGGCCGGACCGGCGGGCGGGCAGAGCAACTGGCCGTCGGCGTCCCGGGCCAGCTCGGCCGCGCGCGCGGCCTCCGCGCCCGATGTGCCCTCGGGAGGATCGATCCAGGCGAGGAGCGCGCCCAGGTGCTGGTCCTCCAGGCTGGACTGGCCGGTGGCCCAGTGCCGCGAGAGTACGTCGGTGAGGGCGAGCAGCAGCGAGGAGCCGGGGACGCGGGCCCGCTCGCCGTAATGGGTCAGCCAGCGGCCCAGCAACGGGATGTGCGGCGGCGCCGGATGGGGCGCCTCCGGGTCCTGCTCGGCGGTACGCCGAAAGCGCGTCGAGCGGCCCAGCAGCCGGACGAGGTCCAGGCCCGCGCGGCTCGGCACGATCAGCTGGGGCGCGTCCGCGCACAGCTCGACCTCGACCTTGACCCGCTTGCCGGTCTCCGGGTCGGTCTCGGTGCGCTCGGCCGCCTCGACCGACTCCGCGTGGGCGTCGATGTACGGCAGGACGACGTCGGCCAGGTCGGCGAGGAAGCCGAAGCGCAGGTCGCGGTCGCGGGGCTGCGGCACGACCAGCAGGCGGGGCGCGTCCCGGTCGGTGCCGACCAGCGCGCCCAGCGGGGCGCCGGTCTCACCGGCGGTGGTGAGCGGCACGAACACCAGCGGGCGCGCGGACAGATGCCGGTGCCGGACGGTCGCGACGGCCTGGGCCCGGCCGCTGTCGACGGCCTCGAACCGGGCCAGAGTCGTGATCAGCGACACGCGGCCACCTCCTCCGACGCCCCAGCGCGCCCACCCGGCCCGCCCGCCCCCTCCACCGGTCCTGCGGTGTGCGTGCCTGGCGTGTCCGCCTCCTCCTCCGGTCCCGCGGTGCGCATGCCGGGAGCGGTCGCCAGTGCCTCGGCGCGCAGGGCGGCGGCGCGGCGCAGCGCCGCGATCGCCGGGTCGGCCGGGTCGCCCGCCTCGCCCCGGGCCGCCGCGAGGACGTCCTCGACCGTGGCCAGACCGCCCAGTTCGGCGCGCAGCGGGCGGCCGAGGCGGGTAACGGCGCCCGCCGCACGCGCGTGGTCCCGGCAGTGGAAGGCCAGCTCGCACGCGGACAGGCACTCCGGCGCGTACGTCGCCGGGACCGCCGCCACGGCCGCCGTCAGCTCCCCGGCACTGCGGTCGGGCGCGAAGCACGCGCCCTCGGGCAGGGCCTCGGCGATCTCCTCGATCCGGGTGAGCCGGGCCAGCTGGCGCGCGGTGACCGCGCGCTGCTTGCGTACGTCCACGGCCGATCCGGCCGCCAGGTTGGAGAAGTCCTTCGGGCACACCAGCAGCACCCGGTGGCGTACGACCGGGGTGGGGTCGAGTCGCCCGGCCACCTCCTCCAGGGCCAGCACGTACACCGCCGCCTGGCGGGCCGCCGCGCCAACCTTGGCGGGGTCCGCCGCGCCGTCCAGCATCGGGAAGGACTTGATCTCCACCACCGACCAGCTGCCGTCGGGGTGCACCACCACCGCGTCCGGCTCCAGGAAGGCGAGCGAACCCGCCACGTCCAGCGCCAGCATCGGATGGTCCAGCAGCGCCCAGCCACCCGCGCGCGTGGCCTCCCGCAGCGCCAGCGCCGTACGCGCCGTACGCCCCTCGGGGCCGTGCGCGGTCAGGTCGGGCACGGCGGCCCCCTCGGGCGGCACGGCGCCCGGGTCGAGACAGGCGTGTGCCAGGCGCAGCAACTCCGCGCCGCCGTCCGCCTTCACCCGTGCCTCGAACGCGTTGCCCCGCGTCAGCGCGAACTGCGACTGCCCGAAACCGGACGGCGCACCCAGCGCGCTCGCCAGCCGTGCCTTGTCCACCCCGGCGCCGTCCAGGATCGCCCGCCTGCGGCACCCGGGGTTCGCGGCGAGCGCCGCGAGGGCGCGTGCGTCCAGGGCCTTGGCCGGTACGTCGGGACCGCGCAGCTCAGCGAGCCGACGCCGCAGCCCCTTCGCCCTTGTCGCTGGGGGAGGTGTCGGGTTCGGCCCCGGCGTCGAGCCGAGACTCGCGCTGCCGTGGAATTCGCTCACCCGCGGAAGTCTGGCATCCGCCACTGACAATCGGGGAAACCGAGGCGTCGGAGACCGGTGTGAGACGCGGGAACAGGCGGGCCCGGAGCCGGTCCAGGACCCGCATCACCCACGGCGCCAGCAGGTGTCCGACACCCATCACGGCGACACCCGCGACCGCGTCCAGCAGGTAGTGGTTGGCGGTACCCATGACCACCAGCGCGGTGCCCAGCGGGTAGGCGACACCGAGGATCTTCGCCACGCGCGTGCCACTGTGCCGCCACAGCATCACCCCGCACCACAGCGCCCAGCCGACGTGCAGGCTCGGCATCGCCGCGTACTGGTTGGTCATCCCGCCCAGCCCGCGCGGCGCGCTGGCGTCGCCGCCCCACCAGCCGTAGGAGCTGTAGTGCGCCATGGTGTCCACGAAACCGTGCCCGGCGGCGAGCAGCCGCGGCGGGCAGGTCGGCAGCAGCGTGAAGCCGATCAGGCCGATGAACGTGGACGTCATCAGCCAGGTGCGGGCCCGCCGGTAGTGCTCGGAGCGGGCCCTGAACAGCCAGATCAGGATCGCGGGCGTGATCAGGTAGTGCAGCGAGGCGTACCAGAAGTCCGCCGGTACACCGAGCCAGGGCTCGCGCGTGAAGAGCCGGTTGAGCGGGTTCTCGGCGTTGATGTGCAGGGTTTTCTCGATGCGCAGGATCGCCAGGCCGTGGTCCACGGCGGAGGCGACGTCACCGCGCACGAGCAGGCGGCCCGCCGAGTAGCAGCCGTAGACCAGGACGATCAGCGGCAGCTCGGTCCACCAGCGCAACCGGGTGGGCGTCGCCGCCCCGGTGCTCGGTGCCTCGGTCGGCATCGTTCGCCCTCCCCCTTGTCGTGCTGTGCGGCCCGCGCCCCGCAGGGCGACCGTGCCACTTTACGGTGTTCGTCCATCGCCCGTGCGGGCGCTCCCTCTCCGCTCGAGAGGTGCTCGAGCGTTCGCCCGGGCGACGTGCCCGCGTGGGCACTCAGACCTCGAAGACGCCGAGATCGCCCGCTGGGTTGCCCCGGTACGGGGTGAGCGATGATGGAGGGGTTCCCTTCGCATCCGGAAAGGTCTCCCATGGCACCGCGCATCCTGCTGGCCCGGCACGGACAGACCGCATGGTCACTGTCCGGCAAACACACGGGCCGGACGGACGTACCGCTGCTGGAGGAGGGCCGGCGCGGCGCCAAGCTGCTCGGCGAGCGCCTGCACAGCGCCCCGCTGGACGGGCTGCCGGACGTCGAGGTGCGCACCAGCCCGCTGGCACGCGCGCGTGAGACGTGCGACCTGGCCGGCTTCGGCGACCGCGCCGCCGACTGGGACACGCTCATGGAGTGGGACTACGGCGCCTACGAGGGCCTGACCCCCGCCGAGATCCACGCCGGGCGGCCGGGCTGGCTGATCTGGCGGGACGGTGTCCCGGAAGGCGAGACCGTCGCGGAGGTCACCGCGCGCGCGGACGAGGTGGTCTCCTGGGCGCGCGCGGCCGACCGCGACGTCCTGGTCTTCGCCCACGGCCACATCCTGCGCTCCATAGGCGCCCGTTGGCTGGGCCTTCCGCTGTCCTTCGGCGCCCGGCTCCGGCTGAACCCGACGTCGCTGTCGGTCCTGGGCTGGGCGTACGGGGAGCCGGCCGTGCACAGCTGGAACGACGTGGGCCACCTGGCGTCCTGAGTCCGCTCAGACCCGCCCGGGCCTCGGTAGGCACGCGTGCCGCTCCAGGAACTCGGAGACCCCGGACGCCCGCCGGTGCGGCAGCAGCACCCGTGCGGTACCCGCCAGCATGCTCTGGATCCGTGAGGACTGGACCTGGTCCAGCAGGGACAGCACCCGCATCCCGGCGGCGGCGGCCTCGTCCGGCCGTCCCTCACGCGCGAGATCGTCGGCCAGCTCGGCGGTGTAGAGCGCGATGTTCCGGCTGAAGTGAGGATCCTGCAACTCGGTCGCGCGGTACGCGTGCCGTGACGCGCGCCGCCAGTCGCCCAGTGTGGACCAGCACTGCGCCTCCAGACCCTCCAGCTCGGCCTCGCCGTAGAAGCTCATCCACTCGGGGTCGCAGTCCGAGCGGCCGCGGATGAAGAGAGCCTGGGCCCGCACGAGCGCCTGTTCGCAGCCGGTGCGGTCGGCGAGCCCCGCCCAGCCGCCCGCCTCGCGCAGCGCCAGCAGGGACATCAGCCGGGCGGAGCCGAGCGGGCGGGCGGCGCGCTGGGCGGCCTGGGCCGCGCGGACCGCCTCCCGGGGCCGGCCGGCGTCCCGTGCGAGGAACGCGGTGTTGCAGAAGGCGTGTGCCTCCAGGGCCGGATCCCCGGTCATCCGGGCCGTGGCCAACGCCTCCGCGTAGTGCGAGCGGGCGTCCTCGAAGCGGCCCGAGTCATGGGCCAACCAGCCCACGGAGATGGCGAGTTCACCGGCGCCCGAGTGCAGCCGGTCGGCGGTCGTCTGCCGGGTCGCGCCGGCGTCCAGCAGTGCGTAGGCGGCGCGCAGCGGAGCCGCCGCGCGCCGGTAGAGGCCGTCCGCGCCGTGCCGGTCGTCGAGCAGCCGGATGCGGCGGACGGCCTCCTCCAGGGCGGTCGCCTCGGCCGTTCCGGCGCGCCCGGGGCGCCTGACGGCGGCCGCGGCGTCCGGGGCGAGCCCCATCGGGGCCAGCGTGACGGCGGCCATCGTGGCGCCGCCGCCGGTCATGAATGCGCGACGCAGCACGTCGCTCTCCTCGTGGTTCAGGTGGTGGTTCTCGTGCGGCTCGCGCGGGTCATACGGCTCGTGCGGGTCGTACGGGTGGTGCGGGTCGTGCCGGTCGTGCTGGTCCTGCGGGTCGTACTCGTCGTGCGGGTCCGGTGTGTCATACGGCCCGGAGGCCGCCTCCGACTCACCGGGTCCGTCCGCGGCCGGGCGCGCCGCCCGTCCGCGCACGGACGAACGCGGCGCGAAGCCGAGGTCGGTGAGCGTGCGGCCGGGGAACATGTGCAGGAACACCCGCTCGTACGCGTAGTTCGGGCAGCGGATCTCACCCGCCTCGACCCTGCCGATGTACCGCGCGTCACAGCTCACCCGCTCACCGATCTCGCGCGCGGCGCGCCGTACGAGCGCCGCGAACTCGGCCGGTGAACGCCTGCCGCGCAACTGCCGGAAGGCGAGGTTGGGCCGTGGTGGCCGTTCGGACTGTGACGAGGTCACGGTTGACGACGCCATGGCCGGGTCCTCTCGTGCGAACCGTCGAACCGGGCATGAACGTACCTGCTGTGACGGACCCGCCACGCGGTGTTTGGCTACAAACCGGATATCTCATCCACGATCTGCCATGAAGTGCCATCCTTTGCGGCGCACTTGTGCCGTAGCCGTTGACGCCCTCGCGCGTTGGACCGGTTGGACCGCAACAGTGCTGTGTGGTGGAGGCCGGCATGGAGACCAGCCAGAGCAACGAACCGTGTACGCCGGCGCCGTCGGGCGCGGCCGGCGAGGCGGTGTGCGACCTCGTGACGGTGCCCGCCCGGCAGGGCCTGGAGGCGGTCGACATCCTGCGGCGCGGCTCCGGCGACGCGATGGGGCCCGTGCTCCACGACGGCGGTTGCGACACCCTCGGCTTCCTGGTCCCGGCCGGCACCGCGGCCTGCTGGGACGTGCCGGGCAGCACCTGCACCGGGACCGACGGGCGCGGCATGCGCCTGGCCCCCGAGCCGCCGGTGGAGGGCTCCGACTGGCTGCTGCCGCCCGGCGACGCCGACCTCGCCACCGACCCGGTGGTGCTGCGCGAGGCGCTCGGCGAGGCCGCCCGGCTGATCGAGGCGGCCGACAGCTGCCGGTGAGGCACCCGGCCCCGGCACCTGCGAAAATGAGCCGGTGGGCAGGTCGAGGAGTACGAGAGACACCGGGCGGCGCAGGCCGGCCGCCGCACAGCCCGTGGTGGAGGCGGTCGACGGCGGGCTCGCCGAGCTGGTCCCGGACCCCGACCGCGGCCGGGCCTGGACGCTGCTGATCGACGGCGCCCCGCAGTCGCACGTCGACCTGGACGACCCGGCGTACCTCTCCTTCGAGTACCAGCGCCGCCTCGGCCATGTCATCGACCTCGTCGCCCCGCCCGGCAAGCCCGTGCAGGCGGTGCACCTCGGCGGCGGCGCGTTCACCCTCGCCCGGTACGTCGCCGCCACCCGGCCCCGCGCCACCCAGCAGGTCGTCGAGCGGGACGCGAGCCTGGTGCAGCTGGTGCGCCGGGAACTGCCGCTGGACCAGGGCGCCCGGATCAGGGTCCGTTCGGCGGACGCGCGCGTGGGGCTCGGCAAAGTCCCCGACGGATGGGCGGACTTGATCATCGCCGATGTGTTCAGCGGCGCCCGCACCCCCGCCCACCTCACCTCCACCGAGTTCCTGGACGAGGTCCGCCGGGCGCTCGGGCCCACCGGGGTCTACGCCGCGAACCTCGCCGACGGCCCGCCGCTCGCGCATCTGCGCGGCCAGATCGCCACCGCCGCCGCCCGGTTCGCCGAACTCGCGCTGATCGCCGACGCGGCCGTCCTGCGCGGCAAGCGCTTCGGCAACGCCATCCTCGTGGCCTCCGACGCCCCGCTCCCGCTCGCCGAACTCACCCGGCGCGCCGCCTCCGACCCGCACCCCGGCCGCGTCGAACACGGCAGGCCGCTCACCGACTTCACCGGCGGGGCGGTACCCGTGACGGACGCGGCGGCCGTGGCCTCCCCGGCGCCACCGCCGTCCGTCTTCCGCTGAGCGCCCCGCCGGAAGTGCCGCGACGGGCCGTCCTCGGCCGCGGCGCCGTCGTGGCCGGCTCAGTAGTTCCCGACCTCCACGTGCGGCGGCCCGTCGTGCCAGTCGCAGAACACCGACACCCGGTCCGTGCCCCGGCTGAACTCCACCCGGATCCAGGTGTCGGTCTTCCACACCTGCATCGACCAGCCGGCTCCCGGCGTCGCCGAGACCAGCGTCGCGTCCGCCGCGCCCAGGTCGAACACCGCCCGCCCGCCGCCGGTGTCGTACGCCTTGACCTGGCCGGAGGCGGTCGCGGAGGGGCCGGAGGTGTGGACCGGGGTCCGGGCGGGGGCCGGCGTCGGGCTCGGTGAGCGGGTGCGCGTGGGGCCGGCGGAGGCGGACGGCGGCGGCGGTGGCGCGGGCGCCGAGGCCCGGTCCCGCGCGTCGGCCGCCGTGATCGGCAGGGCGCGCGGCGGGTCGTAGGCCGTCCCCGCCATGACCGTGTGCACACCCCACCACGACAGCGTGACCGCCGCTCCCGTCGCGAGCAGCCACGCCATCACCGGTACGAGTCCTTTGCGCATCGCGGGCCATACTGCCTCAGGACCCACACGGGTTGTCCACAGGGCTGGAGTTGTCCACAGGCCCGGACCAGGTCTCGCCGCATGGCGTACGGTGCGGCGCATGGCAAGTGTGCTCGTGGTCGAGGACGACCAGTTCGTACGCTCGGCGCTCATCCGGCATCTGACCGACGCCGCGCACACCGTGCGCAGTGTCGGTACGGCGCTGGAGGCGCTGCGCGAGGTCGCCCATTTCCGTTTCGACGTGGTCATCCTGGACCTCGGACTGCCGGACCTGGACGGCTCCGAGGCCCTGAAGATGCTGCGCGGCATCACGGACGTGCCGGTCATCATCGCCACCGCCCGGGACGACGAGACGGAGGTCGTCCGGCTGCTGAACGCCGGGGCGGACGACTATCTGACCAAGCCGTTCTCGGTCGACCACCTCTCCGCCCGGATCGCGGCCGTGCTGCGCCGGGCCCGCTCCCGAGGCCCCGAGGCGCCGCCCTCGCCGGTGCTCCGGGTCGGCGGGCTGAGCGTCGACCCGCTGCGCCGTCAGGCCGAGCTGGACGGCGTCCGGCTCGACCTCACCCGCCGGGAGTTCGACCTGCTCGCCTTCCTGGCCGGCCGGCCCGGTGTCGTCGTCCCGCGCAAGGAACTGCTCGCCGAGGTCTGGCAGCAGTCCTACGGCGACGACCAGACCATCGACGTCCATCTGTCCTGGTTGCGCCGGAAATTGGGGGAGACGGCCGCTCGGCCCCGCTATCTGCACACCCTGCGGGGTGTCGGCGTGAAGATCGAACCGCCCACCGAAAACGGGGTGGCCGGGGCGGGCGGCGCGGACGGGCTCGGCGGGGAGCCGGCGCGATGAGGTGGGCCCTGGTCAGGGTCTGCCTGGCGGTCACCGCGATGGTCGTGGTCGCCTTCGCCGTCCCGCTCGGGCTGGTCGTCAGGGAGATGGCCCGCGACCGCGCGTTCTCGAACGCCGAGCGGGAGGCGGCCGCCGTCGCGCCCGCGCTGTCCATCACCACCGACCGGGACAAGCTGGAGCGGGTGGTGGCCTCGGCCGGCGCCGACTCCGGGATGGCCGTGCACCTGCCCGCCGCCGACGGCCGCTCCGCGCTCGACCTGGGCAGACAGCGCGCCGCCGACCGTGACATCGAGGCCGTCCGGCGCATGGGCCGGGCCTCGACGACGACCGTCTCCGGCGGCTCCACGCTGCTCCAGCCGGTCGCGCTCGGCTCCGGCACCATCGCGGTCGTCGAGGTCTACGTCCCCGAGTCCGAGGTGACCCACGGCGTCGGCACGGCCTGGGCGGTGCTCGCGGGCGTCGGCCTCGCGCTGATCGTCGGCTCGGTGGCCGTCGCCGACCGGCTCGGGGTGCGCATGGTGCGGCCCGCGCAGCGGCTGGTGCGCGGGGCGCACGAACTGGGCGAGGGCAGGCTGGGCGCACGGGTGCCGGAGGACGGTCCGACCGAACTCAGACTCGCCGCCGTCGCGTTCAACTCCATGGCCGACCAGGTGGTCCAACTCCTCGCCAACGAGCGGGAACTGGCGGCCGACCTCTCCCACCGGCTGCGCACGCCGCTCACGGTCCTCCGGCTCAACGCGGCCTCCCTCGGCGCCGGTCCGGCCGCCGAGCAGACCCGGGCGGCCGTCGCCCAGCTGGAGCGCGAGGTCGACACCATCATCCGTACGGCCCGGGAGGCCAAGCCGCAGACGGCCATGGCCGCGGCCGGGACCGGCGCCGGGTGCGACGCGGCCGCGGTGGTCCGTGAGCGGATGGAGTTCTGGTCCGCGCTCGCCGAGGACGAGGGGCGCACGTGGCGGGTGGCCGGCGTCGACGCTCCGGTGCGCATACCCGTGGCCCGCGCCGATCTGGCCGCGGCGCTCGACGCCCTGCTCGGCAACGTCTTCCGGCACACCGCCGAGGGCACCGCCTTCGCGGTCGACGTGCACAACGCCGAGGACGCGGTGATCATGCTGGTCTCCGACGCGGGCCCCGGCATATCCGACCCGGAGTCGGCCATGGCGCGGGGACGCGGCTCCGGGAGCGCCGGTTCGACCGGACTGGGCCTCGACATCGTGCGTCGGCTCGCCGAGTCCACGGGCGGGGACGTGCGCATCGGCTCCTCGGTGCTGGGCGGCACCGAGGTGCGGATCTGGTTCCAGCTGGACGGACGGCGGCCGGCGCGGGGGCGGGTGCACCGGCGTCGGACACGCAAACCGGTCACGACTGGTCTCGACCATTAACCGTCCCCGATCCCTTCCTTAAGCGCACCCTAAGGTCTTCGACCGCCGTCCCGATCACTCGGTTTGTCCGATTCCGGATCGCTAGCGTGCTGCCGCACCCCACCCCCGTGAACATCGAAGGCAGGCATGCGCATGAGCACGCACCGGCGCAGGATCAGTGGCAGGAACAAGGCGATCGGCGGCCTCGTGGCAGCGGCCGTCGTCGGCGGCGGCGCGGTCCTGCTCACCGGCACCGCGAACGCGGCGAGCGTGAACGCCGCGTACACGAAGACCAGTGACTGGTCGACCGGTTACACCGCCCAGTACGTCGTCACCAACAACAGCGGCGCGCAGGAGAAGACCTGGACGCTGGAGTTCGACCTCCCGGCGGGCGCCAGGCTCAGCTCGCTGTGGAACGGCGAGTCGAGCGTGAGCGGTTCGCACGTCACGGTGAAGCCGGCGAAGTGGGACACCGAGGGCCTCGCCCCGGGCGCGTCGGTCACCGTCGGCTTCGTGGTCGAGGGCGGCGGCGCCCCGACCGGCTGCCGTATCGACGACTCCCCGTGTTCGGCGGACAGCGGCCCCACCCCCGAGCCGAGCGGCCGCCCCACCGGGACCCCGTCGCCGGTCCCGACCCCGACGGCCACCAAGACCTCCGCCCCGACCCGGAGCGCGACCCCGACGCCGGCTCCGACCGCCTCCCGGACGACGGGCAGCGGCACCGCCGCCTCCGCCGGTTTCTCGCCGTATGTCGACACCTCCCTCTACCCGGCCTTCGACCTGGTCGGCGCGGCGAACGCGACCGGGGTGAAGAACTACAACCTGGCCTTCATCACCGACGGCGGTGGCTGCACCCCCAAGTGGGGCGGAGTGACCGACCTGACCAGCGACGCCGTCGCCCAGCAGATCGGCGCCCTGCGCGCCAAGGGCGGTGACGTCCGGGTCTCCTTCGGCGGCGCGTCCGGCTCCGAGCTGGCCACCACCTGCTCCTCCGCCGACGCGCTGGCGGCGGCGTACGGCAAGGCGATCGACGCCTTCAAGCTCACCAAGGTCGACTTCGACGTCGAGGGCGGCGCGCTGCCGAACACGGCGGCCAACACCCTGCGGGCCAAGGCGATAGCGAAGCTCCAGGCACAGCACCCGGGCCTGGACGTCTCCTTCACGCTCCCGGTGATGCCCGAGGGCCTCACCCAGGACGGCGTGAACCTGCTGTCCGACGCCAAGTCCAACGGCGCGCAGATCAGCACCGTCAACATCATGGCGATGGACTACGGCTCCTCCTACAGCGGTGACATGGGCGACTACGCCCAGCAGGCCGCCACCGCCACCCAGGCCCAGATCAAGGGAGTCCTCGGGCTGTCGGACGCCGCCGCCTGGAAGGCCGTCGCCGTCACCCCGATGATCGGCGTCAACGACGTCTCCGCCGAGACCTTCAAGGTCGACGACGCCACCCAGCTGGTGGACTTCGCCAAGTCCAAGGGCCTCGGCGGCCTGTCGATGTGGTCCGCGGCCCGCGACAAGCAGTGCCCCGGCGGCGCGAAGAACTCCGCCGACCCCACCTGCAGCTCGATCATCCAGTCCCCGTTCGCCTTCTCGAAGGCCTTCGGCGCCCTCGGCTGACCCCACGACGCACGTCCGGCACCGGGGGCGCGGCGGATCCGGGGGGATCGCCGCGCCCCTTCCGGGTGCGTCAGGCCGCCGATCCCGCCGGTGGCAGCGTCCCCGTCCGTGCCACCTCGCCGTACCAGCGGGCGCTCGACTTGGGGGTGCGCTCCAGCGTCGCGTAGTCCACGTACACCGCGCCGAACCGCTTGCCGTAGCCGTACGCCCACTCGAAGTTGTCCATCAGGGACCACAGGTAGTAGCCGCGCACGTCGGCGCCGTCGGTGATCGCCCGGCGCACGGCCGCCAGGTGGGCGTGGAGGTAGGCGATACGCTCGGGGTCGTGGACGCGGCCCTCGGGGTCCGGCTTGTCGTCGTAGGCCGCGCCGTTCTCGGTGATGTAGAGCGGCAGGCCCGGGGCCTCGCGCGCATAGCGCGTGATCAGGTCGTACAGGCCCGTCGGGTCGATGGTCCAGCCCATCTCCGTGCGCTCGCCCGGCGTCTGGTGGAACAGCACGTCGTCGGCGCCCGGCCAGGGGGAGTGGTCGCTCGCGCCGTGGCCGTCCGCCCGCGGGCCCGGGACCGCGCCGGACGTGGCCGAGACCAGCGCCGGGGTGTAGTAGTTCAGGCCCAGCGCGTCCAGTTGCGCGCCCGCCGTGCGCACATCGCCGTCGAGGACGTACGACCAGTCGGTGACCGACGCCGTCGCCGCGAACAGCGACTCGGGGTAGGCGCCGTGCAGCATCGGGCCGTGGAAGACCCCGTTGGCCAGGTCGTCGATCCGGCGGGCCGCCGCCAGGTCGGCCGGGTCCTGCGAACGCGGCCGGACCACCGAGGAGTTGAGGCTGACCGCGATCCGGTTGCGGGCCGGCATCACCGAGCGCAGCGCCGAAGCGGCCAGCCCGTGCGCCAGGTTGAGGTGATGGGCGGCGCGCAGCGAGGCCTCCGGGTCGGTGCGGCCGGGCGCGTGCACCCCGGAGCCGTAGCCCAGGAAGGCGCTGCACCAGGGCTCGTTGAGGGTGGTCCACAGTTCCACCCGGTCACCCAGCGCCTCGCCGACCAGCCGCGCGTACTCGGCGAAGCGCAGCGCGGTGTCCCGCTCCGGCCAGCCGCCCGCGTCCTCCAGCTCCTGCGGCAGATCCCAGTGGTAGAGGGTGAGCGACGGCTTGATGCCGTGCGCCAGCAGCTCGTCCACCAGACGGCGGTAGAAGTCCAGGCCCCGCTGCACCGCCGGGCCCCGGCCGGTCGGCTGCACCCGGGGCCAGGAGACCGAGAAGCGGTACGCGGTCAGGCCCAGCTCCGCCATCAGCGCCACGTCGTCGCGGTAGCGGTGGTAGTGGTCGACCGCGATGTCACCGGTCTCGCCGCCGGCCGTCCGGCCCGGCGTATGGCTGAAGGTGTCCCAGATCGAGGGGGTGCGGCCGTCCTCCCGCACCGCCCCCTCGATCTGGTACGCCGAGGTCGCCGCCCCCCACAGGAAGGCGGGCGGGAACGTCACGGAGGAGACGGAGGGGACGGAGGAGACAGACTCAGACATGGAAGCGCTCCCATAAAGGGTCGTAGGAGACCGACGGAAGAAAGTACGGAACAGGGAGGAGAGGGGAGGGGGCGGGGCGGTGGGCCCCGGCCCCTTCGGCGGGCGCGGGCGCTCAGCCCTTGACCGCGCCCTGCATGATCCCGCCCACGATCTGCTTGCCGAAGACCGCGAACACCAGCAGCAGCGGCAGCGTGCCGAGCAGCGCGCCCGCCATGATCAGGGACTGGTCCGGGGTGTAGCCGCGGCCGAGCGCCGAGACCGCGACCTGCACGGTCGGGTTGCCGTTCTGGGTGAGGACCAGGAACGGCCACAGGAAGTCGTTCCAGGCCTGTACGAACATCAGCATCCCGAGCACCGCCATCGCCGGCCGGGCCGCCGGGAACACGATGTGCCACACCACCCGCCAGCTGCTCGCGCCGTCCACCCGGGCGGCCTCGATCAGCTCGTCCGGCAGCGCCTGCATCAGGTACTGCCGCATGAAGAACACCCCGAACGCGCTCACCAGCGACGGCAGGATCACGGCCTGCAGCTGGTCGGTCCAGTCGAGCTTGGCGACCATCATGTACAGCGGGATGATGCTCAGCTGCGGCGGCACCATCATCGTGCCGATCACGATCAGCATCAGGGCGTTACGGCCCTTGAACCGCAGCTTGGCGAAGGCGAACCCGGCGATCGTCGAGAGGAAGACGACGGTCGCCGCCGAAACGCCCGCCACGAACGTGGTGTTGAGGAACGCCTTGCCCAGATTGGCGTCGTTCCAGGCGACGTTCAGGTTGTGTGCCAGGTTCGAGCCGAACCAGAACGGCGGCGGCGTCTCGGCCAGCCGGTTGTTGTCACGGGAGGCGGCGATCGCCGTCCACACCAGCGGGAACAGCGAGCCGAGCGAGAACAGGACCAGCACCGCGTAGGCGAGCGGGCCCGCGTGCAGCGTCCCGCCGGCCCGCGCCGCCTTCGGCCGCCGAAGGCGCCGGGTCCGCCGGGGCTCCTGCGCACTCGCCCCGGTCGGGGTCAGGGTCGTCGTCACGGCCGTACTCCTAACTACTCTCGCGCAGGCGGCGCGAGATGACGTAGTTGACGATCCCGATCACGATGAGGATCAGGAACATCGTCCAGGCGATCGCGGAGGCGCGGCCCAGGTGCTGGTTCACCCAGCCCTGCTCGTACAGGTACAGGCCGAGCGTCTGGAACTGGTGCTCGCCGCCCCCGGAGGCGCCCTTGTTGGCGTCGAACATCAGCGGCTCGCCGAAGAGCTGCGAGGCGCCGATCGTCGACACGACACAGGTGAACAGGATCGTCGGGCGCAGCTGCGGCAGCGTCACATGGAAGAACTGCTGCCAGCGGTTGGCCCCGTCCAGCGCCGCCGACTCGTACAGGTCCTGCGGGACGGCCTGCATCGCCGCCAGGTAGATCAGCGCGTTGTAGCCGGTCCAGCGCCAGACGACGATCGAGGAGACCGCGATCTGCGAGGGCCACTTGTCGTTCTGCCAGTCGACGTGACCGCCGCCGACGAAGTGCAGCGCCCAGTTGATCATGCCGTAGTCGCGGCCGAAGAGCAGGACGAAGACCAGCGAGGCGGCGGCGATCGACGTCGCGTACGGCGCCAGCATCACGACGCGGAAGAACGTCGACGCGCGCAGCCTGTAGTTGAGGATGTGGGCGAGCCCCATCGCCATCGCCAGCTGCGGGACGGTCGAGATGATCCCGATGGTCAGGGTGTTCTTCGCCGCGTTCCAGAAGAAGTCGTCGTCGAAGATCCGGGTGTAGTTGTGCAGCCCCGCCCACCGCATGTCGGTCGGCGCGGTCAGCTCCACCGTGTGCAGCGAGGCCCAGCCCGTGTAGATCAGCGGGAAGAGGCCGAACGCCACGAAGAGGAGGAAGAAGGGGGAGACGAAGGCGTACGGGCTCCAGCGGATGTCGCGCTGCCAGCGCCGGGACAGCCGCGCCCGCCGCCGCTCGTCCGTGCCGTAGGCGCCGGAGGGCGCACCGGAGCGGGCCGGGGCCGCGCCCCCCTCCCTCGCGGGGGACGCGGCGGTGTCGTGCCGGGTGGCCATGCCGGTCACTGCTCCAGGTTGTTGTCGATGGTCTTGACGGCCGTGTTCCAGGCGTCCGCAGCGGTCTTGCCCTGCGTGACCAGGAAGACGCCGTTGTCCGTCAGGCCCTGCTGGATGATCTGGTCCTTCGGGCCGATCGGCTGGCTGGGGATGGACTTGGCGGCCTGCGCGAAGATCGCGCCGATCGGGGCGTCCCCGGTCATCTGGTTCTTCGCGCCGGTGACCTGGGACATGGCGTACGCGGGCGGCGCGCTCGGGAAGCTGCCCTGGACGGCGAAGAGCTTGGCCTGCTGGGCGGGGGCGGTCAGCCAGGCGACGAACTTCTCCGCCTCGGTGACGTGCTTGCCGGACTTGGGCACGGCCAGGAAGGTGCCGCCCCAGTTGCCGGACTGCGGCGCCTGGGCCACGTCCCACTGGCCGGCGGCGTCCGCCTTCGACTTGCCCTTGATGTAGCCGAGCATCCACGGCGGGCAGGCCACGGAGGCGAACTTGCTGTTGGAGATCAGCTGGTCCCAGCCGGGCTGGAACTGCGTCTGCGACTGCAGCAGCCCCTCCTTGGCGGCCTTGGCCGTCAGGTCGAAGGCGCTCCTGACGGCCGGGTTCGTCTTGTAGACGACCTTGCCGGAGGAGTCGTAGAACTTCTGGCTCGCGCTGCTGAGGATCGCGTTCAGCAGGCCGCCGGGGGAGTCCATGAAGGTGGTGCCCTTGGGGGCCTTCTTCTGGTACTGCTCGCCGGTGGAGACGAGCTTGCTCCAGTCGCCGGCCCACAGCTTGGACACCTGGTCGCGGTCGGTGGGCAGGCCGGCCGCCTTGAACATGTCCTTGCGGTAGCAGATGGCCATCGGGCCGATGTCGGTGCCGAGGCCGACCGTCTGGCCGTCCTTGGTGGTGGCCTGCTGCCACTTCCAGTCCAGCCAGTTGCTCTTGGCCACGCCCGCGACCTTGGACAGGTCCTCCAGCTTGGCCGCCTGGGTCTGTACGACCTCGGCGATGTTGCCGACTTCGACGGCCTGGACGTCCTGCAGTCCGCTGTTGGTGGTGAGGTGGTTGACCAGGGCCGGGTAGTAGTTCTCGTTCTTCTCGATCACGTTCTCCTGGATCGAGATGCCGGGGTGGAGCTTCTCGTAGTCGGTGTAGAGACCGGCCTCCTTGAAGCCCATGGTGCCGAACAGGCCCAGGGTGATCGTGGTCGTGCCCTTGCCGCCGCCACCGCCCGAGGTGTCCGACGAACCGCCGCTGTCCTTGGCGCAGCCGGCCAGCAGTCCCGTGGTCAGCGCGGCCACGGCCGCGAGGGCCCCCAGCCTGCGGGACCGGCGGATGCTCGTGCGCATTGCGTCCTCCTGTTGCCTGACGTGCCGACCCCCCGGCCAACTGCACTGTTGGGCCCGTATGTTGCTCGCTGCGGCTCGGGCGGGGAACGTGCGGGATGTGTATGTGTCAGGTAGTGTGGGAGCGCTCCCACACGTGATGGGTTGAAGAGTCGTCGCTCGGAAGCGGGGTGTCAAGGGAGCGGACACGCGGGAGTGCCTTCGGTTATCGGAGCGTTAGCGGGGTCGGTCGGCAGCTCCCGGGGGCGGCTGCCGCGGTGAAGTGTGCCTGTTACATTCGGCCAGCACAGACGATGCTGCGGAGAGGCGGAGCCCATGGCAAGCCACGGGGCGCGGGGCCGGAGCGGTGGGCGGCCCACGCTCGAGGAGGTCGCCGCACGGGCCGGGGTCGGCCGGGGCACGGTCTCGCGGGTGATCAACGGCTCGCCCCGGGTCAGCGACGCCACCCGCGCCGCGGTCGAGGCGGCCGTCGCCGAACTGGGTTACGTCCCCAACACCGCGGCCCGCGCCCTCGCGGCCAACCGCACCGACGCGATCGCCCTCGTCGTGCCCGAGCCCGAGGCCCGCTTCTTCGCCGAGCCCTACTTCTCGGACATGCTGCGCGGTGTCGGCGCCGAACTCGCCGACAGCGAGATGCAGTTGCTGCTGACCTTCGCGGGCAACGCCCGGGGGCGCCAGCGTCTCGCCCAGTACCTCGCGGCGCACCGCGTGGACGGCGTCCTGCTGGTCTCGGTGCACGCCGACGACCCGCTGCCCGACCTGCTGGCCCAGCTGGAGATCCCGGCCGTGATCAGCGGCCCGCGCTCGGCCGCCGAGGCGCTCACCTCGGTGGACTCCGACAACTACGGCGGCGCCCGCTCGGCCGTCGAGCACCTGCTGGCGCGGGGGCGCACCGAGATCGCGCACATCACCGGCCGCCTCGACGTCTACGGCGCCCAGCGCCGCGTCGACGGCTACCGCGACGCCCTGCGCGACGCGGGCCACGAGACGGACGAACTCCTCGTCGAGCCCGGGGACTTCACGGAGGAGGGCGGCCGGCGGGCCATGTCCGCCCTGCTGGAGCGGCGCCCCGGTCTGGACGCGGTCTTCGCCGGCTCGGACGTGACGGCGGCGGGCGCCCGCCAGGTGCTGCGCGAGGCGGGCCGCCGTATCCCGGACGACGTGGCGCTGATCGGCTACGACGACTCCGCCATCGCCCGCCACATGGACCCGCCGCTGACCAGCGTCCGCCAGCCCATCGAGGAGATGGGCCGCGCCATGATCGACCTGCTGCTCGCCGAGATCGCCGACCGGCGCCCGGCCGCCTCCCGGGGGCTGGAGCGACGGCACGCGGTGCTGGCGACGGAGCTGGTGGTGCGGGCGTCGTCGTAGCGTGCCCCGGTGCTCACAAGCGCCCCCAGGCCACGAACGCGGCCAGGGCGACGTAGACCAGGTCCACGGCCACCAGGCGGTACTCGTGCCGCCGGACGCGGGTGAGCGCGGCGCCGGTCATCAGCAGCACCAGCCCGAGGGCGGCCAGCGGCACCAGCACCGGTGCGATGCCGAGCGCGGCGGGCAGGACCAGGCCCACCGCGGCCAGGACCTCCAGGACCCCGATGGCCTTCACACCGCCGGCGCCGAAGTCCTCGACCCAGCGGCCGGCGGCCCCGGCGGCGGCGATCCGCTCCTTCGGGGTGATCACCTTGTAGCCGCCGCCCGCCAGGTAGGCGGCGGCCAGCAGTCCGGCGACGATCCACAGGGCGACGTTCATGGTTCTCTCCTCGTGGGGTGGTTGCGTGTGCTGTGCTGTCGCCCCTCTGAGACAGGACACCCGGGCACGCTGTGAGGGAGAGAGATGTGATGTGCGTCTCCGCGGAGGCGTCCGCAGGCACGGACGCGTACGGATACCGGCCGCTGCTGTTCTCCGTCGCCTACGGGATGACCGGCTCCGTGGGCGACGCCGAGGACCTCGTGCAGGACGCCTTCCTCGGGCTGACCCGGGCGCGCCGGGCGGGCACCGTGATCACCGACCTGAAGGCGTACCTGACCACGGCGGTGACCCGGCTCGCCATCAACCACCTGAAGTCGGCGCGGGTACGACGCGAGACGTACGTCGGCGACTGGCTGCCCGAGCCGGTCGTGGTCGCCGCCGACGGGTCCGGACCGGCCGAGCACGCCGAGCTGTCCGACGCGCTGTCGATGGCGTTCCTCGTGCTGCTGGAGGTCCTCTCGCCGGTGGAGCGCGCGGTGTTCGTGCTGCGCGAGGTCTTCGGGCACGGCTACCCGGAGGTGGCGCGGATCACCGGCAAGTCCGAGGCGAACTGCCGGCAGATCTTCGCCCGCGCCAGGAAGCGCGTCGCCCCCGGGGCGCGGCCGGCCGGCCCCGGGCCGCTCCCGGAGCGGCGGGCGGAGGGCGCGCGGCTGGCCGACCGGTTCTTCGCGGCCGCCGCCGGCGGCGACCTGGACGCCCTGCTCGGCATGCTCGCTCCCGACGCGGTGTTCCAGGGCGACGGCGGCGGCAAGGCGCAGGCCCTCGCGGCGTCGGTGACCGAGCCGCGGCGGATCGGCCGGCTGCTCGTGGGCGGCTTCCACCGGGTCCGGGCGCTCGGCGCCGTCCTCGAACCGGCCTGGGTCAACGGCCGCCCGGGCGGGGTCACTTACGACGCCGAGGGCCGCGTGGCGAGTGTGGTCGCGCTGGACATCGCCGACGGCGCGATCCGGGCGGTCCACGCCGTGTCCAACCCCGACAAGCTCGCTCACCTCGGACCGGTGTCCGGCATCGGGCTGCTGCCGGGACGGTGACGCGGCGGGTTCAGACCGCGTAGCGGCCGGGTGCGAAGAGGTGGAGGTTGCCGCGGATCCAGTCCGAGGTGCGGCGCAGGCCCTCGTCGAGGGAGATCTCCGGCTTCCACGCGGCCCAGGTGCGGGCCCGGGAGTTGTCCGACAGCAGGCGGTGCACCTCGCTGCCGGCCGGGCGCAGCCGCGCCTCGTCCACGACGATCTCCGCGTCCTGCCCGGAGACGGCGATCAGCCTGCGGGCCAGGTCACCGATGGCGATCTCCTCGCCGGTGCCGAGGTTGACGACGTCACCGAGCGCCCGGTCGCACTGCGCGACGGCGAGGAAGCCGCGCGCGGTGTCGGTGACGTAGGTGAAGTCACGGGTCGGGGTCAGCGAGCCGAGGCGTATCTCCCGTGCCCCGGCGTGCAGTTGGGCGAGGATCGTGGGGATCACGGCGCGGGCGGACTGGCGGGGGCCGTAGGTGTTGAAGGGCCGTACGACGGTCACGGGCAGGTCGAAGGCGTGGTGGTGGGAGAGGACCATCATGTCGGCGCCGATCTTCGAGGCCGAGTACGGCGACTGCGGCTGGAGCGGGTGGTCCTCGCCGATCGGGACGGTCAGGGCGGTGCCGTAGACCTCGCTGGTGGAGGTGTGCACCAGGCGGCGGACCCCGTGGCGGCGGCAGGCCTCGGCGATGTTCTCGGTGCCGGTGACGTTGACGGCGACGTAGGCGCCCGGGGAGTCGTAGCTGTAGGGGATGCCGATGAGGGCGGCGAGGTGGAAGACGGTGTCGCAGCCGGCCACGGCGTCCATCACCCGGCCCGGATCGCGCACGTCCCCCGCGATCAGCTCCACCCGCGGGTGGTCCTGCAGCCGGGCGAGGTTGCCCTTCTCGGCGTACGGCTTGTAGTGGACGAGGGCGCGGACGGTGGCGCCCCGCTGGACGAGCAGGTCGACCAGCGTGGAGCCGATGAAGCCCTCGGCTCCGGTGACGAGGACGGTGCGGTCGTGGAAGAAGTCGGTCGTGGGGTGGGCGGTCGCGTTCATGGCGGGGCCTTTCTCGGAGTGCGTCAGAGCGTGGGGGAGACGGGGGTGGGCAGCGGGTGGCCCGCGAGCCGGAGCACCTTGCGGGCCAGCCGGTCGGCCGCGTCCCGGTGCAGCGCGCCGGCGCCGGCCGCGGCCGCGGCGCGGGACATGGCGTCCAGCCGGCGCGGGTCGTCGAGCAGGGGACCGGCGAGGGCGTCGAGGGACGCGGCCGTGGTCGTCTCGTCCCGCAGCAGCACCCCCGCGCCGATCCCGGTGAGGGTGCGGGCGTTGTGCGTCTGGTGGTCGCCGGGGGCGTGCGGGTACGGCACGAGGACGGCGGGCAGGCCGATGGCGGCCAGCTCGGCGACGGTCGCCGAGCCCGCCCGGCACACCAGCAGGTCGGCGGCGGCGTACATCCGGTCGATGCGGTCCAGATAGGCCACGGCCTCGGCGACCCGGTCGGCCCCGGTGGCGCGCAGCCGGGCACGGGCCTCCTCCAGGGCCGCGGGCCCGGTCTTGACCAGCAGCCGTACGTCGGTGCGCTCCCGCCAGCGCTCGGCGAGCCCGAGGGCCGCCTCGGTGAGCCGGGCCGCGCCCAGGCTGCCGCCGTTGACGAGGAGCAGCCGGGTCCGCCCGCCGATGCCCAGCTCCCGGCGGGCGTCCTCGCGCGCGCCGGCCCGGTCGAGGGTGGCCAGCGGGCCGGACAGCGGCATGCCGACCAGCTCGGGCCGGCCGGACGCGGGCAGCCGGTCGACGCCGGCCTCGAAGGCGAGCGCGATGTGCGGGGTGAGCCGGGCGGCGAAGGCGTTGGCCCGGCCGGGCACCGCGTTGGACTCGTGGATGACGCTCGGCAGCGAGGCGAGGCGGGCGCCGAGGACGACCGGGGCGCTCGGATACCCGCCCATGCCGACGGCGACCTGCGCGCCCTGTTCCCGCAGGACGGCCCGGCACTGTCCGGCCGACTTCAGCAGCGCGGCGGGCAGGGTGAAGCGCTTCGCGCCGAGGGAGCGGTCGAAGGGGATCATGTCGACCGTGTGCAGCCGGTACCCGGCCTCCGGGATGAGCCGGGTCTCCAGGCCGCGCTCGGTGCCGACGAAGGAGATCACCGCGTCGGGCGCCCGGCGGCGCAGCGCGTCGGCCAGTGCGAGCCCGGGATAGATGTGGCCGCCGGTGCCCCCGGCACCGATCACGACGGAGAGCGGAGTGTCCATGCCCGGCACGCTCGCGAGCTGTTCTAAGAGGCTCTTAAGAGAGCGGTTTGGCAGGCTGGGGCCATGAACGACGCAGCGTACGCCCCGTCTCCCGGCGCCTTCGGGCGGGTCCTGGTGGTGGACGACGACCCGGAGGTCCGGGCCGCCCTGGAGGACGGGCTGACGCTGGAGGGCTTCACCGTGCGGGGCGCGGCGGACGGCCACGCGGCGCTCGCGGCGGCGGTGGACTGGGAGCCGGACGCCCTGGTGCTGGACGTGATGATGCCGGTGGTGGACGGGCTGGCGGTGTGCCGGCAGCTGCGGGCGCTGGGCGACCGTACCCCGATCCTGGTGCTCACCGCGCTCGACGCGGTCAGCGACCGGGTGGACGGTCTGGACGCGGGCGCGGACGACTACCTGGTCAAGCCGTTCGCGCTGGACGAGCTGGCGGCCCGGCTGCGGGCCCTGCTGCGCCGCGCCGGCCCCGGTGAGCCGCCGCAGCCGGACGCGCTGCGCTTCGCCGACCTGATCCTGGACCCCGAGAGCCGCTCGGCGGTGCGCGCGGGCCGGCGGCTGGAGTTCACCCGCACCGAGTGGGCCCTGCTGGACCTGCTGCTGCGCCATCCGGGCCAGGTCCTGGAGCGGGAGACGATCATGCGCTGGGTGTGGGGCCGCGACCTCGGGCCGGACTCCAACTCCCTTGCCGTGTACGTCGGTTACCTGCGCCGCAAGCTGGAGGCGGGCGGCGCCTCGCGTCTTGTCCACACCGTGTACGGCATCGGCTACGTCCTGGACGAGCGATGACCCGCCCCCGCCCCCGCCTTCGGCCCCGCCCTCGCAGGCACCGCCGCCCGCCGCTGCGCCGCCGGCTCGCGCTCACCGCCTCCGCCGCCGTCGCCGGTGTGGCGCTGGCCGTGTGCGCGGGCGCGTACGCCGTCACCGTCTACACCCTGAACCGGCAGTTCGACCTCCAGCTCACCCAGGCGGCGACCCTGGCGATCCAGCAGCACCAGCGGAACGGGCCCGGCGTGCAGGCCGGCGAGTGCCGCTATCTGGCCGCGCCCGCGTGCGCCCAGCTCGTGCCCGCCTCGGCCGCCGACGACCCGAAGGAGGGCTATCTGCTGCCCGTCACCGGCGCCGTGCGCCAGGTCGCGGACCGGGACCGGGCGCCGTACTTCAGCACCGCCTCGGTGGCCGGGAACCCGGTGCGGGTGCTGACCACGCCCGCCGGCAAGGGCCTGGCCCTGCAGGTGGCGCTGCGCTCCGACGGGGTGCGGCGGGCCGAGCGGCAGGTCGCCGGGCTGCTGGCGGTGATCGGCGGGGCCGGGGTGCCGGTGGCCGCGCTGCTCGGCTACTGGGTGTCCCGCTCGGGCCTGGCCCCGGTGGCGCGGCTGACCTCGACGGCGGAGCGGATCACCGCGACGCGCGACGCCGGGCACCGCATCGAGCTGCCGCCCGGGCGGCCCGGTCCGCGCGGCCGGGAGGACGAGATCACCCGGCTCGCGGTGAGCTTCAACACCATGCTCGACGCCCTGGAGGAGTCCCTGGCCGCCCAGCGGCGCCTGGTCGCCGACGCCTCGCACGAGCTGCGCACCCCGCTGACGGCGCTGCGTGCCAACGCGGAGATCCTGCTCCGGGCGGACCGGCTGACCCCGCGCCAGCGGGAGCGCGCGACGGGCGCCCTCGGCCGCCAGCTGCGGGAGGTCACCAATCTGGTCAACGACCTGATCGACCTGGCCCGCGACGAGGAGCCGCAGTTGGCGCTGGAGGTGGTGGCTCCGACGGCGCTGCTGGAGCACGCCGTGGCCGCCGCCCGGGACCACTGGCCGCACATCGGGTTCGTGCTGGAGACGACCCCCTCGGCCGCCGCCACCCTGTCGGCCGGCGTTCCCAGCCGTCTGACCAGGCTGTTCTCCAACCTGTTGGACAACGCGGCGAAGTTCTCCCCGGCGGGCGGCCGCGTCGAGGTGGCCGCGCTGCGCGCACCGCGGGACGGCCGGTTGGAGATCACCGTCCGCGACCACGGCCCCGGCATCGACCCCGCCGACCTGCCCCATGTCTTCGACCGCTTCTACCGCTCCCGCACCGCCCGCGCCCTGCCCGGCTCGGGGCTGGGCCTGGCCATGGCCCGCCAGATCGCCCACACCCACGGCGCCGAACTGACGGCCCATCAGGCTTTGGGGGGTGGCGCTCTGTTCCGGCTGCGCCTGCCGGCGGACGAGAGCAGCCGGTGACTTCGCCTGTCGGCATATCGGTTGCTGTCGCCGTCGCCATGGCGTTCCCGCTGAGGGACACCCGAGGACCACGGACACCGGCGTGGCGGACGGTGGGCCGAATGCGAAGGTCGCGTCCGGAAACCGTACCCCGCCCGTCCGCGAAGCGGCCCTCGCGGTGGTCCCGCGGGGGCCGTGCGAGCGCGGCCGGCCTGCGGGACATGAGGAAATCACATGCCGCACCCGGGCGGATTCACGCCCCGCTCATGCGCCCCTCCCTGTCGGCCCGTTGGCGGATATGCGACCGTCGGCGAATGAAACCGCTGGCAGCGCGGAAGGAGCAGCGGAGATGGGGGTCGCACTCCTCGGACCGTTCGTTGCGACGGTGAACGGCACATCCCTGGTGCCCAGCGCGGCCAAGCCCCGCCAGGTGCTGGCCCTGCTGGCCGCCAACCTCGGCCGGCACGTCTCCGTGACCGCCATCGAGCGGGAGCTGTGGGGCGACACGCCACCCGGGCGTCCCGCGGCGGTGGTGCAGACGTACGTCAAGCAACTGCGGCGCGCGCTCGCCGCCGCGCTCCCGGCGAGCGGCCCCGACGCCAAGGAGCTGCTCTGCCGCACCCACACCGGCTACGTACTCGACCTGCCCGGCACCGGCCTGGACTCCCACGAGTTCGAGCGGCTCGCCAGGCACGGCCGGCAGGCCCTGGCCCGGGATGCGGCGGAGGAAGCCGCCGTGCTCCTCGACAAGGCGCTCGCGGTGTGGCGCGGGCCGGTCCTGGCCGACGTACGCACGGGGACGGTCCTGCAGACCGAGGCGCGCCGGCTGGAGGAGATGCGGCGCGGGGTGGTGGAGAGCCGGGCCGCGGCCTATCTGTCCCTGGGCCGGCACGCCGAACTGATCGGCGACCTGGCCATGATGACCGACCGCTACCCCCTGCAGGAGAACCTGCACGCCCTGCTCATCCTCACCCTGCACCGCAGCGGCCGTTCCGACGAGGCCCTGCGGGCCTTCCGTCGGCTGCGTGCCGCGCTGGTCAGCGAGCTCGGCATCGAGCCCTCGCAGCGGCTGCAGCGGCTGCATCACGCGATCCTCAGCGACGATCCGCAGCTCGTCTCGACCGCCTCCGATTTGGCTGTTTTTTAGCGGTCGGACCCACCCTCGTGGGGTGCCAGCCGGGACCTGCTCCACCGTGCGCCGAGAGGTCCGGCCGGTCGGGCAAGTGATCCGCCCGCGCCCGCACCCCCGGGGCGCGCGAGGCCCACCGCCGCGCCGGCCGCCCGCCACGGCCACGCCGTCGGGGCCGGTCCCGGCAGGTGCCCCGACATCGGACGAGCCCGAGGCGGAACGGAATGACGCGTTACCTGTCCCAGACCTTCCTGTCCGGTACGGACGACGACACCGGCGACCGGGTGCGCCTGTTCTGCTTCCCGTACGCGGGCGGCGGGGCCTCCGCCTACCGGCGCTGGCAGCGCGGCCTCGACGCGTACGGCGCGGCCGCCCGGCTGATGCCCGTCCAACTGCCCGGTCGCGAGGGCCGGATGGACGAGGCCCGCTTCACCGACCTGCACGCCCTGGTCGCCGACCTCGACGAGCAGCTCGACGCCGAACTGGAGCACCCGCACGTCTTCTACGGGCACAGCATGGGCGCCCTGATCGCCTACGCCCTCACCGTCCGCCGCCAGCGGCGCGGCGCGCCCCTTCCGCTCGCCCTCGTCCTCAGCTCCTACCGCGCCCCGCACCTGCCCGCCCCCGAGATCGCGGATCCGAGCGCCGACGACGAGGAACTGATCGCCGGGCTCGCCAAGCTCGGCGGCATCCCGCAGGTGATCCTCAATCACCCCGACTTCCTGGCCGCGCTGCTGCCCATCGCCCGCGACGACCTGCTGCTGTGCACGGCCGGTTTCGCGCCGGACGAGGAGGCGGTCCGGGTCCCGCTGCACCTGTTCGTCGGCGCCCGCGACCGGCTCGTGTCGGTGCCGGAGGTGGTCGCCTGGCGGCGGCACGCCGGACGCGGCTGCGAGGTGCGGGTGCTGCCCGGCGGGCACTTCTTCCTGCGCGCGCACGAGGACGCCTTCCTGCGCGAACTCGCCGAGCTGATCCGTCGCTACGACCGCCGGCCGACGCTCGCCGACGCCCTGTCCGCCTGACCGCCGGGAGAACAAGTAATATGACGAAACGTCAGGAAACCTACACGGCACGCGTGCTGGCGCGGGCGGCCGACCGCGGCGACGCCCCCGCCTTCGACTTCGTCACCGAGAGCGGGACCGAGCACCTCGGCTACGCCGAACTCGACCGCCGGGCCAAGGAGATCGCCGCCTGGCTGCAGGAGCACGGCCTGTCCGGCCGGCAGGTGCTGCTGCTCCACCCCTCCGACCTGTCCTTCGTGACCGCGTTCGTGGGCTGCCTGTACGCGGGCGCTGTCGCCGTTCCCGCGCCGCCGCCCGCGGGCCGCGAGCGCCACTTCGAGCGGCTCGCGCGCATCGCCGCCGACGCACGCGTCGCGGCCGTCCTCACCACCGCCGCGCACGCCCCCGCCATCGAGGCCTGGTTCGCCACCGCCGGCCCCGCCCCGCTGCCGTGCCTGGCCACCGACGCCGGTCCGGTCGGTGATGCCGGACACTGGCGGGAGCCCGCCGCGCGCCCCGACGACCTCGCCTTCCTCCAGTACACCTCGGGCTCGACCAGCGCCCCCAAGGGCGTGATGGTCTCCCAGCGGAACCTGATGGCCAACGAGGCGGCCATCGCGCGGGCGACCGGCGCGAGCCCGCGGTCCGTCTTCGGCAGCTGGCTGCCCCTCTACCACGACATGGGCCTCATCGGGCACGTACTGCAACCGCTGTGGCAGGGGGCCCGCGCCGCCCTCATGGACCCGGCCACCTTCCTGCGCCGCCCGGGTGCCTGGCTGGAGATGATCGGCGACCACGGCGTCACCGTCGGCGGCGGGCCCAACTTCGCCTACGACATGTGCGTGCGCCGGGTGAAGGACGCCGACCTCGCCCGGCTCGACCTGTCCGGCTGGGAGGCGGCCTGCAACGGCGCCGAACCGGTGCGCGCCGACACCGTCGAGGCGTTCACCCGCCGCTTCGCCCCGGCCGGCTTCCGGCCCGAGGCCTTCTTCCCCTGTTACGGCATGGCCGAGACGACGCTCCTCGTCTCCGGCACCCCGCGCGGCACCCGGCCCTTCGTCCGGACCGTCGACGCCGGCGCACTGGAGCGCGGCGAACTCACCGCCGCCGACGGCGACCTGCCGGCCCGCACCCTGGTGGGCAGCGGGGTGGTGCACACGGAGGACTTCGAGGTGCGCGTCGTCGATCCGGACTCCGCGCTGCCGCTGGCCGCCGGCCGGGTCGGCGAGATCTGGGTACGCGGCGCGAGCGTGGCCGACGGCTACTGGGCGCGGCCCGAGGCCACCGCCGAGACCTTCGGGGCACGCCTGGCCGGAGAACCCCCGGCACAGGCCGGGAACTGGCTGCGCACCGGGGACCTCGGGGCGCTCGCCGACGGGCAGCTGTACGTCACCGGCAGACTGAAGGAGATGATCCTGGTCAACGGCCGGAACATCTATCCGCACGACGTGGAGGCCGCGGCCCGGGCCGCGGACCGCTCGCTCGGCACGGGCGCCGCCTTCGCCGTGCAGGCCGGTGACGGTGGCCGGGAGCGGCTGGTCGTCGTCCTGGAGACGGCGGGCCCCGAGGAGGCCGACCCGCTGGAGGTCGTCGAGCGCGTCCAGGCCGCCGTCGCCGCGGAGTTCGCGGTGCCGGCCGGCACGGTCCTGCTGGTCGCGCCCGGCACCGTGCGCCGCACCACCAGCGGCAAGATCCGGCGCACGCTGATGCGCCGGCTGTTCCTGGCCGGCGACCTGAGTCCCGGGTACGCCGTGCTGGAACCGGCGGTGGCGGCGCTGGTGGCACGGATCCCCGCGCCCGTATGAGCCCACCCGCACCGGCCGTCCGCCGGCCGTCCGTCCCCACCGTGGTGGGGGTGGTCGGCCAGGCGGCCGTCGGCCGTCGTGCTCCGGGCCGGACGCGGCGGCGGTGCGGCCGGGGGCATACGGCCGGCCGGTTCGCCCCGGTGCCTCCGGCGCCGCCGTGCCGGCGTGGTCCTCAGGGTGAGGCCGCGCGCCGTTCCGGGCCGATGGCACGAGTGCCCCGCCGGTGCCTGACGCGCCCGGCGGGGCGTGAGCGTGCGGTACGGCGCATCAGTGGCTGAGCAGCCAGCCGATCCGGTCGTAGGCGAGGACCTGGTAGAGGACCATGACGACCAGCAGCCCGCGGGCCGCGCGGCGCAGCCGGGCGTGGTACAGGGCGGCCACGGCGCCGAAGAACACGGCGAGTTCGAGCAGCAGGCGCAGCGGGCCGGGGGTGTGGTAGTCGCTCGCGCCGGAGCGGGACGGGTCGTGGGGCACGGTGAACGAGCCCCACGCCCAGCCGATCACGACCGGCACCAGCACGACCGCGATCCAGCGCCACGGATTCGGCACGACCCGCCAGGCCCAGATCGCGAAGCAGACCAGCGAGGTGAGTTCGAGCAGGAAGCGGACGGCGAGCATGGCGCCGTTGTCGGCGAGGGCCAGCGTCACCGGGTCACCCCCTGCGCCCGCGCGGCCGCCTCGGCGGTCGTCCTCAGCGCGCCCAGCCAGTTC
This sequence comes from Streptomyces monashensis, assembly GCF_001866665.1. GTDB lineage: Bacteria > Actinomycetota > Actinomycetes > Streptomycetales > Streptomycetaceae > Streptomyces > Streptomyces monashensis. Next base: position 50,195 of record NZ_MLYO01000060.1, on the reverse strand, counting down.
CGCAGCACCGTGCGCAGCTTGTCGCTGGGGAAGTACAGGGCGATCAGCGGGCCGCCGATGGACTCCTCGGAGACCACCTCGGTGCCGCCGCCGTCGGCGTCCGCGGTCAGCCGGAAGCGGTGCACGGCCCGGGTACCGGCGAGGACGCCGGTCCAGCACAGCTCGTGCTCCGGGGCGACGACCGCGAGCGTCGACCGGATGGACATGCCGTTCAGTTTCCAGCGGAACCAGGCGTCCGGGGCGGTGCCGCCGGGGCCCTGGCGCACGGACTTCACGCCCGGCACCCAGCCCGGCCAGCCCGGCAGATCCGCCAGCAGCCCCCACACGACGGCGGGCGGCGCGGCGATCCGCACCCGGCTGGCGGCGACGACGGGGGCCCGGTCGTCGATCAGGCCCCCCTTGGCGTAGTGCTCGTGAAGTGTCGTCAGTGGAGGGCCGCCGTACAGGACGCGGCCGAGGAACGAGCGTGCAGCGACAGGCATGGTGCCACCTTGGGGGAAGGACGGTGGAGGAGAACAGGGACGGATTGGGGAAGGACCCGGGAATTCCTCACATGCGGTCCGGGACCGGTTCACCGGCGCGGTCCGCGCCCCGCTCCGGACCCGGCAGCAGGGCGGCGGCCAGCAGCGCGCCCAGTGCGACGATCGCGGCGGCGGCCGTGAACCCGGTCCCTGCGGCCGCTCCGATGCGGGCGCCTGCGCCCGGTGCGCCGGAGCGCCGGGCGAGGACGGTGCCGACGACGGCGACGCCGACCGCGTTGCCGAGTTCCTGCATGGTGTCGTTGAGCGCGGCCGCGTTGCCCGACCGCTGCGGTGGCACCAGCCCGAGGACGGTGTCCGTCGCCGGCGTCAGCGCCACGCCGACGCCGGTTCCCATGAGCGCGAGGCCTGCCAGGATCACCGGATAGCCGTGCGCGGCGGACAGCGTCAGGATCCCGGCGGCGGCGGCCGCCAGACCGGCCGTGACGGCACCGCGCGCCCCGGTGCGCCTGGTCAACGCGGGTGAGACGGCCGAGCCCGCCCCGACCGCCACGGCGACCGGCGCGATGGCGAGACCGGCGCGCAACGCGCCGTAGCCCAGGGCGAACTGGAGATACTGGGTGAGCACGAAGAGCGTGCCGGCGAGCCCGCTGAACAGCAGCATGTTGCCGGCGCTCGCGCCGAGGAAGACCGGGCGGCTCAGCAGAGCGAAGTCCACCATCGGGCTCGGAGCCTTGCGTTCCCACGCGACGAACAGGGCCGCCGCGAGCAGTGCCGCGCCGAACGCGCCGAGCACCGGCGCCGAGGTCCAGCCCCGCCCGGCGGCGTGGATGGCGCCGTAGACCAGCCCCACCATGGCGGCCGAACCGAGCAGCGCGCCCCCCGGATCCGCCGGGCGGGGGTCCTTCGCCGACGACTCCGGCAGCAGCACCAGGCCCGCGGCGAGAACGGCGGCCACCGGCACCAGGTTCACCAGGAACACCGAGCCCCACCAGAAGTGGGCGACGAGGGCGCCGCCGAGCACCGGGCCCGCGGCCACCCCGAGCGCGGAGGTGCCGCCCCACACGGCGATGGCCCGCGGCCGCTCCGGCCGCGGGAACACATCCACCAGGATCGACAGCGTGCCCGGCATCACCAGCGCCGCCGCCACCCCCATCACGGCCCGCGCGGCGACCAGTTGGGCCGCTCCGGCCGCGGTCAGCGCGATCAGCGTGCCCGCGCCGAACAGGGCGACCCCGAGCAGCGTGGCCCGCTTGCGGCCGTAGCGGTCGGACAGGGTGCCGGCGGTGAGCAGGCAGGCCGCGAAGACGAGCGCGTACCCGTCGACGATCCATTGCGTGGTGCCGATCCCCGCGCCCAGGTCGCGCATCACGCTGGGCAGCGCCACGTTCAGCAGACCGTTGTTGACGGTGATCACGAACAGGGCGAGGGACAGCACCGCGAGCACCCACCAGCGGCGTGGATCCGCCGGCTCAGCGGGGGCGGGCACCGCCGTGTCGTACGTCCGTTGCTCGTAGCTCTCCTGCATCGCGGCCTCCGTCGCGCTCGCCTGGGGGCCGCACGGGGCGCGCCCGGCAGCAGCCTCGGCCCGGATGCTGAAGCCCCGCTTGCGCCTCCCGCCCCGCCGGCCGGGCGGTGCGCGGGGGATTTAGCCGGGCCAAAGCCCGGCTCCGGAGCATTCCCGGCAGGCGCATCCCGGGCGGTCGGGCATCCGGACGCGCACCGCGGATGGCGACGACGAGGGGAGAGATATGCGCTGGGAAGGCGTACACGTGGCGGGCACCGGGGTCTGGCTGCCCGGTCCGGTCACGGCGCGGTCGGCGATGGACAGCGGCCACTACGATCCCGAGCAGTGCGCGGCCGACGACCTGCTGTCCGTACGGGTCGCCGACGAGGAGACCGCACCGCCGGAGATGGCCGTGCAGGCGGCGACGACCGCGCTCAAGCGCTCCGGCCTGGACGCCGGCGACGTCGAACTGCTCGTACACACCTGCATCTGGTTCCAGGGCGTGGACATGTGGCCCGCCGCGTCCTACATAGCGGGCCACGCTGTCGGCGCGCACGTACCGGCCTTCGGGCTGCGCCAGGAGTGCAACGCCGGCCTGGCGGCGGTCGAGCTGGCCGCCCGTCACCTGGCCGGTGCCGGGCCCACCGCCGCGGCGGTCGTCACCTCGGCCGACCGCTTCGGCGAGCCGCTGATCCGCCGCTGGAGCAGCGAGCCCGGCTTCGTCTACGCCGACGGCGCCACCGCGCTGCTGCTGTCCCGCCGCGGCGGCTTCGCCCGGCTGCTGTCCACGGCGACCGAGGCCGACAACTCCCTCGAAGCGGTGGTCCGCGGCAGCGGCTTCCGGCCGAACCCCACCTCCGAACCGCTCGACCTGGCCGGGCGGCTCGGCCACTACGCCCAGGACGCGGCCAGGCTGCGCGGGGCCACCGAGCGGCTGAGCGCGACCGTCAAGAGGGCCGTGGCCCGGGCCCTCGCGGACGCCGACACCGACATGGAGTCCGTGGCCCGCGTGGTCGTACCCGCCAGCGGGCGCAGCCGCATGGACTGGCAGGTCCAGACTCTGTTCGGCATCCCGCTCGCCAAATCCAGCTGGGACTTCGCCCGGCAGGCCGGGCACCTGGGCGCCGGTGACCAGACGGCCGGGTTCGACCACCTGGTGGCCACCGGCGCGCTGCGCGGCGGCGACAAGGTCCTGCTGGTCGGCGGCGGTTCCGGTTTCACCTGCACCTGCGCGGTGATCGAGCTCACCGACGAGCCGCGCTACGGCACCGAGTCCACGGAGACGCCGTCGTGACCACTTTCGCCACCCCCGTCCCTGCCACCGACCCCGCCGCGGACCCCGTGTCCGCGTCCACGTTCGTGGACAGCGCGGTCGAGAACGCCGCCGAGGCCTTTCTCGGCCGGGCCGTCGCCCTCTGGCCCGACGCGCCCGCCGTGCGCGACCGGGAGAAGGCCTGGAGCTACCGCCGGCTGGACGCGGCGGCCCGCGCCGTCGAGCAGCGCCTGGCCGTGCTCGGCGTCCGCCCCGGCGACCGGGTGCTGGCCCGCGTCGGCAGCGTCTGCGAGTTCGCCGCGCTCATGTACGGCACCTGGCGGCACGGTGCCACGTTCGTGCCGATCAGCCCCGCCATGAAGGCCTACCACCTGCGGTCCGTGCTCGCCGACGCCGAGCCCGCGCTGATCGTCACCACCGCCGCCGAGGCGGCACGGGCCGACGGGGTTGCCTGGCCCGCCGGGGCCACCGTGCTGGCCGTGGACGACATCGCGTTCACCCCGTCCGGCACCCCCACGGGTCCGGCCCGGCCCGTGCCCGCCGACCGGCTCGCGCTGCTCATCTACACCTCCGGCAGCACCTCCGCGCCCAAGGCCGTGGCCTCCCCGCACGCGCCCGTCGCCTTCGCGGCCCGCGCGGTGGCGGCCCGCCTCGGCTACCGCCCGGACGACGTGGTGCTCACCGCCGTACCGCTCTCCTTCGACTACGGCCTCTACCAGATCCTGCTCTGCGCGCTGACCGGGGCCGAGCTGCTGCTCTCCGAAGCCGACGCGCACGCCCGGTTGCTCGGTTTCGCCCGCGACCACGGCGCCACCGTCGTCCCGCTCGTGCCCTCCCTCGGCGAACTCCTCGTCAAGCTGGCCACACGAGATCAACGCCCCACGGATGTAAGGCTGTTCACCAACACCGGGGCCGCCCTCAACGCACCGCTCATCACGGACCTGCGGGAGCGGTTCCCCGGCGCCGCGGTCGCGCCGATGTTCGGCACCACCGAATGCAAGCGGATCACCATTCTCGAACCGGACGGCGACCTGGCGCGGCCCGGCTCGGTCGGTCCGGCACTGCCCGGCACCGAGGTGCTGATTCTCGACGACGCGGCCCGGCCGCTGCCCGCCGGGGAGACCGGCGAGATCGCGGTGCGCGGCCCGCACGTCATGGCCGGCTACTGGCGCGCCCCCGAGGCCACCGCCCTGCGCTTCCGCCCGGGCCCCGACGGACGGGTCACCCTGCACACCGGCGACTACGGCCGGCTGGACGCCGACGGCCACCTGTACTTCCAGGGCCGCCGTGACGACCTGTTCAAGCGGCGCGGCCACCGGATGAGCGCCATCGAGATCGAGGCCGCCGCACTCGACGTCCCCGGGGTGCGCGAGGCGGCCCTGCTGGTGCCCGAGGGCGGCCGCGACATGGTGCTGTTCACCGTCGGCGAGGCCACACCCGAGCAGGTCATCGAGGGGCTGTCCGACCGCCTGGAGGCGGCCAAGGTGCCCGAGGAGTGCCAGGTGCTGCCGGCGCTGCCGCTCACCCCCAACGGCAAGACGGACCGCAAGCGCCTCAGGGCCCATCTGGAGGAGGCCGAGGGTGCACGCTGACGAGCGGTTCGAGGAACTGCTGTCCGCCTACGGCAGCCCGCTCTACGTCCACGACCTCGCCCGGGTCCGGCGGGCCTGCCACGACCTGGCCGCCGCGCTGCCCGAACCGGCCCGGCTCTACTACTCGTTGAAGGCCAACCCGCACCCCGGCCTGGTGGCCGAGCTGGCCCGCTGCGGCGCGCACGCCGAGATCACCTCGCGCGGCGAGCTGGCCGCCGCGCTGGAGGCCGGCTGCGCCGCGGGCGAGCTGCTGTACTCCGGCCCCGGCAAGACTCCCGGCGAGCTGCGCGAGGCCGTGGCGCAGGGGGTGCGGGCCTTCTCCGTGGAGTCGTTCGGCGACCTGGAGCGGGTCGGCGCGGCGGGCGCGGCGCACGGCACGGCCGTCGACTGCCTGCTGCGCGTCAACGCGGCCGGTGCGCCGGGCGACGCCGGGCTCAGGATGACCGGCAGCGCCTCGCAGTTCGGCTTCGACGTCGACGCCCTGCTGTCCGCGCCCGAGCGGCTGCGGGTGCCGGGCGCCCGGATCGCCGGCCTGCACTTCTTCCCGCTGACCAACGCCCGTGACGAGGCGGGCCTGATCGCCGAGATCGTGCAGAGCGTGCGCACCGCGGCCGCGCTGCGCGACGAACTCGGCCTGTCCCTGCGGCTCGTGGACCTCGGCGGCGGCTTCGCCGCGCCCTACGCGGTGCCCGGCGAGCGGCCCCGCTATCCCGCGCTGCGGAAGGCGGTCACCGGCGTCCTCGACGCCGAACTGCCCGGCTGGCGGCAGGGCGCGCCGCACATCGCCTTCGAGTCGGGACGGCACCTGGTCGGGGACAGCGGCACGCTGCTGACCACCGTCGTCGACGTCAAGGACAGCAAGGGCACCCGGTTCGCCGTGCTCGACGCCGGCGTCAACCACCTCGGCGGGCTGTCCGGCCTCGGCCGGCTGCTGCCGATGAAGGCCCGGCCGCTCGGCCCGGCCGACGGCGAGGTCCGGCGGGTCACCCTGGCCGGTCCGCTGTGCACTCCGGCCGATCTGCTCGGCCGCTCGGTGGAGCTGGCCGGGCTGCGGCCCGGCACCGTGCTCGCCTTCCCGAACGTCGGCGCGTACGGCCTGACCGCCTCGCTCCTCGGCTTCCTCGGCCACCGGGCCCCGGCCGAGGTGCTGGTCGACGGCGGGCGGGTCGTCTCCGCCACCCGGCTCGCCCTGCACCGCCACCCGGTGCCGGCGGCCGACACACGCAGCGCAGTGACGACAGCGAGGAGCTGACATGAGCAACCGATGGGACACGGCGTACGAGGACGTGCTGAAGGAAGCCCTGCCCCGGCTCGCGGAGAAGGGGGAGGTCGGCGCCGACACCAGCCTGAAGGCGGTCGGCCTGGACTCCCTGGCCATGGTCGAGCTGCTGATCCGGGTCGAGAGCGAGTACGGCATCGGCATCCCCGACGAGGACCTGGTGCCCGGCGTGTTCGACACGCCGGGCACCCTGTGGACGCTGATCGAGCGGTGCCGCGACGAGCAGACGGCGGCATGACGCACCGGCGCAACCGCCGCTACAGCACACGCCGACACCCTGTCCGCAAGGGCACTTTCCGGACTTTCACGATCGCGTCAGACCTTCAGACCTCGCTCCAGGAGTGGATGTGCAGGACGACCGGGCGCAAGCCCTCATGACGACACTGATCGAGCAACTCGCCGCCGTACGCCCCGACACGGCGCTGCGGCAGATCACCGAGCGCTCCCGGCTCACCGGCGACCTCGGCCTGGACTCGGTGGAGCTCGCCGAGCTCTTCGAACGCATCCGCGAGGTGTACGGCGAGGTCGAGATCGCCGACTGGCTGGCCCTGGCGACCCGCTCCGGGGGCGACACCGTGGGCAGCCTCGTGCGCTACCTGGCCGACGTGGTGCCCGAGGAGCGGGCGCTGGCCGGGAGCGCACGATGACGGTGACATCACAGGCGCCCGCCCGCACCGACCACGTGGCGCTGGCCGCGGAACTCGCCGGGCGGTTCGCCGAGCGGGCCGCCGCGCACGACGCCGAGGCCAGCTTTCCGCACGAGAACATCCGCGAGCTGGTCGCCACCGGCTACACCGCGATGACCGTGCCGCGCGAGCACGGCGGCGGCGGAGCGGGCCTGGAGGAGCTGTGCCGGGCCCAGGAGACGCTGGCGGCCGGGTGCGCGAGCACCGCGTTCGCCGTCAACATGCACGTCCACGGCATCGCGATGATCGCCGGCATCGGCGGCCCGGCCGCCGAGCGCGCCTACCACGCCATCGCCCATGAGGGCGCGGTCATCGCGGGCGGCTTCAGCGAGCCCGGCGTCGGCGGCAACTGGTGGCACCCGACGACCAGGGCCGAGCCGGTCGAGGGCGGGTACGTGCTGAACGGGCGCAAGGGCTTCTTCACCGGGTTCCCCGCCGCCGACCTGCTCTTCCTGTCAGCGGCCCGCACCGACGACCGGGGACTGCCCGAGCCCGTCGGCTTCCTCGTGCCCAAGCCGGAGCACGGGGTCACCGTGACCGCCGAGTGGGACGCGGCCGGCATGCGCGCGACCGGCAGCCACACCCTGCTGCTGGAGGACCTGTTCGTCGGCGAGGAACACCTGGTGGGCACCCCCGGTGCGCTGCCGCTGATGTTCATGCAGGGGGTGCACTGGGCCTGGTGCAGCTTCGCCTCCGTGTTCCTCGGCATCGCCCGCGGCGCTCTGGACCAGGTCGTGGGCGAGCAGCGCGGGCGCACCCTGCACGTGCTGGACCGCACGGTGGCCCACCTGCCCGGCGTCCAGTTCCGGGTCGCCGAGATGCGCACCCGGCTCGCCGCGGCCGAGGCACATCTGTACCAGGCCGTACGCGCCGACCACGCCACCGCGATCGCCGCCGACCCGCTCGGCCACTACATCGAGATGAGCGTGATGAAGAACAGCGTGTGCCGGCTCGCCCACGAGGTGGTCACGCTGGCGCTCCAGGTGCAGGGCGGCTCCGCGCTGCTGTCCGCGCATCCGCTGCAGCGCGCCTACCGGGACGTGGTGGCCGGGCTGCTGGTCCCGCCGAACTCCGATGTGACCGCCGAGTGGGCGGGCAAGCACGCGCTCGGCGTGCCCGTCTTCGCCGAACCCCGATGGGAGGGCTGAGCGCCATGGCCACCGCCGTACACGACGCCGCGGACACCGGGCGGGACGCGCGCCGGGCCGAGCTGGAGGACACCGCCCGCCGGCTGGCCGCACGCTTCGAGGAGCGCGGCCGACAGGGCTACGACAAGGGCGAGTTCGTCGCGGAGAACATCCGTGACCTGGTGGACTCGGGGCTGACCGCCGTCAACGTGCCGCGCGAGCTGGGCGGGTTCGAGGCCGACCTGGAGGAGAACACCCGGCTGCTGCGGATCATCGCCGGCGGCTGCGGCTCGACCGCGTTCACACTCGCCATCCACGCCGTGCTCACCGGCTCGATGCGCAGCGATCTGAGCGCGGCCGTGCGGGAGCGGATGTTCGGTGCGGTGCGGGACGGCGCGTTCGTCGTCGGACCGTTCACCGACGAGGGCTCCGGCGGCAACTGGGTGCGGCCCTCCACCACGGCCCGCCGCACCGAGGACGGCTTCGTCCTCGACGGGCTCAAGCACTTCGCCACCGGCTACGACGCCGCCACCCACCTCGTGCTCACGGCCGGCCTCGACGACGAACACCTCGAACCGCCCTTCAACCTCGCCGCGTTCTTCGTCGAGAAACCCGCGAGCGGCATCGAGGTGGCCGCGCACTGGCACGGCTTCGCCCTGCCGATGACCGGCTCGCACTCGCTGCGCCTGGACTCCCTGCCCGTGGCCGCCGAGGACTCGGTGTTCCCGGACGGGCTCACCCCGCTGTTCGTGATGGCCCGCCAGCAGTGGGGCCACTACTGCTTCGCCGCCGTGTTCCTCGGACTCGCCGAACGCGCCTACGAGCTGGCCCTCGAACGCACCCGCGGCCGGTCCACCACGGCCGTGAGCGATCTGGCCCGGCTGCCCGGCATCCAGTTCGCCGTGGCCCGGATGCGGTCCTCGCTCGCCACCATGGACGCCCTGCTCACCGAGTACGCCACCCGGCACGTCGACCCGGGCGAGGACCTGCCGGCGTTCGTCGCCGACACCTGCGTACCGAAGTACTACATCACCAACGAGGCCGAGCACGTCGTCGCCACCGCCTTCGAGGTGATCGGCGGCTCCGGCATCCGCGACGGCTCCCGCATCGGCCAGATCTGGCGGGACGTCAAGGCGGGCCCCCTGCTGCCGTTCAGCAACGACATGGCCCGCGAGTTCATCGGCAAGGCCACCCTGGGCATCAGCCCGGTCGAGACCCCGAGGTGGGTGTGATGACGACGTCCCCTGCGGCCTCCCAGGCCCCCGACCGCGCCGCGGCGCTGGACCCGGGCCGGGTGCGGATCGACAACGCGTACTACGAAGAGGTCGGCGACGACTGGTGGAACACCGAGGGCCCGCTGCGCGCGCTGCACGAGATGAACCCGGCCCGCACCGGCTACTTCCACCGGATCGTCCAGGAGCGCTTCCCCGACCGCCCGGCCGACGCCGTCCGCGTCGTCGACCTGGGCTGCGGCGGCGGTCTGGTCTCCGAGAACCTCGCCGCCCGCGGCTACCGGGTCACCGGCATCGACCTGTCGCCCGGCACTGTCGCCGCCGCCCGGCGGCACGCGGCCGCCTCCGGAGTCGAGGTGACCTACCTGGTCGGCTCCGCCTACGGCACCGGGCTGCCGGACGGCTGCGCCGAGGCCGTGGTCGCCTCCGACGTGCTGGAGCACTTCCACGACCTGCCCGCCGCGCTCGCCGAGATCGACCGGCTGCTGGTGCCCGGCGGGGTGCTGCTGTTCGACACCGTCAACCGGACCGTGCGCAGCTGTCTGCTGCTCATCCTCGTCGCCGAGAAGCTGCTCGGCATCATCAAGCCCGGCACCCACAACTGGAAGATGTTCATCCGTCCCGCCGAGCTGCGCCGCCTGCTGGCCGACGCCGGCCTGCGTCTGGGCGGCACCCACGGTCTGAGCCCCGCCCGCCCGCTGCCCGCGCTGCTGCCCGGCCTGCTGCGCCACCGCCGGCTGGGGGAGTTCACCCTCACCGGCGACCTGTCGGCCAGCTACATCGGCCACGCCGTCAAACCCGGCTCCACCGCCACCGCTCCGTGAGAGGGTCACCATGGTCTCCATACGCTCCGCCAGTCTGGCCGGCACCGAGGTCGAGGCCGGCCCGGACGCCGTGCGCGCCCTGCTGCTCGACGTCGTGGGCTGCGGCCTGCTGATGCCCGGCGTGGAAAGCCTCACCGCCGAGGGCGACGACATCTACCACTACGTCCTGCAGACGATCTCCAACGGCGCCGTCAGCCACACCCCCGACCACCGCACCCGCTTCGACACCAGCGATCCGGCGCTGATCCGCTGGGAGCCGGTCGGGGAGCACAACTTCCGTTCCTGGGGTGTCTTCCGCACCACCGACGGCCACGCGCCCGGCACCACCTATCTGGAGATCGACACCCGCTCCGAGGCCGACGTCGCCATCGCGCCCGTGGTGCTGCCGCTGGTCGAGCCGTTCGCCAGGCAGCAGAGCGACCAGGTCACCGAGGGCTTCCTCGCCGCCATCAAGGAGCGCGTGGAGTCCGGGGCCCGGGTGCTGTCGGGGGCCACGTCGTGACCACAGGGACCACCCGGGGAGCGGCGCGGCTGCTCGCCCTCTCCACCGCCGCCCCGCAGACCGTCGTGCCGCAGGCGAGCGCCTACGACACCTACTACCGGCGGCTGTTCGCGGACGTGCCCCAGGCCGAGGAGATCTTCCGCGGCTCCGGCGTACGGCAGCGGCACATGGCCTGGGACCCGCGCACCGCGTACGCCGACGGCTTTCCGTCGATCGGGCCGCGCATGCGGGCCTGGGAGGAGCACGTGCTCGCCATGAGCCGCCGCACCGTGGGCGCCGTCCTGGACGAGGCCGCGCCGGGCGAACTGCGCGACCGGGTCGGCACCTTGGTGTTCGGCAGTTGCACCGGCTACGCCGGGCCGACCCCGGACATCTGGCTGGCCAAGGAGTTCCGGCTGCGTCAGGACCTGCGCCGCACCTTCGTCGGGCACATGGGCTGCAACGCCGCGTTCAACGTGCTCAAGACCGCCTTCGACGCGCTCGCCGCCCGCCCCGGCGACCTTGCGCTGGCGGGCAGCGCCGAGGTCTGCTCCGTCCACCACCGCCCCGAGATCACCGCCGAACAGGCCGTCGTCAACGCCCTGTTCGGGGACGCCGGAGCGATGACGCTGCTGGCCGCCGACGACGGCGGGCCCGGCCCGGTGTTCCTCGGCACCCACACCGAGACCCACACCGAGACCACCCACGCCATGAGCTGGCACATCGAGGACACCGCGTTCCGTATGACGCTCTCCCCCTACGTGCCGTTCTACCTCGCCGAGAGCATCGAGCCGTTCGTCAAGCGACTGCTCGCCCCGCACGGCCTGGACGTGGGCGACGTACGGCACTGGGGCGTGCACCCGGGCGGGCCGAAGATCATCGACTTCGTCGGCGAGCGGCTGGACCTCACGCCGGAGCAGCTCGCCCCGTCGCGGGCCGTGCTCGCCGACCACGGCAACTGCTCCTCCGCCACCATCCTGCTCATCCTCGACCGCATCCTGCGCGAGGCCCGGCCCGCGCCCGGCGAGCACGCCGTGCTCATGGCCTTCGGTCCCGGGCTGACCATGGAGTCGGCACTCGTGCGCTTCTGACACCCCGCTCACGCATTCCGATGGGAAACCCCGCCATGACGACGAGTGCACTCACGCCGCGCTGGTCCACCCCGGACCTGCACGCGGCGGTCAAGGACCACTACGACGGGCTGATCGACCTCTACGAGGATCTCTGGGGCGAGCACATCCACCACGGCTACTGGGCCGAGGGCGAGCCCGACCCGGGCCGGCACGCCGCCCAGGTCCGCCTGGTCGAGGAACTCATCGCCTTCGGGCCGGTCCCCGAGGGCGCCCGTGTCCTCGACGCCGGCTGCGGCATCGGCGCCTCCGCCGTCCACCTCGCCGAGCACCTCGGCTGCACCGTGGACGGCATCACCCTCAGCGCCGAGCAGGTCACCCGCGCGGGCGCCAAGGCCGCCGCCGCGAACGTCGCCGACCGCACCGTCTTCCGGCTGGTCGACGCCCTGCACACCGACTACCCGGACGACACCTTCGACGTGGTGTGGGCGTTGGAGAGCTGCGAGATCATGCCGGACAAGACGGCGTTCCTCGCCGAGTGCCGGCGCGTCCTCAAGCCCGGCGGCATCCTGCTCGTGGCCACCTGGTGCGCCCGCGACGACCGGCTCGCCCCGAACGAGGACCGGCTGCTGCAGCGCATCTACCGCGACTTCGTCATCTCCCACGTGCTGCCCCTTGACCACTACGCCGCCCTCGCCGCAGAACTCGGCCTGACCGACGTCCGCACGGCCGACTGGTCACCGCGCGTGTGGGACACCTGGAAGCTGTCCACCGACATCGTCAAGCCGGTCGTGCGCGACCCGTCCGTCATCTGGAAGCTGGTCCGCGCCAAGGGCATGGACATCTTCCGCTTCCTCAACTCCGTCCCGCTCATGAAGCAGGCGTACGAGCGCGGGGTCATGCGCTACGGCGTGCTGCGCGCGACCAAGCCGAACTGACCTTCCTCCCTGGAGCCCGTCATGACGACCTCTGCCGCTCCCGCGGCGTCCGTCGAGTCCCTGGTCGCCGAACTGCTCACCCAGCAGTGGCTGATCGACCTGTTCGCCGAGCTGGCGGAGCGCCAGAAGGGCTCGGCCGCCGCCACCGAGCGGCTGCGCGCCCGGGACGCCGCCACCCACGTCTTCTGGCCGTTCCACGCCCCCCAGTTCCCGCTGATGGTGACCGAGGCGCACGGCAGCCGCATCGTCGACGTCGACGGCAACACCTACACCGACTGCCACCTCGGCTTCGGCGCGCAGGCGCTGCACGGGCACAGCCCCGAGCCGGTGGTGGACTTCGTGCGCGAGCAGCTCGCCACCACGACCGGCAACGGCTACTGCACCCCGATCGAGGCACAACTCGTCGACCTACTGGGCGAGTTCGTGCCGCACGTGGAGAAGTTCGCGTTCCTCAACTCCGGCACCGACGCCACCGCAGCGGCGATCCGGCTCGCCCGCGCGCACACCGGACGGCGCATGGTCGCCAAGTTCGAGGGGGCGCTGCACGGCGTGCACGACCTCGGCATGCACAACACCGCCTTCTGGTACCACGGCCACCCCACCCACCCCTTCCCGGGCCACGCGCCCGACGGCGGCATCGAACGGCAGTCCGCGCTGACCGGCGTGCCGGTCGCCGACCCGCGCGACCTGCTGGTGCTGCCGAACGACGCCGACCGGGCCGTCGAACTGATCGAACGGCACCGGGGCGAGCTGGCCTGCGTACTGACCGAGGCGGCGTCCTCCTCCTTCCCGTTCGTGGAGCACACCGTCCCGCTGCTGAAGACGGTCTCGGAGCGGTGCCGCGCGCTGCGGGTCCCGTTCGTGCTGGACGAGGTGCTCACCGGCTTCCGCTACGGACCCGGCGGCGCGGCGCAGTACTTCGGCCTGGAGGCCGACCTGTACTGCTACGGCAAGGTGATCAGCGGCCTCGGTATCCCGCTGTCCGCCGTCGGCGGGAAGGCGGCCATCCTCGACCACACCCAGACCTCCGGGCTGCCGCTGACCGACATCGGCCACAAGACCTGTGTGCAGACCACCCACGCCGGCAACCACCTGGCGCTCGCCGCGTCGTACGCCAGCCTGCGCCTGCTCCACGAGCGCCGCGACACCTACTACACCGAGACCCGTGCCAAGGTCGCCGGCATCCAGCGGCGCCTCGCCGGATTTCGCGGCGAGACCGGCATCCCGCTGCGCCTGGTCGGCTTCGGCGACTTCATCGGCTCGTTCGGGTTCCTCGTCCAGGAGAGCTACGACGACTACCGCACCTTCGCCGCCTCGGTGAACCCGATCGCCTTCTTCCTGCTGACGCTGATGCTGCGCCGCCGCGGCTTCTACACCCTCAGTCTGCCCATGCTCTTCACCGGCGGCGCCCACAGCACGGACGACCTGGACGCCCTGGTCGACGCGGTGACGGACGCGGCCCGCGAACTCGGGCGGCACGGCTTCCCGTTCCTGCTGCCGGGGGCCGAGGGGGCATGAGGACCGTGGGACGGACCGCAGACGCGGGCCGCCGGGGACCGGTGGGCGGGGCAGGCACCCGATGAGCGCCCAGAGCGCCGTACCCGGCCCGGGACACGGGACGACCGGCGACGGTGCTCCGCCGGGACGCGCACACCTGCCGGGCGGCCGGGAGGGCGGTGCGCGCGCACGCGCCGAGGAGTGGGCCGACGTCGTGGTGGTCGGGGGCGGGCTGACCGGGCTCGCCGCCGCCGTGCGGGTGGCCCGCGGCGCGGCCGGTCGGCGGGTGCTGCTGCTGGAGGCCGCCGGTGAACTCGGCGGCCGGGCCCGGACCACGGAACAGGACGGATACCGGCTGGGGCTCGGACCGCGGGCGCTGTATCGGACCGCCCGGGCACAGCTGCGGGCGCTCGGTGTCGCGGTGCCCGGCCGGGCGCCCCGGCTCGGCGGAGCACTGGCGCTGTGCGACGGCGCCCTGCACCCCGGCTACGCCGCGCCCGGTCCGCTGCTGCGCACCGGCCTGCTCGCGCCCCGTGAACGCCTCGCCGTGGCACGCCTGCTGGGCCTGGCCCGGCCGCACCCCGGCCTCGCCGGCCTCGACGTCGAGGCCTGGCTCGGCGAGCGGCTGCCCACCGCACGCGCCCGGCAGGCCGCCTTCGCCGTGCTGCGTCTGAGCACCTACACCGGCAGCCCAGCCATGATCGGCGCGGACGCGCTGGCGGCGCACTTCGCCGAGGTGCGGCGCGGGGTGACGTACGTCGACGGCGGCTGGCGCACCCTGGTGGACGCGCTGCGCGCCCGCGCCCGGTCCGCCGGCGTGCGGGTGCGCGCCGCCGCCCGGGTCACCGCCGTCGAGGCGGGGGAGCGGCCCCGGGTCGTCATCGCCGACGGCGGGGCCGTACGGGCGCGTGCGGTGATCCTGGCCGGGCCGGCCCGGCGCACGGCCTGGCAGCTCCTGGACCTCGACGACGCGCAGCCGGACCCCGCCGGACGCCCGCTGCGCACCGCCTGCCTCGACGTTGCCCTCAGCCGGCTGCCCGCCCCGGACCGATCCCTCGTCTACGGCGTCGACGAGCCCCTGTACCTCTCGGTGTTCTCCCGCACCGCCCGCCTCGCCCCGCCCGGCGGCGCGGTCCTGCACCTCGCCCGCTACGACGACGGTGCCGGCCTCGGCCCGGACGAGGTCCGCAAACGGCTGTACGGCCTGCTCGACCTCTGCCAGCCCGGCTGGCGCGACGCCCTGGTCCACGAGCGCTTCCTGCCGCGCATCACGACCATGACGGCCGTACCCCAGGCCCGGCACGGCGGTCTGCGGGGGCGACCCGGTCCCGAGGTCCCCGGCCGCCCCGGCGTGTACGTCGCAGGCGACTGGGTGGGCCCGCGCGGCCTGCTCGCCGACGCCTGCCTGCTGAGCGCGGCGCAGGCAGCCGAGCGGGCGCTGGCCCGGCTGTGAAGTCCCGTGGCTCGTAAGCGAGTTGACGAGAGATGAGAGATTACGGAGTTGTCATGCGTCCGATCCGCATCGCCGCCCTCGGCGGCTCGCTGCGCACCGGCTCGGTCTCCGCGGCGGCCCTGCGGTACTGCGCCTCCCGGGCCGCCGGTGCGGGGGCCGAGGTCACCCTGCTCACCGGCGCCGACCTGGTGCTGCCGCTCTACGACCCGGAGGCGCACGTGCCGTCGGCGGCACAGCTGCGGCTGCTGGCCGCGCTGCGTGACGCGGACGGCGTGCTGCTGGCCAGCCCGACCTACCACGGAGGCATGTCCGGCCTGCTGAAGAACGCCCTCGACCACACGGAGGGGCTGGCCCGCGACCGCCGTCGCTACCTCGACGGCCGCTCCGTCGGCTGCCTGGCCGTCGCCTGGAACGAGGTCGCCGGAGCCTCGGCCCTCACCGCGCTGCGCGCCTCGGCGCAGGCGCTGCGCGGCTGGGCGGTCCCGATGGGCGTCGTCGTCCCCGCCGCCACCGTCTTCCCGGCCCCCGACGTCTGCGCCGACCCGCGCACCACCCGCCGTCTCGACATCCTCACCGACCAGGTCCTCGACTTCGCCGCACTGCGCCGGCGCGCGGCGACGGAACCGCCGGTGGCCGCCGCCCTCTGAAGCGTGCCGCAGCTCCGGCCGGCTGCCGGCGCGTATGCGAAGTCCCCCGGAGCCGCGCCGCCGTACGGGCGCTCCGGGGGACTTCGCATACGCGCGGACCGGGCATCCCGTCCCCATCTCTCCCTCGCGGGGTGCCCGGCAGGCCCGCCTGCGCTTGTCAGGCGCGGTCGGTTTCCTGCGTCCTGATCCGCCGGACAGGCCCTAGCGGGGGCCCGAGGTGACCGCGGCGAGCGGAAGGGTGCGGCGGTCGTCCGCGCGGGCCGCCGCCAGCAGAGCCCGGCCCCTTTCGGTCATCAGGCCCTCGTGCCACAGGGTGGTGCCGTCCAGCTCGACCCGTACCTGCTCGATGCCCGGCACCGCCGCGACCCGCTGCTCCACCGACTGCATGATGACCGGTACGGCCATGCAGAACGGCGCGGTCAGGCTGACGCGAACCGTCGCGCGACCGTCGGCACCGACCGTCACGTCCCGCACCAGGCCCAGGTCGACCAGGCTCATCGGCCGCTGCCAGGACTGGCTGCAGGGGTCGTACACCTCCTCCAGCGCCGCCCGCACCCGCTCGACGGGTGAGATCCCGGCACTCACGACGCGGCCCCGGCCGCCGCCCACAGCTCCGGCTGGGTCTCGCGCCAGTACGACCACATCGGCCGGTTCCCGCCGTGCTGCGCGCGGGCGCGGGCGAACTCGTCGTCTCGTACCCGCTGCGCGGCGGCCGCGAGGTCGATACCGGCGATGCGGGCGTAGTTGCCGGCGAGGAAGGCGGCCCGCTGCTCGCGGGTGATCTGCTCCAGGCCGTACCGCTCCAGGGTCCGGTCCGGGAAGGAAAGCCGGGCCATCTTCTCCAGCACCGGCTGCGGGTGGAAGTGCAGCGCCCCGGAGGCGTAGATGATCTTCTCGGCGCCGCCGAGGGAGATCAGCTGGGCGAGGGCCTCCTCGACGTAGCCCATGCCGTGGGCGAGGATCGCGGAGGTGATCTCGAGGTTGGCGTAGACGTTGGGCAGCCGCATCAGTGCCATGGCGACCTCCTCCACGAACGGAGGCAGTCCGGCGTGCACGATCTCGAAGGACAGGTCGATGTGCCGGATGGCGACGGTCTCCAGGTCGTCGATGCCGAACGGACCGAGCGGTACGAGGCCGTTGGGGACGATCTTGTGCAACGCGACGATCTTTATGCCGAGTTCCTTGGCGAGCTCGAACAGAGGGGTGAACTCCGGGTCGTCCAGGCGCCAGCTCAGGTCCGGGGAACCGGCGTTGGGGTACATCTTGATGCCGATGGTGCCCGGCACCCGCGCCACCTGCTCACGCAGGTCCTTCAGACAGGCCTCGACGCCGAGCGCGGGGTTGATGCCGGCGTAGGGCACGATGCGCTGCGGCCACTTCTCGGCCAGTACGCGGTTCTTCTCGCCGTTGCACAGCCCGTCCTCGAACACGGCGTCGATGCGCAGCCGGTGGTTGACCGCCATGTCGACGTCGGACTCCGTGAACAGGGTCCAGGCGAGCAGCTCCGGCGGCCAGTCGGTGCAGAATGCCTCGCGCGGGATGCCGGAGCCCTCGGTCGCGAACCTCTCGTGCATCCCCCAGAGCATCTCGCGCAGCGCGAAGGCGTGCAGGTTCGGGAACTCCCCGTCCTTGCGCAGATTGCCGTCCGCCACGTTGTACGGGTGAACGGTGGCGTCAATCACGAACATGTTGTCGATCAACTGGATCTCCCGTCACAGCGATGACCGGCCGCGCACACGGACCGGCGCGGACACGAGCGACTGTGCGCCGCCCGCCTTCAGGAGGGCTAAAGCGCCGGATGCCACCAATGGGCTCGGCCGGACCGGCCGCACGCGGGTAACGCGCCGCGCTTCAGCGGGACTAAAGGGCTCGCCGCCACACTCGCCGAACCGACGGAAGGTGACCATCCATGTTCTCTGCCCTGGGCTCCGTACTGCACGCGCGGCGGCGCGCCAGCCTGTTACTGGCTGTCCTCGCCGCCGTTCTGGCCGCCCTGTTCGGCGGCACCGTGGAAAGCAAGCTCACCAACGGCCTGTCCGACTACGACGATCCCGGGGGCCGGAACGTCGTCGCCCGGCGGATCATCCAGCAGGCCACGGGTGTCGACGCCCAGCAGGGCTACGCGATCCTGGTCCGCACCGACGCCCCGATCGACCCCAGGGCCCCGCTCCCGGCCCCGGTCGCCGCCGCCGTCGGTCTGCTGCGCGCCCGCCCCGAGGTCAAACAGGTCGTCGACTACGCCTCGGCGGCGAACCCGGCGCTCGTCTCCACGGACTCCCGCAGCACGGTCGTGCTCGGCTCGGTCGTCCCGATGAGGGAGCAGGCGACCGTCGACGCGGAGAAGGCCCTCCAGAAGGCCATCGCCGCCAGCCCCGAGCTGCGCGGCCGGACCTGGCTCGGCGGCGCCACCCCGGGCCATGTGCAGGTCGCCCGGGTGTCCAACGAAGACCTCGCGAAGGCCGAGAGCCTGGCGCTGCCGTTCATCCTCGTCCTGCTCTTCCTGGTGTTCCGGGGCGTGGTGGCGGCGCTGGTGCCGGTGGCCGGCGCCCTCGTCACCCTGCTGCTCGCCCTGGCCGGACTGCGGCTGGCCACGATGTTCATGAACGTGTCCACCGGCGCCCTCAATCTCGCCTTCGCCCTCGGACTCGGCCTCGCGGTCGACTTCGGCCTGCTCATCGTCTCCCGCTACCGCGAGGAGCTGGCGGCCCACGGCCCCGGCGCCGAGGCGGTGCGGCGGACGGTGGCGAGCGCCGGCCGCACGGTCTTCTTCAGTTCCATGACCGTGGCCGCCGCGCTCGCCTCGATCACCGTCTTCCCGCAGCCCTACGTCCGCTCGATGGGCCTCGCGGGCGTCATCACGGTCGTCTCGGCGGCCCTGTTCGCCCTGCTCGGACTGCCCGCGCTGCTGGCCGTGCTGGGCCGCCGGGTCAACGCCCTGGCTCCGCGCCGCTGGCAGCGCGACACCACGGCCCGGGACGCGGCGGGCGACCGCTGGCACCGGATCGCGTCCGGCGTGATGCGCCGCCCGGTGGTGGTCGCGGTGGCCGCGACCGCGGTCCTGCTGGTGGTCGCCGCGCCGGTCGTGGGCCTGAAGTTCACCGGCGCCGACGCCTCCACCCTTCCGGCCGGCACCAGCGCAGGCAAGGTGTCCCGTGCCCTCGACCGCGACTTCGCCAAGCCGCCCGCCGACCCGCTCCAGATCGTGCTCGACACCCCGGCCGACGGTCCTGACCTGGCCGCCTACGCGGGGCGGATCGGGCAGGTACGCGGCGTCGAGTCGGTCGGCGCGCCGTTCCGGCTCGACGGCCGGCACTGGGAGGTCGACGCCGTGCTGCACGGTGCCCCGCTCGGGGCCCGGGCCAAGAGCGCCGCCGCCGCGGTGCAGGACATCAACGCTCCCGTGCCTGCCCGCTACACCGGGACGACCGCGGACTTCCTCGCCCAGCGGCACTCCATCGGTGCGAAGGTGCCGCTGGCCGCGGCCGTGCTCGCCGTGGTCACCCTGCTGCTGCTGTTCGCCTTCTCCGGCTCGGTCGTGCTGCCGTTCAAGGCCCTGCTGATGAACACGCTGTCCACGGGGGCGGCGCTCGGCTTCCTGGTCTGGGTGTTCCAGCACGGCAACCTGGGCTTCACCACCCAGAACGGCATCGAGACCACCACCCCGGTGCTCGTCTTCGCCCTCGCCTTCGGCCTGTCCACCGACTACAACGTCTTCCTGCTCGGCCGCATCAAGGAGGGCCGTCAGGCGGGCCTCGACGACCGGCGTGCGGTGGCCGAGGGGCTGGCCCGCACCGGCCCCATCGTCACCTCCGCGGCGGCCCTGTTCTGCCTCGCCGTGGGTGCCCTGGCCCTGTCCCGGCTGGTGTTCGTGCAGGAGCTCGGCCTCGGCACCGCCTTCGCCGTCCTGATCGACGCGACGCTGGTACGGGCCCTGCTGGTGCCCTCGCTCATGGCGCTGCTCGGCGCGGCCAACTGGTGGGCGCCCGGACCGCTGCGCCGGCTGCACACGAGACTGCGCCTGGACCGGATGGAGCCCCCCGGGCCCGCCCCGGCCGCCGGGGGCACGGTACCCGGCGGCGACGAGCGGCAGCAGCGGGCCGTGGTCAGCCCGACCTGACCGGCCGGCCGCGGCGACGACGGCCCGGGCTCCGCGCGACAGCGGGGTCCGGGCCGTCGCTCATGCCATGCCCCTGTCATGTCTCTGCCGTATCCCTTTCCCGCGCACGTGCCGCGTCCGTAGGTTCTCGCGTCAGGAACCAGCCATTTACGCTACGGCCGTTGCGTAAATAAGGAGGGCGCTTCTACGCTGAATAACGAAACGAACGTAGCGAAAAGGAGAGGGGCCTCCCGTGACAGCTCCCGCCGCACGCCGCGGACGACCGCGCAGCGAGGACGCCGACGAGCGCATCCTCCAGGCGGCGCACGAGCTGCTCCTGCAGCGCGGATACGACCGCTTCGCCATGGACGAGGCCGCGGTCCGCGCCGGGGTGGCCAAGACCACGCTCTACCGGCGCTGGCCCACCAAGGACCATCTGCTGGTCGCCCTGGTCGCCAAGATCCAGGACGAGGTGCCGGTGGCCGACACCGGTGACGTCAGACGGGACCTGGTCGTCTACCTGACGGCCGTCGCCGGCGGCCTGAACCGGATGCGCCGGGTCGGCCGCACCGCCGGTGACGACCCCTCGGCCGGCGTCGTCGCGGAACTCGTCGCGGCCGCCGCCCGCCATCCCGACGTCGGAGAGGCCGTCCGGGCGTTGTTCGCCCGGCGTAACACCCTGCCGCTGGCGCTGCTCGACCGCGCCCGCGAACGCGGCGAGCTGCGCGCCGACAGCTCGTCCGCGGTGCTCTTCGACCAGCTTGCCGGAGCGCTGTACTACCGGCTCCTGGTCACCGGCGAGCCGATCGGCCCGGCCTACGTCGCCGAGCTGGTCGACCAGGTGCTGGCCGGGGCCGGCACCGCCACCCCCAACCCGGAGAGGACCTGACCATGTCTGTCGCCTGGACCGCGAGCCCGCGGTCGGCACCGGGCCCCACGGCCCGGCCGCCGCGTCGGCGCCGCCGGCTGTTACTGCTGTCGCTGTCCGGCCTCGTGGCCTCGCTCGGCTGCTACACCTGGTGGACCCACACCCACCCCGTGCTGCTCACCGCCTCCGTGGAGATCAACGCCGCGCCGGAGCGGGTCTGGGCGGTGCTCACCGATTTCGGCGCCTATCCGCAGTGGAACCCGTTCGTCACCCGCGCCGAGATCACCTCCACCGACGGCCGGCTGCGGCCCGGGGCGACGATGCGCAACCGTATGGAACAGGACGGCAAGGCCTCCACCTTCACCCCCGAGGTCCTCGTCGCCCGGCCCGGCCGCGAGCTGCGCTGGCTCGGCAGGGTCGGCCCCGGCTGGCTCGTCGACGCCGAACACCGCTTCGTCATCGAGCGCACCGGTCCCGGCACGGTGCGGCTCACCCAGAGCGAGAGCTTCACCGGCACCCTCGTCCCGTTCGTCGAGAAGGGCCTCGAGCACGGCACACTGCCTCAGTTCCAGGCGATGAACGAGGCGTTGAAGCAGCGGGTGACGGCACAGACCCGTTGACAGCACCACCCGGCCGGGGCTCGGTGGTGCGTCGGCCGGGGCGCCCGCGGGGCGTCGACCCGGTGTGGGTCGCGGTTCGGCCGCGGAGCGCGAGCGGCGCGGCAGGGCGGGCGTCGGCGGGACGGCGTACCGGTCGGGAGACACGGCCCGCCCCCGCACGGCCTCGCCTCCGGGCCGGTCAGGGTGCCGGATCCGGGCCGGCCGGTGTGGGGCTGGTGCCGGAGGGGTGCGGAGGGGTGTCGGAGGCGAGGGGGCCCCGGCGCGCGGTGCGCCGGGGCCCGGTCGGTCGTGCGTATCAACTCAGCTGTCGCGCAAATCCGTTCACCAGGCCACCGGAAGGGAGGCGATCCCGTGCACCAGCATCCCCTCGGGCCGGCGCAGTTCCTCCTCCGGCACCGCGAGGCGCAGGGTCGGGAAGCGCCGGATCAGGGAGGCGACGGCGATCTGCAGCTCGGCGCGGGCCAGCCCCGAGCCGAGGCAGTAGTGGGTGCCGTGGCTGAAGGCGAAGTGCGCGTTGACCGGCCGGTCGAAGTCGATCACGTCGGGGTCGTCGAACTGACGCCGGTCCCGGTTCGCCGAGCTGAGGCTCGGCAGCACCGCACTGCCCTTCGGAATCGTCACGCCGCCCAGCTCCACGTCCTCCAGCGTGATGCGCAGCAGCGCCTCGTTGCCCGGCGGGTGCAGCCGCAGCAGTTCCTCGACCGCGCCTGCGACCAGGTCCGGATCCTTGCGCAGCCGTTCGAGCTGCTCGGGGTGGGTGAGCAGGGCGACCACGCTGTTGGCGATCTGGTTGACGGTGGTCTCGTGCCCGGCGACCAGCAGGCTGATGCCGAGGAAGATCAGCTCCTCCTCACGCAGCCGGTCGTCGTCCTCGTCGTGGATGGACACCAGCGCGGACAGCAGGTCGTCGCCCGGCCGCTCGCGCTTGGCGGCCACCAGCGAGGCGAGGTAGTCGCGCAGGGCCAGCTGCGCGCCCAGCATCTCCTCCTTGGTCACGGAGGTGGTGGCCAGGAACACCCGCGACCAGGCCGCGAAGTCCTCACGGTCCGCGAACGGCACTCCGAGCAGCTCACAGATGACCGTCACCGGCACCTGGAACGCGAACGTCGGCACCAGGTCCACCGGGGGCCCGGCGGCGGCCATCGCGTCCAGCAGCGCGTCGGTGTGTTCCTGGATCCGCGGCCGCAGCGCGTTCACCCGCCGGGCGGTGAACTCGCGGGAGACCAGTTTGCGCACCCGGGTGTGCTCGGGCGGGTCCATGTTGAGCAGGCTCTTGAAGTTCTGCGGCGCCGCCGCCAGCCGGGGCGCCCCCGGCTCCAGGGTCGCGGCCCGGCTGAACCGGGCGTCGGACAGCACGGTGCGCACGTCCTCGTAGCGGGTCACGAGATAGGCGTGGTCGCCGCTCGGCATCCGGACCTCGGCGACCGGGTCCGTCTCGCGCAGATGGGCGTACATCGGGCACTGCGCGAGGCCGGGCGGCTGCTCGAACGGGTAGGGGAGCACCTCGCCGGCGGCGCGGGGCGCTTCGGGGCTCAGGGGCATCGGGTCGTCCTGTTCTGCGTGAGAGGGCGGAAAGACGTGAGCGGGTGGACGGAGGGGTGCAGGCGGGAAGAAGTGGGCAGGGGGCGGGGGAGGAGCCGCGCGGCGTCGGGTTCAGGCGGCCTCGGCACCGGCACCGGCGCGCGTCGCGGGCACCGGAGCCACGGCGAACGGCCGGATCCGGTGCTCCTGCTGCAAGGGGTAGTAGATGCCGGACAGCATCCGGCGCTTGACCGGGCCGCTCGCGTCCACCAGCCGGTACACCGCGCGGCGCAGCAGCACCGGGAGCGGGCCGGACAGGGCGAACGCCCGCTCCTGGCGCAGCTGGAGGGCGCGCGCCCGGGCCACCGAGGCGTCCCGCTCCTGCTGGAAGTGCAGTGTCGCCCGGCCCACGGCGGCGGCGGTGTCCCGCTCGCGCAGCGCCGGCGCCACCAGCCGGGCCAGCACCGCGGCATCGGTGATCGCGTGGTTCACGCCCTGGCCCAGTACCGGCGTCAGGGTGTGCGCGGCGTCGCCGACCAGCACCAGCCCGGGCCGCGACCAGTGCGGTACGACGGTGGTGAAGATGTCCAGCATCGAGGTGTGCGACCACGCGGTGACCGCGGTGCGCACCTGGTCGGAGATCTCCGGCGCGAGTTCGTCCATGCGGGCGTGCAGAGCGCCGATGCCCTGGGCGCGCAGCTCCTTCAGCCCGCCCTTGGGGATGTTGAAGCCGACCCGGACCAGGTCCGGCACCGTCGGAATGAACAGACCGTGCCGGGCACCCACGATGCGGACCCGGTAGGTGTGGCCGTCCCACACCTTGGGCCGGGGCACCTTGAACCACACGAAGTCCCGTTCCAGCGGCTGCTTCCGGTACGTCAGCCCGGACATCTCCCGGATCTTGCTGAACCGCCCGTCGGCGCCCACGGTCAGCGCGGCCGCCACCTCGAACTCACCGTCGGGCCCCTTGCAGCGCACCCCGGTCACCCGGGTGCCCTCGGTGCGCAGCGCCGTCGCGGTGGTGCGGCGCAGCAGCCGGAACTCCGGCAATGTGCCGCCCTGCGCGGCCAGCGCTTCGAGCAGCGGTGGCTGTGGCAGTTCCAACGGGAACGGACAGGGCTGCCGGTACTGCGAGAAGTCGGCCCTGAGCACCGTACGGCCCTGGTCGCTGATCTCCAGTCTGCGGGTCTCCAGGGTCTGGTCACGCAGACCCTGGAGGACGCCCATGCGCTCCAGCAGCCACACCGAGTCGGGCGAGATGGACTCACCGCGGAAGGACCGGTCGAAGCGGGAGCTCTGCTCCACGACCACGACGGAGACGGACCTCCGGGCCAGTTCCAGGGCGAGGGTGAGTCCCGCGGGCCCCCCTCCCACCACACAGACCTGCGCTTGTACAGCCGCTGCCATCGCGCTGCCTCTCCACGGAAGTGATGGTCGCGCCGAGCGTCGGCGGCCCGCCTAAAGGGCCGCTTGTGGTGTGCGGCGCCACCTGCGGCACCGGCCGGCGGTCGGCCGGCGCAGCACAAGAGCCGCTTAAGGGCGGCCGGACAGGATCCGGTCGCAACAACCGATCACGAAGGCCAGGGTGAGACGGATGTCGGCCAGGAACGGGCGGGAAGCACTGCCGGACACCGGTGAGATGGTGGTGGTGCACCGGCTCTTCACACAGGAGTACCGCGCTTCGGTGGCGCTGGTGCGCGGCGTCGCCGCCGGGGACACCGCGCGCAGTGCCGTCGTCGCGGACCATCTCGGCGCGCTCGGCATCATGCTGACGGAGCATCATCTCGCCGAGGACGAGCTGGTCTGGCCGCGGCTGAAGGACGACCCGGCGATCGAGCCCGCGCTCACCGTACGCATGGAGGAGCAGCACGAGCGGATCGCCGACGCCCTCGACCGGGTTCGGCAGGTGCTGCCCGCCTGGCGCACCGGCGCCGACCCCGCGCTGCGGAACCGGCTCGCCGACGCGCTCGACGGGCTGCTGCCCGCCCTCGACGCCCATCTCGGCGACGAGGAGAAGCACATCCTCCCGCTCGTGCCCGGCCGCTTCACCGCCGAGGAGTGGGCGGTGCTCAGCGAACGCGGCCGGGCCGCGGTACCCAAGGCCCACCGCCTGTACATGCTCGGCGCCCTCGGCGAGGCCGCCGGCCCCGACCGGTACGCCGAGTTCCTCGGCCGCCTGCCGGGACCGGTGCGCCTGCTGTACCGCGCCGCCGGCCGGCGCCTGCGCCGGCGCACCCGGGCCCGCCTGGACGGAACCGCGAAGGGCAGCCCGAGGACGGCGGCACCGGCGTGAGCCACCACACCCGGCCCACCCGGCCGCACACCGCACCCGCCCGGCTCACGCTCCGGCCGCGTGCCGCGTCCGTCGGACGGGCAGCGGCTGTGCGGCCGTGTACCGCGGCCGTGCGGTTCGTGCGCCGGTGCGGTCGGCCTGCGTTCCGGTCGTCCGGTCGTGTGCCGGTGTGTGCAGGCTGCGTTCCGGTCGTCCGGCTCCCCACCGGGCCGTACGACGTGCGTTCCGGCCGCCGGGTCCGGCATCCGGGGTGTGCGGCCGCGCACCCCGGCCCCGCGTCCCCGCACGCCGTCCGTCCCGGCACGCGGGCCGTCCCCGTACGTCGGTTGTCCCGGCACGTGGCTCGTCCCCGCACGTCGTCCCGACCCGCACCCCGACCGTCCCCGCCCGCGAACCTCCGCCCCCACCCCCGCCGTCACCGACTAGTGAGGAAGAGGCCGTGACCGCACCCGTAACGACCAGGCCCGGGCCGGCCGACCGGGCCGAGGCGCTGGACCGGATCCGCGAGCTGCACCGCAGCGGGCGGCTGGCCGCCGAGTTCCCCGCGGTGCCCGGACTGCTGGCGTCGCTCGCGCACGGGCCCACCGCGTCCGCCGACCTGACCCGCGTCGGCCGGCTGCTGGCCCGTGTCGACGCCGCCGAGATCCACGCCCGGCACCCCGACGCCGTACCGCTGACCGTCACGGTCTCCGGGCACGGCACCCTCGACGCGCTCACCGGTCCGCTCACCGCCGAACTCGCCCGCCACGGCGTCCCGTTGCACGCGATCACCGGCGATCACGACTCCTGGCTGCGCGACCTGCGGGACACCGCCGGGCCGCTGTACGCCACGGACACCGACCTGTCCCTCGTGGTGCTCGACGCCCAGGTCCTCTTCGACGAACTTCCCCTGCCCTGGCGGGTGTCGGACGTGACCGACGCGCTGACCGCCAAACTCTCGCTCCTCGAGCGGCTCGCCGCGCGTTACGTCCGCGAGGGCTCCGGCACCCTGGTCCTCAACACCCTGCCCCTGCTCGGCACCCACCTGCGCCACCTCGTCGACCACCGTTCGCGCACCGAACTGTCCATCGCCTGGCGTGAGTTCAACACCGGACTGCTGCGCCTCGCACTCACCCACCCGCGACTGCACGTCGTCGACCTCGAACCGCTGGTCGCCGAGTCCGGACCGGTCCGCGACAGCAGGCTCGCCCTCTACACCAAGGAACACCTCGGCGCCGAACTGCTCGGCCACTACGCCCGCGAGGTCGCCCACCTGGCCCGCGCGATGCGCGGCCGGACGAAGAAGGTGCTCGTCGTCGACCTCGATCACACCCTGTGGGACGGCGTCCTCGGCGACGACGGCCCCGACGGCATCGAGATGGCCGGCAGCTACCGCGGCGAGGCGTTCGCCGCCTTCCAGAAGACCGTCAGGCAACTCGGTTCCCAGGGCGTCCTGCTCGCCGTGTGCAGCAAGAACGACCAGGAGCCGGTGGAGCGGGTGATCGCCGGTCATCCCGACATGGTCCTGCGGCCCGACGACTTCGTCGCCGTCACCGCCAACTGGCACCCCAAGGACGGCAATCTGCGCTCCCTCGCCGACCGGCTCAACCTCGGCGTGGACAGCTTCGTCTTCGCCGACGACTCACCCTTCGAGTGCGGCCTGGTCGCCGCCTCGATCCCCGAGGTCGCGGTGGTACGCCTCGACGAGGAGCCCGCGCTGCACATCGACAGGCTGCTCGCCGACGGCTGGTTCGACACCCGCGAGCTGACCGAGGCCGACCGGGCACGTGCGGGCCAGTACCGGGCGGACGCCGGGCGGCGGGAACTGCTGGACGGCGCCGCCACCATGGAGGAGTACCTGCGGGCACTGGGCGTGCACGTCACCGTCGCCCCGGCCACCGAGGCGGACGTGCCGCGGCTCTCCCAGATCACCCTGCGCACCAACCAGTTCAACCTGACCACCCGGCGCCTGCAACCCGCCGACGTGCACGCCCTGCTCGACTCGCCGCACCACCTCGTCCTGGCGATCCGCTCCCGGGACCGGTTCGGCGACAACGGGCTGGTCGGCGCGGTGTTCGCGGAGCGCGCCGGTGACGCGCTGCGCATCGACAACGTGCTGCTCAGCTGCCGGGTCTTCGCCCGCGGCATCGAACAGGCCGCACTCGGCGCACTGCTGGCCCACGCTCGGGACACCGGCGCCCGCGCCGTCCTCGCCGCGTACCGCCCGACCGCCAAGAACCACAAGGTGCGCGACCTTTGCCCGTCCCTGGGCTTCGAGACCGCCGGCACGTCCGAGGACGGCGCCCTGGACTTCCGCCACCCGCTGACCGAGCTGCCGGCGATTCCGCCGCATGTGACGCTCCAGGCCCGCTTCATCTCGTAGCCGCAGCCACGGCGCCCCCGACTCCTGCCGTCCGCCCTTCCCCCGAGGCGGACGGCAGGCCCATGTCCGGGGCCGGCCGGCCCGGCCGGTCACGCCCGCGACCAGCGCAAGCGAGGCCTTAGCGGGGCGAACCAGGATCGAGACCGTCCCAACCGCCGACGCCGGCGCCACCGCCTGCGGAATCCCGAGAGGTCAGGCAAAGACGTTGACAAGCTTCCGAACCTTCACGGAACTGGTCCTGGAACGCACGGCCGAGCTCGGTTCCGAGGACGCGTTCCTCTTCCTGCCCGACGACGCGGGCGGCGCGGTCCCCGAGCACCTGACGTACGCCGGGCTCGACCAGGACGCCCGCCGTATCGCCTCCTGGCTGCAGGCGAACGGCGCCGGCGGCGGCCAGGTCCTGCTGCTGTACCCCTCCGGCACCGGCTTCATCAAGGCCTTCACCGGCTGCCTGTACGCCGGTTCGGTCGCCGTGCCCGCCCCGCTGCCCACCGAACAGGGCCAGCACTTCAGCCGCGTCACCGGCATCCTCAAGGACGCCGAGGTGCGCGCGGTGCTCACCGACGCGGCCAACGAGCCGGAGATCACCGCCTGGCTGGCGGCCGAGGGCCTCACCGAGGTGCGCTGCCTGGCCACCGACGGCACCGCCTACGGCGACCCGGCCGCCTACACGGTGCCGGACCTCGGGCCCGAGCACCTGGCCTTCCTGCAGTACACCTCCGGCTCGACCAGCGAGCCCAAGGGGGTGATGGTCTCCCACCGCAACCTGCTGGCCAACGAGGCCGCCATCCAGCACGCGGCCGGCACCAGCGCGCGCTCCCGGTTCGGCGGCTGGCTGCCCTTCTACCACGACATGGGCCTCATCGGGCACATCCTGCACCCCCTCTACGTCGGCGCCTCGGCCGTGCTGCTGTCCCCGGTGTCCTTCCTGCGGCGCCCGCAGCGCTGGCTGAAGGTGTTCAGCGACCACGGCGCCAACATCGGCGGCGGCCCCAACTTCGCCTACGACTTGTGCGTGCGCCGCATCACCGACGAGCAGCTGGCCGAACTGGACCTGTCCGGCTGGGAGTGCGCCGGCAACGGCGCCGAACCGGTGCGCGCCGAGACCCTCAAGGCGTTCGCCGCCCGCTTCGCCCCGGCCGGATTCCGCCCCGAGGCCTTCTTCCCCTGCTACGGCATGGCCGAGACGACACTCCTGGTTTCCGGCACGCCCAAGGACCGCCGGCCCGCCCAGCGCACCGTCGACCCGGCGGCCCTGGAACAGGGCGTCTTCGCCGACCCGCACGACGGCGGACCCGCCCGCACCCTCGTCAGCAGCGGCGTCGTCCGGGACTTCACCGTGAAGATCGTCGACCCGGACACCCGGCAGGAGCGTCCCGAGGGCGCCGTCGGCGAGATCTGGGCCAAGGGCGACAGCGTCGCCGCCGGGTACTGGAACCGGCCGCTGACCACCACGGAGATCTTCGACGCGAAGATCGCCGACGGCCGGGGCGGCGAGGACGCGGGCGGTTGGCTGCGCACCGGTGACCTGGGCGTGCTGGAAAACGGCGAACTGTACGTCACGGGCCGGCTCAAGGAGCTGATCATCTTCTCCGGTCGCAACCTCTACCCGCAGGACATCGAGCGGGCTGTGCAGGGCACCGACAAGGCGCTCGGCATCGGCGCGGGCGCGGTGTTCACCGTGGAGACCGACCGGGAGCACCTGGTCGTCGTGCAGGAGGTGCGGCTGAGCGCGGTCGGCACCGACCTGCGCAGCCTTGCCACCGGCATCCAGCGCTACCTCGGCCAGGAACTGCAGATCCCTGCGGGCAACGTGGTCCTGGTGCGGCCCGGTACCATCCGCAAGACCACCAGCGGCAAGATCCAGCGCACCCTCATGCGCGAGCTGTTCCTGAAGGGCGCGCTCACCCCGCTCTTCGAGGTGCTCGAACCGCCGGTGCGGCAGACCGTCGCCGACGCCACCGCAACCTCCCTGGCCGCGGCGGTCTGACATGACGGAGCTGACCTACGAACTCGCCGGGGAGCTGGACCGGTTCCTCGGCGATCCCGGCGAGCGCGGCGGCTGGTTCACCCATGCCGGCAGCATCGAGCTGGACGAGCGGGAGGAGTTCCCGGCCGGCATCTGCCGGCGCCTGGACGACTGGGGACTGCCCGCCCACTACGTGCCCGCCGAGCACGGCGGCCGGCTCACCGACTACGAGCAGCTGCTGCACCTCATGCGCGTCGTCGCCCGCCGCGACCTGACCGTGGCGATCGGACACGGCAAGACCTACCTGGGCGGTGTGTGCGTCTGGGTGGCGGGCACTCCCGAGCAGGCCGCCCGGCTCGGTGCCGACATCCGGGCCGGTGTGCCCGTCTCGCTGGGGCTGACCGAGCGGGCACACGGCAGCGACCTGCTCGCCGGTGAACTGCGCGGCACCGCCGACGGCGACGGCTGGCGGATCGACGGCGAGAAGTGGCTCATCAACAACGCCACCCGGGGCAGCCTGCTGTCCCTGCTCACCCGCACCGGCCCGGACGGCGGGCCGCGCGGCTTCAGCGTGCTGCTCGTCGACAAGCGCGAACTCGACAAGCAGACCGCCGGCGGCCCGGGCGCCGTCTACCGGCACCTGCCGAAGGTGCGCACCCACGGCATCCGCGGCGCCGACATCTCCGGCATCACCTTCACCGGCGCACACGTCGGCCGCTCCGCGCTGGTCGGCGCCGAGGGCTACGGGCTGGAGATCGTGCTGAAGGCCCTTCAGCTCACCCGCACCATGTGCGCGGCGTTGTCCCTCGGCGCCGCCGACCACGGGCTCGCCCTCGCCCTGGACTTCGCCGTCGAACGCGAGCTGTACGGCCGTCGGCTGATCGACCTGCCGCAGGCCCGGCACCAGCTCGCCACCGCCGCGGCCGACGTCCTGCTGCACGAGGCGCTCGCCACTGTGGCCGCGCGCCTGGTGCACACCCAGACGGACGAACTGAGCGTGACGGCCGCCGTCACCAAGTACCTGCTGCCCACCGGCACCGAGGACGTCCTCGGTGGACTCACCCGGCTGCTGGGCGCCCGCGCCTTCCTCAAGGGCGTGCACGCCGACGGCCGGTTCCAGAAGGTCGAGCGCGACCACCGCATCGTCGGCCTCTTCGACGGCAACACGCTGGTCAACCTCAACTCGCTGGTCAACCAGTTCCGTTCACTGGTGCGCGGCCGTGAGCGCGGCACGGGCGACCTGGCCGGCGCCCGCGCCGCCTACGACCTGTCCGCACCGCTGCCGGCCCTGGACCCGGCCCGGCTGTCCCTGGTGGCGCGGCGCGGCAGCGGCGTCCTGGCCGGACTCGACGACTCGGTCGAGCGGCTGCGCGCCCTGGCCCGGGAACGGCCCGCGCTCGTGCCGGCCGCCGAGGCCGCGGAGCGGATCGCCGCCGTCACTGCCGGCGTGCACACCGAGATGGAGCACTGGCAGGGCGTCGTGAGCGACGTACCGCCCGCCGCCTTCGCCACCGCCCGCCGCTACACCCTGTGCCACGCCGCGGCCGTCTGCCTCGGCCTGTGGACGCACAGCGCCCCGCTGTTCGCCGGCACCGGCACCGAGCCGCTGTGGCGGGACGGGCTGTGGCTGCGCGCCGCCCTCGACCGGCTGCTGACCCGTCTGGGCGAGCCGGACACCGGGGACGCGCAGGCAGCCGCGGCACTGCTCGACCACCTGGTCGCCGCCCGGCACTCCGGCGCGCTCTTCTCGCTGCATCCGTACCGGTTGCCGGGAGCGCCGGCCCGTGCGGCGGCCGACGCGACAACTGCGAGGAACTGAGAGGACGCCATGCTGATGGGTACCGCGGCCACCGGGCCGCACGGAGCGCCCGGCGCGGGGCGGGGAGCGCCCTCGCCCGGCGGCCAGGAGGACCGGGCCGTCGCCCGCATCGCCGAACTGGAGCACCGGCTCGGCGATCCCACCGACGAGCGCGGCGAGATGTCGTACGCCCGGCTCCTGGACGCCGACGAGCGGGCCGAGCTGTCCGAGGCGGGCGAACGCGCCCTGGACGAAGTGGTGCTCAACGCCGACTTCGTGCCGGAGCGGCTCGGCGGACGCCTGGAGCGCATCGACACCCTGGTCAGGGTGATGCGGCCGGTCTTCCGCCGGGACATCGCGCTCGGCCTGGGCTACGGCGTGACGTCCTTCATGGCCGCCGTCAACGTATGGACCTCCGGCACCGCCGAGCAGCAGCGACGCCTGGCCGGCCTGCTGCTGGACGGGCGGAAGGTGTCCGTCGCCTACCACGAACTCGCCCACGGCAACGACTTCGTGCGCAACGAGTTCCAGGCCCGGCCGGCCGACGGCGGCTATCTGCTCGACGGGGCCAAGCAGGTCATCAACAACGCCGACCGGGCCGCCGCCTGGGTGCTGTTCAGCCGCACCAGCCCGGCGCCGGGGAGCCGCAGCCACTCGGTGGTGCTGGCCGAGCGGGACGGACTGGATCCCGGCCGGTACCGGGTGCTGCCCCGCTACGACGCCGTCGGGGTGCGCGGCTGCCACCTGTCCGGCCTGGAGTTCACCGACTGCCCGGTGCCGGGCTCGGCGCTCGTCGGCGAGGAGGGCAAGGGCGTCGAACTCGCCCTGCGCGCCTTCCAGGTGACCCGCAGCGCCATTCCCGGCATGGCCCTCGGCGCCGCCGACACCGCCCTGCGCACCGTCGTCGGATTCGCGCGGGGCCGCCGCCTGTACCGCAAGTCCGTCATGGACATCCCGCACGCCAGGGCGACCCTGTCCACCACCTTCCTCGACCTGCTGATCTGCGACAGCCTCTCGCTGGCCGCCACCCGCGCGGTGCACCTGCTGCCGGAGGAGACCAGCCTGTACGCCGCCGCGGTCAAGTACCTGGTGCCGAAGGTGCTCACCGACGCGATGTACGACCTGTCGATCGTCCTCGGCGCCCGGTTCTACGTCCGCGAGGGCGAGTTCGGGATCTTCCAGAAGCACGTGCGCGACCTCCCCGTGCTCAGCCTCGGGCACGCCGGCTCGGCCGCCTGCCAGGCCACGATCATCCCGCAGCTGTCCCGGCTGGCGAAACGCTCCTGGTTCCGCGACGACCCGGCGCCGCCGAGCGTGTTCCGGCTCCACGAGGACCTGCCCGAGGTCGCGTTCGACAAGCTCACGCTGGCCGGCGGCCGGGACGGGCTGAGCGCGGCCCTGGTCACCGCCGTCGACGACCTGCCCAGCGGCAGCCCCGAGGAGCGGGCCGCGCACGGTGCCGCGCTCCGGCTGATGGACGAACTCCGGCAGATCCAGGAGCAGAGCCTCGAGCTCGCCCCGCAGGACCGCACCGCCCTGGCCAGCCCGGCCACCTTCGCCCTCGCCGACCGGTACGCGGTGCTGCTCGCCGCGGCCTCGGTGATCGGCGTCTGGCAGCAGGCCCGCGGCACGGCCGACGAGTTCCTCGCCGACCCGGCCTGGCTCGCCGCCGCGCTGCACCGTCTCGGCAGGCGGCTCGGCCACGCGCTGCCCGACCTGCCCCCCGGCTGCGAGACGCGGCTGCACGACGAAGTGCTGCGCCGCTTCGGCGACCGCCGCAGCTACGACCTCTACAACGCCCCGCTGGCCGGCTGAAGCGCCGGCCGCGCGGGAGGAAACCGAAGGAACCTCTCCGAGGAGCGCAGCATGTCCGTTCCCACCACCGGACGCACCACCGACGAGCTGGCCGTGTGGCTGTCCGACCGCATCGCCCTCTACCTCAGGCGTCGGCCCGAGGAGATCGCCCCGGCCGTCCCGCTCGCCGAGTACGGCCTCGACTCGGTCGCCGCGCTCAGCCTGTGCGGGGACATCGAGGAGGACTTCGGCCTGATCCTCGAACCCACCGTCGCCTGGGACTACCCGACGATCGACGCGCTCGCCGCCCATCTGGCGGAGAGCCTGGCCGGCGAGGCGGCGGCCCGCTGATGGAGCCGATCGCCATCGTCGGCATCGACTGCAGGTTCCCGGGGGCGCCGGACGCGGGTGCCTACTGGGACCTGCTGATGCGCTCCGGGGACGGCGTCTCGTCCGTCCCCGCCGAGCGCTGGGCCGCCGCGGACTTCCACTCACCGACCCCGGCCGAGGGCCGCGCCAACACCACCCAGGGCGGCTTCATCGACGACCCCGACGCCTTCGACAACGAGTTCTTCACCGTCTCGCCCCGCGAGGCCGCCGCCATGGACCCGCAGCAGCGGCTCCTGCTGCAGTGCGCCTGGCGGGCCGTGGAGGACGCGGGCATGGCTCCGCGGCGCCTCGCGGGCACCGCGACCGGTGTGTTCGTCGGCATCATGGGCAACGAATGGGCCCAGCTCCACCTCACCGACTACGATCGGGTCACCGCCCAGGTGGGCTCCGGCAACGGCTACTGCATGACCGCCAACCGGATCTCCTACCATCTGGACCTCAAGGGCCCCTCCCTCGCGGTCGACACCGCCTGCTCCTCGTCCCTGGTCGCCGTTCACCTGGCCGCGGGCGCCCTGCTGTCGGGGGAGTGCGATCACGCGATCGCGGCCGGGGTGAACGTGGCGCTCACCCCCGCCCTGTCCATCTTCTACAACCAGGCCGGTCTGTCGGCGCCCGACGGACGCTGCAAGCCGTTCAGCGCCGAGGCGAACGGCATCGGCCGTGGCGAGGGCGTCGGCGTGGTGGTCCTGCGCCGGCTGGCGGACGCGCTCGCCGAGGGGCAGCAGATCTATGCCGTCATCCGCGGCACCGCCGTCAACCAGGACGGCCGCAGCAACGGCATCACCGCGCCCAGCCGCTGGGCGCAGCAGGATGTCATCGGCGCCGCCTACCGCCGCGCCGGCGTCGAGGCGGCCGACGTCGTCTTCACCGAGGGCCACGGCACCGGCACCGTGCTCGGCGACATGATGGAGGCCGCCGCACTGGGCCACCATCACGCCGGCCGGACCGGCAAGCCGATGGCGCTGGGTTCCGTCAAGGGCAACCTCGGCCACACCGAGGGCGCCGCCGGCATCGCCGGACTCATCAAGGTGGCCCTCTCGCTGCATCACCGCACCGTGCCCGCCAGCCGGTTCGCCGCCCGCGAGAACCCACGCCTGGACCTGCGGGGCAAGGGCATCCGGCTGCTCAAGGCGCCGCTCGCCCTCGGGCGGGGCACCGCGGTCGCCGGCCTGAGCAGCTTCGGCATGGGCGGCACCAACGCGCACGCCGTCCTGGAGACCGCCCCGCCGCGGTCGCCGCGCCCGCACAGCCGTGCCGAGGAAACCGCCACCGGCATCGGCACCGCGGTGTTCACGCTGACCGCACCGAGCCCGGAGGCCGTGCGCCGCAACCTGGTCGCGCAGGCCGACGCGCTGTCCGCCCGCCGTGCCCCCGCCGGTGCCGTCGGCTGGAACTCCACCCGCGTCAAGTCCGGCCACGGGTACCGCTTCGCGGTGAGTGCCGCCGACACCGACACGCTCGTCGGCAAGCTGCGCGCCTGCGCCGACGACCCGGACCTGCTGGCCCGGTTCACCGGTGCGCCCGCCGGCACCGCGCGCACCGCGTTCCTGTTCACCGGGCAGGGCTCCCAGTACCCGGCCATGACGGCCGGTCTGTACCGGGAGTCGCCGCTGTACCGGCGGTATCTCGACGAGGCCGACGCCGCGCTCCTGCCGCACACCGGGCGTTCGGTGCGCGACCTCGTCCTGACCGGCGACGAGCGGGTGCATCAGACCCGCTGGGCGCAGCCGGCCCTGTTCGCGGTCGGCCAGGCCCTCGGCCGCACCCTCGGCGCCCTCGGTATCCGGCCCGACCTGCTGCTCGGGCACAGTGTCGGCGAGTACGCGGCGGCCTGCCTGGCCGGTGTGTTCCCGCTGGAGGCGGCGGCGCGGCTCATCGCGGCCCGCGGCGCGCTCATGCAGCGGCTGCCCGACGGTGGCGGCATGCTCGCGGTCCTCGCCGGCCGGGAGGAACTCGCCGAGCACCTCGACGGGGAGCCGGAGGCCGGCATCGCGGTGGTCAACGGGCCGCGCGCGACCGTGCTGTCCGGCGACCTGATGGCACTGCAGCGCATCGCCAAGGGACTCGACCGCGACCGGATCCGCACCCGCATGCTGCGCGTGTCGCACGCCTTCCACTCGCATCTGATGGAACCGATGCTGGACGAGTTCGCCGAGGTCGCCCGCGAGGTCGGCGGCGGTGCGCCCGGACTGCCGCTGTACTCCACGCTGTACGGGCGGCCGCTGGACGCCGGCGAGGCGATGGACGCGGACTACTGGGTGGCGCATGTGCGCCGGACCGTGCTCTTCGGGGACGCGGCCGCCGCGCTGCTGGACGCCGGGCCCACGCACACCGTGGAACTCGGCCCCTCGCCCGTGCTGACGTCCATGATCCGCAAGGTGCCGCCGCCCGCCGCCGGGCCCCGGCCGGCCGCCGTGGCGCCGGTGCGCGGAGCCGACTCCACCGGGGCCGACCTGGCGGACGCGCTGGCCGCGCTGTGGCGCGGCGGCCTCGATCCGGACTGGACGGCCGCGTACCCGGAGCGCGACCGGGTGCCGTACCGGCTGGCGCCGTACGCCTTCGGCACCGAGCACCGCTACTGGACCCGCGGCCCGATCCGCGCCCGGCGTGAGCCGGCCGTCGCCGGGCTGCGCGCCGCTCCGGACGCGTCGGCGGGGCCGGCGGAGCGCGAGGAGACGCGCGCCCCCGAGCGTCCGGTCCGGCCCGCGGGCCTGCTCACTCTGGAGCGCCCGGCACCCGCCGATCCCGTCACCGAGGTCGCCCTGGCCGCGATCGGTCAGGTCGGCGGCTACGAGGTGGCCGAACTCGGCCCGTATCTGCGGCTGTACGAGGACCTCGGGTTCGACTCCGTGATGGTGATGGAGCTGAAGAACCGGCTGGAGGAGCGGCTGCCGGCGCTGGCCGACCTGACCGTGCAGGACCTGCTGCCCAAGC
This sequence comes from Streptomyces monashensis, assembly GCF_001866665.1. Lineage (GTDB taxonomy): Bacteria > Actinomycetota > Actinomycetes > Streptomycetales > Streptomycetaceae > Streptomyces > Streptomyces monashensis. The sequence goes on along the minus strand of NZ_MLYO01000060.1, from coordinate 13,465 downwards.
TCGCCTCCGTGGGCGACCTGCTCTCCTTCCTGCGCGAGCAGGTCGCCCACGGGCCGCACGACGCCGAAGAGAGGACCGCATGACCGACAACCCGCAGGTGTACCTCGCCTCCGTCGGCACCGAGCTGCCCGGGGAGGCCGTCACCAACGCCGACCTGGCCCGGGCCCTGGGCGCGAACGAGGAGTGGATCGAGGTCTTCATCGGTACCCGCACCCGGCACTTCGCCCGGGACCTGACCACCGGCGAGGTGCGCTGGTCGCTGGCCGACCTGTGCGCCCGGGCCGCCGCCGAGGCCGTACGCGCCTCGGAACTGGACCTCGCCGACATCGAGTTCGTGGTGCTGGGCACCGCCACCCCGGACACCCTGATGCCGGCCACCGTGAACCACGTCGCCGACCAGCTCGGCCTCGACCAGGTGCCCACCTTCCAGCTGCAGTCCGGCTGCGCGGGCGCGGTGCAGGCCCTGAGCCTCGGCCGCACCCTGATCGCCTCCGGCGAGTACCGCAGCGGACTGGTCGTCGGCGGCGACGTGTGCAGCAAGCACCTGGACCTGCAGCGCGACCTGACCAAGGCGGCGCCCAGCGACCTGGTCAACTTCGTGCTGTTCGGTGACGGTGCGGGCGCCGCCGTGCTCACCGACGAACCGAGCGGCGCGGGGGTGGCGGTGAGACATGTGCTGAACCGTTTCACCGGACTGGGTCGCGAACCCGGCCAGGTCATCGAGTGGTTCGGCCTCGCCGATCGCCACGACGACCGCCAGGCCCTCACCGAGGACTACAAGGCCATCGAGGAACAGGTCCCGGTGATGGCCGTGGAGATCCTGTGGGAGCTGCTCGGCGACCTCGACTGGTCCGCCGACGAACTCGACTACCTGCTTCCGCCGCAGCTGTCCGGTCGGATGACCCGCAAGATCGCCGAGCAGCTTGACGTACCGGGCGCCACGGAGATCTCCTGCGTCGCCGAGACCGGCAACAACGGAAACGCGCTGCCGTTCCTGCAGATCGAACGGCTCCTGGAGAAGATGACGGCCGGCCAGAAGGCCCTCGCGGTCGCCGTCGAGTCCAGCAAGTGGATCAAGGCCGGCTTCGCCCTGGAGAGGATATGACCACACCGTCCGCCTACACCCTCGCCGACTTCGTCACCACCGTCCGCGACGAACTCGGCCTGCCCCTGGCCGACGAGCAGGTCGCCGCCGACTTCGACGACCTGCCCGAGTGGGACTCGCTGCACCTGCTCAAGCTCGTCACCGCCGTCGAACAGGCCACCGGACACCCCGTCCCGGTCGGCCGGGTCCTGGAGGCCCGCAGCCTCAAGGAGATCTACGACCTGGCGGTCCCGGCGTGACCCGCACCGCCCGGCACGTCGTACGGCGCCGCCGCCACACCCTGTACTTCCTGGAGTGGGCGGCGGCCCAGCGCCCGGTGCACCTGGACACCGAGGTCGACATGACCCGGATCCAGGCGCACCGAGCCGCCGCGCGCGCCGCCGGCACCCGCTACTCCGTGGTGAGCTACCTGCTCCACGCCACCGGCCGCGTCCTGGCCCGGTACCCGGCCGCCAACGCCGTCATGGCCCCCGGCTGGCCCGCCCGGCTGCGCCGCCCCGGCATCGTCCGCTTCGGCTCCGTCACCGCCAAGCTCGCCCTGGACCGCCACGTCGACGGCGAACGCACCGTCCTGTCCGCCCTGGTACCCGGCCTGGAGCACGCGGACCTGGCCGAGATCCAGGCCCGCGTCGACCGCTACCGCGGCGAGGCCGCGGCCGAACTCCCCGAGTTCAAGGGCGTACGGCTGCTCAGCCGGCTGCCCGTGCCGCTCGGCCGGGCCGCCTTCGCCGCCGCGCTGCGCGATCCGCGCCGGCGCCCGACGGTCTTCGGCACCGTCTCCGTCAGTTCCCTCGGCCATGGTGCCGTCGACGGCTTCCACTCCGCCGGCGGCACCGCGGTCACCCTGTGCGCGGGCCGGATCCTGGACCGGGCCGTGGTCCGCGACGGCCACGTCGTGCCCGCGCCGGTCATGCGGCTCGGACTCACCTTCGACCACCGGGTGATCGACGGGGCCACCGCCGCCGACGTGCTCGGCGAACTCCGACACAGCATGGAGGACTTCGATGACGGCGCCAGGGAAACCGTCCCCGGCCCGCACCTTCGGCGAGCCGATCGCGATCAGGGGACCGCGCGGGGACTGGAACAGCGTCCGGCGTGACCTCGCCGTCCACGCCTGCGCGATCCTCTACGCCCGGCTCGACGACTGGCGTCCGGAGCGGGCCGGCGGGCCCCGGCTGCGCGCCCTGCTCGGCCGGGACTGGGCCCGCTACCTGGACCTGACCCACCCGGAGGTGCGCACCCGCTTCGCCTCTTCCCGGGTACTGCTGAAGTTCGCCGCCGGGGCGGCCCTGCACGTGCCGCCGCAGGCGGTCGAACTCGGCTACACCCCGTCCGGACGGCCGTATCTGCACGGCTACGACGGAGTGCAGATCAGCCTCAGCCACACCGAGGACCTCCTGCTGGTGGGCCTGGCCACCGGTGCGGTGATCGGCGTGGACGCCGAACGCGCCGACCGCGCCCTGTACGGCGCCGGGCTCGGGCGGCACCTGTGCACCCCGCGCGAGGTCGAGCTGATCGAGGCCATGCCGGCCGCGCGGCGCGACCCGGCGCTGGTGCGGCTGTGGACCCTGAAGGAGGCCTACAGCAAAGCCATCGGGCTCGGTATGCAGTTCCGTTTCACCGACTTCGGATTCGAGACCGACGGCACCCCGACCGGCGTACGCCGCCCGGACGGCACGCCCGGCACCGGCAGCGAGTGGTCGTTCCGGACCTACGCGCTGCTGGACCGCTACACCGTCAGCGTCGCCGTCGGCGACTCAGGGTTCGGCGTCACCACCGACACCCAGGCGCACACCACCCTCGACGACTCCATCGTCGACGCGCTGGCCGAGGCGCTGGGTGCGGACGAAGCGGAACAGCGCACCGTCGACGAGTGGTGGTGACCGTACAACCGGCCCGCAAGGCGCGGCCGGAAGACTGAAGTGCACCCGACGGGGGAGTGAGTATGGACCATCTGGCCGAACTCAGGGAATTCGCCCTCCTGCACGCACGGGGACAGGGCATCGCGCCACGCCGCGCCGCCCGCGTCCTGTCCGGTATCGACAACGACGACAGCGGCGACCCGCGGTCCTGGGCGACCGTGTGGACGCGCGCGGGCGACGCTGCCGCCGCGCGGGGCCGGCTCCTGGACGCGTGCGCCCACTACGCCCTGGCCCGCTTCCCCCACCACGGCGACGCGGTCCGCAGGGCCGCGGGCAAGCTCGTCGTGTCCACGTTCGACACCTGGCGGCGCCGCAGGAAGGGCATCGTCCGCCTCGAACTCCCTTTCCAGGACGGCACGGTGGCCTGCTGGGCGACCGGCCTGGACGCCGCCCGCCCGCGCCCCCTGCTGGTCGTGACGGGCGGCATCGTCAGCGTCAAGGAGCAGTGGGCGCCGCTGCTGCCGCTGCTCGGACGGCTCGGCTTCGCCGCCGTGGTCGGCGAGTTCCCCGGCGTCGGCGAGAACACCGCGACCTACCGGCCCGACTCCTGGCGGCTGCTGCCCCACCTCATGGACCACCTCGCGCACCGTGCGAACGTCACCGACACCTCCTTGCTCACCCTCAGTTTCAGCGGCCAGCTCGGCCTGCGCGCCGCCGCCGAGGACCCGCGCATCCGCCGGGTGCTCACCGTCGGCGCCCCCGTCGGCGCGTTCTTCACCGACCCCGACTGGTGGCCCCGCGTCCCCGGCATCACCGCGGACACCCTGTGCCGGCTGACCGGTCACGCCGACCGGGCCGCGCTGTGGTCCGCGCTCCCCGGGTTCGCGCTCACCGCCGAACAGTTGCGCCGGGTCCGGGTCCCGGTCCGCTACGTCGCCAGCGCCCGGGACGAGATCATCCCGGCCCGCGAGCAGGAACTGCTGAGCGTCCTGCCCGACCTGCGGACCAGGACGTTCGACGACGTCCACGGCTCGCCGGACCACCTGGGCGCGATGCGCCGCTGGCTGATCGGCCAACTGCTGCGGGCCCGCGTCCCCGGCGGCTCGCCGCGCATCCCCACCACCGGAGCGGACACCGTCGGCCCCTACGGCACGCCTCCCCCCTTCGCGCCGGACAAGACGAAGGAGACCCAGCCATGACCGACCACCCGACCCATCGGACCAGGGCCGCCACGGTACGCCCCTGGCAGAGTCTCGCCTCGCTCGGCGTGATCGAGAGTGACCTGACGCCCACCCGGTTCCCCGCCCGCCCCGCCCCGTACGACCCCGACGCCCGGCCCGGCCGCAGCCGCCGCCCGGCGCGCCACGAGGAGGCATGACGCGTGGCCACACAGTACGGTCCACAGCACCGCCCCGCGGGCGGCACCATCCGCCTGCGCCACCGTACGGTGCACGGCTACCGCCGGGCCTTCCGGATGGCCGGCAAGGGCGACGCGGTCCTGCTCATCCACGGCATCGGGGACTCCTCGGACACCTGGCGGGACATCATGCCCGGTCTCGCCAAGCACTACCGGGTCATCGCGCCCGACCTGCTGGGCCACGGCCACTCCGACAAGCCGCGCGCCGACTACTCGCTCGCCGCGTACGCCAACGGCATGCGGGACCTGCTCAGTGTGCTCGGCGTCGAGCGGGCCACCATCGTCGGGCACTCGCTCGGCGGAGCGGTCGCGATGCAGTTCGCCTACCAGTTCCCCGAGCGCTGCGAGCGGCTGGTCCTGGTGTGCACCGGCGGCATCGGACGCCAGGTCACCCCGCTGCTGCGCGCCGCGTCCCTGCCCGGTGCCGAGGTGGCGATGCAGATGCTTCGGCTGCCGACGATGCGCCGACAGGTCGGGGCCTGGGTGCAGGTGCTCAAGTGGCTGCGCTCGGACCTCGCCGTCGACGCGCCCGACCTGCTGCGCGTCGTGGACGCGCTGCCGGACGCCACCTCGCGCAACGCCTTCGTACGCACCCTGCGCGCGGTCGTCGACTGGCGGGGCCAGGTCGGCACCATGCTCGACCGCTGCTACCTGGCCCGCGGCATGCCGACGATGCTGCTCTGGGGCGGACGCGACCAGGTGCTGCCCGCGCTGCACGGAGGCCTCGGTCATGTGCAGATGCCGGGCAGCCGCCTGGAGATCTTCGAGAACTCCGGCCACTTCCCCTTCCGCACCGAGCCCGACCGGTTTCTGACGTCGGTCCGTGACTTCATCGACTCGACCGAGCCCGCAAGCTTCAGCCCCGAGGAGTGGCGCGAGATGCTCCGCAACCGTCGCCCCGCCCCCCGCCCGCCCGCCGGCACGCCCCCCGTACGAAACCTCCGCCCGGCCTGAACGCGCCGTGCGTGAGGGCGGCCGGTTCGTCCGGCGGAGCCTGCCCGGGACCGGAACTCCGTCGCGACCGGCACATCGACAGCCCCTCCGCGAGTTTCCCGGAGGGGCTGTCGGTGTGCCGGTCGCTCGTCGTGGGTCAGTCCGCGGCGGCCGAGGCCGTGACCGGAACGTCGTTCAGCAACCAGACACCGGGCCGCATCTCGAGCCCGGCCGCCGCCCCGGCCGGCTCGCCCAGGCGGGCCGCGCTGCGCTGTGCGTAGTCCTGCAGGCGCAGGTCACCGAGGGCACGGGCGGCCCGGGCGCAGTCGGCCAGCGCGGCGCGGGAGTCGGCGAGGCGGCCCTGGACCAGGGCGACCAGGGCGAGGCCGCGCTGAGCCTCCGCGCAGCCGCGGGCGTCCCCCTCCGCGCCGGCCCGCTCCCGGGCCCGCCCGTACAGCGCACCGGCCCGCACCGGCTCGCCCTGCCCGAGCAGCACATCCGCCTCCCCGGTCAGACAGCGGGCCGCTCCGATTCCGTCGTCGGCCAGCGCGAACAGCCGCGCCGCGTGCCGGTGGCAGTCCACCGCCCGGGCGTTGTCACGGCGCTGCCAGGCGAGGTCGCCCAGCGAGCGAAGCAGCGCCGCCTCCGCGAGCACGTTGCCCGAGCGGCGCGCCGCGTCCACGGCGAGCTCGTGACCGGCCTGCCAGTCGTCCCACAGCGCGCACACCTCGAAGTAGCCGCCGAGCGCCGAGGCCAGCGCGCAGGCCGGCTCCCACAACTGGCAGGCGTGCAGCCGTCGCAGCACCTCGAGCAGCCCCGCAGCCTCGGCCTGGAACCAGCGCAGCGGCGCGACCACGGCCGGGTCGTCGGCCGTCAGGTCCCAGCCGCCGGTCTCCAGGACGCCGGCCAGCCGGTCCCGTCCCGGCGTCAGCCGCGCGTCGGCGGCCCGCGCCCGCACCAGGCAGGCCCGGCCCAGCCGCGCGGTCGCCTCGGCGGCGGCCTCGGCACCGTCCACCTCGTCGAGCATGTCCCGGGCCAGCGCCCGCAGCAGCGTGTGATAGCCGTACCGCACCGGACCGGACCCCTGTGCCGCCGGCCCCGCCTGCAGCAGATGCGCCCGCACCAGCGCCTCCAGACGCTCCTCGGTGGCCTCGGCGGACATGCCGAGCAGCGACTGCGCGGCCCACAGCGGGAAGTCCGGCAGCGGCGCGAGACCGAGCGTGCGGAACGCGTGCCGCTCCGCCTCCGACACCTCGTGGTACGCGGCCAGCAGCCCGCCGCGTACGTCCAGATCGCCCAGCGACAGCGCGGCCAGCCGGGTCCGTTCGTCCCGCAGCCGCCGGGCGAGCCCGGCCGCGGCCCAGTGCGGCCGTACGGCGAAGGAGCCGGCCGCCACCCGCAGCGCGAGCGGCAGCCGTCCGCACAGCCGGGCGATCTCGGCGACCGCCGCCGGGTCCTGCGCCATGCGCGGTCCACCGGTGGCCAGCAGCAGCGCCTCGGCCTCCTGCTGCCCGAGCACGTCGAGCACCAGGTGCCGGGCGTGCTCCAGGGCCGCGAGCGGCCGTCGGCCGGTCAGCACGACCGCCGCGTCCGCAGCCGCCGCCAGCAGCGGTCGCACCTGCGCTTCCGACACGGCGTCGTCGAGGACGAGCAGCACCTCGCGGCCCCGGGTGGCGTGGTGCAGCAGGTCCGCCAGCTCCCCGGCATCCTTCGGCGGCGTGTCGGGGCCACCGGCGCCGGGCGGCAGCAGCCGGCGCAGCAACGCGGCCGCGGCCGCCTGCGGGGTCAGCGCCCGGCCCGCCGGATCGCGCATGCTCAGCAGCACCCGGCCGCCCGGGAAACCCTCGACGCGGTGGGCGAGTTCGACGGCGAGCGCGGTCTTGCCGACGCCGGGCCGGCCGGACACGGACACCACCCGCGGGCCACCGGGCTCGGTGAGCACCTGTGTGTAGTGCGTGAGTTCGCTCTCCCGGCCGGTGAAGTCGCTGAGGGCGGGCGGGAGCCACAGGAGCGGGCCGGCCGGGGCGTCGGTGCGTCCGGTGAAGGCGTCGGCCGGAGAGTCCGGGACGGGGCCGGAGCCCACCGGGACCGGTGGGCGGCCGGTGCCGCCCGACGAGCCCGACGACCGGCTCCCCGCGGCCCCGACGCGCCCGGTCACCGCGGCCACGGGCCGGCGCTCCCGCTCCGGGGCGGACCCCGCCGCTGCCGCCCGCCCCTGGTGCCAGGCCAGCGACGGGTCCGAGGCCAGCACCCGGTCCAGGATGCGCTTGAGGGACGTGTCGGGCTCCACCCCCAGCTCGTCCACCAGCGTGCGCCGCACCCGGTGGTAGGCCCGCACGGCGTCCGACTGCCGCCCGGAGCGGTACAGGGCCACCATCAGCAGCCCGTGCAGGGTCTCCCGCATCGGGAACTCGTGGGCCAGCGCCATCAGTTCACCGATCAGCTCGTGGTGCCGGCCGAGCCTCAGATCGGCGTCGATGCGCTGTTCCAGCACCTCCGAGCGCAGTTCGTCCAGCCGGATCGCGGTGCTCTGCAGGGCCGGTCCGTGCGGGACACCGGACAGCGCCGGGCCCGTCCACAGCGCCAGCGACCGCCCGAGCAGCCGGGAGGCGGTCGCGTAGTCGCGTTCCTCGAACGCGGCCCGGCCGCTCGTGCGCAGCGACTCGAACAGGGTGAGGTCGAGCTCGTCCGGCCCGACCCGTATGAGATAGCCCGGCGGCTGGGTCACCAGCGGCTGTGCTCTGTCGCCCCCGGCGCCGTCCAGCAGCGCCTTGCGCAGCTGCGAGACGTACACCTGGAGTGTCGTGCCGGCGGTGCGGGGCGGCTCGGTGCCCCACAGCTCGTCGATCAGGCTGTGCGTGGACACCACGGTGTTGCTCTGCGCCAGTAGCGTGGCCAGCACCACCCGTGGTTTGGCCGCGGTCGGTGTGCGGGGTGCCATCCGCACCGGGCCGAGCACCTGAAAACGCATCGTTGCCTCCTCGTTCGATGCCGGCCGGTGCGGACCGCCGGCGGGGTCAGCAGATCTGCAGGACGGAGGTACGGACGGCCGCCACCACCCGGCTGCCCTGCGTGAAGGTCAGCCCGAGCTCGGCAACCGGCCGCCCGGCCGCGTCGCGGAACACCTCGCCGGGCGCGTGGGAGGTGTGCGGGCGCACGGCGCAGCGCAGTGGCAGCCCCGGCTCGGCGAACCCGCGGAAGGTGGCCGCCCAGTCGGTCAGGACGGCATGCCCGGGTGCCAGCCCGTACAGTTCGCCCACCCCGAACAGGGCGGCCTGCCGCGACACTTCGAGGAACAGCGCCGTCGGCACCTCGGAGCCGGAGTCCGGCAGCACCTCGCGCGCGGCCGGGATGTCGACCGGGAACACGAGCGAGTCGCCGTCCTCCGCCAGCGGCAGCCCGATCAGCACGTTGCGGGGGCTGCGCCGGCCCACCAGCTCGGGGCCGGGCACCCCGTGGCCCGCCGGCAGCCCGCTCGGCCCCTGCGCGGCCCGCTCGCTCTCCCGTCGGCTGTGCGCGCGGTGGGTGCGGTAGACGCCCGGCATCAGGAACACCAGCCGGGCCCCGACCGTGCCGCAGCGCTTGCCGTCGATGGCGATCGACGCCCGGCAGTCCATCGTCCGCGGCACGCCCTTGACCACGTCCGCGGGCGTCATGTCGAGGTCCAGGGTCAGCTGGGCGGCCCCGGCGCCGCCGCGCTCCCAGGGAGCGAGCGCCGTGACCGCCATGGTGCAGTCGGCGAGCAGGATCCGGCGGTTCTCCGGGACGCGGAAGTAGCGGCCCGCCGCGAAGACCCCCATCTGACGCAGTGACTCCATTGGATACAGCAGGTCGTGGAAGGGAGCCGTCGAGTCGGAGAACAGCGGGTGCGCCTCGGGCAGTTGGGCGGAGAAGCCGAAGCGGTGGCGGCCGGGCGGCGTCGCCGCGAGCAGGAAGCCCTCGGGGGTGTCGGGGCGGTGGACGAGATGGTGTGGGCCGAGGAAGGCCGCGGCCGGCAACGGGGCCGGCAGCGGCCCGCCGCTCGCGAGCGCCGTGGCCGGACGGGCGGACCACGGGCCGGTGGAAGGCGAGGAGGGGAGATTCATGGAGGTCCTCTGCGACGGAGTCCGGACGTCTTGCGGTGAGGTGGTGCCGAGCGAACCTGCGCGTGCTCGGCCTCTCTCCCTCAAGACGGTCTCGAGTTCCGCTGAAGAACCGGGGAAGAAGCACGGGATTCCGCTTGCTCCCGCCGCCCGGCTTCCTCCCCCTTCACTTCCCCGGCCGTCCGGGTCAGCCCTGCTCGCGCACCGGCGCTCCGGCCACCACCGGGTGGTCGGTCGGCAACGGCCCGGCGCTCTCGGCCCCGGCCGGCGATCCCACCTCGGCGAACACCTCACGGTCGGTCGTGCGGTAACCGTCCCACTCGTCGGGCACGGCGTCCTCGTAGAAGATCGCCTCCATCGGGCACACCGGCTCGCAGGCGCCGCAGTCCACGCACTCGTCGGGGTGGATGTACATCTTGCGGGGGCCTTCGTAGATGCAGTCGACGGGGCATTCCCCGACGCAGGCCTTGTCCTTGACGTCGACGCAGGGCAGGGCGATGACGTATGCCATGGGTCAGCTCTCCACGGTCCAGGTGTCGGTGCCGGCGAGCAGTGCGGCGAGGTCGCCCTTGCCCTTCTGGTCGACGGCGGTGTCGAGCTGGTCGGCCATGGCGGTGTCGTAGACGGGGCGTTGGATGTTGCGGAAGACGCCGATCGGGGTGTGGTGCAGGGTGTCGGGGTCGGCGAGGCGGGAGAGGGCGAAGGCGGTGGTCGGGGAGGTGGAGTGTGCGTCGTGGACGAGGATGTCCGCTTCGTTGTGCGCGGTGACGGTGACGACTTCCAGGTCGCCGGTGGCCTGGTTGCGTAGGACGCCGCGTGTTCTGTCGGTGCCGAAGCGGATGGGCTGTCCGTGTTCCAGGTGGATGAGTGTCTCCTGGGCCTGTTGTTTGTCTTTGAGGGCGTCGAAGGCGCCGTCGTTGAAGATGTTGCAGTTCTGGTAGATCTCGATGAGTGCGGTGCCGGGGTGGTCGGCGGCCTGGCGCAGGGTGTCGGTGAGGTGTTTGCGGTCGGAGTCGATGGTGCGGGCGACGAAGGACGCCTCGGCGCCGATGGCGAGGGAGACCGGGTTGAAGGGGGCGTCCAGGGAGCCCATCGGGGTCGATTTGGTGATCTTGCCGACTTCGGAGGTGGGGCTGTACTGGCCCTTGGTGAGGCCGTAGATCCGGTTGTTGAACAGCAGGATCTTGAGGTTGACGTTGCGGCGCAGGGCGTGGATGAGGTGGTTGCCGCCGATGGACAGTGCGTCGCCGTCGCCGGTGACGACCCAGACGGAGAGGTCTCGTCTGCTGGTGGCGAGGCCGGTGGCGATGGCGGGGGCGCGGCCGTGGATGGAGTGCATCCCGTAGGTGTTCATGTAGTACGGGAAGCGGGAGGAGCAGCCGATGCCGGAGACGAAGACGATGTTTTCCTTGGCCAGGCCCAGCTCGGGCATGAAGCCCTGGACGGCGGCGAGGATCGCGTAGTCACCGCAGCCGGGGCACCAGCGCACCTCCTGGTCCGACTTGAAGTCCTTCATCGACTGCTTGGCCTCGGCCTTGGGGACCAGCTGGAGCAGCCCGTTGCCGCTGCCGGTGTGCGTCACGGCGTCAGTCATGGATGGCCTCCTTCAGCGCGGTGGCGAGCTGTTCCGCCTTGAACGGCATGCCGTTGACCTGGTTGTAGGAGTGGGCGTCGACCAGGTACTTCGCCCGGATCAGGGTGGCGAGCTGGCCGAGGTTCATCTCGGGGATCACCACTTTGTCGTAGCGCCGCAGTACCTCGCCGAGGTTGTGCGGGAAGGGGTTGAGGTGGCGCAGGTGGGCTTGTGCGATCGGCTCGCCCGAGCGGCGCAGGCGCCGTACCGCGGCCGTGATCGGGCCGTAGGTCGAGCCCCAGCCCAGCACCAGCGTCCGCGCGGTGTCCGGGTCGTCGACGTCGATGTCCGGGACGGTGATGTTGTCGATCTTGGCCTGGCGGGTGCGGACCATGAAGTCGTGGTTGGCGGGGTCGTAGGAGATGTTGCCTGTGCCGTCCTGTTTCTCGATGCCGCCGATGCGGTGCTCCAGTCCCGGTGTGCCCGGGACGGCCCATGGCCGGGCCAGGGTGTGCGGGTCGCGCTTGTAGGGCCGGAAGACCTCGGTGCCGTCGGCCAGGGTGTGGTTGGGGCCCTGTGCGAACTGGACGGTGAGGTCGGGGAGTTCGTCCAGGTCGGGGATGCGCCAGGGTTCCGAGCCGTTGGCCAGGTAGCCGTCGGAGAGCAGCATCACCGGTGTGCGGTACGTCAGTGCGATCCGGGCGGCTTCCAGGGCGGCGTCGAAGCAGTCGGCGGGGGTTTGCGGGGCGACGATCGGGACGGGTGCCTCGCCGTTGCGGCCGTACATGGCCTGGAGCAGGTCGGCCTGTTCGGTCTTGGTCGGCAGGCCGGTGGAGGGGCCGCCGCGCTGGATGTCGACCACCAGCAGCGGCAGCTCCAGGGAGACGGCGAGGCCGACCGTCTCGCTCTTGAGGGCCACGCCGGGGCCGGAGGTCGTGGTCACCGCGAGTGAGCCGCCGAAGGCCGCGCCGAGGGCGGCGCCGATGCCGGCGATCTCGTCCTCGGCCTGGAAGGTGCGTACGCCGAAGTTCTTGTGCCTGGACAGTTCGTGGAGGATGTCGGAGGCCGGGGTGATGGGGTACGAGCCCAGGAACAGGGGCAGGTCTGCCTGGCGTGAGGCCGTGATCAGGCCGTAGGCGAGGGCGAGGTTGCCGGAGATGTTGCGGTAGGTGCCGGTGGGGAAGGCCTGGGCGGCCGGGGCGACCTGGTAGGAGACCGCGAAGTCCTCCGTCGTCTCGCCGAAGTTCCAGCCCGCGCGGAACGCGGCGATGTTGGCCGCCATGATCTCGGGCTTCTTCGCGAACTTCGACTTCAGGAATTTCTCGGTGCCCTCGGTCGGCCGGTGGTACATCCACGACAGCAGGCCCAGCGCGAACATGTTCTTGCTGCGTTCGGCTTCCTTGCGGGAGAGGTCGAACTCTTTGAGGGCCTCGACCGTGAGGGTGGTCAGCGGTACCGGGTGCAGGTGGTAGCCGTCCAGGGAGCCGTCGTCGAGCGGGGAGGCGTCGTAGCCGACCTTCTGCAGGGCGCGTTTGGTGAACTCGTCCGTGTTGACGATGATCTCGGCGCCGCGTGGCAGGTCGCCGATGTTGGCCTTCAGTGCGGCCGGGTTCATCGCGACGAGCACGTTGGGTGCGTCACCCGGGGTGAGGATGTCGTGGTCCGCGAAGTGCAGCTGGAAGCTGGAGACACCGGGCAGGGTGCCGGCGGGGGCGCGGATCTCGGCGGGGAAGTTGGGGAGGGTGGAGAGGTCGTTGCCGAAGGAAGCGGTCTCCGAGGTGAAACGGTCACCGGTGAGCTGCATGCCGTCACCCGAGTCCCCCGCGAACCGGATGATCACCCGGTCCAGACGGCGGACATCCTTCGCGTCGCCCGGATTGCGCTGCTCTCCCACGACGTTTCCGTCGGCCTGCTCCGCTGGGCTGCTGACCTGGCTGGTCACTGAACTGGACCTCCTTCGAGGCGGCTGTCCGGGGGCGGTCGTCCCACGGACCATCCCAGATCAACCCTACGTCGGTTAGGGTCGCCTTCCCGAGGCCATCCACGGATTGGACGACATTTCGAGACGGCCTGTCGCGCTGGCTTGGCTAGCTGGCTTCCATCATGTCCCGCCGTGCTCGAGCACCGATCAAGGCGCTCCCCGCACGTTCCACGGTTCTCCGCCCGTCTCCCACAGAAGCCGGACGGTCTGACGCGGAGCTGACGGGGCGGGGGCGGGGAGCGGCGGTCGGGGCGCGGGCACCGTGGCACTCGGAGGTACGGGCACGTCGGCGGTCGGTGTGTGTACGGCGGTGGCCGGACGGGCGGGCACGGCGGGTCGCCGGGCGTCCGGGCCCGACGGAGGGCGGTCCGTGCGAGGTGGCCGTGGCCGCTGGGCGTGCGGGCATGTCGGCGGCCGCTCCGTACACAGTGGTCGCCGGACGCGCGGAAACGGTGGCGGGCGGTCCGTACACGGTGGTCGCCGGACGTGCGGAATCGGTGGCGGGCGGTCCG
>NZ_MLYO01000006.1 GCF_001866665.1 Streptomyces monashensis | reverse complement strand
CTGTTGAGTTCTCAAGGAACGGTCGCTTCCTTTGTACTCACCCTCTCGGGCTTTCCTCCGGGCTTCCCTTCGGTGTTTCCGACTCTATCAGATCTTTTCTCGATCCGATTTCCTCGGTGCTTTCCGGGTTCCCGCTCCGCTTTCGCTTCGCGTTTCCCTTTCCGGCGGTTCCGACTCTATCAGATCCTTTCGGCGTCTGACTCCCAGTCGGCGGGTTGTCTTTGGGCTTTTGGATTTTCGTCCGTCGGCCTTTCGGCATTCACTACGTTAGCTCATTCCCTCGGCGGCTCATAATCGAGTCCCGCGAGTTCGAATTCCGGGCACGCAGGCGCGCCGAAATCGACCCCGCGAAGGGGTTGTAACTAGGTAGTGGGGGTGGCCGCTCCGGCTGCTGGCGATTGCCGTACCCGGTTCAGCGGCTCGGGATACGTTACGCACTTCGCCAGGACGCGTCAACTTGAGCGGCGCCTCGGGACATGGGCCCGATAGGGGCTCACCGTCGGGTCGTCGGCGACCCAGTAACGCCAGGGATGGACCTCGCCGTTGCCTCCTTCGCCGGCGACTCCGGTGCGCGGGCCGTTCCGTACCTGGTGAGCGGGGATCTTCGTACCCGTCAGCATGCGCAGGGGCGTCTCGCCCGTGGCGCACGCGTCCGTGCCGTTCAGGGCGCGGTCGATCTCCAGGGCGGTGGCCAGACGAGCCGGACCTTTGGCCAGTTCCTTGTCGTTACGGGCCGAAAGTCGACGTTTGCGGGCGAGGTCGGCGCCCTCGATCACCTCGCCCGCGCGGAGCAATACGGCGCTCGCCCGCCCTTCGGGGCCGCAGACGAGGTTCATGCAGTGCCACATGCCGTAGGTGAAGTAGACGTACACGTGTCCGGGGGGTCCGAACATCACCTCGTTGCGGGCGGTGCGGCCCCGGTAGGCATGTGAGCCGGGGTCGTTCGGGCCGTCGTACGCCTCCACCTCCGTGAGGCGGAGGGCGATCGGGCCGTCGGGGGTCGTACGTACGAGGACGCGGCCGAGCAGATCGGGTGCCACCTCCAGCACCGGGCGGTCGAAGAAGGCTCTGGGCAACGGCGTACGGTCCGGGGACGCGATCATGCCGCCCGAGATTAGTGCAGACGGGGCGCGGCACCGGCGGAACCGGTCGTAGGCGAAGCGCGTTTGTAGGGGTCAAGGATCCGTTCGTAAAGGGAGAGTCAATGGCGTTCAAGAAGCTGCTCGCGAGCCTCGGTGCGGGCGGGGCCTCGGTCGAGACCGTGCTGACGGAGGTCAACGCGGTGCCGGGCGGCGTCGTCCAGGGTGAGGTGCGCGTCCAGGGCGGATCCGTGAACCAGGACGTCGAGGGGTTGTCGGTCGGGCTCCAGGCCAGGGTCGAGGTGGAGAGCGGCGACCAGGAGTACAAGCAGGACATCGAGTTCACCAAGGTGCGGCTCGGCGGGGCCTTCGAGCTGCAGGCGGGCGCGGTGCACGCGGTGCCGTTCGGTCTGGAGATCCCCTGGGAGACGCCGGTCACGATGATCGACGGACAGGCGCTGCGCGGGATGCACATCGGGGTGACGACCGAGCTGGCGATCGCGCGGGCCGTGGACTCCGGCGATCTGGATCCCGTCAACGTGCACCCGCTGCCCGCGCAGAAGGCGATCCTGGACGCCTTCATCCGGCTGGGCTTCCGGTTCAAGAACGCGGACATGGAGCGGGGCCGCATCCGGGGTACGCGGCAGACCCTGCCCTTCTACCAGGAGATCGAGTTCTACCCGCCGTCGCAGTACCGGGGGCTGAACCAGGTCGAGCTGAGCTTCGTGGCCGACGCGCACGCGATGGACGTCGTACTGGAGATGGACAAGAAGCCGGGTCTGTTCAGCGAGGGTTCGGACACCTTCCGGTCCTTCCAGGTGGGGCTGAACGACTGGCAGGGGACCGACTGGGCGGCTTACCTCAACCAGTGGCTGTCCGAGGTCGGCAGCAAGCGCAACTGGTTCTAGGCTCGGGACCGCTGATTCCAGATCATCGATCAGGAGGTACCGAGGTGACCGAGCTGAAGCGGCGGCCGCTCCCCCATGATTTCCATCCGCCCGTGCCGTCGTTCACGGTGGCGAGCGAGGACGTCCGGGAGGGCGCGACGCTCAAGGACGCTCAGGTCTACGCGGAGGGCAACACCTCGCCGCAGCTGCGCTGGGAGGGATTCCCGCCGGAGACCAAGAGCTTCGCCGTGACCTGCTACGACCCCGACGCGCCGACCGGCAGCGGGTTCTGGCACTGGGTCCTGTTCGACATCCCGGCCTCGGTGACGGAGCTGCCGGCGGGTGCGGGCAGTGCCGGCTTCAAGGGGCTGCCGGCGGGTGCGGTGCACGTGCGCAACGACTACGGGTCGAAGGACTTCGGTGGTGCCGCGCCGCCGCCCGGGGACGGGCCGCACCGGTACGTGTTCACGGTGTACGCGGTGGACCAGGAGAAGCTCGGCCCGGACGGCGACGTGTCGCCCGCCGTCGTCGGATTCAATCTGCGGTTCCACGCGATCGCGCGTGCCCAGCTCATCGGTGAGTACGAGAACCCGGCGCGGGGCTGAGCGCAGCGCCGGGATTCAGTAGAGCGTTCATGGAACGTTCGCCCGCCTCCGGTCTTGGAAGTGATCGGAGGCGGGCATTTTTTATTGCGTTGTCCATCTCGGCGCGCCCGTCCAGAGTTGATCCAAGCCCGCCGGGGGCTGGGCAGGTGCGCACGGGAGGTGGGCTGGATGCGGGACACGCTGGTGCTGAACGCGAGCTTCGAGCCGCTGTCGACGGTGACCTTGAACCGAGCCGTCGTCCTGGTGCTCCAGGACAAGGCCGTCGTCGAGCAGGCCCATCCCGAGCTGCGCATGCGCGGTGCCGATGTGGACATACCCGCGCCGCGGGTGATCAGGCTGTGCAGGTATGTACGGGTGCCGTTCCGAAGACAGGCTCCGTGGTCGAGGCGGGGGGTGCTGGTCCGGGACCGGCACCGGTGCGCGTACTGCGGGCGCAGGGCGACGACGGTGGACCATGTGCTGCCGCGGGCGCAGGGTGGACAGGACACATGGCTGAATACCGTCGCCGCGTGTGCGGAGGACAATCACCGGAAGGCCGACAGGACTCCGGAGCAGGCGGGGATGGAGCTGCTGCGGGAGCCGTTCGAGCCGACGCCGGCCGACGCGATGCTCCTGGCTCTGGGGCAGGAGGACTTCGCCGCGCTGCCGGAGTGGCTTGCCCGGGATGCCGCCTGAGTGTCCGCCGGGTTCACTTCGGCGGCGGCATCCCGTGTGCCGCTAGTCGATGCTCGGCTTCTCCCGGCGTTCCGTGCCGTTGTTCTGGGGCGGGATGGGGTTGCCGCCGCCTCCCGAACCGCCGCCCAGGGGGCCGAAGTTGCCCATCGCGCCGGACAGGCCCTTGAGGGCGTCGCCGATCTCGCTCGGGACGATCCAGAGCTTGTTGGCGTCGCCTTCGGCGATCTTCGGGAGCATCTGGAGGTACTGGTAGGACAGGAGCTTCTGGTCCGGGTCGCCGGCGTGGATGGCTTCGAAGACCGTACGGACCGCCTGGGCCTCGCCCTCGGCGCGCAGGGCGGCGGCCTTGGCCTCGCCCTCGGCGCGCAGGATCTGGGACTGCTTCTCGCCCTCGGCGGTGAGGATGGCGGCCTGGCGCGTACCTTCGGCGGTGAGGATCGCGGCGCGCTTGTCACGGTCGGCGCGCATCTGCTTCTCCATCGAGTCCTGGATGGAGGTGGGCGGTTCGATGGCCTTCAGCTCGACGCGGTTGACGCGGATGCCCCACTTGCCGGTGGCCTCGTCGAGGACGCCGCGCAGGGCCGCGTTGATCTCCTCGCGGGAGGTGAGGGTGCGTTCGAGGTCCATGCCGCCGATGATGTTGCGGAGCGTGGTGACCGTCAGCTGCTCGATCGCCTGGATGTAGCTGGCGACCTCGTAGGTGGCGGCGCGGGCGTCCGTCACCTGGTAGTAGATCACCGTGTCGATGTTGACGACCAGGTTGTCCTGGGTGATCACCGGCTGGGGCGGGAACGGTACGACCTGTTCGCGCAGGTCGATGCGGTTGCGGATGGTGTCGATGAACGGGACCACGATGTTGAGGCCCGCGTTCAGGGTCCGCGTGTAGCGGCCGAAGCGCTCGACGATGGCGGCGCTGGCCTGTGGGATGACCTGGATGGTCTTGATCAGGGCGATGAAGACCAACACCACCAGAATGACCAGGACGATGATGACCGGTTCCATCGTGTTCCCCGTACCCCTCTCCGCCGCGCCTCTTCGGCAGATCCCGTGACTGTGGAAGATCTTGCTGGTCGAGTCTGACAGACTGGCGCCCAACTCGCTTGTCGGATGCCTCAGATGACGATCGCGGTGGCCCCCTCGATCTCCACGACGTCCACCTCCTGGCCGACTTCGTAGGCGCGGTCGGTGTCCAGGGCGCGGGCCGACCAGACTTCGCCGGCGAGTTTGATGCGGCCGCCGGTGCCGTCGACCCGCTCCAGTACGACGGCCTGCTTGCCTCTCAACGCGTCGATTCCGGTGGCGAGTCGGGGGCTCTGCCGGGTGTGCCGGGCGGCGATGGGCCGGACGACGGCGATGAGCGCGACGGAGACGATGACGAACGCGAGGACCTGGACGACGGCACCGAGGCCGAGTGCGGCGACGACCGCGGCAGCGACGGCGCCCACCGCGAGCATGCCGAACTCCGGCATCGCGGTGACGACGAGCGGGATCCCGAGAGCCGCCGCGCCGACGAGCCACCACACCCATGCGTCGATGTCGTTCACACGGTCATGGTAGGGCGGCGGCCGGACGGCGGACAGGGCGCGACGGGGGAAGCGCGGCGGGGTCAGGACAGGGGCAGGCCCTGGGCGGTCCAGCGGTCGCCGACCTGCTCGACGACGAGCGGGAGGCCGAAGCAGCGGGAGAGGTTGCGGGAGCTCAGCTCCAGCTCGATCGGGCCGGCGGCGAGGACCTTGCCCTGGCGGATCATGAGGACGTGGGTGAAGCCGGGCGCGATCTCCTCGACATGGTGCGTGACCATGATCATCGAGGGGGCGATCGGGTCGCGGGCGAGCCGGCCGAGGCGGCGGACCAGGTCCTCGCGGCCGCCGAGGTCGAGGCCGGCGGCGGGCTCGTCGAGGAGGAGCAGCTCGGGGTCGGTCATCAGGGCGCGGGCGATGAGGGTGCGCTTGCGCTCGCCCTCGGACAGGGTGCCGAACCTGCGGTCGAGGTAGTCGCTCATGCCGAGGCGGTCGAGGAACGCGCGGGCGCGCTGCTCGTCGACGTCCTCGTACTCCTCCCGCCAGCCGGCGGTCATGCCGTAGGCGGCGGTGAGGACGGTCTGGAGGACGGTCTGGCGCTTGGGGAGCTTCTCGGCGAGGGCGATGCCGGCCACGCCGATGCGGGGGCGCAGTTCGAAGACGTCGGTGCCGGGCGTGCCGAGGGTCTCGCCGAGGATCGTGGCGGTGCCCTTGCTGGGGTAGAGGTAGCTGGAGGCGACGTTCAGGAGGGTGGTCTTGCCCGCGCCGTTGGGGCCGAGGATGACCCAGCGCTCGCCCTCCTTCACCGACCAGGAGACCTGGTCCACCAGAGCCCGGCCCTCGCGGACCACGGATACGTCCTGAAGCTCCAGAACATCGCTCATGAGCGCGTTGTCTCCCCTTGCAGTGTGGCCGGTCTCGGCTGTCGCGTACGCCTGTGGCTCGGGCCGCCGCGCTTGTGGGCGAGGCCCTCATGAAATCTACGCCACGAGTGCCCCGCTCCATTCCATCGGTCCTGTCCTTAGGGTGGGGGCATGCTCTCGGAACCGCGTTCAGGACGCCTCGCCGCTTGGGGAAATGCCCTTTTGGCCGGACTTGCCTCTCCGGATGACGCCGCGCTCGCCATCGTCGGCGAGGACGCGGTGCACCGGGTGGAGGGGCTGCCCGGCGAGTCCGCTCCGGTCGGGCTGACGCTCGCGCTCGGGCGGCTGCGGACGCTGGGGGCGACGGGGCTGCGGGTGGCGCTGCCGGCGCCCGGCCATCCGCTGGGGCTGAGCGGTCCGCCGGAGTTCAACGCGCGGGCGCTGGAGGCCGAGGAGGCGGTGGTCTGCTTCGGGGCCGCCTTCGGTCTGGTCCCGGAGGTGTACGAGGCCGGGCCCGCGGGTGATGTGCACGCCGAGGTGGTCTGGCAGGTGCTGCCGGTGCGGGAGGCGCCGCCCGCGGACGTGCCGTCGCTGGGCGAGGCCGAGCGGGAACTGGCGGAGGCGCTGCGCGAGGCGACCGAGGTGTTGTCGAAGCTGGATGTCGCCGCGTCGGGTCCGGTGGCGGAGGCGGCGATCGACGCGTACCGGGCCCGGTCCGAGCGCGGCCGGGAGGTGCTGGCACCGGGGTATCCGCCGCGTGCGGTGCGGGTGCTGGAGCTGGCGCGGCGGGTCGCGCTGCTGGTGTCGCTGGCGTACGGCAACGGGCCCGGGGGTGCGGTCAGCGCCGGTGAGATGGCCGCGCGGGCCGAGGCCCTGCGGCCCGTGGAGCGAACGGCTCGGCGGGCTCAGGTGGCCGCGTACAACTCGATCGTGGAGGAGCGGGAGCGCGGGGCGCGCTGAATACGTGAACGGCTCCTCCCGGCAGGGGTGTCGGGAGGAGCCCGGAGCTGTGGTCGGCTGTGGTCGGCTGTGGTCGGCTGTTCGCGGCCTTGTCGCCGAACGCCGGGGTCGGCGCGCCGGCCGGATTGCCGCTGTCGCCGATCACGTTCACCGGCAGGTGCGCCGGGAGCTGGGCGACGTGCTGGCGATGACGCCTGGGGCTTCTCGGCCGGGCCGAGGGCGCCGGAGCCGGCGGCGGCATCGGCGGACGCGCCCGCGGCGATACCGGCGACGGCGGCGGTTCGAACCCGTCCGCGGCGGTCGCACGACAAACTGAAAGGCCTCCCGGTGCACACGGGAGGCCTGTGGTCAGTGTTCGGCGGCGCTCAGTGGTTGACGCCGAGGTTGCCGAAGGCCGGGTTCAGCGCGCCGATGACGCTCACGCTGTTGCCGACGGCGTTCACCGGGATGTGCACCGGCACCTGAGCGACATTGCCCGAGACGACACCCGGGGAGCCCTGGGCCTCGCCGGCGGCCTGGGAGCCACCGTGGGCGGAGGCCAGGCCCGCACCGGCCGCCACCAGACCACCGGCGGCAATCGTCACGGCCGCTGCCTTCTTCAGGTTCTTCACTTTCCAACCCCTCCTAGGCGTTCACCACGGCGGTTCGCCGCGGCACGCACTGGAGAACGGCGTGGCTCGCCGGAGGATGCGCCGTCCGGGTGACATTCCCACGACGGTATGAATCTCAGTCCGGAACCTGACCCTTGAGGTTGCCGTGCGTGACGGCCGTGGTGGCGCGGCGGGGAGGCGCCGGAGCGGGTGTCTCAGCCGCTCACGCCGTGGCGCACGGCCCACAGCGCCGCCTGGGTGCGGTCGGCGAGGTCGAGTTTCATCAGGATGTTGGAGACGTGCGTCTTGACCGTCTTCTCGGACAGGACGAGGGCGCGGGCTATCTCGCGGTTGGAGCGGCCGTCCGCGATCAGGCCGAGCACCTCGCTCTCCCGCTCGGTGAGCGAACCGCCCCTGCCCTGGCCGGAGTTGGAGTCCTCCTGGGAGAGCAGGGCCTCGGCGACCTCGGGCTGGAGCAGGACGTGGCCGGCGTGCACGGAGCGGATGGCGCCGGCGAGGGCGTCGGGGTCCACGTCCTTGTAGACGTACCCGGCGGCACCCGCGCGCAGGGCCGGGACGACCGTGCGCTGTTCGGTGAAACTGGTGACGATGAGCACGCGCGCGGGGTTGGCGAGTTCACGGAGCTTGCGCAGCGCCTCGATGCCGTCCATGCCCGGCATCTTGACGTCCATCAGGACGACGTCCGGGCGCAGTTCCTCGGCACGGGCGACTCCCTCGGCGCCGTCGGCGGCCTCACCGACCACCTCGATGTCGTCCTGGACCTCCAGGAAGGTGCGCAGGCCCCGGCGGACGACCTGGTGGTCGTCGACGAGCAGCACCTTGATCGGGTCAGCCACCGGGGACCTCCAGCTCGATCGTGGTGCCCTTGCCGGGCACCGATTCCACGGTCAGCGTGCCGCCGACCCCGCTCGCCCGGTCCCGCATCGAGACCAGGCCCAGATGCCGGCCGGCGCTGCGGACGGCCTGCGGGTCGAAGCCGGTGCCGTCGTCGCTGACGCGCAGCACCGCGCCGCCGCCGCGCCGGTCCACGCTCACCGCGACGCGCTCGGCGCCGGAGTGGCGCAGCGCGTTGTGCAGGGCCTCCTGGGCGACCCGGAGCAATGCCTCCTCCTGGGCCGCGGGCAGGGCGCGGACGCCGGTACTGGTGAAGGTCACGCGCGCGGTGTGCGCGCGGTCGAGGACCTGGGTCTGGGTGCGCAGGGTGGCGATCAGACCGTCCTCGTCGAGGGCGGCGGGGCGCAGCTCCACGACGGCGGCGCGCAGTTCGTCGACCGCCTCGCCGGCGAGCGCGGCGACCTGCTGGAGCTCGCCCTTCGCCCGCGCGGGGTCGCGGTCGACCAGCGCGGCGGCGGCCTGGGCGGTCAGGCGCAGCGAGAAGAGCTTCTGGCTGACCGCGTCGTGCAGCTCGTGGGCGAGGCGGGAGCGTTCCTCGGCGATGGTGAGTTCGCGGCTGCGTTCGTAGAGCCGGGCGTTGGTGAGGGCGATGGCGGCGTGCTGGGCGAGGATGGAGAGCAGTTCCTCGTCCTCCGCGGTGAAGCCGCAACTGCCTTCCGGCTTAGGGCAGTTCTTGTTCGCGAGGAAGAGGGCGCCGAGGACCTCGTCGCCGTCGCGGACGGGCAGGCCCAGGAAGTCGACCAGGTCGGGGTGAGCGGTCGGCCAGCCCTCGAAGCGGGGGTCCTTGCGCACGTCGGCGAGGCGCTCGGGGCGGGCCTCGTGCAGCATCGCGGCGAGGATGCCGTGCTGGCGGGGCAGCGGGCCGATGGCCTTCCACTGGGCGTCGCTGACACCGTCGACGACGAACTGGGCGAAACCGCCATGGTCGTCGGGGACGCCGAGGGCGGCGTACTGCGCGTCGAGCAGCTCGCGGGCGGAGGCGACGATCGTCTTGAGGACGTCGCGCACCTCCAGGTGCCTGCTCATGGCCAGCAACGCGGCACTCACCGCGGCGAGGCCGGACCGGGGGCCTTGACTCATGTCCTCACGGTACCGGCGGGGTGTGACACCACGGATCGGACCGCCGCCGCCCCCGATCAGGTCCGCTGGACCTAGGACCACCGGCCCAGGCATCCGGTCCGGGGTGTACGGGGTGTGCCGAAGGGCCTGTGCGCGGTGCGGCTCGCGTCGGGGGCGGCCCCGCCGCGGGAGCCGGGCGGACACGCGCGCGTACGCCGCACGCGTACGGGCACGCGCGCGGGGACAGAGGTTGTGCCGGAGGGGGCCGCCGAGGGCGCCGTGCGGAGCGGCGGAGGCGCACGAGCCGTGGCGCCTGCGAGGGGGGTGGACCGGGCTCTGCCTGTGGCACGACATCGGCGGCGTCCCTCTCATCCTCGCGGAGGAGAACCCTCACACAGAGCATTGCGATGGCAACTCCTCGTGAGAATTCCACGGGCGGGATGTGAGCCCGCACATAGGGTCCACATCACGTACGAAGGGACATAGGAGATAAACCTTCCCCGCCCGAACGGGAAAGACGGTCCAATCTGTCCCGTTTTGCCCTTCGCGGCTCCACTACCCGGGATCGTACGTCACACCTTTGCCTGGGCATTTTGCGCCAGCTAAGAATTGCTCTCGTCGCTCAGCGCCGTGGTCCTGAGGCCCGCGGCGTTCGTGCGGGAGGAACCGATTCCCCCGGCGGACGCAGGAGCGACCTCCGCGCTCACGAGAGGTCCATCAGCCATGCCCAAGAACGTTCTCACCCGAGTTCATACCCGCGCCCTGACCAAGCAGGGCAAGATCGCCGTCGCCGGTGTCGCCGCTCTGGGCACCGCCGCCCTCGCCTTCTCGGCCGCCCCCGGCCACTCCGGCACGGTCACCGGCGCCCCGGCCGCTCACGTCCAGGTCGCGGGCAGCAGCACGGCGCTGAAGAACGTCAAGGGCACGGTCACCGACCAGGCCGCCGCCGACACGGTCAAGCTCGACCGCATCGCCGCGCAGAAGAAGGCCGACGAGGCCGCCGCGGCCAAGAAGGCCGCCGACCAGGCCGCCGCGAAGAAGGCCGCCCAGGACCGCGCCGCCTCCCAGGCCGCGAACCGCTCCGTCCAGCGCCCCCAGATGGAGACGGTCGCCGCCACGAAGACGTACGCCAACAACCTCGACGGCTGGATCCGCGAGTCCCTGGACATCATGCGCTCCAAGGGCATCCCCGGCTCCTACAACGGTCTGTACCGCAACATCATCCGGGAGTCCTCGGGCAACCCGATGGCCATCAACAACTGGGACATCAACGCCGCCAACGGCATCCCCTCCAAGGGTCTGCTCCAGGTGATCCAGCCCACCTTCAACACGTACCACGTGTCGGGCACGTCCTGGGACATCTACAACCCGGTCGCCAACATCACCGCCGCCGCCAACTACGCGGCGCACCGTTACGGCTCGATGGACAACGTCAACAGCGCGTACTGAGGCCTGGCGCGGACCTCAGCTACGTAAGCCGAAGGGCGGCACCCCGGAAACGGGGGCCGCCCTTCGGTGTCGTACGGGCGCGGTTACTTGCGCATGACCTCCGGCTCGTGGCGGCGCAGGAAGCGGGCCACGAAGAAGCCGCAGATCACACCGAGCGCGATCAGCGCGATCATGTCCAGGGTCCAGGCCCCGGCCGTGTGGTTCCACAGCGGGTCGGTGCTGGACGGGTTGTCGGTGTTGGGCGAGATGTTGTTGAAGTCCAGCGTGGCGCCGGCCGCGGCCACCGCCCAGCGCGACGGCATCAGGTACGAGAACTCGTTGACGCCGAGCGTGCCGTGCAGGGTGAACAGGCAGCCGGTGAAGACGACCTGGATGATCGCGAACATCACCAGCAGCGGCATGGTCTTCTCGGCGGTCTTCACCAGCGAGGAGATCACCAGGCCGAACATCATCGAGGTGAAGCCGAGCGCCATGATAGGCAGGCACAGCTCGAACAGCGTCGAGCTGCCGAGCACCACGCCCTGGTCCGGGATCGTCCGGCTGGCGAAGCCGATCACGCCGACCAGCAGTCCCTGGAGCACGGTGACGGCGCCGAGCACGACCACCTTGGACATCAGGTACGCCGACCGGGACAGACCCGTCGCGCGTTCCCGCTCGTAGATGACCCGTTCCTTGATCAGCTCGCGGACCGAGTTCGCGGCGCCCGCGAAGCACGCGCCGACGGCGAGGATCAGCAGCACCGTGGTGGCCGTGCCGTTCGGGATGTGCGCGCCGGTGATCTTGTTGATCATCGGGTTCACCAGCAGGCCCCGCTTGTGGTCGATCAGGAGGCTGACCGAGCCGAGCACCGCCGGCAGGATCACCGTCAGCGCCAGGAAGCCCTTGTCGGAGACGATCACCGACACATAGCGCCGGATCAGGGTCAGCAGCTGCGAACCCCACGGCTGGGGCTTCGGCGGCCTGATGGCCTGCATCGGAGGCATGTGCTGTACGGACTGCGGGGTCGCCGCGTCCACGTCCGCCGCGTACATCTGGTAGTGCTGCGAACCCTTCCAGCGGCCCGCCCAGTCGTAGTCGCGGTAGTTCTCGAAGGCGGAGAAGACGTCGGCCCAGCTGTCGTAGCCGAAGAAGTTCAGCGCCTCCTCCGGCGGGCCGAAGTACGCCACCGAACCGCCGGGCGCCATCACCAGGAGCTTGTCGCAGATCGCCAGCTCGGCCACGGAGTGGGTGACGACGAGGACGGTGCGGCCGTCGTCGGCGAGGCCCCGCAGCAGCTGCATGACGTCACGGTCCATGCCCGGGTCGAGACCGGAGGTCGGCTCGTCCAGGAAGATCAGCGACGGCTTGGTGAGCAGCTCCAGCGCCACCGAGACACGCTTGCGCTGGCCGCCGGACAGGGAGGTGACCTTCTTGTCCTTGTGGATGTCGAGCTTCAGCTCGCGCAGCACCTCGTCGATACGGGCGTCGCGCTCCTGCGCCGTGGTGTCGGCCGGGAAGCGCAGCTTGGCCGCGTACTTCAGGGCCTTCTTGACGGTCAGCTCCTTGTGCAGGATGTCGTCCTGCGGGACCAGACCGATGCGCTGGCGCAGCTCGGCGAACTGCTTGTACAGGTTCCGGTTGTCGTACAGCACCTCGCCCTGGTTGGCGGGCCGGTAGCCGGTGAGCGCCTTGAGCAGGGTGGACTTGCCGGAGCCGGACGGGCCGATGACCGCGATCAGCGACTTCTCCGGGACACCGAAGGAGACGTCCTTCAGGATCTGCTTGCCGCCGTCGACCGTGACGGTCAGGTGGCGCGCGGAGAAGGAGACCTCGCCGGTGTCGACGAACTCCTCCAGCCGGTCGCCGACGATCCGGAAGGTGGAGTGACCGACACCGACGATGTCGGCCGGGCCGAGCAGCACCGAGCCGCCCTTGGCGATCGGCTGGCCGTTGACGTACGTGCCGTTGTGCGAGCCCAGGTCGCGGATCTCGAAGCGGCCGTCGGGCGTCGAGTGGAACTCGGCGTGGTGCCGCGAGACCTGCAGGTCGGAGACGACCAGTTCGTTCTCCAGGGCACGGCCGATGCGCATGACGCGGCCGACCGAGAACTGGTGGAACGTGGTCGGGCTGCGGTCGCCGTGGGCCGGCGGTGCCCCCGCGCCACCACCGGGTGCCGCTTGCGCGTACGGGTCGGCGGGCCCCGCCTGCTGCGGGAACGCCGACGCCTGCGGCTGCTGTTGCCACCCGGCCTGCTGCGGCACGGCCTGCTGCGGTACCGCCGCCTGCGGTGCGGCGGCGGCCTGCTGCGGGGCCTGCTGGGCCCAGCCCGGCGCACCGGCGCCCTGCGCGGCGTACGGCGCGGGCTGCCGGCCCGCCGCGGCACCGGACAGATTCAGCCGCGGTCCGTCGGTCGCGTTGCCGAGGTGCAGCGCCGTGCCCGGGCCGATCTCCACCTGCTGGATCCGTCGGCCCTGCACGAACGTGCCGTTGGTGCTGCCGTGGTCCTCGATGACCCAACTACGGCCGTCGAAACGGACCGTGGCGTGCCGCCAGGACACCCTGGCGTCGTCGAAGACGATGTCACCCTGCGGATCGCGGCCGAGGGTGTACGGCCTGGACGGATCCAGCGTCCAGGTCCGTCCGTTTGATTCCAGAACGAGTTCAGGCACTCCATGCCCCACTGAGTTGTCCCCCGAATTACCCCCATCGCAGGGAGTCTAGGGATGTCGAACATCGGGAGGAACTATTTCAGGCTCCGGCCCCTGACCGAAACCCGGGCCTTGTCACGAATGCGTCCGTGCGCTGCAACATGCGCCGTTGACGGGGTTGAAATCCACCCGGAGAGTGGTATTCCCGGCGAGGGGGACAAGCGCGGCCGGGCCATCGCGCCGCGGTTCGACGGGATCCGCCAGGAGGGGATCGGGGGCTGCCATGAGGTCTGCCACGCGCGCCGGGACCGCACGGCGCGCCGGGAAGGTCCCCTGGGCCGACGTCCTGTTGTCCGCCGTCGCGGCGGTGAGCTGGGCGTTGGCCGGGATGGCCGGCACCGCCGCGCTCGGGCTGCATCTGCTGCAGGCGGACGCGGCCGGCTCACTGGGCCCCATGACGGCGGCCGTTGTGGCGCTCGGGGCGGGTGGTTCGGTCGTACCGTCGGGCGATGTGTCCGCTTTCGGACTGAAAGGCAACGCGGCGCACACGGCCATCGAGATCACGCCACTCGGGGTGAGTCTGGTCGGTGCCCTGCTGTTGTCGTGGTTCTTCCTACGGTCCTTGCGCACGGCGGGAGTTGTGATCGCGCCCGCCGAACTCCTCGCGCGCGCGGGCACGGTGGTCGCGCTCTTCGTCGCGCTGCTGGGCGGGCTCGCCCGGGCGGGGCACGACGTCATCACCGTCGACGGCGGCTCACTCGGCACGGGCGGCACGGGTGGAAAGGGGGGCGGCGGGCCGGCCCTGCCCGGCATCGGGGACGCGGGCGGACTGCTGCCGCACGGGATCGGCGGTCTGATCCACGCCAGGGCCGGCGTCGGTTTCACCGTGGACGCCCCGGCCACGCTGCTGGGCGGGCTCGGCTGGTGCGCCGGGGTGCTGCTGGTCGCGCTGCTGGCCGCGCGTCGCGCGCCGCTGCCGCCGGGCTGGTCCGCCGTGCACCGGGTGGTCCGGCCGGCGGTCTCGGCGCTCGTCACCGTGCTCCTGCTGACCGTCGCGGCCGGACTCGCGGCGGCGGTGTACGCGGCGACCGGCGACGACCATCCGCGCCGGATCGCCGGAGCGGCCCTGCTCGGTGCCCCGAACGGCGTCTGGCTCGGTCTGCCCCTCGGCCTGTTCGTCCCCTGGGACGGTCACGCCACGGGGCTGCTGCGCGCCTTCCTCCCTCACCCGCTGGACCAGTTCCTCGGCACGCCCGCCGACCGGCCGGTGACCCTGGCCCGGCTGGCGGGCCTCGACGGCCGGGTGTGGCTGCTGGGGGTGGCGGCAGTCCTGGCGATGCTGCTGGCCGGCGTACTGACGGCGGTCCGCACACCGGTGGTACGACGGCCCGGCGGCCACGGGGTACGCGCGCGCGGTGGCGCCCTCGGTCGTGGAGGCACGCCGCCCGGTGGCGCCCTCGGCCACATGGGGCCGAGGCCGGGCAGCGCCCTCGATCGCCCGGTCGGGCCGTCCGACAGCGCTCTCGGCCTGGCCGCCCGCTGTGCGCTGCGCCTGGCCGTCGTGACGGCGCTCGCCGTCCCTCTGCTCGCCCGGCTGACGGATGTCTCCGTGACCGCGTCCCTGTCCGTGCTCGGCTTCGACGCCTTCGGCGCGGGCATCACCCTGCACGGCCACGTCGGCGCCGCGCTCCTGCTGGGGGCGGCGTGGGGGGCGGGGGCC
>NZ_MLYO01000059.1 GCF_001866665.1 Streptomyces monashensis | reverse complement strand
GATCAGGTCCCCGTCCCGGGGCCCGCCGCCCGCGCTGCCGCCTTCGCGCCGCCAGCGGACGCGCGCGCTGAGCGCTCCCTCGGGCCAGGCCCACAGGACGAGCAGGTGGTCTCCGCGACGGAGGGCCTGCAACTGGCCCACGGGGACGGCGACGAAGGTGGCGGGCTGCGAGACGTGCGGGTCGCGTGGATCGGTGGGGGGCGGGGGCGGGGTGGAAGCGTCGGGAGTC
The DNA here is from genome assembly GCF_001866665.1 of Streptomyces monashensis. Lineage (GTDB taxonomy): Bacteria > Actinomycetota > Actinomycetes > Streptomycetales > Streptomycetaceae > Streptomyces > Streptomyces monashensis. The sequence goes on along the minus strand of NZ_MLYO01000059.1, from coordinate 77,694 downwards.
GCCGGGGGCAGGGGCGGGGGCGACGGTGGGCTCGGGTGTGGCTGCGGCGGTTCGGACGGCTCCGGACGCTCCGGCTGTTGCGGCTGTTCCGGTTCGCGCCGGGGCGGCGGGACGGTGGCAGGCCCGGGGGGCGGAGTGGGGTCCGGCGTGGTGGTGGCTCCGACGGGCGGGGCCGGCCTGGTCACGGGATCGGGGTCGTCCGGCAGGGGTGGCCGGGTGAGCGGGTCCGGATCCGGAAGAGGTTCGGGTTCCGGGAAGTCGTAACCGTCGTACGCCCGGGACGTACGCGGAGCCGGGCCGGTGTCGATGCGTAGGACGCCGAAGTGCTGCAGAGCCAACAGGCCATGTACGACGGCGAGTTCGGGGCGGTCGCAGCGCACGGTCAGGCCCTGTGCGGCCGGCAGGCGTGCGATCTCGCTGCGGCGGCCGGGGGTGGCGGACAGGCCGCCGGCCAGCAGGACGGTGTCGATCGCCGGTTCCCCGGTCAGTTCCTCGCTCACCTCGTCGAGGGTCCGGTCCCGCAGTGGTGCCACGGCCTGCTCGAAGTCCGCCCGGTCCAGGATCAGCCGGTGCTCGTCGCCGGCCCGGTCGGTGACGGTCTCGATGACCCTGTCGCCGGCGCCGAGTCCGCGGCGCAGCGACTCCGCCGTCCGGCGCGGGTCGGCCCCGTCCGGCAGCCGGCCGGCGAGGTGGGCGGCGAGCGCCTCGTCCCAGTGGTCGCCGCCGAGTCGGTGGCTGCGGGTACGGACGACGCGGACGGTGAGGTCGGGGGTGATGGCCAGCACGGTCAGGTCCAGCGCCGTCGCGCCCTGGTCGCAGACGAGGACCGTACGGTCGACGCCCTCGGCGACCGCGCCGTAGTGCAGGGCGACGGCGACCGGATCCGGTACGACGCGCTCGACGAGGAGCCCGGCGTGCTCGGCGGCGCGCCGCAGTTCGTCCTCTCGCCCGCCGGACGCGGGCAGGCCGAGGACGGCCGCCTGGGCGGGCCGCTCTCCCAGGGACGCCGTGCCGGCCGGTACGACGGCGAGCAGCGCGGGCAGCGCCCGGGCCGGTTCACGGACGCCGTCCGTGTCCTCGAACCGGGTGCCGGTCACCTCCGGCCGCCCGTCGGGGCCGGTCCGGCCGAGGCGGCCGAACCGGTGCCCGAGGTCGATGGCGATCATGTCCACCCGTTCCCCTCCGCCGTGACGGCCACCGTGCCGTCGGGCGCGATCCCGGCCCGTATGCGGCTGCCCGGGGCGGGGCGGTCGGCCAGCAGATGGCGGACGACGGCCGCCCGTACCCGCTCCAGCTCGTTACGGATCTGCCGCCCGCCGTACGCCTGGTGCTCCGGGTCCGACATGCGCTCGGTGAGCCACGGGTGCAGCGTGCGGGTGTCGTGGCGCAGCTCGACCCGGTGGCGTTCGCGTACGGACTCGGTGAGCTGGGCGAGCAGCCGGTCGGCGATCCTGACGACGTGCTCGCGGCGCAGCATGTCGAAGACGATCACGCCGGGCTTGAGCCGTCCGTAGATCTCGGGCCTGCCGATCCGCCGGAACTTGTCCTCCACGGCCCGGGTGAAGTGCGCTTCCAGCTCAGCGTACGTCGGCTCGGCCTCGCGTCCCGCCAGCAGGTCCTGCATCGCCTCCGCGCCGGTGTTGGAGGTGAAGATGATCAGGCACTGGGAGAAGTACGCCGTCTGGCCGCGTCCGTCGGTGAGCCGGCCGTCCTCCAGGATCTGGAGGAACTTGTCCAGCACCTTGGGGTGGGCCTTCTCGATCTCGTCGAAGAGCAGCACGCTGAACGGCCGTTCCTGCACCCGCCGGGTGAGTTCACCGCCCGCCTCGAAGCCGACATAGCCGGGCGGTGCGCCCGCGAGTCGTTCCGCGGCGTGCTCCTGCTGGTACTCGCTCATGTCGAAGCGGGCGTACGCGCTCTGGTCGCCGAACATCAACTCGGCCACGGCCTTGGCGAGTTCGGTCTTGCCGACACCGGTGGGTCCGACGAAGAAGAACGCGCCGCGCGGCCGGGCGGTACCGGAGTTGCCGAAGTCGACGCCGACGAAGGCCGATTGCAGTGCCGAGGCGACGGCGTCGACGGCCGTGGACTGGCCCACCACCCGGGTGCCCAGCACGTCGCCGGCGCGGGCGATGGTCTCCCGGTCCAGCTGGGTCCACGGGTCGACACTCACGTTGAGCCGATGCAGCTCCATGAGCTTGTCCGGCTTCTGTACCGGCGCGTTGCGCAGCCACGAGGTGCGCCCGAGGGACTCGATGTCCCAGCCGGCCATGCCGTCGGTGGCGCCGACCAGGGCTTCCAGGTCGGCGCGTGAGGCGTCCGACGCGCCGTTGAAGCGCCGCAGCAGCCAGCTCAGCCAGAGCCGGCGCTCGCTCGGGTCGGGCGGGCCGAGGTGCAGCGCGGCGATCCGCGGGTCCTCCAGGTGGAACCAGCCGGGCAGCCGTCCGACGTCGCCGACCGCGCAGAGGACGGCGTTGCGGGCGTGCGGGCCGGGACCCTCCACGGAGTGCGGGGTCACGGCGTCCGTCATCGCGGCGCGCAGTCGCAGATAGCCCAGGTGCGATTCGGGCTGCCCGGGCGGGAGGTGGTGGTCCACGTCCTCGAAGACGAAGGCCGTGGTCGCGTCCGGCGAGGCGACCAGACGCTGCACGGTGGCGACGACGTCGTTGAAGGCGCGGGGCCGTCCGGGCGCGCGGGGCGCGTTCCGTTGCTCCCGGCTGCGCTGTCGCTCGGCTGCGCGCCGGGCGCTCGGGCTGCGGAGTTCGTCCGGGGCGGTGTCGCCGTCTGCGGGACCTGCCCCGGCGGCCTCGGTGGTGCCGGCCGTACCGGCCGTTCCCGTGACCGGCGGCTGGGGTGGGGGAACGGCGGAGAGCAGTTGGTCGAAGCGTTGCGCATGGCCCGGCACGGGAAAGGTGAGGCCGGCGACCGGGTCCCACCAGCCGACCACCTCGGCGCCGCCCAGGTGCAGCGTGCGGGCGACCACGTCACGGAAGGAGGCGGGTCCGTCGTCGAACCACCAGCGGTCCCTGATCTGCCCGTTGAGGATCACCTGCCGGCCGCGTCGGAGTTCCCAGCCCAGGGAGACCGCCCACAGCGGCATCATGCCGTCGGCGAGGGCCGGCTGCCCCTCACGTGCGGCGCCGGTGTCCCGCTTCGTCCACTCAACCGTGCTCACCGGGTCCACCGCCACTCCTCCGCCCCGGGCAGCTGCTTGGCCTGCCGGCTCGGCGGCTTGCCCTGCCAGGTGAGTTCACCGGGAACGAAGCCGTCCTGCTCGCCGATCGCCTCGTGGACCCGCTCCAGGAGGTCCTCGGTCTGGTCGCAGACGGCACCCTCGGCCGGCGGGTGCAGGACCACATCGGGTTCGCCGTCCACGTGGTAGACGAGCAGCGGGCTGCCGTCGTCCTCGGTGGCGACCGTCGTCTCGTACGTCGCTCCGCTGGGACGCTGGAAGCGCAGCACGATGGCGTCGCCGTCCTCGTCGCCCCCGGTGAAGGCGAATCCCTCGCCGATCATGGCGTCCTGGAGGGCCAGCGCGAGGTCGCTGCGGCGGGTGTGTGCGATGTGCAGTTCGTCCAGTTCGGATTCGGCCTCGGTGAGCAGTTCCTCGAGGTCCCCGACCGCCTTGAGCGCCGCGTCCGGCTCCTTCGCCCCGAGGGCGGCCGTGCCGGCGCGCAGCGCCTGCCCGATGCGTTCGGCGAGGTTCGGGTCGCCGAGTTCACGGGCCTCGGCCACGGCGTCCTCGGCGGACTCCTGTACGACGCCGAGCCGGTCGGCCGCTTCGGTGAGCACCGCCTCGACGCGGTCGCGTTCCGCCTCCTCGGCGGCGGCCCGGGCCGTCTCCCGCTCCACCGCCCGCCGCTGTTCCTCCTCGGTACGACGCCGGTCGTCCTCGGCGCGCCGCCCCTCCTCGGCGGCCCGCCGCCCCGCGGTCGCGGCATGGCGGGTGAGCGCGTGTTCCACCGAGCCGAGCAGCGCCTCGAAGTGGGTCTCCGCGCCGGGACCAGTCGCGGCGCGCAGCCGGCCGAGCAGGTCCTCGCAGTCCTGCCGGCCCGCCGGGTCGAGGGCCGCCGTGTCCGGCGCCATCCCGGCCAACTGCCGTTCCAGGCCGTCCAGTACGGAGGCGCGGTCGTCGGGGGCCCGCCCACGAGTGTGCGCGGTGTCGCTCAGTACGACGATGCGGCCGCGCAGTTCCTCGATCGCGCCGCCCAGTGGCTCGGCGCGAGCGACACGCTCACCCAGCTGGTCCAACTGCTGTTGCAGCGCGTCCAGTTGGGTGGCGGGGGCGTCGGCGGACCGCATTTGGGCGAACAGTTGCCGTACCTCGTCGAGGCGGCGGGCGTCGGCACCGGCCTGTTCCTGGCGGAGGCGGAGGGCGTGCGCCTGCTGTTCAGCGGCCCGGCGTGCCTCCAGGGCGTGCTTCCTGCGCTCGGCCTCGGCCTTCGCCTTCTCCCGGCGGACCGCCGCCTCCTGGGCCCGGCGGGCGGCGAGTTCGGCGCGCTGCCTGGCGCGTCGCTCCTGCTGCCGGCGGCGTTCGTTCTCGCGTTCCCGGCGCCGCTGTGCCTCGCGCCGCGCGTAGGCCGCGGAGACCGCGACCGTGCTGTACTTCGGTGATCCGCTCATGCTTCCCTCCGGGCCTGGGTGTGCAGCACGAATCCCCGCGCCGCGAGTTGTGTCTCAAGCCCCTCCCGGAAACCGGGTGTCGGTGGCACCCCGGCCCAGGAGAGTGATCCGTCGGGCTCCATCGACACCTCGACGCCGGCGCTGACGTCCGGCTGGGACGGTATGTGCGCGTAGCGGTCGGTGAGGGCGAGGATGCGCTGGTTGGCCGAGCCGCGCCAGCGCAGGCCGGCGTGGCGGGCGGCCACGTACGGGCCGTCGACCAGCAGGTCGAGCCGTCGCAGCAGGGCCCGCTGGTCCGGGGCTCCCTCGGACAGGGTCTCGTACCGGAACCCCGAGTACGCCATCGCGCCGAAGTCCGGGCGCCGTTGCCGTACGGCGTCGAGCAGCGCGGCCAGCCCGGCGGCCTGGGCGAAGGGCTCACCGCCGGAGAAGGTCACGCCCTCCGAGTCCGGCAACGCGCAGAGCCAGTCGGCGAGTTCGGTCACGGTGTACGGCGTGCCGCCCGCGAAGGGCAGGGTCTCGGCGGCGACACAGCCCCGGCAGCGCAGCGGGCAGCCCTGCACCCAGAGCACGGCGCGGGTGCCGGGGCCGAGGACGGTGCAGTGGTCCAATTTCCTGGCCACGGAGAGACGGGGCGTCATCTCTGGCATGCGTCGTCCTTTCCCCGGTTGTTCACACGGTCCCGGCTGTCGCCGTTGTCGATGCTGTCGCTGCTGTCGCTGTTGCCATCGTTGTGTCTGTTGTGTCTGTTGTCCCGCTCCGCCTTCGCCCCGCCGACGTCCCTGCACGTCTCGGCGAGGTCGCACCAGGGGCACCACGGCCGTTCCAGCGTGTGCACGTGCCGGGTGTCGGCCGGGCAGGTCCGCAGTCGCCCCGGAGCCGACTCCGCGGCCAGCGCCTCGGCCCAGCCGGACGCCGGGGGCCGCACCCCGCCGAACGCGGCCCGGAACAGGTCCCTGAGCCGACGTGGCAGCAGGTCGACGGGCGGTACGGAGCGGGGCAGGACCACCGAGGTGCGGTCCAGCAGCCGGCAGCGACCGTGGAGGATGTTGTCGTCGTAGGAGAGGTAGCCACAGCCGTCCGCCGGATGCCCGGCGAAGGGATGCAGACCGTCGGTCAGCAGCTGGTGGACGAGGACGGCGAGGACGAAGTCGTCCGACGCGGTGTCCGGCGGGGCGCCGGGCGGGGCGCCGATCCGCTCGGGGGCGGTGTAGCCGGGGGTGCCCATCCGGCCGGGGAACGCCTCGCCGCCGTCGGTGAACTGCCAGGAGTCCACGTCCGCGATGCCGACCCCGCCACGGCCGTCGACCCAGAGGTTCTCCGGCTTCAGATCGCCCACCACATAGCCCTCTGCGTGCAGGTCCGCGAGGAGGTGGGCGAGCGAGCAGGCCGCTGTGAGCCCGGTGGCCCAGGTCGCGTCCGGCAGGTGGAGGCGACGGGCGGCCGGGGCCAGGATGTGCGTGAACGGCTGGAAGGCGTGGCGCATGTCGGTCATGAGATAGCCGTCGACCCCGTCGGCCTCGGGACCCACGGTCCGTACCGGCACCATCGGCCAGGCGATCCGCACGGGCGCCCCCGCGAGCAGCCGGACCGTGCGCGGCTCGCGGCGCTGGCGGACCAGACGGGCGATACGGCGCCGGTAGGCGGCCGGGGCCGGCGGGTCGGGGACGAGCTTGGCCACCAGGGGCCGGGCGTCGTCGACGCCGTACACGATCCCTTCCGAGCCACTGCCGATCCGCTCGGTGAGCCGCCATGCGCGTCCGGTGCCGGACACCACCGTGAGAGCCATCGTCACCGCCCGTCCAGCAGGGCGCACAGAACCGTCAGGTCGTCGCCGGTGCGGGCCGCCTCCGGGCCGGAGAGCAAGGCCCTGAGGGGCTCGGCGTCGCCGCCGCTCGCGCGGAGCCGCGCGGCGAGCCCGCAATAGAACCGCTCCGAGGGCAACGGGCCTGCGTGCGACGGGAGTTCGCGGAGGCGGGGGTGGTCGAGGGTGAGTGCGGCACAGCCGTCGGTGGCGAGAACGACCCCGCTGAGCTCCGGCTCCCACACGACGAAGGACCTGACCCCCAGTGAGGCCCCGGGCGAGGAGAGGAAAGCGGGTCCGACCCTGCCGGGCGCCGCCGGCGGCAGCACGAGATGACACCGCTCCGGCGCCGTTCGGGCAGCGCCCCGGGTGAGGATCGTGCCGAAACAGTCACCGACGGAGACGAACGCGACCCAGGGCGGCCGTACCACAGCGACGGCGACCGCGGCGGCCAACGCACCGGTGTCCACGGGCTGCGTGAGACGGTGAGGCGGCTCGGCAGGATGCGACCACCCGGCGTCGTCCAGCGGCCCGGTCGCGTGCAGGACCGCCTCCGCGGCACGTAGATGGGCGGTGACCAGGCGGGTGCCGGCCTCGGCGGCCCAGCGGGTCCAGCTCTGCGGCGGGTCCTGCGTGTCTGGTATGTCCTTGGCCAGTACCCGGCAGGCGGTGTCCACGGCGAGGTGTGCGCCCAGCGCGCTGCGCTCGCGACTGCCCGCGCCGTCCGCCACAGCGAGCACCACCCTGTCGCCCAGGTCGGCCGCCTTGAACGCGTCCTGGCACCCCTGCCCCGCGGCCAGGTGCCCGGTGCCCTGGACGGCGGCCCCGGCGACGATCACCGGTGCCGCTCCTCTAGCCTGCGCAGCCGCTCCTGCTGCTTGAGGTGCCGGTCCATCTCGGCGTGCACGTCATCGGCTGCCTTGTCCGGCGTGACCCGGTCCGAGCTCTGGAACAGCAGGTCCAGGATCGTGCCGAAGTCCAGGTCCTTCAGCATCAGCGCTGCCTTGGGCGCCAGCACTCGGAGCAGGTCGAGGTCGGCGCCGCGCACTCCGATCGCCTGGAGGACGAAGGCGCCCTGTTCCTCGCCGACGCGTACCTTGCGGGCCGTCTCGGCCAGGTCCGCGGGGTCCATTCGGCGCCCCTCGGCATCGCTCGGGGCGCCGTCCGTCAGCACCCACAGGAACGGCCGCCGCACCGGCACCCGTTGGTCCTGGAGGGTCCGGTAGCGGTCGCGGGCCAGTTCGAGGGCCGTCTCGACGGCCTCCGTCAGCCGGGTGAGGCCGGACGCCTCCAGCCGGGGCGGGCGCATCCCGTTCATCCGCACGAAGAGCCCCTCCGCCTTCGCTCCCTCGGCCGGCACCAGCAGGCCCAGCCCGGGGTCGAAGACCCGCACCCGGGAGTCGAAGGCGACCAGGCAGACCTCCACCCGCGCGCGCAGCCTCGGCTTGGTCCGCTCCCCCTCGAACCAGCGGCGCAGCGCGTCGTTGAGCTCGTCGATCGGTGGCGCCTCGGCGGGCCGCCCCATGGAGGCCGAGGTGTCGAGGAGCAGGACGACGGGCTGCCGCTCGTCGTAGCCCTCCTCCGCGAAGCCGAAGTCGGGTGTGGGGTAGGGAGTCGTCACGGGCGCTCCGCCCGGTGTGCGACGAGCCGTCGTAGCCCGGTGTCGTACCCCACGACGACCTCCGTTCCCACCGGAGTCTCCGGGGAGTCCGGGAGCATGCGCAGCAGCACGCCCTCGACCAGTACGTACATGTCCGGAGCCGGCCAGGTCACCGTCCGGCCCCGCGCCCCACGTGCCCACTCCGCCATCCCGCCCCCCATGCACCCCACCCTATGTGACTGATCATCAATTATGGTTGCGTGAACGGAGATTCGAGCGCAGTGAATCACCGTCGCGCACCCATCGACCCCCATGCTCGACGAGGGTCGTGCTTCCATTGCAGCGGGTCAGCTGGTCGCCCGCCGGTCGTGCGCCGGGCGTATCCCGGCCCGGATGCGCTCCACGAGCCCCGCCGCCTCGGGCGCGCGCACCACGAAGTGCACGTCCCACTCCGCCCCGCGCGCCAACTCGGCCTCCACGGCGGCCCATACGGCGGCCAGGCTGATGCCGTACGGCAGTCCGCCGCGCCCCGAGCCGAGCAGCGGGAAGCACACCGAGCGCAGCGGCGGGGAGAACCGGTCGCGTTCCTCCGCGAGGACCGCGAGGGCGCGGGACACGGCCCGGGTGACGTCGGAAGGCAGCACGTCGTAGTCGTTGGTCCCGGCCCGCGGGACGGCGACCGCCGCATGGTAGATCCGCCGAACGCCCCGGTCCGCCAGCGCCCCCGCACCGGTGGCTGCCACGGTGCCGGGCAGTACGGCGCGCCCCGAGACCCCGTGCCCGGACGCCCACTCGCGCAGCTCGTCGTGGAGCGGGTCGGCGAGGACGTCGCCGGTCACCCCGCGCACGGCGGCCGCCCGGCGCAGGGACGCGGCGACCGACGACTTGTACGGTTCGGGCAGTGCGAGGTGGACGTTGGCCGGGGAGACGACGACGTCCACGTCCCGCAGCAGGTCCACAGGGTGCACGTGGAGGGTGAGCACAACGGGCCGGCCGCCGGCCCTGACCCGCACGCTCCGGTGCGTGCCGCCGCCCTCCCCGGCCGCCCCGTTCGAAGCGGTGGCGCCGGGCGGCGCGGCCGGCTCCGCCGCGAGCAGCACGATGTGCTCGGCGACCTGTTCGAGGACCATCACCTCGTGGTCCTTGCGGAACCGCTCGACGCTCACCCCGTACACCTGGGCCGCCCTCGCCCGGCGGTCCGACGCCGGCCAGTCCCGGGTGCCCTGCGCCAGCCCCAGGGTGTACTCGGCGGCCGTGCGCAGGGTGCCGGCGTCCAGCCGCGCCACGGCGAGCCGCACCAGCGACTCGACGGCCGCGCCCGGGGTCCGGGCGGCGGGCACGGCCACGCCCGCCGCCGACTCCAGCGCGGGCAGCGCGCGCCCGCGTAACCGCACCAGACCGGCGCGTCTGACGTCCTTCAGTTCAGCCAGAAGTGACGCGGGGTCAGGAAGGGACGGTGGCATACGCCCACGATGACACCACGTCTCGACCACCGACAAGCGCGATCCACGGGCCTCCCCATCACGGCCACACGGGCTCCGAGATCTCCGCCCTCAGCGGGTCGAGGATCTCGTTGGCCCGCTTCAGGCCGTCCTGCGAGCCGAGGTCCGCGATACCCCGGCCCGCGAGCACCTCCAGCGGTCTGCCGTCGCCGTGCTCGAAGCGGTCGTGGTAGAGCACCAGGGCGGACTGGGACCGGTTGCGCCGGGACTCCCAGACCAGCCCCATGGCGTCCGGTGTCTGCGCCCGGATCTCGCTCGACCAGCGCCGGGCCTTCGCGTAGTTGCTCTCGTCCTCCAGGAGGGTGGAGTCCTGGCAGACGGCGGCCAGGTCCGTGCCGGTGACCAGGGAGACCAGGGTCAGCTCGTACCGGGTGCGCACGGCGCTCAGCGACCGCTGCCAGACCGTGCGGTAGGGGATCTTCCGCACACCGACGGGGAGTTCGAAGGGCCGGGAGCGCAGCACGCTCTCCGCGAGGGCGGTGAGCGGGGTGTCCGCCAGGTACAGGCTGTGGTACGGATCCAGCACGGTGCCCTCGAAGCGGCCGCCGTCGAAGTGGATGTCCGCGAGTCTGGGGTTGAACTGGTCGGGCGCGTACGTGGAGTGGTGCACCCGCCACAGCTCCGTGCCCGCCGGGATCACATGGCGGCGGGGGCGCAGTTCCAGGTTGATCATGGGGAAGAATCCGCTCATCACTCTCCCTCCGCCAGTGCGCCGGCCGCGCCGACCAGCCGGTGGTCGGGCAGCCTGCCGAGCAGGGACGCGGGTGTGCCGCCCAGCCAGGTGTTGAGGCTGAGCCACCAGGCCGCGGCGCCCCAGGGGTCGATCTCCGCGAGCAGCAGCCGGTTGACCTCCAGGACGACCTCGTGCGGGGTGCCGCCGTCCTCCGGGAACTGGAACTCCGGGTAGCGCTCGCCGTCCCGGCGATCCCGGAGCCTGATCAGCTCGGGCGGCGGTGCGCCACCGCAGCGGATCCGCGCCTCGTCGGCCGAGAGCGCGGGCGCCTGGAGCAGCTGGTCCTGCTCGGGGTCCGCGCGGTACACCGGCTCCGCCGGCTCGGGATCCGTGCCGTTCACCGGTCCGGGATCCGTTCCGTACGACGGTTCGCGCGCCGGCGACGGGAGCCGGAACCAGGCCAGCAGCTCCTGTGCCCCCACCACGGTCTCCGGTCCCGGGGGCGCCGCGGTGTGCCGTACGTCGTCCAGTGCCAGGTACACCGGATGGTCCAGCGGCAGCGCCCGCACCAACGCCAGGCGAACCCCCTGGAGCGCCCGGCGTACCGCTCTGCCGTCGTCCGGCGCCGCCTCCGCGAGCGCCGTCAGACGGGTCAGCAGCACCGCGTACGCCTCGTCGTCCAGGGCCTCGCGGATGCTGTCGCGGTGTGTACCGATCAGGGCGAGCAGCCGTTCCGCCGGTCCCGCACCCTCCTCGTTCACGCCTTCCTCCCCTCCGTCTCCGTCTTCTCCGTCGTCGCTGTTGCCTGTTGGGTTTCGGTTCGTGTGCGGCCCGGATGCCCTTGGTGGATGAACGGCGCCCAGAGCGCGACGCGTTCGAGCCCCGGGCGCCGGATCTGCCGCAGCAACTGGCCGTGCAGCGAGCCCGGGTTCTCGCGCTTCGGGTCGAGCATCCACAGCTGCGCGGCCCGGAGCGCGTCGACGGGGCTGAGGCCGTCGACGTTCACGTAGTGGTGGAACACCGCCATGAGCAGCGCCGACGCGCCGTCCTGGGCCAGCCACCGGGAACCGACGACGTCCCGCGCTCCGGCCGCGACGAACGCCGTGGTCAGGGTGAGCGCCTCGTCGTGGTCGCGGTTGCTCAGGTCGGTCTGGCAGGCACTGAGCACCACCAACGGCCCGTCCTCGGCGCCGCGCCGGGCGTCCGGTCCGTCCAGGAGCCGGGTCACCGTCAGATCACCTTCCAGGTGCAGCGCCGAGACCGTGGGCCGGGTCCCCGCCGATCCGTGCGAGGCGATGTGGAGCATCGAGGCCCCGTCGGCGAGGAAGGAGAGGACGTCGTCGGGCGTACCGGCGGCGGCCCTCTCCTCGTCGGGCAGCTGGGAGATCCCCCCGCACATCCGGGCCTGCCGGTAGAAGGCGTCACGCAGGGCCATGACCTCGATCTCGGAGTACGGCAGTTCCATGCCGGGGTCGGCCAGCAGCACGGGGGCGGCCACCGGATCCCGCGGCGCACGGCCCAGCGTCGCCAGGAACTGGCTGCCGGACGCCGCATAGCTGATGACCGCGGTCTGGCAGAGGTGGTCGTACGGCGTGCCGGCGGGGAAGCGCGCGGCGTGCCAGGGGACGATGCCGAGGCGCCCGCAGGGGACGAGGACGAGCCGGAGCGGCCGGTCATCCCAGTCACGCTCTGCCTCGGCCTCGCCCGTGAGCCGCTCCTCCAGGCCCGCGAGGACGGGGCCGAGCACCTCGAAGGCCCAGTCGCAGAGCGCGCCGAGCGCCTCCTCCCAGACCTGTTCCGCGGCGAGGTCGCTCCGGTGCTCGCGCCGGGCGGCCTCCCGGGCGGCGGTAGCGTCGAGGTAGCGCTCCAGCGGACCGCTCTCGGCGCCGGACAGCAGGGACCGTACTCCCACGCCCGCCCCGATCCGCGGGCCCACCGCGATCACCACGCCGGCCTCCCCTGCCTCGCAGGGGACCAGGTAGATCAGCGCGTCGGCGCCGCTCTCGGCGACCCCGTCCGCGAGTTCGCTCAGGCTGGGCGTGCCGAGCAGGCCGCCCTCCCGCCGGTAGCCGAGGGCTTCCAGGGCCTGCCGGCGCAGGGTGCTGGGCAACTCCCCGGGGACCCCGCCCTCGCCGTCGGCCCCGCCGGCCCGGGACGCGCCGGCGGCCGTCCGCCACACCTCGGCGAGGTCGTGGTGGCCGGCCGCGCGGAGAAGTTCAGGTACGGCCGAGGAGGTGGACGCCGCGTGCAGCACCAGGGCGCGGCCCAGTTCCAGGGCGGCCACCGCTTCGTGCAGCCGCCCCTGGGAGGCAGCCCACAGCGCGGCCTGCACTCCTCTGCTGGCCCCGGCGCGGGCCGCCAGCAGTCCGTGCTCGGCACCCGACTGGAGGAGGACGTCGGCAGCGAGCGCGCTCAGCGCCTCCTTGGCCGCCGCAAGAGCCCTGATGTCCTTCACGTCCTGGTCGAGCACGCCGCGCTCGCGGTACGCCTGCGCCAGCTGCCACAGCGCCTCGGCGGCGATCCGCGGTGCCCTCCCCTCCCGTACGCCGTCCCGGACCCGCTCCTGTTCGGCGATCAGGGCGTCGAGGTCGGCCCGGTGGTGGGTGACCGCGTAACGCATGCTCAGGGAGAGCGCGGAGGTGTGCAGTTCCTCCGTCGAGGCACCGGGCGGCGGGGGCACGAGCGGGGCGAGGTCCTCGGGCGCCGTCGCGGTGCCGTCGCCGACGAGGCCGGCGCGCAGCAGACCGAGATCCGGTAGGTACGGCCGCGTCACCTCGCCGGCGAACGGGAGCGTGCTGTTCCTGGCCCCGGACATGCCGCTCTCCATGTACGACACCGCGCGCAGGAGCGTCTCGCGGTCCCGGGTGACGGCGCCGAGGCCGGCGTAGGCCGCGCCCAGGGCCCCGACGGCCATGAACCGGAACGGATGGTTCTCCGGGACGGCCTGCTCCAACGCCTCGGCCTCCTCGACCAGTTCACGGAGCTGCCGCACGTCCTGCGCCTCCCGGGCGTCCATGGCCCGGCCGTACAGTTCCATGGCGCGGCCCATGACGGCGGGGTCGCCCTCCCGCACCCCCGGTGGCAGCGAACCCGTGAGATTCTCGAGGTGATCGAGGACCGTCTTCATATGGGCCCGGCCGGCCGTCCGGTCCTGATGGGTGCCGCCGGCGCCCTGGCTGATGTTGAGCAGCAGCGCCCGCAACGCCTCCAGGGCGGAGACCGCGTTCGGCCCGGGTGGGGGCTGGTCCTGTACGGAGCGCAGTCTGTGGAGAAGCTCGTTGAGCGCCCGGTGGGGATCCTCGCTCCTGAGCGCCTCGTCGAGACCATGACGGGTGGCGTGTACGGCGTCCAGGGCGGCGGCGATCCGGCGGATGCCGTCGGGGGTCAGGACGGGGTCGGGAGCGCCGGGCGGCTCGGAGTCCGCGGGTTTCGCGGTTCCGCCCGCCGGCGCCGTCCCGGTCATGCCGACCACCCGGTCCGTGGTCTCCCGCAGCCGGTCCGTGACCGGGCCGACGGGCATCATGCCCGTGAGCAGGTCGGAGAGTCCCGGCCCGGTGGGATCCGCGGAGAAGTCCTGCATCCGCCGCAGCTGCGCGAGGAACTCCGGCGGCAGCGGCAGCCGCACCACCTCGTCGGTCAGCGCCCGGATCTCCGGCGCGACGCGCGTCATCCCGGCGGGCCCGGTCTCGCTTGCCCATGCGACGAAGTCGGAGAGGTCGGGTGCCCCGCCCGCCAGGCCCTGCTGCGGCGGCAGCGGCGAGACGAGCGACAGCAGGAACAGCGCCGCCCACCTCCGGTCCTCCTCGGTCACCGTCGCGCCCAGTACGCTCGCCGGGTCCCGCGCGTCGCGCAGCAGCGTCTCCGCGCGCTCGCGGTCCGCCGGCTCCCCGCCCCAGGCGAGGTGCCGCATGGCCAGCGCACCGCCCAGCCAGACGCCGACCGCACTGCGCAGGCAGGGGTCGTGGTCGAACAGTCCTGACATCTGGTCGAGTTCGGCGACCGAGGCGTCATACTCCCGGCGTGGCACCGGACCGCCCTGCTGTGGCTCCGCGCCGGGGGTCAGCCCGGCTGTCAGCCGCTTGGCCCGCGCCACGGCATCCGCCGCCCAGGTGCGCAGTCCCCGTACGCCCCCGTCCTCCTCGTTGCTCACCGGCATCCCGCCTCTCCGGGTCCTCGACCGCGTGGGATCACCGCCACTATGCCGATCCCCGGAGCCGATGGCGACAAGACCTGCGATTGTCCTCCTCAACGCCCGGAATCCGCCCGGGAAGCGCCCAGATCCGCCCTCATCTCGCACCGCATCCGCCGCAGCCGGCCCCACTGGGCGTCGATTCCCGTCTGTACGGCGGCCCTCGTGTCCCCGGCGCGCGGGACACCGTCGTCCAGCCTGCGGACCATGCCGTACACCACGCCCAGGTCGCGGTTGAGGTCGCCCGCGAGGCCGAGCACTCGCTCCGGTACCCGCATCTGCGCCTGCGCGTACACGTCCCGGTACTGGTCGCGGGCCTCGGCCAGCCGCTGTCGTACGACCCGCCGCTCCTCCTCGCGGCCCAGGGCGTGCAACTGGTCGGTGAGCGCGGCCAGGTACTGCCGGGCGGAGGTGTTCAGGGCGACGTAGCATGCTCGCAGTTCCTGGGCGTGCCGGCGCCGCTCCCGTACCTGCTCGGTGCGCTCCTGCTCGCGTCGGCGACTGTGGTCGGCCGCGCGCTGGGTCAGCAGCGCGGACAGCAGCGTCCCGACGACTCCGACGACCGCGACCACGGGCGCGGTCGCTCCCCCGATGTCCACACCGGCTCCCTCTCTGTCCACGTGTCGCACTGTCCCGGCGTAAGCGAAGCAGCGGCCGGCGGGCCGGGGGAACTGCCGGCCCGGACGTCGCCCGGGGTTCGCCCCGCCCCCGACCAAGGGGATGTGCGAACCGGTCGCCGACTGGTCGAATCCCGGTTGTGGTAAGGGAGTTGGCGGAAGAGCAGGGGCGCAGGGGCCACTGCGGGGGCATCATGAGGCGACGGGGGGCGCCGGGCCGGCGGGAACCGAGGTGTTCCCGCCGGCCCCGTTGCACCGGGGCGGACGGAGGACGGGTGAGCGACGAGGACAGCGGTGGCGTCCGGGGGCTGCGGACCTGGGTTGCCGACGCGAGCGCACGAGCGGGCCGGTTGATCGACCGGGTGGCCGACGAGGCGGTGTCCGCAGAGGAGTTCGAGGGGGCCACCGCCGAACTGACCACGCTGCGTGACCTGCTGGACCACGACCGGGCGCTGCGCGCCGTGGTCACGGTGCGGCTCGGCGCGCTGTTCGCCATGCGGTACGCCACCGGGCACGGCACACCGGAGGACCGAGAGCGGGCGCAGCGACTGCTGGGCGAGGTGCGGGATCCGGCGACGGCCACCGGGGAGGCGGCCACGGATCAGGACAGGCAGTGGGCTGCGCTGCTCCTGCTGATGGTGGCCAGCCCGACTCCGGGCGGTCCGAACGGAGCGGCCCCGGACTTCTGGGCGGTGTTCGACCAGAGCCTGCGCGCGGAACCCGGCGCCTCGGCGACCGCGGCAGCCGACGTGCTGGCGCTCGCCGACGAGGCCGGGCAGCTGCCGCTGCCTCCGGAGGTGCAGGGGCAACTGGGGCAGATGCGGGACCTGTTGTCGTATATGACGCGGACTGATCTGTCCGATCCGGAGACGCTGCTGGGCATGCTGCCGGCGGACCTCCCGTTCTCCGACGAGCTCCGCACGCTCCTGAACCTGCTGACGGACCTGCCCGCCTTCCCGGACAGCGGACCCACCGGCCCGGCCCCGGACACCGCCGCCGCCGACGCCGCCACCGGCACTGCCCCGCAGCCCCCGGACCCCGCCGCCGACGACACCCTCACCGGTGCCCGGCTGGCCGCGCTGCTGGGCGCCATGGAGGCCATGCGCACGGGCGATCCGGAGGCGGTCACCCGGCTGCTCCAGCGGCTGGGCGGGGAACTCGACCGGATGCCCGACGGACCGGGCCCGGCGGACGAGGTACAGAACCTGATGCGGCTCGCGCTCCAGATCGGCGGACCGATCGGCGGCAGCCATCAGGACGGCGCAGTCGCCCGCGACCAGCTGAGGGCGGTGACCGAACACTACGCCCGGCAGTCCGCCTCCGATCCGGCGGCCGGAGAGTTCGCCGTCGCGGCACGGGCGATGACCCTGCTCACCGAGGCCCGCGCGGCGGAGGAGACGGAGTCCTGGGCGGAACTCACCACGTTGGTCGGCGAGTTGGATGCCCTGGAGCGCTCCACCCCGGCCGGCCACACCTTCCGCCCGCTGGTGCTCCTCGCGCTCGGCACCACGCTCAACGCGCTCGGTTCGCACACCGGCGACAGCGAGCTGATCGTACGTGGCATCACCTGCCAGGAGTCGGCTCTGACCGGCGCGTCCGCCGACAGTCTCGGTATCCCCGAGACGCTGCTGACGTCGCTCAGGGACGGCCTGCACACCACCCGGGCCGTCCTGGCCGAGGCCCCCGGTCAACTGCCCGAGCACACTCCCACGCCGCCGGACGCCACCGCGGACGCCCTCTTCCTCTCCGGCCTGACGGCCACACTGCGGCACGCCGCCACCCGGGATCCGGCCGACCTGGACAACGCCATCGGCGAACTGGAGCGGTTCCGCGAGCACGCCCGCCAGGGCCGCTCTCCCCAGCTCGCCGCCGCCGGCCTCTGGCAGCTCGCGGAGAACCACCGCATGCGGCTCGCCCGCACCGGGGACCCGGCGGACGAGAAAGCTGCGACGGACGCGGCAATGGAGTCGCTCCAGGCGCTCGCCGCCGACGTCGTCCTCCAGACCGGCCCTGACCACGGACTGCTCGCCGCCCGGTCCGGCGCGGACCGCGGGGTGCAGGCAGCCATCCGGGCGGCGTCGCAGGGCCGGGTCGAGGAGGCCGTGGCCGCGCTCGAACTCGGCCGCGCGCTGGTGCTGCGGGCGGCCTCCACCGCACGGGCCGTACCCGAGCTGCTGGAAGCGCGCGGGCACCGTGAACTCGCCGAGGCGTGGCGCTCGGCGGCCGCGCACCAGGACCCGGAGTCCGACGCGCTCCCCCGCCAACTGCCCAGTTCCCTGCGCCGCCGCGCTCTGGAGGCCCTCGGCCCATGGGAGCCGGACGGCGCGCTGTTCGCTACCCCGACGGTGGCCGAGCTGAAGGCCGGGGTGGCGCGGGGCGAGGCGGACGCGCTGGTGTATCTCCTGGCCGGCCAGAGCGAACTGCCCGGCATGGCGATCGTGGTGGGCCCGGACATCGGCACCGGGGTACGGGCGCTGCCGCTGCTGTCCGTCGCGGAGAGCGGCCCGCTGGAGCGCTACCTCGACGCGGCCGAGGCACGGCAGCGCGCGGCCGGCTCCCCGTCGGCCGTGCGAGCCTGGGAGGAGGCGCTGGAGGAGCTGTGCGACTGGGCGACCGACGCGGTCGTCGCCCCGGTGATCACCGGTGTCGCCGAACGGCTCGCCACCGACGAGGACCGGCGCAGGGACCGTCCGGGTCCGCCCAGGATCGTCCTGGTGCCGTGCGGCCGGCTCGGCATCGTGCCCTGGCACGCACCCCGGCTGCCGGCCGGGGCGCCGCACACGCACGTCTGCCAGATCATGGTGATCAGCTACGCGGCGTCGGGCCGCCAGTTCCTCGACGCGGTACGGCGCTCTCCGCGCCCCCCACGGACTGCTCCCGTGCTGGTGGCGGATCCCGGCATGAGCCTGCCGCACGCGGACCTGGAGGTGACGGCGCTGCACCGGGCCTGTTACCCACAGGCCCGGCTGTACGGCGAGTTGTACGATCCGCCGGTCCCGCCGCAGGCACCCGGCACGCCCGACGACCTGCTTGGCGTGCTCGACGCCGGCCCGTCCGTGCTGCACATCGCCTGCCACGGCTCGGCCGGCACCAGCCCGACGGCCTCGGCACTGCAACTGGCGCACCCCGGAGGCGGAGCCGAGCCCGGTGCGGGGCCGCATCCCGGCAACCTGACCGTGGCCCGACTGCTCGACCGCGCGACACCCGAACCGGCCACCGACGACGGTCCGTTGGTCGTGCTCAGCGCCTGTGAGACCGACCTGAGCAACCGTGACCACGACGAGGCGCTCACGCTGACGACCGCCTTCCTGGCGAGTGGCGCCCGTGATGTGGTGGGCTCGCGGTGGGCCACCCGGGACTCCTCCGCGGCCCTGATGATGGCGGTGTTCCACCACTACCTGTCCGTCGAGGGCCTCAGCCCGGTCGACGCCCTGCGGGCCGCGCAGATGTGGATGCTCGACCCCGGCCGCCGCGCCCCGGAGTCGTTCGACGCCGATCTCCGCGCCGAGCTGGCCAAGGGGCCGGTCCTGGACCGCACGGCGGCCTGGGCCGCCTTCATCCACCAGGGCCATCCCGGCCCGGCCGGACCGTGACTGACGGTACGTCATGTCTGCGATCTACGCCCCCCAGGGCGGTTTCAAGGTCTTGTCGATCAAGGATCCGTGCTGGTCACGGCATCGTGACGATGGGGTGGCAGGCCGCCACGCACGCAACGAAGCTCCCGTTGATGCCGGTGACCTGCCAAGTCGCCTGTATCGCCCGGAGCTTCGATATGTCGTCAGTCTGCCACCGTGTGTCCGGTCACGTCTCCCTCGCGTCAGCACCGCGTGATCGGCGGCCTGTCGTCCCGGCTGGCGACCTTGCCTGATCCACGTGACCGGCGCGGAAGACGTCACCCGTTCGTGGGCATGCTCCTGATGGCCTGCTCCGCGGTCATGTGAAATCACCTGCCTCGCCAGCCTGTTGGCCCCGTTCGACCTGACCGGGGTGACCGTGACGGCCGATGCCCTGCACGCCCGGCGCAGCCATGCCCGCTTCCTCGTAGAGGACAAGGAGGCGCACTACGCACTGTGCGTGAAGAAGAACCAGGCCGGACTCCACGAGCGGCTGCACATGCTGCCCTGGAAGCACGTGACCGCGAAGTTCTCCGACCGCACCGAGGGACACGGCCGCCAGGAGACCCGCGTAGTGCAGGTCCTGACCGTCGATGATCTCGGCTTCCCGCATGCCACGCAGGTCGCCCGGGGCGTACGTCACCGCACCTGCCTGAAGACCGGCAGGCGCACCCGCGAGACGGTTTACGTCATCACCGATCCGACCAGCCGGGAAGCCTCCCCCCAGCGGCTCGCGAAGATCATTCGTTCGCAGTGGGTCATCGAAACCGGCTCCACTTCGTCAGGGACACCGCCTTCCGCGAGGACGCCTCGAAGGTCCCCACCGAACATGCCCGGAGAACATGGCCACCTTGCGCAGCTTCGCGATCGACTGGACCGACCGGCCCCCTGCGGCTGCCTGGCCGGGGCGGGGCCGGCGGACGTCGCGGGCGGGCTCGGCCGGTCGGCCGACGAGGGAGCGCTGGAGCCACTGGGCGCCGCAGCGGAGGACCTCGGCCGTCACGCCGCCGAGCGGGTGCCACTCGTGCTCGTCGAAGCGCAGTTCAAGCCCTTCCTCCAGGCCGAGTTCGGCCGCGGATACACGGCCGATGATGCGTGCCCGTACGCGTCGCTCCCCCGGAATCGCTCAGTCGCCCTCCTGGGTGGGAGCACAGTCCATGTAGGAACCGGATTCGTAGGCCGCCTTGTCGCTGTCGCGGCCGCGGATGGCCTCGACGAGGCGTGCGTGGTCCTGGAACTGCTCGGGGCGCAGCTCCTCACCGAAGTGGTCCAGGAGCGAGGCCCGGATCACCTCGCCCAGGTCCGCGTGCAACTGGGCCAGGACCGTGTTGTGGGACGCGGTGACGACGGCCAGGTGAAAGGCCACGTCCGAGTTCACGAAAGCGACCCGATCTCCTTCCGACCAAGCCGTGTCCCGTTGGGACAGCAGGGCGTCCATGCGCTCCAGGTCCTCCGCCGTGCGGTGTGCGCAGGCCAGGCGTGCTGCGCGGACCTCCAGGGCGCCGCGCACTTCGGCGACGTCGTCCGTGTGTGCCTTCTCGAAGCGGATCCGCATCATCCCGGCCAGTTCGCTGGTCGCCCGGACATAGGACCCGGAGCCGTGCCGGATGTCCAGCAGGCCCGTATGGGCCAGGGCCCGCACGGCCTCGCGCACCGTGTTGCGCGCCACGCCGAGCTGTTCGACGAGCTCTGTCTCCGCGGGGATGCGTGAACCCACGGGCCAGGTCCCGGAGGTGATCTGCCGTCTAAGTCGGGCAATCACCTGGTTTGACAGTGATTCGCGACGCACAGGATCCATAGTCATCCCATCACTATATGACCCTGCGTCAAACCCATAAGAACCCCTAGACATAGAGTCATGGGATGAGTCTATGATCGGCCATGTGACGAAGGAAGAGCTCAAGAACACCGCCTTACCCACCGGTCGGGCGGCGCCCCCCGACCGCTCACAACGGCTGCGCAGACTGACGCTCGTGGCGCTCGTGATCGCGGCGCTGAACCTGCGCCCGGGCGTCACCAGCCTCGGGCCCGTCCTCGAAGAGATCCGTGCCAGCCTCGCCATGAGCGGCACGGTCGCCGGACTGCTGACGTCCATCCCGGCCGTGTGTTTCGCCCTCGTCGGCTCCATGGCCCCCGCCCTCGCCCGGCGCTACGGCGCGAGCGGCGCGATCGCGGCCGGCGCCGCGTTGCTGACGGCCGGACTCGTGGCGCGTCCGTTCGCCACCGACGCCGCCCTGTTCGTCGCATTGACCGCCCTGTCTCTGGCCGGCATCGCCATCGCGAACGTGCTGCTCCCGGCCGTCGTCAAGCAGCGCTTCCCCGACCGGGTGGGCGCGGTGACGGGGTTGTATTCCATGGCGCTGAACGTCGGCGCCTCGACCGCTGCCGCCGTCACCGTGCCCCTCACCGAGGCGTTCGGCGGCGACTGGCGATACGGCCTGGGGATCTGGGCCCTCCTGGCCGCGATCGCCGTTCCGCCCTGGCTCGCCGCCTCCGGCCACCAGAGACGGGCGACGGCCGGTGCGGTGGACGAAGGAGGCGAACCGCAGGCACTCCCGCGAGGCCGGATCTCCCGCGACCCCACCGCCTGGGCGCTCACCGCCTACTTCGGGCTACAGGCGAGTTCCGCCTACGTCATCATCGGCTGGCTTCCCCAGATGTTCCGCGATGCCGGGCTGTCCGCGGAAAGCGCCGGGCTACTGTTCTCCGGCACATCGCTCCTCGGCGTACCGCTGTCCTTCGCACTGTCGGCCGTGGCCGGAAAACTGCGCAACCAGAGCGGGATCGCGGTGGGAATCGGCCTGTGCGGCCTAGCGGGATTCGCGGGGATGTGGGCCTCCGCCTCCACCGCGCCCTGGCTGTGGGCGTTCCTGCTCGGCGTGGCCAACTGTTCCTTCCCGCTGGCCCTGACCATGATCAGCATGCGCGGCCGCGACAGCGCCACCGTGGTGCGCCTCTCCGGGTTCGTGCAGAGCTTCGGCTACCTGCTCTCGATCCCCGGCCCGCTCGTCGTCGGCGTGCTCTACGGCCACACGGGCGGCTGGCGAGCCCCCCTGGCCTTCGTCCTGGTGATGACCCTGGTGCAGATCGCAGCCGGCCTGCTCGCGGGCCGCGACCGCCAGATCGGCTGAACGGCTCTCCTCGGCACGGCGGATTCCATACCGGCTCGCGCCGTCAAGGGCGACCGGAATCCTAGCTCTCCTGCTCACCTCCCCAGCCCTGCCGAGCAGGAGGTGCGAATTGACTGCGCCATGCCCGGAATACGCCATGCCCGGAATCAGCAGCCGCACCGCCGGATAGATTCCCTAACAAGCCGGGATCAGCTTCCGCGAACATACCCAGGATTTGTTGACCTGGCCGGAAAATTCCCCCTAGCCTCCCATCAGCCATTAACCCGGGGCACCACGAGTGCGCGAATTCCCGGGAAATGCCGCTACCGCGGAAAAGAGAGGTCCATGAGCCCCCACGCGAATGCCCACACCCAACGCGATGACATCTCCCTGACCACGCTGCTCGCCGAACGGGCGGGTGCCGCACCCCACCGGCCCGCCGTGGTCCACGAGGACCGGAGCCTGACGTTCGCCCAACTGCTGGACCGGAGCCGGCTGCTGGGAGCCCTCCTCAGGCGCACCGGAGTGACCAGAGGCAGCCGTGTCGGCGTGTTCATGGAGCCCTCGCTGGAGCTGATGACCACGGTATGGGGAATCCTCTGGGCCGGCGGTTCGTACGTCCCGCTCTCCCCGGAATACCCCGAGGAGCGGATCGCGTACATGATTGCGGACGCGGGGGTGGAAGTCGTCCTTACTCAGGAATTACTGCGTGCCCGCCTCGAGGAGCTGTCGCCGACCGGCGTCCAGGTCGTCGCTTCGGATATCTTCCGTTCGGCAGAGAATACGGTCGAGGATATTTCGTCAGCAGCCCCGGATTGCTGGGAAGCGGCCCGTCCGGAAGACCTCGCGTACGTCATCTACACGTCCGGCAGCACCGGGAAACCGAAGGGCGTGATGATCGAGCACCGCAGCATCGTCAGCCAGATGCGCTGGCTGTCCGAAGCCTGCGGAGTCGACAGCGGGAAAACGGTCCTCCAGAAGACCCCCCTGAGTTTCGACGCCGCCCAGTGGGAGATCCTCGCCCCCGCCTGCGGCAGCACCGTGGTGATGGGTGCCCCGGGAATCTACCGGGACCCCGAGGCCATCGTGGCCACGATCCAACGGCACGGTGTCACCACCCTCCAGTGCGTCCCCACGCTCCTCCAGGCACTCCTCGACACCGAGGCCTTCGCCGAGTGCGGCTCGCTGCGCCAGGTGTTCAGCGGCGGCGAGGCGCTGTCCCGCAGTCTCGCCGCCCAGTTCATCGACACCGTGCCGGACTGCTCGCTCGTCAACCTCTACGGTCCGACCGAGTGCACCATCAACGCCTCCGCCTTCGTCGTGGACCGCGTCGCGGTCAAGGACGGTCCCCGGATCATGCCGATCGGCACGCCGGTCAACGGCACCACCTTCCACGTCCTGGACGCGGCCGGCCGTCAGGCGGCGGTCGGCGAGATCGGCGAACTGCACATCGGCGGCATCCAGGTGGCCCGCGGCTACCTCGGCCGCCCCGACCTGACCGCCGAGAGGTTCGTGCAGGACACCTTCTCGTCCGTCCCCGGCGCCCGCCTGTACCGGACCGGCGACCTCGCCCACTTCAACGCCGACGGGACGGTGCAGTTCGTCGGGCGGACGGACAACCAGGTCAAGCTGCGCGGCTACCGGGTCGAGCTGGACGAGATACGCCAGACGATCGAGACGCACGACTGGGTCCGCAGCTCGGCCGTCCTGCTCAGGGACGACGAGGCCACCGGCTTCCAGAACCTGGTCGCCTTCGTGGAGCTGAACCCCAAGGAAGCCGCCCTGATGGACCAGGGCAACCACGGCGCCCACCACCAGTCCAAGCGCAGCAGGCTCCAGGTCAGAGCCCAGCTGTCGCACGCGGGCTGCCGCGACGCCGCGGACCTGGCGGGCCGCCCGGTGACCGAACTCCCCGGCGCCGAGGCCACGCCCGGCCAGCGGGCCCTGGCCTTCGCCCGCAAGACGTACCGCTGCTACGAGGGCGGACAGGTCAGCCGGGACGACATCCTGCGCCTGCTGGCCCCGGCCGCCCGGCCGGGCGTCGCCCCACGCGCCCCGGGGAGCCTGAGCCGGGCCGAACTCGGCGGGATCCTGCGCAACTTCGGCCAGTACCTCAGCGACCAGCGGCTGCTGCCCAAGTACGCCTACGCCTCCCCCGGCTCCCTCTACGCCACCCAGCTGTACCTCGAACTCGACGGCATCGGCGGCATCGACCCGGGCCTGTACTACTACCACCCGCTCCACCACCACCTGGTGCTGATCGGACCCGCCCCGCGGCAGTCCGCCCCGCGGGCGAGGATCCACTTCCTCGGCAAGCACAGCGCGATCGAGCCGGTCTACCGCAACAACATACGGGAGGTCCTGGAGATCGAGGCCGGGCACATGGTCGGCCTGTTCGAGGCGGTGCTCCCCGCCCACGGCCTCGGCATCGCCGCCGCCGGGTACCGGCCCGAGATCCGGCACCGACTCGACTGCGGGGAGGAAGACCACTACCTGGGCACGTTCGATCTCGTGCCGTACGACGCGAACGGGAGCGCCGACGCGCTGGACATCTACGTCCAGGCACACGCGGGCCGGATCGACGGTCTGGAGGCGGGGCAGTACCGGTACGCCGACGGCTCCCTGGTGCGCATCTCGGACGACCTGGTGCTCAAGAAGCACGTCATCGCCATCAACCAGCGCGTCTACGAGCGCGCAGGCCTCGGCATCAGCCTGGTCGCCACCGGCCCGGACTCCTGGCGCCACTATCTCGACCTGGGCAGCAAGCTGCAGCGCCTCCAGATGAACGGCCTGAACCTCGGCTTCATGTCGTCGGGCTACAGCTCCCAGAGCGGCAACGACCTGCCCGCGGCCAAGCGGCTGAACAGGATCCTCCACGACTGCGGACTGCCCACGGGACCGTCGTACTTCTTCGTCGGCGGGCGCGTCAGCGACGAACAGCTGCGCAGCGAGGGCATGAAGGAGGACGTGGTCCACATGCAGGGACCGGCCGAGCTGATCAAGGAGGACCTCGCCGCACTGCTGCCCCGCTACATGCTGCCCAACCGGATCGTCGTCCTGGACAGGCTGCCCCTGACCGCCAACGGGAAGATCGACAGCAAGGCGCTGGAGGCCTCACAGCACGCCGAACTCTCCCTGGCCACAAGGACGTTCGTCGCACCCCGCACCCGTGCCGAGCGCCGAGTCCGCGATCTTTGGCAGACCGTCCTCAAGCAGGAGCAGATCTCCGTCACGGACGACTTCTTCGAGCTGGGAGGCAACTCCCTGCTCGCCGTGGCCCTCGTCAACCGGATGAACAAGACGTTCGGGGAAACGCTTCCTCTCCAGGTGCTGTTCGACGCGCCCACCGTCGAGAAGCTCGCCGCCCGACTGGACGCCGGGTCGTCTCAGCCCCTCACCCGGCTCGTCCCGCTCCAGCCGGAGGGCAGCGGCACACCGATCCACTGCTGGCCCGGCCTCGGCGGCTACCCCATGAACCTGCGCCCGCTGGCCGCCGCCCTGGGCAAGGACCGGCCCGTCCTCGGCATCCAGGCACACGGCATCAACCGCGGCGAGCTCCCCTACACCACGGTCCGCGAGATGGCGACGGCGGACGTCGAGGCCATCCGCAGCGTCCAGCCCGAAGGCCCGTACATCCTGTGCGGCTACTCGTTCGGCGCCCGCGTCGCCTTCGAGGCGGCCCGGCAGATGGAGCAGGCCGGCCTGCGCGTGGAGCACCTCTTCCTCGTCGCCCCGGGCATGCCGCGCCTGCGCGAGCAGGACACGGCCGGTTCGACGGGCCGGGCGGACTTCACCGACCGGGCCTTCGTCGCCCTCCTCCACTCCGTCTTCGCCGGCACCCTCAGCGGCCGGCAGCTGGACGACTGCCTGCGCACCGTCACCGACGAGGACAGCTTCGTCGACTTCGTCACCAGCCGTCTGACCGGCCTCGGCACGGAACTGGTCCGGGCCGTCACCGGCATCGTCAAGCGCACCTACTCCCCGACGTACGAGTTCCACGAGCTGACCGGGCGACGCCTGAACGCCCCCGTGACGCTCGTCAAGGCCAACGACGACAACTACTCCTTCGTCGAGCGCCAGGGCGCCTTCTCCGTCCGGCCGCCCGCTGTGCGCCAACTGCCCTCCGGCCACTACGAACTGCTGCGCGAGCCGCACGTCAGCGCTCTCGCCACGCTGGTCAACGAGCGGCTGCGCACCGATGCCAGGTCCACGCCCGCGGGCCAGGTCTCCCTGTCCCGCGTCATCTCCCAGGAGGTCGGAGTGCCCCACATCAACATCAAGCACTTCCCCGTCGCCCTCAGCGCCGCCCAGGAGAAGGAACTCCTCTCCGCTCTCACCTCGGCGGTGAGCAACGCCTTCGGCTGCAAGGAGGACGTCGTCTCCATCGCCATCGAACCGGTCAAGCAGGAGGCCTGGCACGAACAGGTCTACGAGCCCGAGATCGTCCGCCGCCAGGACCTGCTCCGCAAGACGCCCAACTACTGACCGCCGCACCCCGGTTCCTGGAAGGACACACATGACGACACGCACACCCGGCCGGCACTCCGTCCCGCTGGTCTTCACGGAGGAGGTGGCCGCCGCCCTCGCCGACGGCGACCCGGTGGTGGCCCTGGAGTCGAACGTCATCACCCACGGACTCGCCTACCCGGACAACGCGGCCACCGCCCGCAAGGTGGAGGACGCCGTAAGAGCCGGCGGTGCGACACCCGCCACCATCGGCATCGACGGCGGCCGGATCCTGATCGGGATGACCGGCACGGACATCGAGCGCTTCGCCTCCACCCCCGGCATCCCCAAGGTCAGCAGCAGGGACCTGCCGGCCGTCCTCGCCTCCGGCGGCATGGGCGCCAGCACGGTCGCCTCGTCGCTGGTGGCGGCGGAACTCGCCGGCATCACCTTCTTCTCCTCCGCCGGCATCGGCGGCGTCCACCGCGGCGCCGAGACCACCATGGACATCTCCTCGGATCTGATCCAGTTCACCCGCTCCAAGGTGGCGGTGGTCTGCGCCGGTGCGAAGAAGATCCTCGACCTCCGCCTGACCATGGAGTTCCTGGAGACCCACTGCGTGCCGGTCATCTCCTACGGCTACGACGACTTCCCGGCCTTCTACTGCCGTTCCAGCGGGCTGCGCGCCCCGCACCGCCTGGACGACGAGACACAGATCGCCAGGGCCGTGGACACCCACTGGGCCCTGGGCAACCCCGGCGGTGTCCTCATCACCAGCCCCACCCGGGAGGAGGACGCGATCGACGGGGACGACATCGAGGACGCCATCGCCGCGGCGCTGCGGGGCGCCGAGGCCGACGGGGTGCGGGGCGGTGCCGTGACCAAGTACGTCATGCGCGCCGTGGACCGTGCCACCGAGGGCCGCTCCGCCACGGCCAACATGGCTGTCCTGATCAACACCGCCGAGGTCGGCGGCCGGCTCGCCGCCGCCCACGCCCGGCTCCGACGCGAGGAGACGCAGTGAACACCGCCAGGGAAACGGAAAAGGAAGAGGCAGCCGTGACACACGTGGCGATGTTCGACCTGGACGGGACACTCGTCGACTCCCCGCGGGCGATCGTCGAGACCTTCGCCGCCGCCTTCGAGGCGCTCGGCGAGAGCCCTCGAAGCGAGGCGGACGTCCGCGCCACCATCGGCCTGCCCCTGGAGCAGGCGTTCGCCAAGCTGCTGGGCGTCCCGCAGGACGACTCCCGCGTCGCCGACGGCGTCGCGCGCTACCAGGAGGCGTTCCGCACCGTCATCCTGCCCCGCGCCCGCTCACTGGTCTTCCCCGGCGTCGCCGAGGGACTTGCCGCACTGCGGCGCCGCGGCGTGACCCTGGCGGTGGCCACGAGCAAGTTCCACGCCAGCGCCGACGCCCTGCTCACCGCGGCCGAACTGCGTGACCACTTCACCGTGCTGATCGGCGCGGACGACGTCACCCACCCCAAGCCGCACCCCGAGTCGGGGCTGCGCATCCTCGAACACCTCGGCGCCCGCCCCGAGCACGCCGTGATGGTCGGCGACACCACCCACGACCTGAAGATGGCGCACGCGGCCGGGACCGGGTCGATCGCGGTCACCTACGGGGTGCACGGGCGGGCGGAACTCGCCGCGGCCCGCCCGTCACACGTGGCCGAGACGTTCCCCGAGGTCGTGGCGTACATCCTCGGCACGCTGCCCGACGCCGCAGTGGTCGACGGGCTGCTGGACGACCGTACGTACCACATCGAGTTCAACGGTCACCTGACCAACCACGTCAAACACGCCGTCGTCGCGCTCGCCGGCCTCGGCGTCGCGCCGGAACGGATCAAGGCCTACCACGACAACTACATCAGGATGACGCCGTACGGCTGCGCGGTCGAGCCGGCCAGGCCGCCCCGGCGGACCATCGACGAAGACAACTGGCTCGAACTCGTCGGCAGGCGCCAGGACTGGGCCGCCTACTGCGATTTCTTCGACCGGCGCGAGCGGGAGATCGGCATGCCCGAACTGCTGCGCCGCTACCTGCCGCACCTGCTCCCCGGCTGGGCCGGAGCGCTCCAGCACGCGACCATCCACCTGGGCTGGGCACTGGCCGCGGGCCACCGCTGGATGGCCATCGAGGGCATCTCCTACCTGGCCTTCTCCTATGTGAGCTGCCATCCCGAGCGCTCAGTCCCGTCGGACGCCTCGGCCGCACACGGCACGGAGCGGCCGAAGGACTCGCTGCTGCGCATCGCCGGCCACTGGGAGGCGAACCAGCCGCAGCTCGGCGCGTGGGTGGAGAACCTGGTCGGCGAGACCTCGCCCGACATCCACCCGGAGCTGGTCAGGTCCGGACTCCAGTACCGGATCGCCCGGATGCTCGGCGAGGGCCACCCGCTGATTCACGACACCCCCGGCTGGGTCGAGGGCCAGGACCCCGCCGCCAGCTGGAACCAGCTCGCCTACCTGGTCACCCTGCTGTACCTGGCGGAACCAGGGGACTTCCTGCTCCTGCACCTCATCACCGCACTGCACGCCATGCGGGCCGTCTGCGACGCCCTCCCCGCCGGACAGCGCCCCGACGTGGTCAAGGCCTACTGGACCGGCGTCCTGGGCGTGCTGTTCTCCCGCGGCCACTTCCCGCGCCCCGCGAAACTGACCGCGCTCGGCAGCCTCTTCGACACCGCGACGGACGACCTCAGCGACCCCCGCTGGGCCCGCGAATGGGACTGGCACATCGCCAGGGCCGTAGAGGAGGAAGAGGAACACAACCCCAAGCTCGTCCACGTGATGCGCGAGCTGTGGCATCGCACGGGCGGCAGGTCGATCTACCGGGTCGCCGCGGGCCAGTTCACCGCGACCCCGGAGCTTCCGCTCACCTTCGAACAGCCGCCGACCGACTGACCGCCCTCCGCACGCAAGGACCAGAGATGACCACCGCACTCCAGCAGACCACCGAAGTGACCCCGTGGACCGGGCCCGCGCCCGCCGCATCCGTCGAGCACTACCTCGGCCGCAACGTCCACCTGCTGCCCCAGACGAAACAGCTGCGCGCCCTGCACACCGTCATCCGCGACCGTGAAGCCAGCCGTCAGGACTTCGTCTTCCACGCCGGCCGGATCATCCGCCTCCTGACCGAGGCCGCCCTGGACCTCATGCCCTTCGAGCCGTACGACGTCCAGACTCCCGTCGGCAGTACGTACCACGGGCTGCGCTTCGCCGACCGGCTGCTCGCGGTGCCCATCGTGCGTGCCGGGGAGAGCATGGAAAGCGAACTGCGCGCGGTGATCCCGGGGATCAGGATCGGCAAGATCCTCATTCAGCGGAACAGGACGACCAAGCGACCGCACCTGTACTACGAGGCGCTCCCCGACGACACCGCCGACCGCCACGTCCTCCTGCTCGACCCGATGCTGGCGACCGGCGGCACGGCGGTGGCCGCCATCGAGCTGCTGCTCGAACGGGGCGTGCCCGAGGAACACATCGTCTTCGTCAACTTCATCACCGTGCCGGAAGGCATCACGGCGGTGTGCGAGCGCTTCCCCAGGGTGCGGATCGTGACCTCGGCGATCGAGGAGAGGCTCAACGAGAACGCCTACATGGTGCCCGGCATCGGCGACTTCGGAGACCGCTACTTCGGAACGGACCGCTAGAAGGGTCATGAAGATCTTGGTGAGGGGCTGTCCGGCCGGAGGCCGGGCAGCCCCTGTTCGCTATGTGGTGGCCGGGGCGAGTTGCCAGCGGCCGCCGGTGTGGGTGAGTCCGAGGTTGACCAGTCGGCGGAGGTTGAGAGGGGCTGCTCGGGTGTGGAGCCAGGTGTTGTTGGCGATGGTCCCGCGGTAGCGCAGACGGCGGTTGCCGTGCAGGACGAGCCAGGCGACGGCGCGTTCGACCGGTGGTCGCCAGCGGCAGTAGTCGGCTCGCCAGTTGGGGTCGGTGGCGGCCTGGCGGCGGGCAGCCGCTTGCCGATCGTGGCGGGGGCGGATGGTCAGGATGCGGTCGGCTTCAGCCGTGGTACACCGCTCGCGCAGGGAGCATCCGGTGCCCAGGTTCCCGAAGGCCGCCTTGCGCCGGTGGTGCTGTCCGCCGGCCTCCGACAGGGCAACGGTGTGTCCGGCAGGGCAGGTGACTACGGAGTTGGCGGTGTCATCCGGACGTAGGCGTCGACGTCGCCGTACTCAACATCACGTAGCAGCATCTGGTTTGCTCCCTTGCCTTTGGATTCAGACGTCATGGTGGCCGCGGCTGACCTCGGCCGCGTAGGCGCCCCAGTCCCCGGCGGTGGCTCGCTGCCATGTGACGGCGACGGTGATGTCGATGCCGAGGGTGCGGGCGAGGACGGCGGCGGGCAGTTCGGTGGCGAGCTGGAACAGTGCGGTCGAGCGGGCTTCCGCGAGCCGGATGCCGAGTTTGCGGAGTCGTTCGCCCATGGCCCAGGCACTGATCGGACAGCCGGGCCGGCCGCCGGGGAAGAGCCAGGGTGAGTCTGTCCGGGCGAGGACAGCATGGCTGCGGCGAACCTCGACCTGTTGCAGGACCAGGTCAGCGTCGGGTGCGGGAACCTCGACCGGAACGGCGCCGAGGCGGATGCGGACGGATCCGTCCGTCTCCTCGATGTGGTCGATGGTGAGCCGGGAGATCGCCGCGGGCCACTGGGCATGGAGGAGCAACAGCAACCCGGCAAAGCAGTCTTCCGGTGTTCCATCGTTCGGCCGGGAAGCCGAGATCGCGGGCGATCTTCTGGGCCAGAGCCCGGCGCACGAAGTGGCCTGCCTCCCGGCGGTGGCGGGTGTCGTCGCTGGTCATCCAGCGGGTGTGGGGCCTGCTGCAGGCGTTCGAGTCGGTTGCAGACGAGGACTTAGAGCCGGTCGAGGGCCATGCCGGGAACGGGCCGAGGTGTGGGCCACATCATGATGGACGGCGGAGGGCCCCATGCCGTCGCGTGCCGGGCGACGGGTGAGGGGCCTGGGGAGGGAGGGTTGCTCGCGGGCGAGTTGGGGAGTTCGACCTCACCATCGACGACGCGGGTGTCCACGCGTCCGCGTCTCAGGGTGCCGCTTCGCGGGGGAACCCTCGCGGGGGCGAATGCATCTCCCTGGCCGGGAGGCAGGAGCGGTGGCACCCGGCCTCCGCAGGGGCGCTTCCCAGGGGGAGTTCTCGTGGCACGGCGGACAGCGGCAGTCTCCACTATCAGCCTGACGGTGATGGCGGCTGCTGTGGCGTGCGGTCCAGCGCATCCGGACGCCGGGAAGCCGGGCGCCGGGCCGTCGTCCCGAGCGACGGCGGCGACCCCCGGCGGGGGACGGACGAGTGTGTCCCCCACGGCCTCGGCGGGAGCCGCATGCGGGACCGCGCAGCTGCGATGGAAGCTGACACTCTTCACCCATAAGCCGAGCAAGGCGCCGACGGCTCTGCTGAGCGCGACCAACACCAGCGCCGCGCCCTGCGCCTTCGATGGCTATCCGAAGGTGCAGGCGTACGCCGGCAAAGGCCCTGCCGTCTGGTCGGAGCCGAAAGCCAAGGCGCCGGTCCGGCTGGTGTTGAACCATGGCAAAACGGTGGACTTCCCGCTCTTCTACCCGGCATCCCCTTCCGCGGACGGTTCCTGCGCCATCCCGGTGGACGACGCCCCGCGCATCGAGGTGCTGCCACCGCACCCCGCGTCCACCGACTATGGCGCTTCGCTGCAGATCACCGACCCGCACGGCCGACATGTGACCCCGGTGTTCTGCGACACCATTCACGTGGGCGCACCCCGTCCGCGGTAGACGGCAACAAAATCTGCACGTACGTTCGATTGTTGTGCGATCATGATGGCGCCGGTGACCGCTGACCATGGTCTACCGGGTGCCGTCTCACGGGGCGGCGGGGGGAATGCATCGGGGGGTGCGCTGTGCGCTGGACTGGATCATGGGGGCGCCCCCGCCTGTCCACACGTGAGGGCCCGCGCGTCGAACGGCCCGAGTCGGGCCGTCTGCCGAGCCTGTCATCTGTCCTGACGCCCGGTGTGCCCGAGCGGCGACCACGATCAGCCGCCACGACTGAAACGCCTTCACTCCACTCCGTGCCGAGGAACTGAACTTCCCGCCGGCAAGACCCGGCCGCGCCCTCCGCGCCGGCCGTCCATTCGCTGCGCGGCCCGGACGCGTCGAGCTCTCCGGCCTGCCTCACCTGGAGCAAATTAAGTTGCACAATACACGAATAAGCCTGGGGAGTGCGTTCGCGTTGTGCGCCGCACTTCTTCTGGGCAACGCCGCCGCGGCCAGAGCCGCCGCACCCGCCCCGGCCCCCACCGGACAGGTGACGGCCACGCCGAACCGCACCGACCACACGACCGCCGTCGCGAGCCCTCCGGTGTCCGTCACGCCCTCGTCGGCCACCAGCGGCAGTTGGACTGTTCAGGACGCCATCCGGTTCTGGACGCCCCAGCGCATGGCCTCGGCCACCGACCCCTCGGGCCGCATCGCGCAGCCGCAGGGCTGGAAGGCACCGCACAAGAAGCGGTCCCTGACCGCCATCGACGGTGAGCACTTCGACGGCATCAAGTCCGTCGGCATGCTCTTCACCACCACAGGTGACATGACGGCCCATCACTGCACGGCCAGCGTGGTACGCAGCCCAGGGCGCGACCTCATCCTCACCGCCGGGCACTGCCTCGGCAGCAACGCGGCGTTCGTACCCGAGTACGACCACACCAAGTCGGCGGGCGACCAGCCGTACGGCATCTGGCCGGTCGGTGAGTGGTTCCGCGACTCACAGTACGCCTCGGACCGGAGCGCCAACTCCGACCTGGACTTCGCCTTCGCGCGCCTGAAGGAGAACGGCGGGCGCAACGTCCAGGACGTCGTGGGCGCCAACACCCTCGCCCGGACACCGGGATTCGTCAACCAGGTGACCGTGATCGGCTATCCCATGGTCAAGTACGACTCGCAGGACCGCTCGTTCCACTGCCCGAATGTCTGGACGACGCCGCTGCCGGCCTACAACCAGATGCAGATCGACTGCGCCGGCATGTGGGGAGGGGTCTCCGGCGGACCGTGGTTCTCCAAGTTCGACGCCTCCGGCGACACCGGCGAGATCATCGGCAACGTGGGCGGCTTCCTGCAGGGTGGTCCCGATGTGAAGACCGACAATCCGCTGTACAACCGGATCACCTACAGCCCGCTGCACGGCGACCGGTTCTTCCAGGACTACGATGACGCCCAGCAGGGCCTGCACACCGACCACGGCCCCTACCACCAGCCGCCCCTGCCCTACTCCATGGGCAGCGGCACGACGTGGGAGCACGCCAAACTGATGGCCGCCGGTGACTTCAACGGCACCGGCCACAGCGACCTGATCGTGGTCTGGACCGACGGCGAGGTCACTCTCTACACCAACGACGGCCAAGGCCACTTCATCACCGAACGCCAGTTGGTCACCCCCCATTCCATCTGGACCAACGCGGAGACCATCACCGCGGGCGACTTCACCGGATCGAACCAGTTCGACCTGATGGTCCGCTGGTCCGACGGCAAGGTCACCCTCTACGGTGACGTCGGCACCAACGGCCTCAACGTACCCGGCACACAGATGGCCAAGCCCCACAGCATCTGGGAGAACGCCACCCAGATCGCCGCAGGTCGCTTCGGCTCCTCGAGCTACGTCACGGACCTGATGGTGCGCTGGTCCGACGGCGAACTCACCCTCTACACCAATGTGGGCGCCGGAGGCTTCGGCCAGGAGCACCAGCTGGAGCAACCCAAGTCCATCTGGACCGACGCCACACTTCTGACCGCCGGCGAGTACTCCGGAAACCAGAAATGGGACGTGTTGGTGCAGTGGTCGGACGGCGAGCTCGACAACTACGTCGGCACCACGGCCTCCGCCCTCGGCACCGAGGCACGCATCCAGAACCGCAACGAGCTGTGGACCCACAACACGGTCATGACGACGGGCGACTTCACCCCCAACCACCGCACCGACGACCTCATTGTCCGCTGGTCCGACGGCGAGACCACGCTGTACGCCGACACCGGCATGAGCACCCTGGGTGCCGAGCACAACCTGGTTCCCAAAGCCTGAGCAACCGGTCCGAGCCCACGAAACCGGTTGAGTGCGGTCGGCGCCATCCGCCTCGCCGCGCTCAACCGGGACCTCTCCTCGACCGGGGCCTCCACCACGCCTTCCGTCAACCCGTTCCACGCCGTGGTGACGGAGCCGGGCGAACCGACCCTGAGGAAAGAGCAACGGCTCGCCCGGCTCCCCCTCGGCGCCGAGACCGTTCACCCGGCCCACGACGAATGACCATTGCGGCCTGTCACGGCCCAGCGCACCCAGGTAGTTGCCGGGAACTTGCGCATCAGGCGGGGCTGTGACGAGCGCGGTCCGGGTACTCGGCCAGCTCACACCAGTCGGCGGTCGGAGCACCGGGGTCTCCCGACACGGCGGCTGGACCACCATGCCAGGGAGCCCGCACACCAGCGGAGATGCCGGCATCGCCGCCGGTGAACAACGCGCTCAGCTCAGTGCCCCGACCACGACCCATGCGTCCGGTCGCTGCGCGGTCAGCCGCCGGGCGGGGCGCAGCCAGGACGCGGACGTCTCCGGCCAGTCGAGCGTCGCCAGTACCTGCCCGCCCCGCGCCTGCCACGCGGTGGAAAAGGCGGCAGCGGCGGCGCGGGACTCGGCGTAGCGCGCGTGCCCGACCGCGACCGACTCGATCCGGAACCCGGCGCGGGTCAACAGCACGATGAGAGCGTCCAGTTCGGGCTTCGTGTGCGCAGAGGGTGCTGGAAGCCCGCCGTAGGCCGCGGCCGCGGCTGCCGGGACCAGAGGGGACGTCGTCATGTCTCGTTGCCTCGCTCTCGCTTCCAGCGTGCGTACTCCTGCGGCAGGCACACGGCGCACGGCCTGTACCCGGCCGCCTGTGCGGTGGTTCGGTCGGCGAAGAAGACGCGGTCGCTGACGTAGCCGCCGCGGGCGATGGCCCGCAGCGCCGAGGGACAGTCCAGTCTGCCGTACAGCCGCCCGCGGCGATGGCCGCCGTAACGGCCCGGTGTGAGGGAGGTGTAGGGGCGGCCGTCCGGTCCGGTCAGCACGTACACGCCGCACGACCGCGCTACGTCGCATCGTGGAAGACGATGCCCAGTGCGTGGCGGCGGCCGGTGCGGACCGTGCTCACACCGTGCCGCGTGGCACCGGCGGACCAGCCCCGCTTGGTGCGCACGGGGCGGTCGCGCGTGGTGAAGACCAGCCCCCGGCCCTGGCGCAACGGCACGGTGGTGCCGCGCGACTGAGCGCGCGGCCGCTGCTCGACGAGCAGGAATTCCCCGCCCGTGTAGTCCGTGCCGTACTCGTCGAGGCCGATGACGACCTGGAGGGGGAAGACCATGTCGCCGAAGACGTCCCGGTGCAGGGCGTTCCAGTCGCCCTCCGCGTAGCGCAGCAGGATCTGCGCGGAGCGGTCCTGCCCGGCCGCGTGGCACCGGGCGATCCACTCGTCGAGAGAGTCGGGCCATGGGGCGGGTCTGCCGAGTCGGCGGGCCCAGTCGCGGGCGATGTCGAGCAGGTACGGGTAGAGCGCGGCGCGCAGGGCGGCGACCGGCTCGGGGAGGTCGTGTGTGAAGTAGCGGTACTGGCCCGATCCGAAGCGGTGACGGGCCATGTCGACGGTGTTGCGGAACCGCTGTGTGTCGTCGTAGAGGGCGATGAGGTCGCGGCACTCGGCGGCGGTGAGCAGCTGCGGCGTGGCGGCGCACCCGTAGGTGTTCAGCTCTTCGGCGAGCGCGGTCCAGTCGGCCGCCCTGACCCGCTGCCGTGCCCAGGCCGGCGCTGTGGCGGTCGTCTCGGTGGCGGTCATGGGGCTGTCTCCGTCCCTCGGGGCGTCTTCGCCGTCGTCGCCCGGGCCGCGTCCGGTGACGGCGGCTTTCAGCGGGCGTTGTGGAAGATCAGGCCCAGCACGGTGCGGCGGCCGGAGGTGACGGCGTTGGTGCCGTGCCGCATGGGATGACGGCGGTAGCCGTGGACCGCGCGTACCGGGCGGTGCCGGACCGGAAAGACCATTCCCTGCCCGAGGCCGGGCTTGATCACCAGTGCGCGGGACTGGGAACGGGGGCGCTGCTCGACGAAGACGTTCTCACCGCCGGTGAAGTCCTCTCCCGGCTCGTTGAGCATGACCGCGACCTGGAGGGGAAAGACGATGTCGCCGTAGACGTCCTGGTGGAGGCAGGCGTAGTCGCCCCGGTCGTAGCGCAGCAGGAGCGGGGTGGGCCTGGACTGGCCCTGTGCCGCGCACTCGGCGAGCAACTCGTCCAGCGTGTCGGGGAAGGGCCGTTCGCCGAGCAAGGGGGCCCACCGGTTGGCCATCCACGCGAGCTGCGGGTACAGCCACTCGCGAAGTTGCTGCACCAGCGGTACGGCGGCGGGGTCGGCGAAGTACTTGTACGTGCCGCGGCCGAACCGGTGGCGCTGCATGACCACGGTGGAGCGGAACAGAGCCGGATCGTCGAACGCCGCGGCGATCCGCCGGCACTGCGCGCGGGTCAGCAACGGCGGTGTCAGCGCCACACCGTCCTCGTTCAGCTGCCGGAACAGGTCGTCCCGGTCGAGGCCGGGTGGTGCGGTGGGGAGGGTGGTCGAGGTGTCGGACATCGTGTCCTCATCTTCGGCTCCCGCACGCCCCCGGTCTGGCGCCATTCGGACATCGCGTTCCCGTCCGCGGTTCCGGGCTCCTCGGCTTCCGCGGCGGCGGTGCGGGAGGCCGTGGTCACGGTGAGCCGCCCAGCCGGCGGGCGAGAGGCTCGGCGGCCTCGGTGCCGTAGGCCTCGGCCACCTTGGTGAGCAGTGCCGTGCGGTCGATCTCATAGGCCTGCGAGCCCACGGTCGCCAGGGCGAGGGCGGCGAGGGCGCAGCCGAGGCGGGCCGCCGTGGCGGGGGCGGAGCGCCAGGTCGTGGCGGCGAGGAAGCCGGCCCGGAAGGCGTCTCCGGCGCCCGTCGGGTCGGCCACCGGCACGTCGGGGAGCGCGGGGACGGCGAGCGGCGGTGCGCCGGCGGACTCGACGAGGGCGCCGCGCTCACCGAGTGTGGTGACCCAGGTGTCCACGCGGGACAGGACCTGGTCGTGTGTCCAGCCCGTACGCTCCTGGAGCAGGGCCGCCTCGTACTCGTTGGTGAACAGCCAGCGCGCGCCGTCGGTCAACTCCCGTACCTGCGGGCCTTCGAGGCGGGCCAGCTGTTGCGAGGGGTCGGCGGCGAAGGCGATGCCCAGCTCCCGGCACTGCCGTGTGTGGCGGAGCATCGCCTCGGGGTCGTTCGGGGCCACGAGGACGAGGTCGAGTCGGGCGGCGGGCAGGGGCAGGCGGGCCAGGTCGATCTCGCGCGCCTCCGCCATCGCGCCCGTGTAGAAGGAGGCGATCTGGTTGGCGTCGCGGTCCGTGGTGCACATGAAGCGGGCGGTCTGCCGCCGGTCGGACACACGGACCGCGCCGGTGTCGACGCCGTGGTCCTTGAGCCACACCTCGTACGGCGCGAAGTCGGCGCCGACAGCGCCGACCAGCAGCGGTGCGAGGCCGAGGCCGCCGAGCCCGAAGGCGATGTTGGCGGCCACGCCCCCCTTGCGCACGTCGAGGTCGTCGACCAGGAACGACAGCGAGACACGGTCCAGCCGGCCGGGGATCAGCTGATCCGCGAACCGCCCGGGGAAGACCGCGAGATGGTCGGTGGCGATCGAACCGGTGATCGCGACGGTCATGTCAGGCCCCCGCGGCCCGGCGGAGCATGTCGGCGCGGTCGGTCCGTTCCCAGGTGAAGTCGGGCAGTTCACGGCCGAAGTGCCCGTAGGCCGCGGTCTGTGTGTAGAGGGGCCGCAGCAGGTCGAGGTCCCGGATGATCGCCGCCGGACGGAGGTCGAAGACCTCGTCGACGGCCTTCTCGATGCGCTCCTGCGCCACGGTGCCGGTTCCGAACGTCTCCACGAACAGCCCCACGGGCTCGGCTGTGCCGATCGCGTAGCCGACCTGCAGCTCGCACCGCTCCGCCAGCCCCGCGGCCACCACGTTCTTGGCCACCCATCGCATCGCGTACGCCGCCGACCGGTCCACCTTCGACGGGTCCTTACCGGAGAACGCGCCGCCGCCGTGGCGTGCCATGCCCCCGTACGTATCCGCGATGATCTTCCGGCCGGTCACGCCCGCGTCGCCCATCGGACCGCCGATCTCGAACCGGCCCGTGGGGTTCACGAGCAGCCGGTGGCCGTCCGACCCCACCTTGATGCCGTCCTCGGCGAGTTCGTCCAGGACGGGCTCCACGACGAACTCCCTGATGTCCGGTTCGAGGAGCGAGGCGGGATCGATGTCGGCGGCGTGCTGCGAGGAGACCACCACGGTGTCGAGACGCACGGGGCGGCTTCCCTGGTACTCGATGGTGACCTGGGTCTTGCCGTCCGGGCGCAGGTAGGGGATCGAGCCGTCGCGCCGGGCGGCGGCCAGGCGGCGGGAGAGCCGGTGTGCCAGCTCGATCGGCAGCGGCATCAGCGTCGGCGTCTCCCTGGTCGCGTAGCCGAACATGATGCCCTGGTCCCCTGCCCCTTGCTGGTCCAGGGCATACTCGTGGCCCTCCACCCGGGACTCGTAGGCGGCGTCCACCCCCTGGGCGATGTCCGGCGACTGCGCGCCGATCGACACCGACACCCCGCAGGAGGCCCCGTCGAAGCCCTTGGCCGAGGAGTCGTAGCCGATGCCCAGGATCGTGTCCCGTACCAGCTGTGCGATCGGCACGTGCGCCGTGGTGGCGACCTCGCCGGCGATGTGCACCTGGCCGGTCGTGATCAGGGTCTCGACGGCCACGCGGGAGGCCGGGTCCTCGCGCAGGAGCGCGTCCAGGATCGCGTCGCTGATCCGGTCGGCGATCTTGTCGGGGTGCCCCTCGGTGACGGACTCCGAGGTGAACAGACGACGGGACATCACAGGACCTCCGGCTCGTGGAACGACGGTGCGGGAGCGGCGAGCGCGCGGGTGACCAGCGCCCGTGCGGCTCCGGTGTAGGCGGTGGGGTCGAGCAGATCGTGCAGCGCCTTCTCGGTGAAGTGCGCGGTGATGTCGGGAAGGCCGCCCAGGACGAGCGCCAGCGGACGGTCCTCCCGGTCGGCGGTCGCCGACGCCTCGGCGAGCAGCACCTTGGCCGCGGCTCTGCCGAGCCGCGGGGCGAGGGCGGCGGCCAGGCGCTCGGTCACCACCTGGCTGCCGGTGAGCGCGAGGTTGTGGCGCATCCTCTCCGGCGAGACGGTGAGCCCCTCCGCGAGTTCGGCGGCGGTGTGTGCCGCGCCCCCGGTCAGCCGCAGGCACTCGCGCAGCAGCAGCCATTCGGCGTGCCAGGCGCCGGCCGAGCGTTCGTCCTCCGTCACCAGGCACTGGGCCAGGCCGCCCGCCAGACCGGGGACCTGGAGGGCGGCGCTGCGGATCAGCGTGGCGAGGACGGGGTTGCGCTTGTGCGGCATCGCGGACGAGCTTCCCCGTCCGGCCACCGCCGGTTCGGCGACCTCCCGGATCTCGGTGCGGGTCAGGACGAGAACGTCGGCGGCCAGTTTGCCCAGGGCTCCGGTGGTGAAAGCGAGCGCGGCGGCCAGGTCGGCGACCGGGGTGCGCAGGGCGTGCCAGGGCAGTGCGGGGCGGACCAGCCCGGTCTCGGCTGCGAACGCGTCGACGAGGCGGTCGTGGTAGGTGTCCGGGTCCGTGGCGTCCGCGTCGAGCCGCGCGCACTCCACATAGCCGGCCAGGGTCCCCGCCGCCCCGCCCAGCGAGACCGGCAGCGAGGCGCGTGCGGCGGCGATGCGCGCCCGGGCGTCCACGGCCAACTGCCGCCAGCCCGCGGCCTTCAGGCCGAACGTGGTGGGGACCGCGTGCAGGCCGAGGGTGCGGCCCGCCATGACGGTGTCGCGATGCCGCCCGGCGAGGGCGGCCAGGGCGTCGGCGGTCCGCGTGAGATCCGCGCCGATCAGCCCCAGCGCTCGGCGGCACACCAGCATCGCGCCCGTGTCCAGCACGTCCTGGCTGGTCGAGCCGCGGTGCACGTACTCGGCGGCCGCCGGGTCCTCGGCCGCCACCACCTCGGTGAGGGCGCGGACGAGTCCCACGACCGGGTTGGCGGTCTCGCGCGCGGCCAGGGCCAGCGCGCGCAGATCGAGCCGCTCGGCCCGGGCCGCCCGGGTGATGGTGCCGGCGGCGGGCCGCGGTACGGTGCCCAGCCTCGCCTGGGCGCGGGCGAGCGCCGCCTCCGCGTCGAGGAGGGCCTGCAGCCAGGCGTGGTCGGACACGGCTTCCTCGACGGGGGTTCCCGCCCGCACCGGTGACAGCAGTCCGGAGTCGGTGCGGGCGTCGGACGTTTCACGTCGTGTCATGAGGTCACCTTCAGTAGGCCGATCCGGGCACGGGCGGCTCCGGGGGATGTCGCGCGTGACGGGGCGAGCGCGAGCAGGGCACGGGCGATCGCGTCCGAGTCGCCGAGGATCACCGAGTTCACGCCCGGCCTGATCCCGGCCGCCGTCACCCAGTGCACGGCCTCCGTGGGAACTCCGTAGGCGAACCGGCGCGGATGTACCCGGCCGTGCCGGTCCACCGTGCGGTAGGGGCGCTCGGTGACCGCCACGCCGCCCGACTCGTACGTCGTGCCACAGCTCCCCTCGATCCGGTACGGGGTGATCTGGCCGCTGGTCAGCAGCTGGCGCAGCAGGGCGTCGCCGGTCTGCCGCAGATCGGGCTCCGGCAACCGGGCCTCGATCAGCGCGGTCGCCCGTACCGGCTCCGCGTCGACGCTGGTGGAGGATGCCGCGAACTCGGTGTGCGGGCCGTCCGTCGCCATGACGATCTCCGTGCCGGGCCCCAGGATGTCGACCACCCCGGCCTCGATCAGCGCGTGCAGCTCCTCGATGCGCGAGACGGGCGGGCCGATGGACAGGAACGCGTTGAGCGGTGTGTACCAGCCCTGCAGATCGTCGCGGTACGAGTTTCCCTCCAGGCCGCCGTGATCGACCGCGAGCCGCAGCTCGTTGCGCAGGTCCCGCAGCACGTCCAGGGCCGCCTTCAGCGGGCCGCTGACGTTGCCGGCCCGGGCCTGGCGGATGTCGTCGGCGAGATAGTCCAGGAGCCAGCGGCGAAAGCCGGCGCGGTCGGCGAAGCGGCGCCCGCGCGTGGGCTGCGCGACGGCTTCCCAGTCCCAGCGGACCCGGTGCTCGATGCCGTGGGCGTCGAGCAGTTCTCGCTGCGCGGCTCCGGCGGGGGCCGCCAGATAGCGCCGCCCGAATCCGGGCGCCTGCTCGGCCCGTGCCCGGGCGGTGAGCAGTGTCTCGTAGTAGACGCACTCGACCTCCTTGGCGACCAGCGGCCACAGGTCGGTGGCGAAGTGGATCCGCTCGCCGTCGTGTGCCCTGCGCCGCAGGGCGCCGATCGTCCCGGTCGTCAGCAGTCGCGGCTCGTAGCGGCCGTGCGGGCCCTTCTCGTTCTCCCCGCGCGCGTGGTACGGGATGCCGCGCCGCGACCCGGCGACGATCCTCGGCTCCTGTCCGGAGGGCAGGTAGACGAGCCGGTCACCGCGTCGGACGAAGGAGCCGCCCCGGCCGCGGGTGAGCAGGGCCATCTGGTCGAAGAAGTTCAGCCCGAGTCCGCGGATCAGTACCGTCCGGCCGGGCTCGACCGCCGACAGGTCGAGGTCGGCGGGGTTCGCCGGGAGGAAGTACGTCAGCCCGAGCCGGGTGGCCGCGCGCGCCCATGCGGCCTCTTTCGGCGAGGGCCGTCCCGGCACATGGCCGAGCGCGAGGACGACCGCGTCCAGGCCGGACAGGCGACTGCCGTCGGCGAGTTCGAGGGTCTGGGGGCCGCCGGGCACCTCGCCCTCGTCCGCCAGGGCCACGGCGCGGGTACGGTGCTCGACGATCGTGCAGTGCGACGGGGCCTGTTGCGTGATCCGCCGGAAGACGTCGGCGAGATAGTGGCCGTAGAAGGCACGGGTCGGATACGCGTCCGGGTGGAGTGCGCGGGCCTGTGCGCGGGTGCGGTCGTCGAACAGGTCCCGCTCCGCGCCCAGGACGACCTCCTTGGCCCAGGCGTGGAGGCTGGGCCCCGGTTCCACCGGCCCGTCCATCACCACCGAGTCGTCGGTGAAGACGGTCACCTGTGAGGCCACGGTGTTCATCAGCAGCTCGTGCGACTGCGTCGTGCGCCAGACGCGGCCGGCGCCGGGCCGGTACGGGTCGACGACGTGGACGGTCACCGACGGGTGCGTGGCCGACTCGCGTTCGTTGGCGCAGATCCGCTCCAGGACCGACAGGCCTCGCGGACCGGCCCCGACGATGCAGATCTCCAGCCCTGCCGCGCTCATCGTGTCCCCCTCGCCCCGCTCCGCCCCACGCCGGTCACCTGTGCCACGAGGCCGTCGGGGTCGGTGGGCAGCTGGTTGCCCCGCCACGCGACGTGCTGGTCGGGGCGGATCAGCACCAGGTCGTGTTCGTAGAGTTCCCGGGCGCAGGGGACGTCGACGTCCAGGACCGTCAAGGGCATGCCGTACGCCTGGGCGGCTGCCTCCAGCGGCTTGCTGCTCGGGGTCCCGCTGCCGAGCCGCAGCAGTGTGAAGCCCGGGCCGAACCGGTCGAACAGCGAGCTGCCCTGGCCGTGCCACTCGTCCAGCCACAGGTGGGGCGCCCGGCCACCGGGCACACTGCTGGGCACATAGGTGCCCCACGAGTCGGCGGGCGGCTCCCCGTCTCCGGCGACGATCGGGGAACCGTCGTAGCGGGCCCCGAGGTGCACGCCCAGGGCGTGCGTGCGCTCCCCGTGCGAGCGCAGCAGGTCCCCGGCACGCACCCGGGTCCGCTCGCCCTGCGGGCTGTCCTCCTCCAGTGCGGCAGGCAGCTCGACGGCGTCCAGCGACGCGCCCAGCTCCCCGGCCGCGGCGGCGTTGCGCCGGGCGACGGGGCGGCGCTCCGCCTCGTACGTCGCGAGCAGACCGGGGCCGCCCCAGCCCTGCAGGACGGCGGCCAGCTTCCACGCCAGGTTGGCCGCGTCGTCGACGCCCGTGTTCATGCCGAACCCGCCGCCGCACGCGAACGGATGGGCGGCGTCCCCGGCGAGCAGCACCCGCCCGATGGTGAAGCGCTGCGCGATCAGGGCCGTGTCCGGCGTCCCCGGCCGGCGGCCGAGGACCTCGACGGGCAGCGGCACTCCCGCGGCGCGGCGCACCACGTCGACGAGCCGGTCCGGGCCGGCGGCCGGCGGTGTCGGCGCCGGCGTCGGCGCGTCGGCCA
Source organism: Streptomyces monashensis (assembly GCF_001866665.1). Lineage (GTDB taxonomy): Bacteria > Actinomycetota > Actinomycetes > Streptomycetales > Streptomycetaceae > Streptomyces > Streptomyces monashensis. The sequence continues at coordinate 34,238 of NZ_MLYO01000059.1, read as the reverse complement.
GCAGGAAGAACTCGTCCCTGCCGTTGAGCGCGGTCAGGCTCGCCCTGAGTTCGTTGTTCAGCGCCCAGTAGGTCCAGGCGCGCCGGCCGGGCACGACGTCGTGGTGGAAGGTGGGCAGCCGCAGGTGCGCCGCGGTCACCGAGTGGCCCGGGGTCCGCTGTCGGTGTGATCCGCAGCGCTCGTGATGGACGCCGACGGCGCGGCGCACGTGGCTGTGTCCGCCGTCGCATCCCACGGCGTACCGAGCCGTCCACTGTTCCGCCGGCCCGTCCGCGCGCTGGGCGAGCACCTTCACCCGCTCCGCGTTCTGTTCCAGTGCGGTGATGTGCCGGCCGTGGCGCACGGTGATGTTCGGCCGGGTGAGGACGTGTTCGTACAGGAACTTCTCCACGTACATCTGGTCGGCCCGCAGGACCGGTTCGGGGGTCTGGTCGGTGGCGGCTGCGGCAGCCGCCTGACGCATCCGCAGCCCTCGGCATGCCAGCGGCAGCCGGGACAGTTCGTGTCCGCCGAAGCGGGTGAAGTAGGCGATGTCCGCGGGGTGTCCGGCGGGCAGCCCGAGCCGGCGGATCGGCGCCGCGATGCCCAGCCGGCGGCAGTACTCCATGGTCCGTGGGCTGTGTGCGTTGCCGTGCGGCTCGGCGTGCCAGGTGTCCTCCGCGTGGAACACCACGGATTCCACCCCGTGGCGGTCGAGGAAGAGCGCCAGCATCAGTCCGACCGCCCCGCCACCGACGATGGCGACGGAGGTGCGCAGGGCTCCCTTCATCTAGTCGTGCCCTTTCCTGCTCGCGGCGTGCGCGCGCCGCCCCAGGGCGGTCTCCAGCGCATCGTTCAGCACGTCCTCGGGGTATGCGCAGTAGGTGAGTTGACGCATCGTCACGAATCCGTCCGGGCGGACCAGGACCACTCCGTCCTCGTCGTGCCCACGCAGCCGGTACCACTCGCCGTCGACGTCGTACGGCTCGCCCGGGGCGCCCACCGCGTACGCGTCGATGCGGACACCGTGGCGCTGTGCCACCGATTTCGCCGCCTCCCGCCATACTCCGCCGTGGGCGCCGGCGAACAGCAGGAACGAGCCCGGGGTCCCGTGCAGTTGGTGGGTGGAGACCCGCTCACCGCGGTGGCGCAGCCACGCGTGCGGAAGCCGGGAGCCGGGACGGGCCGTCTGCGGGCAGAGCAGACCCAGCGGATCCGTCCGCGGGCGCGGGGTGTGGTCCGGAGTGACGAACCCGGCGTCGGCGTAGTCGTAGCCCATCTCCAGACCCAGGTGCGCGGTGGTGATGCGATTGGTGTCGAAGTACTCGCGCAGTACGGCTCGACGCGTCTCGCCGTCCGGGGTGTCGGAGAACAGGGCCGTCATCTGAGCCCGGTTCCATTCGGGGCGGGCGCCGGGCACCACGCCGGTGCCGGACGTGAACGCGATCTGGTTGAAGAGCGAGAACAGGGCGCGCTCGACGACGCGTCGGGCCACCGGGCGCCGCTCCGGCTCGTAGCTGTCGAGGAGCGATTCGTCGGCGTTTCCCCGCAGGACCAGTGCCAGTTTCCACGCGAGGTTGTGGGCGTCCTGGACACCGGTGTTGAGCCCCAGCGCCCCCGACGGCGGATGGCGGTGGGCGGCGTCCCCGACCAGGAAGACCCGCCCCGAGCGGAACGTCCGGGCGAGCGTGCCCTCCACCGGCCAGCGGCTGATGCTCAGCACGTCCATGGGGTGGGCGTCGGGCAGCTTCAGGGTGCGCCGCACCATCTTGACGATCGTCTCGTCGTCCAGTTCGGCCGCCTCTTTGCCACCCGGAGGCCGCGAGAACATCAGCGTCCACTCCTCGGAGTGCCGCCCCCAGCGGCGTGGCCCCATGGGCACCACCCCGCAGTGCTCCAGTGTGCCGTCGTCCGACAGGCTGGAGACCCGGTTGACCACCGCGTCGTCGTACGGGATGAACGGCGAGAAGTCGGCCCGGACATGGAGGTTGATCCACTCCAGGAAGGTCGGGGTGCCCTCCATGGGGATGTCCCGCAGCCGGCCGATCGTCTTGCCGCCGTCCGCCGCGATCACGTACGACGCACGGACCCGGAACGTCCGGCCGCCGGTGCGGTCCAGGACGGTCGCGGTGACTCCGGTCCCGTCCTCGTCGAGGGTCAGCAGTTCGTGGTGGAAGAGCAGGCCGCCGGGCGCACGCTCCTCGGCGTGGCGGCGCAGCAGCGGTTCGAGCCAGCGCTGGCCGAGATTGGCATGCGGCTGCGCGGACGCCTTGGCGTAGCGTTCGGCCAGTTCCCCGCCACCGTAGGCGCTCGTGCGGTACAGCACCTTGCGGTCGTAGGGCTCGTCCCCGCCGAGGCTGGACAGCCAGGCCATCGCCCTGCAGTTCTCCGGGGGCGATCCCTCGCGGCGGATGTCGGCGGCCACCTGGTGGTGCGCGAATATCTCCATCGTCCGGGCGTTGAGGATGTGCGCTTTGGGCTGCACCGACGTCGAGGGGTGGCGCTCCACGAGCAGGGACTCGACACCGAGGTCGGACAGGGCGAGCGACGAGGTGAGTCCGGCACCCCCGCCGCCCACGACGAGTACGGGGACGCGGCGGAGGCCGTCCGGACCGGGCTCGGGAGGCACGTTCATGCGTCCTCCTTCGCCGGTGCCGCGACGAGCAGGCTGGTCTCCAGGGCCATGTCGCAGACGGACTCCAGACGCAGCCCGGCCCTGCCCAGCAGCGTCCGGTAGCCGTCGAGCGTCCGCTCCCGCCCGCCCGCCTGCACCAGGAGGTGCAGATCCCACAGGAGGGGAAGCAATGCCGATCCGTCGGTCGGGACGACCCGCTCCACGACCAGCAGCCGGGCGGAGTCGGGCATCGCCGCGCGGACCGTGGACAGCAGCTGGACACAGCGCATGTCGTCCCAGTCCTGCAGCACCCGCGACAACAGGTAGACGTCACCGCCGGCGGGGACCCTCTCGAAGACGTCGCCGCCGACCGTTTCGTGACGGCCGGCGCCGAGCACGCGCAGGAGGTGCTCCTCGGCGACCGGGATCACGTGGGGAAGGTCGAACAGCACGCCGCGCAGTCCCGTGTGGGCGCGCAGGATCGTGGCCAGCAGCCTGCCGGCACCCCCCGCGACGTCGACGACGGTGTGCGCGGACGAGAAGTCGTAGGCGTCGATGACGTCCGGGAAGAAGACGTTGCCGGCGTTCATGGCGCGCTGGAAGCGTGCGGCGGTCTCCGGGTGAGCGGCCAGATGCTCGCCCAGCGCGGTGCCGAAGGCGTGCCGGAATCCGGAGTCGCCGGTACGGATCGCGGGAACAACGGCGCCCCAGGCGCGGTAGAACTCCTCGCCGTAGATCACGGCCATGTCCCGCATGGAGCGGTCGTGGTCGCTCCGCAGCAGGTCGCCGACGGGAGTGAGGCGGTAGCCGTCGTCGGCGCCGCCGTCGAAGACGCCCATGGCGGTCAGCAGGCGCATCAGGCGTTCGATACCGTCCTGTCGGGATCCGGTCGCGTCGGCCAGCGCCGTGGGCGTGGTGCACCCGGCATGGACGCGGTCGGGGATGTCGAGTGCGGCGGCCGCATGGAGCGCCTGGGCCTGCCAGGCGCCGGTGAGAAGGTCCACCACGCGACGCGTGGGGTTCTCGTGTGCCATGTGTCGAGCCTTTCGATGTCGGATCGTTCGACGCGGTCGTCGGCGCCGGGCACCGTGGGGAGCCGCTCCGTCGAAGGCGGCTACTCGACGGCCTCGGGCACGGTCCGCGGGGATGTCCCGCGGTCGTGCGCCACGGGCCCCTCGGCAGGGCGGCGCAGCAGGTCGCGGTGGTCCTCGCGCAGCCGGCGCTTGAGCACCTTGCCGGTGGGACCGACCGGCAGCGCGCCGCGGTCCGCCGCCACGACCAGCCCGGCGAGCGGGGCGAGCCCCTGCTCGGCGAGCACGGCGTTGCACCGGCCGAGCAGGGCTCCCGGCTCGGCGTCGGGCGTGCCGCGGAACAGGACCACCGCGGCCGGCAGCGACCGCCCCGGGTGGTCGGGATCGTCGACGGCCACCACTGCCGCGTCGAGTGCCTGCGTCGTCAGCAGCACCGACTCCTCCAGGGGAAGGCTGTAGACGGGGCCCTCGGCGGTACGGATCACATCCGGGGTGCGGTCGAGGTGGTACCAGCGGCCGTCGGGCTCGCGCCGTACGACGTCTCCTGTCAGGAAGTAGCCGTTGCTGAGGGATTCCTGGCCGAGGGCCGGGTCGTCCCAGTAGCCCGGGGTGACGCTGGGGGTGCGTACGCCCAGCAGCCCGGCCTCGCCGTCGGGGACCGGGCGGCCCCGCTCGTCGAGGACGGCGGCGTCCCGCACGGCCTTGACCGGGCGGCCGATGAGACGGCCGTACTCGGCGGTCTGCGGGGTGTGGACCGTACGGAACAGCACCATGCCCATCTCGGACGAGCCCAGGCCGTCGACGTAGCGCGAGCCGGTAAGCCTGCGGCGTCCCTCGCGCCGTGTGCCGAGTGCCGTGAGCGGGCGGATGTGCCGCTCGTGCGAGGCGTCGCCCATCCCGTTCCAGGAGTGGACGGACCGTGCCGCGTACGGGGTGATCCGGGCGACGTCGATCTCCGCCAGGGTCAGCGGGAAGGCGAGGACGAACGTGGGGCGGAAGCGGTTGATCGCCCGGGCCACCAGGTCGCCGTCCGCGCCGTCCAGCACGAGGGTGGGAATCCCCAGCAGCAAAGCCATGCTCAGATAGCTGATGCCTGCCGAGTGGCTGTGCGGCAGTGCGGTCAGCATGCGGTCGGAGCGAAGCGACGGGAACGTCCAGAACCGCTCGCGTTTGCCGTCGAAGAACGAGGCGTGCGTGAAGACCGGAGCCTTGGGCCGGCCGGTGGTCCCGGACGAGTGCGAGATCATCACGAGGTCGTCGCCCCCGTGCGCGTACGGGAAGCCGGGCATCAATCCCGACGGGCGCGGGGCCGTCTCGTCGAGCCGCCGGATGTCTTCCGTCAGTACGGTCTTGGCCGAGGCGCCCTGGGGCCTGGCCCAGACGTCGGCGCACGCGGCGAGCAGGTCCGCGTCGCCGACGAGCACCGTGGTGCGGGTGCGCCGGAAGTACTCGGCAGCGGTTTCCCTGGCCATGTCCGGGTTGCAGTGCACGGCCACCGCGCCGAGGCTCGTGATCGCTATGTGGTGCAGCAGACCGTACAGGCCATGACGGGTGTAGAGCCCGACGTGGGTCGACGGCAGGACGCCGTGCGCGCGGTACCAGTGCGCGTACCGGATGACGGTGACCCGCATGTCGTTGAGGGACATGCCGGGCATCTCTGCGTCGTCCCAGGTGGGAGAGGTGGTGTCGGGGTGGAACAGGAGAGGCCTGTCCCGGTCGCTCGCGATCTGCCAGGCGTGCCAGAAGAAGTTGCCCGCGCCGAGGCGGCGATCGGCGGTCAGCCGCAGGCGCTCGGCGACGGACCGATGGGTCCCGAATAGGTACATCTGCGTGCCTCTCAGCCTTCGGTGGAGGATGCCTGCTCCGGTGTTCCGGCGAGCGCTGTGCGCACCCACTCGGCCAGGGCCCTGCTGCGGATGTCCCAGGGGATGCCCCGGCCGGCCGCGAGGGGCGCGGCCCGGTGCAGGGTGTCGGCCAGGTGCCGGTTGAAGCCACGGTCCGCGGCGGTCATCTCCGCTGCGGCGAAGTGGTCGCGCAGCCGCCGCAGCAGGCTCTTCGGGTCCGGGCCGAGCAGCAGGGAGCAGACGCCCGCGCGGGTGGTGGCGGCGAGCAGGTGGCCGAGTTGGCACTCGGCGAACGCGTAGCGCACGCGCACCCCGCGCCCACGGTTCTTGAAGGCGGTGGGGGTCATGCCCAGGAGGTTCTGCGCCAGGGCGTAGAAGTTTCCGCTGGAGTTGAATCCCGACTCGTAGATGGCTTCCGTGATGGTCGGCGTCCGGTGGATGGCCCGCCGCAGCCGGTCGCCGCGGCAGGCGACACCGTAGAGCCGGGGTGTCACTCCCATCCGTGAGGTGAAGACGCGATGGAAGTGGAACCGGCTGAAGCCCGTCGCGTCCGCGAGTTCACCGAGCGACGGGGTCGGCCCGGAAGCCTCCATGACCCGGCATGACCGTATGACTGTCTCGACATGGGTGTCGCGTAAGGCCTTGTCCGGACGGCAGCGCAGGCAGGGCCGGAAGCCCGCCCGTTCCGCCGCGGCCGGGTCGGCGAAGAACACCGTGTTGGCGCGGTGCGCATGCCGCGAGCCGCACGAGGGGCGGCTGTAGGTGCCGGTCGTCACCACCGAGTAGCAGAAGGCCCCGTCGGCGCGGCGGTCGCGCCGCAGCACCGCGCGCCAGCGTGCGTCGTCGTCGGCGAAGTCCCCGGCCGGCCGCGCCGCCCACCGCGCCCCTTCGGACTCCTCTTCCCGCACGGCGCTCATTTCTCCAGGCAGAACTCGTTGATGGGATAGCCGACGTGCCGGTCGGCGACGGGCAGATAGCCGAGCACCTTGTCTCCCGGCTTGAGTTCGGTGCTGTTGAGTACGGCACCGCCCGGGCCCAGCACACGCACGTGCCAGTCGTCCTGGAGGATCAGGTTGGCCGTGCGTCCGTCGGGGCCGACCGCGTCGATGGAGATCAGCGGACGGCTCTCGATCTTGACGCGGCCCACGGTGACCAGCCTGGTCCGGCCGTGGACGTCCACGGCGGTGACCTTGCTGCCGGCCGTCAACTCGCTGAGGTAGTTGGTGCGTTCGTTCTGCCCGAGGGTGTAGGAGTGGATGGCTCCGGCGTTGACGCGGAAGGGCCGCGTGGGCATGTAGGGCAGCGGATGGGTCTCGCTGACGCACAGGATCATGCCCTTGGAGTGCGAGCCGACCAGGATGCCCTCGTCCTTGCCGAAGTAGGCGGTCGTGTCCACACAGGCCCGGTCGCCCATCCCGACATGTGCGGTGGCGGTGATCTCCAGCTCTGTCAGCTCAAGATCCGGTACTCCGGCCTCGGCGGACCTCTTCAGGGCGGTGGCGTCACCGACCTTGGCCGGTGCCATGAGCACACCGTCCGAGCCGAGTTCGAGGACACCGAAGATGATCTCGGCCTCTTCGACGTCGTGGGCGACGGTGACGAGGCTGCCCTCCGCCCTGGCTGCCGCCGCGATCACGATCTCCAGCGGAATCTTCGTGGGGTCGCGGAAGTCGAGCAGGCTCCATTTGTCCGTACGGCCGGAGCGGCAGGCCTCCTCCAGCGTCTCGGCGTCGACGATCTCGACGTAGCGGCCGAATTCCAGCTCGGGGTGACGCAGCGCCAGTTCCGCCGGTTCCCCGTGCTTGGCCGGGTCGACGACGACCACGTCGGCGGCCCCGAAATCGTCGGGGAGGGTCTGTCCCTGGGGGAAGAGGATCTTCTTCACCGTGGGCGGCAGGGAAGCCAGGTCCGCCGGGTCGGATGTGAGGATCCCGTCGATCCGGGCATGGATCGCCTCTTCGATGACGGCTTCCTTCGCCGTGCCGATCGATCGCACATCAATCCAGCTGAGCTTCACAGGGCACCTGCCATTCGCGGAGAGGAGGTGGAGAGGAGGGAACCGGCGGGACCGTGGACGATCCCGGCCAGTTCGAGGACGGTCGCGCGGGGTGCCGTCGAGCCGAACACCCGGCGCCCGACGGCAAGGCCGCGGCATCCGACGGCAAGGGCGGAGGTGGCGAAGTCGGCGAGGCTGCCGTCGTGGGCACCGCCGGCCACGACGATGGGGAGGGGGGAGCTTTCGACGACCTCGGCCATCCGCTCCGTCGGCGTGGCGACCACCGTCTTGACGATGTCGACTCCGAGGTCGGCGGCGATGTTGACCACGTGGGAGAGCAGAGCGGGGTCGGAGGGGTCGGTGACCCGGGGGCCGCGCGGGTAGATCATGGCGAGCAGGGGCATGCCCCAGCGGTCGCAGGCCGTGGCGACCGTCCCCAGGTCGGCGATCTGGGCGGCCTCGGTGTCCGATCCGATGTTCACGTGCACGCTCACCGCGTCGGCCCCGAGGCGGATGGCGTCCTCGACATCGCCGACCAGGACTTTGGCGTCGACGTCCGGGCTGTGCGCGGTGCTGGCGCTCAGGTGGACGAGCAGGGAGCAGCGCGAGAGCAGTTCGGGGTCGATGACCCGCGCCCGGCCCTTGTGCACGACGATGCCGTCGGCACCGCCGGCCACGACGTCGCGGACCAGTGCGTCGAAGCGGTCGGCCTTGGCGATCGGCCCGTCCGAGACGGAGTGGTCGAGGGGAATGAACAGATAGCGCCCGTCTCCATGACCGGACAGCCTTGCCAGACGCAATGATTTTCCCGTGGAAAAAGATCTCATGGTCGGGCACTCCTTTGTGCAACAGATACCGGGGCCGCCGTCCGCTCTTTGTTGCACATCGGCACGCCGGTCGGCAGCCACGTGTAGATTGAATGCACCCACGACGACGCTCTGCTTGTGAGGCTCGTCGATACCGGTTTTCCGCTGAAAAACATCCTGCCATCGACGGCACCAGAAGCTGCATAGAGCCGCTACAGAGAACGGGAATACCCGGTTCCGACGCAGGCATGAAAAAGCGGCGCGGGCCGGATGGTGGCCCACGCCGCTCGGGTATGCCGTCACCCGCGATGACGGACGGACTGCCGCGGCCCGTTACGTCGCGGTCTTGGTCCGGGCGGGGGTGCTGCTCGCCGCGGCGGGTGCGGTGCGCCTGCTGAGGACCGCCAGTTGCGCCAGGGCCGCCGCGGCGAATCCGACAGCGCTCAGCACGAGGGTGATCACCATGAAGCCGTGCACCGCTGCCGCGCGCCCGCCGCTCGGAGCGAGATCCAGGTACACGGTGCCGAAGAGCGCGACGCCCAGCACGCCGCCGACTTGAAGGGTGGTGTTGAACAGCCCGCTCATGTCCGGCGCGTACCGGTCCTCCACCGCGCTGGTCAGATGGGTGAGCGTGCCGCTGAACGCGGCTCCGTACCCCAGCCCGCCGAGACCGAGCAGGGCCGTCAGCAGCACGCCGCTCGTCGTGCCGGCCCACGCCCCCACACCGATGCCTGCGAAGGCGAGCGCGAGCAGCACGGTGCCGAGGGGGGCCACCCGGCGCTTGACAGCGGCGGGCATGCGGTCGAGCAGCGGGCCGGAGACACCGAAGGCGGCCACCCAGGACACCAGGACGAGGCCCGAGTAGGTGGCGCTCTTGTGGAGTCCCGCCTGCAGATACTGCGCCAGCACGAAGAGCAGGGCGAAGTACGTGGCCCGGGTGGCGGCCTGGGAGACCAGGGCGTACACCACCGGCTTGCGGGTGAGGAGGGACAGCGTGATCAGTGGTTGCCCTCCCCGCCGGCCCACACGGCGCTCGACCCCGACGAACCACGCGAGGGCGGGCAGGCTCGCGGCGAAGCAGATCCACGTCCACGCGGGCCAGCCCGCCTCGCGGCCCAGCACCATGGGCAGGACGAGCAGCAGCAGCGCCGCGGACAGGACGGCCACACCCGCCAGATCCATGCGCTGAGTGCCGCGCCGTCCGTCCGCCGGAAGGAAGCGCCAGCCGACCACGATCAGGCAGAGTCCGAGCGGGACGTTGATCAGGAAGATCGGGCGCCAGGCCGTCCCGAACAGATCCGCCGAGACCAGAACACCGCCGATGACCTGGCCGAACACCGCGCTGCCCGACAGCACCGCCGTGTACAGCCCGAGGGCACGGCTGCGGGCGGGGCCCTGGAAGTTGAGCTGGATACCGGTCAGCACCTGCGAGGTGAGCAGCGCGGCACCGGCCCCCTGGACGACCCGGGCGACCACCAGGAGGACAGGCGTCGGCGCCAGGCCGCAGGCCAGCGACCCGAAGGTGAAGACCGTGAGACCGAGTTGGAACATCCGCCGGTAGCCGCGCGCACCGCCCAGCCGTGCGCTGGTGATGAGCAGCACGGCGTACGTGAGGGTGTAGCCGGAGACGATCAGCTCCAGCTCGGCCCCAGAGGCGTGCAGATGATGCTGGATCGAGGGGGTGGCGATGTTGACGATGGCGATGTCCACGTTGCCCAGGAACATTCCGCCCAGTAACGCCGTCAGCAGCCACCCGGAGTGTTGCGGCCTCTGTGTTGCCTCAGTCATCGACTCCCTCTCTGACCGTTCGAACGCGGCGACGTGACCCGTGTCGCGGACTCAAGTCAACCGGAGCCGAAGGAGCGGAGCTGGCGATATTCGGACGTGGTGTTCGTCCGGCGCGCACGGCGTCAACCGGATACCCCCTGGGGCCGCCGCTATGCGACCTCGCCGTTTACGGCAAATCCCTCGGGGGGTTCGGGTCCCCAGAGGTAGAAGCCGTTTTCCGGCTTGTGCTGTTGCGCGGACCAGTCCATCCCGCAGGGAATGTAGTCCATTGCGGCCGAATACTCCGAGTAGCTGCCCCACGGATCGCGGACGTAGTGGAAATAGTTCGATCCGAGAACGTGCCGTCCGAGGCCCCAGCCGGCGCTGAATCCCTGGTCGGCCATCTGCATCGCCCCGAGGCCGACGTCGTGGACGGAGGCGACGTCCCAGCTGCAGTGGTGGAACCCGGGCCCGTTCGACGCGGCGAATGCCAGCAGGTGGTGGTCGCTGCCGTGCACGCCGTGCATGAAGGCGACCTCGCCGGCCTGGTCCGACAGCCGCAGGCCCAGCACCCGGCCGTAGAACTCGACCGCCCGGTCCACGTTCCGCGTGAAGATCAGGACGTGCTGCAGCCGGCGCGGTCTGACCTGTCCGGTTTCGGAACGCAGCGGAGCGCACCGTGTCCCGGGAGGCGAAGCCGGCATGAGGGTCCGTGACTTCTCGTTCGGGGAGCTTTTCCCGGCATCCCTCAGCTCGATCAGCAGTCCGTCGCAGTCCTGGAACCACACGCCGTCGCTCTCGGTTCCGGCCGGCGGGTCGAGACGCGTGATGCCCTGATGCTGCAGCCTCCGGGCGAACCGCGGCAGGTCGTCGGGGAACACACCGAAGGAGAGGTGCTTCAGCTTCTTGGTCCGGCCTTCGGAGAAGTTGCCCCAGCAGTGCGTGCTGTCGTCCGTGAACAGGCCGAGGCCGTTTCCCCGCTCCGTCACGGTGAGGCCGAAATCGCGGTAGAACCCCTCCGCCACCGCCAGATCGGGAACGGCGAGGCTGAAGCTGTCGAGGGAATGTACACCGAGAAGTCCCGTTCGGCGCGTGGGCTGCGGGGCAGGCGAGCTTTCTCCCATGGTCATCTCCCGGAGCGGCGGGCTGCTTACCGTCGGTCAACCGTAGAAGGCGTTCTGTGGCGCACACGCTCTGCATGTTGCTGTCGAAATCCGCGGGGCGCGGGCCGGTGGGTCCAGGCGCGGGCCGGTGGATCGAGGCACGGGCCGGTGAGTTCGACCGCAAGGGTCGGAGTGCCGGGCGCCGCCCGCCGGACCGAGACTCGGCCCGTCACTGCCTTGGGGCGGGCGGCCCCGGCGGGCTGTGGCTCCCAACGGCTCACACGACTCCGACGCGGGTGTCGAGCCCGGTCGGTCGGCAGGCAGGAGCGGATTGCATGAAGCTGGTGCGCTACGGACAGCCCGGCCGTGAGAAGGCGGGAATCCTCGACCAGGACGGCCGGGTCCGCGATCTCAGCGGGATCCACGCGGACATCACCCCTGAGCTTCTGGCACCCGAGGCTCTGAGCCGACTGCGCGGCATCGCTCCGGAGAGCCTGCCGCTGGTGGACGAGGGTGAACGGATCGGCCCCTGTCTGACGGGGACCTCGAAAGTGGTGTGCATCGGCCTCAACTACCGTGACCACGCACGGGAAACGGGCAAGCCCATCCCGTCCGAACCCGTTGTCTTCATGAAGGCGACGACGTCGATCTCAGGCCCGTACGACGATGTCGTACTCCCCAAGGGCGCGGAGAAAGGGGACTGGGAGGTCGAACTCGGACTGGTCATCGGGCAGAAGGCGCAGTACGTGGCCGAGGAGGACTGGCAGCGCTACGTCGCCGGATACTGCGTGGTCAACGATGTCTCGGAGCGCGCCTTCCAGGTGGAGCGCGGCGGGCAATGGGTCAAGGGAAAGAGCAGCGACACCTTCTGCCCCCTCGGTCCCTGGCTCGTCACCGCCGACGAGGTGGCGGACCCGCAGAACCTGGAACTCACCGCCGAGGTCAGCGGCGAGATCATGCAAGCGGGATCGACCAGTGAGATGATCTTCGACTGCGCTCATGTCGTGGCGTATCTCAGCCGCTTCATGACGCTGCTGCCCGGAGACGTGATCGCCACGGGCACGCCCGCCGGTGTCGGCTTCGCCCGCAACCGCTTCCTCAAGCCCGGGGACAGCCTGCGGCTTTCGGTGGCAGGGTTGGGAGAGCAGCGCCAGCAGGTCGTGGCCCACGAGGACCGCCGCTCCTGAGGCCCCTCGCGGTCCCCGGGCGGGCCGCCGGATCCCGTCGCACGGCAACGACGAAGCTCCTGGCGGACGGGGTGGCGTCACACCTCCGGTACTGCCGGGAGCCGCGTGCGCCGTCGCCGTATCCGCCGCGCGCGCCGGCCGGTCCGCGGACCTCACATGCTGCCGGACACCCTGGCGAGCAGCGCACCCACGCTCTCCGGCAGCCGGCTGCCGCGCCAGGCGACATGCTGGTCCGGGCGGATGAGCACCAGGTCGCGTTCGTAGAGGTCACGTGCCGCCCCGTCGGGTATGTCCAGGACGGTCAGCGGGATGCCGCGAGCGGCGGCCTCCGCCCGCAGCGCGTCGCAGGCGGGCGGCCGCCCGCCGAGGCGCAGCAGTGTGAAGCCGGGGCCGAGCCGGTCGAAGAGCGAACCGCCCCTCTCCCGCCGCTCGTCCAGCCACAGATGCGGGGCGCGACCGCCCGGGACACTGCTCGGCGTATAGCTGGTGAGGCAGTCCGTGGGCGGATCGTCGCGATCTTCACCGACGATGACGGGAGAGCCGTCGTAGCGCGCGCCCAGCTGGACACCGAGGGACCCGAACTGCTCGCCGAAGCCCCCCAGCCGGGCCCCCAGCGCCTCGCGCGCGGCGCGCCCTTCGGGCGAGTCGTCGTCGAGTACGGCCGGGCGCTGCAGGCCGGCGAGATTCCGGTTGAGTTCCCGGGCCGCGGCGGTGTTGCGCAGGGCGACGGGGCGACGCTCCGCGGCATAGCTGTCCAACAGGCCTTCCCCGCCCCAGCCGTGCACGCGGGCAGCCAGTTTCCATGCGAGGTTCGCCGCGTCGTCGATGCCCGTGTTCATCCCGAACCCGCCCGTGGGGGTGAACAGATGGGCGGCGTCCCCGGCGAGGAACACGCGTTCCGTGCCGAAACTCTCGGCGACCAGCGCCGCCCCCGGCGTCCAGGGCCGATGGCCGAGCACCTGGACCGGTAGGTCGGCTCCCGCCGCCTGCCGCACGATGCGCGCGAGCTGCCGTGCGTCGAAGAAGTCGGGATCCAGCGAGCTGGTCAGCAGGCTGTACTCGTCCGTTCCGTCGAGGGAGAAGAGGTTGACGACGACCTCGGCGTTGACGGCCCAGTAGCTCCAGGCGTCCCGCCCGCCGAGGAACTCCCGGCGCAGGGTGGGCAGCCGCAGATGGGCCGCGGTGGCCCGTCGGCCGAGGATGTCCTGGTCGAGCGAACTCTGCCCGGAGTAGGAGATCCCTGCCGAGTGGCGCACCAGGCTGCGCCCGCCGTCGCAGCCGACGACGTAGCGGGCCCGCAGCCGTTCGCCGCCCCGGAGCCGCACGGTCACGCCCGCGCCGTCCGGGAGGATCCCCTCGACCCGGCACCCGTACCGCAGGGTGATGCGGGGCCGGGCCCGCGCGTGCCGGACCAGGAACCGCTCGACGTACATCTGATTGGCGCGGTGCAGCGGCTCGGGCACCTGGTCCGTCCGCGGCGCCGAAGCGACGGCCTTGCGCTTCTGCGCGCTCGACGGCATCGGCAGCCGTGCCAGTTCGAAGCCGCTGTAACGGGTGAAGTACGCGACGTCCGTGGGATGTTCCTCGGGCAGGCCCAGGGCGCGTACCCGGTCGGCGATGCCGAGCCGCCGGTAGTGCTCCATGGTGCGCGCGTTGTGGGTGTTGCCCCGTGGATGGGCGAAGGACGGGTCGCCCTCGTCGCACACCACGCTCGCCACGTCCTGGGCGTCGAGGAAGAGAGCGAGAGCGAGCCCGACCGGCCCCCCGCCGACGATGACGACGGGGGCCCGCACCGCGATGTCCATGTCAGACCGTCCTCATCCCGAGTCACAGGGTGTTGTCCCGGGAACGGTACGCAATCGAGCAGCCCCGACACGTCCTGGAACTTGCCGCCGAATCACCGGACCGAACGAGCCCCCCGGGGCCCGCGGCCGGCCCTCGCGCCCAGGCCGCGGCGCAGCGCCGAACGCCGTGTCTGAATCACGCCAGCGCCGGGGCGGCACCCGCCGCACAGTGGATTCGGCAGGGCAGGAGAGCTGAGGCCCGGTGGTGGCCCGCACGCCATGACGTCCTGTGCGACTCTCGGAGAAACCGGGGTGTTCTGACCAGTGATGGACGAGCAGCTGCCCGAGCGCCTGGCGGTGGATCTCGACGACGGCTTCACGGAACTCGTACGCGTCCACTCCGCGGCGGTCCGTACGTTCCTGTTCCGGGTCTCGGGGTCGGCCACCGACGCGGACGACCTGGGACAGGAGACGTTCCTACGCGCCTACGCCGCGCTGCGGGGCTACGAGCTCCAGCGCCGCCGTGAACTACGGCCACGCGCCTGGCTGATGACCATCGCGGCCAACGTCTGGCGCAACCACGTCCGTACGAACGTGCGCCGCCCGGTGTCCACGACGCCGGTCGAGGACGCCTGCCAGGCCTGGCCCGACACGGCTCCCGGCCCGGAAGAGCGGGTGGCGACGGCCGAGGACCGGGTCCGGCTGGTGTCTGCACTGACCGAGCTGCCGGAGAACCCCCGCATCGCCGTCGTGCTCAGACATGTGGTCGGCCTCAGTTACGGAGAGATCGCCGAGGCTCGGAGATGTCCGGTCGGGACCGTGAAGGCACAGGTCTCCCGGGGCATCGACAGTCTGCGTCAGCTGCTCGACGCCAAGGCCCCGCCCACGAGGGAGGTGTTGCGATGAGACCGGACGACGAAGGGCCCCTGCCGTCAGCGCCGGAACTGGAGAAAGCGCTGGCCGCCCTCGCCTCCCCCGCTCCGGCGGACTTCAGGCTGCGCGTGCTGCGGCGGGCAGGGATCGCCCGGGACCGGTACGACAGCTATGTGCGGGTCGACACGGACGCCGGCGGACTCTACGTCGCCTTCGGCCCGCATGCGGTCACCGGCGCGATGCTGGAGACGATGGTCACCGGACCCGACGGGTTCGAGGAACTGCACCGGAGCCGGACCCGACGGACCGCGATCCGTGCCACGACACCGTTCCCCGGGCTGCGCACGGCCGTGCGCACCGGGCGCGCCAAGAACCTGGCCATCGACATGGGACACGTCGGCACGGAACAGCGCGCGGTCCTGGACGCCGTGCGGACCGTCCCCAAGGGGCAGCTGCGTCCGGTAAGTTGGATCGCCAGGGAGGCGGGCCTCGATCGTGAGCGCGGCGAGCGTGAACGCGGCGAGCGCGAGTGCGAAGGCGGTGACATCATCGGCCGGGCACTCGCGGCGAACCCGGCGGTCCTGCTGATTCCCTGCCACCGCATCACGGGCGAGGACGGCACGCCCTGTGATGCCGCGTATCCGCCCGGCACAGGAGAAGCGTTGCGGGCCACCGAGGGCATCGACATGACACGGCTGGCAGAGCTGGCCCGGCGAGGCGCCTTCCTGCTGGGCAGCGCCACCACACACATCTACTGCCATCCCACCTGCGCGCATGCCCGCCGCATCACACCGCGGCACCAGCGGCCGTTCCACAACGCCTCAGAGGCCCGACAGGCCGGATATCGCGCATGCCGCAGCTGCCGGCCCCTCACCGCCTGAGACCGCCCGCTGTCCGACAGAACCGGAAGAGAGAGAACTCCGTAATGCCCCTGGCTGAACCACCGTGCGCCGACGATCCCGTGACCGTCAGTCATCCCACCCCTGTCGGCATGCTGACCCTTGCGGCCACCGGCGAGGCCCTCGTGTACTGCGGATTCCGCACACCGGATGTTGCGGAGCCGCGCGTGCCCGACCGGCTGACGGTGCCGTGGGACGCCACACCGGCCCAGCGGGCCGTTCTGGACGAGGCCCGCGCCCAGCTCGACGCGTACCTCGGCGGCCGGCTGCGGACGTTCACGCTTCCGCTGGATCTGCGCAGGGCCACCGCTTTCGTCCGGGAAACCGTCGTGGGGCTGGAGGAGTTCGTCCCTTACGGCCGCACCAGCACCTACGGCGAACTCGCGAAGCGACTGGGCCGCCCCAAGGCCGCCCGGGCGGTCGGCAGGGCGCTCGGCGCCAACCCGCTGTGTGTCGTCCTCCCCTGCCACCGCATCGTGGGTGCCTCGGGTCAACTCACCGGATACGCGGGGGGATCCGCCGCCAAGAAGTACCTCCTCGACCTGGAAGCGGCCGGCTGAGCCACCCGCGGGTGTGCGGTCCCCGCCGGTGTGCAACTCTTCTCCTCACTCCGGTGTTCGAACCAGTGCGGCACAGTCCTGGCGAGGAGTGGGAAGTGTGGGCATCCTCCATGCGTGAAACGTCCGGTGCCGGTGAGCCCGACTGGTGGGGAGCGGAGTTGCTGGCACGGCATCCCGCGGGTGCGGTGTGGGCACGGGCCCGTCACGAGGTGACATACGAGCGGCTCCGCACACAGACAGGCGCGTTGCGCCGGCTCTTCCTGGCCCACGGCATCCGGCCCGGCACCACCGTGGCCCTGCGGGGAACCCCGAGCTTCACCCAGTTGTGGTCCGTCTTCGCACTGTGGTCGCTCGACGCTCAGGTCATGCTGATGGGACCGACGATACGCGGCCGTGAGCTGGGCCGGCTCCTCGACCGTTGCCGGCCCCAGTTCTACGTGTCCTTCGACGCGTCCTCCTTCGGGCCACACCGCTTTCAGGACGAGTGCGAGATGTTCGTCCGCCAGCTCCGGGGCGGGCATCGAGCCGTCAGCGACCACTGCCTCGTCCACTTCACCTCCGGCAGCACCGGACTGGCCAAGGCAGTGGGACGCACCCCGCAGTCCCTGCTGACCGAACTCGACGTCTTCCGCCGTATCGGCGGCATGCCCGGACCCGGCTCGAAGGTGCTGCTTCTGGGCCCGGTCGCGCACTCCTTCAACCTCATCGGTGGCCTGCTGCAGAACATGAATGCCGGTGCCGTCACGGTCTTCGCGAGCCGCAGCACGAGGCCGGCCGTGCTCCGCGCGGCGATCCGGTCGGGCTCCGACACGATTCTGGGCATGACCGAGCACTTCACAGGACTGGCCCTGGCGGACCGCGCCGTGCGGATGCCGAGGCTGCACCGCGCGATCTCCGGCGGCGACCGGCTGGAGGACCGTGTGTACGCCCGGTTCACCGAGCGATACGGCGTGCGCATCGGACAGGCGTACGGCACGACGGAGACCGGCATCGTGGCCGCCGACCCGACGGGATGGTTCGGCCCGGGCACGGTGGGCATGGCGGCGCCGGGGACGCGGGTGCGGCTGGTCGACGGAGAGCTGCAGGTCCGCATGGAGCGCACGCCGTATCTGACGGAGGAGACGGCACCCGCCCGCTTCATCGCCGACGGAGCCGCGGACGGACCTGGCTGGCTGTGTACCCGTGACCGGGCGGTGCGCGATCCGGCCGACGGCGCGCTGCGGATCCTCGGCCGAATCGATCCGCCCGCGGACCGGCACAGCCTGACCCGGGGGCTCGACCACGTCCTGCTGGCCGACCGGACGGCGGGACGGACGCTCACGCGGGGCGGGCAGCCGACCTGACGAACCGGACCGGCGGCCTGCGGCCGCCGGCTTCCCGGCCGCGCCGACGAGTGCAACCAGTGCCCTGCGAAAGGTGTTCTTCTGGGCGGAAGGATCTGTTCATCCCGACCAGGAGGTGAGACGCGATGGCCACCCCGACGGGGAAGACCGCAGTCATCACCGGCAGCGGCGCCGGCACCGGGCGAGCCGCCGCACCTGCCTTCGCCGCTCGGGGTGCGAACGTCCTGGCTGCCGGACGGCCCGAGGAGAAGTTCGCTGCCGCCCACGCCTCTACGACCGCTGTCATCGATCTGCCCGGCTGTTTCCCCCACGCCTCGTCGGCACGGGGTGAACGTGCCGGTGGTGACCCGATCCGGCGGGGCGGCGGCCGTGGACCTCGCCTGCGCCGCGGGACGTGCTCACCACCTGACGGCCGCCCGCACCCACCGGATCATCCGGATCACGCGGATCTGCAGGCGCCACGGCATCTCGGTGCTCCCCGACCGCGCCGACCAGCTCGCCGCCTACACCACCGGCGCCATCCCGCCGGTGGACGGCGAGTACGCGGCCATGTGACCGATGTCCGACGAGTTGAGGATCTGATACTGCAACTGCTGGATCGGTGCGCCGGGTTCGATGCCCAGCTCGGACACCAGGTTCAGCCGCAGGAGGTTGAAGACTTCGAGTGCCTTCGCCCGGCGCCCGGTGACGGCCAGGGCTCGCATGTACTGATAGTGCAGTCCTTCGTGGAGGGGGTTGTTCGACACCGCCGGGGCGAGGTCGAAGATCGCCTCATCGTGCCGGCCTGTGCCGATCCTCACGTCCGACAGGGCCTCGACGGTGCCGAGCCTGGATTCCTCCAACTGGTGCCGCAGGGATCCCAGTGCGGGACCGGTCATCACATCCACGAAGGCGGCGCCGCGCCAGATGCCAAGGCTGCGGGAGAGCAGTGAGATTCCCTCCGCAGTGCCGCCACTGCGCAGGACGCTCTGGCCAGTTGTGCTCAGCTCTTTGTACCGCCGGTAATCCAGTTGCGCAGCCGCGTCGTTGAACATGTACCCGCCGGGCCGTGTGACCAGCAGTTCACTGGCCACTACGCGAGGGGGGAGCCCCGTAACCCGGGCCAGCTCCTTACGTGACTGGAGCACGTAGGTCTGAATGTTACGGAGCGCACTGACGGGAGAGTCGTCTCCCCAGACTTCACGAACCAAAGTCGACACGGGGATCGTTTCGCCTGCGAGGGCAACGAGGGTGGCGAGAACAGCTCGAGGCTTGGGGGCAAGTTCCACGAAGACGGAAAGATCGTCAACGGACAGTAAGAAAGGGCCCAGTATTCCGACGTTCATCAGGACTCCATAGTCGGCCTTGGGGGCGGCAGAATGAGTCAGGATCCACGGAAGGCTCGTAGACGGATTGTGCACTTGTAGCCCATGTGACACGCAGAACTATGTTACATGAAAATATCGGGCGGCACTGGCCCTGCTCGACGAGGGTCATTCGGGTCCCAGGAAGATCACGCCATCGTCGCGACACGCACTGGATCAGCGTGACAGAAGGAAGGAGAGGAACCATCACCATGAATCTCCCGCATCTTTCTGCCCACGATCACTCACCTGACCAGCGTTTTTGATTCTTCGTTGGGATAATTTTCCGCAGGTGGAGGCAGAGTTTTCGGTTCATTGTTAAATAAATATGCCGGTGAGCAGGGCCTCCATCGCGATGTGACAAAGGAGACGTCTGGGCAGCCGGATGGCGCCTCCCCCGGCCCGAATGAGTCCCCGTGACACCTCGGGGAGCCCGAACTTGGCTGGTTTCCGCATACGATCAGGCCGCAGGAGAACGCGATCTCGGGTCACCGGCTCGAGTGATCGTGATGACCGGAGTCTGATCCTCGACACTCGTAGTGACCAACTCAGCCACACGTGCCGCCTTCGCCGCCTGCGGTACCACCCGGCGCATCTCGCGCCCGAGCCGCGACCGGGCCGGCCTTCTGGTGCAACGGACGCTGACCGTCACCTCGCGTCGCAAGCTCGGCCCGATCACAGAAATCCCTTATGGTGCCGCTGAGTTCGCGGCCGATGGCGCTCTTGCTGTACGGGGTACCAGAAATCTCATGGGCCAGCTCCCGGATACCGAGACAGAGCATGGTGAGCCGCCGAGTGGGCTGCACCTCGAGCACCGGGCCGATGATCGCCGGTATGGCCTCCAGCTCTCCCCTGCGCAGGCATGCCCGGACCGTGTCGATCCGCGTGATCATCTCCATGCCGTAGTACCGGCGCGGTCGGGGAAGTCGGTTGTACAGCACCATCGCCTCGTCCAACAGATCCAGCGCATCGCCGGCCCGGCCCAGCAACAACAGAGAGCCACCGGCGAGATAGTGCTCCCGGTCCAGGGTCAGATTGAAGAACAGGTCTTCGTTGCGTGGATCCGCTTCGTAGACCGAGCTGTTCTTCCACCGTGACAGCAGGGACAGCGCCTCCTGTTGCGCCCCTGCGGCACCCCGGGCCCGAGCCTCCAAGAGCGTCAGGTAGGAATCCAACCCGTCCGGGAAAGGGTGGTTGTGGCCGTCGGCGGCGTATTGGGCCGACTTGGCGTATTCGCCCGACCAGAACGCCATCCGGGACTGTGCGACACGTATCCATCGTCGGGCACCGTTGTGGTCGGCCTGCTCCGCGCACATCCAGCCGGCTCGTGCGTGGCCGAGGGCGACAGCGCGCCGGCCCAAGTCCTCGCATATCCACGCGAGCAGGGTGCACACCTTCGCGGCGATGACGGACAACTCCCTTTGACGGCCTGCTCGTGGACGGCGACGCAGGAGGTCCCACACCTGATCGCGAAGCCGGACCGCTCGCCGGTACGACGCGGCGAGGGAGCTGCGCATGAGGAAGAAGGTCAGCTCAAGCAGCTCGTTCTGCAGCAGCGCGAGCACGTCGTCGTCGACGTTCGCTTCGGCGACAAGCCCGGCCAGTTCGAGGGACTGGGCCGCACTGATCTCCAGACCGTCGAGTGCGGCGTCATCGGCAGCGGACACCGAACCCGCCCCACCCGAATCGGTGGGACCACGCCGTGGTCCCTGAGTCCCGAAGGCTCCCCCGCTCGGAGATTCCGTTCGAGAACGTTCAGCCAGATAGGCGGCGCGGGCGGGCTCCGGCAGTTTCTTGAGGTCCTCGACATCTATCAAGGAACTCCAGGACGTCCCGTACACCGCACCCATGACCCGCAGTGTGTCAACCGAGGGTCGCGTGCCGCGATGCGGCCACTTCTCGTATTCCCATATTCGACCGGCCGCCACGGGCGCTCTCGGGTCACCCAGCACAGCATTGAACCGGATGGCCGCCTGCCCCAGGGTCAACTCGTTGGCCATTCTCCAGGCAGCCCGCGGACGTAATGCGCAATCTTTGGTAAGTTGTATCGCCACATGCCTGACAACTTCGTTCTCGGGTAATCGAAGTCCCGCGAGCATGCTTCGCAACGTCCTGCGATATTGTTTACCGCCTGGCTTCGCGGCATCGTTCACTGCTGCCTCTCATCCGAGTCTCAATCGCCATGGGAAGAGTGATGTGGGCACCGCTCGTCAGACAGACGTGCGTCTGCTCTCGGAACAGGTTGCCGAGCCGCTGCGGGCGGGCGAGGGGCTTGCCGGGCTGACCGGCGCCTCCCAACGGGAAGCCGGGGCGTGGCCACTCGCATGTGACGGCACCGGCATCCCCGTCAGCGGCATGACGGAGGGGAGTCGACTCGCGTCATGGGCCGAGGCAAGGGGCTGGCAGATCGCGACCGCGTCCCATCCACGCCACCGTGTGACGTCCTCGCTCGAACAGGGCGAAAACCGCATGGGAATCCGCATGGAAATCCGTGTGGGAATCCGTGTGGAAGTCGGGATCGGAATCCGTATGAGAAGCTGTCAGAACGCAGTAGACCGTCAGCGAATTCCTCGTTGTACGACGCTGATTCCTGCTCCAGCATGGTGCGTTCCCCCTCTTCAGGGCCGCTTGCTCCCCGCAGCGAGCCTAAGTCCCTCGCTCTCCCTGCGGCAACATGACCTTTCGGCCCCCTTGTGCACCATGCCGCAACGAGGCTTGGAACCCGCAAAAGGATGTTGGGTGTCGGCGACCTGGGCGTAGCACCAGGCTCACGCCATGGAGATCGTCAAGGGCGCCGGGGTATGGGCACACCCCGGCGAAGTGGGCAACGACCGGGTCGAGCAGCTACGGACGTCAGACCTGTCGGTGGGGACGCGAGGAGAACCGATTCGTCGATGTGACCGGGGCCGCGGCCGCAAGCCACAGCCGTATCGCTGCGCTGCATCATCGCCTCTGCGTGCCCGTTCGCCTGCGCCGGGCACGGGCGTATGCCATCGTGAAACGTCCGGCCCGTCGCTCTCCCCCGTGGCCGCGGGCCGGACACCACGACGGGCGCTGTCAGCGCCTCAAAGCCCGGCAAACGCCGGCTCTTGCCCAAGCTGTCACGAGAGGAACCGCTCTGGACGGAAGTCTGCCGGCATCTCGTCTCTCTTCCCGCTGAGGATCTCCGAAGCAAGCAGCCGGCCGATGACCGGCCCGAGCGTGATGCCGCTGTGGGAAACGGCCTCGTAGTAGCCCGGCACGGACGGTACCGCTCCCACCGAGGGGAATCCGTCGCCGGGATGGGCCGGTGGGCTACCTGTGTCTGTGCGATGCGGGAGTTGCCGAGCTCGGGAACCCGTTCCTGGCATGCAAGCACCGGTCACTGCCTGCTGCCGCGGTTGTCCTTGCACAGACCCCGCTCCATGCCCATCAGGGACTTCGAGGAAGTTCATCCTGACGAGCGGAAGTCAGTAGTCGCGGATCTGAGGGTTCACTGTGGGATGCGCGTCACCGCTGGCAGCGCCCAGGCTTGAGAGCAGGCGCAGCCCGTCCTCGGCGGGGCTGCCGGGGGTCGCGGACAGCACCAGCAGCTCCGTGCCCGATCCGTCCGGTAGCGCGAAGTTCTCCTGGTGCAGCTCCAGCAGTCCGACCAGCGGATGCCGATACGCCTTGCGTCCGTGTGAGCGGGCGCGCACGTCCGCGCGGGCCCAGAGGCGGCGGAAGCGCTCGCTGCCCATCGCCAGCTCGCCTATGAGTGAGGCCAGGCGGGAATCATCGGGGTATTTGCCGGCGGCCAGGCGCAGGTGCCCGACCACGTCGAGGGTGCAGTTCGCCCAGTCCGCGTAAAGGCCGCGCTCGGCCTCCTCGAGGAAGATGTGCCGTGCGGTGTTCAGGCCCGGCACCGGCCGACCGTAGAGGAGCCCGGCGAGGCGGTTCCCGGCGAGCACGTCCAGGCGGTGGTTCATGATCAGCGCGGGTCCGTCGGCGACCAGGTCCAGGACGCGCAGCAGCTCGGGCCGGACCCGCCCGCCCGGTGTCTTCGCACGGCGGCGGCGCTGCCGGGCGAGCCGGTAGAGGTGCCCGCGTTCGGTCTCGTCGAGGCCGAGGACGCGGGCGAGGGCGTCGAGGACCTGCTCGGAGGGCTGGGTCGCGCGGCCCTGCTCCAGGCGTACGTAGTAGTCGACGCTGACTCCGGACAGGTGCGCGACCTCTTCGCGGCGCAGCCCCTCGACCCGCCGGCGGCTGTCGGTGGAGATGCCGAGGGCCGCCGGGCCGACCCGGGAACGCCGGGTCCGAAGGAAGCCCGCGAGATCGTCCATGCCCCCAGTATCGCCTCGGCGGAGCCCGTGAAGGTGGCCCTGCCATTACCAGGAAGTCCCGTCCGACGGAACAGGAGCCCCTGAACGCCAGGCGCCGCGGCGCTCAGGATCGAGGGCATCCGATCCGAAGGAGTTCCCATGAAGACGCTGATCGTCCATGCCCACCCGGAGCCGAAGTCGCTCAACAGCTCACTGAAGGACCTCGCGGTGTCCACATTGGAGAATGCCGGGCACGAGGTACGGGTGAGCGATCTGTACGCGATGAACTGGAAGGCGGTCGTGGACGCCGCGGACTATGGCCCCAACGCCTCACGTCCGCTGAAGGTCGCCCTGGACTCGGGCCGGGCCTTCGACTCCGGGACGCTCACCCCGGACGTCCTCGCCGAGCAGGAGAAGCTGCTGTGGGCCGACACGATCATCTTCCAGTTCCCGCTGTGGTGGTACTCGATGCCCGCGATCCTCAAGGGCTGGGTGGACCGGGTGTTCACCTACCGCTTCGCGTACGGCGTCGGCGAGCACAGCGACACCAAGTACGGCGAGCGCTTCGGCGAAGGCACCCTCGCAGGCAGGAGGGCTCTGTTGTCGGTGACCGCCGGCGGTCCGCAGTCGCATTACGCCGCTCGCGGGATCAACGGCCCCATCGACGATCTGCTGTTCCCGATCCAGCACGGCATCCTCTACTACCCGGGCATCGAGGTGCTGCCGCCGTTCGTGCTGTACGGAACCGACCGGATGACCGGCGAGGACTACCCGGACGTCGCCAGGGCCTGGGAGCAGCGCCTGCTCAGCCTGGAGTCGACTGAGCCGGTTGCGTTCCGGCGGCAGAACTTCGGTGACTACGAGATCCCCTCGCTGCACCTGAAGGAGGGACTGGAGCCCGCGGGCCGCACGGGTTTCGGGCTGCACGTGCGCGGCTGACCGCCGGCGATGGAACAGGACGAGCCGGGGAGCGAACCCGAGAGCAGGCTGAGGGCCGTGGCAGCAGTGGCCGCCGGCTGCCTGCTCTCGTCCCTGGGCACCTCCGCTCCCCGGCTGGAACGGAGCCGGGCCCGACTCGCGCCTGACGGGTAGTCACGTGGCGTCCGTGGCTGAAACCATGCAGAACGGGGTGCAGGCTGTGGGGTGGGCGTTCTTGGATGCGCCCAACGCGACGGAGGGAGCGTGGAGTTGACTGCCGGGTGGCCCCCGTGTCGGCTGTGTTCAGCACAGGGGGTACAAGTTGCGCCCAGAGCGCGGTGCGGTGCCTCACGCGTATCCGCGGGGTCGGATGTTCAACGCGTCGACGTGCCCGACGTCCTGTCCCCGGTGGCGGTTGGGCGCCCGGGGCGCCCGGCGCGGGGGAGCGCCGGCGGACGGCGTCCGGCACCTGGCGGGAGAGGCGGCCGGGATGGACAAGAGGCCGGCCATGCCCAGCCCCCGTGACCACCAGGCTCAACAGCCTGGCCGCCAACTACGGTTCGTCCGCCCCGGCCACGCCGCAGAAAGCGGACGCCACCGCGCTGAACGACAGGGCCGCCAGCACCCACCGCTCCCGCAGCGGCGAACCGGAGCGCGCCACCACGCTCGTCCATCAGGTCCGACCGGCCATTACGCAGAACACCACGGCGGCCGGCCGCGGCATCACCGGCGCCCGCCGCGCCGTGTCGCCCTCGGGCAGCCGATGCCTGGCCCGGTAAGCGACTTGGACCAGCCACACCTGGTACGGAGGGTGTGCTCTCATGCCCGCTGCCTTTTGATCATTTCTCGGTGACGTTCGAGGGCAGCTTGGTCTTCTTTGGCCCGGAGCATGGCTGCGGCGACAGCGATCGTATGCACGATGACTCCCGAGACGGCTGCGGCGATGATGCCGGACAGGAGCGCGGCGCTCTTCCCGGAGAGGTCGACGGGCAGTCCCACGGTGTGGCAGAGGATCACCGAAAGCCACAGGGCCACGCCATAGGAGGCCACGCGGACAAGGAACGCGATCAGGTTGAGCACAGTCCCGAGGATGAAGAGGACGGTTTCGTGTTCGTCCGCCTCGTACCACTTTTGGCCGATGAAGACCCGGAGCAAGCTGAGCGGCGTGTTGGCGACCGCGATGGAGGCGGTGAACGCGAGGGCGCAGCACAGGAGGGCGAGCAACTGCTGCGGGATGGCACCGTGCAGGGTGAATTTCGGTATGAGGAGGGTGGCGGTCCACAGGCCGAGGCCGACGGGGATCAGTGAGGTCAAGAGGTCGACCGGGTTGAGTTCCGCTTTGGCGATCCGGGCCTTGGAGAGGAAGCGCTGGCGCCGCTGCTGAAGCTGATGGCCGTGCTGGCGTAGTTCGGTGATCTCCTGGCGGAGCTGGCGGATCGTCTCCAGCATGGAGACACGCTGCAGCTCGCGGTTGTGCAGTTGTGTCTCCAGGTCGCGCACGTAGGCGGCTGCGGCGACGAGCTGCTGGTCTTGCTGCTCGTTCGCCGCGCGCAGGCGTCTGTTGTCCGCCTCGGCGGCGGGCAGATCTGCCCGTGCCCGGGCGAGCGCGGCCTTCAGCCGCGCCACCTCCACATCCAGGGTCCGCTGCGCCTGCTGGGCCTGCTCCAGCTCCTGCACCGCTTCCTGTTCCCGGTGCAGGGCTTCGCCGAGCTTGTCCTCGAGTTGGTAGAACACCGACCTTCTTTGATGCGGGTTCCGGCCTTTGGTCCGTTCCCGGGCCGCTTCCTCTACGGCCCGCAGCGCCTCCATGTACAGCACGGCGGCGTCCTTGCGATCACGGTCCGACACGGGGCGTCCCGTCTTGCGCGCGTAGGCCTCGTGGAATGTGGCCAGCCACTCCCGGGACGGGATCACCTCGCCCCGGACGATGCGCGACAGCCGCGACTCCTCCGTGCCCAACGCCTCGGCCGCCTCGCGCCGCACGGGCCAGGCATCCACCCGCGGCCGCAGATATTCGGCCCACTTCGCAACCGGCTGGGCCAGGCCCTCCGGATCCTTGCGCGGCCGGCCCGGCCCGTTGTGCACCCGGTCCTCACGCGGCACCGCCATCGCTTCCCAACCCCCGAAAAACCCTGCTCACAGGGTTTTTGCTGCTTCCGCACAAACTCCCGACCTGTGCATCCTCTCAGCAGCCCGCACCCGATTGAGGCCGGCGCAGCCTGGAGCCTCATGGTGTGGCAGGGACTCGACGACCAGAGCAGGAAGGCACCGACATGGACTCACGAGAAGCCGGCACCCCCGCCCCGCGGCGTCCCCAATGGCCCGCTGCCGACCGGCAAGGCGCCCGGCACCGTGTCCACCCGCCCTCCGCGCAACGGCAACGCCGTCTTCGCCGCAGCATGACGCGTGCCGCCCTCACGGGCCTCGTCCGCGGCGCCGCCACCGCCGTCGGTACCCTCCTCGCCGGATGGCTCACCAGCTGGGCCCGTGATCACCTGTAGGGCCCACCGCACGAGCCGGTCATGGCGCGCTGATCCGCGGCTCATGGATCCGGCGAACCTCATCGCACGGCACCCCTTCGGCCCTCTCGCCGGCTGGCTCGTCACGGCGGCCGCACGCGCCGATGCGGCCACCCCCGGTGCGCTGGCAAAGGCGAAGAAGAGGGCCGCGACCACCGCCGGCCTGGTCGTTTCAACCCGGGCCTGCTTCGGGTTCACCGCCGCGCCGGGCACCACCGACGACGCCCGGATCCGCGACATCACCCAGGCTCTGCCGCCCGTCTACGCCGACCGGCTGCTCACCGCACGAGAATCCGCGGGCTGGCTCGACGACACCGCCGACACACTGGCGGCGCAGATGCAGGGCGCGGCCGACGACGCCAAGGCCTCGGGCATCAACGTGTGTTCTCCAACCCGAAGAGCGACTTCGCCGGCAAGGGCGTGTGCGGTGACCCGGAACAGGTTCACGGCCTCGTGAAGACCTTGACCAAGTCCGACGAGCCGATCAAGGACTGGCCGCTCATCAACCAGTACGGCCTGTCGGCCCAGTCGTTCCACCCGAAGATCGGGGGCACGCGCCTGTACGCGCATGCTCTCGAACGCATGATGGCAGCCATGAGCCTGTAGCCGTCTGAGTACGGGTACTCATGTCCGGCCCGGCCGTCCTGATGGACAGTGACAGCCGGGCCGGGCGTACGGCGCTGGAGAGGCGCCTGCCGATGAGAGGCGGACAAGTGTGGGAGCTTTCGCGCGACGTGCCGCCGGCTCGAAGAGCGTGTGGGGATCGTTGGCGGTGATCGTCCTGTTAGCCGTCTCGGCCTGTTCCACGACCCCGGACCGTGCCGTCAGCGACAAACAGCTGCGCGAGCTCGGGGAGAGCAGCCAGGCGGTGCAGGCCCGGGAACGGGCGGAACAACGCTTTCGGAGCGTGGCGCAGGCGTACGCCGACCGCACGCCCCTGACGCGCCAGGTCAGGGCGCCACACCGGGATACCGTCGCCAGTTGTGTTGCGTGCAACGTGGGCGCCCTCCCCCGGGCGGCCGAACGCAACAGCTCGGCCTTGTCAGTGGTCGGGTGGCAGGGTGCGGGGTAGGCCGAAGCGGGGTAGGTGGCTGTTTTCGAAGCGGGTCACTGCGGTGATGCGGTCTGCCGCGAGGGTGAGGACCAGCAAGCCGGTGGCGCGCCAAGTGACCGTGTGGCGGTCCAGGAGGTAGACGCCGAAGGCGGGTTGACTGTTGGCTCGGGTCGCGACGAGGCGGTAACGGGTGATCCGCTGGAAGACGGCGGCCAGGAGACGGGTGACCGCTTCGCGGCCGAGGTATTCGACCGGCAGCGGCGGCATCGTGAGGCGGACGTCGTCGGCGAGCAGCGCGACCACGCCGTCGACGTCGCCGGATTCGAAGGCCCGGGTGAGGCCGTCAACGAGCTGCCGCTCACATGGCGAGTCGGGCGGAGGTGGTGGCTGCGTGGCGCCGCATCGTGACGTCTGCGCTCGGAGGCCGGCGCGGGCGCGCTTGAGGGCGCTGGTGACGGATTCTTCAGTGCTGTCAAGGAATTCGGCGACGTCGGCGGCACGGTAGCCGAGTACGTCCCGCAGGATGAGCACGGCGCGCTGACGCGGCGGCAGCAGTTGGACGGCGGTGACGAACGCCAGCGATATCGCCTGTTTCGATGCGTAGCGCGCCTCGGGTCCGGGCGCGGTGTCGGGAACCCCGTCGAGCAGCACGTCGGGACAGGGCTCGAGCCAGACCACCTCGCCGTGGGCAGACGGCTCGGGCAGCTCCAACCCAGCCGCGTTGGTACCGGGGATCGCCATTCGCGGCCTCCTGCCGGCGGCCCGCAACACCTTGAGGCAGCGGTTCGTCGCGACGCGGTAAAGCCAGGTTCGCACCGCCGACCGCGCCTCGAACGCGCTGAGCCCCCGCCAGGCGTCGAACAACGTCTCCTGCAGGGCGTCCTCGGCATCGTGCATCGAACCGAGGAACCGGTAGCAGTGCACCAGCAGCTCCCGGCGGAACGGTTCGACGAGCTCGCGAAACGCGTCGGCGTCGCCGGCCCTGCACCGGGCGATCAGCTCTGCGGTCACCGCATCATCCTCTCCTCGGGCCGGTCGAGCGCCGCCGGTTTCGGCTGCGGATCCGGCCGGACAAGCCGTCCACCAGACCGACCCCGCGCCCCGGGGAAACTGGGCGGCGCGCACCGCCCAGTTTTCGCCGCGCCCCGGATCTACCTCGGTGACCTCGAACAATAGGAGCACCCAATGGGACAGATCGCCGTCTTCGAAAACATCACCCTCGACGGTGTCATGCAGGACCCGATCGGCGAGGAGAGCGTCAGCGCCTTCGACTGGCGCGACAGCCTGTCGGCGGCCGCCAACGAAGAATGGATCCAACGCATCGTGCACGACACGCGTGGCGTGCAGGCAATGCTGTTCGGCCGCCGCACCTACGAATTCTTTGCTCCGCGCTACGCCGACGGCACCAACCCCGTCGCGGAACTCACCAGGAGCATCCCGAAGTACGTCCTGTCCAGCACATTGACCGACCCGTCCTGGACCAACACCACCGTGCTCAACGGTGACGCCGCCACCGAAGCAGCCAAGCTCAAGGCCGACGTCGACGGAACGATCATGATCTGGGCCAGCTCCCTGCTGGTGCGTGAACTGGTCGAGCACGACCTGATCGACGAGCTTCGCCTGGTCGTCTTTCCGCTGGTAATCGGCCACGGTACCCGCCTCTTCAGCGACACCGCCGACGCCAAACACTGGCACCTCGCCGCAACCGACACCGTCGAAGACCTCGTCTATCTCACCTACCGGCGTTGACCCGAATCTTTCGTCGCGGGGGCGGCGGTCCAGGCCGGCCGGGCCGAACTCCGTGACCGCGCCCCTCACCTGATGAACGAGTGGCGTGCTCGAAGCGGATGTAGTCGGTGACGGGCTCGGACACGATCCGGGCCCGCCAGACCTTCACGGCCGTGACGGGCGCTGGCGCATCACCCGCGGCAGCGTGCCTGTTTGTGACAGGTGACCGGTCACAAACACATCGAGATCCGCGCCTCTTGGTGTCTCGCCGGACCAGGCGGCAGGTGCGCCGGCGTCGCTGCTACCCCAATCGCCGCCGTCCCGGTCACCACCGCCGCGTCGAGCACCGCGGCTCCTGTCATCACCGCTTCGTGTCACCAGCCGCAAACACGGGTGATCTCGCGGCTCTACCAGAGGCTGCCGGTGAAGGTGGGTTTCACGACGCACAACTGAAGGAGCCCGGTGGCAGGCGACGTTCACAGCGGTGGCCGTCTCGCCTCCGGCCGGCGACCGAGCAGGAGCTCCCTGGGGACGTGTGGCATGGCGGTTGTTCCGCGGCTGGGCCAGGCGATGTCGTCAACGGCGAGAAACGGCTCGTCGGCCACGGTCGCGGGGGTTGCCCCGGTGAACGCCATGACGTCCCGATGCAGGTGGGACTGGTCGGCGTAGCCGGTGTCGGCGGCGACGTGGGCCGCGCCTTCACCCGCGACCAGGCGGTGGGCGGCATGGTCGAAACGCACCAGCTTCACGGCGCGTTTGGGCGGCAGGCCGAGCTGCGACCGGAACCGGGACCACAGCCGCTTACGGCTCCACCCGACCTCGGCCGCCAGTCCATCCACCCGGATCAGGCCACGGCTGACAACGATCCGGTGCCAGGCCCAGGACACCTCCGGGTCCACCGGCGGCCCCGCCTCATGCCGCCGGGCGAGCAGCGCGTCCGTCAACACGAAGCGATCCCGCCAGGACGAGACATCGCCGAGTTGCTCGCGGATCCGTGACGCCTCCCGGCCCCACAGGTCGCCCAGCGACACGACGCCGCCGTCGAGGTCGGCGGGGGAGGCGCCCAGAATCGCGCGTGCGATCACGGGGGACAGGCGCACCTGTACGCACTCGACGTTCTCTCCCCGCGCCCGAACCGCGCCCGCGGACCCGAGCCCGGGCCCGGCGACGATGCTTCCCCGCTGCTGCCGCCCTGCGGCACAGTCAAGGACGGGCGAACCGGCGCCGAACTCCAGGAGCAGCGTCACAGCCGGGTGCGGGACTATCCGGAGCGCGTCCAGGTCACGGACACTGAACCCGGCCATGGTGACACCGGCCACCCGGCTGGGCAGCCGCGGGCACTCCACGCCCCACACAGCCGCGTCGTGCACAAAAGACCGCATCATCCCATGCTACGTGCGCCGGCTGAGGGGAACATTCGTCCAATCCACCGGTGCGTACTGGCGGAGACAGTGGGCTCATGACTGTTTCTGACGGCGGTCCGTACGTGAACGGCGACGCCGAGAGTTCGACCCTGTCGCTGGACGACGGCGACATCCACGTGTGCCAGGACGGCCCCCGCGACGCCCCCGCTCTCCTCCTCATCCACGGGTCCGCATCCTCGACCCGCTCGTGGAACCCGATGGTTCCGCTGCTGACCACATCTCACCGCGTCGTCCGGATCGACCTGCTCGGGCACGGCCGGTCGGCCAAACCGGCCGACCGCAGCTACGCGATCCCGGACCAGGCACGCCGGGCCGGCGTGGCACTGGACCGGCTCGGCGTCGAGCACGCCGTGGTCGTCGGTCATTCCAGCGGCGGCGTGGTCGCCACCGCCCTCGCCGAACAGCGGCCCGACCTGGTGACCGCGCTCGTGCTCGTCAACACCGGTCCCAGCCTGGACGCCTTCATCGCATCGGAGTCCGCCGCAATCGGCCTCTCGCAGTGGCCGCCGACCGACGAGCAACTCCGGCAGTTCGCGAGCACGGGCTTCAGCCGCGCGGGCTACCAGATCCCAGCAGAGCTCCTGGACGATGTGCGCGGTATGACGTACCACTCGCTCACCACGACGATGCGGGCCACCCGCTCCTACCTCGAGCAGCGGACGCTTCCGGATCGGCTGACGGTTCTGGGCAAGCCGCTACTGGTGATCTTCGGCGAGGACGACCGCAGATGGCGATCCTCATCCGCCTCCGACTACCGCGCCGTTCCGGGCGCAAGGGTCGAGCTGCTGTCCGGTCTCGGACACTCACCCATACTCGAGGATCCCCCGCGGACCGCCACCCCCCTGCTGGCCTTCACCGCGATCCACGCCGTACAGGCGGACTGAATGAAAACGAGGGGTGCCATGCAGATTCTCGTCTCCGGCGCCAGCGTCGCCGGTCCGGTGCTGGCCTACTGGCTCACCAGGCACGGCTTCTGCGTCACCGTCGTTGAGCGCGCGTCGGCTCTGCGCAAGACCGGCGGCCACGCGGTCGACCTGTTTCGGCCCGCGATGAACATCTCGGAGAAGATGGGCGTGCTCCCGCGTATCGAGGAGCGGGCCACCGGCACCAACCGAATGACCGTCTACCGGGAGGGCGCACGGCGTCCCGTCCGGGCGGACCTCTCCAAGATCTTCAGCGCCGCGTCCGACCGGCACGTCGAGATCATGCGCGACGACCTGAGCGAGATCTACCACAACGCCACACGCGACGACGTCGAGTACCACTTCGGCGACTCGATCACCGCGATCTCGCCCGACGGCGAGGTGCGGTTCGAAAACGCCGCGCCGCGCCGCTTCGACCTCGTCGTCGGCGCGGACGGGCTGCACTCCAACGTGCGCCGCCTCGTCTTCGACGAGGAGCCCCGCTTCAGCGCCTTCATCGGTGCCTACCTCGGGGTGCTGACCCTGCCGAACATCTCCGACCTCGACGGCGAACTCCTCATCCACGTCGGCGTCGGCCGCACTGCCGGCATGTACGGCGCGCGGCACCTCGGCGACGCGCGGGCGTTGTTCCTGTTCCGGAGCGAGCGTGAGCTCGACTACCACCACCACGACGTGCCCCGGCACAAGGAGCTGCTGCGCGGTGCGTTCGCCGGCATGCACGCCCACGTGGACCGCTGGCTGGACGAGCTCGACCGCACCCCGGCGTTCTACTTCGACTCGATCACCCAGCTCCGCATGGACACCTGGTCGCAGGGGAGGGTGACGCTCGTCGGCGACGCGGGCTACTGCCCCGGTCCGGCCGTCGGCGGCAGCACCACCCTGGCCGTCGTCGGCGCGTACGTCCTCGCCGGAGAACTGGCGCGCGCGGGCGGCGACCACGAGCGCGCCTTCCCCGCCTACGAGCGCATGATGGCGGAGCACGTGCACGGCAGCCGCGCGGTCGCGCTGAGCGCGGCGAAGACCCTGATCCCCACCTCACGCCTCGGCGTGAAGGGACTGGCCCAGGGGGCCCGCCTGATCTCCGCCCTGCCCGCGGGCCCCAGCCGCGCCCTCCTCCGCCTCACCACCAAGAGCGCACGCCTCTACAACTCCATGACCGTCGACGACTACCGGCCGTCATCAGGCCACGCGACCGTGCCAGCCAGGGACGTCTCACGGCCTCGTTGAAGACCGCCGCAGCGGCGGCACCGCGCGCAGCAATGCCCACAATGGGCCTGAGCCTGTTGGCCGCGTGGGAAAGGACCTGCTGGTCAACAAGGCGCAGGTGCTGCTCTTGGGCAGCCCTCCACCCCGGAGCGGACCACGTAGCGGGCCTTGTGCTCGGGTGTCTGCTGCTCGGTGCGGACGCGGCGAGGAGGTCGGGTAGGGGCCATGCCGGCCCGCGCCGACCTGGCCCCGGGGGCAGGTGACCTGCCGGCGGTCGAAGTCGATGCGGAAGTCGTCCCGGCCGAAACCCTCGTTCCTGCGGTGCTGGCGGGTGGGGTTGCCCGGCAGCGGCCCGCTGACGGTGACCCGGTGTTCCCTCTCGGCTCGTTCCAGGTGGACGAGAGAGGTGTAGCCACCGTCGACCGGATGCTCGGCGGGCAACAGTCCGCGCCGCGCCGGCCGGGCAGGGATACCGGGCAGGGCCTGGCCGTCGTTCGTGGCGGCCGGGGTGGTGGCCACGTCCGTGATCGCGTTGACGCTGTCGGAGGCACACGTCTCGGTGACATGGGCCGCGAATCCCTTCCAGCTGATGATGTGCCCGTGCCGGACGTAGCGCGCTGTGATGTCGTAGGGAGAGACGATCGCCGAGGAGGGGGCGGCAGCCCGCCGTCGCCGACGGTGCGCCAGCGCAGGCGGCCCGCCTCGTCACGGTAGTGGTTCTGCACCATGATCTGCCGCAGAGCCTGGACCCCGGGACCGAAGGCGCGGCCGGCGCCGTGCTCGCGCAGATGCTCCAGCAGCCGGACGGCGTCGTCGCCGGTGGTGTTGATCCTGGTCTTGGGCAGGTGTCGTGTCCGGAGCGGCTGGTGAACCGCCGGTGCCACCGATCCGCAGCGCCCGGGCACAGCGCAGATGACGCCCTGGTAGGCGCGCACGGTGACGGGGGCGGTCGGGGCCACTCCGCACACCGTGCGACCACCTGGCGTAGACCGCCGGCGCGGACGGCGCACTCATCGCGTCTCCCGCGAGACCGATGTAGATCACATTGACCGGGACA
>NZ_MLYO01000058.1 GCF_001866665.1 Streptomyces monashensis | reverse complement strand
CGTTTCACGAAAATCTTGCCAGGGCCAGCAGGACGCGTACGCCGACACCGAGGAAGACGACAGGCTGCTCAACCAGTGCCCGGCTTGGGTGGACCAGCCAGAACGCGGCGTATCCGCCGGTGCCATCCTGGCCGAACACGCGGAAGTCGTCGCCGTTCAGCTCGCTGTTACCGGTCCACGCTCGGAACCAGTCGGTTGTCTCATCGGCAGACAGGAATGATGCAAAGGGTTCAAATTCGACACCGTCACCGCCGGCGTAGTCGAACCGGACCGCCATGGCGGCGGCGAGCGCGGCAGGAAACTGGCGATCTTCGTTCGGCGTCACGCGAACAGTGAACCGCTCCAGGATCGGTGGAGGTCCGGGTGGCCGGCGAGCCATGCGGCCAGGGGCTCTGCGTCCCGGCCGGGCAGGACATCCAGCGGGCGGCGGGCCTCCAGGTCCACCAGGAGGGTCGCGTAGGAGTCACCCTTACGGAGGGCGAAGTCATCCACACTCAGCACTCTGACCAGGCCGGACGGTGCATCAGGAACCGAGCAGAGCAGGCCCAGGAACACGTCCATGGCCACCGGAATACCCAGCAGCGCTGCCAGTCGGGCCCCGGGGCGCCCCGCCAGCACCAGCGCGATCGACGAAGTATCTGCCGTAGCAACGGCGTGTACCGGGCGTGTGGCCGGGTCAGGCCCTCCACCTGCTCGGCGAACGTCACCGCGGCGCAGAGGGAGTTACTGCACCTGAACCGCCGCACCACGAGCGTGATCACCGCTGGCGTCAGCCCGTCCGGCGCATCCCGCAGCTGCCGCGTGTATCGGCCGTGCACCCGCCAGGACGGCATCCCACACTCCGGACACCGCACCGGCAGCGCCCGGCACGACGCACGAAACGTGACCACCCCGTCGGCTCGCTCTACCGACTCAACGACCACCCCGGCTAAATGCGGCAGCAACCGCCCCAAATCCCCTGAACCACACACCCAGTCGGCACTCGGGGACTCCGTCGGCCTCCCGCTCCTCACGGTCCTCGACTCGCTTCGACCTGACGAACGACTGGCGTTCGTGGTGCACGACGTGTTCGCCGTGCCCTTCGTGGAGATCGGCACCATTCTCGGCAAATCCGTCGACGCGACCAAAATGCTCGCCAGCCGCGCCCGCAGGAAAGTGCAGGCCGCGCAGCAGCCGGCAAGCACCGGACGACAACAACGCGAGGTGGCGCAAGCCTTCTTGGCCGCAGCCCGCGACGGCCGGTTCGAACAGCTGCTTCAGGTCCTCCACCCCGAAGTGACGTTCACCATCCACACCCCGAATGGCACGTTCGTCACGCTCGGGGCCACCGAAGTCGCCACCCGCGCGCGAGTGGCCGGCAGCGCGGCACGAGGACACGCGGCGATCGTCAACGGCCGCCCCGGCGCCATCTCCTGGAGCGAGGCCGGCACCCCGCTGCCCCTCCTCGCCTTCACCGTCGCCGACGGCCACATCACCGAGATCACCGCCGTGGTCGACCCGGCCAAACTCGCGCTCATGGACCTTCCGGACCCGGTGTGACTCCCTACCGGCGAAGGCCGCCCGTACTCGAAGTAGTCCGCGCCTGGTCCTCAGAGACGTTGAACTCAGCCTCTGGGAAAACCTCAGTGGCTTCACCTGGGAAGTGCTCTTTCGACAGCAACCGACAAGACCCTCGAGAAGTCCTATCGTTGCAGGTCAGGAACGCTTCTCGCATCTCTGATCAAGTGGCAGACGGCACCGCTCGTGAAAGCCCGAGGCTAAGGGCTGTCCCGTAAATGATCTCGACGGCGATGAGAGGGCTGTCGGCCGTCGTATGGCTGGCTGGTCTATCCGGCGAGGGTGAGGTTGTGCAGGCGGGCAATGCCGCGCATGGGGTGGTAGACGCCGTCGCCCTTCAGGCGGCACTCCCGCAGGATCTTCCAGCTCTTCATCCTCGCGAATGCGTGCTCGACACGGGCTCGTACCTGCTTGTGGGACTTGTTGTGCGCCTCCTTCCAGGCAGACAGTTCCTCGCCCTTTCGCCGGCGATGGGCATTACCAGGCCGGTGCCCGGGTAGCTGCCGTCGGCGATCGTGGTGGTGTTTCCGACTGCCGCCTTGGCACCGGATTCCTCCCACGCCTTGCAGTCGGGCGCGTTTACCGGGAAGCGGCCGGCCGACCACGACGACGAGGCGGGTGTCGGCGTCGATGACGACCTGGTGGTTGGTGGAGTATCGGTAATTCTTGGACTGTTCGGCCATCATGTGGTCGCGGGTGGGGACCAGAGTGCTGTCCACGATGAGGACGGCGTCCTTGCGGAATCGCTTGCGGGGCTGGAGCGCGAGCATGGGGGCCAGCTGGTCGATGATCCTGTGCGCGACCGACTTCGAGATGCCGAACAGCGGGGCGAGCTGGCGCAGCGTCAAGTTGGTACGCCAGTAGGCCGCGACCAGCAGCACCCGGTCCTCCAACGGTAGACTCCACGGCCGTCCTCTTCGGACCGCGTCCGCGCCTTCACGGCGCACCATGCTCACCAACGTGTCGAAGCAGCGCGGGTTCAGCCCGGTGAACGGGGCTATCCAGGACGGCTCCGACGCCGTGATCACACCAGTCATGATCGAGATCATCCCGCAGCATGGCGACTATGAGATCCCATCAGGCAGATCTACCGGCCGAAGCCTCTCCACTGCCTTCCCCTGGCCTAGCGCTCACGAAGTCCCACCGGACGGTTGAACGTCTCCGTAGATGCGAAAGCCGTGAAACCTGCGGTGTGGGAGTGCGGCGTAGAACTCTTCTGCGGTGTCCGTGACCAGGTCCATGCGCATGGCTCC
This sequence comes from Streptomyces monashensis, assembly GCF_001866665.1. Taxonomy (GTDB): domain Bacteria; phylum Actinomycetota; class Actinomycetes; order Streptomycetales; family Streptomycetaceae; genus Streptomyces; species Streptomyces monashensis. Next base: position 67,239 of record NZ_MLYO01000058.1, on the reverse strand, counting down.
GCAGCGGCGAAGAGTCTCCTGAACCAGACTGCGGCCGATACCTTCGCGACGGCGATCGTGAGCCGTGGCAAGCAGTGACAGGTGTGCCTGTGCGACACCATCGGTCAGGGCTTGCGCAAAGCCGACAACTCGCGTGCCTTCAACCGCGACGAGCGCCACCACGCCCGGTGCCGTCAGGCTGGCCTTGGCCCGCTCGGGGTTGGCAGAGATGGTGGACCATCCCTCACTACGACACAGGTCGAGGACTCCAGAGAGGTGAGCGGGATCGAAGAGGACGACGTCAGCCATGAGCGCGATTGTCCTCCTGCGGCGGCCTGCCCAATATCAGGACAGCCCTTAGCTTGATCTTTAACCTGTGCGGCGGGGTTTCGGGGTGGTTGTGTTCTTCTTTTGTTGTTTCGCTGGCTGGGTGTTCTTGGGTGTGTGCACGTCGTGGCGGGGTGCGGGGCGGGTGTTTTTCCTGCCTGGTGGCCGGCCGGGACCGGGGAGGGTGGGTTTCGGTGCTCTGGCCGGGCAGATGGCCTGTGGGCGGATGTGCCGGAAGTCGCGGCGGACGCGGGCGGGAGTGAGCCTGTCCGGAGGGCTGGGTCTCTCCCAGGGACGGCGCCCGGTCGGCTGCCCATGGGCGGGCCGGACGCAGTTGGGTGTAGGCGGCGAGGATCAGCCAGGTCCAGCGGTCGGCGGCCTCGGGTGTGCGGATCTTCGGGGTGGTCCAGCCGAGGGTCTGCTTGAACAGGCGGTAGGTGTGCTCGATGTCGAAGCGTCGCAGGTAGGCCTGCCGGAGGCGGTCGGCGTCCGCCGCAGTGGCGTCGGTGCCCGATCACCACAGCCAGACCGGCTTCGGTGTTGCGCCGCTGGGCAGGTGGCCGATGTCCAGGCGGATCACCGTCCCTTCGACGACCGGGAGGGTGCCGTCGGCGGCTGCCCAGGAGGAGCGGTGGGTCAGCCTGGGGTGCAGCCGGTCCCAGGAGCGGGCTCTGGTGGTGCCGTAGAGGCGTGTGTCGGTGACGGTCTCGGTGTCCGGGGTGCTCCAGGTGTCGGGCTGGCCGAAGACGAACTCGCTGCCGTGCCGGGGCGGTCGGCCCTGGGTGTGAGGCTGCCGGGGCGGGACGGCCTGCCGCAGGACGCGGTCCGAGCGCATCCGGGCCAGCACCTGCACCGGCAGGTCGCTCAGTAGGAAGGCGAGACGGGGTGCGTCGTAGCCGGCGTCCGCGATGATGAGGATCTTCGGTTCGCCTTCCTGCCGTTGACCTGCCTTGATCAGTGTCTCGACCAGTTCGCGCAGTTGCCGGGCGGTGGCGGTGGCGGTGTCGTCCCCGGGCGCCAGGCGCAATGCGTCCAGCGGAGCGGTCCAAGAGCTGCGGCCCGGCTCGAGTGCGCAGATGATCGAGTACGGCCGGCCGGGAACCGGGATGTGCTGGTCCTTGCCCCGACCGTAGGTGTGACACAGGATCCGTTGCGGTGAGGTGTGGGCATCGGGACGCAGCCAGCAGGTGATGTCGACGGTCAGGACCAGTCGGCCGTCGACGGCCCGGGGCAGTGACACCGAGGCCAGGGCCCGCCGGATCCGGCCGGCATCGACCCGGCCGCGGGCGACGGCTGAGTAGAGTCCGCCGTGACCGCGGCGGTGTTCGCCGACCAGCGACAGCTCGGGCAGTGACCTCACTGGTCCGTCACCGCACAGAACGGCATCGGCCAGCTCGAACAACGCATCCGAACGAGCGGTGAGACAGGAGTAGAACTCGCCCCGGAAGCATGACAGTTGCTCCAAAGCGTCTCGTCGTGTGTCTCGATGCAGCAGACTCATCCCCACGGCCTTCGTTCTGAAGATGTGTGTTCCTTGGTCGGAGCACATGTTCAGACGAAGGCCGCCTCCGTGTACGGCGGATACCGGACCGAGTGATCCAGTTCGAGGCACCATTCGACATCGGTCGTTAAAGATCAAGCTAGGGCGTGTTTCAGAAGTGGATCAAGCATCGTGGTGGGTTGGGCGGGGTGTCTCGTCTGTCCAGCCTCGAGGCAGGGCCAGTCGGCCAGGTGGCAGCCGTGCAGTGCACCGCGCACGACTACAGCGACCCCGGCAAACCCCGCATCGCCTGGAACGACGAGCAGGCCCGTGCTGATCTCGTCGACGCCCTGGTCGGTGACGCGCTCAGGCTGCTGGGGCATCTGCCGGACCAGCAGCTCGGTGAGAAAGCCGCGAACGCGGTGGGCCTGCTGGCCCTGGTCGCCGGACAGGACGTGGAACCGGCCGAAAACTCCGACGGCCGTGACGGACGCTGGCGCATCACCTGCGGCACCGCCTACGACCGGACAGTCTCCACCGCCGATGCCGAATCCCGGCACATCCACAAGACCCGCACCCACCAGCAGGACGGATACAAAGCCCGCCTGGCCATCGAGCCGGAGACCGCGTTATACACCGCTGTGGCCCTCACTCCCGGCGTCGGGCCCGAGCACCACGAGGCCACCGTCGGCGTGGACCTGCTCGCCGCAGAAGACGGGCCGGTGGACGCATTCGGTGATACCGCCTACTCCACCGGCGAGGCCCGCCAGGCCCTCGAAGCAGCAGGCCACCGACTGTTTTTCAAACCCGCCCCGCTACGGGCAGCTGTCCCCGGCGGCTTCACCCTGGACGACTTCGCCATCGACACCGCCGCCGCCACGGTCACCTGCCCCCAAGGACACACCGTCGCGCTGTCGGACCCCGGCGGGCAGCACAGCCAGCGCAGGGCAGCCTTCGGGAACCTGTGCACCGGATGTCCCCTGCGTGAGCGGTGCACCAAAGCCAAGGCCGGCCGCATCCTGACCATCCGCCCGCACCACGACCTGCTCGCAGCTGCCCGCCGCCAGGCCACAACCGACCCCGACTGGCAAGCGGACTACCGGCGCTGGAGACCACCGGTCGAACGCGCCGTCGCCTGGCTCGTCCAGCACGGCAACCGCCGCCTGCGCTACCGCGGAACCATCAACAACAACACCTGGCTCCACACCCGAGCCGCCGCCCTCAACCTCCGCCGACTGATCAACCTCGGACTCACCCACACCGGCGACGGCTGGCAACTCGCCCCGGCCACCACCTAACGAACAGGGGCCGCCCGGCCTCCAGGCGGACAGCCCCTCACCAAGATCTTCACGAGCCTTCTAAGCACGCGGGGGCCGGGTCTTCGCCAAACGTAGCCGACGCCATTGCCGGGTACGGGTGTGCGGGCTGAGCTGCGATGTGCTGGTTGGGTGTCGGTGGGTGGGTGTCAGTGACGGCATGTCAGGGCGAGGAGTTTTTGCTGGTGGGGTGCTGAGGATGGGTGGGGTCGCTGACGTGCGCGTTGGCGTGGCCGCCCGTGCCGAGGGTCCGTCGGGATGCGGGGGGTGCCGCCGGGTGAGTGCCGAGGGCTCCGCGGGCCCGTAGCTGGTCGAGGTCGGGCAGGCGGATCCCGGGGAGTGTGTCGCGGAGGTCGGCCTGGGCGGCGCGGATGTTCTGCGGGGCCTGGGGACCGGCGCCGAGGGCGCGGCGGGCTGTCACGCGATCATCGTAAGGGCGGTGATGGACCGCCTGCGCCCGTGTTCGTGCATACGTCCTCGTCCGTTCCGCCAGCGTGTTTTCTCACCCCTTCGGGGCGGTGGAAACGCCGGGAGGGAAAACGTTTGGCGAGGGCGTGGTCAGATGTGCCCGCGGGAAGCGTTCGGGACGGATATCCCCAGGTGGATCGACCAACAAGGGAAAGAGCGTCGGCCCGGGCACCAGGGTGTGATGTCTGGTGTCCGGGCCGGTGGTGCGCGCATGGCGCGTGGGTTGTCGGACAATGGGATGGGAGTACCCCGGCCCGATTGCGGCGGGCCGGGGCCCCGTATTGGGCTGTTCGGCTTCGGGGTCAGTCCCAGCCGCCCTCGCCGCCCCGGCCGCCCTCCCCGCGGTCACCGCGGTCGTCGTGGTCGCAGTCCACGCGGAAGCTGGCGATGACTCCGTTCTTGACCTTCACGCCGTCCTCGCCCTTCTCGTGGTGCTCGCCCTGCTCGTCGTGCTTGCCGTTCTCGTCGTCCTCGCCGTTCTCGTGGTGCTCGCGCTCCTCGCAGTTCTCGTTCTCGTTCCCGTTCTTCTTCTCGTCCTCGTCCTTGATCGTCGGGCAGACGCCGTCGGAGGAGCTCCAGGGGCCGACGGTGGCGATGGGGGCGCCGTTGTCGCAGACGGCACCGCGGAAGACCTCGAGGCGCTTGTGGCTCTCGTTGCGGATGTTGAGGGTCTTGGCGCCCAGGCCGCTGACGACGGTGATGCAGTCGCCGGGGTGGGCGGAGTAGGACCGCTCGTTGATCTCGATCCGGCCTCTGTCCTCGTGGCGCCGGCCTTCCTCGCGCCGCTCGCCCCGGCCTTCGTTGCCCTTTCCTTCGTTGCCCTTGCCCTGTCCTTCGTTGTTGTTGGCCTTGTTCTGTCCGGAGTCGCCGCCGAAGGGCGCTGCCGAGGCGGCGGCCGGGGCCGCCTGGGGTGCTGGCGCGGAGGCCGCCGAGGCGTAGGTGATGCCGGTCAGGGCGAGCGCCGCGGCGGACGAGAGACCTGCGGCCACCATGGTGGAACGAGCGAGCTTCATGTCGCTTCTCCTGTCTGGATATCTCGGAGATGTCGGCTCGTCAGCCGACTGCGACCAAAAGTACTCACGACTGTCATATCGGGTCATATCGAAAGCTGTGCGGCAGGGGGCCGACCGGGGTATATACGGCCTTGCCTGGTGCACCGTCAGAATGTGAAGCGGCTCGAAGACCAGGCAGATTGAATGACCATTAGCCCTCCTGGATGATCTGCTGACGTCTGCTCACCCTCCGCTGGCTGCGTGTCGCTACGAAAGCCATGACTGATCCGTGTTAAAGGAGGCGGCTGCGCCAGAGCCTGCTTGTCGTGCAGCCCGGCACGAGATCGCACAGTGGTGAGCCGGCCCTCCCGCGGGTGCCGGTGTCGTCAGCCTGGCGAATCGGTGCGGTATACACGCCGGACGGCGCCGCAACTGCCCCGGGGCAGGGTCCACAGTTTCGCGCAGGTCTGACGCGCCCGCCCTGGTCGCAGGACTTGTCCCTGTGAGGAGGCGTGTGGGCCTGTGCGCCCGGTGGCCCCGGGGAGTAGCGCGGTGTTGGGATGGGGGTCATCAGTCGAGCAGACCGAGATCCACCAACTGCTGGCGCTGCGCTTGCGACAGCGACGCCTGCCGACTGCGCATGTTGCTGCGCCACACCCCCAGCCGCGATGGGGACTGCTGCATGATCGGGTGACAGCGTGACCTGCCCCACGGAGAATAGTTCGTACTCGATGGGGGTGCGGTAGCCCAGTGCTGAATGTCGTCTCTGGCGGTTGTAGAAGATCTCGATGACCCTGTTGCCCAATTGGTCTCATGCCGCAAGGTCGAGGGCTGCCAGGTGACGTTCGACAGATTTGCTAGTGGCTCGTCTCGGATCCTTGGGTGGATAACTCTGTAGGCTGCCAACTGGTCTTGATCACTGTCGTGGATGTACGGCCTGGTGTGCTCGTGGAGGAGGGTTGGCGCGTGGCGGAGAAGCCCGTGCGGAACTCGGTGTCGCTGGGTGTGTTCCTCGCTGTGGCGGCTCACCCCGGGGTGGCGTTCAGCGTTGTCGAACTGGCGGGTCGCGGCATCACCGCAGACGCGGCTGCGAACCGTTGGGTGCTTGAGGTCGGGAAACCTTCCTTGGACGGCTTCACGCTGTCCGACAAGATGATCGAGTTCGGCGAGCTGGAGGATCAGCTCGTTGAACTGTGGCAGGAGTGTGGGACTGGCGAGGTCGACGCGGCGGCCTTCGAGACCCGTCTGGCGGAGATCGTCGAAGCCATGGAGAAGTGGCCGTCACTCCCGGAGGCGCCCGTGGAGGACTTCTCAAGCCGCCTTCGCCGGGTACTGGGTCCAGGTACGGATGGGTGAGTCGGGGGCGAAGTTGGTCTTCGGTTGGGCCCGGGCGTTGCGCCAGCGGATGTAGGCGGCGATGGCGGCGTTCTGCTCGCCGTGGCTGCGGTGGTCAGTGCCGTTGAGGGCGAAGTAGCGCAGGGCGGCGAACTCGGACTCGATCCAGTTCAGCCATGATCCATAGGTCGGTCGGCAGGAAGACCAGCTCGACGTCATGGGCAGCCGCCCAGGCCCGGACGTTCGGGTGCTTGTGCGGGGAAAAGTTGTCCAGCACGACGTATAACTTCTCTCCGGGCCAGCGGGCGCGCAGGGCTTTGAGCAGGGACAGGAACTCGCGCCATCGCTTTCGCCGGCGGATGCGGTAGTACATCTTGCCGGTTGCCAGGTCGAGGGCTGCGAGCATGTGCATGACGCCGTCGTAGCGGTTGTAGGTGGCCCGCAGCCGGCGCGGGGAGCCTGCCGGTCGCCATGCCCTGCCTTTGCGGGGCATCAGGTTCAGCGGGCCGAACTCGTCCACACACCACCCGGCCGTCGTCGGGCGGGGTGTCGTAGAGGGCCAGGATGCGGTGCATCTTGGCGATGAAGTCGGGGTCGTTCGAGGACTTCCAGGTCGTAGTCGTCTGCCAGGAGACCTTGCCCTCGCGCAGTATCCGCCGCAGTGTCTCGCGGCTGATCGCAGGGACTACCGCCTGTTTGACCAGATGCTCGGCCAGCTTGGTCAGGCTCCAGGTGGAGAACGAAGCGATCTTCCAGTCGGCGGGGGACGTCCGGGCGATCAGGCAGATGTGCTCGCGTGTCTGACTACTGATCGTCCTGGGGCGTCCCCCGCTCCATTTTGGGTCCAGAGCGTCGAATCCCCGCTCGTTGAAGGCGTGGATGACGTCGCGCACGTAGTCGGCGCTGACCTGCATCAACAAGGTGATATCCGGTACGGATTGGCCTTGCGCGGACATCAGCACGACGATCGCCCGCCGTAGCTTCACCGGGTCCTTGGCGGTTCGGCTGATCCGCTGCAGCCGACGCGTCGGCCTTCTTCGCCCAGTCGGCTGCCTGGTCTTGGGCCTTGACCGCGTTGGCGGCGGCCTTGTGGGCTTGGGCGGCGTTCTGCTGGGCGGTGGCCGCAATACCGGCGGCGTCCGCGATCAGCTGGGCGATCTGCGCGGTGTGGGTGGCACCGAGGTAGTCCTGGCGCTGGGCCTTGTACTGGCCGACCTGAGTGAGTGGGGTGCATCGTGAAGTGGCAGGTCACGGGCCTGGTGTGATTCCGTGCCCCGGTGCTCGTGCTGGTCGCGCGCGGCAGTCTGCCGTGTAGATCGTCGGGCAGGGAGGACTTCGCGGGTTCTGGTCCGTTCCAGCCCGGGGGCTCCTACGCTCCCGGGCATGGTGGACCCCGAGGTACTGGAACGGATCGCCGCGCGCCGCGCGGAACTGGACAGTCTGGAAGAACAGCTGGTCAAGCAACTGGACCAGGTGCGGGCCGAGCGGGACGAACTCGCAGTCACCGAGCGGGTTCTGGCGCGGATGAGCGAGCAGATCGCCGGGGAACGGGCTGCCGTCGCACCAGCGTCGGCGCAGGTCGGCGGGCGGGCGGTGCTGCTGGTCCCGCACCGCGGCGACAGTGTTGACGACGCCGCGCTTCCCGGCGACTACCGCCGGATCCTGGCGATCGTGCGGGCCGCCGGCGGTCCGGTGCAGGTGCGGGCGGTGGGCGAAGAGCTGGGCCTTCAGGTGGAGGTGCGCGGGAAGCTGGAGCCGCTGCGGGCAAAGCTGGTCAGGCTCGCGGACCGCGGCGGCTGCACAAGCGCGGCGACGGGAAGTTCACCGCGCGCCTGTAGCCGTGCCTGCCCGGCAGCCGCAGTGGCGTAACTGGAGGGCCCTCGGCGGCAGTTGAGTTTGGTGTGAAGAAAAGCAACAGCCTCGCCGAGGGCCCCGACGGTCTTGTCTACACCGCTCGCCTGCCGCTGTCGAGCGCCACCTTGAACTGGCTCAGCTGCCTGATACGCGGCCACCTGAAGAAGATCGGATCGCGGTGGCGGGCCCTGTCCGCGGGGAGGATCGCCGGGATCGTGCTGGCGGTGCTGCGCTGTGACCAGCGGCCTGGTGATCTGGCCGGCGGGAACGGGGTGCACCGCACCACGGTGTCCCGGTGGGTGCGGGAAGTCGTCGGGCTGCTGGCCGCTCGCGCCCCGCGCCTGGACCGCGCACTGAAGAAGATCGCCCGATCGGGTGGCGGAGTCGTACTGCTGGACGGCTCCCTGATCCGCACCCACCGCCGCACCGGGACCGAGAACCGGAAGAACTATTCCGGCAAGCACAAGTGTCACGGCCTGCTCGTGATCGCGCTCACCGACGACAAGGGCCGACTGGTCTGGGTGAGCGCGGTCCGGCCCGGACGCACCTCGGAGATCACCGCTTGCCGCCACGACAGACTGACCGCCCACCTGCGCGCGGCCGGCCTCGGCGCGATCGCCGACCTGGGCTTCGTCGGCCTCGACGACAGCGGCCCGGACGCCGACCCAGCAGTGATTACAGGCTACAAAGCCGCCCGCAACAAGCCCCTGACCAGGGGCCAGAAGCTGTCTAACAAGGCGCTGGCCGCGGTCCGGGCCCCGGTCGAGCACGGCTTCGCGCACCTGAAGAACTGGCGCGTCCTCGGCCAGGTCCGCACCGACCCGAAGTGGGCGACCGCACTGGTACGGGCCCTGCTCGTCCTGGCCAACCAGGAAGTCGCCCGCTGACCGGCGATCTCCACCGATCGTTCTGGCCCTCGCCTGGGCCTACCACCGGCGGCGTCGCCCTTGCCTGACGCAGGGCGGGCGCCGGGTTCAGACGTAGGTCCTGCGCCACTGGTCGGCCGCGCCGAGAAGGGTCATGCCGGCGGAGGTGTAGGCCTGCATGGCGCCGGTGTTGTGGGTGTCCACGTCGACGCCGACCGTGCGGTGGCCGCGGGCGCGGAGGAGGCTGAATGCGGCGGTGAGGAGCTGGGCGCCGAGGCCGTGGCGGCGGTGGGCGGGGTGGACGCCGAACCAGGCGATCCAGGCGCGGTCGGCGGGGTCGCGGGCGATGAGGGCGCCGGCGGGGACGCTGTCGAGTTCGGCGAGGAGCCACAAGTCGGGGTTGTAGCCCTCGCGTCGGCGCTGGGCGTGGTGGAAGGCGTCGAAGTCCGGGTGGGGGTGCTCCGGGTCGTCGGTGAAGGCCTCGTTCAGCACGGAGTGGACGGTGCGGAGGTCGGTCTCGTTCCGGGCCGCGCGCACCGCGGGCGCGGGGTGCTCGGGGAGGCGGATGGCGTCCAGGTTGACGGTGAGGCGGCTGCTGCTGTCCACGACGGTCCAGCCGCGGCTGAGGAGTTGGTCGTGGGGGAAGCAGCCAGGAAGCTGATACAGCGTCACCGGCGTGTCAGGGGTCGGCAGGTCGTGGGCGGCCCAGACGTCGAGGCGGTCCAGGAGCGTCGCGGTGACGGCAGGTGCATCCGGGGACGGGGCAACGACCAACTGGGCACGCAGCTCGCCCGGCTGAGGCGCGGGCTGGAGGGCGGCGAAGCCGAGCAGGCCGCCGTCGGGACCCGACGCGGTCCACGTGCGGGAGGGCAGGTCCAGGCCGGGGGCGGCCAGCATGCTGCGCGCCTCGGCGGGGCCGGACTCGCGGCGACCGACCGTAGCCTCCTCGTCCCGGCCGAGCAGTTCGGCGAGGGCGTCGACGTCCGCCACGGAAACGGCTCTCCACTCCATTCACGCACTGTCGCAGGACGAGGTGTTGGCCGCCAGCGGATTTAGGCGGCGCCGCGGCAGTGGGCGACGATGAGGGAGGGCGCTCACGCCTGCTCGTCCTCACAAACGGGGAAGTCGCCCGCTGACCGACGATCTCCACCGAAGTCACCCGCCCGTCACCAGCACGAGTACCCCGGAGTCGACGCACACCAGGCCCGTGACCTGCTACTTCACGATGCACGCCACTCACTGGGCGTGCCTCACCCTGACATCGTCCGGCACCCGGGCGGCACCGGCGCCTACTGGGCGGTGCCCATGTCCGGGCCGGGCGTCCTGGGAAACGGCGCGACACTGTCCAGGCTCATCTCCCACGGCCGGCGACGGCTCGCACAGATGGCCGTGGTACCGCCGGACGAGTCGGCGCGCGTCGACCTGGCCGGGGCACGCCGACTGTGGGACCACATTCTCCACCTCACGCGAGATCTGCGGTCACGTCCGCTGGAGTGCAACGCCAGTGGGTTAAGGATGTGCGCGCCCTGTCAAGAGGGCGGGACCTCTGGTAGTTCGCATGGTGTCGAAGCCATTGCGAGTGCCCTGGAGGTCCCGTTGCCGCAGAATTCTGTCAGCGTCAGGCCCGACGCAACAGCCCTGGACGTGTATGCGCCTGGCCATCTGGGCGAGTTGACCGAGATCATCGACCCCGAGTTAGTCGACGCGGTCCTGGAGGACACCGGTGTCCGCACGCGGCGGGTGCGGCTGCTCCCGGCGCGCGTCGTGGTGTACTTCGTGCTGGCCCTCGCCTTCTTCGAGCGATCCTCCTACCAGGCGGTTTGGGCCAAGCTCACGGCGGGACTGGGCAGCGTGCCCGTGGCCCGCCCGTGCGCCTCGTCGCTGGCACGTGCCCGGCGCCGGCTGGGAAGCGGACCGCTGCGCCATCTGTTCTCGATCCTCGCCGGACCAGTGGCAGACCGCCGCCAGTCCTGTGCGTTCTACCAGGGCCTGCGCCTGGTCGCCGTGGACGGCACCACTCTGTCCGCTCCCGACGAGGAAGCGGTGACCTGGCATTTTCGCAAACACATCGGCAGGGTCCGCGCGTTCGGCTATCCGCTGGTGCGCCTGGTGGCCCTCGTGGAGTGCGGCACACGGGCTTTGATGGGCGCGGTCTTCGGACCCGACGACGTCGGCGAACTCGCCTACGCGCGCCGTCTGCTGGGACATCTGGACTCATCGATGCTCCTGCTGGCCGACGCCTACTACGACGCGTTCGACTTCCTTCAGGCCGCGCAGGACACCGGGGCCCGTTTCGTGCTGCGCTCCACCCGCAAGCGGCGCCCGACTGTGCGCCGTCCGCTGCCCGACGGCTCCTACCTCACCGCGGTCCTGCCGCGCCGCCACCGTGCCAGGGCGAGCGGGCAGCGGGTGGAGGTGCGGGTGGTCGAGGCGTGGCTCACCATCGTCCTCGCCGACGGTACGCGGCGCACGGAGCTGTGGCGGCTGCTGACCAATCTTCTGGATGCCGAGCGCCATCCCGCAGACGATCTGCTGCGGCTCTACCACCGGCGCTGGCAGGCGGAGACCTGCTATTTCTCGCTGAAGTCCACGATCTTGGACGGGCGAGTGCTGCGTTCCCGTAGTGTCCCCGGACTTGAGCAGGAGATCTTCGCGCTGCTCGCGGTCTACCAGGCGCTGGTCCAAATGGCAGGCGATGTCACGACGGCCAGGCCGGGACTATCCGTCCAGCGGGTGAGCTTCACCGTTCTGTTCCAGGCCGCCGCGGACCAGATCATCGTCGCCCCGGGGCCTGCCCGGGGCAGTACGGCGTCCTTGATCGGGGCAATCGGCCGTGCCGTTCTGGCCAACCTCCTGCCCGAACAGCGCCGCCAGCGATTGAAGGCCCGCTACCGCAAGACAGCCAGCAAGTACCAGTTCCAGCGGGACCAGCATCCGCGCACCGTGCAGGCGTGCACGCTGGACTTCAAGATGGTCAAGGACGGAGACATTGACGCCGGGCCTGACGGCTAACGCAACGGCGTTGCACTCCAGCGGACGTGACCTCGCTGCCGGGAGGTGAGCCGGTGCGGGTCGACGTGGCAGAACTGCGGCCACTCAGTCAGGCGCAGTCGACCCGAACGCGGCTTGGATCACTGCACGGGTCCCACACTCCACCAGCGGCATCAGCCGGATCTTCGCAAACCCGGAGCGGCCCTCCGGCCCGAATGCAAACACATTTGCATATACTCTCAACTATGCAGTCGCGCTTGCGCTGCCGTGTCGAACCTTGTGAGGAGAGTGGGGCGCCGTGACCATGCATTCGGCGACCTTGGCCATCGACGAGACACTGCGGGCCCGCCGGGCGGCGGGGGAGAAGGTATTGCACCTCGGGTTCGGCGAGGCGGGGCTGCCGGTACCGGATTCGGTCGCGCAGGTGTTGTCGGCGGCGGCCGGGCGCAACGGATACGGGGCCGTCGTCGGCTCGCGGGAGGCCCGCGAGGCCGCTGCCGGGTGGTTCGGCCGGCGTGGGGTGGAGACGGAACCCGAGCAGGTGCTGTTCGCCCCCGGCAGCAAGGCGCTGCTGTTCGCGCTGCTCGCCACGCTGCCGGGGGACGTGGTACTGCCGTGCCCGGCGTGGGTCAGCTACGCGGCCCAGACGGCTCTGGTGGGCAAGAAGACCATCAGTGTGCCGGTGCCGGCGGAGGCGGGCGGCGTTCCGGACCCGGAGCTGCTGGAGCAGGCGCTGGCCGACGCGCGGGCGGCCGGGGCGAACCCCGGTGTCCTGGTGGTGACGGTGCCGGACAATCCCACGGGGACGATCGCCCGCGAGGAGCACCTGCGTGCGGTCTGTGAGATCGCCGAGCGGCATGGTCTGGCAGTGGTCTGCGATGAGATCTACGCCGAGGTGTGCCACTTCGGGAAGGCTCCCAGCGCGCTCGGCTATCTGCCCGAACGCACCGTTGTCACCAGCGGGTTGAGCAAGTCGATGGCCTTGGGCGGTTGGCGCATCGGGTTCGCCCGGGTGCCGTCGGGTCCCTGGGGCGAACGGCTGATGGGCGAGCTTGTCGGGGTGGCCAGTGAGGTGTGGTCCAGCCTGGCTGCGCCGATGCAGGCCGCCGCCACGTACATCCTGCAGGATCCGCCCGAGGTGCTGGACCACATCGATGCCGCGCGCGGGCTGCATGCGACGGTCGCGGCGGCGGTGTACGAGCGGTTCACGGCGGCCGGTGCGGTCTGCCGCCGTCCCGAGGCGGGCTTCTACCTCTACCCGGACTTCGAACCGGTGCGGCCGGTCCTCGCCGCCCGGGGTATCGACACCGGTGCGGGGCTGGCCGCAGCCCTGCTGGAGGAGCACGGGGTCGGCGTGCTCGCCGGTGAGGCGTTCGGGGACGCGGTCGGCGGACTGCGCGCCCGGGTGGCTACCAGCCTGCTGTACGGGGAGTCCGAGGCGGAGCGCTGGGAGGCGTTGCGCAGCGACGACCCGCTGCGGCTGCCGTGGATCGCGGCTTCCCTGGAGCACCTGCGCGGTGCGCTCGCCGCGCTGACGGCACGCGGCTGAGGCGGGCTGCCGCCGGGCGGGCCGCGCGGACGTTGTGTGGCGCCGGCCCGGCGGCTCACGGCTGGGGCGTCTCCGGGGCGTAGGCGCCGAACTCCTCCAGCAGTTCTTCTTCCTGCAGCAACGTCGAACGCACCTGGTGCCCGCGCAGTTGGGCGACCCCGGTGGCGAGCGCCTGGACCAGTGCGGTGAACGCGGTCAGCGAGCGCAGCACCGACGGGCTGGAGGCATCGACGAAGAAGACCTGCTCGGCCGAGGATGCCAGCGGCGAGGAGGGGTTGTCGGTCAGCGCCACGCAGCGGGCTCCGCGCGATCGTGCCCAGGCCGCGGCCCGCACCGTCTCCGCGCTGTAGCGGCGGATCGCGATGGTCACGAAGCAGTCGCCCTCGCGGACCCGGCGCAGGTCGTCGGTGAGCGTGCCCGTGCCCAGCGTGACGGTTTCGACGTCCTCGCGCAGCATCCGCAGCAGGTAGCCGAGCAGATAGGCCGGGGCGTGGCACTTGCGCAGGCCCATGACGTGGACGCGGGGGGCCTCGGCCAGCGCCTTGACGGCGGCCTCCCAGGTTTCGGGGTCGATCCGGGCGAAGGTGCGGGCGATGTTGGCCCCTTCCGCCGCGGCCGCCTGCTGAAGCAGGTTTCCGCCGTCGGCCCCCAGCTGCTCCAGGTTGTCGTAGCGGCGCAGCAGGTGCACCTGTTCGCGCAGATGCTCGCGGCACAGTCTGGTCAGCCCGGGGTAGCCCTCAAGGCCGAGGCTGGTGGCGAAGCGCACCACGGTGGCCTCGTTGACGCCGACTGCGGACGCCAGCTCCGAGATGGTCATGAACGCCACGCCCTCGGGATCGGCCATGACACGGTCGGCCAGGAGCCGCTGGGAGCGGGTCAGCGGCGTCGCCGGGTTGTGGAGGGTGGCGACGAGCTCGTCGTAGGTCTGCGGAGGTCGCCGCGATGCTGTGGCCATGAGAGGAATTCTCTCCCGCAACGGCCGTGCCGAGGCCACGGGGTCACCCGGTGGCGGCGTCGGCACGCCCCTGTGCGAAGTCCGACAGCGCCATCTCGGCGCTCTTCCCGGCTGGTCCGCGCACCGTGATCCGGTCGTCGGTGAGGTCGGCCACCACCGAGCACAGGGTCATCAGCGGGTCGGTGCCTGCGGCCGTGCGGTGTACCCCGTAGGGCAGCGGCGCCGCGGTGAGGATGTCCAGGAACCACTGCGCGCCGGGGTCGTCGGCGGGGACGGGCAGGGTACTCAGGGCCTTGCCGCGGGCGACGCTCTCCTCGAACTGGCCCAGGCTGCGGGCCGCCCGCGCGCCGTCGTTCGCGGCCGGGGCGGCGGTGGGCGCGTCGGCCGGTTCTGTCAGGTGGCGCAGGTGGTTGGTGTGCCAGTGCAGGGGGTGGTGGACCGGATCGGCCTCCACCACGGCGGTCCGTCCGGCGGCGCTCTCCACGACGACGACCCGGCCCTCGGCACGGTCGCCGATCGTGTAGGCGAAGCCGCCGGCGCTGGGGTGGGTGCGCAGGTGGTCGACGGCGGCGTCCAGGGTCGGGGCCTGCTGCAGGGCGCGGGCGACGAAGTGCCGTCCCGGGGCGTCGGCCGGGCGCGTGGCCTGGACGTGGTTGATGCCCCAGACCAGGCCGTTGCCGGTGGCCGTGAAGGTATTGGCGGGCAGGAAGCCCGGATACCACTGGACCGTGACCGGCGCGTCCCCGTCGACGAGCAGGGTGAGCAGCATCAGCCGGCCGTCGAGTGCGGGCGCCCCGTCCTCGTTGTGCGCGACGTAGGAACGCGTCCGGCGCCAGCCGAGGTCCGTGCAGCCGGTGCCGTCGTCGACACCGAGGTCGCCGCGGAGGTTGGCCAGCAGCAGGTCGTGGAAGTCCATGCCGGCGCCGGCGGCGAGGGCGCGCAGCTCGGCCAGCTGTCGGCCGCACGCGGCGTGCGTGGCGTCCAGCACTCGGCCGATCCGGATCCGCCCCCGTTCGGTCGCCGCCCAACGGTGCAGCGCGGAGCGTTCGGGCAGGGCGTCCTGGACCGCGTGGACATCGGCGCGGGCGGCCTGGCCTAGGGCACGGAACACTTCCGTCCGCTCCCCGGAGACGACCAGCCACCGCAGCCCGGCGAGTTCCTGCTCACGGATGCCTGCCGCCATCTTCCGACCTCCTGCCGGTTGGGCTGCGCCGACCGCTTCGCGGACGTGCTGGCCGCAACCCGTGACGTAAATTTAATTGCAGCGATACTACATCTTGCAATTCTGCTTGCATATCTTGTTGTTCCCGCCCCTCTCCCCAAGGTCAGGAACGCCTGTGAAACCTTCCGCTCACGCCCACGGCTCTGCCCAACTGCGCGGTGCGCTGGGCAACCGGCAGATGACCATGATCGCGATCGGCGGCGTCATCGGCGCCGGGCTCTTCGTCGGCAGCGGCAGCGCCATCCGCCAGGCCGGGCCCGCCGTACTGGTGGCCTACGCCGCCGTCGGCGCCCTGGCCGTCCTGGTGATGCGCATGCTGGCCGAGATGGCGGTCGCCCAGCCGGAGACCGGTTCCTTCTCCAGCTACGCCGGCCGCGAGCTGGGCCCCTGGGCCGGGCTGTCGGTGGGATGGCTGTACGCCTACCAGTGGTGCATCACCGTCGGATTCGAAGCCATCGCCGGCGCCGCCGTCGCCCACCACATGCTGCCCTCCATACCCACCTGGCTGGCCGCCCTGGTCCTGATGGTCGCGTTGATCGCGGTCAACTTCGCCCGCGTCGAGTCCTTCGGCACCTTCGAGTTCTGGTTCGCCATGATCAAGGTGGCGGCGATCATCGCCTTCCTGCTCATCGGCCTCGCCGCCGTGCTCGGCGCGCTCCCGAACACCAGCGCCCCCGGCACCACCAACCTCCTCGGCCACGGCGGCTTCGCCCCCAACGGCTGGCTGGCCGTGCTCCAGGCATCGCTGGTCGTCTTCTTCTCCTACTTCGGCACCGAAGTCGTCACCATCGCCGCCGGCGAGGCCAAGGACCCCGCCCAGGCCGTGCGGCGCGGCATCAACAGCGTCGTCTGGCGCATCCTGCTCTTCTACATCGGCTCGATCACCGTCGTGGTGATGCTGCTGCCCTGGAACTCCACCGCCGTCACCGACAGCCCCTACGTCGCCGTCCTCGGCCACCTCGGCGTGCCCTTCGCCGGCACGACGATGAACTTCATCGTGCTCACCGCCGTCCTGTCCTGCCTCAACTCCGGGATCTACTCCTCCTCCCGGATGCTCCACTCCCTGGCCGAACGAGGCGAAGCCCCGGCGCTGTTCGCCCGCACCACCCGGCTCGGCGTGCCCGCACCGGCCGTGCTCGCCGCCTCCAGCATCGGACTGCTCACCGTCGTGGCCAACTACTTCCTGCCCACCACGGCCGTCTACCAGTTCCTGCTCGACTCCTCCGGCGCCGTCGCCGTCGTGGTCTACCTGTGCATCACCGTCACGCACCTGCGCGGGCGCGCCCGGCTGATGCGGGAGCGGCCCGAAGCCCTCACCGTCCGCATGTGGGCATACCCCTGGCTGAGCCTGCTTGTCCTCGCGGCACTCCTGGCCATCATCGCCGGCATGGCAGCCGACTCCGGAAGCCGGCGATCGCTCCTGCTGACGCTCCTGGTCACCGCCGTCGCCGTCGTCGCCGGCCTGATCACCCAGCGGGCCCGGCACCCGAAGAACGCCGCCGAACCGGCGCCCTCACGCACCCTCGTCTGACCACGACCTCCCGCCGAACAGCACCCCAGAACCGGAGGCACGCGCCCCGGTGGGTGGCGCGGGATGCCCCATTATTCGGATGCCGCGCAGGGCGCGGCATCCGAGGCGAGCAGCAGGCGGGCCGGCTCCAGGCGGCTCTGCCGCAAGGTCCGGGTTCTCCCGGTTCCAGCGTCGGAGTTCGGCCTCCCAGTCGGCCCGCGTCCGCTGGAGCGCCTGGTGGAGGCGTTCGGCTGGTACCTCTACCGTCGCTTCGCCCAGTGGAGGACCGGGGTCTGTCCGCCTACGAGAGGAGCAGCAGCGACAAGGGGGTGGGCCGGGCCCCGATGCCGCCGGTCGGCGACCCCGAACTCGCCCTGGTCCTGGCCGGCGTCCCGGACTCCCTGGCCCAGACCGGCGGCGACCTGTACGCGGTCATCAACCGTTGGCGCGGTCGACGCCAGCCTGGACAGGCGGGTGCTCGCAGGACGGCGCCGTGCGGGCGTTGCTGCTGCTGAGGCGGGCATCGTCGAAGCCACGGCTGCGCAGCCCGGCCTGGTCCGGCGCTCATGGGCTGCGCTAGCGGGGTCGGCGAAGGGGCGGGCCCCCTCCACCATGTCGGTGCAGAGGGGGCACTCGCGATGCTTCGCTGCGCGTCAGCAGTACAGGAGAGCGTCGTGGTTGTAGGTGAAGGAGTACAGGGATCCGGCGTAGCCCGCGACGTAGTAGTCGTCGTGGCCAAGGTCCGACTCAACGACCACCGTGTGGCCGGTGTTGTTGACGACCGAGGCAGCGTTGTCGTACACCGTCTGCCCGTAACCAGAACCGTTGTTCCCCCAGTGAGCGAACGTGAAGTCCGACAGACTGAGGCTCTGGCCAGGCGACCAGTCTTCCCACGCGCCCCAGCCGTTCGGCGAGTTGAAGTACAAGCACACGTTCCCGCTCGGGCAGGCCTCGGCCCCCGTCGGCGGCGTGGCGGCGAAAGCGCCTCCCGTGGCCAAGCTCAACGCGGCGACCGTGAGCGTCCCCACGATCGCAGGCTTGCCGGTGCGCCGCCCGAACCCGATACGCATTGCGTCCCCTCCCATGACAGCAGTGCCGTGCACTCAATATTGCAACCGGTCAGATCACGACCATGCTGAGGTAATCTCGAATCGCATCCGGCGGCGGTGGTGATCATGTCCGTTTCGCGGAGAGATCACCGCCGTCGCCAGCTGAGCGGTCAGGATAGGAAGAACTCCTGGTTCAGGTCGCCCCACGCGGGCCATAGCTGGAGCCCGCGGTTGGCGCCCGACGAGTCATAGTCCAGCACCAGGCCGGTGGCAACGTTGACGATCTGGGTCTTCCCGTCGGGCAGCCCCTTCAGATACCACCGCGAGGAGTCGTTATTGCAGACGTTGGTCCCATTGGTGACGACGACTGGCGAGGCTTGCTGATTCCAGTTCGGGATAAGGCAGCCGCCGTTGGGGAGCCACTCGAACTCGTACGTGCCGTCTGGATGCACGTTCGCGAATGTCCAGTGGTTGGAGTAGCCGTCGCACGGATACGCGTGAACGCTCACGCCCAAGTTGTTCGAGTCCGGCCGGAGGCACGGACTGCCGCCCCAGGGGGTCCGGAGGTTGAACGTTGTGCCCGCATGCGCCGGTAGGGCTTGCGTTGACAGCAGCGCCAGGGCTGCCGCCGGAAGCAGCAGCAAGCGTCGAAGGGTTTTGCTCATGGTTGTGCGTCCTCCCGTGAAGTCGCGGGGCCAAGAGCCCCGTTCGCCCCTCCTCGAAGACCTCTACGGCGTCGGCCGAGTCGAGGTTCGATGAACCCGCAATCGTCTGTATTGGCCTTGCGCGAAGCGGCCCGACCAGGCTGCCCGGCGTGGCCGCGTGGGGTCTCGTTTCCCACACAAGTCCACACACCCCGGTCGGCCCCTGTCGGCTCACCGAATGTAGGGCCGGCGACCCATGGTGTGGGGTGTCTCATTGCACGGTGAAGCGGGGGTTCCGGTGTCGCAGTGCACAGCGAGCCGGGAAGAGTACGGGTGGGGCCTGCTCCAGCGCTGACGGTGGTGCGGGGACAGCGGCGGGCCGCGAGCCGTGACGCGCCGTCACCCACCCGCGTTCACCGGACATGACCACCTGCTTGTGTCCACCGCCTGACCGCGACCTGTGCCCGCACTGCCACGGCTGGGGATTCCAGCCGGGCACGTCGGGCCCGGAGCGTCCTCTGTGCCCGCGCTGCCGGATGGCGTCCCGTGGAGTGGTGTAGCAGCGATCTTGGCGTAACCCCTGGTCATGCGGCGGCCATCGCGCAACTCTCCGAGTAGGGAAGCTCGTTGAAGCGAGAGGTGCGCGATGGCCTTACGGCATCCCGGTTCACCCCCGGTGACCGCCTCGGCCTCGGCCTTGACCTGGTGCGGAGAATGGCCCGGAGCCTGCCCGAGGAGCACGAACAGATGCGGCACCTGAGCCTGCCCGCTCTGCGGCCCCGGACGGCTCCCGTCCTCATGAACGGCGGCCCCGGAAACGGTTTGATCGAACCGTTTCCGGGGCCGCTCCTTGCCTTACTTGCCTCACCCCGGGATATGCTGCCTGACCTGCGTGAAGTGCCCACTGACCCTGGATAATCGCGGCAGCCCCTGTGCACGCCGGCCGAGCTGGAGGAACACATCGTGCGGCTGCGGGGTGCCCGGGCAGTGCGGGCAGTGCCCGGAAGGTGCGCAGGGCGGTTGCGGGTCGCCCCCGTCGGATCGTGCTTGTCGGGCGAACTCTCATGCCGAGGTGAGGAGTTCGCGGGTGTGCGGGTGGTGTTCCGCGGGGGTTGCCAGGGCGTTCGCGGGCAGCGTCTCCACGATCTTCCCGCCCTTCAGGACGGCGACGCGGTGGGCGAACGAGGCCACGACGTCCATGTCGTGGCAGATGAAGAGGTAGCCGAGCCCCAGGTCGTGCTGGAGCGACTCCAACAGGTCGAGGACGCCGGCCCGTACGGTCGGATCGAGCGCGGAGACCGGCTCGTCGAGGATCAGTACCTCGGGTTCGGAGGCGAGCGCCCGCGCGATGCCGACCCGCTGGCACTGGCCGCCGGACAGTTCGTGCGGTCGGCGGGCGCCGAGCGTGGGGTCGAGGCCGACCTGCCGCAGGAGTTCGCCGACTCGCTCCGGACCACTCCTGTCGTCCCAACGCCCTTGTACGCGCAGGGGTTCGGCGATCGCGTCCCTCACGCGCCGGCGTGGGCTGAGTGATCCGTACGGGTCCTGGAACACGGGCTGGATGCGTGGCCGTAGCGCCCGCATCTCCGCCTCGTCGAGCCCGAGCAGCTCCCGACCGCGGAAGAGGACCGATCCCGAGGCAGCGGGGCGCAGCCGCAGCACGGCCTCGGCGGTGGAGGACTTGCCGGATCCGGAGGGGCCGACCAGCGCGAGGGTCTCGCCGCGCGCCACGTCGAAGGAGACCTTGTCGACAGCTGTCACGGGAGCCTCGCCGCGGCGCCGTCCCAGGTGGTGGACCGTCAAGTCCCGTACGGACAGGAGGAGATCAGGGTCTGCCTCGCTTGGGGTGGGGCGGGGCCCGCGCCGGGTCGCGGTGACGAGCCTGCGGGTG
The DNA here is from genome assembly GCF_001866665.1 of Streptomyces monashensis. Classification (GTDB taxonomy): domain Bacteria; phylum Actinomycetota; class Actinomycetes; order Streptomycetales; family Streptomycetaceae; genus Streptomyces; species Streptomyces monashensis. The sequence goes on along the minus strand of NZ_MLYO01000058.1, from coordinate 46,811 downwards.
TACGCCGCCTGCGGCTCGGTCAGGACGCGGGGCGCCGGTCCGGTCTCCTGTACGACTCCTGCGTGCAGCACCGTGACCCGGTCCGCCCAGCGGCTCACGAGCGGCAGATCGTGCGTGATCAGCAACAGCGCGGCCCCTGACGCGGCCCGCTGCTCGGCGAGCAGGGCGAGGATCTGGTCTTGGACGAGCGGGTCGAGAGCGGTGGTGGGTTCGTCGGCGACGAGCAGCCGGGGACGGTGCAGGGTGGCCAGCGCGATGACGGCCCGCTGCCGCATGCCGCCGGAGAACTCGTGCGGATACGCGCGGACGCGTCGCGCGGCGTCCGGGATGCCGACCCGGTCGAGGGCCGCGACGGCGGCGGCCCGGGCCTCCCTCCGGCCGAGGCCACCCAATGACCTGAGTGACGCGGCCAGTTGATCGCCCACGGAGTGCACGGGGGAGAGCACCGACAGTGTGTCCTGCGGTACGAACCCGAGGTCGCGCCCCCACAACTCCCGATGGGTTCCGGGCCCGATGTCCCGCCCGGCGAACCGTACGCCGCCGGTCACCCGTGCCCCGAACGGCAGCATGCCGAGCACCGCCCGGGCCGTCAGGGTCTTGCCGGCTCCGGACTCTCCGACGAGGGCGTGCGCCTCGCCGGCGCCGACGTCGAGGGACACGTCACGCACGGGCGCTGCGCGGCCCCCGGGCAGTGTGATCGTCAAGTCCCTGATGGAGAGCAGGGGTTCGGCGGCCTCGGGTGACACGGAGGGGTCCTTCCTTCGTATGGGCATCAGCGAGCGGCGCGGCAGCGGGCAGGGGGGAGCTGCGAGGCAGGCAACGGCCGGCGGGGAGGCGCCGAGTCGGTCGCGGCGTCCTTGGTATCGGCCGCGACCACCGGCGATGAGGAGACAGCGTGCGCTTGCGTCGTCGTCCAGGTGATGGCGCGTCGGGCCCCTCCGAGGCCGTTCACGCCTCGTGCGCGGCCGCTGTCGCCGGGCGGGTGCCGGGCTGCGCGCCCTTGCTGCGGAGGCGCACGCCGCTGAACGACAGCGAAGACAGTGACACGGCAAGGCCCGCCAGCGCGGCCAGCGCCAGGGCGGGAGCGAGCGCCGCCCATGGCGCCCGCTCCAGGTAGGAGCGGGACTCGTCGAGCAGGAGGCCCCATTCCGGTGCGGGCGCCTGGGCTCCGAGGCCGAGGAAGCCGAGTGCGGCGAGGGCGAGCGCGGTGCCGGGCAGGCGCAGCACCGCGTGTCGGGCCACGGGTCCGGCGACGGCGGGCAGCACGTGACGCAGCGAGATCCGGCCGTGGGTCGCGCCGAGCGCCCGCTGTGCGACCAGGAACCGGGACGCCCGCACCTCGCCGACCAGCGTCGCGGCGTGCGCGGCCAGGGGCGGCCAGGAGGTGAGGGCGACCGCGAGGGCCGCGCCCGAGGCGCCGGGGCCTGTGACGCCCGCGACGAGCAGCCCGACGATCACCGGTGGCAGCGCGCTGGCGACGTCCGCGAGACCGGCCGAGAAGACCGGAAGAAACCCGAGCGCGAGTCCGACGAGCGCGCTCACCGCCGTGACGGCGGCGGCCGTGCCGACGGTGGACGCGGCGCCGTGCCCGAGCCGGGCCACTACGTCGCGGCCGAGCCCGTCCGTGCCCAGGGGATGTGTGAGCGTGGGAGGAGCGAGCCGGGCCGCGGTCTCCACCGTGTACGGGTCGCCCGACAGTCCCGCGCCGACGACGGCGACAAGCAGCAGGCCGAGGCTGGCGGGCACGGCGACGCGCCACCCTGTGCCGGCCGTCGGCCGGGGTGCGGCCAGCGTGAGTTGTGCGTCCCGCAAACCCGGGCCGAGCAGGCGGCGGCGCACCAGGTGAGCCAGGACTCCGGCCGTGAGCCCCAGCGCGAGCAGCGTGAGGACACACGCCTGAAGCAGTGGTAGGTCCAGTGACTTGGCCGCCCCCAGCGCGGTGCGCCCGACCCCCGGGATCGCGAAGACGGTCTCGACGGCGACGGCGCCTCCGGTCAACCCGACGGCGACGAGCGCGAGTTGGGGAACCACGGCCGGGACCGACCGGCGCAGCCCGGCGAGCGCGATCCGCCACGAGGCGACCCCCGAGGCCCGCCACAGCTCGACCCACCGCTCCCCGTACGCGCCGGGCAGCGCGTCCGTGACGAGCCGGCCGAGCAGCCCGCCCGCCGGTACGCCCATGGCGAGTGCGGGCAGCACCATGTCCACGGGCCCGCTCCACCCGGACGTGGGCAGCCACCCGAGCCACACCCCGAACAGCAGCAATCCCACGGTGGCGAGCAGGAATTCGGGAACCGAGGCGAGCATCGCCGCACCGGCCCCCGTACTCGTGCGCCCGGCCGGCGTCCCGCGGGCGCCGCGCGCCACGGTCCGCGCGCACAGCGCGGCCGCGAGCAGCAGCGCCACGACCAGCGAGGCGCCCATCAGAGTCAGCGACACGGTGAGTGCCGACAGCATGCCCGGCGCGACTTCCGTGTCCGACACCCAGGACGTGCCGAGGTCGCCGCGCGCCAACCCGCCCAGCCAGTGGCCGAGTTGGGGCAGGGGACCGTTCCCGAGCCCGAGGTCGTCACGGACCGTGGCGAGCGCCTCGGGCGTCGCCACCTGCTCAGCGGAGCGTGCCCGCAGCACGCTCAGCGCCGGATCCTTGCCCGACAGCCAGGGCAGCAGGCCGACGCAGGCGACCACCAGCACGAGCGCGACAGTACGACTGGACAGGGCCGCTCCCAGGGCCGCACGCCCCCGCACACGCATCACAGCGCCCCTACTTCACGTACGTGTCGAGGCCGATGAGTTCCCGCTCCCGCGGGTCCTTGACCGAGCCGACGACGTTCGTCGCGTCGCCCTGGATCACGCGCTCGTGCAGCAGGGGAATCGCGGCGTCGGTCTTGAGGACCGCGGCTTCGGCGTCGATGATCCCGTGGCGCCGCTTGTCCCCGGCCGGGGTCCCGCTCGCCTTGTCCAGCGCGGTGTCCACGCCCGCGTCGGCGAGCCGGGCGATGTTGAAGGACCCGTCGGAGGCGAAGTCGCTGTAGAGGTACGCGGCCGGGTCGCCGGAGTCGAGGATCGTGGCGCGCGACAGGATGAACGCGTCGAACTTCCCTTCCAGGGCGTCCGCCTCGATGTTGGCGTACTCACGGATCTCCAGCTTCACCGTGAAGCCCGCCTTCTGCAGCTGCTGCTGCAACACGGCTGCCACTTCCGGGAGTTCGGCCCGGTCGGTGAAGGTGCCGATGGTGATCTGCGCGCCGTCCGGGTCGGCTGCCCTCGCCCGTCCGGTGACCTCGGCGCGCAGCGTGTCGGCCCACGGCAGCGCGGGCCCGAGCAGCCCCTTCGCGACGTCGGCGCGCCCCTCGTACACGCCCTTCACGATCGAGCGGGCGTCGATCGCCTCGCGGGCGGCGGCCCGCAGCCCGGCCTTGCGGAACGGCCCCGACTCCGCGTTGAGGTAAAGGGTGTTGGTGCGCGGCATCGGCACCTCGGTGATCTGGTTCTCGTCCAGGAGCGACGCCTGTGCGACGGGAATCGCCTCGACGATGTCGGCCTCCCCGCTGCGCAGCGCTGCGGCGCGGGCGGTGCCGTCGGGAATGTACTTCACGTCGATCCCGCCGGCCTTCGCCCTGCCGCCCCAGTAGTCCTCGTACTGGTCGAGGGTGGCGTAGCTGGTGCCGCCGGACTCGGTGAGCACGAACGGCCCGGTGCCGGCCCCCGCCGGGTTCACGGCCTTCTTCCCGTACGCCTTCGCGGCCAGGATCGACAGCTGCGGCGAGGACAGCCGCTGCGGAACGAGCGGGTCGACATCGTCCGTAGTGATCCGCACGGTGTGCGCGCCGTCGGCCGCGACATCCATCTCGACGCCGTCGAGGATGCGCGGCTTGGGCGCGGCGCCCGCGGCGCGCTGCAAGGATCGTACGACATCGGCCGAGGTGAGCTTCGTGCCGTCGTGGAAGGTGACGCCCTCGCGCAGGTCGAAGGTCCAAGTGCGGCCGTTCTGGCGCCACTTGGTGGCCAGCATCGGCCGCGCGTCGCCATCGGCGTCGAGTCGGACGAGGGTCTCGGCGGTCGACCAGCGGGAGAGCTTGAAGGCGTCGTCGCTCAGCGGGGAGAGGCCGGAGCGCGGCGGCTGCATCATCGCGACCCGAATCCGTTTGTCCCCGCCGCCCGCACTGCCGGACGTCGCGGAGGACGCGAAGCAGCCGGAGAGCGCGGGGGCGGCGACGACGGTGGCGGACACGGCGGCGAGCAGGCCGCGCCGGGAGGAGGCGCGGCGAGGGGCAGGGGCAGGCGGGAGCACGGCACATCCAAGCAATGAGGAGGCAACGGAACGGTAAAGCTGCGGTGGTGGAAATTAGCATATGACAATCATTTGCATCAAGGGGCTTCGCTCGCCAGGGCTGCCCGTGCGCGTCGGCGCCGGCGGCCGGGCAGTCCGTGCCGCGGCGCCGGAGACCAGGTCGCGGCGAACAGAAGCGTCAGGACGACCACGATGCATGGGCCTGTCCATCGCCCGGTACGTCCTGGACGCAGGCGGCAGCGTGGTCGTCGCCGGCCGCTGCGACGTCAGCGCGGCGAAGGCCGTGGCCGAGCCGGCCACCCGGATGCGACCGCACCCGCAAGGTGTCGCACGGGTGCCCCAGGTCAGGTGAACCGTCCCGCGCGGTGTCGCCGTTCGGGGACAATGGCCTGACGATGATGCCGCTGCCGCAGGGCTCCGAGCCGCCTGACGACTTCGCCGCGTTCACCCATCTGACGGTGCCGAACGCGGCGCTCTACCGTGCGGTGATGGGTGTCTTCGTGGCCGCCAAGGAGCGGTTCACGGTGCATCTGCGGCCCGAGGACGTGCAGGCCGCGCTGCCTGCCGAGCGGCGTCCGGCCGAGGTGGAGGACGTGGCCAGGGCGCTGGACAGCCTGGTGGGGTGGGGGAACCTGCGGGCCGATCCGGACACCGCGCGGGTCACCGCGGTCGAGGACTTCTACCGCAAGCGGTTCATCTACCAGCTCACCCGGGCCGGTGAGGCCGCCGAGGAGGCGCTCGGCGTCTTCGGCGAGGCCCTGGGGCGGAGCGGCGCGTTGCAGGCGGTGGCGCTGCACGACATCGTCACGCAGTTGCGGGCGCTGCTGGTCGTGGCCGCGGAGGAGGAGCCTGATGCGGCCGTGACGTATCTGGCCCTCGACGCGCTCAGCAGCCGGTTCGCCGCGCTTGCGGAGAACGCCCGCGCATTTATGGGGTCCTTGCAGCGCACCATCGACCTGCACGAGGTGGAGGTCGAGGAGTTCCTCGCCTACAAGGACCGGCTGATCCAGTACCTGGAGCGGTTCATCCAGGATCTGATCACTCTGGGTGGGCGGATCGCCCTGCTGATCACGGAGCTGGACTCCGGGGTGGAGCCGCTGTTGCGGATCGCCGCCGCGCGGGAGGCGGCCGACGCCTCGCCTGGGGAGGCGGAGACCGCTGAGAAGGCCGCCCTGGAGCGGTGGCGGGGCCGGTGGGCGGGGCTGCGTGCCTGGTTCCTGTCCGGTCCTGAGGGCGAGGGGCGGCCGTCGCAGGCGCGGCTGTTGCGCGGGCAGGCGCTCGGCGCGATCCCGCAGCTGCTGGCCGTCGTACGGCTGGTGAACGAGCGGCGCTCGGGACGCTCGGACCGGTCTGCGGACTTCCGGGCGCTGGCCCGCTGGTTCGCCGAGGCGCGCGATGACGCGGACCGGCACCGGCTGTGGCGCACCGCGTTCGGCCTGTATCCGGCGCGGCATCTGACGGTCGACGCGGACACGCTCGCGGCGCGCGACGCCGAGCCGGTGCCGCCCGCCACGCCCTGGCACGAGGCCGCGCCGCTCAGGACCAGCCCACAGTTGCGGCGCACCGGCAGCTACGAGCGGCGGGGCAAGGCGCGCAAGGTGGAGGACCGCTCGGCGGGGCGGCGCGCCCTTGCCCAGCTTGCGGCCCGGCAGTCGGCGCAGATCGCGGCGGCGCGGCGGCGCCTGGTCACTGGGGGCGGGATACGACTCTCCGGTCTCGGCGAGCTGGACACGGTGGCCTTCGGTCTGTTCCTGCAACTGCTCGGCGACGCGCTGGCCACCTGGCGGCCCGGCATGACCCGTACCGTCGCCACCAGCAACGACGGCTCGATGGAGATCCACCTCGCACTGCTGCCCGGCGGCGGGCAGGCCGAGATCCGCACCCCGGACGGGGTGCTGCGCGGGCCTGACCACCTGGTGGAGATCATCGACCTCGTGGGGGAGGAGGACGGGCGATGAGCACGCCGCTGGCCGAGGTCTTGGAGGGGCAGCGGGCCGCCGAGGTGCGCCGGGCCGCCCGCGCGCTGCTGAAGCGTCCGCTGCTGCTCGCGCACGGTCCGTACGAGGAGGAGTTCAGGCTCGTACGACGACACGCATCCGAGCTGCGCGAGTGGTTCGAGCGCAACACCGGCTGGGCGGTGCAGGTGGACGCGGAGGCGGCCCGGTTGCGCAAGACGCCGGGGCGGCTCGACGACGCGAGCCACCCGGCGCGCGAGGCCACCCGGACCGGCGCCCCCTTCACCCGGCGCCGCTATGTCCTGCTGTGTCTGGCGCTTGCCGCCTTGGAGCGGGGGGAGGCTCAGGTCGCCCTCGGCCGCCTTGCCGAGCACATCGTCGTGGACGCCGCCGATCCTCAACTGGTCGATGCCGGTATCGAGTTCACTCTGGAGCGGCGGGACGAGCGGCTCGATCTGGCCGCCGTCGTACGGGTTCTGCTGGATCTCGGGGTGCTGCGGCGGGTGGCCGGGGACGAGGAGGCGTATGTCAGCGGTGCGGGCGACGTGCTCTACGACGTCGAGCGGCGTGTGCTCGCCGGCCTGCTGGCCACCCGTCGCGGTCCCTCCACGGTCCGTGCCACCGACCCGCACGAGCGGCTCGTCGAGCTGACCACCGACAGCGCCCTTGACACGGAGGAGGCCCGCTTCAGCGCGATCCGCCGCCATCTGACCCGGCGGCTGATCGACGATCCGGTGCTCTACTACGACGAGTTGAGCGACGCGGAGCTGGCGTATCTGACCAAGCAGCGGCCGTTCATCCTGGCCCGCATCACTGAACTGACCGGACTGGTCGCCGAGGTACGTGCCGAGGGCATCGCGATGGTCGACCCGGCCGACGACCTGACCGACGTACGGATGCCGGAGCAGGGCACCCACGGGCACGTCACGCTGCTGCTGGCCGAGCACCTCGCAGCGGCGGGCACGCCTGTCACGGTGGCGGAGCTGCGGCGCCGGGTGCGTGAACTGGCCGTCGAGCACGCCGGGTTCTGGTCCAAGGGCGCCAAGCAACCGGGGGCCGAGACGGAGCTGGTCGAGCAGGCGCTGGTCAAGCTCGACGCCCTCGGCCTGATCACCCGTACCCCCGATGGTGCCGCTCCCCGCCCCGCGCTCGCCCGTTACGCCGTCGGCGAGACCGTCGTCCTGGAACCTCGAAAGGCGAACCACCGATGAACCGCCCCCTGCCCGCCCCCGCGCGCGACCGCTGGCAGCCGCTGCGCATCGGCCTGGTGGACCTCTTCTACTACGACGAGGAGGAGTTCCACTTCCGGGACGGACGGCTGCTGCTGCGCGGCAACAACGGCACCGGCAAATCGAAGGTCCTCGCCCTGACCCTGCCCTTCCTCCTGGACGGCGACCTGTCCGCGCGCCGCGTCGAGCCCGACGGCGATCCCAAGAAGCGCATGGAGTGGAACCTGCTCCTGGGCGGCGAACATCCGCACCCCGAGCGGCTCGGCTACACCTGGATCGAGTTCGGTCGCCTCGACGAGGCGGGACGCGCTCACTTCCGTACGCTGCTCTGCGGCTTGAAGGCGGTGTCCGGGCGGGGAATTGCCCGGCACTGGTTCGCCGTCACCGACCAGCGGATCGGCGAGGACCTGCGACTGCTGGACGCGACGGGCAGTGCCCTGGGTCGCGACCGGCTCGTGGAGGCGATCGGTGGGCGCGGCATGCTCTACGACCAGGCGCGCGCGTACCGCAGGGCCGTCGACGAGGCGCTGTTCGGACTCGGCGAGCAGCGGTACGCCGCCCTCGTCGACCTCCTCGTCCAGCTGCGGCAGCCGCAGCTGTCCAAGCGGCCGAACGAAGCGGCCTTGTCGCGGGCGCTCACCGAGGCGCTGCCGCCGATGGACCAGGCCGTGATCGCGGACGTGGCCGAGGCGTTCCGGTCCCTCGACGAGGAGAAGGACGAGCTGCGCACCTCCACCGAGGCGGAACGCGCGGCAAGCGCCTTCCTGGAGCACTACCGGCGCTATGCCCGTGTCGCCTCGCGGCGCCGCGCCCGCCTGCCGCGTGCCGAGCACTCCCGCTACGAGCACCTGCACCGCGACCTGTCCCGGGCGCAGGAGGAGCGGGACGCGGCGGCAGGCGAGCGAGCCGAGGCCGAGGAGCGGATCGCCGCGCTGGAGGAGACGGCGACCCGGCTGAGCGCGCAGGACGCGGCACTGCGCGCGGGCCCCGAGATGCGCAGCGCCCGCGAACTGGAGCGCGCCGCCCAGGAAGCCGCGCGTACCGCGTCCGCGCTCACCCAGGCCTCCGCCGACCGGGACCAGGCGGCCCGCACCCACACCCGGGCCCTGGAGCGTGTGGGCGCCGCCCAGAACCGTGCCGAGGCCGCGGCGCAGCAGGTCGACCAGGTCCTCGCGCAGGCCAGGGAGCGGGCGGGCGCCGCGGCCCTGGACGGTGAGCCGGCCGTCGAGGGCGCCGCCGTGAGCGAGTTGCGGCGTACGGCGGAGGAGGCACTGGCCCGCAGGCGGCGCACCGTTGAGCATGTGGAGCGGCTGGTCCACGCCGCCGAGCACGCCGACGGCGAGCGGCGTGCAGCCCAGCGCCGCCTGGACGAGGCGGCAGCCGAACTCGACCAGTGCCGTGCACGGCAGGGCGAGGCCGAGGCGGCGGCCACCGAGGCGGGGCGCGCGTTGGTGCTGCGGGTCGGCGAACACCTGGATTTCTGTGTGGAGTTGAGGGCGGCGGACCCGGTCGGTCTGCTCGACCGGCTGCAGGACTGGGTCGTCCATCTCGACGGCGTCGACCCGGTCCGGCAGGAGATGGCGGCGGCCCATCGCGAGGCCGGACGCCAACTCGCCGATGCGGAAGCCGCCTTGAGGCGGCGGCAGGAAGAGGCGGAGGCCCGCGTCGACGCGGCCCGCGCGGAGCTGGCGCGCCTGGAGGAGGGCGGCCAGCAGCCGCCCGCCGTGCCGGCGACCCGCACCCCGGGCGTGCGCGACGGGCGGCCGGGCGCCCCGCTGTGGCGTCTTGTCGACTTCCGTGAAGCCGTATCCGTTGATCAGCGGGCCGGTCTGGAGGCGGCGTTGGAGGCGTCCGGGCTTCTCGACGCCTGGGTCTGCCCCGACGGCACCCTCTTCGACCAGGGCGGTGGCCACGACGTCCTGATCGCCCCCGGTCCAGCAGTGTCAGGACCGCACCTGGGGCTGCTGCTGCGTCCCGCCATCGACCACGGCGACCCCCTCGCGCAGGCCGTCGGGGAAGCCGCCGTGGAGCGCCTGCTGGCCGCGATCGGCCTGGGGGCGGGCGGCGATACCTGGGTCGGCGACGACGGCCGGTTCAAGGTGGGGGCGCTGAGCGGCAGCTGGGCCAAGGGCGGCGCCGAGTTCGTCGGCGAGGGTGCGCGCGAGGAGGCGCGGCGCACCCGGATCGCCCTACTCGCCGATGAACTAGCCGAATTGCAAGGCGAGTTGGAGGGGATCAGCGGAGAGCGGGAGACGATCGCGGGGCGGCGCCGTGTGCTCGACGCCGAACTTGCCGCGCTGCCCGACGACGCGCCGCTGCGGCAGGCCCACGCCGGCGTTGCGGCGGCAGGCGAGGCCACCCGGCGGGCCCAAGAGCGCCACGAAGAGCGGGCCGCGGACCTGACTGCCTCCGCTGAGCACGCCGCACAGGCCCACGCCACCCTCGCCGACACCGCCGCCGACCTGTCACTGCCCGCCGAGAGGGACGCGCTGGCCGCGGTAGGCCAGGCCCTCACCGAGTACGCCCTCGCACTCGCCGCCCTCTGGCCTGCCCTCCGCGAGCGCGCCGAGGCGGAGACCGCCGTCGCCGACGAGCGCGCGGAGGCCGCGGCGGCGGGCGAGCGGACCGCCGAACTAGCCCTGCGCGCCGACGCATGCGCCGCCGAGGCCGCGGCCGCCGACGAGCACCACACCACGCTGCGCTCCACGGTCGGAGCGGCCGTCGCCGAACTCGAGCGGCGGCTTGCCGACACCGCACGCGCTCTCGCCGATGCCGAGGCATCCTTGAAGGCGGCCACAGAACAGCGGGCCGCCGCCGACCGCCGCGCCAGCCGCGCCGAAGGCCGTATCGAGCAGCTGGAACAGGACGTCACCCAGGCCACCGCCGCCCGAGCCGAGGCGATCGGCGCCCTGCAGCGGTTCGCCACCACCGGCCTGCTCACCCTCGCCCTGCCCGAGGTACCCGTGCCCGACCCGGCCGCCGAGCCCTGGGCGGCGACGCCGGCCATCGCCCTCGCCCGCGCCGTCGAGGCCGAACTCGCCCGCACCGACGACTCGGACGCTGCCTGGGAACGCGTCCAGTCCCAGCTCAACACCGAACTGAAGAAGCTGCAGGACAGCCTCTCCCGGGGCGGCCACAGTGCGTCCGCGCGCATGGTCGAGGACGGCATGATCGTCGACGTCGTGTACCAGGGCCGTGAGCGCGGCATCGCCGAGCTCGCCGACGCGCTCGCCATCGAGGTCGGCGAGCTGCAGCGCATCCTGTCCGCCCACGAGCGTGAGATCCTGGAGACCCATCTGCTGACCGAAGTTGCCGGTACGTTGCAGGAGTTGATCGGCGCGGCCGAGCGGCAGGTACGCGCGATGAACACCGAACTGGAGGAACGGCCCACCTCCACCGGCATGCGCCTGCGCCTGACCTGGCGACCCGCACGCGGGGCGCCCGCCGGCCTCGGCCAGGCCCGCGAACGTCTTCGCCAGTCGGCGGACGCCTGGTCGCGCGAGGACCGCACGGCCGTCGGCGAGTTCCTGCAGGAGCAGATCGCCCGCTACCAGAGCGATGACGTCTCTGGCAGCTGGCTGGAACACCTCACCCAGGCCCTCGACTACCGCACCTGGCACGAGTTCGGCATCGAACGCCGGCAGCACGGCAAATGGGTCCCGGCCACCGGCCCTGCCTCTGGCGGCGAACGCGTCCTTGCCGTCTGTGTGCCGCTGTTCGCCGCCGCTTCCTCCCACTACGCCAGCGCCACCAGCCCCCACGCGCCCCGCCTGGTCACCCTCGACGAGGCGTTCGCCGGGGTCGACGACGACTCGCGCGCCAAGTGCCTCGGCCTGCTGCACGCCTTCGACCTGGACGTCGTCATGACCAGCGAACGCGAATGGGCCTGCTACCCCCAGGTCCCCGGGATCGCCATCGCCCAGCTCTCCCGCGTCGACGAGGTTGCCGCCGTCCTCGTCACCCGCTGGGAGTGGGACGGCACCACGCGCGCCCGTGGCGTGGACCCACACCAGCCGGGCGAGCCCGGCGAAGACGCGGCGACACCGGAAGCGGCCCTGTGGTGAGGGCCGTACTCAGCGGTGGTGGGCCTGCCGATCGCCGCACACCCCGCCCATGGACACGGCCTGCGTTCGGCAGACGGCCCCGGACGCTCCACGGCAGGCGAGCCGGCGCGGGCGCGAGCGGGAGCGGACAGGCGACATGACCGAGAAGGCACGCGTGGACACCGGCCGCCTCCAGCGCCTCCTCGGAGCAGACGAGTTGGCCTGGCTCGTCGAACGGGCCCGCCGCCGCATGGCCCGCGAGGAGCCACTGACCGGCCCCGTCACCCTGACCGCACCGACCCCGGCCCAACGCGCCGCCGCCGAACGACTCCTCGGCCGGTCCCCGGGCGCCGGCCTCTCCCTGACCCTGCGACTGGACGCGGTGGACGCCGTCCTGCGCCGCTCCGGGATCAGCCCCGACGGTCTCGCTCCCGCCCTCATCGCCCTCGGCGGCCCCGTCGCGCCGCTGCGTGACGCTCGCGAGCGCGAGGAACGAGCCTGGGAGGCCGCTTACGCACCACTCGCCGACCTTTCCGGTACCACCCTCGCCGACTGGTCGGACCGGCTGCCCCGCGACGGCCTCGTACGCCGCCTGGCGGGTGACCCGGACACCGCCGCGGCCCTCGTCGCCAAGACCGTACGAACCCTGAGCGCCCTGCCCGCCGAACCACCCTGCTCCCTGGCCGCCTTCGCCGCCCGCACCCTCGGCGACGCCCACGCCCTCGACGACGGCAGGCCACTGGCCACCCTTGTCCTGCTCGGCGTACGCGCCCTGACCGGGTACGCCAAGGAGTCCGGCGCGCAGGGACGCCGCGACGCGTGGGCCGCGGCCGGACTGCTCAAGGACGACGTCTCTTCGACCGTGCTCACCCTGGGGCTGCGCGGCACACCGGCCCTCGACTGGCACACCGACGCCGGCGAGCCCGCAGTCCTGACTCTACGTCAACTTGTCGTCCGGGGGCCGCTGTTGCCCCACGCGGCACTCCACGTCTGCGAGAACCCGGCCGTAGTCTCCCAGGCCGCCGACACCTACGGGCCGAACTGCCCACCCCTCGTCTGCCTCCAGGGCCAGCCCTCGGCAGCCGCCCTCACTCTGCTGCGCCAGGCGCACGCGCAGGGCCTCTCCCTCCACTATCACGGCGACTTCGACTGGGGCGGCGCGAGGATCGCCGCCACCCTGCTGCGCCACGTCCCCTGGCACCCCTGGCGCTACCGAGCCGACGACTACCGCCGGGCCGCCACCCACCCCGGCCTGCCACTCCTCGCGGGCGCACCCGCAGCGACCCCCTGGGACCCCGAACTCGCTTCGGCGCTCAAGGAGTTCGGCGTACGCGTGGAAGAGGAAGTCGTACTCGACGAACTGATCGCAGACCTCGGCGCAGCCTGAGCGCGGGCAGAGTCTGTCCGGTCAGGGCCCGGCCTCACACCTGTCGTCACCGACACCTTCACCGACCGTGCCATCGCAACGGAACCGCAGGTGACAGCAGGCACAGTAGGCGGCGCTGCGCGACATGCCCAGCGGCAGACGGCTCCGCCGGAAGCAGATCATGACGACGCTCGCCCCTCCGGCGACGAGCAGTACCGCGCCGACCAACCGGTGGCCTTGCGCGCCGACGACGGCCACGATGGCGGCACCCAGCCAGAGCGAGGCGCCGGGGCGTGACATGATGCGCACCTCCTCCTCGAACGCGCGCACGGCGTCGGCCCCTTCGCAGGGGCTGACGCTGGAGGGGGTGGTGGTTGGTGAGGCGTCCCCCGGAGTGACTCTGCTGGTCTTTTCACGGTGAATCTTGCGTGATCTTCGTGAGGGCGGGACAGTGAGCCCGTATAGGCGTTCGCGGGGATCCGGTGGGGTGATCCGTGATGTCGTTGTGGTCCAGGCCCGGTTATGAGGTTCCGGCGTTGACGGAGCGGGTGGCGCGGTCGCCTTCGCCGAGCTACCCGGCACTCAGCACAACTTCGACTTCTTCCACTCGCTCCGGTTCCATGCCGTCTCCGACGCCGTCGAGGGCTTCGCAGTCTGGGCCACTCGCCGGTGACCCGATAGGCCGAGGTCGGTCAGCTCGTAGGTGACGATGGGCGTCGCGGTACGGGTGAGCAGGCCATCGCGTTCCAGCGACCGTAGCGTCTGGGTCAGCATCTTCTGGCTGACCCCGGCCAAGAGACGAGAGATCTCGGAGTAACGCATCGCCTTCGGACTTATGCCAACATCGCAGCACCGCCCCACCCTCAGAGCTATGGATGGAAAAGGCTCCTGGGAGGGGGATTGTGCTGGGGATGCTGTGGTGTCTGTCTCCTGGCGTCTACGAACGTACGTGTGTAGGGCCCGTCGTCGTTCACCTTGGCCGCGCGCGAACGAACGAGTGAACGATTCACCCGGGTTCGGCGTTGGACGGGACGCGAGGATCCGGGATGTCGACCACCCGGTGAGGATGAGTCCGAGGGTGAAGCCGCTACTGTCTGGCATGACAAGCCGATCATTCGGATCGTCTACCTATCCGAGCCTGAGTTGGATTCACCGGATTGAAAGGAGGAGGCAGGGTATGCGTGACCTTCTCGGAAGCCTGTGGCGTTCGTGGACCTGCAGCTTCTGCGGTGGCGAGAATGACGACGCGTATGACATCTGTGCCGGCTGCGGCCACCGCCGCAAGTAGCCAGTCACACGCCCCCGCAAGGGGGCTCCGGCCGATGGGGAGTGCGTCCTGGGAGCCAATCACCGCACTGCGCACGTCGGCCCACTCCTGCACGGATTCCAGGCTTTTCGCGGGACTTCCTGTCTCCGGCCTGAGTGCTTCTTCGGGGCATCTGCCGTGTCTCGGCATCAAGCCGCTTCGGACATCACCGCCGCCGCGCCGCAGGTCGCCGCCTTGACGGGGTGGGAGGCTGGCCGACTCATGGGCTGACCGCAGAGGTTTCCCCCGTCGGCCGTGGAGGACCGCGGCAGCTCTCCACTCTTGCTGGCCTGGTTCCGTGCAACCTGCCTCCTGAACGCAGATACCGAAACCGTTCCCACCGCGATGGTTGCGAGAGGCAACTGGATAGCCGTAAAGACAAGTTGAACAGCGGATTGACGCATATCCAGATGCTAGTAGCTCCCTGAGAAGTCCTCAAATCACAACTATTTGTAGTATTTCCCTAGGGTGGGAATAGTCGCTATCTGAAAGTTTATTCCGCACTCGTTCGTGATCAAGCTTGGGCGCTGGTGAAGAGCCCCTCGGAGTCGGTCTGCAGCTTTCATCGGCCGAGGCCGGATGGCACACGAGCTGGACCCGGACTTCGCGGGTCACCGTTTCAGGCCTGTGGCCAGCGGGTCTGTCCGATGGCGGTGTCGAGGAGGTGGAGTTGGACGCCGCGGGTTATCTGGACGGCGGGCGGGTCTGTGATGTTGCCGATCCGCAAGGTGAGTTCGCCGAGGTGGTAGAGGATCACGCGGCCGGTGGGACGGACGCGGCGATTGTCGGGGTAGAGGCCGCTCATGGTCTGCTCGGGGCCCAGCGCCCGTCTGACATGCCGCTCGATCAGACAGAAGATCAGCAGGGCCAGGCAGATGACCTGGATCAGGGCGGCAACGCGCCGGTTGTGCTGCACGAAGACCGGTGCAACCGCGAGCGGGCCCTTGAAGTCGTGGTAGCGGCGCTCGACCGCGGGAGATGTGGGCACTGCTGATGCTCTATCAAGTACTACGCATCGTGATGGTCGACGCCGCCGAATCCGTCCCGGGCACCGATCCGGACCGCTGCGGATTCACCATCGCTCTCCAGGCCGCCCGCGACCAGGTCGTGACGGCCTGCGACGTGATCACCACCACTCCCGGGCCGGCCGGGACGATCGGGCACCGGGTTCTGTCCGGCCTGCTCTCGCTCCGACGGCCGCGGGTCAGCACCCGCAAGGTCAAGTCACCGGTCCCGTTACAACGAACGCTTCGACGACGGCAGGCCCGAGACCGCCGTCCCGTCACCGGTCTCGACATCACCGTCCAGGTACGCCGTCGAACAGCAGCTCCTGCCGACCGCCTCACGAGATGACCGGCCCACCCACCGCTCGTCACGAAGCCGCCGGGAACAGATCCTCGAACTCCTCCGCGCCGATCCCGAACGCACCTGGTCAGCCCACGAACTCGCCCAACAGCTCGGCGACATCACGCTGCACACCATTTACCGGCAACTGAACAGATGGACCACCAGCGGCCACATCCACAAGATCGACCGAGGCCGCTACACTGCCCGAAAACCAGTGCCATCACTTGCGTGACCTGCGAAAACGCTAACTTCCCGGCCTTGGAGGAAGGCCCCGGCTTCCTCTCGTACACGCTGTCGGCCTACAGTCCTGCCTGTTTTGCTTGTCTCGTGCGCTGGGGGATGGACGATGACGTCGGCGGGCTGTCGGTCTCCGGGGTGCCGGACTGCTCAAGCGCCGTTCCGCTCGGCGAGGGAGTTGATCACGTCGGTCTGGCGGGTGAGTTCAGCCTTCACCACGGCGAGCGCCTTGGCGTTCTTGTGTATGGCTGCGTTCTGGTAGTCCGACTCGACGGCGAACCAGACCCCCACGACGTTGGTGCGGGTCTTGCAGGCGACATCCGCTTGGGCCTGTGCGATCTCCCCGGTGTCCGGCTTCGCCGCGGTGACCGAAGCCAGAGCGCCGGTCGCGTGCACCGGGTCGCTCACGCGGTAACCGGCCGCCTGCATGCAGGAGGACCAGTTCGAGAACACCCCGGTGACTCGTGGGTCGGCCGCGGAGGCGGCGAAGCTGTCACTCTTGATGGCCGCGACCAGTCCGCCTGGACCGCTCTGCGGACCTTGCGGTCCCTGAGGCCCTCGCGTCGCGGAGTCGGAGCCGGAAGGGGCCAGGCGACGGTCCGCCGCCCCCACGCATCCGCCCGGCGGGATCGGCCGTCCGTTCTGAGCCGTCCGGCCCGCGACCGAGACGCCGCTGGCCGGGTCGGTTCCCAGCAGCACCCGCCGAGCCGCAGCCGGGAGGTCACCCAGCCTCACAGGGGCGGAGGCTCTGGTCGCCCGGACCTCGAGTCGCGGAGCGTGATAGCCCCACGTGCGAACGCTTCGCGCATCGGTGACGCCGTACCGCCGGTACATGACCGTGTATGCGTCCATCGCCGCTCGGTCGGTCGCACGGGTGGCGGCGGGCGGTGCCGGGTAGGGCAGGCCGAAGCCGCGCATGCACGCGTGGATCAGGACGTTGCGCAAGCGGTCGTGGACCACCGAGAGCCGTGGTGCCAGCAGGTACGTCTCGATGGGCAGGTGCAGCGCGCCGACGTCGGTGCCGGGCGGGGGCGTGGCCGTCCCTGACGGCAGGGCCCCGGCTTGGCCATGTCCACCGCACGCTGTGAGCACGACAACCAGCGCAGCCGTCACCACGCTCAGCCTCACCGCTCGCGTCGGGCCCGTGCGAACGGGCGTCCGCGGCCCTGTGTGTCTGCACCACATGATCACTGCACTCCCCACGACCGTGATCCCTTCCCCGACCCGCACCGCGGACGGCCCTCCCCCTCCCCGACGGCCCTCCCCCTCCCCGACGGCCCGCCCCTTCGCGGGCGGAGCGGGCCGTCGGGGGTGTCAGTGCATGCCCCGGCCGGGGCAGTTGGTGTTGTCGTCGACGGAGATGGACGCCTCGTTATTGCTCAGGAAGGTGAGGTCTCCGCCCATCCACGGGTTCAACCACTCCGAGTCACCGGTGAAGTTGGGTGCGTACCAGATCCCCACGTTGCAGTCCGACACGTCCTCTGCGGACGCGGCGTTGTTGCGCACCACCTGGCCGGCGCCGGCGCCGTCATTGGCGTAGGTGTAGTTGCCGAGGTTGTGGATGTCCGCGTCGGCGTGCTGGTAACCGAGCGACGCCCCGGACGCGCCCTGCGAATAGTAGAGGCAGAACCAGTTGACGGTGTTGCAGCGGTAGCTGTTCCAGCTGGAGATGTTGTCGCTGCGCGCGTCGGCCGTGCCGGCCACCCCGCCGACGACCAGGCCCAGCATCCCAGCCACCAGGCCGGCTCTCGCTGCAAGTCTTCGTACGGCCATCGTGGTCCCTCCCATAGGAAACGGTGAGCCATCACCCACCGCCCACGATCCTGTTGCCGGCACCGTCCGCCAGGCTTGTACGAATGCGCCATGGGTGAGCAGCGCCCGAATCGCATCCCGGAATGTCCCATTCAGTGGCTTTACTCCATGTGTCGTGCCATGGCAACGTCGGCGACCGGGGCGGCTGAGGGTGCACAGATGGGGGCAACGATGCAGGATCACACCCATGAGCTGGTCCGGTGGCCGGCGAGTCCGTTGTTACGCGGGCAGACGCTGGGATACCGCGGTTTCCGCTTCGGAGTCCTGGGCACCCGGCGCCGGTTGATGGTGCCGGACGGCGTGGTGAAAGTCATGGTGGGCTTCGGCGATCTGGTGCGTGTGGTGGACGCGGTCGTTCCGCACCACGCCACCCATGCGGCGTCCATGGTCAACCCGGTTCGCACCCGGGCCGCGGTGGGCGAGCACACCGGCTCGCTGTACGGCGTGACCGTTCTGCTGACTCCGATCGCCGCCTACCGCCTCTTCGCCGTGCCGCTGAACGAATGGGGCGAGCAACCGCTCGATCCGGCCGATCTCCTCGGCGCGGAGGCCGCACGCCTCGCGGAGCGACTGGCGGAATGTGACGGCTGGGAGAGCCGGTTCGCCCTGCTGGAGCGCATCATCCTCACCCGGCTCGCTTTCGGGCCGGCCGTGTCCCCTGAAGTCCTGTGGGTCTGGCAGCGGTTGCGAAGTGACGCCGGCAGAGTGCGAGTGGAACAACTGGCCTCCGCGGTCGGGTGGAGCCGCCGCCACTTGGAGCGGCGGTTCCGCGAGCAGGTGGGCACCACGCCGAAGGCGCTGGCCCAGGTGTGCCGGTTGCAGGCGGCGCTCCATCGTCTGGACACCGGCTGGTCCGTGGCACGTGCGGCGGCGGAGACCGGTTACCACGACCAGCCGCATTTCGACCGCACCTTCAAGGGGATGATGGGCTGCACCCCAGGGCAGTTCCGCCGGTACCGGGCGGCCGCGGACCCCTCCGACTCGCGCGACTTCTTGCCCGACCAAGTGACGAGCGTGCTGCTCCAGGACCCGCGTGGATGCGCCAGTCGGTACAGGCTCGCAAAGGAGAAGCACCTGCGTCGAGCACCACGGCCGGCGGGCATGCTGGCAGCGCGGGCTCCTCTCCCAGCGGTTCCGCAAGCGGCGGAACCAAGTTCCGCACACGGAGGGAAAGTTCCCGATGACGACCCGGGTCCGACTACGACCGCAACCAGGACGGAAAGGCGCGCCCAGACACTACCTCACCGGTGACCCGGCCGACGGCTACCAGGGCATGGTGCGGTCCTGGTAGTCGAAATACTTCAGGCCCGGCTCGCCGCGGTGTCGGTCGATGGTGTCAGCGAGCCCGGGGACGACCTGGTCGACCGTCAGGGGCGCGCCGGGGGCCACCCAGTTCGGTGCGGACGTGGCCGGGGCACATCAGCAGCAGGCTGTGCGCGGCGTCGGCGTACCGTGCGGCGTAGCCGCTCATCCGCTGGGTGAGGGCGGACTTGCTGGCCCGGTAGGCGTCCTGGCTCTGGAGGAGACCCTCGAGCATCGCTTCCGCATCGAGCACCACGGCGTCATCGTCCGCGGCCTCCTTACCCATATCGACGGGCTGGAGCAGCGGCTCGACGTTTACGACGCGGAGATCGCCGTCCGGCTCGCTCCGCACGAGCAGGTCCTGGAACTGATCCAGACCATCCCCGGGGCCGGGGCGAAGGTCGCCCAGGTGCTGATCGCCGAGATCGGTCTGGACATGTCCGCCTTCCCACCCTCGGCCCATCTCGCCTCCTGGGTGGGGGTCTGCCCGGTCAACCATGCGTCGGGCGGCAAGCGCAAGGGCGGCCGCAGCCGGGCCGGACCGAAGTGGCTGAAGGCCACGCTGACCGAGGCGGCCTGGGCCGCGGTGAAGGCCAAGGGCACACCTGAACATGCGACCTCACCAGTCCCGAGGTCGGGAACCGGCGGGGCTTGGCGCGTGGTCGCCGCGGTGACGACGTGGGCGGATACGCAAGTGGGCATCGGGGCGTGCGGCACCGGCGCGGAGGGTGCCGCGTGGTGACGCGCTTTCCTCCGGGGCGCCTCATGTCGTACGCCGTGACACCAGTGCCTCCACGCGCCCTCACCGCCCGGAGCGGTCTGGTACGTCCCCGTGGGGAGCCATAGGAACGAGTCCGCTGCCGCACACCCAGCACGGGGCGTCGGCACGCGGACCGGGCCAGGACGGCGGGCGTCGGCTGCCGCGCCGTTACCCACCGACGGGATTGAGGTGACTGGTGCCTACGACCATCACGGACCCCGACGGCACGGTGCCCGGCGGCCCGGACCGCCGCCTGGGCTCCGACCCCGTCGCGATCGTCGGCCTGTCCGGACGGTTCCCCAAGGCCCGCGACATCAGGGAGTTCTGGGACAACATCGTGGCGGGCCGAGACTGCTCGGACACCGTACCGGAGAGCTGGTGGCGCCCGGATCACTACTACGACCCCGACCCCTTCGCCGAGGACAAGACCTACTGCCGCCGCGGCGGCTTCCTCACCCCCGAGGTCTTCGACCCGCTCGAGTTCGCGATGCCGCCCAACACGGTGGACTCCACCGGACTGGTGCAACTGCTGAGCCTGGTCGTGGCCAAGGAGACTCTGGATGACGCACGACGCGGCAGGGACAGCTGGTGCGCGCCGGACCGCACCGGCGTCGTCCTGGGCGTCTGCGGCACCAACTCCACCCTCATCCCCCTTGCCGCCCGTCTCCTGGTCCCCGAACTGATGGAGACCATGCTCGCCGTGGGAGTGCCGGAGGAACAGGCCATGGAGATCATCCGGGCCCGGCTCGCGGCTCTGCCGCCCTGGACCGAGGATTCCTTCCCCGGCATCCTCGCCAACGTCGTCTCCGGACGCGTCGCCAACCGTCTGAACCTCGGCGCCGCCAACCACACCGTCGATGCCGCCTGCGCCAGCTCCCTGGCCGCCGTCCGCTGCGCTGTCGACGAACTCGTCTCCCGCCGTGCCGACGTGATGCTCACCGGCGGCTGCGACGCCGACAACTCCATCGTCTCCTTCATGTGCTTCAGCAAGACCCCGGCCCTCTCCCTTACCGGCACGGTCCGGCCCTTCGACACCGAGGCCGACGGGACGCTCGTGGGCGAGGGCATCGGCATGCTCGCCCTGCGCCGCCTGGCCGACGCCGAGCAAGACGGCGATCGGATCTACGCCGTCCTCAAGGGCCTGGGCAGTTCCAGTGACGGCAACGCGCGGAGCATCTACGCCCCCTGCGGCGCCGGGCAGTCCGCCGCGCTGCACCGCGCCTACACCGACGCCGGCTGCCCGCCCTCGACTGTCGGACTGATCGAGGCGCACGGTACCGGCACCCCTGCCGGCGACGAGGTCGAACTGACCGCGCTCAACGATCTGCTGGCCACCCCCGGCGACCGGCACCACGTGGCCGTCGGCAGCGTGAAATCGCAGATCGGGCATACCAAGGCCGCGGCCGGCGCGGCCGGGCTCATCAAGGCCGCGCTCGCCCTCCATCACAAGGTGCTGCCCCCCACCATCAACGTCACCACCCCCCACGCCCAGGCCGTCCGCCCGGACGGCGCCCTCTACGTGAACACCACGGCCCGACCCTGGGTACGCGACCCGTCCGGCACGGCCCGGCGGGCCGGGGTCTCGGCGTTCGGCTTCGGTGGCGTCAACTACCACGCCGTCCTCGAAGAACACCAAGGCGAGGCGGACGAGCGGGAGTACGCGCTGCACGACGCCCCGGTCGCGTACTTGTGGCACGCGCCGGGCAGGGAGGAACTGCTGCGTCGTCTGGAGCGCGGCGACCCGCCCGGCCCGGGCCCCGCTTCCGCGCCGCACGCCCGCCTCGGCTTCGTCGCCACAGGGCGAACGGAATACGAAGAGCTGCGCGCCCTCGCCGTCGCCCGGTTGCGCGACCACCCCGGCGACGACACCTGGAACCACCCCCGAGGCATCTACTACCGGACCCGGGCCCTGCCCCCCGGCACAAAGACGGGGGCGCTGTTCGCGGGGCAGGGAAGCCAGTACCCGGGCATGGGCCTGCGGGCCGCCCTGGCCCTGCCCCCGGTGCGCGCCGCCTTCGACGCCGCCAACGCCCGTTTCCCCGCCGCCGACAGTCTGGCCCGCGCGGTCTTCCCTCCACCGGGGACGGGAGACGCCACTCTCCACGGCGAACGACTGGGCCGTACCTCCCACGCCCAGCCGGCCATCGGCGCGCTCTCCACGGGTCAGTACCGCTACCTGCGCGAGCTGGGCTTCGTCCCGCACGGACTGCTCGGCCACAGCTTCGGGGAGCTGACCGCCCTGTGGGCCGCCGGCGTCCTGGACGACGACACCTTCACGGCCCTGGCCCACGCCCGCGGCCGGGCCATGGCCCGGCGGCCCGCCCCCGGCCACGACCCCGGCGCCATGGCCGCGGCCCGCGTGAGCCAGGAGGCGCTCGCCCAACTGCTCGTGGCGCATCCGGAACTGACGGTATGCAACCACAATGCCCCCGACGAGCAGACCGTCGGTGGCCCGACCGACGCCGTACGGCGCTTCACCGACGAGTGCGCCGCACGCGGCCTGCCCGTACGGCTCCTGCCGGTCGCGGCCGCCTTCCACACCCCGCACATCGCCCACGCCGCCCAGGAGTTCGCCGCGGCCTGCGCCGAGGCCGCCTTCGCCCCGCCCCTGCTCCCCGTCTACGCCGACACGGCCGGGGCGTCCTACGGCGACGACGCGGACGCCAACCGCCGTACCCTGGTGGAACAACTGCTGCGCCCTGTCGACTTCGCCGCCCGTCTGGAGGAGATGTACGCGGATGGCGTCCGGGTCTTCGTCGAGTTCGGCCCCCGACGGATCCTCACCGGCCTTGTCGAACGGACCCTCGGGGCCGGCCGTGTGGAGGCCGTCGCCTGCGACGCCGGGCCCGGGCCGGACGCCTGCGCGGCGCTCAAGCAGGCGGCTGTGCGCCTCGCCGTCCTGGGCCTGCCCCTCACTGACATCGACCGCCACATGCCCCCGCCCCGCCCGGAGCGCAAGGCGCCCTCGAAGGTGGCCCGGCGCCTGGAAGGCCCCTTCTTCGCGTTGGAGAAACTGCGCGGCCGCTACGAGGAACTCCTTGCCCGCCACGCCGCCACCCCAGCGGAGACCGGGGCCGCCCCCCAGGCTCCGGCGGCAGGTGCGCGGGAGACCGACCCGTTGACCCGTGCCGCCACCGACCATCTGGCGGCGCACGCCCGGTACATGGACAGCGAGGTCCGCACCGTTGAACAGCTCACCGCGCTCCTGGCCCGGGGCGCGGCGGCCGGCCCGATGGATGCCTCCCTTCTCGCGGCCATCCAGGCCGTCGCCGACCACAGCATGGCCCTGGGTGAGACGCACGCCCGTGCAGCCGAAGCGGTCTCCGGCCTCCTGCGCCTGCCGGAACAGGGCGATCCGCTCGTCCTTGCGGCGCCGGCGCTGCCCGAGGCGACGGCGACGGACGCCGTGGCGGCGACGCCCCGCCCGGCCGACGCGGGAGCGCCGACGGCGGAGGCCGGGCCGGGGGACAAGGGCCCGCACGCCGAGAGCAGGTCGGCGCTCGCCGAACTGTGGGCGGCCCAGAAGGGGGAGGTCGCGGCGACCGGCACGATGGACATCGGCACACTCGACCCCGACGAGGTCGAGCGGGTCTTCCGCGCCGTGATCGCCGAGAAGACCGGCTACGACGTCGACATGATCGAGCCCGACATGGACATCCAGGCGGATCTCGGCATCGACTCCCTGAAACAGGTCGAGATCGGCGCCGAGATGTATCGCCGTTACCCGGTGGTCGCCCGCAGCGAGCTGTACCGCTTCAGCGAGGCCCGGACAGTGCGCGACCTGACGGTCATCGCCCAGGAGGTCATCGCCAACCCCCAGCCCCAGCTGGTCTCACCGGCGGTGGGCACCGCCGTCGGCACCGCCTGGGTGACCCTCGCGGACCTGCCCGCGGTCGACGTCCGGGACGGCACCTACCCGGAGCGGCCCCATGGCCTGCTGATCGACGACGGGGGCGGGCTCGTCCCTCTCCTCGCCGACGCCCTCACCACCCGGGGCTGGCGGGTCAGTCGGCTGGCCCTCCCCGGCACCGGCGTGTCCTCGCCCCGCTTGCCGGACTGGGGCGAGGACACGCTGGCCACCGGCCTCGCCGAGCTCCTGGCGGACGGGACGCGGCTCGACCTGTGCGTCCTGCCCGTCAGCCGAGAGACCGGCGTCGGCGTCGGCACCGATCCGGGCGGGACGGATCCCGACGGGTCGAATCCGGACGGGACAGCCGCCGACCGGATCGTCACCCGCCTCCAGCACGCGATCCTGGTGGCCAAGCACACCCGGCCCGCCCTGGAAGCGGCTGCCCGGAGCGGCACGCGCGCCGGCCTGGTCGCCGTCACCCGGCTCGACGGCGCGCTTGGCTACGCCGGTTCCGGCGGCGACGCCACGGCCGCCCTCGCGGGTGGACTCGGCGGACTGGTCAAGACCGTCGCCCTGGAGGCGACGACCCTGTTCTGCCGCGCCCTGGACCTCGACCTCGGCCTGTCCGACGAGGACGCCGGAGCGGCCTTCGCCGCCGAGCTCGCCGACCTCGCCGGGGACGTACGCGAGGTCGGTGTGGACGCGACAGGTCGCCGTACGCCCCGGGTGTCGGGCACCCCGTGGCCCCGCACACCGGCCGCCGCCGGTATCCGGCTCACCGCGGACGACGTCCTGCTGGTCACGGGCGCTACCGGAGGCGTCACCGCCTGGTGCGTCGAGGACCTGGTACGCGTCCATCGCTGCGGTTGCATCCTGCTCGGCCGTACGCCCCTGACGGACGAGCCCGGCTGGGCCGCCGCGCTCGACGGTCCCGAAGAACTGCGCGCCGCCCTGGAGGCCCGGGCACGCGACGCGGGGGAGAACCCTGGCGAGGAACCGGCACGCACCCGCGTCGAAGAGGAACTCGGCCTGCTCGTTCGGCAGCGGCGCATCCGCGCGCTCCTGACCACCTTGCGCTCGCATGGTGCCGAGGCCGAGTACGTCGCGGCGGACGTCCGCGAGCCGGACGCGGTGGCCACGGCCCTCGCCCCGCACGCCGGCCGCGTCACTGGAGTCCTCCACGCCGCGGGCGTCCTGGGCGACCGGCCGCTGGCCGAGGCGAACCCCGGCGGTATCGCGGCGGTCGTCGACACCAAGACGGGTCTGCGGCACGTGCTCGCCGCCCTGGACGCCACGCGCCTGAGGCACCTGGTGCTCTTCACCTCCGTCGCCGGCATCTGGGGCAACATGCGGCAAGCGGACTACACGCTGGCCAACGAGGCCCTGAACCGCTTCGGCTGCGCCTGGCAGGCGGCCCATCCCCACTGCCGCGTCGTACCGATCGCCTTCGGGCCCTGGGCCGGTGGCATGGCCGCCGGTGTCCAGCAGGTCTTCACCGAAGTGGGTGTGCCCGTGCTCTCCCGGGAGGAAGGGGGCGCGCGGTTCCTGGAGCTGATGGCTCCCGGACGGGGCGGCGGGGTGGCGCTCGTCGGCCCGACCACCGCGCTCTTCCAGCGGACGGATCTGCTCCCTGACGCCGGGTGGAGCGCGCACCGGCTGCTGACCGGGCTCGGCAAGGAGCCCGTCCTGCAGGCGCACCGCGTCGGCGGCGTGCCCATCCTGCCCATGACGGCCGCCGTGGGCTGGGCCCTGGGCACCGTGGAACGCGCCCACGGCGACGGACGGCCGGTCGTCGAATGCCGCGACCTGCGGATCGCCCAGGCGATCACCTTCCCACCCGGGCACCCCGAGCGCTTCCGCGTCCGCCTGGCCCGCGACCCGCAGCTCGCGGTCCTGCCGTTCGTCCGCGTCAGCGTCGACGAAGCCGGTGACCAGGGGACACCGCGCTTCGAAGGCCGCTTCCGGCAGGCGGACCGGCCGGCCGAGGCACCTGTCACCACCCTGCCGCCGTACACGTTCTCCGACGAGCCGCACCCCGGCTACCAGGACGGCCGGCTGTTCCACGGCCCGGCTCTCAACGGCCTGCGCAACGTCCTGGACGAGGCGCCCGGCCATCTGGTGATCATCGCCAGGATGCCCGACCCGGCCTTCGCCCATGGCGCGTTCGCCGGGCGGCTGTACAGCCCTGCCCTGTCCGACCTGCTGATGCAGGCTGCCCTTGTGACGCTGCTGGCACTGGCCGAGGGCGAGGAGATCCCCGTACCCGTCTCCGTCGAGCGCCTGGAGCTGTTCAGCCAGCTGCCCGACGACGAACCCTTCGTCATCACCGTCGACGTCGACGAGGCCCCGTCCCCGACGACGCTCTTCTCCCGAGCCACGTTGACCGCGTGCGCACCCGACGGACGGATCCACCAGAGGTGGAGCGGCGTCCGCACGGTGTGGATCGAGCCGACCGCCCTGGTCGACGGCATCGCCGCCCGGAGCGCGGTGAGCCGGGGATGACCGGGCCCGGTGATGATCAAGGAGGAATCCTCATGGACGAGCTCGCCTTCGAGGGGATTGCGCTGCCGCAACCGGCTGCCGGTCCCGTACCCGTCGGCACTCCGGCCAGCGCCCCGGTCGCCACCCCGGCCGCCGTCGTGTCACTCACCGTGCGGCTCGGCGAGCGCCTCCAGCGCACGCACGCCGGCGTGCTGGCGGCCCATCAGGCCGTCGTCGCCTGGCAGCTCGCCCGTGCCGCGGCCCCCGGGACACCGCCCGTGCCCGCCCCAGCCCTTGCCGCCGTCCCCGTCCCTGTGAGGGCCCGGCCCGTCGACACGGTGGCGACGGTCCTGTATGCCGCCGCCCGCGCCATCCGGGCTGCTGGCACCGGCCCCTACCCGGGGAGCGCGGTGCTGACCTGGCTGGACGAGCCGCGGCAACAACCAGACGCCACGCCCCGTGTCGAGCACGACGGGGAAGCGTGGCGGATCGCCGACGGCGAGCGGGACGTCGCCATCCTGGCGCCGTACGACCCACGCAACCCCTGGCCCGAGCCCCCGGTCTGGCGCGTCCCGCCCGAGCCACGCCCCCTGGCCCGCACCGCGGAGACCCGGCTGACCGCTCCCGGCCTCGAGGCGCTCGGCGCCGGTGACATCGCCCGCGTCCTCGGGTCGGCCTTCGACCAGAGCGGGCAGCCGCCCGTCGCCCTCCCCGCGCCCTGGCCCGCCCGGCTGCTGGAGACGGCCACCCTGCTGGACCCGCGAGGCGGCCGATACACACAGGGCCTGCTGCACGCCACCACCCGCCTGCCCCACGGCGACGACCACGACGGCCACGACGATCGCGCCGCGCTGGCGTGGCCGCACTGCGTGGCGGCGGCTCTGGAGCTGCTGCGCGTCCACGCCTTCCACCAGGGGCTTCACCTGTGCCTGCCCGGCGCCCGCGCCACCATGCCCGACCGGCGGCCCGTCCTGGTCGAGGTCCTCGACACCCCCGCCCCGCCCGGCGCGGAACTGCGACTGGAAGCGGAACTCACCGCGACCGGCATGCTGCCCAGGCCGTATGCGACCGCCGACTGCCGGATCACCGTGGACGGCCGTCCCCTCGTGCGGCTGCGGGACCTGGGTGTCGTCCTCAAGGAGGGGCCGGAGGAGGACGTCCTGGACCCCGACCGGCTCAGCCGGCGCACGAGCGTGACCGGCAAGCGCGTCCTGGCCGACGAACTGCACACCGCGATCTTCGCCGAGGGCGACCTGGGCACGGTCCCGCTGCCCGGGACCACCACCCGGGTCACCGGCCGGGTCCGCCCCCGGCTGCCCCGCGGCGACTTCCGCATGCTGGACCGCGTCGTCGAGTCGGACGGGGCCTGGGGTCGCTACCGACCGGGCACCCAGGGGCTCGCCGAGTACGACGTCCCGCCCGACCCCTGGTACGTACAGGAGAACGGCGGCACGATGCCGCAACTAGCCCTCATGGAGACCGCGTTGCAGGCCGCCGGCCTGTTCAGCGGCATGCTCGGCGTCGCGGGCGAGTACCCCGACCGGCACCTGTCCTGCCGCAACCTCGACGGCAGGGCGCGGCTGCTCCGGCACGTCGACACGCCGGGCACCACCGTGGAGCAGCACATCACCCTGCGATCGCACTCAGCCCTGCCCGGCGGCTTCCTGCACCGCTACGACTTCCAGCTGCGCGCGGGCGGCGAGCCCTTCTATGTGGGGGAGGCCGTCCACGGCTTCTTCACCCCCGAGCTGCTCGCAGAGCAGCAGGGGCTGGACGGCGGTACCTACCGGCCCCCCTGGCTGGAACGCCATCCGCCCGCCCCTGCCGACATCCTCCGCTTCGACCTCCGCCGGGCCCCCCAGCCGGGGCGCGGCCGCCTCGCGCTGCTGGAGGACGTGACGCTCGTACCCGGCGGTGGCGACCACGGCGCCGGATACGTCCTGTGCGACAAACCCGTGCGCCGTGACGACTGGTTCTTTCACCACCACTTCTTCCAGGACCCCGTGATGCCCGGCTCCGCTGGGGTGCAGATGCTCTACCAGGCGGTGCACGCCTATGCCCTGCACACCGGACTGCTCGACCACCTCGTCCGCCCCCGCCTGTATATCGCCCTCGGCGAGGAGCTCCACTGGTCGTACCGGGGACAGATCCTGCGCGAACACCGGCGCGTACGCGGCGAGGCGCACATCCACCAGGTGCGCCGCGAGGACCGGCAGGTCCTGTTGCGCGCTGACGGCAGCGTCTGGCGCGACGACCTGCGCATCTACCAGGTGGACAACATCGTGGCCGACATCCGCGGGGAGGCCCCGTGACCACGCGGGGGAAGGGAGCGACGATGGCACCCGCTCAGGTGCGGTACGACGCCGACGGCGTCCACGCGGTCCTGGCCGACCTGGACCGTCCCTGCTACATCGTCAGCGGCGGCGGCCGCATGGGCGCCACGAGCGAACCACCCCATCCCGGTGCCGGCTTCACCGTCCTGGCCGCCGTCGCCCCGCAGCAGCCCGACCGGCTCGGCTCCGCCGAGTTCCGCCGGCACCACGGCGTCCGCTACGCCTATATGACGGGTGCGATGGCTGGCGGCATCTCCTGCGAGGACTTCGTCATCGCCGCCGCCCGCGCCGGGCACCTCGCCTCCTTCGGGGCCGCCGGACTCCCCGAGGCCCGGATCGACTCGGCCCTGGAAAGGCTGGAACACGCCCTCGGCTCCACCGGGGTGCCGTACGCGTGCAACCTCATCCACAATCCCATGGCACCCGGCCAGGAACGCGCGTGCATCGACGCCTGCCTGCGCCACCGCGTGCGCTGTGTGGAAGCCTCCGCCTTCGTCCAGCTCACCCCCGACCTGGTGCGCTACCGCCTGGCCGGACTCCACCGCGCCCAGGACCCCACCGGCGTACGGGCCGAGCACCGGGTCGTCGCCAAGGTCTCCCGCCCGGAGACCGCCGGACTGTTCCTCCGCCCAGCCCCCGAGGAGCTGACGGCCGCCCTGGTGTCCGACGGTCGCGTCACCGCCGAACAGGCCGAACTTGCCCGTACGGTCCCACTCGCCGACGACATCACCGTCGAGGCCGACTCCGGCGGGCACACCGACCGCCGCCCCCTCGCAGTCCTGCTGCCCGCCGTCATCCGGCTACGCGACCGCGCCGCCCGCGAGAACCCCGCCACCGCGCGGGTGCGCGTCGGCGCGGCGGGCGGCATCGGCACCCCGGAGGCCGTGGTGGCGGCCCTCGCGCTGGGCGCCGCATACGTCGTCACCGGGTCGGTCAACCAGGCGGCCACGGAAGCCGGCACCTCGCCGGCCGTCAAACGCCTGCTGGCTGACGCGGGCCTGGCCGACTGCACGATGGCCCCGGCCGCCGACCTCTTCGAACAGGGCGTGACCGTCCAGGTCCTCGCCCGGGGCACCATGTTCCCCGGCCACGCCAGCCGGCTGTACCGCCTCTACCGCGACCACGACAGCCTGGCCGCCCTGCCGCCCACCGAACGCCGCTACCTGGAACAACGCGTCCTGCGACGCCCCCTCGACGAGGTCTGGCGCGACACGGCGGACTACCTGGCGACCCACCACCCGGCATGGTGCGAGCGCGCTGAGCGCGACCACAAGTTCCGGATGGCGGTGGTCTTCCGCTGGTACCTGGCCATGGCCTCGCGCTGGGCCGTCACCGGGGAGGCTGCGCGCAAGGGCGACTGGCAGATCTGGTGCGGCCCCGCGATGGGCGCCTTCAACGCCTGGACGGCCGGCACCGTCCTGGCCGACCCCGACCGCCGCCACGTCACCGCCATCGCACACCACCTCCTCCACGGCGCCGCCTTCCACGCCCGCATCACCCAACTCCAGCTGGCGGGCGTGCGGTTGCCCGCCGCCTGCGCGGAGTACCGGCTGCAAAGCTGAGCAGGATCGGGCGGCACCGGTGCGGCTTCCGGCCGGGCCGGGGCCTGCGGGGTGAGTCGGCGGCCGATCTGGGCGAGGATGCGGCGCCGCTGGGCCGGCAGGACGGGCAGGTCGAGAGTCTCGGCGCCCAGCCCGCGCAGGAACCGCAGCTTGCCCACTGTGCGACATCCCGTGAGTTCTCCTGAAGCCCGGCTGAGTCCCCAACTCCGAGGCCAGGGGTTCTTTCTCCTTCGGGGTGCTCTGCGACTCTGTGACGTAACTTTCGGGATTCTTGAAGCGTTCTCACGTCATCCGACCGAGCTGCAGTCGGACCGAAGCCGAGGAGGCTCGGGTTGGCGGTGCCAGCGGTCGTACAGGATCTGCGTGACTACTGGGCGGATGCGTCGGCGGAGGAGCCGGAGCGGTTCGAGACCGACGTGCTGTCCGGGTTCGTTGTCCCAGGGGCGAGCGTCATCGTGCGGTGCTCGTCTGGCTGGCGATGAACGTGCGGACGGGGCCCGACAACTCGTCGGGCCTGCTGAGGGTCACCACGTCCGGCCCGCCACCATCGCGCATAGGCCGGTAGGTGATCTCCGGTAGGGTGATGCGTTCGGTCGCGGTGGGGACGACGGCCACGCCCGCCCCGGCTGCGGCGAGGGCAAGAACGCCGAGGGTGCCGCTCACCAGATGGACACGAGCCCGATGCTTGCCGGGGGCCGGCCCGAGCCGGGCCAGCATGGTCCCTTCCTCCTCGTGGGTTGCGAACACGATGAGGTCCCTGTTCGCCAGATCGGCTGTCGTCACTGAAGCTGCGGCGGCCAGTTCGTGGTCGTGCCTCATGGCGATCGACAGCGACGTCCCCGCGCGGCGGGTCACCAAGAGGTCGTCCGTGCAGTCGAGACCGAGGCCGGGGCTGTAGCCGATGTCGATCGTCCCGTCCCGGAGGCCCTGGACCTGGGCGGCGGGTGGGAGTTCGGCCAGGCTGAGTTCTACTCGGGGGTGTGCCTGGTGGAAGCGGTGCAGGTCTGCGGTCAGGACGCCGTGCAGTACGGCGACGCCGGAGAATCCGATCCGCACCGCGCCGATCTCGCCGCTGATGGACTGCCGGGCAACGCTCAGCGCCCGGTCGGCCTGCGTCAGCGTGCGCTGTGCCTCAGCCAGCAGTAGTTCTCCCGCCTCGGTGAGGTCGACCCGGCGGCTCGTCCGGGAGAACAGGGGGCCGCCCACTTCGCGTTCCAGTCCCTGCACCTGGGTGCTGAGCGTCGATTGCGTCACGTGCAATCGGGCCGCCGCGCGGCCGAAGTGGCGTTCCTCGGCGACTGCTACGAAGTACCGCAGATGCCGCAACTCCATCCGACCTCCATCGCTTGAAACGATGGATCGATCGTATCAATGAACTGGACCGATCAAATGTGCGGCCAGACACTGGATGCGTGACAGCGACACTGCAGGACCGTCAGGACATAGCCGACCTCATGACCGGATGGATCCACCGTGACCTCGCCGAGTGGGACCAGCTGCGTGAGCTGTTCCACCCGGACGGACGGATCGAGATCACCTGGTTCGAGGGCACGGCTTACGAGTTCGTCGACGCGTCCGCGCGCATGGGCGCCTCCGACTTGCGCTCCAAGCATCTGATCACGGCGCCCGTGGCGACCTTCTCAGCCGACGGCACGCGTGCAGTCAGCGAAACCAACGCCGTCATCATCGGCGAGAACGTCCGGATCGAGCTCGGCTGCAACAGTCACAACCGGTTCATCGACCGCCTTGAGCAGCGGAACGGCGTCTGGCGCATCCTCGACCGCAAAAGCGTCTATGACTTCGGCTCTTTCACCTTCCCCGCCGGCGTCGTGGAGATCGACCGCGAGGCGCTCGCCGGGTACCCGCGGGAGTACGCGGCGCTGGCGTACCTGCTGGAGGTGAGCGGGTTCCCCGTCCGCCGTACCTTCGCGACCAAGGGCAGCGAACGGGAACGCGTCATCAAGCAGTCCGCGTTCGAGTGGCTGCGCGGGGAGGTGAGGACGTGACGCTCACCACGGTCACCAGTGTCGCGGTCTTCGACGGGACCGACCTGCTTGACGGTGCCTGGGACGTCTCGTTCGACGAGTCCGCGATCATCGGAGTCACCCCGGCCGGTACGAACCCGCCCGCCGGACGGATCGTCGACGGTGCCGGCGCGACCCTGCTGCCCGGCCTGATCGACGCTCACGTGCACTTCTCCGCCCACCATCAACTCAGGGCGCTCGCCCGGTCCGGAGTGACCACCGCACTGGATATGGGGACCTGGCCGCCGCTGTTCGTCGCAGCGCTGCGCACAGCCGGCGCAGGCGCGGACCTCCGCAGCTGCGGCGCCCCGCTAGCCGGACCCGGCGGGCCACATGCGGACATCCCGGGCTTCCCCGCCGACAGCCTGGTGACGACAGCGGAAGAGGCCCGCCGCTGCGTTGCGCGCCGCGCCGCCGAAGGCGCGGACTACATCAAGCTGATCGTCGAACGGCCCGGAGCGGGCGGACCCGACCTGGGCACTGCGACCGCCGCGGTCGAGGCGGCTCACGCGGTCGGGCTGCGGACGGTGGCCCACGCCAGCCACACCGCCGCGGTCAAGCTCGCTGTGCGGGCCGGTGCCGACGTCCTCACCCACGTCCCGCTCGACACCGACATCGATCACGACCTGGTGCGGACCCTTACGAGTGGAGGACACGTCGTCGTCCCCACACTGACCATGATGCGCGGCACCGCGAACAACCTCGGCGACCCCGCGCTCTCCTTCGACCACGCGCGCAACACGGTCGCGGCGCTGCACCAAGCCGGTGCCACCATCGTCGCCGGAACCGATGCCAACGACGCGCCTGGAGTGCCCGCAAAGGTGCTGCACGGCAGCAGCCTGCACGACGAACTCACCTTGCTCGTCGAGGCCGGTCTGAGCCCCCTCGAAGCGCTGCAGTCGGCGACAAGCGTGGCCGCGAGCACCTTCGCCCTCCATGACCGCGGCCGTATACGCCCGGGCTTGCGCGCTGACCTGCTCCTCGTCACCGGCAACCCGGTGACTGACATCGCCGCAACCCGCCATGTCCAAAGCGTCTGGACAGACGGCGAGGCCGTTGACACGGCGAAAAGGTCGTGTACATCCTCGGGCGGCCCACCTGCTGAACCAGGCGGCCGAGACTGACCCAGCGAGTTGACCACGAACCCGCGGGCCACCCCTCATAATCGGGGCCTCGCACCCGCGGGTTCACGTCGAAGAACCTTCGGTTTCCGCGAACTCGCGGGGATCTGTGCCCCGTAGTCCTAGCTCAGACACCAGCCGCAAAGTAGCGGGTGATCACGCGCTCGCCGGTGTGGCGGCCTGCTTGTCGTATTCGTCCAGCATCGGCATGACGGTGGCCGGGCGGGGGGGTGCCGGCCCTTCTTCGTGCCGGTGGTGATGACGAGGCGCTTGGCGACGTCGCGCGGGCTCATCTCCTGGTACGCAGGTGGAGGGCCATGGACAGTATGTCTTCGTCGGTGACGCCCGCGCCGTCGATGGTTCTGCCACGTTTACGGGCGGACTCGTGGTCTTCGAGGGTGCCGTCGCGGATGTACTTGCGCTCCATGCCCGACATGGCCGAGAACATGGTGAACACGATTTCGGACGGGTCGTACGAGCCTTTCAGTTCGCCGGTGAGGAACTCCAGGCCGACGTCGCTGGCCTTCAGTTCGTCGGTGAGCAGGGCGAGTTCGATGCCGCGGCCGAGCCGTTTGTGTTCGCGGACGACGAGGGTGACGGTGACGCCGGGGGAGCGGATGTCCCCGGCGAGTTTCACGGTGGCCTGCAGCTCCGGGCGTTTGGTGGCACGCGTGGAGATCTTCTCCGAGAAGACGCGCGTCACGCCGGTCTCGGCGAGTGAGTCGGGTTGTGCATCACTGGGGTGCGGTTGTGGCGCGTGCGTACCAAAACACCACAGCGTGGGACTCGTTCCAGAAGCCTGCGACCAAAGATTGCTTACCATGTTCGGCGTTACATCGTGACGCGTTATATCCTCCCGCGTAGTTCGACGGAGAGGGGAGTCATGGCGTCCGAGACCGATCCGGCCGTACTCGTGTTGGCGAGCCTGGCTGACGAACCCAGGCACGGTTACGCGATCACCCAGGACATCGCGAACTCGGTCGGTGTTGTCCTCGGCCCCGGCACTCTGTACGGGGTGCTGGCCCGGTTGGAAGCTGACGGGCTGATCGAGGCGCTGCCCGCGCAGGGGCGTCGCCGCCCCTACCGGATCACCGCTCTCGGCCAGCGCACGCTGGCCGAGCAGGCGGAGCAGATGCAGCGGGTGGCCGATCTGGGGCTACGCCGGCTCCGGGCCGCAGGGGCCATGCCGTGAAAATCCCGAACTCCGCCGAGGGCAGGCCCGACTGGCGGGTGCGCGTGCTGGTCGGGTTGTATCCGCCCGTGTGGCGCCACCGCTACGCCACGGAGTTCGCGGCCCTGCTGGAGGACGGTGGCGTCGGGGTTCGGCAGGTGGTCGACGTCGCGGCTGCGGCGGTGCGCGTCTGGGCCCGTCCCAGCAGGCACCTGCACGACCGGACCGGACGGATGTGCACCACCGTCGCGGTGACGCTGTGCGCGTGGACGGCGCTGGCGGCCGGCGCCGTCCTGTTCGCCAAGACCACCCGGGACGGGGCCTGGTACGTCACCGGGCACACCGACCCGGCCGCAGGGTGGTACAACGTCTACGCGCTGGCCTCGGCCACGTCGGCGCTGGCCATCGCGGTCGGCTGGCTGCCCCCGGTGGCCGCCGTCCTCCGCACCCCGCAATGCCATCCCGGACGCCGCCGCGCCCGCCTGCTGTTACTCGCCCCACCGGTCGCCGTATCGGCCTTCCTGGGCGTTGCGGCGGTTCTCCGGCTGATCACCCACGGGACGGGTGTCGGCCCCACCGCGTTCCTGGTCCTGGTCGGGCTCGGCCTGTTCGCCGGTGCCGCCTTCGCCGCCGGACCGGCCGCCGCGCTGCGGCACGTCACGCCGGGCGGTGCGGGGCTACGCCTCGCCACCGTGGCCGGCGCGGTCGCCACGGCATTCATGGCGGTGGCCGTCACCGCCAGCGTCGGCTGGAGCCTGGTCGCCTTCGCCGACCGGCCCGGGCTTACGGCACTGACCGGCTACGGCACGGTCATGGCGGTCACGCTGGTGGTCGCGGCGACCTCCTCCGCACGCGGCCTGCGGGCCGCCATCGCACGTACCCGGGGCAGCGTCGATGCGCACTGACCGTCGGTGGCTACGCCGAACCCTGAAGACCCTGCTCGTCCTGGCGATCGTGCTGGTGGTGACGCTCGGCGGCTACATCGGCTATGTGGCGGTCCGGCAGGGGCAGCAGGTCACCCTGCCCGCCCCGACCGGCCGTTATCCAGTCGGCCGGACCACGGCCGACTGGACCGACCACGCCCGCACCGATCCACTCGCCCCGCGGCCGGGCATGCCGCGGGAGCTGTCCGCGTGGCTGTGGTACCCGGCCGCACCCGCCCCCGGCGCACCACCCGCGCCCTACGCCCCGGGCGCATGGTCGGGACTGCACATGGGCGGCCTGCCCGGGCTGGGCGAGACCAGTTTCGCCGACATCCGGGTGCACGCCGTCGCCGACGCCCCCGTCACCGCAGGCCGGTTCCCCGTGGTGGTGCTCGAACCCGGGTTGGGTCTGGCCGCGCCGCAGTACACCACGCTCGCGGAGAACCTGGCCAGCCACGGATACCTGGTCGCCGGGATCACCCCCACCTACAGCGCGAACCTGACCGTGCTGAACGGACGGCCGGTGAGCGCGACACCCGCCGGCAACCCGCAGGACTCCGACGCGGCCGCCATGCGCCCCGCCAACGACCGGCTGGTCAGCGTATGGGCGGCCGACGACCGCTTCGCCGCGACCCGGGTCGCCGCGCTGGACGCCACCGGCCGCTTCGCCGGACACGTCGACGCGGCCACCACCCTGTACCTGGGCCACTCCTTCGGCGGAGCCGCCGCGCTCCAAGCCTGCCACGACGACCCGCACTGCGCCGGAGCAGCCGACCTGGACGGAACCCAGTTCGGCACGGTCGTCCACTCCGGACTCGGCAAACCGATGATGCTGCTGGCCAGCCAGAGCTCCTGCATCACCGGAACCTGCCGGCCGAGCAATGCCGACGAACAATCCGAACGCGACGCCGCCCGCGCCGTGCTGGCAGCCAGCACCGGGCCCGTCTGGAGTTACCGGCTCAACGGGGCCGAGCACTTCAACTTCAGCGACTACGGCGCCTACTACCTGGCCGCGCCGATCCGGTCTGTGGTCGGGCTCGGGTCGATCGACAGCGACGACACGCTGACCATCACCAACGCCTACCTGGCCGCGTTCGTCGACCATGTGGCCCGCGGCCTGCCGGAACCGCTGCTGGCCGGCCGGTCCTCGCCGTACCCCAAGGTCGGGGTACAGCGCACCGCGTCGTGAGCCTGCGTCGTGGCCGCGTCCGGCTCGGCCCAGGTCTCCGGCTTGGCGAAGCGGAGCTCCTTCCCGTGCTTCGGCGGCCGCCCGCCCAAGGGGTAGGCCAGGGCGTACTCCTTGAGGGTGGGCGTCGGCCGTCGCATGACGCGGTCGGAGCGCATCCGACCCAGCACCTCGGCCGGGAGGCCGGCCAGGAGGTGGGCCATGCGCGGGGCGTCATAGCCGGCGTCGAAGACGGTGAGGATGTCGCGGTCGCCGAAGTGCCAGCGACCCATCTCGATCAGGTCCTCGACCACACGGCGGAGCTGGGCGGCGGTGACCTCGGCGACGTCGTCCCCGGGTCCGAGACGGACGGCGTCCAGGAGCCGGCACCAGGACGTCCGGCCCGATTCCAGGGCGGCGACGAAGGAGTACGGCCAGCAGGGGATGAACTGGTACGAGGACCGGCCGCTGCGGCCGTAGACGTGGCAGAACAGGCGGTCCGCGCTGGTCGGGGCGTCGGGGCGGAGCCAGTTGCCGACGTCGACCGCCAGGACCAGGCGCCCGTCGGCGGCCTGCGGCATCGGCAGACCGGCCAGCACCGGCCGAAGCCGGGGAACGTCCACGTTCCCGCAGTTCAACGCCTCGTACATCGCGCTGTGCCCGCGCCGGTGCTCAGCCACCCGCGTCAGATCCACCGGCGACGTCACCGGACCGTCCGCGCACAGCAACGCATCGACCAGCTCGAGCAGTTCGTCCCTGCGCGCGGTCAGGCAGTCGAAAGATTCCTCTCGGAAGCGTGACGCTTGCGCGAACGCTTCCCCGGGACCGGCGTCAGGCAGCAGACTCACCCTCACGGCCTTCGTCTCGATCGGTGCACCTTGGTCGGAGCACATGATCAGACGAAGGCCGCCCCAGCGTCCGCCGAACACCCAGGTGAGCGGCCTAGTTCGAGGCCCATTTCGGCACCGGACCGTCCGCGGTGCCGACAGCTGGGGATGACGTCAGCCAGCAAACCGGCCGAAACTCTATGCGCCCATCGCGCCTTGCACGAATCGCCGAAGGTGCGCACGCACGGCGTCAGGCTGCTCCAGCCAGGGCTCGTGCCCAGCGCCCTCGATCCGCGTCAGTGGAAGATCGAGCCGGAGCGCAAGTGATTCAAGAGCCGACACAGGGCGGGGATCGTCAGCCCCACCGAGGAGTTCCGTTCGCGCGGGCAGGCACGCGCGCAGCTCGGCCAGATGCGCATCGAGCGGGTCCGCGCGTCCTTCCCTGCCAAGTTCACCATTCACAGTCCAGTTGACGGGGCGACGCCGCCGGGCGCCCTGTGCTGCCCAGTGCCACCCGCGTTCGGGATCGGCGTGGTCGGTGAACCAGGCCAGCGTGAGCAGCTCGACTTCCTGTTCCTCCGTGCGGTCCGGCAACTCCTTTAATGCGCGGAGCCGTTCCTGCTGTGCTGCGGACATGCGGCGATCGCGCTCCGCTTGGTCCCCGGAGCGCCAATCACCGACGAACGGCCCGCACATCAGCAGCATCGCGGCAACCCGGTCAGAGTGTGCCAGGCAGAACCGGCTCGCCAGGTTAGTGCCGTAGGAATGCCCAATCAGCACGGCCTTGGATACGTCCCATGCGTCGAGCAGCTCAGCAAGATCGTCGACATGCCGGGTGAGGGAATGGCGCCCCCGCCAGGGCGACCGGCCCGTGCCGCGCTGGTCGTACCGGTACACGGGCGCAAGGTCCGCGACCATGGCGGCGACATCGCCCAGGTAGTCCGGCAGACCCGGACCGCCATGGAGCATGACCACCGGCGGCCGCCGGGTGGCGTCTCCCATCGCCATCCAGCGCAACTGCGCCTCGTCCGTCATCGACACGAAGCCCTGCGTCTCCACCGAGGTCACCGCGGAGAACCTACCGGTCTCATTGAGGCTCTGCGAAAGGTCAAATCACAAGCTGAGTGCAGCGGCCGGTACTGCGGCTGAAGCGGTCCGGTCGGGCTTTCGCCGGACCGGCCGCGGGTGCGGCCGGTCCGACGGGAGCGGCGGGATGTGGTGTGGTCAGCACCGAGGCGCCGAGACTGTCGGGGTCCTCAGCGGGTCACCGGGTGAGGGCCGCGTGGGCCTGCGCTGCGGCTTCGACGACGCCTGGCCACAGCGGATGTCCAAGGTAGGCGGCCTCGTCCGCCTCGGGCTCCAGGGCGTCGAGGATCTCGTCCAGGCGGTCGGCGAGGCATTGGATCGTCCGTGCCTCCGACGCGTCGCGGAGTGTGGTGCCGATCGCCGCGGAAGGGTCGTCCAGTACGGCGGTGTCGTCGTAGAGGATGTGGATGTTCATCGTGAGGTCGTCGAAGTAGCCCGGATGCGGGTACTGGCGCTCGATCCAGACGCGTCGCTGGTGGTCGGGGTCGGACAGCGCTTGGACCGCGGAGATGATCTGCTCACGCATCTGGGGCAGTCGCACCTGCGGTGTCTGGTTCACGGCTTGTCCCATTCCTTCCAGTGGAGCCATTCCTCCAACGGGATGTGGGCTTCCTCGGCGTGATCCTTGATCGAGCCGATTACGGGCTTTCCATCGCGGCCGATGATCTTACCGCCGGAGTTGATGACGACGTGGTCGACCTGCTGGAACACCTGGGAGTTGTTGGGGTTTCCCTGGTCGATCCGGACGCCGTTCCCCTTGCCGTCGTTCCAGAGGTAACCGATGCCCTTCTTGTTCCCCTTCATGAACGGCTTGAGGGAGTCCGGCACCTTGTCCACGGCGTCCTGCGGGAGCCAGCCGTCGACGGTCCTGCTGACCCGGCTGGCCTCGGCGACGCCTTCGACGCCCTCTTCGACCTTCTTGGCTGCCTTGAGTTCGCCGACGCCGGGAATGACGACCATGGCGGCGAAGGCACATTTGCCGAGGGTGGGGTTGTCGATGCAGTCCTGGATGTCCTTGCCGCCGGAGAGCGTCCACAGTCCGCCGTAGATCATGGCGGCCTCTTGCGGATCCACGTTGATCGGCGGATCCATGACACCACCGTCCTTGAGGCAGTCCGGGTAGTAGCCGGGACGGGGGATGTAGTGGCAGTGCTTGGTCTTCTTCTTGGCCTCGGCCTGCGCCTTGCGTGCCTCTTCAGCCTGGCGGCGGGCTTCGGCTTCCTGGGCCCGGCGCTTGTCCATGGTGATCTGCCATGCCTGGGAAGCCTGTTCCTGGGCTTCCTTGGCGCTCTTGCCGGCGGCGATCGCGGAGTCGCGGGCGTCGGTGGCGGACTGGTCGGCCTGGGAGGCGGAGGTGCGGGCGTAGTTGGTGTTGAACTCGGCCTGGGCGGCCGACTCGGTGGCGTCGGCGGCGGCACGTGCGGTGGCCACGGACTTGCGGGCCTGGTCGGCGGAGTTCTCGGCGCTGGCGGCGGCCACGTCGGCGTCGTGGGCGTAGCCCTGGGCCTCGTGGGCGGAGTTGGCCGCTTGGTTGGCCGCCTTCTGGGCATCGGTGGACGCCCGGTGGGCGTCGGCGGCTGCCTTGGCGGCGAGCCAGCTGTTCTTGCGCGCCGTGGCCGCGATGCCAGAGACTTCGGCGATCAGGCGCTGCATCTGGGCGTTGTGGGTGTCCGCGAGCTTGTCCTTGCGGTCAGCCATGCACTGGCCGACGTTGAGGAAGGCTTCGAGCTGATCGGCGGGGCCGGCCAGGGCGACCTTGGCGGCTGCCTTGACCTCCGGGCCGCCGTCGTTGACGAGTTTGGAGGCGGTCACGCGTTCGTCGTCGCTGCGGGCGGAGTACTGGCCGTTGGCGATGAAGGCGGTCCCCGGCCTCCCGGGGCAGTAGACCCGGGCCCGTTCCTACGCTGCCGCGGCGCAGGGGCGGAAGCGGGCTAGGTAGGCGAGGGCGGAGCCACGGTGTGCGGCCAGGTGGAGGCCGGAGTCGTCGGCGAGGCGGTGCAAGGTGCCGAAGGGGATCCAGTGGCGGTCGAAGAACTCGCCGACCACCAGTCGGCCTCCGGGGGTGAGCACCCGGACCGCCTCGGCCAGCACCCGCTCCGGCTCCGGTACCTCGCCCAGTGCGGTCACCAGGTACATGGCGTCGAACGTGCGGTCAGGGAAGGGGAGTTCACGAGCGTCACCTCGGGTGGGCGTGATGTTGGCGATGCCGTGCCGTTCCGCGCGGCGCATCACGTGGTCGAGCATCTCCGGCTGGATGTCCAGGACGTCCAGCCGTCCGTCCGGGCCGAGTTGGGGAGCGACGTGCAGCGACTGCAGGCCGGTGCCGGGACCGACTTCCAGCACCCGCTCACCTGGCCTGGGCCGCAGCACGGCGTCCAGGCGGTTCGCGGTCAGATACGGCAACGGCAGGTCCAGCAGCTTGTGTTGGGCGTACGGGTAAGGGGCCTTGTCGCCGAACCACAGGGCGCCGGCGGCGACGGCACCGGCGGCGAGCGCCCAGCGGACGGCGGGCTTGGCCAGGACGGTGTGGGACATGGATCTCTCCTTGGGAGGGGATGGTGGCGTGCGGGAAGGAGGCGGGGCCGGGAGCGAGGGTCAGGCTGTCTGGCGGGCAAACCTCCGTACCGCCAGCACGACGCACACCACCGCCAGCGGCAGTTCCGCGCCGACCGCCATCACCACCGCCGATATCTGATCCGCGCCCGGTGCCGCGGTCACCGTGTCGAACCAGGCGTCGACCACCAGCAGCGTCGCGGTGGCGACGGCCGTCAGCGCGTGCAGGTGGTGGCCGCGTGCAGCCAGCAGCCCCGTGGCGATCAGCCCCAGCGCCTCCAGCGCGTCCAGGCCGATCCAGGCGGTGCACCAGTTCGAGGCGATGGCGGTCCCCGGCAGACCGTTGGCCAGCACGACCAGCCACGGCAGCAGGGCCAGCCCGCAGCCGACCAGGACGTGCTCCAGGCGGTACCGGCGGCCGATGCGCAGGCCGGCCGAGCCGCGGACCTCGTCCTGAAGTCGGCAGACGCTCAGCGTGCTCATCGGATCGGTCTCCTCGCGTTCCCGGTGCTCCTTCACGGCCTCCAGCCTCGCCCGCCAGGCGCTCACGGTCAGTAACGCGAATGTCCGTTGTGGGGGTGGCACTGGCTACACCCCGAGGCGGATGCTCTTGCCATGGCCCGCCCCCGGCCCGGACACCTACCGTTTCCCCATGCACACAACCGCCCGCCTGCGGCGCCTACTTCTGTTCCCGTTCCAGGGAGCCGGACGACCGGTCTCGTTCCTCGTCACGGGCGTCCTCGTCCAGCTCGGCGTCCTCTTCGTCGCGTCCCTGCCGTGGCTGCTCTTCCTCCCGGTCCTCGACCCGGCGGGCCAACTGCTCCTCGCGGTGTTCATCCCGTTCACGGCCATCGTGCTCGCCGGGCCGCTGCTGACCGAGGTGCAGCGCGGCCGCTTCCGCACCCGGCTCGACGTGGCCATCCCCTCGCCTTACGCGGGACAGCGGCCCCGGCTGCCGGAGTGGCTGCGATCCCGGGCGGGGCACCGGCAGCTCAGGTACCACCTGCTGGACGGGCCGCTGCTCGCTCTCACGGGGTCCTTCACCCTCCTGGCATGGGTCGTGGCCGGCACCGCCACCTCGATCTACCTGTGGATCTGGCTGGTGCCGCTGGACTGGCGCGTCGACCATCCCGGCTACTACACCTGGGCGGCGTACGTCACCGCGGCGGGGCTCGCCCTGCTCCACATCGCGCGGTTGTCGACCGACGCCCTCTCCCGGCTCGACACCCGCACCGCCACCGTCCTCCTCGGGCCCAGCCGCGAGGAGCAGTTGGCGCGCCGGGTCGAGGACCTGACCGAGAGCAGGACCGGCCTGGTGGACGCGGTCGATGCCGAACGACGGCGTATCGAACGAGACTTGCACGACGGAGCCCAGCAGCGGCTGGTCTCCCTGGCCGTCAACCTCGGCCTGGCCAAGGCCACGCTCACCGACCTGCCCGAGGAGGCCCGCAAGGTGATCGGCGAGGCGCACCGGGAGGCGAAGGAGGCGATAGAGGAGCTGAGCGGCCTGGTGCGCGGGCTGCACCCGGCCGTGCTGGAGGACCGCGGCCTGGACCCCGCGCTGTCCGGCATCGCCGCCCGAGCACCCATCCCTGTACGGGTGAAGGTGGACCTGCCGTCGCGGCCGTCGCCCACGATCGAGGCGGTCGCCTACTTCGTCGTCTCCGAAGCACTGACGAACGTGGTGAAGCACGCGGAGGCGTCCAGCGCCGAGGTCACCGTGGAGCGCTTCGGGACGACGCTGCTGGTCGTCATCAGCGACGACGGGGTGGGCGGCGCGGAACCCACCGGTGGTACCGGGCTGGCGGGGCTGGCCAAGCGGGTCGCCTCGGTCGATGGCACGCTGTCGGTCGACAGCCCCGTCGGGGGGCCGACCGTCATCACCGTGGAGCTGCCGTGCGTGCCGTGATCGCCGAGGATTCCGTACTGCTCAGGGTCGGGGTGGTCAAGGTCCTGGAGATGGCCGGCTTCGAGGTCGTCGCCGAAGTCGGCGACGGCGAGGCGCTGTTGACCGCGGTGGAGGAGCACCGGCCGGACATCGCGGTGGTGGACGTCCGCATGCCCCCCGGTTTCACCGACGAGGGAGTGCGCGCCGCGCTGGTCATCAGGCAACAGTGGCCCAAGACCGCGGTGTTGCTGCTCTCGCAGTATGTGGAGGAGCGGTACGCGGCCGATCTGCTGTCCGCCAACACCTCCAGCATCGGCTATCTGCTCAAGCAACGCGTCGCGGACGTGGAGGAGTTCGTGGACGCGCTGCGCCGGGTCGCGGCCGGCGGGACAGCGCTGGACCCGCAGGTCGTCTCGCAGCTTCTGGTACGCCGCCACAGCGGCCCGCTGGACCGGCTCACCCCGCGGGAACGCGAGGTCCTGGAGCTGATGGCGGGCGGCCGGTCCAACGCCGGGATCGCGGGGCAACTCGTGGTCAGCGAGAGCGCGGTGGCCAAGCACATCAACAACATTTTCGCCAAGCTCGACCTGCCGAAGGCGGACGCCGACCACCGCCGGGTGCTCGCCGTACTGAGCTTCCTCGGCGTGGCCTGATCCCGGCCGACCCTGCGGACCGCATCCCCTTCCACTTGGGCCTTTCCGGCCTTTCTCCGGCATGACATCCGGGCGGGACTGCTGCATGATCGGGTGACAGCGGGGTTTATGCAGCCAGAGCTGCGGGTGGGGTCATGATGGTCTCGTACTCGACGGGGGTCAATCGACCCAGGCGTCGTTGCCGGCGGC
The DNA here is from genome assembly GCF_001866665.1 of Streptomyces monashensis. GTDB lineage: Bacteria > Actinomycetota > Actinomycetes > Streptomycetales > Streptomycetaceae > Streptomyces > Streptomyces monashensis. Next base: position 3,334 of record NZ_MLYO01000058.1, on the reverse strand, counting down.
GCCGGTGGTAGGTCCGTTCGATCCAGGTGACGATCGCGATCCGCAACTCCTGGCGGGTGGCCCAGACGCGGCGGTCGAGGACGTTCTTTTGCAGCAGTGCGAAGAAGCTCTCCATTGCGGCGTTGTCGCCGGCAGCCCCGACCCGGCCCAGTGAGCCGACCAGGCCGTGCCGGGTGAGGACGGCGGCGACCTTGCGGGACCGGAATTGCGATCCGCGGTCGGAGTGCACGATGCATCCCGCAGCGGAGCCGCGGCGGACGACGGCGGACTCCAGCGCGGCCACGGCGAGGCGGGACTTCATCCGGGCATCGATGGAATAGCCCGCGATGCGGCCGGAGTACACGTCCTTGACCGCGCACAGATACAGCTTGCCCTCGCCGGTCGCGTGCTCGGTGATATCCGTGAGCCACAACCGGTTCGGCCCGTCCGCGGTGAAGTTCCGCCGCACCAGGTCATCGTGGACCGGTGGCCCGGCTTTGGCGTTCTTCCCGCGGCCCCTGCGCTTGCCGAAGGCATTCCACCAGCCGTTGTCCCGGCAGATCCGCCAGGCCGTTCGCTCGGCCATCGCCTCACCGGCGACGCGGGCCTCGTGGAGAAGGAAGCGGTGCCCGAACTCGGGATCGTCGCGGTGCGCGTCGAACAGGGCGTTGGCCCGGTATGCCTCGGTCAGTTCGGCGTCGGTGGCAGGCCGGGCCAGCCACCGGTAGTAGGGCTGACGAGCCAGCCCGAGCACCCGGCACGTCACCGCCACCGGCACCCTGCAAGGGCCTCGGTGTGAGCGCGGGCCTTGTCGGCGGCTTCGGCCTCGATCTGCGCGCGGGCGGCCTGCAGCCTGGCCAGGCGCTTCTCCCGGCGGTCCAGCTCGGCGGGCAGGTCGGTGTCCTTGCCATTGGGGCCGAATGTCTGGTCCTCGGCTTCATCGGTGGCCTGCGCGTCGGCCAGCAAGGCCTGGGCCTTCGCCTCCAACTGAGCGATCTCGGCCGTCCAGGGCGACGCGGCCCATCCTGACCATGCCGAGTTTCTGCGCGAGGTGCAGGGAATGGGTGAACAGGTCGGCGAGGGCGTCCAGGTGGCGGCGGCGGAACCGGGCGATCGGGCGGAAGTCCGGGGCCTTCGGCGGCCGGGAACCGGAACGCGACGTCGTCGGTGCACTTGCGCTCGATCGCCCGTGGGGAGCGGACGCCGGTGGTGTAGCCGTAGATCAGCAGCCGCAGCATCAGCCGGGGATCGTAGGGCGGGTAGCCCCGCTTGTCGGTGTAGTCCGCCAGCACCGGCGAGAGGTCGAGGACCTCGTCGACCAGGTCGGCGACGAACCGGGCGAGTTGGTCCTGGGGCAGCCAGTCGTCCAGCGGCGGAGGCAGCAGCAGGACCTGGTGCGGGTCGAAGGCCCGAAACGTCTTGTCCTCCGCCGCTTGACGGCCCCGAGACCGCTTCTTCTCGACCGGCTCGACATCGAACAGTCCATCCCCGCCACGCATGCCGTGATCATCTCGCATGAAAGATCGCGAAGCGCCAGCAGGTCGCCGCCGGGCCTTCGTACGTGGCAGTGGTCAGCCTTGCTGGCGGAAGTCCAACATGTAGAAGACCTTGTCGTAGCGGTGTTCGCCGACGGCGACGAAGTCGGGCAGACGGCCGTATTCGGTGAAGCCCAATGACCGGTAGAGGTGCAGGGCATTGGTGTTGTCGCCACGGGCGTCCAGGGTGAGGACCTCGATACCTGCCTCCCGGGCGTCAGCGATCAAGGCAGCGGTCAGTACTCGACCGACACCACGACCATGCGCAGCAGCATCTACCGCGATCTTCTCCAGGTCGGCGTGGGGCCGGTGGGTCGGTCGGGCGTAGCGCAACCAGTACCCCAACCCGACCAGCTGACGGTCGAGGTAAGCGGCACGCAGAGCCGCATCCCCGGCCTCCACCGCAGAGACGACGTGCCCGAGAAGGCCCGCCACCTCATCCCGCGAGGGTGGCTCGACCCAGCCCAGCGAGGCACCTCCACTGACCAGATCCGCCAGGATCTGGTGAGCCGATTCCGTAAACCGGATCTCCAGCTCCGGATCGGAAGTCAGCTGTACGGCGTCAAGGACGACGGGCTCAGTGGTCACACCGCTGGTCATGGTCGGCAGCATAGCCAGCACAGGGCCCAGCCGAGACCTCGCGCTCCAGCCTCGAATGCCCCGAGCCGTTACTGGCCCACGCTCCTAGCTTGATCTTTAACCTGTGCGGCGGGGTTTCGGGGTCAGGCTCCCTACACCGGCTGGTGGCGCTCGGCCACAGAGAAACACAACGGCAACGTGAATCGTGGGGCGATCGGCCGTCACTGACGGGGGCCCAAGTGCGTCTACCGGTAGTTCGTCGAATCCGGTGGTGGTGTGGTTGACGGGCAGGTCGGGTTGGTCGTAGGCCGGTGGGAGGAGTCAACTGCCTTGCCGGGGGCTGAAGATGACTGCTCGCTGTCCGTGTCCGCCTATGCCGGGGCCGTTGGAGGGCTACGCGGCCCGGTTTCGGCGACCTCTTCTTCAGTCTGGCCCAGCGGCGGGGCTTTCGCGAGTATCTGACCGGGCTGCTGGCGCCGCGGGGGAACGGAACAAGACGATCACCTGTCTGGCCGGGGCGGAGCCGGTGGAAGGTGCGGGGTGCCAGCGGTGCAGCGGCTGCGGTTTTTCCTGATCCCCGCCGACAACCGTCCGCACCCACTCCCGCGCCCGCCCGCAAACCCGCAGCTCACGACGCCGGCCCTGCGATGCTCGGGAGGCCGACATCCCCTCTACGCCCCCGAGTCCACGCCCGCCGGCAGGAAGAAAAGAGAAGTGGGTGGGTGGGACAGGCAGGCCCTGGGCGGCGAGCGAGGGGATCGGGCGCCGCCGGTGTTCCTCGCGCGACGGCGGGGCCGCGCGCGACGCCGGGCGGACAAGCCACCCAGCCGCAGGGGAAAAGTGGGGCAGCGGTGTCGTACCCGGCGAACACGGTGCTGCTATGGCTGCGCACTCCCAAGGCCCGAACGGGCTCGTTCCTGATGCCTGGCCCTGCGGTGGCGCCGGGTTCCTGCTTCCGGAGCCGTTCGACCTGAAGCTCGGCACTGGCGGGTTCCCTGTCGGCTGTCGCTCATCCCAACACCGCCGCCACCCCCGCCAACACCGGTACCGACGCCACCGTCGACAGCAGGATGGACTCTCTCGCCAGGGACTCGGCCACCCGGTACCGGCTCGCGTACGTGAACAGGTTCTGCGCGGCCGGCAGAGCCGAGGTCACCACCACGTCCAGCAGCGGGGCGCCGTGCAGGCCGAAGACGCCGCTCGCCAGTACCCATGCCACGGCCGGTTGGCCCAGGGACTTC
>NZ_MLYO01000057.1 GCF_001866665.1 Streptomyces monashensis | reverse complement strand
CGACGTGACCAGGCCGCGGACGATGCGTACCCAGTCCCGCCAGAAGTAGACGACGAGTGCGAGGGCGGTGGCCAGGTGGAGGCCGACCAGCTCGTTGAGGTAGAGGGATCCGTCGGCGGAGACGTCCAGGTCGTGCTTCCAGTGCCCGCCGAGCAGGGCGGGTATCAGGATGCTGTGCCCCAGGCTGGAGACCGGGAACAGCTCGGTGACGCCTTGCAGCAGGCCGACGCCCACCGCTTCGGGATAGGTCAGGACGGACATGGAGGGCCTTCGACTCGGAATGCGGGAAAGTGAGGCTTCGGGCGACGCTCGCGGCGGCTCCGACCCATCCGGAAACTACTACAACTTGTAAAACTTGATGGCTGGGGCGAGTCGTGTTCATCTCGGCGTCCCGCAAGGTTCACCTTCCCCGCCCGCTGGACCCTGCCGCAGCGTGCTGAACTGTCACGACGGCGGGGAACACAGCAGTCGGTCAGCGCTCGGGCGAGACACGCGAGCCAGCGGGACATTTGACCACAGAACCCGGTTCACGTACGTCACTTGTCCCAGGCGAAGCACCGGAGCAGTGCGCGCCCGAACCAGCTTCCGGACGCGGACTGCAGGAGTGCGACGAGCAGCGTCAGCGCGATGGTCACGGTCGCCGAGGCGGGCAGGCCGGCGAGGCCGGCGGTGGTGCGTGCGGTTGCGGTGATCGTGTCTCCCGAGAGAGCGCGTACGACGAGCAGAGCGCCCCAGGGCACCGGTCCGAGCAGCACGAGCAGTGCGGCAGTGCGCAGACGGCCCGGACGGTGCCGTCCGGTGAGGACGCCGGCAGCGAGGCCCACGGCGAACGGCAGGTACCACTGGTCGGCCCAGGCACCGAGTCCTACGGTCACGGCACCCGCCGCGACCAGTGCCGGTGCGGGCAGGCGGAGTCTGCCGGCTCGTCGTTGTGCGGCGTCTGCCGTCCCTCGGGCGGTCCGGTCAGGGGATTCCACGGCGGTCTCGGCGGTCATGTCACTCTCCTGCTCGAAGGGACCAGATGGCCGTGGGGTCCGCCCTGCCGTGCGGCGGTGGCAGCGGCAGGTACTTCTTCTCCCGCCAGAGCGGGACGAGGTTGTCGTACCAAGGGGTGGCGGGAGTGTCGCTCTGTCCGCCGGGGTAGATGGCGAGCGACTCGCTGGCGCCTGGTCCTGTCCATCGCACGACGAGACGGAAACTCGGCCCGTAGCTCGAATTCAGCCGACCGCCCGCCGCGTTCACGGTCCAGGGGTTGCCGCCGTCGGCGTAGGGCCCGTATCCGAGTCCAGGGGCCCCGGTGATCGAGGGAATCTGCCGGGTGTGCAGCTTTGCCCAGGCCCAGGCGGAAGGGCGCGCACCCAGCTTGTGCGACAGCTCGGCCACGGCAGCGCGGAAAGCGGTCCGCATGACCTGGCCGGCATCGCGATGGGCGGCGTTCGGCGGGGTGAAGGCCGCGTTGTCCGGGTCGTCGAGCGTCCAGTGCTGCAGCATTTCGCGCAGCGGGGTGGGCAAACGGTCGAGATCGAGGATCCACCGGTCCTTGCTCGCGGGAACCTTCTTCGCGTCCCACCACGGCTGGAAGACCTCGTGCAGGTAGGAGTCCAGGAACGTCCACCACACAGAGGCGGCGGGCGAGTTGGCGTCCATCGAGTGGTTCCACGTGGCCAGCAGGCCACGTGCGGCACGCTGCTGTCCGGTCAGTTCCGTGCCGTCGAGCGCAGCAAGCAGTGCCGGTACCAGCCGCACGGCCAGCTCGTCGGTGACGTCGTTCTGGAGTGCGGTGTAGTCCTCGGGTCGCAGAGCACCCCGGTCGGTGTGGAACTTCTCGATCACCGACTGCCGGTATCCGGGATCGAAGTTCATGGACGTACCGAGAAAGTACGGATAGTCCGAGCCCGCCGGACGCTGGTTGGTCGAGGCGACCAGGTGGCTGGGCGGGTCGTAGACGTGGGGCAGTGCCTGGTAGGGGGTGGTGCCGATGACGTCTTCGTCTCCGGTGCCGGACAGCGGCAGCCACGGCTGGGAGCCCTTCGGCGTCTGGGGGACGTCGCCGACGAGGAGCGTGCCGATGTGGCCCTTGTCGTCGGCGTAGACGAAGTTCAGCGCCGGGGCCTTCCAGCCGCGCAGTGCTTCCCGGAAGGAGGTGAAGTCGTGTGCCCGGTTGGCCGAGAGCAGCGCGTCGAGGTCGTTGTGCGCGAAGTCGCCCATCCAGTCGACCGAGACCCGCTGACCGAGCACGGTCATCATCGGTCCGTGCACGGTGAGGTCCGTGGTCAGGCCGACCGTCGAGCCGCCGCGCACGGGAATGGTGTAGTGCGCCTTCCGCATCGGCCGCCAGGCGCCGTTCCAGTAGTAGGAGTCGGGCCGGCCGGACGAGAGCTTCTCGCGGTAGTAGAGCGTGGCCACGGTCTGGGCGTTGGTCAGGGACCAGGAGATGTGCTCGTTGTGGCCGACCAGCACCCCCGGCACACCCGGGATGGAGCCGCCGGCGACCTGGTAGCCGGGTGAGCGCAGCGATATCTGGAACCAGTACGACGGCAGGGTGGTCTGCAGATGCGGATCGCCGGCGAGCATCGCGCCGCCTCCGGCCACCCTGGGACCGTTCGCCGCCCAGGCGTTGCTGTTGAAGTCGAGCTGCCGCACGGTGTCGGGCAGGGCGACGTCCTCGCCGGCGGGCGTTGGTGACACCGTGTGCCGGGCCGAGGAGGCGGACGTGCCCGCCGGATCGGCCGCGTTGGCGTTGTGGACGGTCAGCGGCGCCGGTGGCAGGTTCGGATAGGGGCCGGTGTCGTACGGGCGCTGCGGGGTCGGCGCCTGCAGCGGGAACCAGTCCTTCGTCAGCTTCGGCCCGAGAGAGCGTTGCAGCAGGTCGTAGTCGAGCGGGATGGTGTTGAAGTTCATCTGCTGCGTGAGCACCCCTTGTACGACCAGCGTGTCCGTCGGTGTCCACGCCCGGGGCCGTACTCCGGTCAGCCCGTAGATCGTCGGCCACTGGCCTGTCTTCTCCAGATGGCTCATCCAGGAGTTGACGCCCGAGGCGTATGCGGTCAGTGCCTGCCCCGCCCCGCTGCTGGGCGGAGTGGCGGCCCACCGGGCGCGCGCGGTACGCAGCAGTCCGAGACTCAGCTCGAACTTGTCGCTCTTCAGCCCGGCCGCCCCGACCAGTTCCGACAGGCGGCCCTGGCCCAGCCTGCGCTGGAGGTCGAGTTGAGTGAACCGCAGGCGGGCGGTGAGGTATCCCTGGGCGAGGAAGAGGTCGTGGTCCGTCTGGGCCTCGACGGACGCGTATCCCTCGGCGGTGAAGGACACCTTCACGGGTTTGTCCAGGTCGGGAAGTGTCAGGTTTTCGGAACGGACGGTGGTGTCTGCCGAGGCTGACGCCCAGACTCCCCCACCGGGCACCAGTGCCTTCCCGAGGGCGGGCACCGGACCGTATCCGGCGCCGAGCAGCAGGAGCACGGCGAGAGCCACGGTGGCCGAGCAGACCAGGTGGACCGCGCGACTGACCTTGCTTGCCATCGTGTCCTCTCTTCGCAGGAGGGATGCTCTGCCAGGAAGCCTTGCAGCGTCCGGACGCGCCCATAAGTCAGGAAGGTTCCCTACGTCTGCCGCAGCCCACCGGGCCGCGCGGTGTGTGTCAGGGCCGGGCCTCGCCGTCCGGCTCCATGGCGAGCAGCGCGGTGACCTCGTCGTCGGACAGCCCGGACAGCCGGCCGACCACGTCGTCCACCTCGTCGCTGCCCGCCTCCGTGAGCTGCCTGCTCCGTACCGGTGCGGCCAGCCGCTCGACGGTCGGCGAGCCGCTGAGCAGCTCGGTGACCCTCAGGCCCCAGGGGCCGGCGACGTCGTTGCCCATCGGCAGAAGGCGCGGTTCGGCGCGCTGTTCGGCGCGGACCGGGCCGACGACCCGGGCCGACGGGCACCTGCGCACGGCCTCGGTCGTGCACAGCCCCCGGGTGTGGAAGCCGAGGCGCCGCTGTCTGCCCGACGGATGGACCAGGGATCAGGACGAGGACGGCGATCTGGCCTTCCCGGATCGATGTCCGTGCCGGGGCGGGTGGCGCCGTGGCTGCGTTCGCCGCCCGCCCCGGTGTCTTCAGGTGCCCGACACGAGTTCGGGCTGTTCGTGCTCGCAGGTGTCGTCGATCCCGCTGGTCTCCCAGGCGGGGAACGGGTCCGTAGGCGGCGGGTTCTCGCCGTCGGCCAGGAGACAGTCGGTCAGTGCCGCGTGCAGTGCGTCCGCGTGCAGGTGCGTGCCGATGAAGACCAGTTCCTGGCCGGCCGGGCTGTCGGTGTCGCGGGCGGCGGAGGGCTCGAAGCGTGCGACGGGGCCGGCCTGAGACCAAAGGCCGGTCACGTGTGGGCGGCTGGCCAAGGTGAAGAATCCCTTGGAGCGCAGGATCTGCCCGAATGCGCCGCTGTCGAGTTCCTCGGTCACGAACGTCCACAACCGGCCAGGGTGGAAGGGCAGTGCGGCGCGGAATACGGTCGAGGAGATCCCGTACTCCTCCGTCTCGGGCACGTGGTCGCCGTTGAGCTCCCGAACCCAGCCGGGGGCCTGTTGGGCACGTTCCAGGTCGAACAGGCTGGTGCCCAGTACGTCGCCGACTTTCACCCGGCCGTGGACGGCCGGGACGACGCGGGCGACGGGGTTGAGGCGGGTGAGCGTCGCCCGCAGCCGATCGGCCGACTCCTCGCCGACCAGGTCGAGTTTGTTGAGGACGATGACGTCGGCGAACTCGATCTGGTCCGTCAGCAGGTCGCTGACGGTGCGTTCGTCGTCCTCGTACTGCTCCAGGCCCCGCTCGGCGAGTTCGTCGCCGCTTGCCAGCTCGGGCAGGAAGTTCGCGGCGTCGACGACCGTGACCATGGTGTCCAGGCGGGCGATCTCCCCCAGCGTGGCGCCGTCGTCGCGGGCGAAGGCGAAGGTCGCTGCCACCGGCATGGGTTCGGAGATCCCGGACGACTCGATGAGCAGGTAGTCGAAGCGGCCCTCGCGGGCCAGCCGGTCGACCTCTTCGAGCAGGTCGTCGCGCAGGGTGCAGCAGATGCAGCCGTTGGTCATCTCGACCAGACGTTCCTCGGTGCGCGACAGGGCCGCCTCGCCGCCGCGCACCAGGGCGGCGTCGATGTTGACCTCGCTCATGTCGTTGACGATCACCGCGACGCGCAGTCCCTCGCGGTTGCCGAGGACGTGGTTGAGGAGGGTGGTCTTGCCCGCGCCGAGGAAGCCGGACAGGACGGTGACGGGCAGTCGGTCGGAAGCCATTGAAGGATCAGCCCTCGGGGCGCAGCAGCCCGCGCTCGTACGCCTTCACCAGCCGCTGCGGCACCAGGTGCTGGACGCCGTCGACGGTGACCGGCACGAGCGTCGGCGTGGCCGCCTTCCACTGGGCGCGGCGGTGGCGGGTGTTGCTGCGGGACATCTTCCGCTTGGGAACGGCCATGGGTCCTCCTGAACGGATCGTAGGGCGACGGCTGTTGAGGCTACATGAAAACGAATGCCATTACTAACTTGATTGGTTCAGGGTTTCCTGAATTCAGGATTTTGTGTACTGTCGGGTGGTGTGCTGACTGTTGCCTCCGACATCGAGGTGCTGGCCCGGTTCGGCCGAGCGCTCGCCGACCCGATCCGCTGCCGCATCCTGCTTGCCCTGCGGGAAGCACCCGCCTACCCCGCCGACCTCGCGGAAACGCTGGACGTCTCGCGCACCAGGCTGTCGAACCATCTGGCCTGTCTGCGTGACTGCGGCCTCGTCGTCACCGTTCCCGACGGTCGACGCACCCGCTACGAACTCGCCGACGAACGCCTCGGTCACGCGCTCGACGACCTGCGCACCGCCGTGGTCGCCGTAGCGGGCGACCGGACGTGTGCCGAGGCCGACGGGAAGGGGTGCTGCTGATCATGACAGCAGAGGTGTCCGCAGCCCGTGGCCCCGGCCCGGCGGGGTACAGCGCGCCGGCCAGGCGGATACGGCTGTTGGTGGCCGCGACCATCACGTACAACGTCATCGAGGGGGCCGTCGCTCTCGCCGCCGGCACCCTGGCCTCCTCCACCGCGCTCGTCGGTTTCGGCCTCGACTCCGTCGTCGAGGTCTCCTCCGCCGCCGCGGTCGCCTGGCAGTTCTCCGCCCGCGAGCACGCGGTGCGCGAGGCCCGGGAGAAGGCGGCGTTGCGGATCATCGCGCTGTCGTTCCTCGCGCTCGCCGTGTACGTGACCGTCGATGCCGTACGGGGCCTGACCGGCACCGGAGAGGCCGGCCACGCCCTGCCCGGCATCGTGCTCGCCGCCCTCTCCCTCCTCGTCATGCCGTTCCTGTCCGCCGCCCAGCGCCGGGCAGGGCGCGAACTCGGCTCGGCGTCTGCGGTGGCCGACTCCAAGCAGACGTTGCTGTGCACCTACCTGTCCGCGGTGCTTCTGGTCGGCCTGGTTCTCAACGCCGCTCTCGGGTGGGCTTGGGCCGATCCGGTCGCCGCCCTTGTCATCGCCGTGGTCGCCCTGAAAGAAGGGCGCGACGCCTGGCGTGGGAAAGGGTGCTGCGCCGCCCCCACGACCGCCGGAGTCCCGGCTGCCCGTACCGAGCAGAGCGACGGGTGCGGTTGCTGCGGCTGACCTCGACAGTCACTGTCGTTCGGTTGCCGCCTGCCCTCCGCCGCAGTCCGGGCACACCCCGGTGAGTTCGACCGTGTGCCGGACGTTCGCGAAGCCGGAGTCCTGTGCGATGCCGTCGGCCCAGTCCTCGATCGGGGCGGAGTCGACGGGGTGGCTCAGGCCGCATTCGGTGCAGATGAGGTAGTGGCGGTGGTCGGGGCCGGGGCGGTAACGGAAGAGGCGTTCGCCGCCTGTGTCGCGGACCAGGTCGGCCCGGCCCGCGCCGGCCAGACGGGTCAGGGTGCGGTAGACCGTGGACAGGCCGACCGGTGTGCCGTCGGCGGCGAGCTGGGCGTGGAGGGCCTGGGCGCCGACGAATCCGTCGGCCCGGATGAACGCTGCGAGGACGACCGAGCGTTGCTGGGTGTGGCGGCCGATCAGCGCGATTTCAGTGGGGGTGCGTTGCCGGGTGGGTGCCATCAGCCTGCCTCGCTCGGGTTCTCATGTGCCGGTGGGAACAGCGGGTCGTGCACGGGGGACGTGGGCGGGCCGTCGGATCAGGAACGTGGCGGCGTAGACGGCTGTGGCGACGGCCATGATGGCGAAGCTGGGCGGCATCTTCGGCACCGCGTAGGAGGCGAACAGGCCCGCCCACATCTCCAGCACCGCCAGGCCGGCCGAGAGGGCGAGTGCCCGGTAGGGCCGGACGGTGAGCCGGATCGCGGCGCCCGCGGGAGCGGCGAGCAGGCCGAGCAGCAGCAGGGACCCGACGGCCTGGGTGGCCTCGGCGGCGCTGATGCCGGCGAGGGCGAGGAAGCCGAAGCCGAGCAGCCGTACCGGTACGCCACGTGCCGCGGCCACCGCCTCGTCGAGCGTGGCGAACAGCAGCGGGCGGGCGATCAGGACCACCAGCAGGGCCACCCCGGCTGCCACCAGGGTGGCCACGACCGCACTGCCGGCGGAGATGCCGAAGACGGAGCCGAACAGCACGCTGATTCCGGCAGTGCCGTTGGTGGTGCTGCGGGAGGTCGTGTAGAGGGTGATGAAGAAGGCGCCCAGGCCCAGGATCCAGGAGAAGACGCTGCCGATGACCACGTCGTCGGGCCGGGCCTTGCGGCCGAGGGTGCCGAAGAGCAGCGCCATGGCGATGGTGGCGGCGAACAGCCCCAGGCGAAGGTCGGCGCCGAAGGCGAGAGCGGCCATCGCACCGGTGAAGGCGACGTGGCTGAGCGCGTCGCCGGTGAAGACCTGGGCGCGCAGCACCAGGAAGTAGCCGACCAGCCCGCAGGCCGCGGCGATGGCGGTCCCGGCGAGGAAGGCGTGCTGGAAGAACGGCTGCGACAGAGGGGAGGCGGCGAGGAGGCTCGTCATGCCGGCACCTCCCTCGGAGCAGCCGGGAGCCCGGCTCGGCCGAGCACCGCGCTGAGCGAGCGCCAGCCCAGGGCGAGCAGGTATCCGGCGAAGGCGATGGTCGTCACGAAGAAGCCCAGGGGATAGGGCGAGTAGTAGGCGGCGGTCAGCCCGAGCCAGGTGGCGGCGAAGGCCAGAAGGACGGTCAGGGCCAGGCTGAGGGCCGGGCGGGCGGTGAGGATCTGGGCGGTGGCGGCCGGGATCACCATGAGGGCGAAGACCAGGAGGGTTCCGGTGATCTGGCTCGCCTCGGCGGTGGCGGCGCCGAGCAGGACGAGGAAGACCACCGACAGTGCGCGGACCGGCACCCCGCGTCCGGAGGCCACCTGCGGGTCGACGGAGGCGAACAGCAGCGGCCGTCCGATCAGCGCCAGCACGGCGAGCACCACCGAGCCGACCACCGTCAGCAGGGTCACCTGCGACGAGGTGATCCCCAGGAAGGTCCCGAAGAGGATGGTCTGCGGGCCCTCCAGCAGTCCCCGGTACAGGGCGGTGAACAGGAACCCGGACGCGAGCAGGAAAGCCTGCACGGTCCCGGTCAGCGCGGATTCCTCATGCTCACCACCGCCTCGCAGGGCCGCGATGACCAGCGCGGCCGCCACGCACAGCGTGAAGTACCCGTAGACCGCGCTCACGCCGAGCAGAAGGGCCCCGGCCGCGCCGGGAAAGGCCACCGCGGAGACGGTGTGGGCGGCGAACGTCTGCCGTCGCAGCACCACGAACCACCCCACGACCGCGGAGACCACGGCCACGACCGCGCCCGCGCGGAAGGCGTTGACCATGAAGGGGTACGACCACATGTCCTGGAAGTCGGTGAGAAGGTTCCACGACCAGGCCGGTGCCCCTGTCCCGGCGAGCGTCATGACGGCCCCCCGGAGTGCCGGTCGGTGTGCACCGCGGGCGCCTCCGGCTGGCCCACCACGACCAGCCGGCTGTCCGAGGTCCGCAGCACCTCGACCGGCGTGCCGTACAGCCGGGTCAGCGTCCCGGAAGTGATGACCTCCTCCGGGGTGCCGGTGGCGGCCCCGCCCTCGGCCAGGTACACGACCCGGTCCAGGTGGTGGAGTATCGGGTTCACGTCATGGGCGACCATGACCACCGACACGCCCTCCTGGTGGCAGATGCGCCCGATCAGCGCGGCGACGGCGCTCTGGTTGGGCAGGTCGAGGCTGTCCAACGGCTCGTCCAGCAGGAGCAGTTCGGGGCGCCGTATCAGCGCCTGGGCGATCAGCAGCCGCTGCTGCTCGCCGCCGGAACACTGCCCGATGGGCCGGTGTGCGTACGCCGACGCCCCGACCAGCTCGATCACCTCGTCCACCCGTGCGTGGGCGGCCCGCCGGCGCGCGCTGGGGAACGGCAGCGGAACCCCCCACCGGTCGCCGTCCAGGCCCATGCGCACCACGTCGATACCGCGGATCCGCAGGGTGGCGTCGAAGCTGCGGCGCTGCGGCAGGTAGCCGATGCGGTCGTTGGCCTGTCCGGGCCGTGCGCCGAGCACCCGCACCTCACCGGCGGCTGCGGGCAGGGCGCCGAGCAGGACCTTGATCATGGTGGACTTGCCGACGCCGTTCGGCCCGAGTACGGCGGTGAACTCGCCGGACCCGATGCGAAGGTCCACGCCGGACCACAGCGTCCGGCCGCCGACCCGCACGGCTGCCCCGCACAGGGCGACCACCGGGACGCTTCCGCTGTCCGGTGCCGTGTCGTGGCCGCCGCTCCGGCGGCTGGGGAGGGTGTGGGTGCTGTGTGTGACGGCCTCGCGGGCCTTCGCTATCGGGTTCATGGCGTCAGCTCACTTCCCGGTGGCCTTGGCCAGGGCCTGCTCGATGCCCTGCAGTTCGGTGGTCTGCCACTGCTGGAAGGAGGCGCCGGCAGGGGCGAGGGTCTCGGTGACGGTGGCGACCGGGATGCCTTCCGCCTTGGCCTCCTTGACCTGCGCCTGCACGTCCGGCGTGGAGTTCTGGGAGTTGTAGACGTAGATCTTGATCTGCTTGTTCTTGATCTGCTGGTCGATGGTGGCCTTGTCCTTGGCCGTGGGGTCGGAGCCCTCGCTCATCGCGTCCAGGAACGTCTCCGGGGTGAGCATCTTCAGCCCCAGGCCCTCGGCGAGCGGAGTGACGATGGACTCGGAGGCGCCGATCGGGGTCCCCGCGTACTTCGCCTTGATGTCGGCTATGAGCTTGTTGTACCCGGCGAGCGTCTTCGTCTCGAAGGTCGTCTTCTGCTGGTCGAAGTAGGCCGCGTCGGCCGGGTCGGTCTTCTTGTAGTCGGCGGTGATCTTCTCGATGACCTGGTGGACGTTGTCCGGGGAGTACCAGCGGTGCGGGTTGCCGCCCGGCTTGATGCCGACCAGGTCGCCGACCTTCAGCTCGGTGCGCCCGCTGCCGGGGTTGGAGGCGAGCAGCTTGTCGGCCCAGGCGTCGTAGCCGATGCCGTTGACGACGGCGTACTGGGCGCCGGCCACGGTGCGGGCGTCGGCCGCCGTCGGCTCGTAGGCGTGCGGGTCGGTGTCCGGGTTGGTGATGATGCTGGTCACCTTCACGTGGCTGCCGCCGAGCTGGGAGGCGATGCTGCCCCAGAAGTTCTCCGCCGCCACCACCTGGATCGTCTTGCCCGAGCCGCTGCCGCCGCTGGTCGCGGCGGTGTCACTGGTGTGCGAGGAGGAGGTCGAGCAGGCCGTCGCCGTCACGGCCGTCAGGGCGGCCGTCGCGGTGACCAGGGCGATCCTCGCGGACGGCCGGGTGGAACGGGAGGCGGGGGCGGTGGGCATGAGGGAGCTCCTTCGGGCGATGCCGGACGCGCGGCGGCCACGCGTCGGCTGTGTGGCGACACCCTCGACGCTAGATGGGAATGATTTTCAGATCAATGTCACATGAAAACCGTTGCCATCTTTTGACTGGGTGTGCGACTGCGCGGGGATGTCGCCCGCACGGCGGCGGCGCCGCAGGATCCGTAGGGCTCACCGCCCCGGCGTGCGGCTCAGCAGTCGCGGAACTCCGGCGACTGGTTGAGGATCTGCGCGCGCACGGAGGTGAAGCGGGTGTGGGTCTCGCCGCCGCGCGCCTCCGGGCGGAAGGCGGCGACCCGGTGGCAGTTCTGGAAGGCGAGGGTGATGCCGAAGTGCCGTTCCAGGCTGCTGCGGATGGCGTCGCTGGACAGGGCCCGAAGCAGCTGACCGCGCTCCTTCTCGGAGGGCGGCGGGGTCTGGTTGTCGGCGAACTCGGAGGCGCCCGAGCGCAGTTCGTCCGCCAGGCGGGCGATGAGGTCGTAGGCGTACGGCAGGGAGGTGCGGACCGTTTCCACGAAGTCCTGCTCCCGTACCTCGCCGCTCTCGGCTTCGGCGAGCAGCTGCGGGGAGACGTCGAGAGACATGAAGGGCTGTCCTGTTCTCTGGTTTCTTGTTCCTGCGGTGGGGGTCAGGCGAGGGCGGTCAGGGCCTCGGGGCCGTGCTGGAAGCCGGGGTCGACCTGGGTGGCGAGGTTCTGGCCGGTGGCCTCGTCGGCCCAGGCGGCGGCGTTGCGCAGATGGAACTCGACGGCGTGCCGCTGGAAAACCGCCCAGTCTTTCGGGCGGGCGTCGACGGCCGCCCGGAGCCGGGTCAGGGTCTGGGTGTTGTGCGGTTCCAGCCCGCCGTGGCCACGGCCCTGTTCCTGGGCGCGGACGTACGAGGACTGCACGCAGTGGGCGAGCAGGTCGTCGCCGACGTGGGTGCGGAGGAAGTCGAGGTCGTCCGCGCCGGTGACCTTGTTGCCGACGACGGCGACCGGGACGCCGAACTCGGCTGCATGGTCGCGGTACTGGCGGTAGACGGACACGCTCTTCCGGGTCGGCTCGACCACCAGGAACGTCATGTCGAAGCGGGTGAACAGGCCGGAGGCGAAGGCGTCGGCGCCGGCGGTCATGTCGACGACGACGTACTCGCCGGGGCCGTCCACGAGGTGGTTGAGGTAGAGCTCCACCGCACCGAGCTTGGAGTGGTAGCAGGCCACGCCGAGATCGCCTTCGTCGAAGGCGCCGGTGACCATCAGCGGTACGCCGCCGACCTCCTGGACGTGGTGGGAGTGGACCTCGTCCTCGTCCAGCAGCCGGAGCAGACGGGAGCCGCGGCCGGGCGGGGTCGTCTTGACCATGACGTCACGGGACGGGATCCGCGGGTTGGTGCCCCGCAGGTAGTCCTTGATCTCGCCGGTCCGCGCGCTGAGCGGCGGCGCGGCGAAGAACTCGTCCTCGTCCAGGCCGAGGGCGTACGCCAGGTGCTGGTTGATGTCGCCGTCGATCGCGACGACCGGTGCGCCCGAGCACGCCAGGTGACGGGCGAAGAGGGCCGACAGGGTCGTCTTGCCGCTGCCGCCCTTGCCTACGAACGCGACACGCATGGCCGACCACCTCTATTGAAAATGGATGTCATGCGCATAGGCTGGTGGCGGGGCAGGGCGGTGTCAAATTCGCTGAGGGCCAACTGCCTTGATGAGTCGCCGGGTTGGTGCTGTGCCGGCTCGAACAAGGGGTTGTGCGCATGGAGGAGGAAACGCGGAGATGAGCGATGCCGTACGCGGCCCTCGGAGCCGGCCTTTCACCCTCGTCGTCTGCGGCTCCTGCCGCACAGCCGCGGGCAACCAGGTGATGGAGGGGCTGCGCCGTGCGGTCCGGGCCTGCCCGCACGGGGTCATGGTCTCCACCGGCTGTCTGGAGATGGTGCTGCATTGCCGTGGTGGCCGTGGCGTGCATGCCGCCGCCCAGCCATGCGAAGCGGACCGCAGGCCCAGCGGGGCCGTGGTACGCCTGGGGCCGCTCGTCAGCGAGGCCGACGCCGAGGCGGTCGCGGCGTGGCTGGGAGCCGGGATGCCCGAGGACGGCACGCTTCCCGACCGGCTTCGCACGGCGCCGGCGCCACGGTGGGTCGCCCGCCTCAACTGAACGTCGTAGGCGGTCAGTGGTGGTCGCGTACCCCGAGGCGCAGGTGCTCGATGTGGTGGACGGCCTGGTCGAGGAGCTGGGCCACGTGGTCGTCGTAGAGGCTGTAGACGATCCGGCGGCCGTCGCGGCGGCCGGTGACCAGGCCGAGAGCGCGCAGCAGCCGCAGTTGGTGGGAGACGGCGGACTGCTCCATGCCGACGTGGGCGGCGAGTTCGCCGACCGGGTACGGACGCTGCCGCAGGGCGGTGAGGATCAGCAGGCGGGACGGGGCGGCCAGGGCCTGGAGCGTGGCGGCGACCGAGGCGGCGGTGGCCTCGTCGAGCCGGGCGGCCGCGAGAATGTCACGGCCACCCGTGCCGACGTCATCGGCGTGCACGACTGCGGGCCTCGCGCGGCGGCCTGATGAACTGGAGCGCCAGCGTGGCGGGCGGTTCGGCGACACCCGGTCCGCCCGCCCGCGCCCAGCCCAGCAGGTCGTCGGTGGAGTCGTCGTCCAGGGCGAAGCCGACCCAGACGACGCGGCCCCCGGCGCGCCGCCCGGCGGTGGAGGGCTGGACGACCATGACGTTGGCCTGGTCGCAGGGGCCGAGGCAGTCCGTCGTACGGACCTGGAAACCGCCTTCCGCCGCGCCCGCGCGCAGCCGGTCCAGTTGCCAGGCGTGGTCGGTGCCAGGGTGCCTGCGCGGGTTGCCGCAGCAGCAGCCCCGGCAGACGACGAGGGTGCAGGGGCGGGGTGCGGCCGCCCGGATCACGGAGCGGTTGCCCGCGGTGGGCCGGTTCACAGAGAGGTCCGGGAGGGCACGCCGTACGTCCGGATACGACCGTCGCGCCATGCCACGGCCAGCAGATGCGGACCGGCCCAGCCCAGCGCCGCGACCGCCGCACCGGTGCCGTCCAGCTCACGCACCGGCCGCAGACGTGCCTGCGCCCGGCCGGCGGTGGCGTGCCACAGGGCCACGGTCCCGTCATCGCCGCCGCTGGCCAGATGCCCGCCGGCGCCCGGCCGCCAGGCGAGTGCGGTGACCGTCTCGTGGCAGCGCAGGGAACGTGGGGCAGTGCCCTCGGGGCCCTTGCCGGAGAAGTCCCAGACGGTCACGTCGGGGGCGCCGTCGGCGGCCAGCCAGAAGCCGCTGTCGTCGAACGTGAGGCGGGAGACCTTCTCCGGGTAGCCGGACATCGTCAGTTCGCCGCCGTCGCGGGCCCGCCAGATGTGAATGGAGGCGTCCTGGTTGCCGCTGCAGATCCAGCGTCCGGTGGGCGCGACGGCGAGAGCGAGGTGCGAGCCGACGTAGGGGTAGGTGGCCACCGGTTTCTCGGTGTGCCGTTCGTGGCAGCGCACCGCCCCGTACGCCGCCACGGCCAGGCGCCGGCCCTGCCGCATCCAGGCGAGGTCGGTGACGGTGGACGCGGCGGGCTCGGTACGCCACAACTCGCCGCCGTCGGTGTCCAGCACGAGGGCGCGGCGGCCGGAGGCGACGGCGACCCTTTCCGCGTCCGACCAGGCGGCCGCGGCCGACCAGGCGCCGGACTCCCTGACGGTCGTACGGCCGTCGGTGCGCCGCCACAGCGCGTATCCCATCGGGCCGGTTGCCACGACGTGCCCGGCGTCGGGAGAGAGCGTGACCTTGAGCGCGCCGCCGGGGAGGTCGAACGCCCCGATCTCGGCGCCGAGCGCCGCGTCGAGGACCTTCACGGTCCCCTCGGCCCCGGCGACGGCGACCAGATCACCGCGCGCGCCGAGCGCGACGGGCGCGTCGTCGACGCTGATGTCCCAGGCGAGCGGGGACTGCACAGCGGTGCTCACGCGGCGGCTCCCGCCGTGGCCAGGCAGTCGGCGAAGCCGCGCTCCAGGGCCTCGCGGTCGAGGTCGCGGCCGATGAACACCAGCCGGTTGCGGCGCACTTCGTCCTCCCGCCAGTCCCGCCCGAAGCTGCCGTCCAGCAGCATGTGCACGCCCTGGAAGACGTACTGCCTGGGTGCCCCGGCGATGGCGAGGATGCCCTTGGAGCGGAACAGGTCGACGCCCTTGGTGCGCAGCAGGTGGCCGAGCCAGGCGTTGAGGCGGTCCTCGTCCAGCTCCCCGGTCAGCTCGATGCCGACGGAGGTGACGGTGGTGTCGTGCTGGTGCTCGGTCTCGGTGAGGAAAGCCGGGTCGTCGGCGAGTACCCGCTCCAGGTCGAAGGCGCCGACGTCCAGCACCTCTTCGAGGTCGATCGCGGCGTGCCGGGCGGGGACGATCCGGACGCCCGCGTTGATGCCGCGGATGCGGCGTACGACCTCGATGACGGTGTCGTCGTCGGCCAGGTCGGTCTTGTTGAGGACGACGCGGTCGGCGAAGGCGATCTGCTCGACGGCCTCGTTCTCCACGCCCTCGGGCTTGACCTCGTCCAGGTGCTGGAGGACGTGGGCGGCGTCGACGAGCGTGACGATGGCGTCCAGGCGCAGCTGGGAGGCGATCTCGTCGTCCATGAAGAAGGTCTGCGCGACCGGTGCCGGGTCGGCCAGGCCGGTGGTCTCGATGAGGATGTGGTCGAACTTCTCGCGCCGGCGCATGAGTGCGCCCAGGATGCGGATGAGATCCCCGCGCACGGTGCAGCAGATGCAGCCGTTGTTCATCTCGAAGATCTCTTCCTCGGCGTCGAGCACGAGGGCGTCGTCGATACCGACCTCGCCGAACTCGTTCTCGATCACGGCGATCCGCAGGCCGTGGTTCTCGGTGAGGATGCGGTTGAGGAGAGTGGTTTTGCCACTGCCCAGGAAGCCGGTCAGGACGGTGACGGGGACCCGCTCGTCACGGAGATCGCGGAGGTCGCGGGGACCGTAGGGTTCGGAGGCGGTCACGTCAGTCTCCCAGTCGTGCTGTTGATACGCGGTTGTCGGGTGGTTCCGGGGCGAGCACGGCGACTCGCAGGTCGTCCTCGGTGATCTGGTCGGCGGGGCGGTGCAGGGTCCAGCGGCGGGCCTCGCCCTCCATGGGCAGTACGGCGACAACGGTCTCCAGCGGCGGGCAGCCCGGCTCGGTGCAGGCGAGCTGACGGATCACGACGGCGGTGTCCTCGTCGAGTCCGAGCAGGGTGCGCACGGTCTCCTTCAGCTCGCGCAGCTGCGGGCTCGGTCCCGCGGGTCCGGGGCGCGATCCCAGTGGCATGGACGTTCATCTCCTTCGTCTCCGGACGACGGCCGGCATGCGTCCGCGCAGCGGAGGCAGTCGGTGCAGACGCCGGTGAGTTCGACGGTGTGCTCGACCGCGGTGAATCCGGTGTCGGCGGCGATTCGGCTCGCCCACTCTTCGACGGCCTCGGAGTCCACTGGTCGGCTTCGGCCGCAGTCGCGGCACATCAGGTAGTGACGGTGCCCGTCGGCGAGGCGCAGGCGATAGAGCCGCCCGCCCGTCCCCTCGCGGACGACGTCCACGCCGCCGTCCGCCTCCAGCTCGCGCAGCGCGCGGTAGACGGTGGTCAGGCCGATCGCGTGGTCGCCGGCCAGCAGAAGGGCGTACAGCTCCTGGGCCGACGTGAAGTCCCGGCAGTCCGCGAGTGCGCGCATGACTGCCCTGTGCTGCCGGGTCGTCCGGCCGCCCATGACGCATCACCCCCTACGGCACGTGTCGGGTGGGCACTCCGAACCGTAGATGGAAATGAAATCCATGTCCATATGAAGCGTCGGTCATGTCTTGGTCGCGTGACATCTTTCGCCCCAGCAGGGCTGTCGAAGTCTGCAGATGGCAACGGCCCGCAGCACCAGTACGGGTGGGGCGGGCCGTGGGGGCACAACGGGTCGGTGACAGCGGTCCTCGTGGGCCCGGCCGCCGGAAGGGATCGGCGGCTGTGGCCGCGCTTCGACGTCGGTCCGATGGGTCGCCGCACTGACCGACGACGCCCACCGGTCCTCCTGGGAGGAGTGGACGGGCATCGCCTGTCGGCGCGGAGGGCGACGGCCCGGGGGCACGCCGTGTGTGGGTGGCGGTGCTGCCGGGCCGTCGGCCGCCGGCGCGGCGAGAGTTCAGCCGCCGTGCGTAGCCCTGCTGCGGCGTTGGCGGAGCACCAGCACGGTGCCGGCGGCGATGGCCAGCAGGCCGCCGACGGCACTGTAGGTGACAGCGTCGCTCATCCCGGTGGCTGCCAGGCCGCCGGCCGTGTTGCTCCGGTCCGGCCGGCCGACGGGTGCGCCGACTGCCGTGGCCTGTGCTCGGGTGCCGATCGTGCCGGAGGCGGAGGCAACCGGCGCAGCATCGTTCGGTGTGGCGGCGTTCGGCGTGGCGGCGTTCGGCGTGGAGGCAGGAGACGGGGTATCGGTGTGGGTGGCCGCGGACGAGGGCTTCAGCCGGAGAGTCGTGATCGAGTACGGGGGCAGCTTCTGTGCGGCCGCCGTTCCCCGCGTCGCCGTGGTCAGGGCGGTGCCGCCCTTGGTGTAGGAGACGGTCCTGACCGTTCCTGGGGCGGGGGTGTATCCGGTGTAGGAGAGCGACACCTGTGCCGCGTTCTGCGGGTTCTTGTTGATCAGCATGACGTTCAGGCCGCCGTTGCTGCTCCGTACCGCGTGCACGGCGACCGACGGGTTGGCCGAGGACGCCTTGACCATGGTGTCGCCGGGCTGGGCGAGTGCGGTCAGCGAGCGGATGCCCCAGTAGGTGGGGAAGGGCGTCTCGCGCGCCGGTTCGCAGGTCCCGCCGGAGCATCCTCCGACGGAGAGAACGCCGCCGTCCTGGTAGTCGGTCTCGCCGTTGACGGTGGTGGGCTTGCCCGGCCCGTTGTGCAGGTCCCACCAGTCGACGCCGACGGCCCCCTGTTCGAGCCAGCTCATGTACGTGTCCGGTGCGAACAGGGCGGCGGCCTGGCTGGTCTGGGCCGGTGACATGGCACTGGAGGTCTCGGTGACCGCGATCTTCACCGAGGCGGCGTGCGGGCCCGCGTACGTGTGGAGCAGCGAGCGCACCGCGGAGGTGGTGCCGGCGATCTGGGCGGGGGTCTTCAGGATGTCGGCCGTGCCGGCGCCGCTCGGGTACCAGTGGATGATCACGAAGTCGATCGACTTGCCCGCGACGGAGAGCACCGTGTGGTTCCAGTCGGCGTTGTCGCCGGCAGCTTTCACCCCGTCCGGCCAGGAGCCCGGTGTGTTGAGCACCGCTCCGATCTTCACCGTCGGGTCCACGGCCTTCATCGCCTTCGCGTAGGCGAGCAGGTTCTTCGCGTACTCCCTCGGGCTTTTGTCGGCGTGGTTGTCGACCTCCCACTTGCTGCCGTAGTACCCGTTGCCGGAGACCTCGTTGCCGATCTCCCAGTACTTGACGCCGTAGCCCTTGCTGACATTGGCGTACCTGACCCAGTCGGCGGCCTCCTGGGGCGTGCCGGAACCGTAGTTGGCGGTGATGATCGGCTGGGCGCCGACCCTCTTCGCGGTGGCCATGAAGTGGTCGAAGTCGGTGCCGGGCGCGGCCCAGCTGCCGCCGGTGACGGTGTGGGTCCTCCAGTGGTAGGCGTCCGCGACCGAGCCGCCGGGGAAGCGCAGCTGCCGGACTCCGGCGGCCTTCATCAGCGACGCCGCCGAGGGGTCGTTCATGTAGGTGTCGTAGACCGCCGTGTTGAGGCCGACGCCGGTGCTGGGCACCGTGCCCAGGGAGGTACCGGCATCCACCGTGATGTCGACGGCCGGCGCGGCGCCCGCGCTGAGCGCCAGGGCGCCGGCGCCGGCGCCGGCCACGAGTGCCGCCACCGCGCTCGCGACCATGCGGCGGCGTATGCGGCTACGGCGGTGCGTACGGCCCCGAGGCATCGGCTGCTCGGCGGTCGTCGGGTCGTCAGGTGACACGTGTGGCTCCCGATCGGAGTGCGTGGATACGGGTGGCGTGGCGCAGCTGACTGCGCTCGCCGCGGTCGGTGCACCCCCAGGTGGCCGCGCGGGGTGGAAAGGTTGCCGCCGTATCCGATGTTCTTCAGATCCCTTTCGTGCCGTGCACCGGTCACCGAGAAGTCAGCGTCGGGGCGGCAACCTTCTCGTCCCCTGCGGCAACTGGGAGCCGGAAGGCCGAGTCGACCTACCGGATGGACGGGCATGAGGGCAACGAAGCACGCCGCGCCGCAACCGTGGCGCAGGCGCGGACCGGGCACGGGCATTCCCTTGGCGCTGCTGGTGGTCGGTGGGCTGGTGTGCCGTCCCCGCCGGGAGCGGAACCGGTGTCGGGATCACCGACATCTGCGGGGAGCGGCTGACCGTCGACGGCAGCGCCGTGCGGCCGGACGTCGCGCAGCCGACCGGAGTCCGGTTCGCCCGGCATCGACCAGCCCACCGGCCGGCCTTCACCGGCCCGCAACCGAGCGCGACCGCCGTTCGAATCCCGGGCCGGGCACTGTTAGGCTGCGCCCTCGTTGTTAAACACGCAACCAATGTGCACATCCTTGCCAGGAGAGGGCGACCGGGGGATGGTCCTCGACGACGCGTCCGCGGAGTTCCACGAATTCTTCGAACGCCACTATGCCGAACTCGCCCGTCTGGCATACCTCCTGACCGGCGAGACCGACGCGGCGGACGACCTCGCGGCGGATGCCCTGGTCGCCCTGTGGCAGCGCTGGGACCGGTTGCGGCAGGCCGACCACCCGCTCGCCTACGCCCGCGGTGTGGTGGCCAACCTGGCGCGCGGACGGATCCGCAGCGCCGTGCGCGAGCGACGCCGGATCACGCTGTTCTGGTCCCGCAGCCCCCAGAAGGTGGAAGGGCCGGACATGGCGGCCGTGCTGGACGTCCGCGCGGCGCTCGCCCGGCTGCCGTTCCGCAAGCGCGCCTGCGTGGTGCTTCGGCACGCCTTCGACCTGTCGGAGAAGGACACGGCGGTGGCGCTGGGCATATCCGTCGGCACGGTGAAGAGCCAGACCTCGAAGGCAATGGCCGAGCTGGAAAGGATACTGGGGGCACGAGCGGTCGGGGACCTGGTGGCAGGGAGGAGGAACCGGTGAACGAGGAGATCGCCCGTCGGCTGCGCGAGGCCGCCGAGGCCCACCGTCCCGACCGTGCCAGGATGCTGGCCCGGGTGCAGCGCGGCATGGCCGGCCCCGCCGTCCGTCACCGCGCGCGGCCGTTCGCGAGGTCCGGGACCAGGGTCGCGCTCGCCGGGCTCGCCGTCGTCGGCATCCTGGGAACCGGCGGCCTCGCCGTCGCCGCCATCGTCGCGCACTCGTCGCCGCCGGTCACCGTGACCACGCCCGCCACCCCGTCCCCGACCGCCGGCTCCTCGCACCCGACATCGGCCCGCCCCACCCCTGCCGGGCCGGCCCCGGTCACCACCCCGGGCAGCTCGCGCCCGACTCCGGCGGCCACGAGTCCATCGCCGGCCGCCGGCGAGAGCCAGAACGGGGTGCTGTCGTCGGCCGGCTCGTTGGACGCGCGCAGCACCGTCTACTGGACGCAGAGCAACCTCGTCCTCAAGACGACCCGGCCGCTCACCTCGCTCACGATCGAGATGCGGATCGTGCAGACCGGCGGGGTGAAGAACACCGGCACCTGGCAGACCCTGCCGAGTGGTGACTTCACCGTCACCGCCCAGGAGGCGGGCGGCACGCTGGTCTACCGCTGGGTCCTCAAGCCGGGCCTGACCGTGCCGGCCGGGAGCTTCGAGTTCGCCGCCCAGTTCAACAACGGCACCGGCAAGCGCAGTGCCGCGGGCGACGGCTACAGCGTCGACGCGCAGGGTGCGGGCGGCTCCGCGTCGGTCCGGGGAGGGTTCGTCCCGACCGGGTGAGCGCCGCCGTGCGGCAAGGGGACCAGCCCCCTTGCCGCACAGCTCGATGGTCGAGCGGATCCGGTGAGGCGCCCCCGGTCGAGTACCAGCGAAGCGTAGGTGGCCTCCATGGTGGTCGGCAGGTCGCCGTGGAACTGGGTGGGGAGGGTGACGGCGGCCGTGAAGATTCTTCCCTCGGCCGCGGCAACCTTTGTGTGCGTGGCGGCAACTGGCGGGTAACCGGGGCCGGATCAAGGCCCGCTGTGCCAGAAGGACATGCCGTTGTCAGATCAGAACCGCTCTCATCGCCGCCGTCCGGCGACCCGCCGCGTGCTCGCCGCCGCCGTGGTCCTCGCCGCCGCGGGTGCCGCCGTGCCCCTGGTCGCCATGGCCGCACACACGCCGAAAGCCCGCACGCCGACCCTGGGCGGTGCAGCGGCCGGCAGTGGCCGCTACTTCGGTACGGCGGTGTCCTCGGGCAGGCTCGGGGACTCGACGTACTCCACCATTCTCGACCGGGAGTTCAACATGATCACCCCGGAGAACGAGATGAAGTGGGACACCACCGAACCCTCCCGCGGCACCTTCGACTTCGGCCCGGCCGACTCGATCGTCGGCCACGCCTCCGCGCACGGCCAGCGCATGCGCGGCCACACCCTGGTCTGGCACTCGCAGCTGCCCGCCTGGGTGAAGTCCATCACCGACGCAGGCACCCTGCGCAGTGTGATGGACAACCACATCACCACCGAGATGAGCCACTTCAAGGGCAGGATCTACGCCTGGGACGTGGTCAACGAGGCGTTCGCCGACGGCGGCAGCGGTCAGCACCGCAGCTCGGTGTTCCAGGACGTGCTGGGCAACGGCTTCATCGAGGAAGCCTTCCGCACAGCCCGGTCCGCCGATCCCTCGGCCAAGCTCTGCTACAACGACTACAACATCGAGAACTGGACCGATGCCAAGACGCAGGGCGTCTACGCGATGGTCAAGGACTTCAAGTCCCGCGGCGTGCCCATCGACTGCGTCGGTTTCCAGAGCCACTTCGGCGCAGGCGGTCCGCCGGCGAGCTTCCAGACCACTCTGTCCAAGTTCGCCGCGCTCGGCGTGGACGTCCAGATCACCGAGCTGGACATCGCCCAGGCGTCGTCGACGGCGTACGCAGGCGCTGTCCAGGCGTGCATGAACGTCGCTCGCTGCACGGGCATCACGGTGTGGGGCATCCGCGACAGCGACTCCTGGCGCACCGGTGTGAACCCGCTGCTGTTCGACGCGGGCGGCAACAAGAAGCCCGCCTACAGCGCGGTACTCACCGCCCTGGGCGGCGGCAGCGGCGGCAGTGGCGGCGGCACGCCGGACGGGGGCGGCATCACCTCCGGGGCGGTCTACACGCTCTCCGACGTGGCCGCCGGACGCGTTCTCGACGAGCCCGCGGGATACAACGGCAACGGCACCCCGCTCCAGGTGTGGGATGCCAGCGGTGCCTCCAACCAGCAGTGGCGGGCCGGCCGGAACAGCGACGGCTCCTACACGCTGACCAACGTCGCCAGCGGCCGGGTACTGGACGAGCCGGCCAACCAGACGGGCAACGGGACCAGGATGGAGGTCCGGGACTCGGGCGGCGGCGCCAACCAGCACTGGCGGGCCGCCCGGAACAGGGACGGCTCCTACACGCTGACCAACGTCGCCAGCGGCCGGGCACTGGAGATCCCCGGTGGTCGGACCGCCAACGGCACCCCCGTCCAGGTCCGGGACTCGGGCGGCGGCGCCAACCAGCACTGGAACTTCAGGCCGTCGACCCCGTCAACGCCCGCGCCGGCAGGCGGCACGTGTGCTCTTCCGTCGACGTACCGGTGGACGTCGACGGGTGCGCTGGCGCAGCCGGCGAACGGGTGGGACGCGGTGAAGGACTTCACCGACGTGGTCTACAACGGCAGGCACCTGGTCTACGCGTCGAGCGTGTCGGGATCGTCGTACGGCTCGATGATGTTCAGGCCCTTCACGAACTGGTCGGACATGGCGTCGGCCGGCCAGACCGGGATGAGCCAGTCCGCGGTGGCGCCCACGCTGTTCTACTTCGCGCCCAAGAAGATCTGGGTGCTGGCGTCCCAGTGGGGCGCGTCGGCCTTCGTCTACCGCACGTCGAGCGACCCCACCAACCCGGGCGGCTGGTCCTCGCCGCAGCCGCTGTTCACCGGAAGCATCCCCAAGACCGAATCCCCCACCGGCCCGATCGACCAGACCCTGATCGCCGACGGCCAGAACATGTACCTGTTCTTCGCCGGTGACAACGGCAAGATCTACCGGGCGAGCATGCCGATCGGGAACTTCCCCGGTAACTTCGGCTCGTCGTACACGACGGTCATGAGCGACTCGGTGAAGAACCTGTTCGAGGCACCGCAGGTCTACAAGGTCGCGGGCCGGAACCAGTACCTCATGATCGTCGAGGCCCGGGGTGCGAACGAGCAGCGCTACTTCCGCTCGTTCACCGCCACCAGCCTGAACGGTTCCTGGACCCCGCAGGCCGCCGGCGAGAGCAACCCCTTCGCGGGCAAGGCCAACAGCGGCGCCACCTGGACGGACGACATCAGCCACGGTGACCTGGTCCGCACCAACCCCGACCAGACCATGACCATCGACCCCTGCAACCTGCAGTTCCTCTACCAGGGCAAGTCCCCCACCGCGAGCGGCCCCTACGACCGACTGCCGTGGCGGCCGGGTGTCCTCACCCTGCAGCGCTGACCCGCCTGATCCCGGGCGGCAGCCCCCGGACCCGCCCGCTGACTGTTACTCACCGCCTCGAGGAACCCCATCCGTGCATCGGCTGGGGTTCCAGTCGTTCGGGGACCAGACGGAGGCCCGGCGGGGCTTGTCCGGCAGAGACCGGAGAAGTCCGCAGCCCGGCGAAGAAGACGAATGCGCCCCCATCGGGCAGATGGGGGCGCATTCGTGCCTTCGCCTACTTGAGCGCTGTGCCACCTGAGTTGTGGTAGGCGATGGTCTTGCGGATCAGGTTTCCGCCGTCGGACTCGGCCGTGGTCTGTTCCTGCTGCCCTGGACCGAAGAGCAGGCCGGCGACGTGGGCGTTCGCGACCTGGTCCATGTGTGCGAAGAACCAGTCCACCTTGTCGTCCTTGTAGTGGTTCAGGGTGTTGTTCTGTGCCATGTTACCCACGGGGATCTGCCACAGGACCACCGGCTTGCCCACGGACTCGGCCATCGTCTTGTAGAACCCGAGCGCGGCGGCGGCCTTCTGGTCGTTCCAGAAGTGGTCACTGCCGCCGTGGGCGGGCTGTGCGTACCAGCCTGCGTCGCGGTCCGACACGTCGGTGACCAGGAAGTCGGCGTTCTTCGCCCCGAGGTTCGCGTAGTCCTTGACGCATGCCTGCGTGTTGGTCTGCCAGTCGAAGCAGGAAAGGTGCAGTCCCACGGCGGTGTTCGGCGCGTACTTGTGCGCCATCGAGATCAGGCACTGGGCGAGTCCGGTGGCGCTGTTCTCCTGCGATCCGCAGTCCGTCGGATTTGCGCCCGTGACCTGTGCGGGAACCTGGTGTGGATTGCCGAGCGACCGGACGTAGCCCCAGAAGTCGGGTTCGAGGTCGATCGCGTCGTGCGACGTGCCGATCTTCTGGAGGAAGAAGCGGTAGTCGTTCAGGTACCGGGTGAGCAGGTCCGCCCTGTTGATGGCCTTGACCTCGCCCGGGCCGTCGCCCTGGCCTGCCGCATCCCCGAGGTCGCGCAACGAGTACCAGGTCCAGAGCATCTTCTGCGGGCGCGGGCTGCCCTTGTACGTCGCCTGGGCCGCCTGGGCATCCCGATAGGTCACGTAAGTGCCCGGCGCTGTGGTGCTGCCGGTCCAGCAGCCCCACCAGCTCGACCACCCGTCCTGGCAGCGCGCTGCCGAATAGTAGGCCGACGAGGGCGCGGGCTGGCTGTGCACATAGGCGTAGCGCACGTCGAACGGCGCGGCGGCCGCCGAGGCGTCGGACATCGAGCCGCCGATGAACACCGTGCTGCTGCCCATGAAACGTGTCGTCGAGCTGCCGCCACCGGCTGCGGGAGAAGACGGCGACGACGGGCGCGAGCCGCTCGGAGCCTGGCCGGTGGGAACGCTGCCGCCCGGCGCGGTGGGCGTACCGGCGCCGCCGAGACTCCCGGCCGGGACGAGTTGCCATTGCTGATCGGCGCCGCCCCGGTCGCGGTCCTGGACGACGCCGCCCCCGTCGGCCTTGGCGGCGTTGTGGACATCGACAGCCATGCCACT
The DNA here is from genome assembly GCF_001866665.1 of Streptomyces monashensis. GTDB lineage: Bacteria > Actinomycetota > Actinomycetes > Streptomycetales > Streptomycetaceae > Streptomyces > Streptomyces monashensis. The sequence continues at coordinate 11,321 of NZ_MLYO01000057.1, read as the reverse complement.
GAAGCGATTGACCAAACGCACGTAGCCGTCCGGCGACTTGGCCAGTTCGAACTGCTGGTTGGTGCCGTTCAGATCTTTCCACTGCACGAGGGCGGAGCCGGCGGTCTTCGACCAGCCGAGGTCGTCCAGCACCTTGCCGGAGTTCCGGTTCTGCAGCCGGTAGTACCCGTCACCCGCGTCGATGAACCGCCACTGCTGGTTCGCCCCGCCGTGGCGCGCCCACTGCACCACCGCCGCGCCGTCCTTCGTGGCGAAGGCGCGGTCGTCCAGCACCTTGCCGCTGTTGCGGTTGACCAGCACGTACCACTTCTTCAGATCCAGGGTTTTCTGCTGCGCCGAAGCCTGGCTGACCACGACAGCCGAGCCGGCCACGACCACCATGGCGAGACCCGCCCAGAGGCCCCGACGCGCGAGCAACCGACGGCCACGATGCCTCGGGCGACCACCGCGGGCGTGGCCGTCGGCACGGTGGCCGCCGGCGCGGGACGCCACCGAGGACGTGGGTGGGCCGGGGACATGTCTGTGCTCTCGTTCAAGGGGCATGTCTGTGCTCTCTTTCAGCCGTTCCATCTGACCGGACCACCCGGCCGGACAACACTGAGTGGTCCCAGAGGCCGAAAAGGTTGCCGCGAAGATCCACGGATTTCTTCGCCCCGACCGCTTCCCGCTTCCCGCTTCCCTCTGGCCGCGGATCGCGGCACGGCGAATGGTGCAGGACGGCGGAGGGCCTGGGGTCTGTCAACGTTCTGCAGGCCCGACCGAGGTCACCCACGGGGGATCCCTCGGCCAGGCCGGGCAGATCCGCGTTTGCGTCCGTGCGCCGTCCAGCGCCCTGGCCTGTCCGCCGTGGCAACACCCCGGAATGAGCCCCTCCTCTGGCCTGAATCAGTCAACCATGAGAGAGATGAGGAACATGTGCCGCTATTGGCCATATTGTCGGCACGTCTGCTGTGGGGCACCGGGTAACTGACCCGGGGTGAGATCCCGCGGCGGTTATAGGGGGAAACAGCAATGAAGCGTGCCATGTTCACGCGCGCACTCGTCGCGGTGTTTGCGGCGTCCGCGCTCACTGGTGCCGGTATCGGCACCGCCGAAGCAGTCCCGTCTGCCCATCACGTCGGACCCGCAGGGCTGCGAGTTCACGCGGGTCACACACCGCTGCACGCGCCGCCCAAGGGCGCGAAGGTCGTCAAGATGCGGGTGACCGGGGTGAACGCGAAGCTCGCGAAAGCCCATGGCTTCAAGGTCGTCACCGCACCCGACGGCAGCCAGCACACGGTACCGACGCCCAAGGCGATCAACCCCGACGGAAGTCCGTACCGCGCGAAGGTCCACCCCGACGACGTCGTCGAAGGGGACTGCGGCGACTCGTACATCTGGGTACATCCGGTCGGCGGCTACAACATGGAGATCCAGACGGGGTTCGATCTCGACGAGGACGCGGTCGCCTATCACTGGCAGGCGAGCAGGTCCGACGACTACGGTTCGGACACCTACTCGTGGGGCGGCGGGCTGGCATTCGACTCGTCCTGGGAGGGCGAGTGGGACGCGAACGCCGGCGGACCCGGCTGGGAGACCGCGGGGGTCTCCCCCTCCAGTGACGCGCTCCTGTGGGACGGCGACATCTGCTCGAGCGGCGGCCCCACCGACAGCGCAGAGATCGTCTGAGACAAAGGAAGACTCATGGGATCGGTGTCGAGCGCGCCGTGGGAAGTAGCCCTGGGGTACTCCTACCACCTGGCCGCTGCCCTGGCAGTCCGCGACGCGCTCGGCATCCGTGACCCGCTGGGCCTACCGGCCGTCGTGGCGCGGCCGAGCCTGGCCGTCGATGCAACTGTGCACAGCGACAGAGGCGTTGACGCCGAGTGGCTACGGTGGTGGGAACGCGCACTGGCAGCCTCGGAGCAGGACGAATCGGCGGTTCCGTTGTCTCCGGGCGGCCTGCTCGGCCGCATCGTCGAGGACAACCGTGATGTCGTCCGCCTGTGGAGCGCCGAACGCAAACGCGACGTCGCGAACGCAAGCCGTCCGGGGCGTGGTGCTCCGCGCATGAGGGACGCCGTGCGCGAGTACGAGAGGACCACCGGTACCCGCCTCGGCGGATTCCGGCTCAAGGTGACCGCGCTGCCCATCACCGGCACCCTGTTCCTCCCCATCAGCACAAACCGCATCCTCATCAGTGCTGAACTGCTTCGGCACCGCGAGGAATACGTCAGGCGCGTCATCGCGCATGTGACGGCGGAAGGCATCTGAATCATCCTCCCCAGCCCGGCCGCGGGCGAGCGGTCGCCGGGAGACCCCGGCACCGTACGGCCGTCCGATCAAGCCGTTCGGGTGTACCCGCAGAGCGGATTGAGCAGGCCGACGCGGTCGAGTTCGATGCGGCCGCGTTCCATCGTGGAGACCCACCCCTGCGTCGTGCCGAGGGCGGCAGCGAGGTCGGCCTGCGTCATGCCGAGACGGAGCCGTGCGCGGCGTGCGCGACGGCCGATCTCTTCGGCTTCTTCCAGCATCAGCGCGCCCCTATGGGCCCTTCCGGGGAGCGAGGAGCGCGACGGCTGCGTCGGGAGTCGAAATCCCCTGGGCGGGACAGAACCGCACCCACCCCGGCGATGACGCAAACGAACGTGCCACGCAAACACCTTCGGGCATACCTCGCCCTCGACAACCGAACGGGTTCGGACACGCTGCTTAACGCGCGTAGCGCAGGCCCGCGCGCACCGTGCACAGGGTCAAGTTTCAGCCAGTCAACATCCATCCTTCATTCACTGGTCAGTAAGCACACAACCCCTTGCGCAATGGGGCGGTCAGGATTTCGCAAGGCTCCTTGTTGTCGCGTACTCAACAAAGCGATGGTCGTCGCGGGCCGCCGCCCCCACCGGTCACCCATCGGTGGACCCCCACACCCGCACGCCTCTGTCCACCACTTCCAGGAGGCTGTACCTTGCGTACGACCACCCCCAATTCCCCCCACATACGCGGCAGATGGCGCCGCGTCGGCTCGGCAGCAGCGGCCACCGCCGCGCTCGTCATCGCCGGACTCGGCACCGCGGCCCACGCGAGCGCGGACACCGCCGGCACGAGCCACAAGGTGAGCTCCAAGGCGATCGCAGCCCAGGTCGCCAAGGCCCACGTGCAGTACACGCGGGCATGTGGCGCCACCCCGAAGAAGGGCTTCGCCGCCTGCAACGCACTCCGCGTCACCGGCGGCACCACCGCCTTCATGGAGAAGCAGGCGGCCCTGAAGGGCATCGCGCCCAAGACCATCAAGCCGAGCGCCTCCTCCGACTCGCCCACCGGATACGGCCCCTCGGACCTCCAGTCGGCCTACGGCCTGACCTCCGCCGCCTCCGCCAACGGCTCCGGCGAGACCGTCGCCATCGTCGACGCCTACGACGACCCGAACGCCGAGTCCGACCTCGCGACCTACCGCTCGCAGTACGGCCTCCCGGCCTGCACCAGCGGCAGCGGCTGCTTCAGCAAGGTCGGCCAGGACGGCTCGTCGTCCAACCTCCCCACCGCCGACAGCGGCTGGGCCGGTGAGGAGTCGCTCGACCTCGACATGGTCAGCGCGGTCTGCCCGAACTGCAACATCCTGCTCGTCGAGGCCAGCTCGGCGTCCGAAGCCGACCTCGGCACCGCGGTGAACGAGGCCGTCAAGCTCGGCGCCAAGTTCGTCTCCAACAGCTACGGCGGCGCGGAGTCCTCCTCCGACACGACGTACGACTCCTCGTACTACAACCACCCGGGCGTCGCCATCACCGCGAGCGCGGGTGACAGCGCCTACGGCGCCGAGTACCCGGCCGCCTCCCAGTACGTCACCGCCGTCGGCGGCACCGCCCTGTCCAAGGACTCCAGCAGCCGCGGCTGGAGCGAGTCCGTCTGGCACACCTCCAGCACCGAGGGCACCGGCTCCGGCTGCTCGGCCAACGACCCCAAGCCCAGCTGGCAGACCGACAGCGGCTGCTCGAACCGCATGATCGCGGATGTCTCGGCCGTGGCCGACCCCGCCACCGGCGTCTCGGTCTACGACACCTACCAGGCGAGCGGCTGGAACACCTACGGCGGCACCAGCGCCTCCTCGCCGATCATCGCCTCCGTCTACGCGCTGGCCGGCACCCCGGGCAGCGGCGACTACCCGGCCCAGTACCCGTACAACGCGGCCGGCACCTCCGCCCTCAACGACGTGACCAGCGGCAGCAACGGCACCTGCTCCACGTCGTACTTCTGCACCGCCGGGCCCGGCTACGACGGTCCGACCGGCTGGGGCACCCCCGAGGGCATCAGCGCCTTCAGCGCGAGCTGAGTGACACAAGGCTCCAACCCCGTCGGGTCACGGGGAGCCGCCAGTCTGAGGGGGACGTGGGGTCCCTTCGGCGGCACGGAGAAGGAAGACGGGTCACGGCAGCCGGCCGCGGCCCGTTTTCCCTGTTCCGCCTCGGCGCGGCTCGGCCTTGAGGGGCCCTGGCGCGTCCGACTGCCGGCTTCGGCGATGTCAGACATCCCATGCCGTAGCGGCGTCAAGCTGTGGCTGGGAGGGTTGCGTGGTGTGACCAGGCGGTGGCCTCGTCGTAGAGGGCGCGGGTCTTGAGGCATCCGTGGAGGATGCCGGCGAGACGGTTGCCGAGCTGACGCCGGGCGGCGTTGCGGTTCATACCAACGCCCGCCACCCCGGCGTACTCACCGCCTCACGCAAGGAACGCGCCCGCGTCCGCAGCGAGAAGGGCATCCGCTGGGGCGGACGCCCCCTCGACACCGCAGCCTGACCAACCGCGAACCGCAGCCCCCGAGCGCCGACGGGGGCGAGTTCAGGAGAAGGACAGCGACAGAAGGATGGCTCAGGAGGCGAACGGCTCGATCTCCCCCGCAAAGACGATGACCTGGTCGATGAGGCTCCGCCGCAGATGGACGACGTCCGTTCCCGCCAGGCGGGGACCTCCGTCCGGCGTGGTGAAGACCCACTGGTACCGGGCCCACTCGTCAGGCATGTCCACCGCCGAGCAGCGCACCATCGTGCCGGTCCCCGCCGGGTGGCGCCGGATGTCCAGCACGAACCGCTCGACCGCCGCGATTCCTTCGCTGCGACCCAACGGCCCCCAGAAGACCACGTCTGAGGTCAGAGCCTGGGAGAGCAGGGCAGTCACATAGCTGTCGTCCGAGGCGTTGAACGCGGAGATGAACGTGTCGATCGCGGAGCGTGCAATCTCTTCCTGCATGCCCCAGTAATACCAGCAGCTTCGCGTGCGCTCGTCCCGCGAGCCGCCTTCCGGTCACGGTGAACCATCCCGGTTACAGCACTCGTTGAAGGCGAGTCCTCGGAAGGCATTGCGGATATCGGTCCGCGGTCCGCGGCCGGTGATGGGGCTGTCGAGCATGTAGCGCAGGAAGGCGGTCAGGTCGTCGAGGACGGTGAAGGCGCCGACGGTACCCGCAGATGCCGCCCAGGCGGCGGGCGGAGAAGTCGCGGGCGACGCCTTTGAGGCGAATGCCGGTGGCGTCGCCGACGGCCCACACGGCGCCGGGGTAGACCTTGTCGCGGACTCCCTCGTCGAGCAGGCTTCGATACGGTCGTCGGCGTACGTCATGGAGCCTTTTCCAACGTCAGTCTGAGCTGGCGTGATGCAGGCAGAGGACGGCCTGAACGAAGCTTGTGATGCGGGTGGTCGAGCAGCGCAGCTTCCGCAAGAGCCGCCAGGACCTGAGGGTGGCGACGGCCTGTTCGCCAAGGCCCGGATCCTGGCGTGGGAGCGGTTGACCGCCTGCTGGCCTGCGGACAGGGTCGGGATCCGCTGGCGGCTCATGGTCTACCTCGGCGCGTACGGCCCGATGCGCCCGGAGGAACTGGCGGGCCTCCGCCGTCGGGATGTCGGCCTCGACAACTTGGTGATCCGGAACGAACCAACGGCAAGCGGGCTCCCGGCGAGACCAAAACCGATGCCGGTGTCCGCACTGTCGTCCTCCCGGCCTTTCTCCATAAGGACGTGAGGCGGCACCTCGACTGGTTCGCTGAGAAGGGACCGGACGGCCTTCTGTTCGTCGGTGGGCAGGGGGCGCCCTCCGCCGTACCTCCTTTGGACGGAAGTGGCGGCGGGCGTGTCCAGCCGTCGGCCTGCCGGACGGCTTCCGCTTCCACGACCTTCGTCGCACCGGGCACACGCTCTCGACCCGCTCCTGCGCCACCCTCAAGGACACGATAGTCCGCGCGGACCGGTCCTCCGAGAAAGCCGCGATGATCTACCAGCACTCCGACGACGAGCGTCAGCGCGAGGTCTCCGCCGGCCTCGACGACATGGTCCGCGCCGAACGTGCGAAGCACCACAAGGACAACCGTCCACACCACAAGCCGGAGTCTTCGGCAGGCTCATGGTGCGCTAGTGGTGCGGCACCCTACCACCGGTCTAGACAACAAAGAACCCCCGGGTCTCTGACCTGGGAGTTTCTCATGGAGCGGGTGACGAGAATCGAACTCGCGCTCTCAGCTTGGGAAGCTGATGTTCTACCATTAAACTACACCCGCGTAAGTACGGACGGGTCGGCTCGGGGAGTCGAGGTCCGGACGATGCTCACTGTACAACATCGCAGACCCCTGGTGCCCCGGCCCAGGGGTCTGAGTCTGTTTCAGGGGTGGGATCCGGCTGCGGGTGGCCGGAGTTGGGGCGTACCGTGGAGGCATGGAGGAGGGCCCGGGCGGGGCCGGAGCGCCGCCTGGAGGGTCGTCTCTTTGATCCCGTAATGTGCCTTTTGTCGTCGGGGCAGTCACGCCCGACGAGGCTCTTGGGGAAGGGACTTAAGGGACTTGATGGAACGCACCGTCGTCCGCTGTGCGGACGGGCACGTCTTCAGCGCCGCTTCGTTCCCGATGCAGCAGGCCGAGCGGCTCGGCCCCGGTCGGCTCATGAGGTGTCCCCGGTGCGGCCGGCTCCGCAGTGTGGTGCCGGTCGCTCTGGAGAAGCAGCGGTAGCGAGGGAAAGCGAAGGAAGAGGCGGGGCGCCGTCGCGGAGGCGGCGCGGGCAGTATCCCTGGCGCGCGGAGTCGTCACGATTGTCACGGCTCCGCGCGCCTTGCGTATCCTCGCTACGTGCTTCTCTCAGACAAGGACATCCGGGCCGAGATCGACGCCGGGCGGGTACGGATCGATCCCTACGACCAATCCATGGTGCAGCCGTCGAGCGTTGACGTGCGGCTGGACCGGTACTTCCGGGTGTTCGAGAACCACCGGTACCCGCACATCGACCCCTCGGTCGAGCAGCCCGACCTGACCCGGCTGGTCGAGCCGGAGGGCGACGAGCCGTTCATCCTGCACCCCGGGGAGTTCGTGCTCGCCTCGACGTACGAGGTCATCTCCCTGCCCGATGATCTCGCGTCGCGACTTGAGGGGAAGTCCTCGCTGGGGCGGCTCGGGCTGGTCACGCACTCCACCGCCGGGTTCATCGACCCCGGCTTCAGCGGTCATGTCACGCTCGAGCTCTCCAACCTCGCCACGCTGCCGATCAAGCTCTGGCCGGGGATGAAGATCGGCCAGCTGTGCATGTTCCGGCTGACCTCGCCCGCCGAGTTCCCGTACGGCAGTGAGCGCTACGGCTCCCGCTACCAGGGGCAGCGCGGGCCGACCGCCTCGCGGTCCTACGTCAATTTCCATCGGACCCAGGTGTGAGGGCAGCAGCAGCATGAGTGAGACCCAGGGCGTGCGGGAGAACCTCACGTACGAGGCGTTCGGCGACGCCGTGCGCGAGCTGGCGCAGACCATCGCCGACGACGGGTACGAGCCCGACATCGTGCTCAGCATCGCCCGGGGCGGGGTGTTCGTCGCCGGCGGGCTGGCCTACGCGCTGGACTGCAAGAACATCCACCTCGTGAACGTGGAGTTCTACACCGGGGTGGGCACCACCCTGGAGATGCCCGTCATGCTCGCGCCCGTCCCCAACGTGATCGACTTCTCCGACAAGAAGGTGCTGATCACCGACGACGTCGCGGACACCGGCAAGACGCTGAAGCTCGTGCGCGACTTCTGCCTCGACACCGTCGCCGAGGTGCGTTCCGCGGTGATCTATGAGAAGTCCCACTCCCTCGTGAAGTGCGAGTACGTGTGGAAGCGGACCGACGACTGGATCAACTTCCCGTGGAGTGTCCTCGCGCCCGTCGTGAAGCGGGCCGGACAGGTGCTCGACGCCTGAGCCCGCAGCACCAGAAGTACGGGAAAGGGCCCCGGCCATGGCGCCGGGGCCCTTTCATCTGTGCGAGGACTAGAACGTGCCCAGCTTCACGATCGACAGCAGGGCGATCAGCTGGATCGCCGACGCGCCCAGTGCCTTCGGCCAGGGCAGGTCGTGGGAGCGGGCGACCATCAGGGCCAGCAGGGCGCCCGCGCCGATCCAGGTGGCCCAGCCGAGGAGCTGGACGAAGCTCGCGTCGCCGCCGAAGAACATGGCCACGATCAGGCGGGGCGCGTCCGTGAGGGCCGTGATCAGCATGGACAGGCCGACCGTCGGCTGCCAGGCGCCGTCGCCGCCGAGCTGGCGGGCCAGGGTGTGGGTGACCACGCCCAGGACGAACAGACCCAGCACCATCACGACCGCCGTGATCAGGACGATCGGCACCGTGGTGGAGAACGGGGAGTTGATCGCGTCCTTGCGGGCGGTGTCGAAGCCGAAGACGGCGAGCAGGCCGTAGAGGAACGTCGTGATGAGCGCGGGCGCCCACATCGTGTAGTCCCGCATGCGCAGGAAGGTCTGGTTGGGGGAGGTGATGATCCCCTTCAGCAGTTCCTTCCAGTGCAGGGGCGGGCCGAGCGGGGCGGCGGGCGCGGCGGCCGAGCCGGCCTGGTAGGTCGAGCCCTGGGTGTAGCCGGCGGCCTCGTCGACCGAGAACGCCTGGGTGTGGCCCGGGTTGTCGGTCGCGTACGGATCGTGCGGCCCTCCGCGTCCGGCGCCGGGCGCGCTCTGGTAGCCGCCGTCGCCGAAGTACTCCGGGCCGTCCTCGCCCGGGCCGGGGTAACCGTAGGACGGGCCCGGGCGGCCGTACTGCTGCTGCGCCTGCGGGTACGGCGGCTGCGGTGCCGACGGGTAGCCGTACGACGGCCCCGACGGCTGCCCGTACCGCCGTCCCGGGCGGCCGTGCGGCGCCCCCTGCGGTGCCTGCGGTACCTGCTGTCCCTGGGGGGTGCGGTTGTCCCGGCCCCCGCGTCCGATCCTGAATCCAGCCACGTCGTCGAACGTACCTGGTCCCGGAGAGTGACGTGCCCGGCCCGGGCATCCGGGCCCGCCTTTGCGGCCGACCTGTGACATCCCCTAAGGGGCCGTCAGCGGGGCGGCCCCGGGGTCCCTCAGGGGTTCCCCCGGTTTTGCCCGGCCCCGGACCGTCGAGAGGGGTGCCGGCGGGGCCGAGCGGGGCGCCGCGGAGGCCGAGAAGGGCGCCCCGGCCGGGCCGGGCGGGGCGGACTGGGCCAGGATGGTGCCAGGAGCGTAGTGAAGATCATGAAGCTGTCAAGGTAAGCACATAGGCATTGACCTGCGGCGATGCGAGCCACGCGACCCGCTGATCCCCTACCAGCAGACCGGCTCAGCATCCCCGCGCACTGGACGCCAGCCCCCTTGACCTGTGGAAGTACGGCGACCTCGCGCGAGGGGGGTGATGTTGGAGGAAGGCATGGCTGGCGTGGGCACGAGAGGGGGCTCTTCGGCAGACCTACCCTTGGGAGGGGCCTGGCAGCGCTCACCACTCGAAGGTCTTCCACTCCTGTCGGGGGATGCAGCCCTCTGTCGTGTCCCAGCAACGGTCGGCCCATGCTTCGGCCACCATCACAGGGCGGCTCAGCACGAGGTCGCCAGCCCGCTGGGCCCGAAGCACCAGTCCAAGCTGGGCCGAGCACGGATCGGCGTACTGCGAGTACTGCAGGTCCCTATTGCGTGCCTCAAGGTAGTCGGTGAACTCATCCTCCAGGCGTGATGGCACCTGACCCACGAGGCCTATCCCGTCCAGGGTCACCTGTGGGCCGCGCAGCGCGTTAACTGCGATGCCTGCCAGGCCGATCGACCGGTCGTAGTACACGGTTACCGCTGGCCCGGAAAACCTGGCATCCAGTCGATCTCCCAGCCGAAAGTCAGCCCGCACTTCGTTGCCGGGAGAACCCTCCCGGAGAGCGGTCTGCAGGACGCCATCAACTGCCGCCTCTGCCTGCTCATGCGTCATGCCGAACTCCAGAGGCCCAACGCGTTCGAACGGTGCGAACACCCATGGAAGACGTTGCTTCTCGTCCAGCACTCCCCAGACGTCCGTTGCCACGATCAACCTCCGGTAGTGGAGCACAGCCTGGATGGCCAAAAGCGCAACAATACCGGCCCTGTTCGATCGGACATGTAGCGGTGCCGCCAGTCGAGGCTGGCTGGCCGGCCGGGGGATCCTCCGCCGGTTGCACGATTTCGCCGCCGTGCCGGAAGTCGCCGTGCTGCTCGCCGAACACCAGGCAGCTGATCCCGAAATGATGTCCATTTTGACCCAGACCCCCCGGGTGTCTATTTCGCGGAAACGCGCGTAACCATGGGGGCTGGGTCCACGGAGCGCCTTGGCCCAGAGATTGACCTACCCCCGTTATCCAGACATGAGAAAGACCGTCCACCACATCGGGTAGGCGGTCTCTCAAGTCGGGCCGGGTCACTCCGTGTCGGCAAGCGCCCGGTACAGCGTTGCGCGGGACACCTTAAGTGCCTTGGCAATGGCCGTGACGCTCTCTCCCTTGGCCTTGCGAGCCTTGGCCGCAGCGAGCTTGTCAGCATCCATGACAGTGGGCCGCCCACCAGTCCGACCCTGAGCCTTGGCAGCGTCCAGACCCGCTCGGGTGCGCTCAACGATCATGTCTCGGGTCACGTCCGCGGGAGTGGTGTATCGACGGCCACTCGGCGATCTCTTCTTTGAGGCTATGTGGTGAGTTCCGTCGGGAGGACGGTGTCGTCGGTTTCTGACTCGATCGGGTGGAGGTGAGCCTTGGCCAGCAGGTCGAGTCCCATGTATCGGCGGCCTTCGGTCCACTCGTCGTTCTGCTCGGCCAGGACCGCGCCGACCAGGCGGATCAGGGCAGTGCGGTCGGGGAAGATGCCGACGACGTCAGTGCGGCGTCGAATCTCCTTGTTGAGTCGTTCCTGGGGATTGTTCGACCAGATCTGCCGCCAGATCTCGCGCGGGAACGCAGTGAAGGCCAGCACGTCGCCCTGGGCGGCGTCCAAGTGGGCTGCGGCCTTGGGGAACTTGGCCTCCAGGGCATCGAGGACATGCCGCATCTGGGCCTGGACGGCGTCGGTGTCGGGCTGTTCGAAGATGGTCCGCAG
>NZ_MLYO01000056.1 GCF_001866665.1 Streptomyces monashensis | reverse complement strand
CCACCTCAAGGGCCGCACGCAGGCCACCCTCTTCGAGTACCTGCGGATGATCGCGATCGCCCGCCTCTTCCTCGACAACGTCCGGCACATCCAGGGCTCCTGGCTCACCACCGGCAAGGAGGTCGGCCAGCTGTCGCTCCACTACGGCGCCGACGACCTCGGCTCGATCATGCTGGAGGAGAACGTCGTCTCCTCGGCCGGTGCCAAGCATCGCTCGAACCGGCTGGAGATCATCGACCTGATCCGCAAGGCGGGCCGCGTCCCGGCGCAGCGCGCGACGACGTACGAGCACCTCGTCGTGCACGACGACCCGGCGAACGACCCCGTCGACGACCGCGTCGTCTCGCACATCTCCTCCACGGCCATCGAGGGCGGCACGGCCCACCCCGAGCTGAAGCTGCTGACCTCCAACTGACGCCGCCGTGCTGACGATCCACGCCGCCCCGCTGGTCCTGCCGGTGGGCGCGGCACCCGTCACGGACGGAGCCGTGGTGGTGGACGGCGACCGGATCACGGCCGTCGGGCCGTACGAGGAGGCCGTCGCCGCGGCGCCGGGCGCGCGGGTGCGGCGCTGGCCGGGCGTGCTCACCCCGGGGCTGCGCCAGTGGCACCCGCTGTGGCTGCTGCGCCGCTGCTACCACCCCGACCCGCGCGAAGCCGACGAGCTGGGCGAACTGCCACTGTGGGGCGAGCGGTTGGCCGCCTTGGGAGACCTCGCCGAGAGCCGCTGGTCGGGCAGTGTCCGGCGCGGTGTGCAGCGGATGCTGCGGTACGGCACGACGGCGGTCGCGTCCCCGGGTGCACGCTTCGCCGATCCGCTGGTGGCCACGGCCGTCGCCCGGTCCGGGCTGACGGTCGTGGGCGTCCAGGGCGCCCCCGGGATGCTGCTGGGCGAGTGTCCCGACCTCGACCCGTTCGCCGAGGGGTACGACCTCGCCGGCACGGTCCACGGCCCCCTGACCGTCGGCGGCCGGGCCGACCTCGCCGTGTTCGACGTGCCCGACGAGCCCGCCCTGAGCGAACGCGGCGCGGTGACCTGCGTGGCGACCGTGCTGGGCGGCCGGCTGGTGTACCGGGGCCGCTGACCGGGCTCGGCCGGAGAACCTCTCCGCGAACGCCCCCGTACGCCGGCCGACCCCGCTGCGGCCGGCCGCAGCGTCGCCCCGGCCGGCCCCCCCGTCCGCGCACGGCCGGTCCCGGAAGGCCGACCCCATCGACACCCCAGGCGTCTCGTGCTGCTGATGTGGGCGAAGGCGTACGTCGGGATCGACTTGACCCGGCTGACCCGGCTGACCCGCCTGGACCGGACGGTCACGGTCTTCAACGCGCGCACGCACGAAGCCCGCCCTCGTCCCGGGAGACCGGGCTGCAACAATGGGCGGGTGACCCGCGCCTCCCTGAACAAGCAGCCGCACGAAGTCGCCTCGATGTTCGACGACGTGGCGGAACGGTACGACCTGACCAACGACGTGCTGTCGCTCGGCCAGGACCGGCGCTGGCGCAAGGAGGTGTCGAAGGCGGTCGACGCGCGCCCCGCGCAGAAGATCCTCGACCTCGCGGCGGGTACGGCCACCTCCTCGCTGCCCTTCGCGCGCACGGGCGCGTACGTCGTCCCCTGCGACTTCTCGGTCGGGATGCTCCGGGTCGGCAAGCGGAAGCACACCTGGCTGCCGTTCACGGCCGGGGACGCGACGAGGCTGCCGTTCAAGGACGACACCTTCGACGCCGTGACGATCTCCTTCGGGCTGCGCAACGTCCAGGACTTCGACGCGGCCCTGCGGGAGATGCACCGGGTGACCCGCCCCGGCGGCCGCGTGGTCATCTGTGAGTTCTCGACCCCGACCTGGGCGCCCTTCCGCACCGTCTACACCGAGTACCTGATGCGGGCGTTGCCGCCGGTCGCGCGCGCGGTCTCCTCGAACCCGGACGCGTACGTCTACCTCGCCGAGTCCATCCGTGCCTGGCCCGACCAGCCCGCCCTCGCCGAACGGCTGCGCAAGGCGGGCTGGACGAAGGTGGCGTGGCGCAACCTCACCGGCGGTGTGGTCGCGCTGCACCGGGGCTTCAAGGAGAGCTGAACCTCCACCGCTGTCTCACCGGTTGATCATCTCGAAGGCGTCGCCGGGCTCGCCGAGTTCGCGTTGCATCCCGCCGCTCGGCGGGCGCGGGATGCGCGGTTCGCGCACGCCCCCGCCGCCCTCGCCCTCCCCGAAGTCGAACCACACGTACACCATCGAGTCCGGCGGTACCTCGGCGCCGGGCTGCGGATACTGGCGCACGACGTAGTCGACGACGGTGTGGTGGAAGTCCGGGCGGTCCGGCGCGTTGAGGAACAGGCCCCGCGCCCGGGCCGTTTCGCGCGCGTCCACGGCCATCAGTCCGACCAGCCGTGGCACACGCACTTCGGGTGTTTTGGGTGTTATACGCACAGATGTCACCCCCAGCGGTACTGGCAGGGTAACCCCCGTACGCCCCGGCCGGAAGGAGCCGGTGTCTTTCTGTGACAGACGACTACTCTGCGTTATCGGGGTGGTCGGCGTCATCGACGGGGTCGGCGGGGGAGTCGAGCGCGAGCCGGAAGCAGAGGGCCCGCTCGTCCAGCGTCGGGTGCGGATAGGTCTCCGCCGACCGCATGCCGAGCCGCCGGGCCACCGCGATCGACCGCTCGTTGCCGGGCCGGACCATCGCCACGACCTCCTTCACCCCGGCCGCCCGCACCCGCTGCAGCGTCTCGCGCGCGGCCGCCGTGACGTACCCCTTGCCCCAGTGCGCGCGACCGAGCCGCCAGCCGATCTCCGTCTCGCCGACCGGACCCCAGCCGGGCCGCCAGGGCTGGGCGCCGGTGAACCCGATGACCTCGCCGGTCTCGTCCAGCATCGTCCACAGACAGAAGCCGAGCTCCGCGTCGTGCCGCCGCTGGCGCGCGGTGAGTTCCTCGTAGACGGACAGGGCCGCCGGCCTGCCGCCGTGGAACTCCATGACCTCGGGATCGCCGAAGACCCGGTGCCAGGCGACGGCGTCCTCGTGCGTGGGGACGCGCAGCCGTACCGCGGGGAGGGGTCGGTTCACAGGGCAGCCCTTCATCCGGGTGATCAATTCTGCTGAATAGACTGCCCATGTCCAGTGCCGGTCGGCACGCAGATTTCGAACTTGGGGAGATCCCGCTGTGACCGTCGTGAAGGAGCCCCTCTCCGAGAACACCGCCGACGTGATCGTCGTCGGCGCGGGGCCGGCCGGCTCCACGACCGCCTATCACCTCGCGAAGGCCGGTCTCGACGTCCTGCTCCTGGAGAAGACCGCGTTCCCGCGCGAGAAGGTGTGCGGCGACGGCCTCACCCCGCGCGCGGTGAAGCAGCTCGTCGCCATGGGCATCGACATCTCCGAGGAGGCCGGCTGGCTGCGCAACAAGGGCCTGCGCATCATCGGGGGCGGCTCCCGCCTCCAGCTGGACTGGCCGGATCTCGCTGCCTACCCGAACTACGGACTCGTCCGCAAGCGCGACGACTTCGACGAGCAGCTCGCCCGCAACGCCCAGAAGGCCGGTGCGCGGCTGTACGAGCGCTGCAACGTGGGCGCCCCGGTCATCGACGACCGCACCGGCCGCATCACCGGCGTGCGGGCCAGGCTCGGCGAGGAGAAGCGCGAGGTCACCTTCCACGCGCCGCTGGTCGTCGCCGCCGACGGCAACTCCACCCGGCTGTCCCTCGCGATGGGCCTGCACCGCCGCGAGGACCGTCCGATGGGCGTCGCGGTCCGCACCTACTTCACCTCGCCCCGCCATGACGACGACTACCTGGAGTCCTGGCTGGAACTGTGGGACCGCCGCGGCGCCCAGGACCGCCTGCTGCCCGGCTACGGCTGGATCTTCGGCATGGGTGACGGCACGTCGAACGTAGGCCTCGGCGTGCTGAACACCTCCGCCTCCTTCAAGGAGCTGGACTGGCGCGAGGTCCTCAAGGCCTGGTGCGCCTCCATGCCCGAGGACTGGGGCTACACCCCCGAGAACATGACCGGCCCGATCCGCGGCGCCGCTCTGCCCATGGCCTTCAACCGCCAGCCGCACTACACGCGCGGCCTGCTGCTCGTCGGTGACGCCGGCGGCCTGGTGAACCCCTTCAACGGCGAGGGCATCGCCTACGCCATGGAGTCCGGCCAGATCGCCGCCGACGTCGTCGTCCAGGCCCACGCGCGGGCCACGCCCGCCCAGCGCGAGATCGCCCTCCAGCGCTACCCGCGCGTCCTCAAGGACACCTACGGCGGCTACTACACCCTCGGCCGTGCCTTCGTGAAGCTCATCGGCAACCCGAAGGTCATGCAGATCGCCACCCAGCGCGGCCTCACGCACCCGATGCTGATGAAGTTCACCCTCAAGCTCCTCGCGAACCTCACCGATCCCACGGGCGGCGACGCGATGGACCGCGTGATCAACGGCCTGAGCCGGGTGGCCCCGAAGGCGTGAACCCCTCCTGGGGCCGGCTCAGTTCCCCGGTGCGGGCGGCCCGGCGGGCGAAGACCTCGTCCCGCCGGGCCGCCATCTGTCGCAGCGCGTCCTTCTTCTCGCGCGTGGAGAGCCGGTCCAGATAGATGTGCCCGTAGGTGTGGTCGGTCTCGTGGGCCAGGCAGCGGGCGAAATATCCCGTGCCCTCGATGACGAGCGGATTGCCGTCCTTGTCCTGCCCGCGCACGACGGCGCGCTCCGGCCGCGGTACGGCCATCACGGCACCCGGCACCGACAGACAGCCCTCGCCCTCGTCGATCAGCCGACGCCCGGCCGGGGCGGACTCCAGCACCGGATTGACGATGTGTCCGACATGTCGGACACCGTCGTCGTCGGGGCAGTCGTACACGAACAGACGCAGATCGACGCCCACTTGATTGGCCGCGAGGCCGGCCCCCTCGGCGACGTACATGGTGAGGAACATGTCGTCGATGAGCGCGGCGAGGTCGGGCCCGAACTCCGTGACGTCCCGGCACGGCTTGTGCAGGACCTCCTCGCCGACCTCCGTGATCCGGCGCACCGCGCCACGCCCGGACTCGGGGGCGTAGCGCGGGTAGTGGTCGGCGGGACTTCCCTGTACGAACACGCGTGGCATCGCGCGGTCTCCTTCACTCGTGACCGGACCGCCGTACGACGGCCCGGACCGAGCATGTCAGGAAAGACCGGCCCGTACGCCGGTACGACGCAAGGGCCGCTGCCCCCGAGCGGCTGCGGCCCTACGCGTGTCGAGTGGTGCCGGTGCCCTCAGAGCACCCGCACGGCGCCGGTCGGCGGGTCGTACGACAGCGGCTTCTCGACGATCCCGGTGGACGGGTTCTGCGCGCCGACGAACATACCGTCGCCGACGTACACCGCCACGTGGTACGCGCTGCCCGCGCTGCCCCAGTAGAGGATGTCGCCCGGCTGGAGGTTGCTCAGCGAGACCTGGGTGCCCTGGGTCGACTGGTCCTGGGAGACGCGCGGCAGGTCGACGCCGATCTGCTTGAAGGCGGACTGCACCAGGCCGGAGCAGTCGTAGGCGCTCGGGCCGGAGGCGCCCAGCACGTAGGACTTGCCGATCTGCGCCTTCACGAAGGCGATGACCGTGGCGGCCGAACCGGTCGCGGAGCCGGTGTCGGTGGAGGAGGTGCCGGTGCTCGACGAGGCGGAGAGCGTGGTGCGCTCCGCGTTGCGCGAGGCACGGGCGGCGGCCTCGATGCGGGCCTGCTGGTCGGCCTTCTTCTTGGCCTCCGCGGCCTTCTGCTGTGCCTCGGCGAGGTCGGCCTTGGCCTGCTTCGCGGCATTCGCGGCGGCCGCGTCGCGCTCCGCCTGGAGCTGGTAGTTCGCGGCGGCCTGCTGCGTGGCGTCCGCGGACTGGGCGGCCTGAGCGGCCAGGTCGGCCGTCAGGGTGGGCAGTTCGAGGGTCTGCGTCACCGGCTCGGCCGCGTTCGCCGAGCCGGACGCTCCGGCGACTGCCAGGGTGCCGAGGACGCCACCGGCAACTCCGGCCCGCATCGCGAAGGTCGACGCGCTGCGGCGGGGCTTCCGGTGGCTGCGTATGTGAGCGGTGTGGGACATGAGGACAACGGGTACCAGGGGCTCCTTCATATCTTCAAGAAACGTGTGCTGCGCCACAGTTGCTCAATCGAGACCCTGAATCCCGGGCGTGTCGCTCTTTATTGACGCCGTAACGGACATAGCGGACGTTGGCGATCAAGCCCTTGATCACGGTCTTTGATCATTACGCCCGAATTGCCCCGCACCTACCACCGGTTGGGGTGGTTGGCCAACCCCGGTTCTCAGGGGCCTCTCATCAATGTGGCGGAGGTCACGGAACGGTTACCGGAAGGGCGGCGTCCCGTGTGCGCGGAGCTCGTGAACGGGTGCACGCACCCCACCCGCGTCCACATCGCACTCCGCGCTCCCCCTGATGTGTGAACACGGCCCTCTATCAGGCGGTCGCGTCCAGCGCCAATTTGCATGCAAGCGAAGTCTCTTGATATTGAGACGCCCGCTCCGGCCTGCGGTGACGAGCCGGAATGTCACTTCTGGTGATCAAGTGAACGCTTCGCGTATGAAGATCACCCATCATCCGACTTCATGATCCTTCGTCAGGTGGTGGAGATCACAAAGCTTGTGGAATACCCCGTGTCGCAGATCACAGAGCGGCGGGCATAAGATGCGAGGCAGTTGGGCTTGTGACCTGCTTCACATGTTCTCGATCTTCGCCCGGGACGAGCGGGGCGCGTGGGACCGGTGAGGCGGGTGTGGGCCCTGTGAACCGCCAGCAGTCAGCGCCGACTGAGAGGAGCGAGGAGCGGTGAACGCGTATGCGCCCATCCTCGTACTGGGAGCCCTCGGGGCAGGCTTTGCGATCTTCTCCGTGGTCATGGCCACGCTGATCGGGCCGAAGCGGTACAACCGCGCGAAGCTCGAGGCCTATGAATGCGGTATCGAGCCGACCCCCACGCCGGCCGGCGGCGGGCGCTTCCCCATCAAGTACTACCTGACGGCGATGCTCTTCATCGTCTTCGACATCGAGATCGTCTTCCTCTACCCCTGGGCCGTCACCTTCGACGCCCTGGGGATCTTCGGGCTCGTGGAGATGCTGCTCTTCGTGCTCACCGTCTTCGTCGCGTACGCGTACGTATGGCGGCGCGGCGGCCTGGAATGGGACTGAGGGGCCTTTAGACATGGGACTCGAAGAAAAGCTGCCGAGCGGCTTCCTGCTCACCACCGTCGAGCAGGCCGCGGGCTGGGTGCGCAAGGCATCCGTCTTCCCGGCCACCTTCGGCCTCGCCTGCTGCGCCATCGAGATGATGACCACTGGTGCCGGCCGCTACGACCTGGCGCGCTTCGGCATGGAGGTCTTCCGCGGCTCGCCGCGCCAGGCCGACCTGATGATCGTCGCCGGCCGGGTCAGCCAGAAGATGGCGCCGGTGCTCCGGCAGGTCTACGACCAGATGCCCAACCCCAAGTGGGTGATCTCCATGGGCGTCTGCGCCTCCTCGGGCGGCATGTTCAACAACTACGCGATCGTCCAGGGCGTCGACCACATCGTCCCGGTCGACATCTATCTGCCGGGCTGCCCGCCCCGCCCCGAGATGCTGATGGACGCGATTCTCAAGCTCCACCAGAAGATCCAGACCTCCAAGCTCGGCGTGAACGCCAAGGAGGCCGCCCGCGAGGCGGAGGAGGCGGCGCTCAAGGCCCTGCCCACGATCGAGATGAAGGGGCTGCTGCGGTGAGCGACGCGAACGGCACCAACGGCGCCGGCGGATCCGCGAACGGGGTGAACCCCGAGAAGGACCTGTCCGCCTCCAACCTCCCCGGCCAGCGAGGCCAGGGCGGCGAGGAGATCCGCGTCCAGCGCGGCATGTTCGGCGCCAACAACGGCGGCGACACCTCCGGCTACGGCGGACTGGTCCGCTCGGTCCGCCTCCCGGGACCCGCGAGCAGGCCCTACGGCGGCTGGTTCGACGAGGTCGCCGACGAACTCGAAGGCGCCCTGGCGGAACAGGGACTCCTCCCGGAGAACGCCATCGAGAAGACGGTCGTCGACCGCGCCGAGCTGACCTTCCACATCGAACGCGAGCACCTGGTCCGCGTCGCCCGCACCCTCCGCGACGACCCGGCCCTGCGCTTCGAGCTGTGCACCGGCGTCAGCGGCGTCCACTACCCGAACGACAAGGGCCGCGAGCTGCACGCCGTCTACCACCTGCGCTCGATCACCCACAACCGGCTGATCCGCCTCGAAGTCAGCGCACCCGACAGCGACCCGCGCATCCCGTCCCTGGTCCCCGTCTACCCGACGAACGACTGGCACGAGCGCGAGACCTACGACTTCTTCGGGATCGTCTTCGACGGTCACCCGGCCCTGACGCGGATCATGATGCCGGACGACTGGCAGGGCCACCCGCAGCGCAAGGACTACCCCCTCGGCGGCATCCCCGTCGAGTACAAGGGCGCCCAGATCCCGGCTCCGGACCAGCGGAGGTCGTACTCGTGAGCACGCAGTCAGCATCCGCCGACGCCGCATCGGCGCGCGAGACCACCGAGGGCACCGTATACACGGTCACCGGTGGCGACTGGGACGAGATCGTCCAGTCCGCGACCCGCGCCGACGACGAACGCATCGTCGTCAACATGGGTCCGCAGCACCCGTCCACCCATGGAGTGCTTCGCCTGATCCTGGAGATCGAGGGCGAGACCGTCACCGAGGCCCGCTGCGGCATCGGCTATCTGCACACGGGTATCGAGAAGAACCTCGAATTCCGCACGTGGACGCAGGGCACCACCTTCGTCACGCGCATGGACTACCTCACGTCCTTCTTCAACGAGACCGCCTACTGCCTCGCCGTCGAGAAACTCCTCGGCATCGAGGACGAGATCACCGAGCGCGCCACGATCATCCGGGTGCTCCTGATGGAGCTGAACCGGCTCTCCTCCCACCTGGTGTGCATCGCCACCGGAGGCATGGAGCTCGGCGCCACCACGATCATGATCTACGGATTCCGCGATCGTGAAATGATTCTCGACCTCTACGAGCTCATCACGGGCCTGCGCATGAACCACGCGTACATCCGGCCCGGCGGACTCGCCCAGGACCTGCCGCCCGGCGCGGTGGACCAGATCCGCGCGTTCGTGAAGAAGATGAAGAAGAACATCCCGGAGTACGACAAGCTCGCCACCGGGAACCCCATCTTCAAGGCCCGCATGCAGGACATCGGCTACCTCGACCTGGCCGGCTGCATGGCCCTCGGCGCCACCGGCCCGATCCTGCGCTCCGCCGGCCTGCCGCACGACCTGCGCAAGGCGCAGCCGTACTGCGGCTACGAGACGTACGACTTCGAGATCCCGACCGCCGACACCTGCGACGCCTACGGCCGCTTCCTGGTCCGCCTGGAGGAGATGCGCCAGTCGCTCGGGATCGTCGAGCAGTGCCTGGACCGGCTCCAGCCCGGACCGGTCATGGTCGCCGACAAGAAGATCGCCTGGCCTGCCCAGCTCGCCCTGGGACCGGACGGACTCGGCAACTCCCTCGACCACATCAAGAAGATCATGGGCACCTCCATGGAGGCCCTGATCCACCACTTCAAACTCGTCACCGAGGGCTTCCGCGTCCCGCCGGGACAGGCGTACGCGGCCGTCGAGTCCCCCAAGGGCGAGCTCGGCGTGCACGCCGTCTCCGACGGCGGCACCCGCCCCTACCGGGTCCACTTCCGCGACCCGTCCTTCACCAACCTGCAGGCCATGGCGGCGATGTGCGAAGGCGGCCAGGTCGCCGACGTGATCGTCGCCGTCGCGTCCATCGACCCCGTGATGGGAGGCGTCGACCGGTGACCACCTCTTCTTCGGAGCGGGGCGTCAGCCTGGGCATGCCCGAACTGCCCGCGCCCGCGTACCCGGACGACGTCCGGGTACGGCTGGAGGCGGACGCGCGCGACGTCATCGCGCGCTACCCGGACTCCCGCTCCGCCCTGCTGCCGCTGCTCCACCTCGTGCAGTCGGAGGAGGGCCACGTCACGCGCACCGGAATGCGGTTCTGCGCGGACATGCTGGACCTGACGACGGCCGAGGTCAGCGCCGTCGCCACCTTCTACACCATGTACCGGCGCAAGGCGTCCGGCGACTACCAGGTCGGCGTGTGCACCAACACGCTGTGCGCGGTGATGGGCGGCGACGAGATCTTCGAGACCCTCCAGGAGCACCTGGGCGTCGGCAACGGCGAGACCACCGGCGACGGCAAGGTCACCCTGGAGCACATCGAGTGCAACGCGGCCTGCGACTTCGCGCCGGTCGTGATGGTCAACTGGGAGTTCTTCGACAACCAGACGCCCGGCAGCGCCAAGCGCCTGGTCGACGATCTGCGCGCGGGGCGGCCCGTGCAGCCCACGCGCGGTGCGCGGATGTGCACCTTCAAGGAGACCGCGCGGATGCTGGCCGGCTTCCCCGACGAGCGGCCCGGGGCCGTCGAGGAGGGCGGCAGTGCGGGACCCGCGTCGCTGGTGGGCCTTCGCCTGGCAAGGGGAGAGGCCGCACCCGCGCGCGTGGTCCATCCGCGCGGAGGTCCGCACGAGGAACCCCAGGACACGACGTCCGTCGACCAGGACGCAGAGGAGGGGGAGTGATGACCGTGGCAGCCGAGCTCAAGGACACCAGCCCCGAGAAGCTGCTCGCACCCGTGCTGTCGGCCTTCTGGGACGAGGACCGGTCCTGGACGCTGGACGTCTACCGGAGGCACGAGGGGTACGAGGGGCTGCGCAAGGCACTCGCCATGTCGCCGGACGACCTGATCGCGTACGTCAAGGACTCCGGTCTGCGCGGTCGCGGTGGCGCGGGGTTCCCGACCGGAATGAAGTGGCAGTTCATTCCGCAGGGTGATGGAAAACCGCACTATCTAGTTGTCAACGCCGACGAGTCGGAGCCCGGGACCTGCAAGGACATCCCGCTCCTCTTCGCGAACCCGCACAGCCTCATCGAGGGCATTGTGATCGCGTGTTACGCCATCAGGTCGTCGCATGCCTTCATCTATCTGCGTGGTGAAGTCGTCCCCGTTCTACGGCGGTTGCACGAGGCCGTGCGCGAGGCCTACGTGGCGGGATACCTCGGCGAGAACATCCTGGGCAGCGGGCTCGACCTCCAGCTCACCGTGCACGCGGGCGCGGGCGCGTACATCTGCGGTGAGGAGACCGCACTGCTGGACTCGCTCGAAGGCCGCCGTGGTCAACCGCGGCTGCGTCCCCCCTTCCCTGCTGTCGAAGGGCTCTATGCCTGCCCGACTGTTGTGAACAACGTCGAGTCGATCGCGTCGGTTCCCGCCATCCTGAAAAAAGGGAAAGACTGGTTCAGGTCGATGGGCAGCGAGAAGTCCCCGGGCTTCACGCTCTACTCGCTCAGCGGCCACGTCGCGAGCCCCGGCCAGTACGAGGCCCCGCTCGGCATCACGCTCCGGCAGCTCCTCGACATGAGCGGCGGGATGCGGCCCGGCCACTGCCTCAAGTTCTGGACGCCCGGCGGCTCCTCGACCCCGATGTTCACCGACGAGCACCTCGACGTCCCTCTCGACTACGAAGGAGTGGGCGCGGCCGGATCCATGCTCGGCACCAAGGCGCTCCAGTGCTTCGACGAGACGACCTGCGTGGTGCGGGCGGTGACCCGCTGGACCGAGTTCTACGCGCACGAGTCCTGCGGCAAGTGCACGCCATGCCGCGAAGGGACGTACTGGCTGGTGCAGTTGCTGCGGGACATCGAGGCGGGCAAGGGCGCCATGTCCGACCTCGACAAGCTCGCCGACATCGCCGACAACATCAACGGCAAGTCGTTCTGCGCCCTCGGCGACGGCGCCGCGTCCCCGATCTTCTCCTCGCTGAAGTACTTCCGCGAGGAGTACGAGCAGCACATCACGGGCCGGGGCTGCCCCTTCGACCCGGCCAAGTCGACGGCCTGGGCGGACCGCCCGGAGGTGAACGCATGACCGTGACCACCAGCGCCCCCACCGGAGGGGGGCAGGCGGCGGTCCCGCCGGAGGACCTCGTCACGCTGACGATCGACGGCATCGAGCTCAGCGTGCCCAAGGGCACCCTGGTCATCCGGGCCGCCGAGCAGGTCGGCGTCGAGATCCCCCGGTTCTGCGACCATCCCCTCCTCGCCCCCGTCGGCGCCTGCCGCCAGTGCATCGTCGAGGTCGAGGGCCAGCGCAAGCCGATGGCGTCCTGCACCATCACGTGCACCGACGGCATGGTGGTGAAGACCCAGCTGACCTCGCCCGTCGCAGAGAAGGCCCAGAAGGGTGTGATGGAGCTGCTGCTCATCAACCACCCCCTGGACTGCCCGGTCTGCGACAAGGGCGGCGAGTGCCCGCTGCAGAACCAGTCCATGTCGCACGGCGCGGCCGAGTCCCGCTTCGACGGCAAGAAGCGCACCTACGAGAAGCCCGTACCGATCTCCACCCAGGTGCTGCTCGACCGCGAGCGGTGCGTGCTGTGTGCCCGCTGCACCCGGTTCTCCAACCAGATCGCGGGCGACCCGATGATCGAGCTGCTGGAGCGGGGCGCGCTGCAGCAGGTCGGCACCGGCGAGGGCGACCCGTTCGAGTCGTACTTCTCCGGCAACACCATCCAGATCTGCCCGGTCGGTGCCCTCACCTCGGCCGCCTACCGGTTCCGCTCCCGCCCCTTCGACCTCATCTCCTCGCCGTCGGTGTGCGAGCACTGCTCCGGCGGCTGCGCCACCCGTACCGACCACCGGCGCGGCAAGGTCATGCGGCGGCTCGCCGAGAACGACCCCGAGGTCAACGAGGAGTGGATCTGCGACAAGGGACGCTTCGCGTTCCGGTACGCGCAGGCGAAGGACCGTCTCGACACCCCGCTGGTCCGGGGCGCCGACGGCGTCCTGGAGCCCGCTTCCTGGCCGCAGGCGCTGGACGCGGCCGCGCGTGGGCTGAGCGCCGCCCGCTCCCGGGCCGGCGTCCTCATCGGCGGCCGGCTCACCGTCGAGGACGCCTACGCGTACAGCAAGTTCGCGCGCGTGGCGCTCGACACCAACGACATCGACTTCCGCGCGCGCGTGCACAGCGGCGAGGAGGCCGACTTCCTGGCGTCCCAGGTGGCCGGCCGCGGCCGAGACCTCGACGGTACGGGCGTCACGTACACCTCCCTGGAGAAGGCGCCCGCCGTCCTGCTGGTCGGCTTCGAGTCCGAGGAAGAGGCGCCCGGCGTCTTCCTGCGGCTGCGCAAGGCCTGGCGCAGGCACAAGCAGCAGGTCTTCGCGGTGGCCACGCACGCGACCCGGGGCCTCGCGAAGGCGGGCGGCACGCTGCTGCCGGCCGCGCCGGGCACCGAGACCGAGTGGCTGGACGCCCTCGCGAGCGGCGTCGGCCTGGAGGAGCCCGGCACGCGCGCGGCGGAGGCCTTGCGCGGCGAGGGCGCGGTCATCGTGGTCGGGGAGCGGCTCGCCTCGGTCGCGGGCGGGCTCACCGCAGCCGTCCGCGCCGCCACCGCGACCGGCGCCCGGCTGGTGTGGATCCCGCGCCGGGCCGGTGAACGCGGTGCCGTCGAGGTCGGCGCGCTGCCGTCGCTCCTGCCGGGCGGCCGCCCGGCCACCGACCCGCGCGCGCGGGAGGAGGTCGCCGCCGCCTGGGGGCTGGCCGAACTCCCGCTGCGCTACGGCCGCGACACGCACCACATCGTCGAGGCCGCCGCCACGGGTGAACTGTCCGCCCTCGTCGTCGCCGGTGTGGAGGTCGCCGACCTGCCCGACCCGGCACGCGCGCGCGAGGCACTGGACAGCGTCGGCTTCCTGGTCTCGCTGGAGCTGCGGCCCGGCGAGGTCACCGAGCACGCCGACGTCGTCCTGCCGGTCGCCGCGGCGGCAGAGAAGGCGGGCACCTTCCTCAACTGGGAAGGCAGGGTGCGGCTCTTCGAGGCCGCCCTCAAGCCCGACCAGATGACCCGCCGTCTCCCGCCGACCGACGCGCGCGTGCTGCAGATGCTCGCCGACGCCATGGACGTCCACCTCGGCCTGCCGGATCTGCGCACCACGCGCGCGGAGATCGACCGGCTCGGCTCCTGGGACGGCCCGCACGCCACCGAGCCCCAGGAGTCCCCGGGCGCGCTGCCGCGTCCGGCCGTCGGCGAGGCCGTGCTCGCCGGGCACCGGCTGCTGCTCGACCAGGGCGTCCTCCAGCAGGGCGACGAAGCGCTCGCCGGCACCCGGCACGCCGCACGCGCGCGCGTGTCGGCGGCGACGGCCGCCGAGGCGGGCGTGCGGGACGGCGGACTCCTCGCCGTCACCGGCCCGGCCGGCACCACCGAACTCCCGCTCCAGGTCACCGAGATGCCCGACCGTGTGGTCTGGCTCCCGCTGAACTCCGCCGGTGCCGGCGTTGCCTCCGACACCGGGGCACAGCCCGGCTCCCTCGTCCGCATCGGCCCGGCGGCAGTCGCCGAAGAGGCCCCCAAGGAGGTGGAGGCATGAGCCCGTTCCTCGCCGCTGAAGACCTCTCGATGTTCGGCCGCGACCCCTGGTGGCTGGTCGTCGTCAAGGCGGTGTTCTGCTTCGCCTTCCTGATGGTGACCGTGCTGTTCTCCATCGTCTGGGAGCGCAAGGTCGTCGCCTGGATGCAGCTGCGCATCGGCCCCAACCGGCACGGCCCCTGGGGCATGCTCCAGTCGCTCGCCGACGGCGTGAAGCTGATGCTCAAGGAAGACGTCATCGTCAAACGCGCGGACAAGGTGGTCTACGTCCTCGCGCCGATCGTCGCGGCCATCCCGGCCTTCATGGCGATCGCGGTGATCCCCTTCGGCCCGGCCGGCAACGAGATCTCGATCTTCGGCCACCGCACCACGATGCAGCTCACCGACCTGCCGATCGCGATGCTCTACGTCCTCGCGGTCGCCTCCGTCGGCATCTACGGCATCGTGCTGGCGGGCTGGAGTTCCGGATCCACCTATCCGCTCCTCGGCGGTCTGCGCTCCTGCGCGCAGATGATCTCCTACGAGATCGCCATGGGCGCCGCGTTCGCCTCGGTGTTCCTCTACTCGGGGTCGATGTCGACGTCCACGATCGTGGAGCAGCAGCACGACCGCTGGTACATCCTGTTGCTGCCGGTCTCCTTCATCCTCTACATCGTCACGATGGTCGGCGAGACCAACCGCGCCCCCTTCGACATGCCGGAGTCCGAGGGCGACCTGGTCGGCGGCTTCAACACCGAGTACTCGTCCATCAAGTTCGCGATGTTCATGCTCGCCGAGTACGTGAACATGGTGACGGTCTCGGCCGTGTCGACCACGCTCTTCCTCGGCGGCTGGCGTGCTCCCTGGCCGATCAGCACCCTCTGGGCGGGCGCCAACCACGGCTGGTGGCCGCTGCTCTGGTTCGTGATCAAGGTCCAGTTGCTGCTGTTCTTCTTCATCTGGCTGCGCGGCACACTCCCGCGCGTGCGCTACGACCAGCTGATGAAGCTTGGCTGGAAGGTCCTCATCCCGGTGTCGGTGACCTGGCTGATGCTGGTGGCGACGGTGCGGGCCCTGCGTAACGCGCACTACGACTTCGCCGACATCGCCCTCTACGTCGGCGGTGGAGTCCTCGCCCTGCTGCTGCTCTCCTTCGTCGCCGACATGTTCCGTGAGAAGGCGAAGGAGACCGAGCAGCCCGCCGTGCAGGAGGCCGGATTCGACCCGATGGCGGGCGGATTCCCGGTCCCGCCGCTGCCCGGACAGGAGCTCCCGCCGGTGCCGAGGCGCCGCCCCCGCCGCGAGCGGGAGCTGATTGTCAGTGGTGGGTCGGACACTGTCAGTGACGGATCTTCGGATGGAAAGGAGGCGTCCGATGGCTGAGGAGCCCAAGGAGACCAAGCCCGGTTTCCTGAACCCCGTGGCCGGCTTCGGCGTGACCTTCAAGGCCATGTTCAAGAAGCGGCTGACCGAGCAGTACCCCGAGCAGAAGAAGACCACGGCCCCGCGGTTCCACGGACGGCACCAGCTCAACCGCCATCCGGACGGCCTGGAGAAGTGCGTCGGCTGTGAGCTGTGCGCCTGGGCCTGCCCCGCAGACGCGATCTACGTCGAGGGCGCCGACAACACCGACGAGGAGCGCTACTCGCCGGGCGAGCGGTACGGCCGCGTCTACCAGATCAACTACGCCCGCTGCATCCTGTGCGGCCTGTGCATCGAGGCGTGCCCCACGCGCGCGCTCACGATGACCAACGAGTTCGAGCTGGCCGACTCCAGCCGCGCCAACCTCATCTACACCAAGGAGCAACTGCTCGCCGGGCTCGAGGACGGCATGGTCGACACGCCCCACGCGATCTTCCCGGGCACCGACGAACAGGACTACTACCGCGGCCTGGTCACCCAGGCCGCGCCCGGCACCGTACGGCAGGTCGCCGTCTCCAAGGGCGAGTCCCCCGAGGACCGGCAGCAGGACCAGGACCGGGAGCAGGAGGTGGACGCATGAGCCCGCAGCTCGCCGCCTACACCACATCCACCGGCGAGGCCTTCCAGTTCTGGGTGCTCGCCACCGTCGCGGTGATCGGCGCCCTGTGCACCGTCTTCATGAAGAAGTCCGTGCACAGCGCCCTCTCCCTCGCCGGAACCATGATCGTCCTGGCGGTGTTCTACCTCGCCAACGGCGCCTATTTCCTCGGGATCGTGCAGATCGTCGTCTACACCGGCGCGATCATGATGCTGTTCCTGTTCGTGGTGATGCTCGTCGGCGTGACGGCCGCGGACTCGCTGAAGGAGACCATCAAGGGCCAGCGCTGGCTGGCCCTTCTGTGCGGGATCGGCTTCGGCGTCCTGCTGTTCGCCGGCATCGGCAACGCCTCGCTGAAGGAGTTCGACGGCACCGGCCGGGCGAACGCGAACGGCAACGTGGAGGGCCTCGCCTCCCTCATCTTCACCAAGTACGTCTTCGCCTTCGAAATCACCGGCGCCCTGCTGATCACGGCCGCCGTCGGCGCCATGGTTCTCACGCACCGGGAGCGCACCGAGCGGGCCAGGACCCAGCGCGAGCTGTCCGAGCAGCGCATCCGCGAGGGCAAGCACGTCCCGCCGCTGCCCGCCCCCGGTGTCTACGCCCGGCACAACGCCGTGGACATCGCCGGCCTGCTGCCCGACGGCACCCCGTCCGAGCTGACCGTCAGCAAGACGCTGCGTGAACGCGGCCAGATCCGTGACGTCTCGGCGGAGGCGCTCGGCGACCTCAAGGCGCTGGAGCAGCGCGCGGAGGAGCGCCTGGAGCGCACGGCGATCGAACCGACGACGTTCAAGCGGTCCGAGGAGGCGTCGAAGTGAACCCGGTCAACTACCTCTATCTCTCGGCCCTGTTGTTCACGATCGGTGCGACCGGCGTCCTGATCCGGCGCAACGCCATCGTGGTCTTCATGTGCATCGAGCTGATGCTGAACGCCTGCAACCTCGCGTTCGTCACCTTCTCACGGATGCACGGCAACCTCGACGGCCAGATCATCGCGTTCTTCACGATGGTCGTCGCCGCCGCGGAGGTCGTGGTGGGCCTCGCGATCATCGTGTCGCTGTTCCGTACCCGCCACTCGGCCTCGGTCGACGACGCCAGCCTGATGAAGCTGTAAGGGGTCGGAAGAATCGTGGAGAACCTGATCGCGCTGCTCATCGCGGCGCCCCTGCTCGGAGCGGCCGTCCTGCTGACGGGCGGCCGGCGCCTGGACCGCGTCGGCCACTGGATCGGCACGCTCCTGTCGGCCGCCTCCTTCGTGTTCGGCCTGATCCTCTTCGCCGACCTGCTCGGCAAGAACGCCGAACACCGCACCCTGATCAAGCACCTGTTCAGCTGGGTCCCGGTGGCCGGCTTCCAGGCGGACGCCACACTCCGCCTGGACCAGCTGTCGATGACGTTCGTCCTGCTCATCACGGGCGTCGGTTCACTGATCCACCTGTACTCGGTCGGGTACATGGAGCACGACGAGCGGCGCCGCCGCTTCTTCGGCTATCTCAACCTGTTCCTCGCGGCCATGCTGCTGCTCGTCCTCGCCGACAACTACCTGCTGCTGTATGTCGGCTGGGAGGGCGTCGGTCTCGCGTCGTACCTGCTGATCGGTTTCTGGCAGCACAAGCCCAGCGCCGCGACGGCCGCGAAGAAGGCATTCCTGGTCAACCGCGTCGGCGACATGGGCCTGTCGATCGCGATCATGCTGATGTTCGCGACGTACGGGACGTTCGCCTTCGGTCCGGTCCTCGGCCACGCGACCGACGCCTCCGAGGGCAAGCTCACCGCGATCGGCCTGATGCTGCTGCTCGCCGCCTGCGGCAAGTCCGCCCAGGTGCCGCTGCAGTCCTGGCTCGGGGACGCCATGGAAGGCCCGACCCCGGTCTCTGCCCTGATCCACGCGGCGACGATGGTGACCGCGGGCGTGTACCTGATCGTCCGCTCGGGAGCCGTCTTCAACGCCGCTCCCGACGCACAGCTGGCGGTCACCGTCGTCGGCGCGGTCACGCTCCTGTTCGGTGCGATCGTCGGTTGCGCCAAGGACGACATCAAGAAGGCGCTGGCCGGCTCGACCATGTCGCAGATCGGCTACATGATCCTCGCCGCGGGCCTCGGCCCCATCGGCTACGTCTTCGCGATCATGCACCTGGTGACGCACGGCTTCTTCAAGGCCGGGCTGTTCCTCGGCGCCGGTTCGGTCATGCACGGCATGAACGACGAGGTCGACATGCGCAAGTACGGCGGCCTCAGGACGTATATGCCGGTCACCTTCGTCACCTTCGGCCTCGGCTACCTCGCCATCATCGGCTTCCCGGGCCTGTCCGGCTTCTTCTCCAAGGACAAGATCATCGAGGCGGCCTTCGCGAAGGGCGGCACCGAGGGCTGGATCCTCGGCGGCGCGGCCCTGCTGGGCGCGGCCATCACCGCCTTCTACATGACGCGCGTGATGCTGATGACGTTCTTCGGCGAGAAGCGCTGGCAGCCCGACGAGAACGGCAACGAGCCGCACCCGCACGAGTCCCCGAGGGTCATGACGATCCCGATGATCGTGCTCGCCGTCGGCTCGGTCTTCGGCGGCGCCTTCTTCAGCATCGGCGACCGCTTCCTGCACTGGCTGGAGCCGGTCACCGGACACAGCGAGGGCCACTCCCCGGTCAGTGCCTGGACGGTCACCGGGGCCACCATGGTCTGCCTGGTCATCGGCGTCGGCATCGCCTGGGCGCAGTACGGCCGCAGGACCGTCCCGGCCGTCGCCCCGCGCGGCTCGCTGCTCACCCGCGCGGCCCGCCGCGACCTGCTCCAGGACGACTTCAACCACGTGGTCCTGGTCCGCGGTGGCGAGCACCTGACGCGCTCGCTGGTGTACGTCGACCACACCCTGGTCGACGGTGTCGTCAACGGCACGGCGGCCGGCTTCGGCGGTCTGTCCGGGCGGATGCGCCGGCTCCAGAACGGCTTCGCCCGCTCCTACGCGGTCTCGATGTTCGGCGGCGCGGCACTCCTCGTCGCCGCGACCCTGCTGATGAGGGCGGTCTGATACCGATGTCCTTTCCTCTGCTGACAGCGACGGCGGCGCTCCCGGCCGTGGGGGCCGTCGCCACGGCCGCCGTACCGGCCGCGCAGCGTACCGCCGCCAAGTGGCTGGCGCTGCTCGTCTCGCTGGCCACACTCGCCCTGGCGATCACGATCCTGGTCCGCTTCGACCCGGGCGGCGCCCGCTACCAGCTCACCGAGTCCCACGCCTGGATCGCGGACTTCGGGGTGCGGTACGAGCTGGGCGTGGACGGCATCGCGGTGGCGCTGGTCGCGCTGACCGCCCTGCTGATCCCCTTCATCGTCCTCGCCGGCTGGAACGACGCCGACCCGCTGGAGACGGGCAGCCGGCGCTGGCGGCCCACACAGGGTTTCTTCGCGCTGATCCTGGCCGTCGAGGCGATGGTGATCATCTCCTTCGAGGCCACCGACGTCTTCGTCTTCTACATCTTCTTCGAAGCCATGCTCATCCCGATGTACTTCCTCATCGGCGGCTTCGGCGACCGCGCCCACGCACAGGGCGAGGCGGCGGCCTCGACGCAACGGTCGTACGCGGCCGTGAAGTTCCTCCTCTACAACCTCGTCGGCGGCCTGATCATGCTTGCCGCGGTGATCGGCCTCTACGTCGTCGCCGGGAGCTTCAGCCTCGTGGACATCGCGCACGCGCGCGCGTCGGGTTCGCTGCACATGGCGACCAGCACCGAACGCTGGCTGTTCCTCGGCTTCTTCTTCGCCTTCGCGGTGAAGGCGCCCCTGTGGCCGCTGCACACCTGGCTGCCCAACGCCATGCAGGAGGCCACCGCCCCGGTCGCCGTCCTGATCACCGCGGTCGTCGACAAGGTGGGCACCTTCGCGATGCTCCGCTTCTGCCTCCAGCTGTTCCCGGAGGCCTCGAAGTGGGCGACGCCCGCCATCCTCGTCCTGTCCCTGATCAGCATCGTCTACGGCGCACTGCTCGCCGTCGGCCAGCGGGACATCAAGCGCCTGGTGGCGTACGCGTCGATCTCGCACTTCGGCTTCATCATCATGGGCATCTTCGCGATGACCAGCCAGGGCCAGTCCGGGGCCACGCTGTACATGGTCAACCACGGCCTCTCCACAGCCGCGTTGATGCTGGTCGCCGGGTTCCTCATCTCCCGGCGCGGCTCGCGGCTCATCGCCGACTACGGCGGGGTGCAGAAGGTCGCCCCGGTGCTCGCCGGCACGTTCCTGATCGGCAGCCTGGCCACCCTCTCCCTGCCTGGCCTCGCGCCGTTCGTCAGTGAATTCCTCGTCCTGGTCGGCACGTTCACGCGCTACCCGGCGATCGGCATCATCGCCACCATCGGCATCGTCCTCGCCGCGCTCTACACCCTCGTGCTGTACCAGCGGACGATGACGGGCCCGGTGAAACCCGCGGTGTCGGCGATGCCGGACCTCCGCGCGCGCGAGCTGGTGGTCGTGGCCCCGCTGATCGTGCTGCTGATCTTCCTGGGCGTCTACCCGAAGCCCGTCACGGACATCGTCAACCCGGCGGTCAAGCAGACCATGTCCGACGTACACAAGACCGACCCCAAGCCCTCGGTGGAGGCGGCCAAGTGAGCACAGCAGCCGTCCACAGCCTGTGGACAACCGCGGCCGACCCGATCGCGAAGATCCCGACGCCGAAGATCGAATACGGGCAATTGTCGCCGACGCTGATCGTCGTCGGTGCCGCGCTGGTCGGCGTGCTGATCGAGGCGTTCGTCCCGCGCAAGTCCCGGTACTACGCGCAGGTGTTCGTGTCCGTCGTCGCCCTGTGCGCCGCGTTCGCAGCGGTCGTCGGGCTCGCGGCCGACGGCTACGGCACCACCAAGGCGCACATCGCGGCCATGGGCGCGATCGCCGTCGACGGACCGGCCCTGTTCCTCCAGGGCACGATCCTGCTGGCCGGACTGGTCGCCCTGTTCACCTTCGCCGAGCGCCGCCTGGACCCGGCGGCGCACGGCAGCCGCGTCGACTCCTTCGCCGCACAGGCGGCGTCGGTGCCCGGCAGTGACGGCGAGAAGGCGGCGGTGAAGGCGGGCTTCACCACGACAGAGGTCTTCCCGCTGCTGTTGTTCGCCATCGCGGGCATGCTGGTCTTCCCCTCGGCCAACGACCTGCTGACGCTGTTCGTGGCCCTGGAGGTCTTCTCCCTGCCGCTGTACCTGCTGTGCGCGCTGGCCCGCCGCAAGCGGCTGATGTCGCAGGAGGCCGCGGTCAAGTACTTCCTGCTCGGCGCGTTCGCCTCGGCGTTCACCCTGTTCGGCATCGCCCTGCTCTACGGCTACGCGGGCTCGGTGTCGTACGCGCGCATCGCGCAGGTCGTCGACGGCACGGTCACCAACGTCGACCCGGCGCTCGCCAACACCATGGGCAACGACGCCCTGCTGCTCATCGGCGGCGCCATGATCGTGATGGGCCTGCTGTTCAAGGTGGGCGCGGTCCCGTTCCACATGTGGACGCCCGACGTCTACCAGGGCGCGCCGACCCCGGTGACCGGCTTCATGGCGGCGGCGACGAAGGTGGCCGCGTTCGGCGCGCTGCTGCGCCTGCTGTACGTCGTCCTGCCGGGCATGCGCTGGGACTGGCGGCCGGTCATGTGGGCAGTGGCGATCATCACCATGCTGGGCGGTGCGATCGTCGCGATCACCCAGACCGACATCAAGCGCCTCCTGGCGTACTCCTCGATCGCACACGCCGGATTCATCCTCGCGGGTGTCATCGCCACGTCGAAGGACGGCGTCTCGTCCGTCCTCTTCTACCTGGCCGGCTACTCCTTCGTGACGATCGGCGCCTTCGCGGTGGTCACGCTGGTGCGCGACGCGGGCGGTGAGGCGACCCACCTGTCCAAGTGGGCGGGACTGGGCCGCCGCTCCCCCCTGGTGGCGGCCGTCTTCGCGGTCTTCCTCCTGGCCTTCGCCGGCATCCCGCTGACCTCCGGCTTCGCCGGAAAGTTCGCCGTGTTCAAGGCGGCCGCGGCCGGCGGCGCGGCCCCGCTGGTCGTCATCGGTGTGATCTCCTCGGCGATCGCCGCGTTCTTCTACATCCGCGTGATCGTCCTGATGTTCTTCAGCGAACCGCGCCCGGACGGCCCGACGGTGGCCGTCCCGTCCCCGCTGACCATGGCCGCGATCGGCCTGGGCGTGGCGGTGACCCTGGTGCTCGGCGTGGCCCCGCAGTACTTCCTGAACCTGGCGAGCCAGGCGGGAGTCTTCGTGCGCTGACGCTCCGCCGCGTACAGGCCGCTGCCCGGCACCCTCTTTCGGAGGGGCGCCGGGCAGCGGTGTGTTTCCGGGACCGGCGGAGTCCGGATGATCACGTCAGGTCAGTGGCCGATGACACAGGAGAATGGGCGCAGCCTGTGGATAACTCCGTGGCTGTCGGTGCGGCCCCCTATCGTGGAGGCAGCGGTCGGGATACGACACACGGGGGACCGGCGGGGGACAGGACCATGAAAGCGACGGGCGGGATCAGCGAGATGCCACAGGTGACCGAGGGGCCGGGCGCGGCCGACAGCGAGGCGCTGGCCACGCTGCACCGGATCTTCGGATACGAGGCTTTCCGAGGTGAGCAGGAAGCGATCATCGAGCATGTGGTGGCCGGCGGCGACGCCCTCGTCCTCATGCCGACCGGTGGCGGCAAGTCGCTCTGCTACCAGATCCCCGCCCTGGTCAGACCCGGTACAGGCGTGGTGATCTCCCCTCTGATCGCCCTGATGCAGGACCAGGTCGACGCCCTGCGCGCCCTCGGCGTGCGCGCCGGATTCATGAACTCCACGCAGGACTTCGACGAGCGCCGCCTGGTCGAGGCCGAGTTCCTCTCCGGCGAGCTGGACCTGCTCTACCTGGCCCCGGAGCGGCTGCGCCTGGACACCACGCTCGACCTGCTCTCACGCGGCAAGATCTCCGTCTTCGCGATCGACGAGGCGCACTGCGTGTCCCAGTGGGGTCACGACTTCCGCCCCGACTATCTCGCGCTGTCCCTCCTCGGCGAGCGCTGGCCGGACGTCCCGCGGATCGCTCTCACCGCGACGGCGACCCGCGCCACCCACCAGGAGATCACCCAGCGGCTGAACCTGCCGACGGCCCGGCACTTCGTCGCCAGCTTCGACCGGCCCAACATCCAGTACCGGATCGTGCCCAAGGCCGACCCCAAGAAGCAGCTGCTCGCGTTCCTGCGGCAGGAGCACGTGGGCGACGCGGGCATCGTGTACTGCCTGTCGCGCAACTCGGTGGAGCGGACGGCGGAGTTCCTGGCCGCCAACGGAATCGAGGCGGTGCCCTACCACGCGGGCCTGGACGCGGGCGTGCGCGCCGCTCATCAGTCCCGGTTCCTGCGCGAGGACGGCCTGGTCGTCGTGGCGACCATCGCCTTCGGTATGGGCATCGACAAGCCGGACGTACGGTTCGTCGCCCACCTGGACCTGCCCAAGTCGATCGAGGGCTACTACCAGGAGACCGGCCGCGCGGGCCGCGACGGACAGCCGTCCACGGCGTGGATGGCGTACGGCCTGAACGACGTCATACAGCAGCGCAAGCTGATCCAGTCCGGCGAGGGCGACGAGGTCTTCCGCCGCCGCGCCTCCGCCCACCTCGACGCGATGCTCGCGCTGTGCGAGACAGCCCAGTGCCGACGCGGTCAGCTGCTCGCCTACTTCGGCCAGGACCCCGATCCGGCGGGCTGCGGCAACTGCGACACCTGCCTGACCCCGCCGGAGACCTGGGACGGCACGATCGCCGCGCAGAAGGTGCTGTCGACCGTGGTACGGCTGCAGCGTGAGCGCGGGCAGAAGTTCGGCGCCGTGCAGATCGTCGACATCCTGCTCGGCAAGCGCACCGGCAAGGTCATCCAGTTCGACCACGACCAGTTGTCCGTCTTCGGTATCGGTACGGACCTCACCGAGGCCGAGTGGCGGGGCGCCATCCGCCAGCTGTTGGCCCAGGGACTGCTCGCGGTCGAGGGGGAGTACGGCACGCTGGTGCTCACCGAGGAGAGCAGTTCGGTGCTGCGGCGCGAGCGGGAGGTGCCGCTGCGCAAGGAGCCGAAGAAGCCGGCCGTGGCCCGGTCGCGGTCGGCGGGTGCGTCCGGCGGCGGCAGCAAGGCCAAGGTCGCCGCGGCCGAGCTGCCCGACGAACTGGTGCCCGCCTTCGAGGCCCTGCGCGCGTGGCGCACCGAACAGGCCCGTGAGCAGGGTGTCCCGCCGTACATCGTCTTCAACGACGCCACCCTGCGCGCGATCGTCACGCTGAACCCCGCCTCCGTGACCGAACTGGGCACGGTGAGCGGCGTCGGCGAGAAGAAGCTGGCCACGTACGGGGAGGGCGTGCTGGCGGCGCTGGCCTCCCTGGACGATCCGGCGGATCCGGTGGGTTCGGCTCCGGCCGCCGGTGCCGCGCAGGGCACCGACTGGCCGGAGCAGGACGAGGAGCCGGAACCCGACGACTGGATATAGCGGGCGGAGCGGGTCGGGCGCGTCGGGCCGAGGAGACGCGAGAGATCGTCACAGCCCCCGCGCCGCATAGGCCCTGACGTCCGCGTCCGAGTCGGTCGCGGCCGTGGCGAGAGCCGCGCGGGCCTGTGCCGTGCCCCGATGCCGCGTCAGGGCCAGGACGGCCGCCTTGCGCACGTCGGCGTTGGCGTCGGCCAGGGCCTTGGCCAGCGCGGGTACGGCAGTGTCGGCGGCCGCGGCCGACAGCGCGGTGGCGGCGCCGGAGCGGACCTGCCAGGCCGGGTCGGACAGGGCGGCCACGGCCCAGGCGGCGAGCGGCGCAGGGCAGCCGGTGTCGGCCAGGGCGCCGAGCGCGGCGCCGCGTACCAGGGCGTCGGTGTCCTCGGTCAGCCGGTCCAGGGCGGCCCTGAGCAACTGCTGGTCGGCCTCCGCCGACGCGGCCGGGGCGACAGTGGCCAGCGCTCTGGCCACCGCGACCCGGACCTCCCGGGAGGGATCGTCCGCGGCACCGGCCAGCGGGCGGACGGCGTCGACGGAGACCAGCGCCCGTACGGCCTCGGTGCGGACGGCGATGTCGGGGTCGTCCAGCGCCGCGGCGAACACACCGGCCCCGCCGAGCCGCAGGGCGCGCAGCACATCGAGCGCGGCGGCCCGGACCACGGGGTCGGCCTGGTCGAGCGCGCCGGTGAGGGCGCCGCCCAGGGCGGGGTCGGGCGGCAGGGTCTCGACGAGCTCGCGCAGCGAGGCCGCAGCGGCCGCCCGGACCTCGGCGTCGGGGTCGGCGAGCGCACCGGCCAGGGCCAGCCCGCCGCCGGGCGGCACGGTCTCGGTGACCACCGCGACGGCTGTCCGGCGCACGCCGGGGTCGGAGTCCGTCAAGTAGGGCTCCAGTGCGGCGAGTTCCGGCTCCGCCTCGGCCAGCTCCAGCAGCCGGAGGAGCCGGGACGAGGCGGTGCCGTGGGTGCCGGCCCGCGCGCCGGAGGCGGAGGCGGTGACGCGTGCGGGCGCCGGACCCGCGGCGATCGGTGCCGCCTCGCGCGGCCCGGCCGTGGCCACGTGCTCGGGGTGGACCTCGCCGATCCGCCGGGAGGGACCGCCGACGGGCGCGAACTCCTCGACCGGGACCAGATAGGGAGCCACGGGACGGGCCGTGAACTCCATCGCACCAGAGGGGGACTTGTGCAGATCGAGATGGTGGAACCAGGAGGCGTCGTCCCGACCGGGATGGTCGAGACGGTCGTGGTAGAGGCCCCAGCGGGACTCGGTGCGGGCGAGGGAAGCGCGAGCGGCCATCTCGGCGCAGTCGCGGATGAAGGTGACCTCGGCGCAGCGCATCAGCTCGTGCGGGGTGCGGGCGCCCATGGCGGCGATGTCGGCGCGCATCCGCTCGAAGGCCTCCAGGGCGAGGGAGAGCCGCGCGCCGGACTTCGGCGGTGCCACGTAGTCGTTCACGAAGCGGCGCAGCTTGTACTCGACCTGGGGCTGCGGCGGGCCGTTCGGGTGGCGCAGCGGACGGTAGATCAGCTCGTGCGCCTCGCGGACCTGGTCCGCGGGAAGTTCACCCGCGTACGCCGTGTACCGGGCGGCGTCCCCGCCCGCCAGGTCGCCGAAGACGAAGGCCCCGATCATGTAGTTGTGCGGGACACACGCGAGGTCACCGGCGGCGTACAGGCGGGGGACGGTCGTACGGGCGTGGTCGTCGACGCGGACGCCGGAGGCGGAGTGGCCGCCGCACAGGCCGATCTCGGAGATGTGCATCTCGACGTCGTGGGTGCGGTAGTCGTGCCCGCGTCCGGCGTGGAAGGTGCCGCGGGTGGGGCGCTCGGTGGAGTGCAGGATCGACTCCAGCGCGGACACCGACTCCTCGGGGAGATGGCTGAGCTTGAGGTAGACCGGGCCGCGGTCACCGGCGACCTCGGCGGCGAACTCGGCCATCATCCGCCCGGACCAGTAGTCCGAGTCGACGAACCGCTCGCCGTGCCGGTTGACCTGGTAGCCGCCGAAGGGGTTGGCGACGTAGGCGCAGGCGGGCCCGTTGTAGTCCTTGATGAGCGGGTTGATCTGGAAGCACTCGATACCGGACAGTTCGGCGCCCGCGTGGTAGGCCATGGCGTATCCGTCACCGGCGTTGGTGGGGTTCTCGTAGGTGCCGTACAGGTAGCCGGAGGCGGGCAGCCCGAGCCGGCCGCAGGCGCCGGTCGCGAGGACGACCGCCCCCGCGCGGACGGTGACGAAGGCGCCGGTGCGGGTGTGGAAGCCCGCGGCGCCCACGGCCCGCCCGTCCGCAGTGAGCACCCGGACCGGCATCACGCGGTTCTCGATGCGGATCCGCTCCCGCATCTCGCGCCGCCGCAACTGCCGGTAGAGGACCTTTTTGACGTCCTTGCCCTCTGGCATCGGCAGTACGTACGAGCCGGAGCGATGCACCTGGCGCACCGCGTACTCACCGTGCTCGTCCTTCTCGAACTTGACGCCGTACGACTCCAGCCGTTGCACCATCGCGA
The DNA here is from genome assembly GCF_001866665.1 of Streptomyces monashensis. GTDB lineage: Bacteria > Actinomycetota > Actinomycetes > Streptomycetales > Streptomycetaceae > Streptomyces > Streptomyces monashensis. The sequence goes on along the minus strand of NZ_MLYO01000056.1, from coordinate 22,346 downwards.
AACCTCGGGTGGCGGTCTGCCGGACGGTGGACTGGTCGACGATGCCGTCGTTGGCGCGGGTGATCTCGGCGACGTAGTCGTCGGGTTCGGCGCGGCCAGGGACGACCGCGTTGTTGACGCCGTCCATGCCCATGGCGAGCGCGCCGGAGTGGCGGACGTGGGCCTTCTCCAGCAGCAGGACGTCGGCGCCGCGCTCGGCGGCGGTCAGCGCGGCCATGGTGCCGGCGGTGCCACCGCCGATGACGAGGACGTCGCAGGTCAGCTCCTCGGCGTCGGTGACGGCGGGAATCTCCGGGAGGGTGGGCGCGGGGGTGGTCACCGGGGTGCCTTTCAGGAGCCGGGCGAGGTCAGGATGTCGCGGCGCAGGGCCACGCGGGCGGGAGCGTCGACAGCCCCTCGGTCGCGGGGGCCGGGGACGTCGCGCACGGCGGCCACCCGGCCGGAGCCGAGGAGGGCCACGCGGTCGCCGAGGAAGAGGGCCTCGTCCACGTCGTGCGTGACGAAGACGACGGTCGCGCCCGTGCCGCGCAGCACCTCCACCAGCAGGTCCTGCATGCCGGAGCGGGTCTGGACGTCCAGGGCGCCGAAGGGCTCGTCCATGAGGACCGCGCGCGGACTGTCGGCCAGCGCGCGGGCCAACTGGGCGCGCTGGCGCTGCCCGCCGGACACACGGTGCGGCAACTGCCCCGCCTGCGCGCTGAGTCCGACGCGTTCGAGCCAGGACTCGGCGCGGGCGCGGCGTTCACCGCGCGGTACGCCGCTGATGGCGAGCGGCAGTTCGACGTTCCCTCGCAAGGTGCGCCAGGGGAGCAGCGCGTCCTCCTGGAAGACCAGCGCACGGTCGGCCGACGGCCCGGTCAGCGCGGCGCCGTCCGCCTCGGCCGTGCCGCCCAGCGGAGGCAGCAGTCCGGCGAGCGTGCGCAGCAGCGTGGACTTGCCGCAGCCCGAGGGGCCGACGACGGTGAGGATCTCGCCGGGAGCGACCTCCAGGTCGACGCCGGACAGCACCGGCGCGTCCGGCCGCCCGAGCACGGCGGAACGGAACGTGAGCCGGGTACCGCGTGCACTCCCCGGTGCCGGCGTGGTGACCGGAGAGGTGACGGTCTCAGACGAGGTGCTCATCGCGGGCCTCCTCGGTGTCCTGGTGGCCCTGCTGCTCGGGCTGAGCGTGCTGCTCGGAATCGCGGCCACCGCGTACGGGGGCGACGGCGGGCCGGGCCGCGCGGGCGCGGCCGCCGGGGACGTACGAGGTGCGGGGCAGCCAGCGGGTCAGACGCCGGCCGAGGAGCTCCACGGCCGTGGAGGTCACCCAGCCGAGAACGCCGATGGTGACCATGCCGACGAAGACGCCCGGGTAGTTCACCACCGTGTAGTCCTGCCAGGTGCGGTAACCGACCCCGTACTGGCCGGAGATCATCTCGGCGGAGATCACGCAGATCCAGGACACGCCGATACCGACCGACAGTCCGCCGAAGATCCCGGGCAGCGCGCCCGGCAGCACCACCGACCCGAGGATCCGCAGCCGGCCACCGCCCATGGTGCGCACCGCCTCCTCCCAGACGGGGGTGAGCGCGCGGACCGCGTGCCGGGTGGAGACCAGTACGGGGAAATAGGCGGCGGTGCAGGTGATGAAGACGATGCCCTGCTCGTTGGAGGGGAAGAGAAGGATCGCGACCGGGACGAGGGCGATCGCCGGGATCGGGCGGATCACCTCCAGGACCGGGCCGAGCAGATCCTCGGCGAGCCGCGAGCGGGCCACGAGCACGCCCGTCGCCACGCCGAGGACGGCGGCCAGGGCGAAGCCGCTGAGGATCCGGGTGAGGCTGTCGGTGAGGTCGGTCCAGTAGTCGTCACCGGAGAGCCGGCCGGCGAAGGCGCGGGCCACGTCGGTGACGGTCGGGAACTGCGAGAAGCGCAGCCACAGGTCGACCTTCAGGCTGGTCAGCAGCTGCCACAGACCGAGGAAGGCCGCCAGGGAGGCGGTGCGCAGCGTATACCGGATCAGGGGCCGGCGGGTCATACGGCCCGCTCCAGAGCCTCGCGGTACGACACGGTGCGTGCGCCTGCGTGGGTGGTGACGTAGGCCTGCGCGGTGGCCGGGGTGACGAAGGGCAGCAACCGGTCGCCGTCGGCCACCCAGACCGCCTTGCCGGCGAACCAGAGCGTGCCGGTGGTGGCATCGGGCACATAGGCGGCGCGGATGCCGTCCTGGTGCGCGGCCACGTAGGCCAGCAGCGCCTTCGCGGACGTGAAGATGAGGGTCTTGTCGCTGTTTCCGGCCCACACCTCGCTCGCGGTCGGCGCGGGTGCGGCGGTGAGCCGCTGGGCGTAGGACGTGCCGAGGGCCTTCTTCACGTATTGGTCGTCGACGAAGGAGTCCACGTCGATGTCGCCGGTCAGCTTGGCGGCCTTCAGCACGGACACGTCCTGCTTCAGCGTGGAGACGAGCTGGGGCTTGACGGCGGGGTCGAACGTGGCGATGCCGTGGGCGCCGTTGTAGAGGTAGACCACCTCGGTCGGCAGGCCCGTGGCTTGGGCGACCTTTTCGGCGGCGGTGACGGGGTGGGCGTTGAGGTAGTCCGTCGCCTTGGCCTGGGCCTTGAGGAAGGCCTCCAGGACGGCCGGGTGCTGCCGGGCGAAGTCTTCGCGGGCGGTCACACCGTGGAAGGTGGGCAGGTTCAGCTGGGCTCCGTCGTACAAGGCCTTCGCCCTGCCCTGGTAGGCGAGCAGCCCGGGCCAGGCGACGAACTGCGACAGGGCGTCCACGCTGCCGGAGGCCAGCGCCGAGGCGCCCACGGCGGGTTGCTGGTTGAGCTTGGAGATGCCCTTGTCCGGGTCGATGCCGGCGCGTTGAAGGGCGCGTACGAGCGTGCCGTCGGCGGCGGAGCCGATGCTCGTGGAGACCTTCTTGCCCTTCAGGTCCGTCAGTGAGGCGAGTTTCGAATCAGGCGCGGTCACCACGGTGTTGAGGCCGCCGCGCAGGTTGTAGCCGGTCACCGAGACCAGGTGCGTGGGGCGGCCGAGCTGCTTGCCGCGGGCAGCGTTGAGCAGGAGTGGGAAGTCGCCCATCGAGCCGATGTCGATCTTCCCGGCGGTCATCTGGGCGGTGATCGGGGCGCCTGCGGCGTAGTCCTGCCAGTCGACCTTGTAGGTGTGGCCGTCGTGCAGGGAGTCGAGCTGCTGCTCGAAGTAGCCGAGGGAGCGCAGCAGGGTTCCCGCAGTGACGGTGTTGATGGTCTTGGACTGGTAGCCGACGGTCACGGTGACCGTGGAGCCGCTGCCCGCCTCGGCGCTGCCGCCGCAGGCGGACAGGGGAAGCAGGAGTGCGGTGGCGAACAGGGCAACTGCCATGCGTTTCATGGGGGTTGTACCTCTCACCGGAGTAGGTAGGGCATGTTGACCGTGACGGCTCCGGTGGGACAGCGGGCCGCACACGGGCCGCAGTACCAGCACTCGTCGACGTGCATGTACGCCGTGCCGCTGCTCTCGTCGATGGCGAGGGAGTCCAGCGGGCACATGTCCACGCAGAGGGTGCAGCCGTCGATGCACTTCGACTCGTCGATGGTGACGGGCACGTCGGCCCGCTGGGGCGCCAAGGTCATGGCTGTCTCCAGGAAACGTGCTGGCAGGGTGGGGTGCGGCCGCCTTTGGCTAGGACCGGTGGAGCAGGCCGCTCATGGTGATGCGGTCGCCGCGGAAGCGGATGAACTCCAGGTCGACGGGGCGTCCGTCGGCGAGATGGGTGAGGCGTTCCAGCATCAGTACGGCGCCGCCCCGGGGAGCCTGGAGCACGGCGGCGGAGTGAGCGTCCGCGTTCACCGCCTCAAGGGTGATCTCCGCGTGGCCGAGGCGCTGGCCGGTGATGGCTTCCAGGAGGCGGAAGACATCGGTGTTCTCCAGGTCGGCGCCGAGCAGGGCGGTGCCGATGTCGAGCGGGATGTAGGTCAGGTCGAGGGAGAGGGGGAGACCGTTCAGACGGCGCAGGCGCTCGATGTAGAGCACGTCGGCGCCAGCCGGTACGCCGAGGCGGTCGGCGACCGGAGCGGGCGCGGGAGCGGGGCCCATGGTGCGGACCTCGTTGGTGACGCGGCCGTGTTCGCGGAGGGTTTCCGCGAGACCCAGCAGACGGTCGAGCCCGTGCGGGTACTTCCGGGCGACGACCACGGTGCCGACCCCGGGCTGCCGCTCCACCAGCCCTTCTGCCCGGAGCAGGTCCAGGGCTTGGCGGACGGTGTTGCGGGAGGCGCGGTAGTCGGCGGCGAGGATCGACTCGTGGGGGAGGGGGCCGTCCTGGAAGGCGCCGGTGAGCAGCTGGTGGCGCAGCAGGTCGGCAAGCTGCCGGGCCCGGTCCGCACGCAGCCGGCGACGTGCGCGGTGGGCGGCGACGGTGGTCGCGGCGCCCTGACCGGCGTGGTCGCGGGGGCGGTCGGTGGGTGGCATGGCTGGAACCATACCGATGTGATGGGGAAAGGCGTGTTGCCGCAGTGTTGCGCCAGGTGAGGGGGTGTCGGATACGCCGCTGAGCTGCGGTTGTCGCTCAGCGGGCGGGAAGATCCGCCACCGGCGCGCCGGTCAGGACAGCGCCGTCAGCCCCGGGGCGAACGTGATCAGCAGGGGCAGCAGCGGCACCAGGGCCGCCACGGTCGTCGTCAGGGCCCGGTGCCGGCGCAGCAGCCGCGGTGGGGGCTCCAGGAGGCGGTCCACGCGCTCGCCCAGCAGGCGGCGGCTGGAGTCGCAGGAGAGGACACCCCGGTGCTGGTTCAGCTCGATCAGCGCGAGGGCCGTGGTGAGGTGTCCGCAGCGGCGGGACGCCGTGTCGTCGGCGGCCAGCTCGACCAGGCGGTGCGTCTGGTCGCAGAAGTGGGCGAAGAGCGGCACGCGCGGGAAGCCCGTGGCGAGCGCGGTGGACAGGTGCAGAAGCCAGTCGTGGTGGGCACGCGCGTGTCCGCGTTCGTGGGTGAGGACGGCGTCGAGCTGGTGGTCGGTGAGGCGTTGCAGCGCGCCCGTGGTGACGACCAGTTGCGGCGGGTGGCCCGGCATCCACCAGGCGTCCGGATACTCGTCCTCCAGCACGAGCATCGGGCCGCGCGCCGCCGGCAGCCCGGCCGGCAGGTCGGGGGCGCGCTCGCGCAGTTGCGCGCGAGCCTGGCCGCGGCTGCGGCGGGCCTCGACGATCTCCCGGGCCAGCATCGCCGTCGTCCACGCGGCCCCGCAGGCCAGCAGCAGGGTGAGGGCGGTGGCCCACACCGGTGTGGCCGACAGGTCGTACGCGGCGGTGACGGAGGGCGGCGCGGGGGCGAACACGTGGTCGCGGACGGTGTGGAAGACGGCCGCCGTGCCCAGGACCAGCGCGGCCAGGCAGCACAGCAGGACGGTGGCGACCAGGCACTGCCACACCCACAGCGCGACCACGGGTTCCCGCTCGGGCCAGGCGGCACGGGTCAGCGCGCGCGGTGCCGGCAGCGCGGACGTCAGGGCGACGACGCTCAGCAGGAGCAGGCAGACGGTCATGCCGGGGCTCCGGTTCCTGGTCGGAGAGGGACGCGGGTGCGGGTGGTGCGAGGCGATGTGCCGGGGGCGCGTCGCATGGTGCCTTGTCCGCCCAGTATGCCGGGGAGGGGCGGCGAGAGGCAGGTCTCGGCAGTGATCCGTCCCGCACCCCCGGCCGCCTCGTCCGGTACCGTCCGGCCTCCGGGGGCGGAAGCCCTGCGTCTCCCGGTCCCGCAAGGCCCGCCGCATGGCCTCCGGCACGGCCTCCGGCACGGCCTCCGGCACGGCCTCCGGCCCGAATCCCGGAGTCGGCGCCCAGGTCACGAACTCCCTCGTGCCGTCGGTGGGTTCCGCCGCCCGGCCCAGGTCGTCCGGCGAGGACGCCGCGTCAGCCGTCGCCAGTACGTGCCGCTACGCACGCACGCACGCGCGTGGCGACTGCGTGGCTCACGCCGGTACGACCCGGCCGCTGACCTCCCCCAGCCCGACCCGGCGTCCGTCCGGGCCGGGCGCCCACGCGGACAGCGTCACCACGTCGCCGTCCTCCAGGAAGGCCCGCTTGCCGTCGGGGAGTTCGAGGGGGTCGCGGCCGTTCCAGGTGAGCTCCAGGAGGGAGCCGCGCTGGTGCTCGGCGGGGCCGCTCACCGTGCCCGAGCCGTACAGGTCGCCGGTGCGCAGCGAGGCGCCGTTCACCGTCATGTGGGCGAGCTGCTGGGCGGCGGTCCAGTACATGGTCGAGAATGGCGGCTCGGCAACCACATGGCCGTTGATCGCGACGGAGATCCGCAGGTCGTAGCCGCCCGGCTCGATGCCCGGCGCCCCGTCGTCCAGATAGGGCAGCAGGGGGTGCGTGCGCTGCGGTGCGGCCACGCGCGCGTGCTCCAGCGCGTCCAGCGGGGTGATCCATGCGGACACCGAGGTGGCGAAGGACTTGCCGAGGAACGGGCCGAGGGGGACGTACTCCCAGGCCTGGATGTCCCGCGCGGACCAGTCGTTCAGCAGGCAGAGGCCGAAGACGTGCTCCCGGAAGTCGCCGAGTGCGACCGGGCTGCCCAGTGCGGACGGGACGCCCACGACGAAGCCGACCTCGGCCTCGATGTCCAGCCTGATCGACGGGCCGAACACGGGCGCCGGGTCGGTCGGGCCCTTGCGCTGCCCGGACGGGCGTACGACGTCCGTGCCCGAGACGACGACCGTGCCGGAGCGGCCGTGGTATCCGATCGGCAGATGCTTCCAGTTGGGGGTGAGGGAGTCCGCGGCGTCCGGGCGGAAGATCTGGCCGACGTTCCGCGCGTGGTTCTCCGAGGCGTAGAAGTCGACGTAGTCCGCGACCTCGAAGGGCAGGTGCAGGGTCACCTCGGACAAGGGGCGGAACAGCGGCTCCACGGCCTCGCGGTGTGCGGGGTCCGTGACCCAGGCTGTGACGGCGTCCCGTACCTGCGACCACGTCGCGCGGCCGGCGGCCAGCAGGGCGTTGAGGGTGGGGCGGGCGAGCAGCGCCTGGTGCGGTGAGCCGAGGGCGGCGGCCGCCGCGCCCGCGTCGAGGACGTGGTCCCCGAGCCGGACGCCGACCCTCCGCTCCGTGCTGCCGGAGGGCGAGAACACGCCATAGGGAAGGTTGTGCGGGCCGAAGGGGTCGCCCTCGGGGACGTCGAAGGGGGGCATGGGGTGCTGCCTCACTCTCATCCGGGCCATGCATGGCGATGCGTTCCATGTGGTCGCGCCACACGTTACGGCCGTGACGCGTGTCTTGGGCAGTGCCCCGAGGTGTGCCCGGTGCATGTCCCGCCAGGTGCCCCGAAGGTTGCCCGCGCGATGCCTAAAGGGTTCGCAATGTCCGAATAGGCTCTGAATAGGCCTTGTCGGAGTGGGCAATTCCGGCTTAGCGTCCTTTGGGGACACGGACGGGCTGGATCCGTTCCGTTTGGGGGGACACGTGGGGGGACCCGTGGCCGGAGACGCCGTCAGTGTGCCGTTCGAGGCCGACCGTGACGTGCCGGGGCTGATCGTCAAGTTCGGCGATTACCCGCTGCACCACGGCGGTGTCGGCGCCATTCGCAGTCTGGGCCGCCTCGGCGTGCCCATGTACGCCATCACCGAGGATCCGTACACGCCGGCGGCTTCCTCGCGCTACCTGAAGAAGGCGTTCGTGTGGCCGACGACCGGTGCGGAGGACTCGGGCCACCTGGTCGAGGGGCTGCTGCGCGTCGGCCGCCGCATCGGCCGCCCGACCGTCCTGATACCGACCGACGAAGAGGCCGCCGTCCTGATCGCCGAGCACCAGGACGAGCTGGCCGGATCTTTTCTCTTCCCGAGGGTCGAGCCGGGGCTCCCGCGCCGGCTCGCCAGCAAACAGGGGCTGCACGAACTGTGCGTCGAGCACGGCATCGCCAGCCCGTCGGCCGCGTTCCCGGAGTCGTACGACGACATCGTCGCCTTCGCGGACACGGCCTGCTTCCCGGTGGTGGCCAAGAACCGCGAGGCGTTCGTACGGCGGCGCCGGCCCGCCGTGAACGGCACCACGCGGATCGCCACCCGGGAGGGCCTGCTCGCCCTGGCCCGCGACTGGGGCGACGAGCCGGGCGTGATCCTCCAGGAGTACCTCCCGCGCGAGGAGGCCGAGGACTGGATCGTGCACGCCTGCTTCGGCCCGGACTCCACCCCGCTCGCGCTGTTCACCGGTGTCAAGGTCCGCTCGTGGCCACCGCACGCCGGGATGACGGCGAATGCCTACGTCGTCGACAACCCGGAACTCGCCGACGTCGCCGCACGTTTCATCAAGCAGATCGGCTTCAGCGGCGTCATCGACCTCGACCTGCGCTTCGACCGGCGCGACGGACAGTACAAACTCCTGGACTTCAACCCCCGCATGGGCGCCCAGTTCCGGCTCTTCGAGAACGAGTCGGGGGTGGACGTGGTCCGCGCCCTGCACCTGCACCTGACCGGCCGCGCCGTACCGGAGGGGGAACAGCGCGCCGGCCATCGCTACGTCGTGGAGAACATCGACCTGCCCGCCCTCCTCGCCTACCGCCGCAGCGGCTACACGACGCCGCACGCGCCGGCGAAGGCGAGCGGGACGGAGCTGGCCTGGTTCGCGGCTGACGACCCGCTGCCGTTCCTCACGATGCTCGCCCGCTTCGTGCGCCCGGGCGCGAAGCACCTCTATCAGCTGTGGCGGACCAACCGCCGCGGCGGCAGCACCTCCACGAAGTAGGCCAAGCCACCGAGACGAGAGTGGCGCACCGTGTCCTGGGGAGGGACTTCGTGACTCGACCGGTTGTAGTCATCGGGGCCGGGCCGTTCGGCCTGTCCACCGCCGCCCATCTCCGCGCGCGCGGCATCCCCGTCCGCGTCTTCGGCGACCCCATGGTCAGCTGGCGCGCCCACATGCCCGAGGGCATGCTCCTGAAGTCGACACCCGCCGCGTCGAGCCTGCACTGCCCGCAGCCCGGCCACACCCTCGCCGACTACTGCGACGCGGCCGGGATCCGCCGTCTGGTGACCGACGAGGACATCATCCCGGTGGAGACCTTCGTCGCCTACGGCGAGTGGTTCCAGCAGAAGCTGCTGCCCGGCCTGGAGCGGGTACGGGTCGTGTCCGTCGACCGGGACGCGCGCGGTGGCTTCGAAATCAAGCTGGACTCGGGAGAGTTGTGCACCGCACGCGCGGTGGTCGTCGCCACCGGCCTGTCCGGCCTCGCCCACCTACCGCCGGAACTCGCGGGCGCGGCGTCCGACGGGCCGTCCGCCTCCGGCCCGCTCTCGCACAGCTCCCAGCACCACGACCTCGGCCGGTTCGCCGGCCGGGAGCTGATCGTCGTCGGCGCCGGCCAGTCCGCGCTGGAGACGGCCGCGCTCGCCGCCGAAGCCGGCGCACGCGTGCGCGTGGTCGCGCGCGGACGCGGCCGGGTCGCCTTCGGCGCTCCACCCTGGGAGCAGCCGAGGCTGCGCCCCGCATCCCCCTTCGGCCGCGCCTGGTCGCTGTGGGCGCTGAGCTACTACCCGCACCATTACCGCCACCTGCCCGAGGCCACCCGTCACCACCTGGCCCGCCGGGTCCTCGGGCCGCTCGGCGCCTGGTGGCTGCGCGAGCGGTTCGACAGCGCCGTACAGGTGCAGGAAGTCGAGCGGATCGTCCGCGCGGAGGCACCGGACGGCAGCCCCGTCCTCACCGTCCGCGCGTTCTCCCGTCCTCGCACCGGCCCGCGCGGGGGGAGCCCTGCCGACGGTACGGAACGGCTCACCGCCGACCACGTCATCGCGGCCACCGGCTACCGCGTCGACATCGCGGCGATGGACTTCCTCGGCCACGGCCTGCGCACCCGGCTGGCCGTGAGCCGCGGCGCGCCGAGGCTCGGTCCCGGCTTCGTCTCCTCCGTCCCCGGCCTGTACTTCACGGGCCTGCCGGCGGCGTCGTCGTACGGCCCGGTGATGCGCTTCGTGTGCGGCACGGAGTTCGCCTCGCCGCGCCTGACGCGGCACCTGGCGGCGGCCCACGGCTGACGAAGCGGCCGCGTCCGGGGACGGCGACGGCATTCCGGGTCCGCGGCAGTGTCCGAGGCGGAGACCGCGGCGATGATCGCGGCAGTGCCACCAGGCGGTCCGCGGGCGCCACTTGGGGGCGATGAGCACGTAAGTACGCGGTACGGCAAGGTGAGTCGGACCTGCCTGGCGTCCGTATTCTCTGATCATGGCAGCCGCATACGCACTGATCGCCACTGACCTGGACGGAACGCTGCTGCGCGGCGACGACACGGTCTCCGACCGGTCGCTCGCCGCGCTCGCACGGGCGGCGCGGGCCGGTGCCCGGCATCTGGTGGTGACGGGCCGTCCGGCTCCTCGGGTACGGCCGCTGCTCGCACGTCTCGGCTGCACGGGACTCGCGGTGTGCGGACAGGGCGCGCAGGTCTACGACGTCGGAAGCGGGCGCCTGCTGTGGTCGGTCCGGCTGCACCGGGAGCTGGCCGAGGAGGCGCTCGGCAAGATCGAGGCCGAGGTGGGGCAGGTCTACGCGGCCGTCGACCAGGACGGCGTCGACGGGCTGACGCTCATCGAGCCCGGCTACCGGATGCCGCACCCGACCCTGCCCTCGGTGCGGGTCGACCGGCGCGACGACCTGTGGCGCAGGCCCATCAGCAAGGTGCTGCTGCGCCATGCCGCCCTGTCCGACGACGAGTTGGCCTCTGTCGCGCGCGCGGTGGTGGGTTCGCTCGCGACGGTCACCATGTCGGGGCCGGGGACCGTGGAGCTCCAGCCGTGCGGGGTGACCAAGGCGACCGGGCTGGCACTCGCCGCCGAGCGGCTCGGCGTCGGCGCCCGCCGGGCGCTGGCGTTCGGGGACATGCCCAATGACATCCCGATGTTCGACTGGGCCGGGCACGGGGTCGCCATGGCCGGCGCGCACCCCGAACTGAAGGCGGTGGCCGACGAGATCACCATGTCGAACGAGGACGACGGCGTCGCCGTCGTCCTCGAAAGACTGTTTCCGACCGGCTGACCGGCTGACCGGCTGACCGGCGCATCGGTGCGCGCAGGTCGGCCGGGTCTCAGGCGGTTCCGTACTGGGCCGCGTCCGGGCCGCGGTGTCTCAGTACGCGCTGTGGACGTTGTCGATCGAGCCGTAGCGCGCGGCGGCGTAGTTGCAGGCCGCGGTGATGTTCGCGACCGGGTCGTACGGGTCGAGCGCGGTGCCGGTCACGTGGTAGGCGCGGAAGGTCGGGTCGATGACCTGGAGCAGGCCCTTGGACGGGATGCCGGCGGCGGCGTTGGAGTCCCAGTTGTTGATGGCCAGCGGGTTGCCGGAGGACTCCCGCATGACGTTGCGGTAGATGCCGTTGTAGGAGCCCGGGATGCTTTTCTGGGCCATGATCGAGAGAGACTCGCGGATCCAGCCGTCGAGCGTGTTCGTGTACCCGGAGGCGTTCACGAGGGACCTGGTCGTGGCGGCCGGCGAGGGCGTGCTGGTGGCGGCGGAGGCGCTGGTGGCACCGATGAGCGGCATCGCGAGGACGGCGGCACCGGTGCCGGCGACGGCGAGGGTGCGCATGAGACGGCTGGTGCGGGTACGACGATGCTGAGCGGCAGCGGACATGGGGAGTTCCTCTCCGTCGCCTGCGAGGTGAGCTGTCGGGTTCGGGCGGGGAGGTGCCCGGCCGTGCCTTCGCGGGAAGGCGCGGCTTCACCCCTAGCCGTTCCGATGCGACGTGTGCCGACCGGTCCGGCGACTTACCTGGGTCCCCCGCTCCTGCCGTACGAATGAGTTCGCGGATGGTTGTGCGGGCGGCGGCAGGATTCGGCGTCCGCCCGGCGAGCCGGAACGTATGCGAGAGCACATGTCGGGAACAAGTGCCGGAATCACACAACGTCCTGTTTGACCTTGAAGTGCGGCCTTTGGGGTACTTGATCCTTTGCCGCTGCCAATCCTCAACTCCCCCGCAGGGCAAGGGGGACGGATGGGTCGGCGGTCGGTGGGCGGACATGAGCGTCCGTGACCCAACTCACGAAGTAGCAAATCGCCACAGAATGGGCATAACGGATTTAATGGACTCACGTTCGGAGTGGCGCCGGTCGTGGAGGGGGACGTGGAAGGGGGACGTGGAAGGGGGACGTGGAAGGGGGGTGAGGAGGCGGGTCGGGGTGGAGGTGTTACTCCGCTCGCTCCTCGATTCGCGACAAAGTGGGAGACGTCCTGTTAAGTCGATGAATGTCTGTTCTTATCATCTGATCGAAAGCAAACCGGTCATGATCCAATACCGCCTGTGCTGGACCGGTGGGCGCTATCGGTGATCGAAACAGGACCGGATACGCTGACTTGAGTGATGGCAGCGACCTATCGACAAACCGTGTAATCGCCAGCAGACACCAGCAGACAGGAGACCCCTCGTGACCGTCGTCGGGCCGTTCGGGCTGAGCGTACGGGACCAGGCTCTCGAAGCCGATGTCCAGGCCGGATTGGCGGCTGTCGAGGAAGGCTTGCTCGAGGCCACCAAGAGCGAGGTCCCGTTCATCACGGAGGCCGCGCAGCACCTCGTACGGGCCGGCGGGAAGCGGTTCCGGCCGCTGCTCGTGATGCTCGCAGCACAGTTCGGCGACCGCCACGCGCCGGGCATCGTGCCGTCGGCCGTCGTCGTGGAGCTGACCCACCTCGCCACGCTGTACCACGACGACGTCATGGACGAGGCGGCCGTGCGGCGCGGTGTGGACAGCGCCAACACCCGCTGGGGCAACTCCGTCGCGGTCCTCACCGGCGACTTCCTCTTCGCCCGCGCCTCCCAGATCCTCGCCGACCTCGGGCCCGAGGCGGTCCGGGTGCAGGCCCTCGCGTTCGAGCGGCTGGTCACGGGCCAGATCCTGGAGACCGCGGGCCCCTCGGACGGCCGTGACCCGGTCGAGCACTACCTGGACGTGCTCGGTGGCAAGACCGGCTCGCTGGTGGCGGTCTCGTGCCGGTTCGGCGCGATGATGTCGGGCGCCGACGAGACGGTCGTCGACGTCCTCACCCAGTACGGCGAGCGGCTCGGTGTCGCCTTCCAGCTCGCCGACGACGTCCTGGACATCGCCTCCGACTCGCACGAGTCCGGCAAGACCCCGGGCACCGACCTGCGTGAGGGCATCCCGACGCTGCCCGTGCTCCGGCTGCGCGAGCGCGCGGCCCGGCTGGGGCTGCCCGAGGACCTCGCACTGTGCGAGCTGTTGGACTCCGACCTCACCGACGACGCCCGGCACGCCGAGGCGCTGACCGCGCTGCGCGCGCACCCCGCGCTGGAGCAGGCCCGCCGCGACACCGTGCGCTACGCCGAGGAGGCCCGGGCCGCGCTGTCGCCCCTGCGGGACTGCGACGCCAAGGCGGCTCTGTTGGAGCTGTGCGACGCGGTGGTCCACCGCGCGGGCTGAGGCCCCGGCCGCGACGGCGAACCGGGCCACGACGGCGAGCCGGAGGGTGGTGTGCCGGCCCCGCGACAGCGTGTCGGACCGCTCCCGCGGCACAGCGGCGGACGTCCACGACCCGGCGCGCGACCTGGCACACCCCTAGGGGTCCCGGCGGCCGCCACCCCTGGGTGTCATACCGCAGTCGTACACGGAGTTGGCTCCGTGGTCTGACGCTTCTTCATGGCCGATTTGGTGAGATGGGGAACACGGACATCACCACTCCTCACCGATTCGGGTGAGAATGGCGGCTCAGGGTGGACCAGCGTGAGGACAGCCGCCGCCGACGACGGAGGTAAGGCACACATGGCACCGTACGAATCCGACGACGCGGTGGACGTCGCGCGGGACGAGAACCCGCACGCCGGACGCCGCAAGGCCGCGCGTTACGCGGTCCCGGTCGCGGTGGTGGGCGTGGCGGCGGCCACGATCGGGCTGGTCCCGGCGCTCGCCGCCTCGGGCGACCCCGACCTGCCCAAGATCACCGCGAAGCAGCTCATCGACAAGATCGCCAAGTCGGACGTGCAGCAGCTGTCCGGCACGGTGAAGATCAGCACCGACCTCGGCCTGCCGAACCTCGGCGGCCTGGAGAGCAGCCTGGGCTCCGGCGCTGGCAAGGGCTCCGGCGGCGGCTCCTCCGCCGACCCGCAGGCCAAGCTCACCGAGCTGGTCTCCGGCACGCACACGCTGCGCGTCGCCGCCGACGGCCCGGACAAGCAGAAGGTCTCGCTGCTGGAGAGCGGCTCCGAATACAGCCTCATCCACGACGGCGCGAACGTCTGGGGCTACGACAGCAAGACCAACTCGGTCACCCACAGCACCTCCGCCGAGACCGGCAAGGACCGCAGGGCCGAGCAGCCGCCGGTCACGCCGAAGGACTTCGCCGACCAGGCGCTGAAGGCGGTGGACGGCACCACGTCCGTCACCGTCGACGGCACCGAGCAGGTCGCCGGCCGCGCCGCCTACAAGCTGCTGATCAAGCCCCGCCAGTCGGGCACCACGGTCGGCGCGATCAGCATCGCGGTCGACTCGAAGACCGGCATGCCGCTGAAGTTCACGCTGACCCCGAAGAGCGGCGGCGCCGCCGTCGTCGACGCGGGCTTCACCGAGGTCTCCTTCGCCAGGCCGGCCGCCTCCACGTTCGCCTTCACCCCGCCCAAGGGCGCGAAGGTGACGGAGCAGAAGAAGGGCGCCGCGGCCCGGGAGCACGACGGGTTCAAGCCCGGCGAGGGCTTCGCCCAGGGCCACGACAAGGGCACCGTCATCGGCAAGGGCTGGACGTCCGTCGCCACGTTCGACACGGGCGCCAGGGGCGGCCTGCCGAGCGGCGGTTCCAAGGCCGGTGACCTCAGCGGCTTCCTCGGCTCGCTCGGCGACAAGGTCTCCGGCAAGTTCGGCAAGGGCACGGTCTTCTCCACTCGCCTGGTCAACGTCCTGATGACCGACAACGGCAAGGTCTACGCCGGCGCGGTGACGAAGGACGCCCTGGTGAAGGCGGCGAACGAAGGAAAGTGACCCCGTCCGGGCACTACGGACCGTGATCGTGCGTTGACCTCTACGGGGGCACGGATCGAGGGGGAGCCGATGGACGGACCGTCCGCCACGGAGCGGGAGGCGGGGGACGCCGAGCAGCATGTCCCCGGGCACGCCGAGGCGGGCGTCATCGCCACGCGCGGCCTCACCAAGCGCTACCGCGGCGGACAGCTCGCCGTGGACGGTCTGGATCTGACCGTCCCGGCCGGCAGCGTCTTCGGCTTCCTCGGTCCGAACGGCTCGGGCAAGACCACGACCATCCGCATGCTGATGGGCCTGATCGAGCCGACCGCCGGCACGGCCCGTGTGCTGGGCCGCCCGATGCCCCGGGCGGCCCGCGCCGTGCTGCCCGAGGTCGGCGCGCTCATCGAGGGCCCCGCACTGTACGGCTTCCTCTCCGGCCGGGACAACCTGTTGCGCTACGACGCCGCCGACCCGACCGCCGACCCCCGCACCCGGAGCGCCCGCGTCGCCGCCGCCCTGGACCGGGTGGGCCTCGCGGCGGCCGCCGGGAAGAAGGCGAGAGCGTACTCGCTGGGTATGAAGCAGCGCCTGGGGCTCGCGGCGGCCCTGCTCCAGCCGCGCCGGCTGCTCGTCCTGGACGAGCCCACCAACGGTCTCGACCCGCAGGGCATGCGGGAGATCCGCGCCCTGATCAGAGAGCTGGCCGCCGACGGCACGACGGTCTTCCTCTCCTCCCACCTGCTCGACGAGATCGAGCAGGTGTGCACGCACGCGGCGGTCATGGCGCAGGGCCGGCTCGTCACCCAGGGCGCGGTGGCCGACCTGGCGGCCGGCGCGCGCGGCCGGCTGGTGGTCACCACTCCGGATCCGGCCGAGGCCGCCCGGGTGCTGAAGGAACAGGGCGTCGCGGACGTCACCGCCGACGGCGACCGGGTCACCGGCGAACCGCCCGCGCGGGACCTCGCCGAGGTGAACGCCGCGCTGGTCACGGCGGGCGTGCGGGTGCGCGGCTTCGCGCTCGAACGGGCCTCGCTGGAGGACGCGTTCGTGGCACTGACGGGGGAGGGTTTCGATGTCGCGAGCTGAGACGGATCCCCTGTCCGAGAAGGGCCCCGGGTCCGAGGCGGCTCCCGCGCCCAGGGCGGCTCCCGGAGCCGAGGCGGCCGTCGCCTCCGCCGTGCGGCGACCGAGCCCCCTGTGGACGTTCGGGCTGCTGCGCAGCGAGCTGGTCACGACCGTCCGCCGCTGGCGCACGCTCGCCCTGCTCGGAGTGCTGGCCGTGGTGCCGGTGCTCGTCGGGATCGCGGTGAAGATCGAGACGCGCGGCGGCGGGTCGGCGGACCATGGCGGCCAGGGCCCGGCGTTCATCTCACAGATCACCAACAACGGACTGTTCCTGGTGTTCACGGCGCTCGCCGCGACCCTGCCGTTCTTCCTGCCGATGGCCGTCGGCGTCGTCGCGGGCGACGCGATAGCGGGCGAGGCGGGTGCGGGCACCCTGCGCTATCTGCTGGTCGCCCCGGCCGGCCGCACCCGGCTGCTGCTCACCAAGTACGCAACGGTGACGGCCTTCTGTCTGCTGGCCACCCTGGTCGTCGCCGTCTCGGCACTGATCGTCGGCGCGCTGCTCTTCCCGCTGGGCGACCTCACGACGATATCCGGCACGCGGATCAGCTTCGCCGAGGGCCTCGGCCGGGCCCTGCTGATCGCTCTGGTCGTCGCCCTCTCGCTGGTCGGCGTGGCCGCCCTCGGCCTGTTCGTCTCGACGCTCACCAACAGCGGCATCGCGGCGATGGCGACGACCGTCGGGCTGCTCACCACTGTTCAGATCCTCGACCAGATACCCCAGTTGCACGCCCTCCAGCCGTACTTCTTCTCGCACTACTGGCTGTCTTTCGCCGACCTGATGCGCGACCCGGTCTACTGGGACGACCTGCAGAAGAACCTCGGCCTCCAGGCGCTGTACGCGGCGGTGTTCGGCACGGCGGCGTGGGCGAGGTTCACGGCGAAGGACATCAGCGCCTGACCTGTTCGGACCGGCTCAGCCTTCTCGTGCCGCCTCGTACGGGAAGCGGGCGAGGGGCGCGTCCTGGGCGAAGAACGTCTTCGCGCGGGTGAGAGCGTCGGTGTCCTGCAGCACGTCGCCCGGTCCGCTGCCGTTGCCCAGCAGGACCCCGCCGAAGCGCATGCCCATGTAGGCGGCCGAGTTGTTGAGCGTGCCGACGTAGGGAGCGGCGACCGACGCTTCACGGTGGGCCAGTGCGGCGACGCCCCAGAGGGTGCGGCCGGCCAGGGTAGCCCTGAAGTCCAGGCCGGGCGTGCGCAGCCAGCCCGACCAGTGGTCGAGATAGCGCTTGGTGAGGCCGGACACCGAGTACCAGTACAGCGGCGAGGCGATGACGATGTCCGTGGCCGCGAGGGTGGCGTCCAGCAGCAGGCCAGCGGTGCTGTCCGGGGACGGCGCCGTGTGGTCGACGTCGTGGCGCAGGTCCGCGAAGTCGGGCAGTGGGTGGTCGGCGAGGCGGATCCAGCGCTGTTCGACGGCACCGGGCAACTGCGCGGCCGCCTCGCGGGCCAGTAGCTCGGTGTTGCCCTCGGTGCGGGCGCTGCCGAGCAGGAACAGGAAACGGCGATTCATGGGTCCCCCAGGAGAGTGCTGTCGCGCACAAATAAAGACGCATGCATTTTATGCATACGCAATTAAATTTGACCAGGCCTGCCGGGCGCGGCTGGTGCGAGGCTGTGACGGTGTGGTGACGCGGAAGCCGAGGGGAGCCGACACACTGGTGGGCAGGAGACGTGCGACCGGAATCGCGATGCCGGGGGAGTGAGGGAAGACCGATGTCTCGACTGAGCTTCGAGAAGAAGCGGGCGCAGCAGCCCGCGGAGCACCCGGCGGTGGTGCCGGTCCGGGTGTTCGGCGCGGGTGGCGCGTCGGTGGGCGGGACGTCGGTGGCGGCCGTGCCGGGCGAGGATATCCAGCAGACGGTCCTGAACCACCTCCAGCGCCTCGCCATCAGCCTGGGCGCCCCGATACGTGCCACGATCCAGGACGACCGGGCGGGCCTCGTGGTTCCCCTGGAGGTCTCGGCGGACGGCTCCAGCCGCGTCACGGGGGAGCCGGCGCGGACGGCTTCGCCGGGGGAGACGCAGGAGGCGCAGTCGGCGCGGAAGCCCGGGGCGTACCAGGAGCCGGAGGGCGTGTCGGCCGGGACGGCGCGGGTGCCGACGGGGCGGTTCGGCCCGCCGCCGGTCATGGACGCGCCGGTGACGGCCGCCGCCACCGCGACCACCACCACGGCCGCCGCTGCCTCCGTTCCTTCTCCCGTCGCCCCCGTGCCCGAAGCGGCACCCCTCCCCACCTCCGGCCGCGTCCCCGCTCCCGCCTCCGCTCTCGCCGCCTCTCTCTCGGCCTCCCTGCCCCTGTACGCCGGGCCGGAGGCACCGGCCGCCGGCCACACCCCGGCCCGCGGGTTCGATGCCGTCGCCGAGGAGGTGCTCGGGGACGGGCCGCTGACGGAGACGGCGGAGGGGGCCGAGTTGCTGACCGAGCCGATGACGCGGATCAACGAGGCCGTGCGCGCGGGCCGGATCGAGGCGGCGGCGGAGCTGACCGACCGCACGGTCACCGAGGCCTCCAGCGTGCTGGGCCCCGGCCACGCCGAGGTGCTGCACCTGCGGGAACTGTCCGCCTACATCGCCTACTTGGGCGGCGAACCGGTCCGCGCCTTCGAGCAGTCCCTGGACCTCGCCCGGCTGCGCCGGCGGGCGCGGGACGCGGAGGCCGCCTACGGCAACGTGCGCAGCGCGGCGACCGCCTGGCGCGCGGTGCGCGACCCCGAGGAGGGCCTGCGGCTGGGCCGCGACCTGATCGAGCTGTGGACGGACCTCAGCGCCGAGCCGGGTCCCGCCGCCGACGACCCGTACCCCCTGGAGTCCGCCCGCGCCCGCATGGGCCGCCTGACCGACCGGGCGGCCCGCGCCGCACAGGCGTGAGTCCGGCCGCCGGACAGCCGTGAGCGGGGTCTCACGGGGCTCCCGCGCGGCTCACTGCACGCAGAATTCGTTGCCCTCGGGGTCCGTCAGCACCACCCACCGCCCGGCGGGCTCCGTCACCTCGCGCACCACGCGCGCGCCCAGAGCCTCCAGCCGGGCCACCTCCTGTGCGCGCCGCTCGGGGCCAGCGTGCAGATCGAGGTGGAGCCGGTTCTTGGCCGTCTTCGGCTCCGGGACGCGCTGGAAGAGCAGGCGCCGGCCCAGCCCGGTGCCGGTCCCGCGGTCGTACGGGTCGTCGGGATGCCGTACGGCGATCAGGTCACGGAAGGCGGGGCGGCCGTGGTACTCGACCGTGGCCTCGCCGGGCAGCGCGCCGGCGGACAGCAGCCGTTCGATCAGGGCGCTGTTGTCCTCGGCCGTGTAGTGCAGCGCCGCGGCCCAGAAGTCGGCCTGGGCGTGCGGGTCGGCCGCGTCGATGACGAGCTTCCAGTGCAGGGGTGCGGGGGTCTGTGTCGACATGGCCGTCACTTATAGCGCGCACCACTGACAACGGCCGCCGGACACGACAGTCCGCCACGACGGCCCGCCACGACGGCCGTGACCGTGGAACAGCCGTCAGGCGTCCACCGCGGCGGACTCGGCCTGGCCGCCGCGCGCCACCACCAGTGACTGCCGCGTGCGGCGTGCGGAGCGCAGCGCGTCGCCCGTGAGCAGGATCAGCGCCAGCCAGACCAGCGCGAAGCCGGCCCACCGCTCCACCGGCATGGCCTCGTGGAAGTACAGGATGCCGAGCAGGAACTGGAAGACGGGGGCGAGGTACTGGAGCAGGCCCAGCGTGGACAGCGGCACGCGGATCGCCGCCGCGCCGAAGCAGACCAGCGGCAGCGCGGTGACCAGGCCGGTGGAGGCGAGCAGGACGGCGTGCCCGGAGCCGTCGTTCACGAAGCTGGACTCGCCGTGGCCGACGAGCCAGAGCAGATAGCCGAGCGCGGGCAGGAACTGGATCGCGGTCTCGGCGGCCAGTGACTCGACGCCGCCGAGGTCGACCTTCTTCTTCACCAGGCCGTAGGTGGCGAAGGAGAAGGCGAGGACGAGTGAGATCCACGGCGGGCGGCCGTAGCCGACGGTCAGCACGACGACGGCGGCGAAGCCGGTCGCGACCGCCACCCACTGCACGGGCCGCAGCCGCTCCTTCAGCAGCAGCACACCCATCGCGATGGTCACCAGCGGATTGATGAAGTACCCGAGCGAGGCCTCGACCACGTGGCCGGAGTTCACGGCCCAGATGTAGACGCCCCAGTTCACGCTGATGACGGTCGCGGCCACGGCGACGAGGGCGAGCCGGCGCGGCTGGCGCAGCAGCGCTCCGGCCCAGGCCCAGCGCCGTACGAAAACCAGCGCGACGCCGACCACGACCAGGGACCAGACCATGCGGTGGGCGAGGATCTCCACCGCCCCGGCGGGTTTCAGCAGCGGCCAGAAGAGGGGGACCAGCCCCCACATGCCATAGGCGGCGAAGCCGTTCAGCAGGCCTATCCGGTCCTCGCTCGCGGAGCCCCCGGAGCCTTTCGGGCTCCCGGAGTTCTTGGACGTCCCGCTCACGGCCCCTCCTTCTCGTGGCGCATCGGCACACGCGCGCGCGAGAACGAAGGTAGCGCCGAGCACGCCCGGCTGTCATGCCCGTATCGCCATACGGTCATGACAGCCGGGAGGCCGGGCGGAGGCGGAGGGTCAGCCCTTGACCGCCGCGGTGACCGCCTCGGCCAGCGACTGCGCCGGGCGGCCGGTCAGGCGGGTGAGGTCGCCGGTGGTGACGACCAGCTCGCCCTTCTCGATGGAGGCGTCCACGCCGGCCAGGATCTCGGCGAGCGCCGCGGGCAGCCCGGCGCCGCTCAGGATGCCGGTCAGGGCCTCGGGAGTGACCGGGGTGTAGGCGATGTCCCTGCCGGTCTGCCGGCTCAGCTCGGCCGCGTACTCGGCGAAGCCGAAGGGCTCGTCGCCGCCCAGCTCGTAGGTCGTGTTCTCGTGTCCCTCGCCGGTCAGCACCGCGACCGCGGCGGCGGCGTAGTCGGCGCGGGAGGCGGCGGAGATCCGGCCGGCGCCGGCGGCCTGGACGACGGCGCCGTGCTCCAGCACCGGGGCGAGGTTCTCGGTGTAGTTCTCGAAGTACCAGCCGTTGCGCAGCAGCGTGTACGGCAGGCCGGAGGCGAGCAGCACCTCCTCCGTCGCCCGGTGGTCGTCCGCGAGGGCGGCCTTCAGGGTGCCCGGGGCGCTGGTGTAGGCGAGCAGCGCGACGCCCGCGGCCCTGGCGGCGTCGATGACGACCTGGTGCTGCCGCACCCGGCCCTTGTCGAACTCGTTGCCCGAGATCAGCAGGACCTTGTCACCGGCGGCGAAGAGGCTGTCGAAGGTCTCGGGCGCGTTGTAGTCGGCGACGGCGAGCCGTACGCCGCGCGCCGCGAGGTCCGCGGCCTTCTGCTCGTCGCGCACGACGGCGGTGATCTGCTCCGCGGGAACCTTCTCCAGCAGCTGCTCCACGACGTGGCGGCCGAGGTGTCCGGTGGCTCCGGTGACGACGATGCCCATGATGTGCCCTCTCCTTCTGGGATGCGTTCTGCCGCTAACCCTAGGAGGTGCGCTAACTTCCGGAAAGTACCCACTTCAAAGTAAGGTACAGGCATGTCGGTAAGTGAGTGGAAGGGCGACGGCGAGGCCATGTGCCCCCAGCGTCTGGTCCTGGAGCATGTGACGAGCCGCTGGGGTGTGCTGGTGCTGATCCAGCTCCTCGACCGCTCGTATCGCTTCAGCGAACTGCGCCGGGCGATCGGCCGTGTCAGCGAGAAGATGCTCACCCAGACCCTCCAGACCCTGGAGCGCGACGGTCTCGTGCACCGGGACGCCAAGCCGGTCATCCCGCCGCGCGTCGACTACTCCCTGACCGAGCTGGGCCGCGAGGCGGCGGAGCAGGTGCGGGCGCTGGCGCAGTGGACCGCGCGGCGCATGGACGACGTACTCGGCGCCCGGCAGGCATACGACGAGGCCCGGGAAATCCAGTCCCGGGCCTCGTAGCTGAGCGGAAAAGCGACAGCGACGGCGAACGGCCTAGCCGACGACCGTCCAGGTGTCGGTGCCGGCGAGCAGTGCGGCGAGGTCGCCCTTGCCCTTCTGGTCGACGGCGGTGTCGAGTTGGTCGGCCATGGCGGTGTCGTAGACGGGGCGTTGGATGTTGCGGAAGACGCCGATCGGGGTGTGGTGCAGGGTGTCGGGGTCGGCGAGGCGGGAGAGGGCGAAGGCGGTGGTCGGGGAGGTGGAGTGTGCGTCGTGGACGAGGATGTCCGCTTCGTTGTGCGCGGTGACGGTGACGACTTCCAGGTCGCCGGTGGCCTGGTTGCGTAGGACGCCGCGTGTTCTGTCGGTGCCGAAGCGGATGGGCTGTC
>NZ_MLYO01000055.1 GCF_001866665.1 Streptomyces monashensis | reverse complement strand
CGCTGCGGCGGCCGCGGGTGTCGACCGACCGGCGAACGCCGCAGACGCGCCGGCCTCGGACGACGAGGTATCCGCCGCCGGGCCGGCAGGCGCCGCGGCAGTCGCCGTCGCCGGCAGGTCGGTGAACGCCGGGGGCGTGGCGGTCGGGGTCGGGGCGCTGTCCGTCGGGGCCGGGTCGGGTGCCGGCGGGCGGATGGCGTTCGGGGCCGAGAGGGGGTCGGTCACGTCCGGGAGCAGGAGCTCCATCGTCGTCTCGGCGTACGTCTCCGCCGGGGCCTTCGGCCGGGTCTCCGTCTGCTGGGCCGGGCTCGGTTCGGCCTGCCCGTGTTCGGCGGGCCCTTCCGCCTCCGCGCGGACCGCTTCCTCCGCGAGGGCCACCAGCGGGTCGGTGCCCTTGGCGCGGCCGTGCAGCACGTTGGAGTTGGCCTCGGCGGCGGCGCCGGGGAGGGTGAAGGTGCCGGTGCCGCTCATCGACGCGGTCCGCGGCGGAAGCGCGGCCGACGGGGCCTGGGTGAGCAGGGTGGCGGGCAGGACGACGACCGCCGCGATGCCGCCCTGCTTCTGCTCGCGCAGCTGCACGCGGACGCCGTGCCGGTGGGCGAGGCGCGCGACGACGTACAGGCCGAGGCCGAGACCGGCGTCGCCCTCGTTGTCGTAGTGGGACTCGGGGTCGAAGTCGGCCAGGCGGGCGTTGAGGTGGTCGAGGCGGTCCGTCGCCATGGCGATGCCCTCGTCCTGGACGGAGAGCATCACCTCGCCGGACTCCAGGAGCCAGCCGGAGACCTCCACCGGAAGGTCGGGCGGGGAGAACGAGGTGGCGTTCTCCATCAGTTCGGCCAGGAGGTGGGAGAGGTCGTCGGCGGCGAAGCCGGCCACGTGGGCGTGGGGCGGCAGCGCGGCGATGCGGACGCGTTCGTAGCGCTCGATCTCGCTGACCGCCGCTCGGACGACGTCGACCAGCGGGACCGGGCCGTGGTGCTGCTGGACGTGCTCGGTGCCGGCGAGGACCAGGAGGTTCTCGCTGTGCCGGCGCATGACCGTGGCGAAGTGGTCCAGCTTGAAGAGCGTGGCCAGCCGGTCGGGGTCCTGCTCGCGCTCCTCCAGGCCCTCGATGACGGCCAGTTGGCGCTCGACCAGGCCCAGGGTGCGCAGGGCGAGGTTCACGAACGTGCCGCCGATGCTGGTGCGCAACCGTGTCAACTGGGCTGCGGACTCGGCCAGTTCGGCCCGCAGCCCCTCACGGGCGTCGGCCATCTTCTGGCGCTGGCCGACCAGGTGCTTGCGGTCGGTCTCCAGCGTGGCGACGCGCTCGTGCAGGGCCGCCGCATGCGCGTGCAGGGCGTTGACCGAGCGGACCACCTGGGCGAACTCGTCGTTGCGGCCGGTGAAGGCGATCGGCTCGCGCGTCGCCGGGTCCCCGGGCTCCGCCAGGCGGGCCGAGCCACGGCGCAGCACGGACAGCGGGCGGGTGAGGGTGCGGGCCATGGCCGTCGCGATGCCCACCGCCACGAGCATCAGGGCGCCGAGGACGGCGATGCGGATCTCCAGCGCCGTGACGTCGTCGTCCCGGAGCTGCGCCAGGTCCTTGGTGCGGTGGTCGTAGAGGGCGGACTCCGCGCCGCGCATCAGGTCGACCCGCGCGGACAGCGCCGCGTCCAGCTTCTTGGTGCTGGTGGCCGGCTCGCTGTCGGTGAGCGTGGGCTGGGCGGTGAGCGTGGCCAGGTACTTCTCCGCGGTGTCGACGTCCTGACCGGTGACGGTCGAGTCGTAGGAGTCGACGGCGGACCGCGGGGCGGTCTCGCGGAAGTCGGCGAGGGCCACGTCGGCGCGCAGCCGGGCCTGCTGGGCGGCGGCGGTGAGGGCGTCGCGCTGCTTCCTGTCGGCCTCGGTCGCCGTGGAGGTCGTGACCGGCAGGCCGGTGACGGGGCTGATCACCGTCCGGGTGGCGCCCGGCACGTTCAGCGCGGCCAGCAGCAGGCCGCGGGCGGCGGCGGACTGCTGGACGGCGGTGTCCAGTTCGGCGAGCGCGTGGGCGCCGGAGCCGGCCCGCGGGGTCGACTGGTCGGCCAGTTGCTCGGCGACCTCGTGCAGTGCGGCGATCGTCTGCGAGTAGGCCTGGTGGGCCTGGAGCGCCGTGGTCTGGCCGGTGAGCGCGGACTGGCGGACGGCGGCGATGCCGTCGAGTTCGCCGCGCAGGCTCGCCGGGGTGTCGGAGTCGCCGCGCAGGTCCTCGACCTGGCGGTCGACGCGGGCGCTGCGGTCCTCGGAGGGGGCCTTGGACTTGACGCGTCCGGCCGCGATGTAGGAGGTGACGTCGTCCCGCTCGTCGGCGAGGGAGTTCGCCAGGGCGAGCGCGTCCTGGGTGCGGCCGGCCAGCGTCACCAGGCTCTGCGAGTCACCGACGTCCCCGGAGGCGGTGAGGAGCGAGGGTGTCCCGGCGCCGGCGACGGCGGCGGCCACCACGGCGGCGGCGACGATCAGCCGGGTGCGCACATGGGTGGGGCGGCCGGTGCCCACGGGGGTCTGCTGGGCGGTCCCCACGGGGTCCGTCTGCCTGCCTGTGCGCCGAGGCCGCTTCTTCTGCACCGGTGCTCGCATTCCTGAACTCGACTACCAAGGGGTCCGGGTGGCGCCCCGTCATCTCGGTGCCAAGTGGTGCGTACACCCGGTTCGTACGGTTCCCGACCCTCCCAGCGCCGGTGGGCAGTGGTCGTGCATCACCCGACCCGTCACTCGAAGGAGTGAACATCGCTGAGGAGTTGGTGGGCAAGTTCCTGTGGCGTGTGCACGACTGCCGCGGGGCACGCCGGTTGGACGCGCGCGGGATGCTTTGGCAGTATTCGCCACCGACGCCTTCCCGGAAGGGTGGATTCCCTCCTAAAACAGGCGGCTGACCTGCGGGGTCGTAGCAATTCGGCGTCGCATGCCAGCCTTTGGCGGAGGCTGTGAAGGCCTCGTGCAGACTGGCCGGATGCGAACTGAACTCGTTTCGGAACCCGGTGACGCGAACCGCCCCAACGAGGACTTCGCCGGTGTCGGACTACCCGCCTCCGGACAGGGCGGTTGTGTGATCGTCCTGGACGGGGTGACACCGCCGAAGGGCGAGACGGGGTGTCTGCATTCCGTCCCCTGGTTCACGGCGTGGCTCGGCGGCGCGTTGATGGAACTGACCGTTTCGGGGCGAGATCTGACGCTCCCGGAGATTCTCTCGCGGGCGATCGCCCGCACGGCCGGGGCCCATGCGGACACCTGTGACCTTTCTCACCCGCGAACCCCGCAGGCAACCGCCGCCCTGGCGCGCTGGTCCGCCGAGACCGTCGAGTACCTGGTGCTGTCCGATGCCGCGCTGCTGCTCAAGGCGGCCGACGGTACGGTCGTGCCGGTCCTGGACGACCGGCTGGCCCGGCTCCCGCGCACCGCGCTCGCCACGGAAGCCCTGGTGGACGCGAACCTGCGCAACAAGGAGGGCGGCTTCTTCACGGCCGCCGCCGACCCCGCCGTGTCCGCCCGCGCGGTCACCGGGACGGCGCCGCGGGCCGGGGTCCGGGCCCTGGCCGCGCTGACGGACGGGGCGACCCGCTGGACGGAGACGTTCCACGAGGGCGACTGGACGGCCCTGTTCGACCTGGTGGCGAAGGAGGGCGCCCGGTCGCTGGTGAACCGGGTACGGAAGCTGGAGACGGCGGACAGCGAGGAGCGGACCTTCCTGCGGCGGAGCAAGTCGCACGACGACGCGACGGTGGTGTACGCGGAGCTGTGAGCCGTGCACCGTCACGGCTCCGCCCTCACCCCGCTACCCCCGTGAAACCGCGACCATGCACGTCTACTTCTCCATGACGCCGTTGAGCTGGTGCAGCAGCCGGGCCAGTTCGGCGACCTCGCGGCGGTCCCAGTGGGCGAGCTGGCTGACGTAGCGGGCGCGGCGGGCCTCGCGCACCGTGCCGACCCGGCCGCGGCCCTCGTCGGTGAGGGTGACGAGCCAGGCGCGGCCGTCGGCGGGATCCGGTTCGCGGGCGATCAGGCCCAGCTCCTCCAGCGCGCGCAGCTGGCGGGACATGGTGGCCTTGCCGACGCCGATGTAGCCGGCCAGCTCCGTGGCCCGCTGGCCGCCGCACTCGTCGAGCCGGATGAGCAGCCCGTACGCGGAGGACTCCAGGTCGGGATGGACCTCGCGGGCCATCTCGCCCTGGTTGGCCCGGGCACGCCGCAGGAGCACGGTCAACTCCCGCTCCAGCGCCAGGAATTCCTGGTCTGCACCACTGGGCGTCATCTGCCCGGCGGCACGATGTGCGCCGTCGTTTCCGTGCTCGTGCACGTCAGCACCCCTGCTCGGTTTCGCGATTCTGAAAGTTTCTGTCAAACGCCGTCATTGCCGCAGCTCCGTAAGTATTTCGCAGGCGTAGACCAACGGCGGCGTCCGGACCCCCTTCCCACGCCGTCATCTACGTGCGTAGCTTCTTTACCAGGCAATGAATGGCATGCCCACGCTCAGTGGGACGACCCCCCACAGGTTCCACCACGCGTTCGCCGCTCCCCCCACCTCACTCCCCCGGAGGCACGCCATGCCCGTGCTCGGACCCGGCACCAGACGCACCCCCCGCGCTCTCCTCACGGCCCTGCTCGCGGCGCTCTCCCTCACTCTTCCCCTCGCCACGGCCCAGGCCGCCACCGCCACCGCGCCCAGCCGCGGCTCCGCCCACATGGGCATGGGCGTCCTCGCCCATGACGGCCGGCACTCCGCACCCACCAGCACTGCCGTCACCCAGACCGAGGGCGTGGACGTCGCCGGCTACCAGGGCAACGTCGCCTGGTCGGCCCTGTGGAGCAGCGGGGTCAGGTGGGCGTACACCAAGGCCACAGAGGGCACGTACTACACGAACCCGTACTTCGCCCAGCAGTACAACGGCTCGTACAACGTCGGCATGATCCGCGGCGCCTACCACTTCGCGACCCCGGACACCACCAGCGGCGCCACCCAGGCCGGCTACTTCGTGGACCACGGCGGCGGCTGGTCCAAGGACGGCAAGACCCTGCCCGGCGCGCTCGACATCGAGTGGAACCCGTACGGCGCCGAGTGCTACGGCAAGTCGGCGAGCGCGATGGTCGGCTGGATCGCCGACTTCCTGAACACCTACAAGGCGCGCACCGGCCGGGACGCCGTGATCTACACGGCGAGCAGCTGGTGGAGCGACTGCACCGGGAACTACGGCGGCTTCGCGGCGAACAACCCGCTGTGGATCGCCCGCTACGCCTCGGACCCGGGCACGCTGCCGGCCGGCTGGGGGTACTACACGATGTGGCAGTACACCTCCTCCGGCCCGACGGTCGGCGACCACGACACGTTCAACGGGGCGCTGGACCGGGTGCAGGCGCTGGCCAACGGCTGACGCGGAGCGCAGGCCCGGGCCTCCCTCACGGGACCCGGGCCTGCGTCCGTCCGGCAGCGTCCGTCACGCCGCGACCGGAACCTCCGGGGCCGCGCCGCGCACGGCGGGCGCGAGCGCCAGTTCCAGGACCTGGCGGACGTCGGTCACGGTGTGCACGTCGAGCCTGTCCAGCACCTCGGCCGGGACGTCGTCCAGGTCGGGTTCGTTGCGCTTGGGGATGATCACGGTGGTCACCCCGGCGCGGTGGGCGGCGAGCAGCTTCTGCTTCACACCGCCGATGGGCAGCACCCGGCCGGTCAGCGAGACCTCGCCGGTCATGGCGACGTCCGTGCGGACCAGACGGCCGGAGAGCAGGGACGCCAGGGCCGTCGTCATGGTGATGCCCGCACTCGGGCCGTCCTTCGGGACCGCGCCCGCCGGGAAGTGGATGTGCACGCCCCGGTCCTTCAGGTCGGCCACCGGCAGCTCCAGTTCGGCCCCGTGGCTGCGCAGGAAGCTCAGCGCGATCTGTGCCGACTCCTTCATCACGTCACCCAGCTGACCGGTCAGGGTCAGCCCCGCCGCGCCCGTCTCCGGGTCGGCCAGCGACGCCTCCACGAAGAGGACGTCGCCGCCCGCTCCGGTGACCGCGAGGCCCGTCGCCACGCCCGGCACCGACGTGCGGCGCTCGGCCGGGTCCTGGGCGGACTCGGGCACGTGGTGCGGACGCCCGAGCAGACCGCGCAGGTCCTCGTCCCGGACCGTGAACGGCAGCTCGCGCTCGCCGAGTTCGTGCTGGGCCGCGACCTTGCGCAGCAGGCGGGCGATCGAGCGCTCCAGGGTGCGCACGCCCGCCTCGCGCGTGTACTCACCGGCGAGCTTGCGCAGCGCGCCCTCGTCGACGGTGACCTCGTCCGCGTTCAGTCCGGCCCGCTCCAGCTGGCGCGGGAGCAGGTGGTCCCGGGCGATGACGACCTTCTCGTCCTCCGTGTAGCCGTCGAGCCGCACGATCTCCATGCGGTCGGCGAGCGCCTCCGGGATGGCCTCCAGGACGTTGGCGGTGGCCAGGAACACCACGTCGGACAGGTCGAGTTCGACCTCCAGGTAGTGGTCCCGGAAGGTGTGGTTCTGCGCCGGGTCCAGGACTTCCAGCAGGGCCGCGGCCGGGTCGCCGCGGAAGTCGGAGCCCACCTTGTCGATCTCGTCCAGCAGGACCACCGGGTTCATGGACCCGGCCTCCTTGACGGCGCGCACGATCCGGCCGGGCAGCGCGCCGACGTACGTACGCCGGTGGCCGCGGATCTCGGCCTCGTCGCGGACGCCGCCGAGCGCGACGCGGACGAACTTCCGCCCCATCGCGTGGGCGACGGACTCGCCGAGCGAGGTCTTGCCGACGCCGGGCGGGCCGACGAGGGCCAGTACGGCACCGCCGCGCCGCCCGCCGATGACGCCGAGACCGCGCTCACCGCGCCGCTTGCGCACGGCCAGGTACTCGGTGATGCGCGCCTTCACGTCCTCCAGGCCCGCGTGCTCGGCGTCCAGGACGGCCTTGGCGCCCTGGATGTCGTAGGCGTCCTCCGTCCGCTCGTTCCACGGCAGCTCCAGGACCGTGTCCAGCCAGGTGCGGATCCAGGAGCCCTCCGGGGACTGCTCGCTGGACCGCTCCAGCTTGTCGACCTCCTTGAGCGCGGCCTCGCGGACCTTCTCGGGCAGGTCGGCGGCCTCGACGCGGGCGCGGTAGTCGTCGGACTCCTCGGCCGAGTCCGTGCCGTCGCCGTTCAGCTCGCGCAGCTCCTTGCGGACGGCCTCCAGCTGGCGGCGCAGCAGGAACTCGCGCTGCTGCTTGTCGACGCCCTCCTGGACGTCCTTGGCGATGGTCTCGGCCACGTCCTGCTCGGCGAGGTGGTCGCGGAGCTGCTGCGCGGCGAGCCTGAGCCGGGCCACCGGGTCGGCGGTCTCCAGCAGTTCGACCTTCTGTTCGATGGTGAGGAACGGCGAGTAGCCGGAGTTGTCGGCGAGCGCGGAGACGTCCTCGATCGCCTGGACGCGGTCGACGACCTGCCAGGCACCGCGCTTCTTCAGCCAGTTGGTGGCCAGCGCCTTGTACTCCTTGACGAGGTCGGCGACCTGGCCCGGCAGCGGCTCGGGCACGCTCTCCTCGATCCGGGCGCCCTCGACCCACAGGGCCGCACCGGGCCCCGTGGTGCCCGCGCCGATCCGCACCCGGCTGCGGCCGCGGATCAGAGCCCCCGGGTCGCCGTCGGCCAGCCGGCCGACCTGCTCGACCGTACCGAGCACACCGGTCTTGGCGTACGTGCCGTCGATGCGTGGCACCAGCAGCACCTGGGGCTTTCCGGGCGCCGACCGGGCGGCGGCCTGTGCGGCCTCCACCGCGGCCCGCACCTCGGCGTCGCTCAGATCCAGCGGAACCACCATGCCGGGCAGCACGACCTC
This sequence comes from Streptomyces monashensis, assembly GCF_001866665.1. Taxonomy (GTDB): domain Bacteria; phylum Actinomycetota; class Actinomycetes; order Streptomycetales; family Streptomycetaceae; genus Streptomyces; species Streptomyces monashensis. The sequence continues at coordinate 203,811 of NZ_MLYO01000055.1, read as the reverse complement.
GTCGTCGAGCGGCAGCACGGGCAGTACGAGCGTGAACGCCGTGGACTCAGCAGCCATGATCTCCCCTTCGGCAGTCAACTTGAGCTATGCCGACTCAACCTCTGGGCAGGGGCTGGTGTTCCCCGCACGTGTTCGCTGTGAGCGATCAGGGGGTGACGTAGAGATTCATGCAGGTGAAAGCAGTGAGAGGTCAGGCGGCGCGGGCCCAGCGGCGCACGAGGGGCCAGCTCATGACGCCTATCGTCAACGCGATCAGATGCCCCCAGTCCGTCATCGGGTCCACGAACTCGGCCAGGTCGCTCAGCAGCAGACCGGCCACCACGGTGAGCAGGGGCCAGCGGAACCAGGGGCGGAGCAGTCCGGCCAGGGAACCGATGCTGGCGGCCACGCCGAAGCTGATGCCGTAGTCGAGGCGGTGCAGGGACGTGGCCGGGAGATGGCCCGCCAGGACGGCGAGGCCCACCGGGACTTCGGTGGCGAGCGTGGCCAGCACGTGCCCGGCCAGGAAGACGCAGGCCGCGCGCCCTCCCCCTATACGCCGCTCCAGCGCGGTGAGCACCAGCACGAAGGCGGCGCTGTACGGCGAGAGGATCCCGCCCGCGATCCACAGCGCGCTCGTCAGGAGCACCACCGCGGGCGACTGCACCAGATGGGCCACGTCGGTGCTGGAGCCCTGGTAGAGGGCGTTCACCAGGCCGGGGTCGGCCACGGCCGCGAAGGCGGAGGTGACGGCGAGGAGGGCCGCGTAGCCGAAGGTGAAGGGCGTGGCGCCCGGGGTGGGCAGCAGCCGCCACAGCCGGGCGGCCGGGACCGGACGCGGCGCCTGAACGGATCGGGGTCCCCCCTCGGCGGAGGCCCCTCCCGCGCCGGGGGCCCCTCCCCCCCGAGCGAAGCCGGGAGTGGGGGAGAAGTCGAGCGCGGGGGAGGAGCCGAGCGCAGCGGAAGGGGCGGCCGGTCCGGTGCCGCGCTGGCGGGGCATGCCGTCCAGGAGGCCCTCGAACGCGCCGGCCGGGACGACGGCGGCGCCGTCGGACAGGGGCGTGCCCGCCGGGGGCGGGGACGCGGCCGCCGCAGGGCCCGTCGCGGTCCGTTCCACGATGAGGCACTCCTTCCGTCGCGCCCACCATTGAGGCTGGACGGGGCTCATGTCTATGACCGACGCCACGCAGGAGCCGATTCTCAGCAACCTCCTACATTCCGTCCGCGTCCGCACTCCGGCGTACGCCCCTCGGACGGGTACATCACCCCCGGGCCGCGCCACCGCCATCCGCAATTCCGGTGAACGACAAGGCGCGTTCAAGCAGGATGGGGGCATGACTGCCGCGTACGACACTCCCGTGGTCCTCGACCGGCGTGACGGCCCGTACGGCGAGGTGGTCCTGCGCAGACACGGCGCGCTGTTCCAGATCATCGCCAACGGGTGTTTCCTGATGGACACCTCCGACGGCCGCTCGGAGCGGCTGCTGGTCGACGCGGCGTACGACGCGCTGGACGGGCGGCCGGGGCCGGCGCTGCTGATCGGCGGGCTGGGCGTCGGGTTCTCGCTCGCACACGCGGCCGCGGACCGGCGCTGGGGACGGATCACCGTGGTGGAGCGCGAACCGGCCGTCGTCGACTGGCACCGGGACGGGCCGCTCGGGCAGCTGTCCGCCGCGGCGCTCGCCGATCCGCGCACCGACGTCGTCCAGGACGATCTCGTTTCTTACGTCACTGAGACATCGGACACGTTCGACGCACTGTGCCTGGACATCGACAACGGGCCCGGCTGGACCGTCACGGACGGCAACGACAGCCTGTACTCTCCCGCCGGACTCGCCTCCTGCGCACGGGTGTTGAAGCCCGGCGGGGTGCTCGCGGTGTGGTCGGCCGCACCCTCTCCGGATTTTGAAGGAAGCTTGCGGAATGCCGGATTCCGGCAGGTGCGTACCGAAGAGGTGCCGGTTGCCCGGGGCGTTCCGGACGCCGTGCATCTCGGGGTCCGCCCTGGATAGCGGCGGCGCGGCGGATCCCCGTAGGGTGCTGCCCTGACGCGGATCATTCAACGGATCAACCAAGCGTCGATCGCAGACATGGGATCACCCCACTGATTCCGGAAAGCAACAAGCAGGGGCGGGCGATGGAGCAGACACACACCTCCCAGAGCGGCGCGGCGACGAGCACCCCGGGCGCTCAGCGCCGGGTGCTGGTCGTCGAGGACGACCCCACGATCGTCGATGCCATCGCGGCCCGGCTGCGTGCCGAGGGATTTCTCGTGCAGACGGCGGCGGACGGTCCGGCCGCGGTCGACACGGCCGAGGCCTGGCAGCCCGACCTGCTGATCCTCGACATCATGCTGCCGGGCTTCGACGGTCTCGAGGTCTGCCGGCGGGTCCAGGCGCAGCGGCCGGTGCCGGTACTGATGCTGACCGCGCGGGACGACGAGACGGACATGCTCGTCGGTCTCGGCGTCGGCGCGGACGACTACATGACCAAGCCGTTCTCGATGCGCGAACTGGCGGCACGCGTGCACGTGCTGCTGCGCCGGGTGGAGCGGGCGGCCCTCGCCGCCACCACGCCCCGCTCCGGCATCCTGCGCCTCGGCGAGCTGGAGATCGACCACGCGCAGCGCCGGGTGCGGGTGAAGTCCGAGGACGTCCACCTGACGCCGACCGAGTTCGACCTGCTGGTGTGCCTGGCGAACACCCCGCGCGCGGTGCTCTCCCGGGAGCAGCTGCTGGCCGAGGTGTGGGACTGGGCGGACGCCTCCGGGACCCGCACGGTCGACAGCCACATCAAGGCGCTGCGCCGGAAGATCGGCGCCGAGCGGATCCGTACGGTGCACGGCGTGGGCTACGCCCTGGAGACACCGACGCCATGAGCGACGGCGGGCGCCAGGCCGCGCGGAGGAGCCCCGGGAGCCCCGGCGAGGACCCCTGGGGCGGCGTACGCCCGTTCTCGGTGAAGACCAAGCTCGGCGCGCTGGTCGTCATCTCGGTGCTGATCACCACCGGTCTGTCGATGATCGCGGTGCACACCAAGACCGAGCTGCGCTTCATCACGGTCTTCTCGATGATCGCCACGCTGCTGATCACGCAGTTCGTGGCGCACTCGCTGACCTCGCCGCTGGACGAGATGAACGCGGTGGCCCGCTCGATCTCGCAGGGCGACTACACCCGCCGGGTCCGCGAGAACCGCCGGGACGAGCTGGGCGACCTCGCCGGGACGATCAACGTCATGGCCGACGAGCTGGAGGCCCAGGACCGCCAGCGCAAGGAGCTGGTCGCGAACGTCTCCCACGAGCTGCGCACGCCCATCGCCGGGCTGCGCGCGGTGCTGGAGAACATCGTCGACGGGGTCACCGAGGCCGACCAGGAGACCATGCGGACGGCCCTGAAGCAGACCGAGCGGCTGGGCCGGCTGGTGGAGACCCTGCTGGACCTGTCCCGGCTGGACAACGGCGTCGTCCCGCTGAAGATGCGCCGCTTCGAGGTGTGGCCGTACCTGTCCGGCGTGCTGAAGGAGGCCAACATGGTGGCCTCGGCGCGGGCGGGCATCGCCTCCGGCTCCGGCAGCCACACGCGCACCGACGTCCACCTGCACCTGGACGTCTCCCCGCCGGAGCTGACCGCGCACGCGGACCCCGAGCGCATCCACCAGGTCGTCGCCAACCTGATCGACAACGCGGTCAAGCACAGCCCGCCGCACGGCCGCGTGACAGTGAAGGCGCGGCGCGGTCCGCAGCCGGAGTCGCTGGAGCTGGAGGTCCTGGACGAGGGCCCCGGAATCCCCCGGTCCGAGTGGCACCGGGTGTTCGAGCGCTTCAACCGGGGTGCGGTCACCCGGCCGCACGGCCCGGGCAGCGACGGCGGCACGGGGCTCGGGCTGGCGATCGCCCGCTGGGCGGTGGATCTGCACCGCGGCCGGATCGGTGTGGCCGAATCCGAGCGAGGCTGCCGGATCATCGTCACCCTCCCGGGACTGACTTCCGTCCCAAGTTGACGTAAAGTCCGAACCGGAAGCACAAGATCCACGACGGTCGCCGCCGCTCCGGCGCAGCCGGACACGTGTGATCAGGAGCAGGCCCGCAGCACCCTCCGCAGGAAGGCGCGCCGGGCCCGCGTCTGTGCACCCTCTCACATACGGAACCACGCTTGTTTCCCGCCATATCAAGCCCTGAAACAAGATTTCCGATGTGACTTACGCGACGATGACCTTGCTCGACCTGACCTTCCCGGCCAGGGAGGCGTAGCCTTTATTCCCGCTGTCCATCACCTTGTGAAGCGGAAGAGGGCGGTTGCCGCCGTGTCGCCACAGTCCCCCAGTAACCCGAGCGTCTCCACCGACGACCAAGCCGGGAAGAACCCCGCAGCTGCGTTCGGTCCGAACGAGTGGCTCGTCGACGAGATCTATCAGCAGTACCTCCAGGACCCGAATTCGGTAGACCGCGCCTGGTGGGACTTCTTCGCCGATTACAAGCCGGGGGCACCTGCCACCCCGGCTGCGGCGGGTACTGCGGCCGCGGGGGCCGCAGGGACCACCTCCACGGCCCCGCAGGCCCAGCCCGCGGCCCCGGCCCCCCAGGCCGCCGCCGCGCCGGCTCCCGCCGCCCCGAAGCCCGCCGCGGCCCCGGCCCCGGCTCCCGCGGCGCAGGCCGCCCCGGCCCCGGCCAAGCCGGCGCAGCCCGCACAGGCGCCCGCCCAGCCGAAGCCGGCCGCAGCCGCAGCCAAGCCCGGTGCAAGCACCGGCTCCACTGGAGCGGCCGGCGCCGCGCCAACGTCTGCCGCCGCGGCCCCCGAGGGCCCCGAGCTGGTCACGCTGCGCGGTCCGGCCGCCGCGGTCGCCAAGAACATGAACGCCTCGCTGGAGCTGCCGACGGCCACCTCGGTCCGCGCGGTCCCGGTGAAGCTGCTGTTCGACAACCGCATCGTCATCAACAACCACCTCAAGCGCGCCCGGGGCGGGAAGATCTCCTTCACGCACCTGATCGGCTACGCGATGGTGCAGGCCATCAAGGCCATGCCGGCGATGAACCACGCCTTCGGCGAGAAGGACGGCAAGCCGACCCTCATCAAGCCGGCCCACGTCAACCTCGGCCTGGCCATCGACCTGGTGAAGCCCAACGGCGACCGCCAGCTCGTCGTGGCCGCCATCAAGAAGGCCGAGACGCTGAACTTCTTCGAGTTCTGGCAGGCCTACGAGGACATCGTCCGCCGCGCCCGCGACGGCAAGCTGACGATGGACGACTTCACCGGTGTCACGGTCTCCCTGACCAACCCCGGCGGCCTCGGCACCGTCCACTCCGTCCCGCGCCTGATGCCCGGCCAGTCCGTGATCATGGGCGTCGGCTCCATGGACTACCCGGCGGAGTTCCAGGGCACCAGCCAGGACACCCTGAACAAGCTCGGCATCTCGAAGGTCATGACGCTCACGTCGACCTACGACCACCGGGTGATCCAGGGCGCCGCCTCCGGCGAGTTCCTGCGCGCCGTCGCGAACCTCCTCCTCGGCGAGAACGGCTTCTACGACGACATCTTCGAGGCCCTGCGCATCCCCTACGAGCCGGTCCGCTGGCTCAAGGACATCGACGCGAGCCACGACGACGACGTCACCAAGGCCGCCCGCGTCTTCGAGCTGATCCACTCCTACCGGGTCCGCGGCCACGTCATGGCCGACACCGACCCGCTGGAGTACAAGCAGCGCAAGCACCCCGACCTGGACATCACCGAGCACGGCCTCACCCTGTGGGACCTGGAGCGCGAGTTCGCCGTCGGCGGCTTCTCCGGCAAGTCCCTGATGAAGCTGCGCGACATCCTCGGCGTGCTGCGCGACTCGTACTGCCGCACCATCGGCATCGAGTTCATGCACATCCAGGACCCCAAGCAGCGCAAGTGGATCCAGGACCGCGTGGAGCGCCCGCACTCCAAGATGGAGCGCGAGGAGCAGCTGCGGATCCTGCGCCGCCTGAACGCCGCCGAGGCCTTCGAGACGTTCCTGCAGACCAAGTACGTCGGCCAGAAGCGCTTCTCGCTGGAGGGCGGCGAGTCCGTCATCCCGCTGCTCGACGCGGTGATCGACTCCGCGGCCGAGTCCCGGCTGGACGAGGTCGTCATCGGCATGGCCCACCGCGGCCGCCTGAACGTGCTCGCGAACATCGTCGGCAAGTCGTACGCGCAGATCTTCCGCGAGTTCGAGGGCAACCTCGACCCGAAGTCGATGCACGGCTCCGGCGACGTGAAGTACCACCTGGGCGCCCAGGGCACCTTCACCGGCCTGGACGGCGAGCAGATCAAGGTCTCGCTGGCCGCCAACCCGTCCCACCTGGAGACGGTCGACCCGGTCATCGAGGGCATCGCCCGCGCCAAGCAGGACATCATCAACAAGGGCGGCACGGACTTCACGGTCCTGCCGGTCGCCCTGCACGGTGACGCGGCCTTCGCGGGCCAGGGCGTGGTGGCCGAGACCCTGAACATGTCGCAGCTGCGCGGCTACCGCACCGGCGGCACGGTCCACATCGTCATCAACAACCAGGTCGGCTTCACCGCGGCCCCCGAGTCCTCGCGCTCCTCCATGTACGCGACGGACGTGGCCCGCATGATCGAGGCCCCGATCTTCCATGTGAACGGCGACGACCCCGAGGCCGTCGTCCGCGTTGCCCGCCTGGCCTTCGAGTTCCGCCAGGCGTTCAACAAGGACGTCGTGATCGACCTCATCTGCTACCGCCGCCGCGGTCACAACGAGTCGGACAACCCGGCCTTCACCCAGCCGCTGATGTACGACCTGATCGACAAGAAGCGCTCGGTGCGCAAGCTCTACACCGAGTCCCTGATCGGTCGCGGCGACATCACCCTGGAAGAGGCCGAGCAGGCCCTGCAGGACTACCAGGGCCAGCTGGAGAAGGTCTTCACCGAGGTCCGCGAGGCCGTCACGTCCCAGCAGGGCACCGAGCCGGCGCCGGACCCGCAGGCGGACTTCCCGGTCGCCGTGAACACCGCCATCTCCTCGGAGGTCGTCAAGCGCATCGCCGAGTCCCAGGTCAACATCCCGGACTCCTTCCACGTCCACCCGCGTCTGCTGCCGCAGCTGCAGCGCCGGGCGACGATGGTCGAGGACGGCACGATCGACTGGGGCATGGGCGAGACCCTCGCGGTCGGCTCCCTGCTCCTCGAGGGCACCCCGGTCCGGCTGTCCGGCCAGGACTCCCAGCGCGGCACCTTCGGCCAGCGGCACGCGGTTCTCATCGACCGTGAGTCGGGCGAGGAGTTCACGCCGCTGATGTACCTCGCCGAGGAGCAGGCGCGCTACAACGTCTACAACTCCCTGCTGTCCGAGTACGCGGTCATGGGCTTCGAGTACGGCTACTCGCTGGCCCGCCCGGACGCGCTCGTGATGTGGGAGGCGCAGTTCGGCGACTTCGTCAACGGCGCCCAGACGGTCGTCGACGAGTACATCTCGGCGGCGGAGCAGAAGTGGGGCCAGACCAGCGGCGTCACGCTGCTCCTCCCCCACGGCTACGAGGGCCAGGGCCCGGACCACTCCTCGGCCCGTGTCGAGCGGTTCCTGCAGCTCTGCGCGCAGAACAACATGACGGTCGCCATGCCGACCCTGCCGTCGAACTACTTCCACCTCCTGCGCTGGCAGGTGCACAACCCGCACCACAAGCCGCTGGTGGTCTTCACCCCGAAGTCGATGCTGCGCCTGAAGGCCGCCGCGTCGAAGACGGAGGAGTTCACGTCCGGTCAGTTCCGTCCCGTCATCGGCGACGCCTCGGTGGACCCGGCCGCGGTCCGCAAGGTCGTGTTCGTGGCCGGCAAGCTGTACTACGACCTGGAGGCCGAGCGTCAGAAGCGCGGCGTCACGGACGCTGCAGCTGCCGAGACGGCGATTATCCGCCTCGAGCGCCTCTACCCGCTGCCGGGTTCCGAGCTCCAGGCGGAGGTCAACAAGTACCCGAACGCCGAGAAGTACCTGTGGGCCCAGGAGGAGCCGGCGAACCAGGGTGCCTGGCCGTTCATCGCGCTCAACCTGATCGACCACCTGGACCTGGCGGTCGGCGCGGACGTCCCGCACGGCGAGCGCCTGCGCCGCATCTCGCGTCCGCACGGCTCGTCCCCCGCGGTCGGCTCGGCCAAGCGCCACCAGGCGGAGCAGGAGCAGCTGGTGCGTGAGGTCTTCGAGGCCTAGGCCTCCGGCGGTTCTGCCGAACACAGGGGCCCGGTGCCGAGTTCGTTCTCGGTACCGGGCCCTTCGCGTGACGGACGCTCAGCTCGCCTGCGGTTCGAAGTCCCAGTACGGGCGGTTGCGGGAGCGGGCCGAGATGGTGTGGGTGTGCTGGGGGCCCAGCGTGGCCGCGAGGTCGGAGAGGGCCTCCTGCTCGACCTTCTCGGCCTGCTGACGGTCCCGCAGGGCGCGCAGGTCGGCCGCGTGGGCGATCCGGGCGGACAGGGTCAGGGGGTGGGTGCGGCCCAGGGTCTCGGCCGCCCGGGCGATCGTGGCCCGGCTGAGGTCGGCGGCGGCCTCCGCGTCCCCGACGAGGTTGCGCAGGGCCGAGGCGTTGATGGCGCAGCCGAGGGTGTGCGGGTGGCTCTCGCCGAGCGCCGCGGTCAGCCCGGCCAGTGCTTCCTCGGCGACCGCGTACGCGTGCTCCCGTTCGCCGACGCTGCGCAGGATCAGGGCGTGGTTGGCGCGGGCTCCGATGACGAAGGGGTGCCCTTCGGGGAGCAGCATCTCGTAGCGGGCGATGACGGACTCGCTGGCCTCGCGGGCCTGGTCGATGTCGCCGTGCTCACGGGCGAAGCAACTCTGGCTGACGGCCGCGGCCAGGGTCAGCACATGGGTGTCGCCCAGCTTGCGCTCGTAGCCTTCGAGCACGCGCGTGAGGAGCGTGCCCGCCGCCGCCCGGTCGCCGCCGCGCAGTTGGCACATGGCCAGGTTGTGCTCGGCGCGCAGGGTGTCCTGGTTGTCCCGGCCCATGACCATCCGGTACTCGCGCACGTTCTTCGCCTGGGCGGACTCCGCCTCGGCGTAGCGGCCCAGCAGCCGCAGGTCGGTCGCGTACGACACCTCGGAGAAGAGCGTCCACGGATGGCGGCCCTTCAGCAGCAGGCGCCGGGCCTCCAGCGTGCGCTGGTCGATGCCCCGCGCCTCCTCGTAGCGGCCCATCAGCCGCACGGTGTAGCCGATGTTGTTCAGGGCGTTGAGGGTGCGCGAGTCCTGGTCCCCGAGCAGCTCGCGGTAGGCCGCGTAGAGCCACTGGGACATCTCCAGCGCCTCGTCGTAGCGGCCGAGTTCGCGCAGGTCGGCGGCGAGTCCGCCGGCCATGCGCAGATGGTCCAGGTCGCTTTCGCCCTTCTCCTCGCGCAGGTGCTCCACCGCCGCCCGCTCCAGGGCCTCCGTCTCCTGGAACCGCCCGGCCGAGCGCAGCAGGTTCGCGTAGTGGTAGGTGACCTCCCAGACCCGGGGGTGGGACTCGCCCAGCAGCCGCCGCCAGGTGCGCAGGGCGCGGGCGCCGAGATTGACGCCGGAGGTGTACTCGCCCGCGAAATACATGTAGCGCAGGCAGTTCAGCACCATGGTCTGGACCTTGCGGTCCTTGCTCTGCAGGACGTCGGCGTACTTCAGGTGCGGCACGATCTCCGCGTACGCGTCCCAGTTGCGGGTGTCCGTGGGGCGGCCGGGATCGGCCTCGGCCAGGGCGCGGCGGACCACGTCGATGAACTCGCCCCGGTCCGACTCGGGCATGTCCTTGTGCACGATCTGGTGGACCATGCGGTGCAGGTAGATCGACTCGCCCGTGGCGGCCGTCTCGTCCAGGGCCCCCTCGTGGGACTCCAGGCGGACCACCGAGTACTGGCGGAGCTGGTTGACCGCCTTGTTCCACAGCAGGGGGTCGTCGAGGAGACCGGCGAGCTGTTCGGGCAGGTCGTCGTGGGACATCTCCTTCAGCAGCCGGACGGGGATGAACCCGGGGGCGAAGAAGGTGCACAGCCGCAGCAGGTCGACGGACTCGGGGACGGTCTCGCGGAGTTTGTTCAGCAGTATCGACCACGCGGTCTGGAAGGCGAGCGGGAAGTCCGCGGACACCTTGACCACGTCCTGGTCGATGCCGCCCTCCAGCAGGCCGATGTACTCCTCGACGGACAGGTCGGAGTCGTTGAGCCAGCCCGCCGTCTGGTCGAGCAGCAGCGGCAGGTCCTCCAGGGCCTCCGCCAGCTGGTCGGCGTCCGTCTCGGTCAGCCGGGGCGCGCGGCGCCGGATGAAGGCCACGGACTCGTCGCGGGCGTAGACGGGCACTTCGAGAAGCTTGCTGTTGTGCTCGCTCCACTCGGGGTTGCGGGAGGTGATGATCACGTGGCCGGGGCCGGTCGGGACCAGGTCCCAGATCTGCTCGGGCTCGTCGGCGCCGTCGAGGATGAGCAGCCAGCGGGAGTACGGCTCGCCGCGGCGCAGGGAGTCCCGGACGGCGCGGAGCCGCTCGCCGTACTCGGGGCCGGTGGACAGGCCCAGCTGGGGGGCGAGTTCGGCGAGCAGGCGGCGGTAGCTGACCCGCTTCTCGGAGCCGACCCACCACACGACGTCGTACTCGGAGCCGAAGCGGTAGGCGTACTCGACGGCCAGCTGGGTCTTGCCCACGCCGGACATGCCGTGCAGGGTGAGGACGCCGGCGCCGGGCTCGCTGTTCTGGAGCAGGTGGTAGGCGTCGTTCAGGAGCGGCTCGCGGCCGGTGAAGCGCGTGTTGCGGCGCGGCACGCCGCCCCAGACGTCGGGCATCGAGGCGGGAAAGCGCGGGGCCGGGCGGGTGACGTCCCCGCTGATGCGGGTGTCGAGCGGCACGTCCAGCCGGTCCAGCAGCCGCCGTTCGGCCTCTTCCGCGCCCATGTTGGTCAGGTCGACCGGGGCGAGGACGGCGGTGGCGGAGGGCACGGTGGTGTTGGTGACGGACACCGCGGCGAACCGGTCCGGGTCGGGCGCGACGACCTCGCGCAGGGCCTCGTTCCACTCCTCGTGGGTGCGCGGGCCGAGCTGGAAGTACCACTCGCTGACCAGGATCAGGGTGCGGCCGCCGGCCAGCGTGAGGTCGCGCAGCAGGCCGGTGAGGGACTGGTCCGGCGGGGCGTCCCAGCGCAGGTACACCACGCGCAGACCGCGCCGCTCCAGCCTGTCCCCGATCCACGCCGCCCAGGGCCGGTTGAACCCGGCGAAGCTGATCGCGACGGTCTGCCTCGCGGCCCCCTTCCCGGTCGACCGGACCGGCGTACGAGCTTCAGACATGCAGCGGCCTCCAGCGCGTAGTACCTGAAATCGTAGGACCTCGGCGCGGCTCTGGGGAGTCCGGCGACTGCGGCAGAGCCGTGCCTGGGCCCGACGATCTTCCCGCAGTGCGGGGCGGGATGTCTGTATTTTGCCGATCGGCCTTTCATCGATTCGTGAACGGGGGCGCCGGAGGCTGCCGCTGCCGCCACAGGGTGCGTACGGCCTTGACGTACGCCTGGGCGCGTGCCGTGTACCCCCGGGGTGCCGGACGCGCGGCGAGCCGTTCGTGGACGGCGGCCATGGCGTCGACGAAGGACCGGCCGGCCGGTGTCAGGTCGGGCGAGCCGACGAGCGCGGGCAGGGCGGCGCCGACCTGGGCGTGGTAGCGGGCGTGCTCGGCCCATGCGGCCGCTCCCCGGGCGGGGTCCGCGAGCGCCCGGCGCTGGAAGAAGTCCGCCATGGCCAGGTGGGAGTAGGCGCCCTGGAGGAGGCCGTCGTACGGCCGCGGGTCGGGGCGCCAGGGGGCGAAGTAGCGGGCCTCGGGGCCGGCCCGGTGGAGCTCCACCAGCTCGCTGAGCGCGGCGAGTTTGGTGTGCTGCACCTCGTGCACGAGGGTCGCGGCGAGGGCCACCGGGGTCGCGGGCGTGCTGCTCAGGAGCGCGCCGAACGCCTCGCGCCGGGTCGCGCTGCAGCCGCCGCGGCCGGCGGCGCCGGGGGGCGGTTCCAGCGGGACCAGGCAGCGCAGCAGGGCGAGCGACTCGGTGAGCCGGTGCTCGCCCGCGCCGCGCAGTACGGCGGCGGTGCCGGACCAGGCCTGCAGCCAGCGTTTGCGTTCGGCGTCGTCGGGGGGCATGGGTCCGCTCAGCGCGTACTGGTCGGGTTCGCGGGGCGGGACGCGGTAGGGGTCGAGGTCGTCCAGCGGCATGGGGGCGGCGCCGGGCACGAGGCCGGGCAGGGCGTGGGCCGGGATCCAGGCGGGGGTCGCGGACCAGGCGCCGATGAGGTGCTCCGGGCACACCGTGACCTCGGGCGCGTCCGGCCGGCGCAGGGTCAACCGGCCCTCGGCGTGCCGGACTTCGACCCGTACGTCGTCCCGCTCGGGCAGGCGCAGGGCGCCGAGGGAGGGCAGGGTCAGCACGCCGTCGCGGGCGGTGAGGTCGGTGGTGAACGGCAGCCCGGCGCGGGCCGCGGCGGCCACGGCGACCGCGCTGAAGTGGGCCAGGTCCCGCAGGAGTCCGGTGCGGTCCTGTGCCGTGGGGCGGCCGTCGCGGGGGTTGAGTCCGGCCAGGACGCGCCGGGCCCAGGGTCCCAGCAGCGGATGGGTGAGGCGGGCCCGCGCCGCGGAGTGCGCGCCGCCGCCGGCCGCCCGGTCCGCCGCCGTCAGCAGCGCCCAGTCCTCGCGCAGCCGGCGTTTCGCCGGGCCGGGGCAGACGGCGGGGTCGGCGGCCTCGGCGGCGTCGAGCACGGCGCGGAGCATGAGCAGCCGTCGGGTGTCCTGGTCGCGGACGAGCAGCGCGAGGGTGTCCGGGCCGCCCTCGGTGCGGCTCAGCTCGGCAAGTGCCCGGTCCGGGACCGCCGGAGATGTCACGGGGTGCCCCCTTCGAATGACGCCGGAACCACCGGGCGGGTACGCCCGGTGCTCCGGGCTCCCCCGGCCAGCCGGCCGGCCACGTGCTGGATGAAGTGCTGGAGGTCCGCGCAGTACACGGACGGGTTCCGGAAGCCGTGTCCGGCCCGGTAGCGGTGGGCGTAGTGGCCGCCGCCGCACACCGTGAGCAGCGGACAGGCCCGGCAGCGGTCGGCCAGGGCGGCCGGGCCGGCCTGCCGGGCGGCGACGCCGGGGTGGGCGAGCGCCCGGTCGAAGTCGTGCCGGAAGACGTCCAGTCCGGTCGCGGCGGCGCCCTCGTACGCCGACTTCAGCGAGTCGACCTGCTCGATCGAGCCGTCCGTCTCGACCACGACGGCGTCGAAGGGCTGGAGCCCGAGCGACTCGGTGGCGGCCGGCAGGCCGAGCAGCAGCGCCAGGCACTCCTCGAAGAGCCGCACCCGCGTCTCGCGCCGGCCGGCCGACCACCAGCGGTCGAAGACCCGGCACAGCCAGGCGCCGTACCGCGTCTCGCCCCAATGCGGCGGCGGCGCCGACCAGTTGCCGTGCGGCAGCAGCAGATCCAGCGCGGGCGGGCCGAGCGCGAGCAGCGACTCGTACGTGTCGACCGGGTCGCTCGTGGGGTCGACGACGGTGAGGACACCGGCGTACGACCGCGGGAAGTGCTCGGCGACCAGCCGGGCACCGCGTGCCGCGGCGGGCCAGGAGGGCCGGCCGGCGTGGTCGACGCGCCGGGCGTTGTGCGCGGGCCGGCCGCCGTCGAGGCTGATGCCGACGCGGATGCCGTGCCGGGCGAGGACGGTCATGCGCGCGTGGGTCAGCAGGGTGGCGTTGGTCTGCACGGTGGCCTGCACCGCGCAGCCGGCCGGGACGCGGGCGCGGACGTCGTCGGTGAAGCGGGCGAGCGTGTCCGCGCCGGCCAGCAGGGGCTCTCCGCCGTGCAGGACGAGGGAGACGGCGCTCAGGGCGTGGACGCGCGCGTGCTCGGCGACGCGGTCGGCGGTGCGGGCCAGGACCTCGGCGGGGGCGGCGGCCGGGCGGGTGCGCCAGGTGTGGTCGGGGCCCTCGTACAGGTAGCAGTACCGGCAGGCGAGGTTGCAGCGGCCGTGCACCTTGACGATGAACTGCCGGAAGGGGCGCGGGGGTCGGGCCACGGGCGCGCCGGCGGTGTTCTCGGACACTCCAGCACCCCCATGCCGTACGCCCCGCCGGCTGCGATACGAGCGCGGGCCACGGCTCTCTCCGCCCGTATGGACGCGCATTCCCGGCCAGCGACCGGGCGCAAACCCCGACGGCCGAAGTTGGCTTCTTCTGCCCCTGGTTGACCGGGACGTGGAGGCGGCCGCCGGGGCTCAGAGGCAGTTGGTGAAGCCCCAGAGCATCTCGCTCGGCCGCTCCGCCCGCTCCCGCAGGCCCGTCAGCACCTCCTTCAGGACGGGATGCTCGACGGTGCGCAGCTCCTCCAGGTCCAGCCCCAGCAGGTCCGGCACCGGCAGGTCCGGCAGCGGTCCGGCGTTCTCCGGCGGGGGTTTCTCGTCCCGTGTGCCCATCCCCGTTCCCCTCTCCCTCTCCGGCGCACCGGCGTCTTGGCGCCGGTGCGCTCATTCCAGCTCGGCCAGCCGCTCCGCCGTGTCCGCCGCCGTCGGCCCGCCCGTGCCGAGGCTCGGGTCGGGCAGCCTCGACCACTCGGCGCGCGCCGCCCGGTAGGCCTCGCGGGCCGCGCGGGGGCGGGCGGCCGCCTCGTAGGACATACCCCGCCAGTGGTGCGCCTGCGCACCCACCTCCACCGCGTCCAGCCGTCGGCGCTCGGTTTCGGCCTCCTCCTCGGCGTCCCGCGCGGATTCGGCCGCCGAGCGGAAGGCGTCCACCGCGTCGTCCAGGCGGGTGGGCCGGCCGAGGCTGCGGTAGGCCTCGTACTGCGTCCGGCCCAGCTCCAGCCGGCAGCGGGCGGCCAGCAGTGCGTCGGCCGCGTCCGCCGCGGCCAGGCCGAAGAGGTGCTCCGCCTCCCGCAGGTCGACCCGGTCGCCGCGCAGCCGGTAGCGCAGGATCAGCGCGCGGCCCAGCATCAGCAGCCGGTACGCCGTGTGCCGGCTGCCCGTGGGCGTCTCCGTACGGCAGTCCCGCAGCACGCGGATCGCCTGGGACAACGGCTCCCACGCGCGTGCCGCGCTCTCCGCGACCGCGCGGCGCAGCAGCGCCTCGCCCCACTCGGCGAGGACGTCGGAGTGGCCGGACGCGTCCCTCGGCATGCCCGCGGCCGCCAGGGCGAACGCGTCGGCGGCGTCCCGCAGTTCGCGCAGGTCCCCCGACTCGGTGTACCGGGCGATCCGGACGCGTCCGGCGCGCACCTGCAGGAGGGCGCGCAGGCCGCGGCTGCTGGTGCCCGCCAGCGCCTCCTCGACGTGGTCCTGGGCCTCGGCCAGGTCCCCGCCCGACATCAGCAGGGCGTCGACCAGGTCGAGGCGGGCCCGGACGCGCTCCTGGGCCCGGTCGGCGCCGCCCGGGCTCTCCTGCGCCGCCTCGGCCGTCAGCGCGTCGCGCAGGGATCCGCAGGCCTGCTCGGCATAGCCGCGGGCCTGCTCCGGGTCGGTCGTGGCGGCCGCCAGGCGCAACAGCAACCGGCCGTGCGCGAGCGGCAGTTCGGGCGGGCGGTCCCGGCGGTCGGGCCAGATGTCGGCGAACGCCTCCAGCATGCCGACCGCGCCCTGGAGCAGCGCGCTGTCGTCGCCGCCGAGGTGCCACTGCGTCTCCAGCGCGCCCACCCGCTCCAGGGTGAGCCGCAGCGCCTCCTTCGGGTCCAGTCCGGGCGCGGCGCAGGCCACCGCGTACTCCCGGTCGGCGCGGCGCAGCAGGCCCAGGGCGCCGTGCTGGTCGCCGCGGCGCCTGCGGTCGGTGGCGGCGGCGCGCAGCACCCGGGCCAGCGCCGCTCTCTCGCGCAGCGCGTGCGGGTGCGCCACGGCCTGCTCGGCGGCCGTCTCGGCCTCCCGCAGCAGCTCGGCCCCGCCCTGCACCTCCCACAGCCGCAGCGTGGCGTAGGCGTACTCCGCCCACAGCTCGGGGTCGGCCCCGGCCGGACGCTCGTGCCCGGTGGCACCGCGCAGCAGCTGTACGGCGTCGATGGCGTCCTGCACCATGCCCTCGGCGTCGAACCGGGCGAGCAGGGTGCGGGCCCGGACCACCGCCGGATGCGTCGGCCGTTCCCCGGGCGTCTCGCCGCGGAACGGTTCGGGCAGCGGCATGAAACGCTCCAGCACCCGGGCCGCGACCTCGGCGAAGGGCTGCGGGACCAGCGTCGCGTCCCCGTTGTCGCCGTCCTCCGCGGAGGAGTAGCCGGTGCCGGGCGCGTAGGCCGGCAGCGGGTCCGCGGCGGGCGCCGGAAGCCGCTCGGGCGCGTCGTCGGGCGGGGCGTCGGGCACGGTGTCGGCCGCCCCGGCGAGCTGGGCGAGGGCCAGGGCCGGGAAGTTGGCGCCGCCCTTGCCGAAGTGCTGCTCGATGTACTCGGAACAATGCTTGAGGACTAAAACGGCCTCGTCCCGGCCGAGCGTCGACAGCAGCGCCTCGCGCACGTCGGGGTCCATCTCGTACCACTGGGCGGCGTCCGGCCCGTACTCCTCCTCGGCGCGCCGGACGAGGCCGCCGAGCAGCACCTCCGCGAGTTCGGAGGGGCCGGAGCCGGGCAGCATGGTGCGCTGCACCAGCTGCATCACCGGCAGGCACAGCGGGGCGGCCGCCAGATAGACGGCGAGCCGGCCGGCGGTCGGGGAGGCCGCGGCCCGGAACCTGCTGACCCGCTCCACCGAGGTCGGCGTGCGCGCAGGGCGCGCCTTCGGCGCGGGCGGCTGGTCCGGACGCACCCAGCCCACCGCGCCGGGCACCCCTCCGGTGCCGGGCCCGGACAGCAGCCGGGCCCATGCGCCGAGGGCCACCGGCTCGGGCGGCAGCACCGGTACGGGCAGCACGCCCGGCGGCGGGACCACGGGGGCGCCGCCGTGGGTGCGCACGTGCAGGCTCGTGCCGCCCAGGGTGTCGCCGCGGGTCAGTTCGCCGTACGTCACGGGCAGCAGGGTGCGGTTCCACAGGCGCTGCGGGAGCGGCTGGAGCACGGCGACGGGGGCGAGGCGGGCGAGGTGGTGCAGCAGCCGGTGCGCCCGGCCGGTGCGCCAGAGCGGGCCCGCGCAGTCGCTGACCAGCAGGGTGATCCGGCGGCCGGTGGGGTCGCTCAGCCGCTCCACGGTGTGCAGCGGGGCCGCGTGGGCGTCCGCGCTGCGGCTGACCGCCGGCGTGCCGTCCGGGCCGGTGTGCAGATGGCTGACCTGGATGTCCCCGAAGGCGCCCAGCTGGGCGAACGCCTGGTGGAGTTCGGCGAACATCCGGTCCCACACCCGCATCGAGGGCGCCGCGTCCAGCACCAGCTGGAGCCGGGCGTCCCGCCGGGTCACCGCGCGGTACACGGGCAGGATCAGACCGCCCGCGCGGGCGCTCAGCTCGGCGGTGGCCGTCTCGTCCAGCCGGGTGCGCAGCGCCGGTGCGGCACTGCGGTAGGCCTGCAACGGCCGCAGGGCGCGCTGGAGTTCGAGGAGGGAGGGCAGCGCGGGGGCGGCGGGCACGCCGATCGGCAGTGCCCTGATCCGCCCGCTCGCGCGGGTGCTCGGGGCGCCGTCCTGTGGCAACGGGTACAGCGTCACACGCCGGTCGGGAAGAGGGACGTCCGCCTCCGGCTCCCCCCACGGGGCGGGCGGCACGGCAGCCGGGGCGACCTGTCCCCCACCGGCGGGCCCGGGCCCTGCCTCGCCCGTCCCCGCTCCCGTCGAGCCCTGCCCGCCGCCGACGGCGTCCCCCTCGCCGTCGCCCTCGTCCTCCGCCCCGGTCCAGCGCGCCAGCCACAACGCGTCGCTGAGCTCCTCGGCATCGGGATCCATCCCGATCTCCCGCAACCGGCAGACGAGTTCGGCCAGCAGACCACCACCGCCGCTGCCGTCACGGGAGGCATCGGGCCCGGGCGGTTCGGGCGGGCCCGAGCCGGAGCCGGGGGCGGATGCGTCAGGCCGGCCGGAGGGGTCGGGCGGGAACGGGCCGTGGCGTGCCGCTGCGTCGGGCATCAACGCCTCACCTCGAACGGTCGAGTCGCTGGATGAGCAGATCGGCGAGGCGCTCGCGGCTCGGCGGGGCGGCGGCCGCGGTGAGATGGATCGCGTTCAACAGCTGGTCCGCGGCGAGCAGTTCGCTGCGGGAACGCTCCAGGAAGCGGGCGATCAGGTCGTCGCCCGCCCGCGCGGCCTCGACCCCGAGGTGGGCGCGGACGAAGGTGGCGAGTCGGTTGTGGTCGGGCCGGTCCAGCTCCAGATGGATGCACCGGCGCATCAGCGGCGCCGGGAAGTCGCGCTCCCCGTTGCTGGTGAGGACCACGAACGGGAAGGCGCGGCAGCGCACCCGGCCGTCACGCACCCGGACCTTGACGCCGTCGGCGGTGAGCACCTCGGCCTCGCCGCCGGGCAGCCGGTCGGCGATGCGCTGGAGCTCGGGTATCTCGAACTCGCCCTCCTCCAGCACGTTCAGCAGGTCGTTGGGCAGGTCGATGTCGCTCTTGTCCAGCTCGTCGATGAGCAGCACGCGCGGGGTGTCGGAGGGCAGCAGGGCGGTGCCGAGCGGTCCGAGCCGGATGTAGCTGCCGATGGCCTCCACGGCTCCGGGACTGCCCGCCGCCGCGCCGTCGCCCCCCTGCGCCGCGATCTGGACGTCCTGGAGGCGGGCGATGGCGTCGTAGTGGTACAGCCCGTCCTGGAGCGCGGTCCGGCTGACGATGGACCAGCGCAGCACCTCGCCCAGCCCCAGCTCGTACGCCACCGAGTGGGCCAGGGTGCTCTTGCCCGCACCGGGGCTGCCGGTGACGAGCAGCGGGCGGCGCAGATACAGTGCCGCGTTGATCATCTCCAGCTCCTCCGCGCCGGGCCGGTGCAGTTCGGCCAGGTGCCGGTGTGCGCCCAGCCTGCGGTCCTGGGAGCTGTCGCCGTCCGCGTCCCGGCCGGAGAAGTCCCGCCAAGGCGGGGGCGGCGGGAGCCGGCTCATCCCGTCGTGCGGTTCCCCGGCGCCTCGGTAGATGAGCCACTCACTGGATTCGGTCATGTCCAATCCTCGTCGTCACTCGTCCGCCACCGCAGCCGTCGAACGTGCCTCACGTTATCGACCCTCAGGACGCCTGGTAAGAGGAACTGGAGGGAACGCGCGCGCTGCGTCACGGCGCCTCCAGCAGATCTCCGGTTCCGGGCAGGGGGCTGTGCGGGTCGTCGTACAACAGTGCTATTCCATGGGCCCAGTAGGCCTCCGTGAGCCCCGCGTGGACCTGTCGGCGCAGCCCGTGCACCACCCCGGGCAGCAGGGCCACCCCGACGCCGTCGTCGACGACCGTCTTGGCACCCCGGTGGAACTCGCCGCACACGGACTCGGGTCGCCACCGCCTGCGGCGCCACACCGCCACCCCGAAGCCGGCGTTCAGGATCCGGCCGAGCGAGGCGGGGTCGCTCGCGTAGCGCTGGTCGCCCAGGCGGCACAGCACCGGGACGTCGTGCGGCGCGAGGCCGCGCAGCGCCGGGGTGTCCGGTACGGGCCTGCGCACTCCGTCGTCGCAGTCGAGCACCTCGGCCCGCGCCTGACGGGTGTGCAGCCGGCGCCAGCGGTCGCGGCGTTCGCCGTCCCCGTCGTCGTACGGCTCCCAGGCCGCCGCCGGCCAGGCGCCGGGGCCCCGCGACTCCTCGTCGGGCAACTGGTCACGGTCCGAGCAGCGTATGAGCACGGGCCGCTCGACGCCCACCGGGACGCCGTCCGGCCGCAGCCGCCAGTCGTCCACCGGCGTGTCCAGGAGCCGGTGGGGCAGGGCCACGTACAGGGGGGCGGGCCGTCCGGGCTCGTCGCACTGCCGGAAGGCCTCGGTGAGCGCGGCGGCCGCCCGGCCGTCGAGGTCGGCCAGCGCGGTGCGCTGGGTCTCGTGCAGCAGCGTCGTCGCGCCGTCCGCGTCCGCGACGGAGACCGACCAGTCGCAGCGGTCGGGCTCCCAGCCCCGGCACAGCACCACCAGCAGCACGGACGGCCCGGCCGGCGCGAGGGGCGGATGCGGGGCGGGGCGCTCCGGCACCCGGCCGGGATCGTCGTCGGGCCGCCCGTGACCGGCCCGTTCCCGACCGGCCCGCTCCCGGCCGAGCAATTCCTCGCGCTGCTGGGCGAGTTCGGTGCGGTAGCCGCTGTCGAGTCCCGTCGACGCGTGCCACACCCACTCCCACAGGGCCCGCTCGGCGGCGAGCACGCTGCGCGTGCGGTCGCGGTCGGCCAGCAGGATCCGCATCGCGTAGCCGATGACGAGCCTGCGCGCCTCGTCCTGCCGCGCGTGCTCGTACAGCACGCCCAGGCCGTCCCGCCAGCCGCGCGGCGCGGGCACCAGGGAGGGCAGCCGGAAGCCGGGCAGCGAACCGAGGATGCCGAGCAGAGCGCGGGTGCTGACCGGGGGCGGCAGGTCGGCCAGCCGCCCGAGCAGCTCCCCTCGCTCGTGCGGACTGAGCGCACGCCCGGGGCGCGCGCCGAGCTCGCCCTGGATGTCGGCCCAGGTGGGTGCCGCCGAGTCGGAGGGCTGCTGACGGTCGCGGTGATAGCGGTCGTGGGCGTGGAAGACGGCCTGGTAGAGGTCGATGTGCTCGATGGGGTCAGTGGGGCCGGTGGTGTCTTTGTGGCGGACGGGGCTCGAGGGGTCGGCGCCCGGGTGGGTGCCGCCGGGAGGGGCGTCACCGAGAGGGCCGCGGCCGGAGGGGGCCGGGCTCGGGTCGGCCGGGCCCGGGAGGGCGCCGCCCGCGTGGTCGCCGTTCCCCTCGGCGCCCTCGCGCCGGACGTCGCTCCGGTGGAGGGTGCGCAGCTGCTCGACGCCGATGGACGTGCCCCCCGCCCCGTGGTCCGCGCGGGACTTCAGGACGCCGACGACCTCACCGCGCACGGGGTCGATCACCGGCCCGCCGGAGACACCGGGCGGCAGGTCGTTCTGCCCGAGGCGCACCTGCTCCTCCGGTGACCAGGCGCTGATCGTCCCCTGGACCGAGAGGTACCCGTCGAGGATCTCCAGCCGGCCGCGGGCGCCCGTCCAGCCCGCGTAGTACACCCTGGTCCCGCCGAAGTGCGGGTTGGGCCGCTCGGAGACGTACACGCACGCGTGGCCGACGGGCTCGCGGAGCCGGACCAGCGCGAGATCCGGGGCGGGCCAGCTGCCGGGGACAAGACGGCCGGCGTGCTCCGGCAGGGTCGCCGCCACCTGTCCGGGCACGGCGCACGGGTCGTCGTAGGGGCTGGTCCGGTACACCACGACGACCTCGCCCCCCTCCTCGGCGTGAACCACGTGCGCGCAGGTCAGAACCCAGTTCGGCGCGACGAAGAATCCGCTGCCGAGGAAGCTGCCGGGCTCGTCGTGGGCATACCCGGCACCCGCGTGATGAATGCGCACCGTCGCCGCGAGAACGAGTTCACGCAGCGCAAGCCGGGCAGCGTCGAAGCCGTCCGGTGCGCCCCCGTCGTACCCCTGCGTCATGCCGTGCCCCCGACGCCGCCGTCCCCGACACCCCCGTGCCCCCGAGCGCCGGTGGACGCGCCGGTACCGGACGCCGGGCCGGGGGTCCGCGGGGGCGGGGGCACGCCGTCGGGGCCGTGGGCCGGCCGGGGGGCGGAGGCGTCCCCGGACGACGGGTCCGGCGGGCCGTCCCCGTGCCAGGTCAGGGTGACCGTGATGGCCGCCTTGGCCTCGCCGTCCGCGAGCAGGCCCACCACCTTTCCGGCCTTCGCGGTCAGCTCGATGCCGAACTCGACACTCACCTCGTCCGGCCGCACCGCCCGCAACGGGCCGGACAGTGACCGCGCGACACCGGTGATCAGCGACTGGAGGCTCTCGACGCTCGCCTCCACCCGCTCGGCGAACCCGGTGTCCGTGTACGACAGTCCCCCCGGCGGGTGTCCCCCCGGCGGCGCGGCAAGCTCCTCGGCCCCGGAGATCCGGGCCCACACCGGTGTGCCGTCCGGCAGCTGGATCCGCGCTACCCGCGTCAACGCCGTCGACTCCGCGTCCATCACGCTCCCCCGTCCCCTCGCCCCGTCGCGCCCCGCGCGGACCGCTCGCCCGCCGGGGCAGGCGGCTGCCTATCATTTTCCTGTTCTCGCCAGGCTCCCCAGGCGGAAAAGCGGCATCTTCCACCTCTCACAGGTTGAGGGTTCTTCCCGCCCGGGAGCGGCCCTATCCCTGCACTGAACGACGGAGCGGCATCCATGTACTTCACCGACCGAGGCATCGAAGAACTGGAGAAGCGGCGCGGCGAGGAAGAGGTCACCTTCGAGTGGCTCGCCGAGCAGCTGCGCACGTTCGTCGACCTGAACCCCGACTTCGAGGTACCGGTGGAACGTCTCGCGACCTGGCTGGCCCGCCTGGACGACGAGGACGACGAATAGTCCCGCGGCCCCGGTTCCCGGCGGTACGACAGCTGCCCCCGGCGGGGCGGTACGGCGACACGGCCGTACCGCCCCGCCGGGGGCAGCATCGCGTGAGGCCCACGAAAGGGTGTCTTGACTTTCCGCGACCGCGATATATCGTGAATGGAGAAGACGCGATATGGCGTGTCGCGAGTGCGTCGCCGCGCTTCGCCCCGCCGTGGCCGAGGAGGTCCCATGCCCGAATGGTCCGTGACAGAGCCCCGGAAGCTGACCTTCGACTCACGCGTGAGCGATCTCCGGGTCCGCCTCGTCAGCGGAACGGTGAACGTGGTGGGCACGGAAGAAGGTTCCGCCCGCCTGGAAGTCTCGGAGATCAAGGGCCCGCCCCTCGTGGTCACCGAGGAGGACGGCCGGCTGACGGTGGCCTACGAGGACCTGCCCTGGAAGGGCTTCCTCAAGTGGCTCGACCGCAAGGGCTGGCGGCGCAGCGCCGTCGTCTCCCTCGCGGTCCCGGCGGACACGCGCGTGGAGGTGGGCGTCGTCGACGCCGACGCGATCGTCTCCGGCATCCGCGGCCCCGCCGCGGTCAAGGGCGTGACGGGTGACACGACCCTGGTCGCCGTCTCCGGCCCGGTCCACGCGGACACCGTGTCGGGCAGCCTGGAGGCCCAGGCGGTCACGGGCGACCTGCGGTTCAACTCGGTCTCGGGCGACCTGACGGTGGTCGAGGGCTCCGGCCGCTCCGTCCGCGCCGACTCGGTCAGCGGATCCATGATCGTCGACCTGGACCCGGACGGCCCGACGGAGGTCAGCCTCACCAGCGTCTCCGGCGAGATCGCCATCCGCCTGCCGCACCCGGCGGACGCCGAGGTGGAGGCGAACACGGCGAGCGGCACGATCTCCAACGCCTTCGACGGACTGCGGGTGCACGGCCAGTGGGGCGCCCACAAGATCACCGGCCGGCTCGGCGCGGGCACCGGCCGCCTCCGGGCCACCACGGTCTCCGGCTCCATCGCCCTGCTGCGCCGGCCACCGCGCGAGGACGAGGAGCGCACCCCGTGGGAGTCGGAACCCCCACGGACACCGGGCACCGCCCCCGCCGCGGGCTCCGCGGCCGCCGCAGGGGAGAATTCCGTCTCCGGCCAGGACGCGGAGGCGGCCGACGCCACCGGCGGCTCCGAGACCTCCGACGCCCCTGCCGACGGTACGACCGACAAGAAGGTGCTCTGACATGCCTCCCGTCTTCGCCCACGGGCGCCTCCGCCTCTACCTGCTCAAGCTGCTGGACGAGGCCCCGCGCCACGGCTACGAGGTGATCAGGCTCCTGGAGGAGCGCTTCCAGGGGCTGTACGCCCCCTCGGCCGGAACGGTCTACCCCCGCCTGGCCAAGCTGGAGGCCGAGGGCCTGGTCCGGCACGCCACGGAGGGCGGCCGCAAGGTCTACTCGATCACGGACGCCGGCCGTGCCGAACTGGCCGACCGAAGCGGCGAGTTGGCGGACCTGGAGCTGGAGATCCGCGAGTCCGTCGCGGAGCTGGCGGCCGAGATCAGGGCCGATGTGCGCGGTGCGGCCGGCGACCTGCGCCGCGAGATGCGCGCGGCCGCCACCGAGGCCCGCCAGGGCGCGCGGACGGGCGCGGCGGGCCCGTCCGGGGAGTACCCGGGCGGCGACAAGGAGTCCTGGCGCGCCGCCAAGGAGGAGATGCGCCGGGCCAAGCAGGAGTGGAAGGAGCAGGCCCGCCGCGCCAAGGACGAGAGCCGCCGGGCCCGCGAGGAGGCCCAGCGGGCCCGCCACCAGGCCCAGGAGGCGCAGGCGCGGGCACGGGCCCAGGCGCAGGAGGAGATGCAGCGCATCGCCCGCCACGTCCAGGACCGCGTCCAGGACCACTTCACGCGCGGCGACTGGCCGACCGGCGTGCGCGAGGGCCTGACCGAACTGGCCAAGGAATTCGGCGACTTCGGCAAGGAGTGGAGCAAGGGCCTGGGCAAGGAACGGGGCTTCACCCGCACCCCGGAGGGCGCGGCGCGGCCCACCACCACCCCGGCACCCGACTACATCGCGCCGGCCGAGGAGTTCCCGGTCGAGTACGAACCCTCCTGGTCCCACGAGGACTTCACCGGAGACCCGGCCCGCGACCTGGACCGCCTGCTGGACCGCTTCCGCGACGACATCCGCGACACGGCCCGCGACCACGGAGTCACCACCGACCAGCTCCGCGAAACCCGCCGGCACCTGTCCGCGACGGCGGCGCGTATCGCCGCCCTGCTGCACCAGCCGAAGCCCTGACGGAGCCTCCGGCCGGAGGGGCGCCCCGAGGAGGCCCACCCCTCCGGGCGGGCAAGGCCGTCACAGCACGCCCTGCACCGTCTCGTACGTCACCCCGTGGTCCGCCAGGACCTCGCCCGCGACCCCGGGACGAATCGTCAGGGACAGCAGGATGTGTTCGTCGCTGATATGGCCATCTCGGCGGCCGACGGCACTGCGCAGGGCGCCCTCCAGGACGTCCTTCGCGCCCCGGTCGAAGGAGCGCCGGCCCGGCCGGCGGCCCCGGTCCGTACGGCTGCCGGACATCGCGCCGACGCCGTGTGCCTCCTCGACCCGGGAGACGATCTCGGACACGTCGATCCCGAGACCCGCGAGCGCATCCGTGTCGGCCCGCGACAGCCCGGCGCGCCGCCGGGCCTCGTCCAGCGCCTCCCGCACGGAGGCCTTGCGCTGCGCGAGCCCGAGCGCGGCCAGCGCGGTCGACGCACGGCCGGTGTCCCGGTCGAGAAGGGCGAGCAGCAGATGCTCGGCGCCCACGGTCCGCTCCCCCGCACGCTCGCAGTGGCCGACCGCGCCCACGACGACCTCGCGGGCGTCCTTGGTGAAGCGTTCGAACATCACTGCCTCCCGTGCTTCTTGTGGACGGCCTGCCTGCTGACACCCAGCTCCGCGGCGATCTCCTGCCACGACCAGCCCTGATTGCGCGCACTGCGCACCTGCACCGCCTCCAGCTGCTCCAGCAGCCTGCGCAGTGCGGCGACGGCCCGCAGCCCCACCCGCGGGTCGCGGTCACCGGCACGCTCGGCGAGATCGGTTGCATCGGTCATGATGTCAACTTACGTTGACATAGCCGTCATGTCAACCAGAGTTGACATGACGGAATGGGCATGACGGTCGACCGACCGGCCGGACTCAGGAACCGGTCAGCACGATCTTCCCGAACTGCTCGCCCGACGCCAGCCGCTCGAAGCCCTCACGGGCCCGGTCCAGCGGCAGCTCCTCGTCGATGACGGGCCGTACGCCGGTCGTGGCGCAGAAGGAGAGCAGGTCCTCCAGCTCCTCCTTGGTGCCCATGGTCGAGCCGACGACCTTCAGCTCCAGGAAGAAGATCCGGGTCAGCTCGGCGTGCGAGGGCCGGTCGCCACTCGTCGCCCCGGAGATGACGATCGTCCCGCCGGGCCGCAGGGACTTCACCGAGTGCGACCAGGTGGCCGCGCCCACGGTCTCGATCACGGCGTCCACCCGCTGCGGCAGCCGCGCCCCGGACTCCACGGCCTCCACGGCCCCCAGCTCCAGGGCCCGCTTCCGCTTCGCCTCGTCCCGGCTGGTGGCGAAGACGCGCAGCCCCGCCGCCTTGCCGAGCACGATGGCGGCCGTGGCGACCCCGCCGCCCGCGCCCTGCACGAGGACCGAGTCACCGGGCCGTACCCCGGCGTTGGTGAACAGCATCCGGTAGGCCGTGAGCCACGCGGTGGGCAGACAGGCCGCCTCGGCGAAGGACAGCTCCTTGGGCTTGGGCAGCACGTTCCAGGTCGGTACGGCGACCTGCTCGGCGAAGGTGCCCTGATAGCGCTCCGTGAGGATGGAGCGCGGCTCGTCCGGGCCGACGCCGTGGCCGGTCTGGCCGATGACGGAGTGCAGGACGACCTCGTTGCCGTCCGCGTCGACCCCGGCGGCGTCGCAGCCGAGGATCATCGGCAGCCGGCCCTCGGGGAGGCCGACGCCGCGCAGGGACCAGAGGTCGTGGTGGTTGAGGGAGGCGGCGCGCACATCGATCGTGCTCCAGCCGGGCCTGGCCTCGGGAGCCGGACGCTCCCCCAACTCAAGGCCGGTGAGCGGCTGGTCGCGGTCGATTCGGGCGGCGTAGACAGCGAACATGGGCCCGACGATAGGTGCGTGGATCAGCCGAGGGAACCAGGCACCCCTGTGACACATGCCCTCTTGCACACCGGCACCCGTGCGGCGCAGGCCGCGCGCCGGCGCCGTACGGAGCCCCCTGACGCGACTGGCCCCGCCTCGGCAGGCGGGGCCAGTCGCGTCGGCAGGCGTGCGTCCTAGAGGCGCGCGACCCCTTCGGCGCGGGCGGCCGCGGCCACCGCCGCGGTCACCGCCGGGGCGACCCGCTCGTCGAACGGCGACGGGATCACGTAGTCGGCGGCGAGGTCGTCACCCACCACGGCGGCCAGCGCCTCCGCGGCGGCGATCTTCATGCCCTCGGTGATCCGGGTGGCCCGCACCTGGAGCGCCCCCGCGAAGATGCCCGGGAACGCCAGCACGTTGTTGATCTGGTTCGGGAAGTCCGAGCGCCCGGTGGCGACGACCGCCGCGTACTGGTGCGCGACGTCCGGGTGCACCTCGGGGTTCGGGTTGGCCATCGCGAACACGAAGGCGCCCTCGGCCATGGAGGCCACGGCCGCCTCGGGCACCGTACCGCCGGAGACGCCGATGAAGACGTCGGCGCCCGCGAGGGCGTCCTCCAGCGTGCCGGTGATGCCCGCCTTGTTGGTGAAGCCGGCCACCTCGCGCTTGACCGGGGTGAGGTCCTCCCGGTCGGCCGAGATGACGCCCTTGCGGTCCGTGAGGGCCACGTCCCCGACGCCGGCCCCGATCAGCATCTTGGCGATGGCCACACCGGCCGCGCCGGCGCCCGAGATGACGGCCCGCAGGTCGCCGATCTCCCGGCCGCTCAGCTTCGCCGCGTTGCGCAGCGCCGCGAGCGTCACGACGGCCGTGCCGTGCTGGTCGTCGTGGAAGACCGGGATGTCGAGGCGCTCCTGGAGCCGCTTCTCGATCTCGAAGCACCGGGGCGCCGAGATGTCCTCCAGGTTCACGCCGCCGAAGGACGGAGCCAGCCGGACGACGGTCTCGACGATCTCGTCCACGCCCGTGCAGTCGAGCGCGATCGGGACCGCGTCGACACCGCCGAACTGCTTGAAAAGGATCGCCTTGCCCTCCATCACGGGGAGGGAGGCCTGGGGACCGATGTCCCCGAGCCCGAGCACGGCCGTGCCGTCGGTCACGACGGCGACCACGTTGGACTTCCACGTGTAGTCGTTGACCAGCTCCGGCTGCTCCGCGATCGCGGTGCACACGCGCGCGACGCCGGGCGTGTACGCGAGGGAAAGGTCGTCCTTGTCGCGGACCGGCACGGTGGCCTGCACGGCCATCTTGCCGCCGCGGTGCAGCGCGAACGCGGGATCGAAGGACTCGAGGGGCTCGGCCCCGGTGTCCTGATCCGTATCGCTGTCGCTGCGAGGATTGACGATCTCCGCTGCCACTTTGTCTTACCCCTTAGGTATGCATGGTTTGAGGGTCGACCACTCCTGGTGAGGGGTGGGCGGGCACCGCGTACGGCCCGATTGCTGATACGTACGAGCACATACGCGACGGGCGCGCCGCACACGCGCCCTGAGCCCCGGATGAGGGGTGTAAAGAACCTTCTTACCGGACGGACGGTGCCCACGACGAGTCCATTAGGTCCAAGGTCACATCTGACGACCAGAGAGCCACACGCGGATGACACGAGGCTGACGTCCGCCCCAAGAGCGCAGCACCGGGCCCACCACCGGGCCCGCAGCCAGGCACACCGCCACCGCTACGCGGGTAGACGCATGGACCACATCGTGAGATGCGCCGAAGATTTTCCGGCGTAAGTGCTGGACTTCCGCAGATGGTCCGGCGGCCAACGACGCTGCTGTGCCGACCTGATGCGGTTCGGGGGGTCACCCGTTATGCGATTTTGACATAGTCGCCACCTCGAATGGCGCAGTCCGAATGGCAAGATGCCGTAAACCCGCGAGGTCGTGACACCCGAAGGTGTGTGTTCCAGTCGACCCACCGGTGCTTCTTCATCTCTTCCCATCCGCCGGAGGACCCACGATGACCGCACGTTCCACCCGTCGTACCACCGCCGCGCACTCCCGTCTGGCAGCGGTGGGTGCGATCGCGGTCGCAGGCGCCCTGCTGCTCACCGGCTGCGGTGACCAGACCAAGGACAAGAGCAAGGACTCCGGCGCCTCCTCCGCCGGCGCCCCGCTCGGCAGCAAGCTTCCGGCCGACATCCGGAACAAGGGCGAGATAAAGGTCGGATCGGACATCGCGTACGCCCCCGTGGAGTTCAAGGACTCCTCCGGCAACGTCACCGGCCTCGACCCCGACCTCGCGGCCGCCCTGGGCAAGCAGCTCGGCGTGAAGCTGACCTTCGAGAACGGCACCTTCGACGGCCTGCTCACCGGTCTGCGCTCGGGCCGCTACGACATCGCGATGTCCGCGATGACGGACAACAAGAACCGCCAGCAGGGCGTCGACCCCGACACGGGCAAGAAGGTCGGCGAGGGCGTCGACTTCGTGGACTACCTGACCGCCGGCGTCTCGATCTACACGCGCAAGGGCGAAACCCAGGGCATCACCGGCTGGGCGGACCTGTGCGGCAAGAAGATCGCCGTCGAGCGCGGCACCGTCTCGGAGGACCTGGCCAAGCAGGAGGCCAAGAAGTGTCCGGGCGGCAAGAAGCTCTCCATCGAGCCCTTCGACGACGACCAGCAGTCCCAGACCCGGCTGCGCTCGGGCGGTGTGGACGCCGCCTCCTCCGACTTCCCGGTGGCCGCGTACGCGGTGAAGACCTCCGGCGGCGGCAAGGACTTCCAGACCGTCGGCCAGCAGGTCGAGGCGGCCCCGTACGGCATCGCCGTCTCCAAGGAGGCCACGCAGCTGCGCGACGCCCTCCAGGCCGCGATGAACGCGATCATCAAGAACGGCGAGTACGCGAAGATCCTCCAGAAGTGGGGCGCCCAGGACGGCGCCGTCAAGCAGTCCGTGATCAACGGCGGCAAGTGACCCGCGCAGACAAGCGGCCACCGAGAGGCAACACCCGTGACTGACAACGAGAAGACGGCCGGGGCGGCACCCGCGGCCCGACCGGAGGCCATCAAGGCCATCCCGGTCCGGCACTACGGACGCTACGTCACCGCCGTCGTGGCCATCGCGATCCTCGTCGCGATCATCTACGCCTTCGGCCAGGGCAAGATCAACTGGCATGCGGTGCCGGAGTACTTCTTCGACCACCGGATCATGACCGGTGTCGGCAAGACCCTCCTGCTGACCGTCCTGTCGATGCTGATCGGCATCGTCGGCGGCATCGTCCTCGCGATCATGCGGCTGTCGAGGAACCCGGTGACCTCGTCGATCGCCTGGTTCTACATCTGGTTCTTCCGCGGCACCCCGGTCCTGGTCCAGCTGTTCCTCTGGTTCAACCTGGGCCTGGTCTTCGAGTACATCAACCTGATGCCGTTCTACAAGGACTACTGGTCGAACTTCATGACGCCGCTGCTGACGGCGCTGCTCGGCCTGGGTCTGAACGAGGCGGCGTACATGGCCGAGATCTGCCGGGCGGGCCTGCTCGCGGTGGACGAGGGCCAGACCGAGGCGGCCCACGCGCTCGGCATGAGCCACGCCAGGACCCTGCGCCGGGTGATCATCCCGCAGGCGATGCGGGTGATCGTGCCGCCGACGGGCAACGAGGTCATCAACATGCTGAAGACGACCTCGCTCGTGGCGGCCGTCCAGTATCCCGAACTGTTCCGCTACGCCCAGGACATCGGCCAGAACTCCGGCGCCCCGGTGGAGATGTACTTCCTCGCCGCGGCCTGGTACCTGATCATGACGTCCATCCTGAGCGTCGGCCAGTACTACATCGAGCGGTACTACGCCCGCGGCTCCAGCCGCAGCCTGCCGCCGACCCCGTGGCAGAAGGTGAAGGCGAACATGTTCTCGCTGGGCCGGCCGAAGGGAGCGGTGAGCGCATGAGCGACGAGCTGAACAAGACCGAGAGCGCCGCCCCCGTGAAGAGCGGCGTCCCGATGGTCAGGGCGCAGGGCGTGCACAAGTCCTTCGGCCATGTCGAAGTGCTCAAGGGCATCGACCTGGAGGTGAAGCCGGGCGAGGTGTTCTGCCTCATCGGCCCCTCCGGCTCCGGCAAGAGCACGTTCCTCAGGTGCATCAACCATCTCGAGAAGATCAACGCCGGCCGGCTGTACGTCGACGGCGAGCTGGTCGGCTACCGCCAGCAGGGCGACAAGGTGTACGAGCTGCGCGACCGCGAGGTCGCCATGAAGCGCCGGGACATCGGCATGGTCTTCCAGCGCTTCAACCTGTTCCCGCACATGACGGCCGTGGAGAACGTCATGGAGGCGCCGGTCCAGGTCAAGGGGGCCGGCAAGGCGCAGGCCAAGGAGCGGGCCATGCAGCTGCTGGAGCGCGTGGGCCTGGCCGACCGGGCCGGGCACTACCCCTCGCAGCTCTCCGGCGGCCAGCAGCAGCGGGTGGCGATCGCCCGGGCGCTCGCCATGGACCCGAAGCTGATGCTGTTCGACGAGCCCACCTCGGCCCTGGACCCGGAGCTGGTCGGTGACGTCCTGGACGTCATGCGCGACCTCGCCGAGTCCGGCATGACGATGGTCGTCGTCACCCACGAGATGGGCTTCGCCCGCGAGGTGGGCGACAGCCTGGTCTTCATGGACGAGGGCGTGGTGGTCGAATCCGGCCATCCGCGGGACGTCCTGACCAACCCTCAGCACGAGCGGACGCAGTCGTTCCTGTCCAAGGTGCTGTGAGCAGGTGACGCGGCGAGGGGCGGTACGGATCTCCCGTACCGCCCCTCGCCGCCCTGCACGGTCTACTTCACGGCGAGCAGCAACGTGTCCGACGGCGAGCACCACACCGGCCGCGCCTCGCCGAAGCCCCGCGCCAGCAGTGTGCGCGCGTGCCAGGCGGCCGAGGGCGTGTCGCCGTCGGCGTGCTCGCCGTAGATCTCGAAGCGACGGGCGGTGGGCTCCGCGAGCACCGGGTCGGCCGCCGCCGTCCGCCACCACTCGGCCCAGTCGGCGACGCCGTCCCGCTTGGCCTGATCCATCCGGGCATGCCGCTGGGCGCGCTCGGCCGCGTTGATCCGGGGCGTGCCCTCGTCGATCATGTGGTCCGCGTTCATGAAGACACCGCCGTCGCGGACCAGCCCCGCGACCTGACCGTAGAGGGCCGCGAGGGGTTCGCTGTGCAGCCAGTGCAGGGCCGTGGCGGTGAGGACGGCGTCGTAGGAGCCGTAGGGCAGCCTCGCCGGCCACGCCGGGTCCTTGAGGTCGGCGGTGACGAAGGAGACCCGCGCGTCGCCCGCGAAGGTGCCGCGCGCGATCGCGAGCAGGGCCGGGTCGAGGTCGACGCCGGTGCTGGTCGCCTCCGGGAAGCGGGCCAGCAGCCGGGCGGTGATGCTGCCGGTGCCGCACGCGAGGTCGAGGACCCGCGGGGCCGTCCCGACCAGCGCCTCCACCATGTCGAGCATGATCCGGAACCGCTCCTCGCGGTCCGGCATGTACCACTCCTGCTGCCGGTCCCAGCTCTGCTGCCAGGCGGCCCAGTCGGTTCCCGTGCTCGTCGTCATCGGATCCGTCCCCCTTGCCCACAAGGCGTGCGTAATACCCTGGATGCACGACCGGCTGTTACCCGACCGCAGACACGACCATAGAGCGCCCCGGTAAGGACTACAAGTGGAACTGGCCTATTACTCGGATTACGCCGTCCGTCTCGTCAACAGCGAGGAGCCGGCGCGAGGGAAGGACTCCCTGACCTCGGTCGAGGCCGTCCGCGAGCTGTTCGGCGCCGGCAACTCCTCCACGGCCCGGCGCGCCACCGACGCCGACGTCACCCGCTTCCGCTCGGTGCGGGCGCGGCTGCGCGCCGTCTTCGAGGCGGCGGACCAGGACAACGAGACGCTGGCCGTGGACCTGCTGAACTCACTGCTCCTGGAGTTCCCGGTCAGCCCCCAGATCTCCGGACACGACTTCCGGGACGAGGACGGCCGCCCGCTGTGGCACATGCACCTGGCCGACCACCCGTCCAACCCCACCGCGGGCTACGCGGCCATCGCGGCGATGGGCCTGGCCTTCCACCTCACCGAGTACGGCGTCGACCGCCTGGGCCTGTGCGAGGCGGCCCCGTGCCGCAACGCCTACCTCGACACCTCCACCAACCGCTCCCGGCGCTACTGCTCGGACCGCTGCGCGACCCGCGCCAACGTGGCCGCCTACCGGGCCCGCAAGCGCCTGGAGGCCGACCGGTCGGGCAGCAGCGGCCGCGCGGCCGAGAAGACCCAGCGCGCCAGCGCCAGCGGCGAGCGCTGACCGGCGGGCCGCGGCCGGTACCTGAAGTACGCCTTGCCCAGGACCAGTTCGTCCGGCACGACCCCGTAGTCGGTGCTGTCCCCGCCCGCGTAGGGGTTGTCCCCGAGCACCCACCAGCCGCCCTCGCGCCGTTCCACGGCCCGCTTGACGACGAGCAGGTCCTGCTGGAACGGATGCCGCAGCACGACGACGTCCCCCGGCCGCACCACCGCCCCGTACCGCAGCAGCAGCCGGTCCCCGTGCCGGAGCGTGGGCACCATGGACGGTCCCGTCACCTCGGCCAGCCCGAACGGCGCCCCGGCCCTCCCCCGTTCGGTCTCCTGTGACAGCTCCGGCATCCCCGGCACCTCCCCGGTCCGTTCCTCCACCAGTCTCAGTCTCACCCTGGACTTTTGTCCTAAGCCCTAGGGGGCACCCGAGAAATCGCCTTCCTCAGGGAGTAATGTCGCACCTGAGAAGACGATCACGAGGAAGGAATGCTCCATGCTTTCCCGCCTGTTTGCCCCCAAGGTCAAGGTCAGCGCCCACTGCGACCTGCCCTGCGGCGTTTACGACCCGGCCCAGGCCCGCATCGAGGCGGAGTCGGTGAAGGCCGTGCAGGAGAAGATGGCCGCCAACGACGACGCCCACTTCCAGGCGCGTGCCACCATCATCAAGGAGCAGCGCGCGGAGCTCGCGAAGCACCACGTCTCCGTGCTGTGGAGCGACTACTTCAAGGCCCCGCACTTCGAGAAGTACCCGGAGCTGCACCAGCTGGTCAACGACACCCTGAAGGCCCTGTCGGCCGCCAAGGCGTCGACCGACCCGGCGACCGGTCAGAAGGCTCTGGACTACATCGCCCAGATCGACAAGATCTTCTGGGAGACGAAGAAGGCCTGAATCTCTTTGGTTGAGATGGCTGACAAGGCGCCCGGTCGGTTCGTCGACCGGGCGCCTGCTTGTCCGTGCACCGGCTCAGTGGAACTGCGGCACGATCAAGTAGATCCCGTACGCCACCACCGCCGCGCAGGCGAGGAAGCACAGGCCTGCCTGGGCGCGGCCGGCCGCGCCGCCTGCGCCGGCGCCGCCCGCGCCGTCGCGCGCGGCGTCGGCGCGGGACAGGCCGAGGACGCCGAGGGTGAAGACGACGACCACGGCGACCGTGACGCCGAGGCTGACCGCGGCCACGCGGCCGAGGGCGGACCAGTCGACATGCATGGGGGACTCCCGGGGGTTCAGGCGGCCGTGCCGACCTTGGTCGGGGCCGAGGTGCGAAGGGCGACCTCGTGGTGGTCGTTGACGTTGTCGGCGCGCACCGGGTTGCGGCGGGACGCGGCGACGATGACCCCGGCGAGGGCCAGGGCGACCAGCGCGATCACGGCCGTACCGACGTCGCCGCCGTGCTTGACGACGCTCGCCGCGAGGCCGCCGACCAGCGCCGCCGCGGGCAGCGTGATCAGCCAGGCCAGCACCATGCGGCCGGCCACGCCCCAGCGGACCTCCGCGAGCCGGCGGCCCAGGCCCGCGCCGAGGATGCTGCCGGAGGCGACCTGCGTGGTGGACAGCGCGAAGCCGAGGTGGGCGGAGGTGAGGATCACCGCCGTGGACGCGGTCTCGGCGGCGAAGCCCTGCGGGGACTGGATCTCCGCGAGGCCCTTGCCCATGGTGCGGATGATCCGCCAGCCGCCCAGGTAGGTGCCGAGGCCGATGGCCACGCCCGCCGAGCCGATCACCCACACCGGCGGGCCCGCGTCATGGCCGAGCGCGCCCGCCGAGATCAGGGTCAGCGTGATGACGCCCATGGTCTTCTGCGCGTCGTTCGTGCCGTGGGCCAGCGAGACCAGGGAGGCGGAGGCGATCTGGCCGAGCCGGAAGCCCTTCGTCACCGAGTCCTGGCGGGCGCGGGCGCTGAGCCTGTAGGCGAGGTAGGTGGCCACCAGCGCCGCGACACCGGCTACGACCGGGGAGACCACCGCGGGGAGGAGCACCTTCTCGACAACCTTGTCGAGGTGCACGCCGTGCGAACCCGCGCCGACCCAGACCGCGCCGATCAGACCGCCGAAGAGGGCGTGGGAGGAGCTGGAGGGGAGTCCGGCGAGCCAGGTCACCAGGTTCCACAGGATCGCCCCGACCAGCCCCGCGAAGATCATCGCTGGGCTGACCAGTGCGTCGTCCACGATCCCGCCGGAGATCGTCTTCGCGACCTCGGTGGACAGGAAGGCGCCGACGATGTTGAGGACTCCACTGACCAGGACCGCTATACGCGGTCTGAGCGCACCGGTGGCGATGGAGGTGGCCATCGCGTTCGCGGTGTCGTGGAATCCGTTCGTGAAGTCGAACGCCAGAGCCGTGACGATGACGACCGCCACGAGGAACGTGATGTGGTCCATTCCGCAAGGCTGACAAGGGCAGGCCAATGTACGGAGAACTGAAGGCGAACGGCGTGTCGAAGATGGGGGACTCTGTTGTGCGCTCGTGTGCGGAAACGTCGTATCTCCCGGTGTCAGTGCCCTGTGCCACGCTGTGAACGCGACCGTGGAGGCATCGATGACCGTGCTGGAGGACCTCAGACGGCTGCGCCGCGTGCGCGACCGGATGGATCGTGAGTACGCCGAGCCGCTGGACATGACCGAGCTGGCCCGGGGCGCCCACATGTCCCCGGGCCACTTCCAGCGCAGCTTTCGCAAGGCCTTCGGCGAGACGCCGTACAGCTATCTGATGACGCGCAGGATCGAGCGGGCCAAGGCACTGCTGCGCCGGGGCGACCTCACGGTGACCGAGGTGTGCCTCGCCGTGGGCTGTACGTCGCTCGGCTCCTTCAGCTCCCGCTTCACCGAGCTGGTCGGGGAGACACCGAGCGCCTACCGCGCCCGGGACCACGAGGAGAGCGCGGTGATCCCGTCCTGCGTGGCCCGTACGTTCACCCGCCCGCGCC
The DNA here is from genome assembly GCF_001866665.1 of Streptomyces monashensis. Classification (GTDB taxonomy): domain Bacteria; phylum Actinomycetota; class Actinomycetes; order Streptomycetales; family Streptomycetaceae; genus Streptomyces; species Streptomyces monashensis. The sequence continues at coordinate 168,175 of NZ_MLYO01000055.1, read as the reverse complement.
GCAGACCGTACTGACCCCCCGGCACCTCGGCGTCCGCCCCGCCGTACCGTATCCCGTGTCCGCCCCGCCGCACCGAGTCCCGCGCGTCCGCGCCCGCACGGGCCTAGCGTGAGGTCATGGACGTGAAACTCAAGCAGTGCTTCATCTCGGTGGACGACCACGACAAGGCGCTCGCCTTCTACCGCGACGTGCTCGGCCTGGAGGTCCGCAACGACGTGGGCTTCGAGGGCATGCGCTGGGTGACGCTGGGCTCGCCGCTCCAGCCGGACGTCGAGATCGTGCTGGAGCCCCCGGGCGCGAACCCCGACGCCTCCCCCGCCGACCGGCAGGCGATGGCCGAACTGCTCGCCAAGGGCATGCTCCGGGGCGTCATCTTCACGACCGAGGACTGCGACGCCCTGTTCGAGCGGGTGCGCGAGTCCGGCGCCGACGTGCTCCAGGAGCCGACCGACCAGCCGTACGGGGTGCGCGACTGCGCCTTCCGCGACCCGGCGGGCAACCAGCTGCGCTTCCTCCAGCGGCCCGCGGAGTAGGAGACGGCAGCGGGCGCGGTGCATTCCCGGCGACGGTGCGGGAGTTCGCGCCTACACTCCGGGACATGATCATTCGCTGGACGTACGCCTTCGCCGACCGTCCCGCCGGCCGGCTGTCCGAGGCCCGCGCCTTCTGGACCGCGGTCACCGGCACCCGGCCGTCCGAACCCCGGGGCGAGCGGGGCGAGTTCCTGACCCTGCTGCCCGACCCGGCCACCGGGGCGGACGCGTGTGTGAAGCTCCAGGGGCTCGCCGAGGGGGACGGCGGCGCCCATCTCGACCTGTGCGTGGAGGACGTGCGGGAGTCGGCCGGGGCGGCCCGCGCCCTCGGTGCGGACCCGGTCGGGGACCACGGCGACCGGGCCGTACTGCGTTCCCCCGCCGGGCAGTTGTTCTGCCTGGTGCCCTGGCACGGCGAGGCGGTACGGCCGCCCGTGACGGCGGGCAGCCGGCTGGACCAGGTCTGCCTCGACATCCCGCCGTCCGCGTACGCCGCCGAGTCGGACTTCTGGGCCGCGCTGACGGGCTGGGAGCGGCTGGCCGGGTCCCGGCCGGAGTTCGAGACGCTGCGGCCGCCGGCGGGACTGCCCGTGCGGATCCTGCTCCAGCGGCTCGGCTCCGAGCGACCCGCCGCCGCCCATCTCGACCTCGCCTGCGCGGACATCCCCGCGGTCCGGGCCCGGCACGAGGAGCTGGGAGCCGTCCCGGTGTCGCACGGCCCGCACTGGTCGGTGATGCGCGACCCGGCCGGCGGCGTCTACTGCCTGACCGGCCGCGACCCGGAGACGGGCGGCCTGCCGACCGCTCACCGGGACGGCGGCGCGTAGAAGCACACGAGTGCGGCGTGCCCGGATGCCGTGCCCCGGTCGGCCGGCGAGCGCGGCGGGCACGCACCCGCGCCGGCGCGGTGACGGGCCCGTTCCGCCGGCGCACGCCCCCGCGCCCTCACCCCCAGGGCTGCACCTCCACCACCGCGTCGGCGGGCAGCGGCCCGTACACGTGCGGGAACTCCTCGCCGTCCGGCTCCATGGCCTCGTACTTCACCGGCACGCCGACCAGGGCCGGGTCCACGACGAGCACGACCAGTTCGTCCGGGCCGTCGTAGTCGCCGTAGAGGAAGGCGGCGACGCGCGGGAGCTGTTCGCGCGTGGAGAAGTGGATGAAGCCCTCTTCCTGAAGAGTGCGGCCGCGCGTGGACACCTCGTAGCTGCCGCGCTCGCGGGCCGCTTCCCACAGGGAGCGTTCGGTGATGTGGAAGATGGGGGGCAGTTTCGGCATGCGCTTACGGTACGGCGTCGGCGCTCCGGGACCATACGGCTCTCCGTCGACCCGCGCACAGCGGCGGGCCCCGCACACTGTGGGGATGTGCGGGGACCGCCTGACCGGAGCCCCGGTCGCCGCACGGGGTCAGGAGCCGCACGGCGACCGGGGTCCGGGGTCTCTCCGGCTGCCGCCGCGCGGGCGCGACCGGCCACGACGGCGCCGCAGCCGACCGACGGCACCTCGCGGCGCCTCCCCTCACGGCGCCCCCGGCGGAGCCCTACGCGCTGCGCCGGGTCACGAACTCGGCGAGCGCCAGCAGGCCTTCCGCCGCCTCCGGGCCGGGAACCGCGCGGGCCAGCTCCTGCATGGCGCGGGCCATCCGGTCGGCCGCCTCGGTCTGCGCCCAGTCCCGGCCGCCGGCCCGCTCCACGGCCAGCGCCGTCCGCGCGATGCCGTCGGCGTCCCCGGTGACGTACGGCGTGGCGTACAGCTCGGTCAGCTCGGCCGCCGCCTGCGTACCGGACGCGAGCGCCGCCACCACCGGCAGCGACTTCTTCCGGGCCGCGAGGTCCGCCCCGGCGGGCTTCCCGGTGCGCCGCGGGTCGCCCCATATGCCGATGACGTCGTCGATCAGCTGGAAGGCGAGCCCGGCCTGGCGGCCGAAGTCGTCCAGCGCGGCGACCTCCTGGGGCCCCGCGCCCGCGTACAGCGCGCCGAGGGCACAGGCGCAGCCCAGCAGAGCCCCGGTCTTCGCCTCGGCCATGGCCAGCACCTCGTCGAGGGTGACCTCGTCCGGTGCACGGTGTTCCAGGTCGGTGTCGGTGTGCTCCCCGGCGCACAGCTCCACCACGCAGCTCGCGAGCCGGGCCGCGGCCGGGCCGCCGGCCGGGTGCGGGTCCTCGGCGAGCAGCCGCAGGGCCAGGGCCAGCAGGGCGTCCCCGGCGAGGATCGCGTCGGTGTCGCCGAACACCGTCCAGGCCGTGGGGCGGTGCCGGCGGGAGGTGTCCCGGTCCATCACGTCGTCGTGCAACAGCGTGAAGTTGTGGACCAGTTCGACCGCCACCGCCGCCGGGACGGCCGCCGTGCGGGCCGCCGGGCCGCCGAGGGCGGCTGCCGCGGCCAGGACGAGCGCGGGCCTTATGGCCTTGCCGCCGCCCGCCTCCGCCGGGCTGCCGTCGACGTGCTGCCAGCCGAAGTGGTAGAGGGCGATGCGGCGCAGGGAGCCGGGCAGTGATTCGAGTGCCGCGCGCAGCTCGGGGTCGACCACGGCCCTGGTGCGCTCCAGCAGCGCCGCCGCCTCGTGGCCCTCCGCACCATCGGCCGGACCGCCGTCGCCGTTCTCCGCCCTGTCCTGCCCGCTCCGCCCGAGCTGGGCGTCCTGCGTCTTCTGCTTGGCGTGCGTGTCCCCCGGGGCCTCCCCCGCCGTGCCGGGGTGCGGCACGGCGGGGGAACGCTCTTCGGTCTCCGTCATGAACTCGGCCATGTCTCCCCCTCGCCAGGTCCCCGGACGCCGGCGTCGCCGGACCGACCGGGCACGTGTGCCGAGGGTCTACCCGCGCGGGCGGGCGGGAACACGGCCCCGAAGTGCGGAAACGTCACCCCCACCGGCCGATCTCGACGTTCTCCAGTACCCCGAGCGCGTCCGGCACCAGCACGGCGGCCGAGTAGTAGGCCGTCACCAGGTAGTTGATGATGGCCTGTTCGTTGATCCCCATGAACCGCACCGAGAGGCTCGGCTCGATCTCGTCCGGGATGCCCGACTGCCGCAGGCCGATCACGCCCTGCTCGTCCTCGCCGGTGCGCATCGCGATGATCGACGTGGTGCGCTGCTCGGTGACCGGGATCTTGTTGCACGGGTAGATCGGCACACCGCGCCAGGTCGGGATGCGGTTGCCGTTGACGTCGATGCTCTCGGGGACCAGGCCGCGCTTGTTCAGCTCGCGCCCGAACGCGGCGATCGCGCGCGGGTGGGCCAGGAACAGCTTGGTGCTGCGGCGGCGGCTGAGCAGCTCGTCCATGTCGTCCGGGCTGGGCACGCCGTCGTGCGGCTGGATCCGCTGGTCGTACTCGCAGTTGTTGAGCAGGCCGAAGTCGCGGTTGTTGATCAGCTCGTGCTCCTGGCGCTCCTTGAGCGCCTCGACCGTGAGCCGCAGCTGCTGCTCGGTCTGGTTCATCGGCTGGTTGTACAGGTCGGCCACGCGCGTGTGGATGCGCAGCACGGTCTGGGCGATGCTCAGCTCGTACTCGCGCGGGCTCGGCTCGTAGTCGACGAAGGTGTGCGGGATGTCGGGCTCGCCGGTGTGGCCGGCCTTCAGCTCGACCTCCTTCTCGCCGTACTTGTTGGTCCGCTGCTCGGGCACCGCGCGCAGCTGCTCCAGGTGCCCGCGCAGGCTGTCCGAGCGCTCCGCGACCTGCTCGAAGTCCTGGCGGCTGAGGATGAGCACGGTGGTGGGGGTGTCCGCGCGGACGGTGAACTCCCAGATGGCGTCCGGGTCCAGCAGCGCCGCCTCGCCGAAGTAGGCGCCGTCGGCGAGGACTCCGAGGACGGCGTCGTCGCCGTAGGGGCCGGTGCCGACCTTCGCGACCCTGCCGTGCGCCAGCAGGTACACCTCGTTGGCCGGGTTGCCGAAGTCGGCGATGACTTCCCCGGGAGCGAAGTCGCGCTGGCGGCAGCGCCGGGCCAGCTCCGACAGCACCTCCTCGTCGCCGTACGCGCGCAGGGCCTGCAGCTCGCCCAGTTCGGCCGGGATGACCTGGACCTGGTCTCCTGTCTTCACGAAGGTGATGCGGCCGTCGCCGACGGTGTACGCCAGGCGCCTGTTGACGCGGTACGTGCCGCCCTTGAGGTCCACCCACGGGAGCGTGCGCAGCAGCCAGCGGGAGCTGATCTCCTGCATCTGCGGAACGGACTTGGTGGTGGTGGCCAGGTTCCGCGCGGCCGCTGTCCCGAGGGACTGCTGCGGCTTGCCCTCGTCCGTGCGGACCTCTTCGCCTACCGACATAAGGAAATGTCCTCCCATGTATGGCTGGTGCCGGATCACACGGGCACCGGTCTCGGGACCGAGCCTTCCATCACGGAACGTGTCGTCGCCATTACCCGAAAGAGCGGGATTGGATCATCGGACGGCTGGGCATGAAAGGGGACCTCATACAGCTCACAGGTCCTTTCTGCACGTGCAGGCTGTCCGGATCGGCTCGCACAGCGCGCGAACGAGGTGTCCGGGACATCCGTTTTTCGGTAGGGGCCCGCCACAGGATGGAGCGAACACGAAGGAGGCGTTATGGCCCCACCCATGTCCGCGAGCACGTTTCTGGACGTTCTGCGGGCCGAGGGCGTCACGGTCGTCGAGGTCGGCGACTGGCGGCACCACCATCGCAACCACAAGGGCCCGTGGGGTCCGGTGCACGGCGTGATGATCCATCACACGGTGACCCGGGGCAGCGCGGCCACGGTGCGGCTCTGCCGGGACGGCTACCGGGCGCAGCCGGGCCCGCTGTGCCACGGCGTGGTCACCAAGGACGGCACGGTCCACCTGGTCGGCTACGGCCGTGCCGACCATGCCGGGCTCGGCGACGACGACGTGCTGCGCGCGGTGATCGCCGAGCGGACGCTGCCGCCGGACAACGCGGCGGACACCGACGGCAACCGGCACTTCTACGGCTTCGAGTGCGAGAACCTCGGCACCGGCGCGGACCCCTGGCCGGACGCCCAGCTGGAGGCGATCACGCGCGCGGCGGCAGCGGTGTGCCGGCGGCACGGCTGGACGGAGCGCTCGGTCATCGGGCATCTGGAGTGGCAGCCGGGGAAGGTGGACCCGCGGGGCTTCACGATGGACTGGCTGCGCACGCGGGTCGGGGGGCGGCTGAAGGGGTAGCGCCGGTGCGGCCGGGCAGCCGCGCCGGGCGACAATGAGGTGTGACCGGCCCCGACTCCCTCGCGCCCCGCCTTCCCTCCCCTCTCCACGAGATACGGGACGAGCGGTTCGAGCGGCACGGCCTGCGCCTGCTGCTCAAACGGGACGATCTCATCCACCCCGAGCTGATCGGCAACAAGTGGCGCAAGCTGGTGCCGAACATCGCTGCGGCGGGCGGGCGGCCGCTGGTCACCTTCGGCGGGGCCTGGTCCAACCATCTGCGGGCCACCGCCGCCGCGGGCCGCCTGCTCGGGCTGCCGACCACGGGTGTGGTGCGCGGCGAGGAGCTGGCCGGACGCCCGCTCAACCCGTCCCTCGCCCGGTGCGCGGCCCACGGCATGCGGCTGCAGTTCGTCGACAGATCGACGTATCGCCGCAAGACCGAGCCGGAGACCCTGGCCGCGGTCCTGCGCGCGGCCGACGCCGAGGAGGCGTACGTCGTCCCCGAGGGCGGCAGCAACAGCGCGGCCGTGCACGGCTGCCGGGCCCTCGGCGAGGAGCTGCGCGGGCACACGGACGTCGTGGCCGTCGCCTGCGGCACCGGCGGCACCCTGGCGGGACTCGCCGCGGGACTCGCCCCCGGGCAGAGCGCGCTCGGCGTGCCCGTCCTCAGGGGCGGCTTCCTGGAGGGCGACACCGAGGCACTGCAGGAACGTGCCTTCGGCGGCCGTACCGGCGACTGGTCCCTCGACGAGCGCTTCCATTTCGGCGGGTACGCGCGCACGACCCCCGAACTGCACGCATTCGCCCGGGACTTCGAGGACCGTCACGGACTGCCCGTCGAACGTCTCTATGTCGCCAAGTTGCTCTACGCCCTTGTCACCCGCGCGGAAGAAGGCGCCTACGCGCGCGGGACGACGATCACGGCGGTCGTCACCGGACGGCCGTTCCCGGAGGACTAACCCGCCTCCCGGTAGGCCGCCGCCTCCTCCAGGTCGAGGCGTCTGAGCAGCGCGCGCAGCATCTCGTCGTCGATGTAGCGGTGGTCGCGGAGCTTGACGAAGACCTCGCGCTCGGCACTGATCATCTCGCGGGAGAGGCGCCGGTACGTCTCGTCCACGGACTCGCCGGTGGCGGGGTTGGTCTGGCCGAGGCGCTCCCAGACGGCGTTGCGGCGGCGTTCCAGGACCGAGCGCAGGCGGTCGGCGAGCGGCGGCGGCAGGGCGTTGCGCTCGTCGTCGAGGAGGTCGTCGAGGCGCCGCTCGGCGGCCCGGGAGGCCTGCGCCTGGGCGTTGGCCTCGGCGAGCGTCTCGGCCTGCTGGTCGCGGCCGGGGAACCTCATCAGACGGATCAGCGGCGCGAGCGTCAGCCCCTGCACGACCAGCGTGCCGATGACCGTGGTGAACGTCAGGAAGAGGATCAGGTTCCGCTGCGGGAAGGGGGCGCCGCCGTGCACCGCGACCGGGATGGAGAACGCGATGGCCAGGGACACCACACCGCGCATCGCGGCCCACGACGTCACGACCGGCCCCCGCCAGCCGGGGCTGTCCTCGCGTTCGCGGATGCGGCGGGAGAGCACGCGGGGCAGCAGGGCCGCCGGGAACACCCACACGAACCGGGCCGCGACGACCACGACGAAGACCGCGATCGCGTACCAGGCCGCGTCGGCCCCCCGGTACGCGCCGAGCCCCTTGAGCACGGTCGGCAGCTGCAGGCCGATCAGCGCGAAGACCGCCGACTCCAGCAGGAAGGCGACCATCCGCCACACCGCGTCCTCCTGGAGCCGGGTGGCGAAGTCGACCTCCCATGCGCGGTGCCCGAGATAGACCGCGACCACCACGACCGCGAGCACACCGGAGCCGTGCAGCTGCTCGGCCACGCCGTAGGCGACGAACGGGATCAGCAGCGAGAGGGTGTTCTGGAGCAGTGCCTCCTTCAGGTGGGTGCGCAGCCAGTGGATCGGCACCATGAGCACCAGTCCGACGAGCACACCGCCGACGGCGGCCCGCAGGAACTCCCAGAAGCCGCCCGACCAGGTGGCACCCTCGCCGACGGCCGCGGCGAGGGCCACCTTGTAGGCGGTGATCGCGGTGGCGTCGTTGAGCAGGGACTCGCCCTGGAGGATGGTGGTGATCCGGGACGGCAGCCCGACCCGGCGCGCGATCGCCGCGGCCGCGACGGCGTCGGTCGGCGCGACGACGGCGCCGAGCACCAGCGCGGCGGGCAGCGGCAGTCCGGGGACGACGAGGTAGGCGGCCCAGCCGACGGCGAAGGTCGCGAAGAGCACGTACCCGATCGACAGCAGCCCCACGGGCCGCATCTGGGCCCGCAGATCGAGGTACGAGCTCTCGGTGCCCTCCTTGTACAGCAGCGGGGGCAGCACCAGCGGCAGGACGACCTCGGGGTCCAGCGTGTAGTGCGGGATCCCGGGCACGTACGAGATCGCCAGGCCCACCGCGACCAGCAGCAGGGGCGCCGGCACCGGTGTGCGCCGGGCGGCCCCCGCGATGCCCGCACTGCCCGCCACCAGCAACAGCAGCGGCATCACGTCCATGGTCCTCGCCCGCCCTCGTTTTCCGCGCGGTCACCCGCACACCCGTCGTAATCTGGCAATCATGAAACAGTGCACGCACGCCGACGCGCTGCCGCACCCGGAACCGGAGCCGCTCGCCGCGACCTGCCCGGAGTGTCTGCGGGACGGCACACACCCGGTGCAGCTGCGGTTGTGTCTCACCTGTGGTCACGTCGGCTGCTGCGACTCCTCGCCGGGGCAGCACGCGACCGGACACCACCGGGAGTCCGGCCACCCGGTCATGCGGACCTTCGAGCCCGGCGAGGACTGGCGGTGGTGCTTCGTGGACCACATCCTCGTGTGACACTGCATGAGGTGGCGGCCGTACGACGGTTCGAGCGTCGGACGCCTGGGTACGTCAACCCGGCGCGCGCTCTTCCCATTTGGGCCCGCAGACCCTCTAGACACGGAGCGTATCCGCAGCTTTACTGTGAGTGACGCCAGGGGGTTGGGGTCCCGGGGACAGGACCGTTCGGAGCGCGATAGCGTCACCGCGGAACCACGTACGCGTTACCCCGGGGGGCGACCCTCGGCCCCGTAGAGCTTGTACCACCATGGAGGTGAGGGTGTCCCAGATCGCAGGCGAGCCCACGGCGAATCAGGACTTCGTGGAAGTCCGGCTGCCGGCCGCGGGTGCCTACCTGTCGGTGCTGCGGACGGCCACGGCCGGTCTCGCGGCCCGCTTGGACTTCACCCTGGACGAGATCGAGGACCTGCGCATCGCCGTGGACGAGGCCTGCGCGATCCTCCTCCAACAGGCCGTGCCCGGCTCCGTGCTCAGCTGTGTCTTCCGGCTCGTCGACGACTCGCTGGAAGTCACGGTCGCGGCGCCGACCACGGATGGTCACGCCCCCTCGCGGGACACCTTCGCCTGGACCGTGCTGTCGGCCCTCGCGGGCAAGGTCTCGTCCGCCGTCGACGAGGACAAGACCGTGTCGATCAGCCTCTACAAACAGCGTGGCGCGGGCCCCGGCCCGGCGTGAGGAAGAACGGGGACGGTCCGGTGCGGGACGAAGAGCGCGGCACAAGGGAGCTGCCGTCCGGGGACGGGGGTGCCTCCTGGCCATGGGGGTCCCCCCGCTCGAGCGGAACCGAGAGCGGGGGTACGGGCGGCATGTCCGGGGAACCTCCCCGGGACGGTTCGCGGCGCATGGCGGACGGCATCGACGGCATCCCCGAGCAGGCCAGACCACACCCGGTGGACGACTCCGCGCGGCCCGGCGGTGCCGGTGCCGTGCAGGGCGCGGCGCCGGCGGAATCCGGCGCCGCCGGTACCGCCGTCCACGTGGGGGCGAGGGCTCGGGGAAGGGCTACGGGCGGGACGATGAGCGAGCACGAGCGATACGCCGAGGACGACGCGCCGGGCGCGGATGCCGTGCAGGCCGTCCAGCACGGCCCCCAGGACCGCAGCGGGGCACGTGCGCTCTTCGTCGAGCTGCGCAAGCTGAACGCGGGCAGCCCGGAGTACGCGGAGCTGCGCAACCAGCTGGTCCGTATGCATCTGCCGCTCGTGGAGCACCTGGCGCGCCGCTTCCGCAATCGCGGCGAGCCGCTGGACGACCTCACCCAGGTCGCCACGATCGGTCTGATCAAGTCCGTCGACCGGTTCGACCCGGAGCGCGGCGTGGAGTTCTCCACGTACGCCACCCCGACCGTCGTCGGCGAGATCAAACGGCACTTCCGCGACAAGGGCTGGGCGGTGCGCGTGCCGCGCCGGCTCCAGGAGCTGCGCCTCGCGCTGACCACGGCGACGGCCGAGCTGTCCCAGCTGCACGGCCGCTCCCCCACGGTCCACGAACTGGCCGAGAAGCTCGCCATCTCCGAGGAGGAGGTCCTGGAGGGCCTGGAGTCCGCGAACGCGTACTCCACGCTGTCCCTGGACGTCCCCGACACGGACGACGAGTCCCCGGCGGTCGCGGACACCCTCGGCGCCGAGGACGAGGCGCTGGAGGGCGTGGAGTACCGCGAGTCCCTCAAGCCGCTGCTGGAGGACCTGCCACCACGCGAGAAGCGCATCCTGCTGCTGCGCTTCTTCGGGAACATGACGCAGTCGCAGATCGCGCAGGAGGTCGGCATCTCCCAGATGCACGTCTCCCGGCTGCTGGCCCGCACGCTGGCCCAGCTGCGGGAGAAGCTCCTCGTGGAGGAGTGAGCCCGATAAGCGAGCCCCGGGCGGTCGGCTATTCGCTCCGGCCCGGTCCCCTGATGCCCAGGGCCCGGGTCGTGGCAGGGTTGACGAGCAGCACCAGCGCCACGACGGCGACGACCGCGAGGGCGATGCCGGCCGGGACGGCCATGCTGTCGGCCTTGAGCAGGCTGTAGGCCACCGGCAGCGCCATCAGCTGAGTGATCACCGCCGGGCCCCGGCTCCAGCCGCGCCGCAGCAGCAGACCGCGCGCGGCGAGCAGCGGCAGCAGCGCGAGCACGAGGAGGGTGATCCCCAGGGAGATCCCCTGCTGCCGGTCGGAGGCGTCACCGGAGATCCCGAGGACGACCATCCACAGGCCGCCGGCCACCAGGGCAAGGCCCTCCAGTGCGGCGAGCACGGCAGCGTAGGTCAGCCGGCTCGGACGCGGTCCGACGACGGCTTCGGTGGTGTCCGCGGCTTCCGCGGCGGCTTTCTGCTCACTGCTCACCCCAGCAGGGTAGCCGTCTGCCCGCCGGTGCCCTCCGTCCACCCGGGGGCCCGAGGGTGTCAGGGCTCACACCCTCTCTCTTACCGGATCCCTACCTCGGCGTCCGCCGGGTACCACCCAGTAGGTACGCTGCCATCCATGCGTGCACTTCTCGTGGTCAATCCGGCGGCAACCACCACAAGCGCACGCAGGCGTGACGTTCTGCTCCACGCGCTGGCGAGCGAGATGAAGCTGGAGGCGGTCACCACCCAGTACCGCGGGCACGCGCGCGACCTCGGGCGGCAGGCGGCGGACAGCGACGACATCGACCTCGTGGTGGCCCTCGGCGGCGACGGCACGGTCAACGAGGTCGTCAACGGCCTCATGCACGACGGCCCCGACCTGAACCGCCTGCCCGGCCTCGCCGTGGTGCCCGGCGGCTCCACCAACGTCTTCGCCCGCGCCCTGGGGCTGCCCAACGATCCCGTCGAGGCCACCGGCGCCCTGCTGGACGCGCTGCGCGAGCGACGCGAGCGGGTCGTCGGACTCGGGCTGACCTCGGGCACGCCCGGCACCGAGGACGAGGCGGTCCCGGACCGCTGGTTCACCTTCAACGCCGGACTCGGCTTCGACGCGGGCGTGGTCGGCCGGGTCGAGCAGCAGCGCGAACGCGGCAAGACCTCGACGCACGGGCTCTACGTCCGTCAGGTCGTCCGGCAGTGGCTCGGCGAGCCGAGCCGCCGGCACGGCTTGATCACGCTCGAACGCGCCGGCGAGGACCCGGTCGCCGAACTCGTCGTCGCCATAGTCTCGAACACGGCCCCGTGGACGTATCTCGGCAATCGCCCGATGTATACGTCACCTAAGGCCTCGTTCGACACCGGCCTCGATGTGCTCGGTCTCAGCCGCCTCTCGACGGCCGCGGTTGCCCGGTATGGCACCCAGTTGCTCACTTCGTCCCCCGAGCGCGGACCCCATGGCAGGCACGCCCACTCACTGCACGATCTGGACCAGTTCACCTTGCATTCGAAGGCGCCTCTGCCCTTGCAGATGGACGGCGACCACCTTGGGCTGCGCACGAGCGTGACGTTCACAGGCGTTCGCCGTGCACTGCGTGTGATTGTGTGAGCGGAACGGGCCAAAGTCCTTTCACTCGAACGTTTAGGCCAGGATCCACCCCATGGAAGTACGGCTGTGACCTAGTCGACACCGAGGAATCAAAAAAAACTTTCCGGAAGGGGTTGTATCCGTCGCCGAGGTTTGCGAGTCTCTACGTGTCGATCGGGACGGCCCGCAACACCGGCCTCCACTGATCAACAGAACCCCTCTTCAAACCCAGGACCACGCCGGGGAGATCTCGGCGGTCGGCCCTTCACTTGTTGAGGGATTCGTGAAAGCGTTCACATTCACAAGCAACCTGCATGTAATACCAAGGAGAGGTAGCAGCCATGGACTGGCGTCACAACGCCGTTTGCCGCGAGGAAGACCCCGAGCTCTTCTTCCCCATCGGCAACACCGGTCCTGCGCTGCTGCAGATCGAGGAAGCCAAGGCCGTCTGCCGTCGCTGCCCGGTGATCGAGCAGTGTCTGCAGTGGGCGCTCGAGTCCGGTCAGGACTCCGGCGTCTGGGGTGGTCTCAGCGAGGACGAGCGCCGCGCCATGAAGCGCCGCGCCGCCCGCAACCGGGCTCGTCAGGCCTCCGCCTGACCTACCCACCCCTGCTGACAGCCTGAGCTTGGCGGCGCGTACACCACGTACGCATCTCCCGCCCCCGAGCCGCAGCGCGCAGTATCCCCCGATGCGCTTAGCAATGACGCAGAGCAGCAACGAGCACGAGCCTCGGACCAACACCGGTCCGGGGCTTTTTGCTGTGCACAGCCGAGCCGGCCAACTCCCTTGTACGAAAAGGCTGTCGGCCGGCTATTTCTGCGACCGCACCGGAAGGTCGAGGATCACCCGGGTGCCCCGCTCCGGCGCCGGGACCATGTCGAACGAGCCGCCCAACTCGCCCTCCACCAGCGTCCGTACGATCTGCAGGCCGAGATTGCCCGAGCGGTGCGGGTCGAAGCCCTCGGGCAGGCCGACGCCGTCGTCCTGGACCGTGACCAGGAGCCGGGCCTCCTTCGTCGTACCGCCGCGGACCGCGGAGACCTCGACGGTGCCGGTGTCGCCCTCGCGGAAGCCGTGCTCCAGGGCGTTCTGGAGGACCTCGGTGAGGACCATGGACAGCGGGGTGGCGACCTCGGCGTCCAGGATCCCGAAGCATCCTGTGCGCCGGCCGGCCACCTTGCCCGGCGAGATCTCGGCGACCATCGCCAGTACCCGGTCGGCGATGTCGTCGAACTCCACGCGCTCGTCCAGGTTCTGGGACAGCGTCTCGTGCACGATCGCGATGGAGCCGACCCGGCGCACGGCCTCCTCCAGGGCCTCCCGGCCGCGCTCGGACTCGATCCGCCGCGCCTGGAGGCGCAGCAGGGCGGCGACCGTCTGGAGGTTGTTCTTCACCCGGTGGTGGATCTCCCGGATGGTGGCGTCCTTGGTGATCAACTCGCGTTCGCGGCGCCGCAGTTCGGTGACGTCCCGGCACAGCACCAGCGAGCCGATCCGGGTGCCCTTGGGCTTGAGCGGGATCGCCCGGAACTGGATCACCCCGTCGTGGGCCTCGATCTCGAACTCGCGCGGCGCCCAGCCGCTCGCGAGCTTGACCAGCGCCTCGTCCACCGGGCCGCGGGTCGGGGCGAGTTCGGCGGTGGTCTGTCCGAGGTGGTGGCCGACCAGGTCGGCGGCGAGCCCGAGCCGGTGGTAGGCGGACAGGGCGTTCGGGGACGCGTACTGGACGATGCCGTCCGCGTCGAGCCGGATCAGTCCGTCGCCGGCGCGCGGCGAGGCGTCCATGTCCACCTGCTGGTCCGGGAAGGGGAACGATCCTGCAGCGATCATCTGCGCGAGATCTGAGGCGCTCTGGAGGTAGGTCAGCTCCAGCCGGCTCGGGGTGCGGACGGTGAGCAGGTTGGTGTTGCGGGCGATCACGCCGAGCACGCGGCCCTCGCGTCGTACGGGGATGGACTCGACCCGAACGGGGACCTCTTCGCGCCACTCCGGGTCGCCCTCGCGCACGATCCGGCCCTCGTCCAGGGCCGCGTCCAGCATGGGCCGGCGGCCGCGCGGGACGAGGTGGCCGACCATGTCGTCCTGGTAGGAGGTGGGGCCGGTGTTCGGGCGCATCTGGGCGACCGAGACGTACCGGGTGCCGTCCCGGGTGGGGACCCACAGGACCAGGTCCGCGAAGGACAGGTCGGAGAGCAGTTGCCACTCCGAGACCAGCAGGTGCAGCCACTCGAGGTCGGAGTCGTCGAGGGCGGTGTGCTGGCGGACCAGTTCGTTCATGGAGGGCACGTGTGTGAGCGTACTCGCACGTGTGAAGGTGGCCGAAAACACCCGCGGGCCGCGGCGCCTGGAAGGGACCCTCAACCCTCCCGGCACCGCAGCCCGGAGCATCATCGGCCGCGGGGTGTGCGGTCCCGGCCGGCCGAAGGTCGAGGAGCCGGGGCAGTCAGGGCAGAGAGCGCCGGTTCCTCGATCCGCCCTCCTGTGCGGGGAAGGCGGAGGCTTTTGTGTTCTCTTGGAATTGTGGACTAGACCACAAGGGTGTGTCCATGGCCTTGTCGGCATGCACGAGCGATGGCACCCGATATCCACACCTGATGGCACTCGATGCCACGCAGCACGCAGCCTAGCCCGCCGGGCTCAGTCTTGGGGCCAGATGGTCATGGCAATTTCCGCGAGTGCTTCCAGTTCCTCCCGGCTCGCCCCGTCGCGCGCCTGCTGGGACATGCCCTGGATCATCGCGCCGGTGTGCCGGGCCAGTGCGGCGGCGTCGGTGCCGGCCGGGAGCACCCCCGCCGCGACGTCGGCACGGATCCGGGAGGCCATGGCCGCGATGTTGGCGTTGCGCCGCTCGCGCAGCAGCCGCTCCACCTCGGCGCTGGTGCAGTTGGTCGCGGCGTGCACGACGAGGCAGCCGAAGGGGTGGGCGGGGTCGGTGTACTCGGCGGCGGCCTCGCGCAGCGTGCGGGCGACGGCGTCGCGAGCGGTGGACTCCTCGGCGAGGGCGCGGTCGCCGAAGGCGCCGTGCGTGTCCGCGTAGACCCGGACGACCTCCTCGAACAGGCTCCGCTTGTCGCCGAAGGCCGCGTAGAGACTCGGCGCCCCGATGCCCATGATCCGGGTGAGGTCGGAGACCGAGGTGGCCTCGTACCCGTGCTCCCAGAAGGCCATGAGCGCCTTCTCCAGCGCGGTGGCCCGGTCGAAGGAGCGCGGCCGACCACGCGTCCTGCCGTTGCCCGCCTGCGCTTTCGCGTCCTGACCCGTCACCATGACAGGCATTTTATAGCGGGCCCTAGAAAATTGTCCCCGTCATGCTGTACGGTTTTTCTGTAGCGACCACTAGAGAAATGCGAAGGGGTGGCAGAAATGGGTGCGCTCACGGGGAAGACGGCGCTGGTCACGGGTGCGAGCCGGGGCATCGGGCGGGGCATCGCCGAGCGGCTCGGGCGAGACGGAGCCCGGGTGGCGGTGCACTGCGGAAGGGACGAGGCGGCCGCCAAGGAGACGGTCGCGGCCATCGAGGCGGCCGGCGGCTCGGCGTTCCCGATCAGGACGGAGCTGGGCACGCCGGGGGACGCGGCACGGCTCTGGGAGGAGTTCGACCGGCACGCCGACGGCCTGGACATCCTCGTGCACAACGCGGGCATCGGCACCTCGCGCCCGTTCACGGAGATCGACGAGGAGGAGTACGACCGCCTCTTCGCGGTGAACGCGAAGGCACCGTTCTTCCTCACGCAGCTCGGGGCGGACCGACTGCGGGACGGCGGACGGGTGGTGAACATATCGTCGGGGCTCGCACGGACCGCCCTGATGCCCCACCTCGTCGCCTACGCGATGACGAAGGCCGCGCTGGACGTCTTCACCCGGGACCTGTCCAAGGTGCTCGGCCCCCGCGGGATCACGGTGAACTCGGTGGCGCCCGGCATCGTGGACACCGACGTCACCGCCGACTGGCTGCGCGCGAGCGACGAGGCATGGGCGAACGCGGCGGCGTACGCGGCGCTGGGCCGGGTGGGCCGGCCGTCGGACATCGCCGACGTGGTGGCCTTCCTGGTCTCGGAGGACGGTCGCTGGGTGACGGGCCACTGGCTGGACGCGACGGGAGGCTCCCTCACCTGACCACTCCCGGACCGCTCCACCCGAACGTTCCCCGGAGCTTCCGCCCCGCTTTCCCGCCCCGTCGTACGGCGATTCTGTTAGATTGGTCTAAACCACATAGAGGTGCACAGAGCCCACTTCGAGCCCACTTCAGAACGGCAGGCCCAGCGTGGAAGTTGTCATCGTTCCGGACGCCGCGGCGGGCGGCGAGCTGATCGCCGAGGCCATGGCACAGCTGCTGCGACGCAAGCCCGACGCCCTGCTCGGCGTGGCCACCGGCTCCACCCCGCTGCCCATCTATCAGTCGCTGACCGCGAAGGTGCGCTCCGGCGCCGTGGACACCTCGCGGGCCCGGATCGCCCAGCTCGACGAGTACGTGGGGCTGCCCGCCGAGCACCCCGAGTCCTACCGCTCGGTGCTGCGCCGTGAGGTGCTGGAGCCGCTCGGCATCGGCATGGACGCGTTCCTCGGCCCCGACGGCACCGCCGCGGACGTCCAGGCGGCGTGCGAGGAGTACGACCGCGCGCTCGCCACGGCCGGCGGGGTGGACCTCCAGCTGCTCGGCATCGGCACCGACGGACACATCGGCTTCAACGAGCCGTGCTCCTCGCTCGCCTCGCGCACCCGCATCAAGACGCTGACCGAGCAGACCCGCGTCGACAACGCCCGCTTCTTCGACGGCGACATCGGCCAGGTCCCCCACCACGTCATCACCCAGGGCATCGGCACCATCCTGGAGGCCCGGCACCTGGTGCTGCTCGCGACCGGCGAGGGCAAGGCCGACGCGGTGGCCGCGACCGTCGAGGGCCCGGTCGCCGCGGTCTGCCCGGCCTCCGCGCTCCAGCTGCACCCGCACGCGACGGTGGTGGTCGACGAGGCGGCCGCGTCCAAGCTGAAGCTCGCCGACTACTTCCGGCACACCTACGCCAACAAGCCGGACTGGCAGGGGATCTAGAGGCCCGGGGCGGGGTGATGGACTAGACCAACCAGGGGTGCGACGGTATACAGAGGAGATCGCGGGGCGTGCGGGTGGACTCCGGACACAAGAACCCGTGCCACGATGTGAGCCGTGGCCGATGTCAGTCGGTCGCTTTCGGCATCCGGAGCCGGGAAGGCAGGGCATGAGCACCGACGTGAGCAGTGCGGAGAACGAGGCCGGCACCACCGTCCGTACGGCACGCGTGCCCAAGTACTACCGCTTGAAGAAGCACCTGCTCGACATGACGGAGACGCAGGCGCCGGGCACTCCGGTCCCGCCCGAGCGCACACTGGCGGCCGAATTCGACACCTCCCGCACCACCGTCCGCCAGGCCCTTCAGGAGCTGGTCGTCGAGGGCCGGCTGGAGCGGATCCAGGGCAAGGGCACCTTTGTCGCCAAGCCCAAGGTCTCCCAGGCGCTCCAGCTCACCTCCTACACCGAGGACATGCGCGCCCAGGGCCTGGAGCCGACCTCTCAACTGCTGGACGTCGGGTACATCACGGCGGACGACCGGCTCGCCGGGCTGCTCGACATCACGGCCGGCGGGCGCGTGCTGCGCATCGAGCGGCTGCGCATGGCCAACGGCGAGCCGATGGCGATCGAGACCACGCATCTGAGCGCCAAGCGCTTCCCGGCCCTGCGCCGCTCCCTGGCGAAGTACACCTCTCTCTACACCGCGCTCGCGGAGGTCTACGACGTCCATCTCGCCGAGGCCGAGGAGACCATCGAGACCTCCCTGGCCACGCCGCGCGAGGCGGGCCTGCTCGGCACCGACGTGGGCCTGCCCATGCTGATGCTCTCCCGTCACTCCCTGGACCGCGAGGGCAAGCCGGTGGAGTGGGTGCGCTCGGTGTACCGCGGGGACCGCTACAAGTTCGTGGCGCGGCTGAAGCGGCCCGTCGAGTAGACCCCGCCGGGGGCGCGGGCGGTGCACGTTCGCCGAATCGATATACCGATATGCGGACGAGGTCTTCCACTGCCGTGACACCGTCACCTAGATTGCCTGCGCATTACACAGGTGATCAGCGAGGGGACGGAGATCGGTGGCATGTCCGAAGCACCAGAAGTGAGGCCGCCGGTGGTGACACCGGTGCGCGTGATCATCGGCGTGTGCCTCGTCGCGCCCTTCGTGGCGATGCTGTGGGTCGGCTCGTACGCCAAGACCGACCCCGCGTTCATCGGTATCCCCTTCTTCTACTGGTACCAGATGCTCTGGGTGCTGATCTCCACGGCGCTCACGATGACGGCGTACAAGCTGTGGCAGCGTGACCAGCGCGCCCGCGCCGGCCGGCAGGGGGGTGCGGCGAAGTGAAGAACGGCGTCAACGGCGTCGCGCTCGGCGTCTTCATCTTCTTCTTCCTGGCCGTCACGGTCATGGGCTTCCTCGCCGCACGCTGGCGCAGGGCCGAGAACGAGCACTCGCTGGACGAATGGGGCCTGGGCGGGCGGTCGTTCGGCACCTGGATCACCTGGTTCCTGCTCGGCGGTGACCTGTACACGGCGTACACATTCGTCGCCGTACCGGCGGCGATCTACGCGGCGGGCGCGTCCGGCTTCTTCGCGGTGCCGTACACGATCCTCGTCTATCCGCTGATCTTCACGTTCCTGCCCCGCCTGTGGTCGGTGTCCCACAAGCACGGCTACGTGACGACCTCGGACTTCGTGCGCGGCCGGTTCGGCTCCAAGAGCCTGTCGCTGGCGGTGGCGCTGACCGGCATCCTCGCCACGATGCCGTACATCGCGCTCCAGCTCGTCGGCATCCAGGCCGTGCTGGACGTGATGGGCGTCGGCGGGGAGAACAGCGGCAACTGGTTCGTCCGGGACCTGCCGCTGCTGATCGCCTTCGGTGTGCTCGCGGCCTACACGTACTCGTCCGGGCTGCGCGCCCCCGCCCTGATCGCGTTCGTCAAGGACGCACTGATCTACATCGTCATCGCGGTCGCGATCATCTACATCCCGATCAAGCTGGGCGGCTTCGACGCCGTCTTCGCGAAGGCCGGTCACGCCTTCAGCCAGGTCAGCCCAGCGACGGGCAAGCCGCGCGGCGCGCTCGTGCCCCCGCAGGCGGGCCAGTGGACATACGCCACGCTGGCCCTCGGTTCGGCCCTGGCCCTGTTCATGTACCCGCACTCGATCACCGCGACCCTGTCGTCCAAGAGCCGTGAGGTGATCCGCCGCAACACCACGATCCTGCCGCTGTACTCCCTGATGCTCGGCCTGCTGGCCCTGCTGGGATTCATGGCGATCGCGGCCGGAGTCAAGGTCGGCAACGGGCAGTTGGCGATCCCGCAGCTGTTCGAGGACATGTTCCCGAGCTGGTTCGCGGGCGTGGCCTTCGCCGCCATCGGCATCGGCGCCCTCGTGCCCGCGGCCATCATGTCGATCGCGGCGGCGAACCTCTTCACCCGCAACATCTACCGGGACTTCATCAGACCGGACGCCACGCCGAAGCAGGAGGCCCAGGTCTCCAAGCTGGTCTCCCTGCTGGTGAAGGTCGGCGCCCTGGTCTTCGTCCTCACCATGGACAAGACGGTCGCCATCAACTTCCAGCTGCTGGGCGGCATCTGGATCCTGCAGACCTTCCCGGCCCTGGTCGGCGGCCTGTTCACCCGCTGGTTCCACCGCTGGGCGCTGCTCGCCGGCTGGGCGGTCGGCATGATCTACGGCACGGTCGCCGCGTACGGCGTCGCCTCCCCGACCCAGAAGCACTTCGGCGGCTCGGCGAAGGAGATCCCCGGCATCGGCGAGATCGGCTACATCGGCATGACGGCGTTCGTACTGAACGTGGCGGTCACCGTGATCCTCACCCTCGTCCTGAAGGCCGTGAAGGCCCCCGCGGGCCTGGACGAGACCAGGCCGGAGGACTACACGGCGGACGCGGGCGACCCGGGCGTCGAGACGGAACTGGCGGGTGTCGCCCACTGAAACGCGCCCCCTAGGGGAGCGGGGCCGTATCGCTCTGCGGCTCCGCCGCGTGGGCGCGGTCTACCACGACGCACCGCAGCGGGCCGCCATGGGACGAACCCACGGCGGCCCGCTCTCGTATGTCCCCCGTCATACACAAGTTGACGCTCTGAAGCCAGCGCAACACACAACAGACACAACATCTGGGGGTGTCACGACAGCCCGGCACTAGATGTATGCTCATCCTCGCTGTCGCCGCAGGGGAATCCGGTGCGAATCCGGAACTGTCCCGCAACGGTGTACTTGTGCGCATCCGCGCCCAGGAGTCAGTCCGAGGACCTGCCGGCAGCGTGCGCCCGGCCGTCCGGCCCGGGTGCCTTCCGACGTCCGGGCCTCGTGGAATGGGCCGGTGGACGCGACGCGTGCGCGCTCGTGGCTGCCCCCTGCCCTCCGCAAGGCCCCCGTGCCGAGCGAGGGAGAGCCCCACGTGACCATCGCGCCCGCAGATCCGGCTTCAGCAGGCGGTCTGGACACCGACGGTCCCGGTACCGCGCTGCTGCGTACCCTGACCGAGCTGACCGCCGACCTCCCCGACGCCGACCCCGGCCGGGTCGCCGCCGCCGCGCTGCGCGGCCGGTCGGCGAAGGCCGACGAGGCGGAGTTGCGCGAACTGGCCACGGAGGCCGCCGCCGGGCTCATCTCCGAGGACCCCGCCTACTCGCGGCTGGCCGCCCGGCTGCTGACCCTCTCCATCCGCGCCGAGGCCGCCTCGCAGGGGGTGACGTCCTTCACCGAGTCCGTGGCCGTCGGCCACCGCGAGGGCCTCATCGCCGACCGCACCGCCGCGTTCGCACGGCTGCACGCGGCCCGTCTCGACGCCCTGGTCGACGTGCACGCCGACGACCGTTTCGGCTACTTCGGCCTGCGCACCCTGCACAGCCGCTACCTGCTGCGGCACCCGATCACCCGCCGGGTCATCGAGACCCCCCAGCACTTCATGCTCCGGGTCGCGAGCGGTCTCGCCGAGGACGACAGCGTCCGCGCGCTGGACGAAGTCGCCGCCCTCTACGGGCTCATGAGCCGCCTCGACTACCTGCCCTCCTCCCCCACGCTCTTCAACTCCGGTACGCGGCACCCCCAGATGTCGTCCTGCTACCTCCTCGACTCCCCGCTGGACGAGCTGGACTCGATCTACGACCGCTACCACCAGGTGGCCCGGCTCTCGAAGCACGCCGGCGGCATCGGGCTGTCGTACTCCCGCATCCGCAGCCGCGGTTCGCTGATCCGCGGCACCAACGGGCACTCCAACGGCATCGTGCCGTTCCTGAAGACGCTGGACGCCTCGGTGGCCGCCGTGAACCAGGGCGGCCGACGCAAGGGCGCGGCCGCGGTCTACCTGGAGACCTGGCACTCCGACATCGAGGAGTTCCTGGAGCTGCGGGACAACACCGGTGAGGACGCCCGCCGTACGCACAACCTGAACCTCGCGCACTGGATCCCGGACGAGTTCATGCGCCGGGTCAACGCGGACGCGTCCTGGTCGCTGTTCTCCCCCGCCGACGTGCCGGAGCTGGTGGACCTGTGGGGCGACGAGTTCGACGCCGCGTACCGCAAGGCCGAGCAGGCGGGCCTCGCGAAGAAGACCATCCCGGCCCGTGAGCTGTACGGCCGCATGATGCGCACCCTCGCGCAGACCGGCAACGGCTGGATGACCTTCAAGGACGCCGCCAACCGCACCGCCAACCAGACGGCCCTGCCCGGTCACGTGGTCCACTCCTCCAACCTCTGTACGGAGATCCTGGAGGTCACGGACGACGGCGAGACGGCGGTCTGCAACCTCGGTTCGGTGAACCTGGGTGCCTTTGTCGACACGGCGAGGGGTGACCTCGACTGGGAGCGGCTGGACGAGACCGTCCGCACGGCCGTGACCTTCCTCGACCGGGTCGTGGACATCAACTTCTACCCGACCGAGCAGGCGGGCCGCTCCAACGCCAAGTGGCGTCCGGTCGGTCTCGGCGCGATGGGCCTCCAGGACGTCTTCTTCAAGCTGCGGCTGCCCTTCGACTCCGCCGAGGCCAAGGCCCTCTCGACGCGGATCGCCGAGCGGATCATGCTCGCCGCCTACGAGGCCTCCGCCGACCTCGCCGAGCGGGGCGGCCCGCTGCCGGCCTGGGAGAAGACCCGTACGGCCCAGGGCGTGCTGCACCCGGACCACTACGACGCCGAGCTGACCTGGCCGGAGCGCTGGGACGCGCTGCGCGAGCGGATCGCCGGCGTCGGCCTGCGCAACTCGCTGCTCCTCGCGATCGCCCCGACGGCCACCATCGCCTCCATCGCCGGTGTGTACGAGTGCATCGAGCCGCAGGTGTCGAACCTGTTCAAGCGCGAGACGCTGTCGGGTGAGTTCCTCCAGGTCAACTCGTACCTGGTGCAGGACCTGAAGGACCTGGGCGTGTGGGACGCGCGCACCCGTGAGGCGCTGCGCGACGCGAACGGCTCGGTGCAGGACTTCGCGTGGATCCCCGAGGAGGTGCGCGCGCTGTACCGCACCGCGTGGGAGATCCCGCAGCGCGGTCTGATCGACATGGCCGCGGCCCGCACGCCGTTCCTGGACCAGGCGCAGTCCCTGAACCTGTTCCTGGAGACGCCGACCATCGGCAAGCTCTCCTCGATGTACGCGTACGCCTGGAAGTCGGGCCTGAAGACGACGTACTACCTGCGCTCCCGCCCGGCGACCCGGATCGCCCGCGCGGCCCAGGCGCAGCCCCAGAAGACCATCCCCGCCCAGCAGGTCGCCGACCCCGACGCCGTCGCCTGCTCCCTGGAAAACCCCGAGTCCTGCGAGGCCTGCCAGTAATGTCCACTCCCGCCCACCCGTCGCCCGACCGCCACCCCTCGACGACGGCGCTCCGCGGCGCCACCTCCCGATTCCAGAACCTGCTCGACCCGGGCTTCGAGCTGACGCTGCGTCCGATGCGCTACCCGGACTTCTACGAGCGCTACCGGGACGCGATCAAGAACACCTGGACCGTGGAGGAGGTCGACCTCCACTCGGACGTCGCCGACCTCGCGAAGCTGACGCCCGAGGAGCAGCACCTCATCGGCCGGCTGGTGGCCTTCTTCGCGACGGGCGACTCGATCGTCGCGAACAACCTGGTGCTGACGCTGTACAAGCACATCAACTCCCCCGAGGCGCGGCTCTATCTGAGCCGTCAGCTCTTCGAGGAGGCCGTGCACGTCCAGTTCTATCTGACGCTGCTGGACACCTACCTGCCCGACCCGGACGACCGGGCGGCGGCCTTCGCGGCCGTCGAGAACATCCCCTCCATCCGCGAGAAGGCGCAGTTCTGCTTCACGTGGATCGACGAGGTGGAGAAGCTGGACCGGCTGGCGTCGAAGGCCGACCGCCGGCGCTTCCTGCTGAACCTGATCTGCTTCGCCGCGTGCATCGAGGGCCTGTTCTTCTACGGCGCCTTCGCGTACGTCTACTGGTTCCGCAGCCGGGGTCTGCTGCACGGCCTCGCCACGGGCACCAACTGGGTGTTCCGCGACGAGACCATGCACATGTCCTTCGCCTTCGACGTGGTCGACACCGTCCGCAAGGAGGAGCCGGACCTCTTCGACGACCAGCTCCAGCAGCAGGTCACCGACATGCTGGCGGAGGCGGTCGAGGCCGAGCTGCAGTTCGCCCGCGACCTGTGCGGTGACGGGCTGCCGGGCATGAACACCGAGTCGATGCGCCAGTACCTGGAGTGCGTCGCCGACCAGCGCCTCACGCGCCTCGGCTTCGCCCCGGTGTACGGCTCGGAGAACCCCTTCTCCTTCATGGAGCTCCAGGGTGTTCAGGAGCTGACGAACTTCTTCGAGCGCCGCCCGTCGGCGTACCAGGTCGCGGTGGAGGGCACCGTCGACCTGGACGAGGACTTCTGAGTCTGCCGCCCGTACGCCCGATCAGGCCTTGAATCCGGTTTCCGGTCATGCACGGCCGCCGTGCTGCCGGACGGGGTGCCCGGGTGCTGAGCGTGTGTTCCGGGGTGTCGCACCGGGACGGCGGGCAGGCCCGGTCCATCGAGCGGCCGCTGCCGAAGGGCTCGTGCGACACCGTCGGCGAGGTGCTGGTGCGGAGGGAGGAGCGCCTCGGCGCGGAGGTGACCGTCGAGCAGCTCGCCGCCCGCGCGCACATGGCGCCGCGCGCCTTCGCCCGCCGCTTCCAGCAGCAGACCGGGACCACGCCGTACCGGTGGATCCTGCGCCAACGGGTGCTGTGCGCACTGGAGTTGCCGGAGGGTACCGACGAGACCGTGGACGCCATCGCCTGGCGCACCGGGTTCGGTACGGCGGCTGCGCTGCGTCACCAGTTCGTGCGGGCGCTCGGGACCGCGCCGAACGCCTACCGGCGCACGTTCCGCGGCCCTCACGCCGCGTGAGCGCGCGCCGGTATCAGGACGTATCCGTCACCTCACCACTCCACAGGTTTCAGCAGCAGGTCGTGCGGGCGCAGCGTGATGCCCACGCGGGTGGCGTCGTTCGACCCCGCGACCTGCTCGAAGCGGTACTTCGCGGAGATCGCCGCCGTGATCAGGGTCAGCTGGGTCATGGAGAAGTGGTCGCTCGGGCACTTGCGGTTGCCCGTGCTGAACGGACTCATCGCGTGCTTCGGGACCTCCTTGGCCCGCTCCGGCAGCCACCGGTCGGGGTCGAAGTCGAGGTGGCGGTCGTAGGAGCGGGTGTCGCGCTGGATCGCGTAGGGGCTGTAGACGATGTCCGCCCCGGCCGGAATGCGATAGCCGCCGAGTGAGGTTTCGGTCACCGCCCGCCGCGTCAATATCCAAACGGCCGGCCTGAGCCGCATCGCCTCGACGACGACATTGTTGGTGTGGGTGAGTGAGCGGACGTGCTCGAATGCGACGGGTCGGCCGCCGGTCACGGTTTCGACCTCGGTCCGTACCTTCTCCGCGTGTTCCGGGTGTTCCGCGAGGACTTGGAGCAGCCACATGATCGTGGACGCCACTGTTTCGCTGCCCGGGGTGAGTATCGCGACGACCTGGTCGTGGATCTCCTGTTCCCCGATGGGGTCGCCATTGTCGTCCTTCGCTTCCAGCAATGCCGTCAGCAAATCGTCCGGCCTTTGACCACTTGCCCTCCGCTCGGCGACGATCTCGTCCACGAGGAGATGCAAATCGGCCAAGGCCCGGTTGAATTGGCGGTTGGCCGGAAACGGCAGCCGGTACAGCGGTCCGAGCGGGACGACCATCCTGCGGTACATGCCCCGGAAGACGGTGGCGAGGTCGACGCTGAGCCGCTCGGCGCGCTCGTCCATGTACTCGCCGCGCAGCAGGCAGCGGGCGGCGATGCGCACGGCGACCCGGAAGGACTCGGAGGTGCACTCGACGGTCCGGCCGGGCTGCCAGCGCTCCGTCAGCGCGTGCGCCTCCTCCTCCATGATCGGCCCGTAGTTCGGGATGGCGTCCAGCCGGAAGGCGGGCTGGATGGTGCGCCGCTGGCGCCGGTGCGTGGGGCCGTTGGCGGTGGCCACGCCCTCCTTGCCGAGCAGCCCTTCGAGGGACTCCCACAGCGGTCCGTCGATCTTGAAGTCGGGGCTGAGCGCGAGGGCGCCGGTGAGCGCCGGCGTGGTGACGGCGTACACCGTCTTGGGACCGAGCTTGAGGCGTACGACGTCACCGTGGTCGCGCAGGCCCGCCATGAAGGCGAGCGGGTCACGGACCAGCTTCAGGCCGTGCCCGAGACCCGGCACGGCGCCGCCCGCGAGGGGCGCCTCGCGCGGTTGTGCCGTCTCGGAGGTCACGGGCCGCACAGACTCGACGGTCATTTCTCACCTGCCGTTTCGTTCGTCACGTACGGGGGCGTGGACCGGTCGTCCCAGCTGTCGACCATGTACCGGCCGGACTCGTGGTGGAACCAGTAGACGGAGCTGAACCAGTTCCGCATATCGCCGACACAGGCGCGCACCGCGGTGCTCAGTTCTTTGCCGCCGGCGACCAATCCAGGGGCGGCGCCGTCGGCAATTGCGTCGGCGAAGCGCAGTGCCTGCTGTTCGGCCTCCAGGAATTCCTGGATGCATTTCTCGACGCGCCGCCTGACCTCGTCCACGGCTTCTTCGAGAGTCAGTCCCTCATGGGTGATGAGACTGATTCCGAGATTGTGGACCTCATCTCCCGCTATTTCTTTCGGCAGCGAGCACAGGTCGTTGTACCAGGCGGCGAATTCCTGGGTCAGCAGCGCGGCCCGGCGATAGGCCGGGTTTTTCCGTACGGCGTCCGGGAGTTCGCATCCGGCGCTGGGTTCGAGCAGGTCCGTCCATATCCAGTGGGCGAAGGTGTGCCGACGCAGGGCGAGGTATTCCTCGACACCGGGTATGTATCCCTCGGTGCGGTTGCGGAATTCACGGTCGTAGGCCTCGATCACCGCATGGAAGTGCCGGGCGAACCGCTGGTTCCAGGTGCGCGGCAGGAAGCCGTACAGCCGCTGCACGCTGTCCGCGAACCCCGAGACCAGCGGGTCCGGGTGGTGCAGATGATGCCTGGGCGCATCGAGGGCCGCGTGCAGGCGGTTCCTCAGCCGCCGCCAGTCGCCCGCCCGGCCGTGCACGATGTCGCGGTCGTGGCGGTCGTCCCAGATGAAGAACCACGCGCTGTAGTCGGCGATGGCTTGCAGGACCTGGTCGGAGGCGTTCACGTAGAAGCCCGCCATCAGGTCGGTGTAGCACAGTCCATCGGCATATTCCTGCACCTTGCCCACGGGCATGAGCCGCTTTTCGAGCAGCCACAGGCGGGTCTTCTCCTGAAGCCGCGGCCAATACGGATGCAGTTGCCGGGGAAAGGCGGACTCGATCACCGGGAGTGCCAGTGAGGGTGGCACTACGACCGCCGTAGGTGTCGCTGTGGTGCTGTGTGGGAAAGCTTGCACGAACAAACCCCTCTCAGCCGCCAGGAGCGCGCGCCCCTCCCGTCATGCCCGGGCGTGCGCCGTTGCGTATCCCCGCAGTTCCCATTCAGCACCACAACTGACCGCCATGGGAACGGATTTGCTTCACTCACTACCCCAAGATGCCGAGAATCCCCCCATGTATGACTGATTAGGGATCACGAGAGAGCCGGAAGCGATCGGTTGTGCGACGCACGGATGAGCGAGGAAGGCCATGCGAAGGGCGCCCGGCCGGGAGTGATCCCGGCCGGGCGCCCGAGGCCCCGCGCCCGTCAGTCGTTGGCGACGACCGGGTAACGTGGCTCGTTCTCGGCCATCTGCCGCATGACGTCCTTGCGCTCCCGCTTGGACAGCCGGTCGATGTAGAGGTAGCCGTAGAGGTGGTCGGTCTCGTGCTGCAAACAACGCGCGAAGTAGCCGGTGCCGCGGACCTTGATCGCGTTGCCCGCGACGTCCTGGCCCGTCACCTCGGCGTAGTCCGGACGCGCGAGCGGCGCGTACGCACCCGGCACGGACAGGCAGCCCTCGTTGTTGTCGTCCAGCAGGCGCTTCTCGGCGGGCAGCTCGACCAGCTTCGGGTTGCAGACCACGCCGACGTGCCGGTTGCCCTCGTCGTCCTGGCAGTCGTAGACGAAGACCTTGAGGTCGACACCGATCTGGTTGGCGGCCAGGCCCACGCCCTCGGCGGTGCGCTGGCTGGCGAACATGTCGGCGGCCAGCTGCGCCAGCTCCGCGCCGAACTCGGTGACGTCCCGGCACTCCTTGTGCAGCACCGGGTTGCCGACGACCGTGATCGGCCGCGAGGTGCCGCGCTCACGCCAGGCCTGCTCGCGCTCCTCGCAGTCCTCCGTGTCGACGATGTACCCCTCGTCGTCGACGGGGAGCACGCCCGCGTGCTGCTGATCGGTGTCCTGCTGCGCCATGACCGACGTACGCCTTCCTGCAAAACCTTCAAAAGAATCGAGTACAGCCTAAAGGCGACAGCTCACCGGCCGCTCAGCAAACCTCTTCCAGGTCCCGCCAGTCCCGCGAGTCCGGGCTGTCCGCGACCCATCCGTCCAGCAGCCCCCGGACCAGCGAAGCGGGCGCGGCCACCCCGCACTCCCGTTCCGGGACCCACAGCTGTCCGTCCGTGCGGTGCCCCAGCGGGCCGGGGTGACCTGGCTCGCTGTGGTCGTGCGGGTCCAGATGCTCCCCTTCACCCTCGTCCGACGGCATCCGCGACTCCGAGCACATCCGGCACAGCAGCCGCACCGAGGAGGACCAGTCCTCCGCCGCGAACCCCGCGTCGGCGGCCAGCTGCTCCAGCGCGTCCCGGTCCGCCTCCGTGGCCGCCTCCAGCAGGACCACCCAGGTCGGCACGGGCGAGGGCGCCCACAGCTCGATCTCGTCGAAGACCGGGTAGGAGTGGCCGGCGGACGTCGTGCGCTCGCCGTGCGGGACGCCGTCGTGCAGCACGACCTCGCCCCAGCGTCGCCCGGACGAGGGAAGTGGGATGGAGAGGACCTCGATGCGGGCCGGATCCAGCCGGCGGCCCCACACGACCTCGGCCTCGCCTTCCGGGGAGAGTCGTACGGCCGCGCTGCCCAGCTCCATGCCGACGGGCTCGCCGGCCACGGTGGCGCCGCCGGGCACCTTCAGCCCGTACGCCTGCCAGGCGCGGCGGGCCAGCGGCCAGTCCTGGAGGGCGGTCGCGGCGATGCCGACGTTCCACCAGTCGGGCGCGCCGGCCTCCCGGTCGAGCAGGGCGACGGCGCGCAGCCCGGCCGCGCGGGCCTGCTCCCAGTCGTGCCGGAACTTGTGCAGCAGGGCGAGGTTGAACCAGGACTCCGACAGCCAGGGCTCCAGGTCGGCGGCCCGTGTCAGCAGTTCGCCCGCGTCCTCGTAGCGGCCGTCGCCGATGAGCGTGAACGCGCGGTCGGTGGCCTGCCGCCAGGAGGCGGAGGGCCGGTGCCGTCCCTTGCCGAAGATCCTCACGATTCCCGCCTGCCAGTTCCAGTTCCGCACAGTGGGCTGGCTTGTGCCCCCGGACACCCTCTCCCTCGCATCCAACCACGTGCCAGGGGAAAGGCGCTCATTACCCATGGGTTACCCAGCCGCGCACGGGGTCAGACAGTGCCGTACGTCTCCCGTCGTCCCGCGCCGGAGCGATCTCCCGCCAGCCGCGCGGCCGGGCCAGCACCCGGCCGAGGGACTCGACGACCTCGGGGGCGTAGTCCCCCGCTGCGGCGAGCCGCAGCTCCTCCAGCGCCCGCAGGGGACCCTCGGGGCCGGCGTCCCGGGACTTCTCCTCGTAGGCGTTCACGGCCCGGACGATCCGCGCCGCGAGGGGCTGGTCCCGGCAGGGGTCGGCCTGCCGCTCGACCACGACGGCGACCGCCGCGTCCACCCCGGTCTGCCGGACGACGGCCCCGCCCAGCAGCGCGATGCGCCGCTGCTCCTCGGGCGGCAGCCCGGCGGTGGCGCCGGCCGGGACCGGGTCGACGAGGCTGAGCTGCCCGATGTCGTGCATCAGGGCCGCGTACTCCAGAACGGTCAGTTCGCCCTCGGCCATCCCGAGGTCGCGGCCGACGGCGAGGCCGAGCGCGGCGACCCGTCGGGCGTGGCCCGCGGGGGTGCAGCCGGCGATCTCGGTGGCGCGGGCGAGGGAGGCGATGGTCTGCCGGTAGGTGGCCCGCACGGCGGCGTAGCGGCGCACGGAGAGCTGGGTGAGCAGCAGGGGCAGGCAGAACACGGGCAGCGCCCACAGTCCGACCACGGCGACCGCGAGCGCCATCACGGCGCCGGTGGCGCCCACGGCGGAGCCGATGCCGAGCAGCCCGCGCAGTTGCTCGCGCAGCAGCGGGCCGAACGGCCAGCGGGTGCGGGCGTGGGCGAGGGCGGCGGCGAGCACGGCGTCGCACAGGCCGGTCAGGGTGAGCAGGGCGATCAGCAGCAGGGCGTAGCCGGGACCGGCCCAGGAGGTGAACAGGCCCTGGTCGTACAGGGGTTGGAAGCAGACGGCGGCGAACCCGACGGTGAGGACGCGGCGGGCGAGATGGTCGAGGGTGGGGGTGCGGCCGCACCAGATGTGGGGGACGGCGCCGAGCACGGCCGCGACCAGGACGACGGTGACGACCTGGGCGGCACGGTGCGCGGTGGGCCGGCCAGCGTCGGCGCCGAGCAGGGCGTACGCCAGGGAGCCGGCGGCGGCGAGCGGCGCGGCCTGGCGGGCCTGGGAGTCGCTCCACCGGTTCAGTTCGCCGACGGCTATGAGCACCCCGAAGGCGAGCGCGATCCCCCGGTCCGTGAGGCCGGTGCCCAGGGTGACGGCGAGGGAACCGGCCGCGGTGAGGGCGGCCGCGCCGTGGATCAGCCGCAGGCCGGTCACCGGGGCGTCCCCCCGCCGGCCACCGCCCGTACCGGCGCGTGCGCCTCGTCGGCGGTGACCGCGGGATGCCAGCCGTGCCGGCGCAGGGCGCGGACCAGCGCGCCGACCATCCGGGGGTCGAACTGGGCGCCTGCGCAGCGCTCCAGCTCGGCGAGGGCCGTCTCGACGGGCCGGGCCCGGCTGTAGGAGCGGGTGGAGGTCATCGCGTCGAAGGCGTCGGCGACGGCGACGACCCGGGCGGCCTCGGGGATCCGCTCGCCGGCCAGGCCGTAGGGATAGCCGCTGCCGTCGAGGCGTTCGTGGTGGTGCAGGATCGCGGCGCGGGCCTCGCCGAGGAAGGAGATCCCGCGGACCATCTCGTGGCCGTACTCCGGGTGCAGTTCGATGACGCGGCGTTCCTCGGGGGTCAGCGGGCCCTCCTTGCGCAGCAGACGGGTGGGGACGCCGAGCTTGCCGACGTCGTGCAGGATGCCGGCGAAGCGCAGCACCTCGATGCGCTCGTCGTCCATGCCGAGTTCCCGGGCGATCAGCACGGAGGCCTGGCCGACGCGCTCGCTGTGGCCGCGGGTGTAGCCGTCCTTGATGTCGACGGCCTGGACGAGGGCGCGGATGGTGGCCTGGTGGGCGGCGCGTTCGCGGTGGTACTGGGCGAAGACCCACCAGGAGACGTACATCGGCAGCAGTACGAGCAGGGCTGCGACCGGGCCGTACGGGCTGCGCCACAGGACGGCCATCATCAGTCCGGCCAGCCCCTGCACGGCGACCGGCGCGAGCGAGTGCGACAGCAGCCCGCGCCAGGCCCGGCGCAGCGGTACACGCTCGGCGACGGCCAGGATGCCGCCGTCGAGGGCGGTGAGGATCAGGCAGAAGGCGAGGACGGCCGCGCCCGCGGGCAGCAGCGCGTAGGGGAAGTCGCTGGTGACGACGGCGTCCCGGCCGCCGAGCGTCCAGTGCACCGTGGCGGCGCCCCACACCGCGAGCGCGGGCTGCGCGGCCCGCCACACCCGCCGCAGCAGGGCGGGCCGCTGCTCGACGGGGCAGAGCAGGGCGGCGGGCAGCGGCACGAGCGCGGCGGCCGGGGGCGGCAGCAGGAACGCGGCGGCGAGCAGGACGGGGTGGAAGGTGCCGCCGAAGCGGCGCCGTACGACGTACTCGCAGCCGGCGTAGAGCGCGCAGAGCAGGGCGAGCGCCCACCAGGGCGTGCGTACCGTCGGCAGGGGCAGCAGGCAGAGCAGTACCAGCACGGCGACGGCGGCCACAAAGCCGCGTGCTCTCGCTGGAACCGCCTCCATCGCGCCCCTCCCCGACCACGCCTGCCCCAGGCTGGAGCCTAGGGCGGGATGCGAGGGGCAGGGGGCTTATGACCTGAGGATTAGCACGTTCGGGTGACGACCCGGCGGTCAGCTCTCCGGGCCGGCGGCGGTGACGTCGTGCTCCGGCACGGTGTGGCCCGAGCGGATCAGGTCGATCCGCCCCATGACCTTGGCCCGCAGGTCGGCGGGCACGTCGTCATGCCCGCAGCACCGCTTGACCAGCTTCTTCACGGCCTGCTCCAGGCCGTACTTCTCCAGGCACGGAGAGCATTCCTCGAAGTGGTGCTGGAACTTGTCGCGGTCGACGTCCGGCATCTCGCTGTCGAGGAACTCGTACAGATGGTCGAGGACCTCACTGCAGTCCGTCTCGTGCGGCTCTCCGCAGCTCATGAGCCCGAGCCTTTCGCTTCGTTCGACTCTCCGGCGCCCGCCGGGACGAGCCCGCGTTCACGGGCGTAGTCCTCCAGCATGCCGCGCAGCTGACGGCGGCCCCGGTGCAGCCGGGACATCACCGTACCGATGGGTGTCCCCATGATGTCCGCGATCTCCTTGTACGCAAAGCCCTCGACGTCCGCGAGATAGACGGCGATGCGGAACTCCTCGGGGATCGCCTGCAGCGCTTCCTTCACGTCCGAGTCGGGCAGGTGGTCGAGCGCCTGCGACTCGGCGGAGCGCAGACCCGTCGACATGTGCGACTCGGCGCGGGCCAGCTGCCAGTCCTCGATCTCCTCCGCCGCCGAGCGCTGCGGCTCGCGCTGCTTCTTGCGGTAGGAGTTGATGAACGTGTTGGTGAGGATCCGGTACAGCCACGCCTTGAGGTTGGTGCCCTCGCGGAACTGGTGGAAGGACGCGTACGCCTTGGCGTACGTCTCCTGCACCAGGTCCTCGGCGTCGGCCGGGTTGCGTGTCATGCGCAGCGCGGCCGAGTACATCTGGTCGAGGAATTCGAGCGCGTCCCGTTCGAAGCGCGCACTGCGCTGCGTGCTGGACTCGGCGGTCGTCTCCGCGCTCACGCCCCGGCCCTCGGGCTGCTCCGCCTGGCCGTTGTCGGTCCCTGCGTCGGTACCGGTGACCGGACCCACCTCCTCAAGATCCCGGGCGGGACCGAGACCGGTCCCACTCGTTTCGGAGGATAGAACACGACCCGTGCCCGCCGCCGCTCGAATAGGAGCGGTCTTGGCCGCGTGGAGCACCGTCCAGTCCAGGTCAAGGCTGCTGCTGCGGACATCGAGAGGGGCCGCGCGCAGCGCGTCGTCGCAGGGGCGGTGGTGGGCGACGGGCGGGCAGATGGTCGAACCCATGCGGCGGACTTCCTCTCCGTACGACGTCGGTGCCGAGGCCTCAGCACTTCTGTCCGCCACAACAGTGGCCGGTCACGAGTCATTCCCTGCCGTCACCCGAGTGACGCGGCCCACTCCACGACAGCGCCGGTGATGATCTCCAGGGCCCGCTCCTGCGTGATGTCGGCGCGCCCCGGGACCGCGAACCCGTGATCGCCGTACGCCACCTCGACCAGCTCGTACGGCCCCTCCGGGAACTCCGCCGGCCGGCCGAAGGGGTCGTTTCCGCCCTGGACGACGAGCGTGGGCACCCCGGTGCCGAGCAGTTCCTCCGCCCGGGACTTCTCGGGCCTGCCCGGCGGGTGCAGCGGAAAGCTCAGCGCGAGCACGGCGTGCGCGCCCAGCTCGCCCGCCGTACGGCAGGCGACCCGCGCCCCGGCGCTGCGCCCGCCGGAGATCACCGGCAGCTCCATCCCGGCGAGTGCGGGCCAGATGCCGCGCCACCCGGCGTCCAGCGTCCTCGGCGCGGGCGCGACCTTCTTGCCCGCGACCCGCCAGGGCTGCTCGACGAGGGCCACGGTCACCCCGTGCGCGGGGAGAACCCGGGCGAGCGCCTGGAGGTCCCGGGCCTCGATGCCGCCGCCGGCTCCGTGGCTCGCGGCGAGGACGAGCCGGGGTTTCTTCGCCTTGTGCCAGGTGATGCGTGCGGTCCCGGCATCGGTCTCGACAATCTCGATCACGCTAGAAGAGTGTGCCCTCTTCCGGCGCCTCAAGCTCCTTCAGCAGCTCCGGGCCGTTGTTGCGGACGTTGCTGACGGCCGTGGAGACGGGGTAGGCGCGCATCAGGCCGGGCGGGGGCGGGGCGAGCAGGTCGCGCAGGGTGTCGGGGTCGGTGCGGGCCGGGTCGAGCCAGGCGTCCCAGCGGTCCGGGGTGAGCATCAGCGGCATCCGGGGGTGGATCTCGGCGAGGGAGTGCGGGCCCTCCTCGGGCGCGACGGCCAGCGGGGTCCGCTCGGCCTCCGTGGTGATCACCGAGCAGGTCACCCACCAGGCCTGGGGGTGGTCGTCGGGCAGCGTGCGGTCGCGCCAGAACTCGTACAGCCCGGCCATCGCGAACACCGAGCCGTCGGCGGGCAGCACGAAGTACGGCTGCTTGCGCGGCCGCTTCTTCCTCCCCTCGACCTCCAGGTCGCGCTCGTCCTTCCCGGTGACCCACTCGTAGTAGCCGTCGGCGGGCAGGATGCAGCGCCGGGCGGCGAAGGCGCGGCGGAAGGAGGGCTTCTCGTGCACGGTCTCCGCGCGCGCGTTGATCATCCGGGCGCCGCCCTCGGGCGTCTTGGCCCAGGACGGCACCAGTCCCCACTTCAGCCTGCGCAGCTGGCGAACCGGACGCGGGGAGTCCGCGTCTTTCAGAGGACGGTCGAGGACGGCGTGGACCTCCTTGGTCGGAGCCACGTTGTAGTCCGGCTCCAAGGTCTCTTCCGGATCCCACTTCTCGATCTCGAAGACTCCTGCGAGATCCTCGGGCCTACGACTCGATGCATACCGTCCGCACATACGTGCCACACTGCCAGGCCCACCCGTCACCCGACCACCACCCGTCAACGACGGCGCTTCGCGCCGACTCCTCTCGATCACGACGACAGGGAGCCACTCGGACCTATGGACAGCCTCGCCGTCACCTCGTTGGCCGGTCTCTGGGACCAGCTCTCCGGGACCCAGTCCGACCCCGACGTGTGGGTGGTGATCGCCACGCTCGCCGCCGCGCTCGCCGTCGTCGTCCCGCACCCGGTGTGGCGCATATCGCGCAACGCGGTCACCATCGCGCACGAGGGCGGCCACGGCCTGGTCGCCCTGCTCACCGGCCGGCAGCTCACCGGCATCCGGCTGCACTCCGACACCAGCGGCCTCACGGTCAGCCGGGGCAAACCGTACGGGCCGGGCATGATCCTGACGGCCGCGGCGGGCTACACGGCGCCGTCCCTGCTGGGCCTGGGCGGCGCCGCGCTGCTGTCCTCCGGCCGCATCACGCTGCTGCTGTGGCTGGCGACGGCCCTGCTGCTCGTGATGCTGGTGATGATCCGCAACGCGTACGGCGTGCTGACCGTGGTCCTGGCCGGCGGCGCCTTCGTGCTGGTGTCCTGGCTGGCGGGCTCCCAGGTGCAGGCCGCCTTCGCGTACGCGGTGGTGTGGTTCCTGCTGCTCGGCGGGGTCCGCCCGCCCTTCGAACTCCAGGCGAAGCGGATGCGCGGCGGCGCCGGGGACTCGGACGCGGACCAGCTGTCCCGGCTGACGCACGTCCCGGCGGGGCTGTGGCTGTTCCTGTTCCACGCGGTGTCGCTGTGCTCGCTGCTCGGCGGCGGGCGCTGGCTGCTGGAAGGTTGACCGCCGACCCTCCTTATAAAGTGGGCCCATGGCCCCGAACACCGCCCTTCCCGCACTCTGGCCCGCCCCGCACGCGAGCGGAGCCGTCGACGCGACGGTCCACGTGCCGGGGTCCAAGTCGGTCACCAACCGTGCCCTCGTCCTCGCCGCCCTCGCCTCCGAGCCCGGCTGGCTGCGCCGCCCGCTGCGCTCCCGCGACACCCTGCTGATGGCCGGCGCCCTGCGGGCCATGGGCGTGGAGATCGAGGAGGGGGTCGGCCCCGACGGCACCGGCGAGGCCTGGCGAGTGGTGCCGAGCGGCCTGCGCGGCCCGGCGACCGTCGACGTCGGCAACGCCGGCACGGTGATGCGTTTCCTGCCGCCGGTCGCCGCGCTGGCCGACGGCACGATCCGGTTCGACGGCGACCCCCGCTCGTACGAGCGCCCCCTGAACGGCGTGATCGACGCGCTGCGTGTGCTCGGCGCCCGGATCGACGACGACGGCCGGGGCACGCTGCCCCTGACCGTGCACGGCGGCGGGGCGCTGGACGGCGGTCCGGTGGCGATCGACGCGTCGTCCTCGTCCCAGTTCGTGTCGGCCCTGCTGCTCTCCGGCCCGCGCTTCAACCAGGGTGTCGAGGTCCGCCACACGGGGAGCACGCTCCCCTCCATGCCGCACATCCGGATGACCGTCGACATGCTGCGCGCGGTCGGCGCCCAGGTGGACACCCCGGAGTCCGGCGGCGAGCCGAACGTGTGGCGGGTGACGCCGGGCGCGCTGCTCGGCCGGGACCTGACGGTCGAGCCCGACCTGTCCAACGCCCAGCCGTTCCTCGCCGCCGCGCTGGTCACCGGCGGCACGGTGCTGATCCCCGACTGGCCGGAGCGGACCACGCAGCCCGGCGACCGGCTGCGGGAGGTCTTCACCGAGATGGGCGGTTCCTGTGAACTCACCGACTACGGGCTGGTGTTCACCGGTTCGGGTGCCATCCACGGTATCGACGTGGACCTCGGTGACGTCGGCGAGCTGACCCCCGGCATCGCGGCGGTGGCCGCCCTCGCCGACTCCCCCTCCACCCTGCGGGGCGTGGCCCATCTGCGGCTGCACGAGACGGACCGGCTGGCCGCGCTCACCAAGGAGATCAACGAACTCGGCGGTGACGTCACGGAGACGGCCGACGGTCTGCACATCCGCCCGCGCCCGCTGCACGGCGGCACCTTCCACACCTACGAGGACCACCGCATGGCGACCGCCGGCGCGATCCTCGGCCTCGCGGTCGAGGGCGTGCGGATCGAGAACGTGGCGACGACGGCCAAGACCCTGCCGGACTTCCCCGAGCTGTGGACCGGGATGCTCGGGCAGTAGGGACAGACGCCATGCGCCGCTACGGCAAGCACACCGACGAGGACGACATCCGCACCCGTCCCAACCGCAAGGGCAACCGGCCGCGGACCAACATCCGGCCCAAGCACGAGGACGCGGCCGAGGGCATGGTCCTCACTGTCGACCGGGGGCGGCTGACCTGTCTGGTCGAGGGTCGTCCGGTCATGGCGATGAAGGCCCGCGAACTGGGCCGCAAGGCCGCCGTGGTGGGTGACCGGGTCGCCCTGGTCGGTGACCTGTCCGGCAAGAAGGACACGCTCGCCCGGATCGTCCGCATCGAGGAGCGCGCCTCGGTGCTGCGCCGCACGGCCGACGACGACGACCCCTACGAGCGGGTGGTCGTCGCCAACGCGCACCAGCTGGCGATCGTCACGGCGCTCGCCGACCCGGAGCCCCGCCCCCGGCTGATCGACCGCTGTCTGGTGGCCGCGTTCGACGGCGGTCTGGAGCCGCTGCTGGTGATGACGAAGTCGGACCTGGCCCCGCCGGGCAAGCTGCTGGAGCTGTACGGCGACCTCGACATCCCGTTCGTCGTCACGAGCCGCGAGGAGCTGGAGAACGGGGACGCGGCGGAGCGGGTGCGCGCCCATCTGGACGGCCGGATCACCGCGTTCGTCGGCCACTCCGGCGTCGGCAAGACCACCCTCGTCAACGCGCTCGTCCCCAAGGACCGGCGGCGTACGACGGGACACGTCAACGCCGTGACGGGCCGGGGCCGGCACACCACGACCTCGGCGCTGGCGCTGCCGCTCGACGACGACGAGGGCTGGGTCATCGACACCCCGGGCGTGCGCTCCTTCGGCCTCGCGCACGTCGACCCCTCCCGCGTCATCCACGCCTTCCCGGACCTCGAACCCGGCACGGAGGGCTGCCCGCGCGCGTGCAGCCACGACGAGCCGGACTGCGCGCTGGACGCCTGGGTCGAGGAGGGGCACGCGGATCCGGCACGGTTGTACTCGCTGCGCCGGCTGCTGGCCACCCGGGAGCGCCGGGAAGGCGACTGACCACCACGTTGTTTGGCCGGATGAGAGGCCGGTAAGTGCATACTCGCACCGAACCGGTGAGCCGGATCAACGGGAGGACAGCACATGGCGTGGCTGCTGGTGGTCGTGGCCGGGATGCTGGAGACCGGTTTCGCCGTGTGCCTGAAGCTCTCTCACGGGTTCACCCGCCTGTGGCCGACGATCGCCTTCGCCAGCTTCGCGCTGGGCAGCTTCGGCCTGTTGACCCTCTCCCTGAAGAAGCTCGACGTCGGCCCCGCCTACGCCGTGTGGACGGGGATCGGCGCGGCGGGCACGGCGATCTACGGCATGGTCTTCCTCGGTGACCTGGTGTCCACGCTGAAGATCGTGTCGATCAGCTTCGTCATCGTCGGGGTCATCGGGCTCCAGCTGTCGGGCTCGGCGCACTGACCACCGCGCGGACCAGTTCGGCGACGCCGCCCTCCCCCGGCGGGGCCGCGACGCAGGACAGGGCGAGACGCACGACCAGCTCGCAGGGGTGGGCCAGTTCGGCGGTGTCGACGGGGCCGGCGGCGGGTCCGGCCAGGGCGGTGGCCGCGCGGTCGCGCACGATCCGGACGAGGTCGTGCGGCGTCGGCAGCGGCCCGTCCGCGCGGCGCTGTGCGGGCACCGTGGAGGAGGACGGCACGGCGGCGAGCGGCGGGGTGGGCAGCCGCTCGCTCCAGCAGCCGGTGAGCATGGCGCGTACCAGCGCGTTCTCCCGCGCCGCGGCGCTGGTCCACTCGGCGACGGCGGTGAGCCGCTCGCGGGGTTCGGCGGAGCCGGCGAGCGCCCGCTCGACACCGGCGAGGTAGCGGTCGGCCGCCCGCCGCACCAGGGCCCGGGCGAGGCCGTCCTTGCTGCCGAACTCGTTGTAGAGGGTCTGCCGGGACACCCCGGCCGTCGCGGCCACGTCGACCATCCGCACCGCGGGCCACGGCCGGCGCGCGAGCGCCGTGAAAGCGGCGTCCAGCAAGGACTCCCGGGCAGCAGGCATCGTCGCCTCCCTGGGCCAGACCAGTTCTGCGCCCAGAGTTGACGCGGCCGCAGGCACTGTCAAGGGGGCGCGGGCCGTGCGCGGGGCGCCGCGGACGTGGCTGCCGGTGCCGCCCGAGTGGGAGCGAGCACGCCGTCCGGATGGAAACAACCGTGTCGACCGGGTGGGAACGGCCGGACCCGCCGCGCCCCGCTGGCCCCACCCCGATCCCGGCAGATACGGTTCCCCCATGCCGGACTACCTCGATGACCTGCGCCTCGCCCACGTTCTCGCGGACGCCGCCGACGCCGTCACCATGGACCGCTTCAAGGCTCTCGACCTGAAGGTGGAGACGAAGCCGGACATGACGCCGGTGAGCGAGGCGGACAAGGCGGCGGAGGAGCTCATCCGCGGCCAGCTCCAGCGCGCCCGCCCCCGGGACGCGGTCCTCGGCGAGGAGTACGGGATCGAGGGCAGCGGGCCCCGCCGCTGGGTGATCGACCCGATCGACGGCACCAAGAACTACGTGCGCGGCGTCCCCGTCTGGGCCACCCTCATCTCCCTGATGGAGGCGGGCGAGGGCGGTTTCCACCCCGTCGTCGGCGTCGTCTCCGCCCCCGCCCTCAGCCGCCGCTGGTGGGCCGCGAAGGGCCACGGCGCCTTCACCGGCCGCAACCTCACCGCGGCCTCCCGCATCCACGTCTCCAGCGTCGGCAAGCTCGCGGACGCCTCGTTCGCGTACTCCTCCCTGTCCGGCTGGGAGGAGCAGCGCCGGCTCGGCGGCTTCCTGGAGCTCACCCGCCAGGTGTGGCGCACGCGCGCGTACGGCGATTTCTGGCCCTACATGATGGTCGCCGAGGGTGCCGTCGACATGTGCGCCGAGCCCGAGCTGTCCCTGTGGGACATGGCCGCCAACGCGATCGTCGTCACCGAGGCGGGCGGCAGCTTCACAGGCCTCGACGGCCAGCCGGGCCCGCACAGCGGCAACGCGGCCGCGTCCAACGGCCTGCTCCACGACGAGCTGCTGGGGTACCTCAACCCGCGCGGCTGACAGCGAGGAAGAGCGCGCACGCCCTCAACTGACGTCGCGCGCCCCCTTGTTGACCCTCCCTTTACCTGGCACTCTGACTCCACCCTCATTTGTGAACTTGTGAATCCCTTCTCGTGGGATTCCTAGGAGGTGGACCATCCATGCTCGTCCGAGATGCCATGAGCACGGTGATCCTCACCGTCGGCCCCACCCACACCCTTCGCCAGGCGGCCACCCTGATGTCCGCCCGCCGCACCGGCGCCGCCGTGGTCCTCGACCCGGACTCCGGCGGCATCGGCGTCCTGACCGAACGTGACATCCTCAACTCCGTCGGCCTCGGCCAGAACCCGGACACCGAACGCGCCCACGCCCACACCACCACCGACGTCGTCTTCGCCGCCCCCACCTGGTCGCTCCAGGAAGCCGCCCAGGCCATGACCCGCGGCGGCTTCCGGCACCTGATCGTCCTCGACCGGGGCGAGGTGGCCGGCATCGTCTCCGTCCGCGACATCATCCGCTGCTGGCTTCCGGCCCGCGCGCCCGCACCGGCACTCTGAGCACGCGCAACGGGGCATGCGAAACGGGCCGGACCCCGAGCACCGTGGGGTCCGGCCCGCCTGGGGATACCCCCAGGTCTTCAAGGCTCCGGGGGAGGCGCTGAGCGTGCCACCAGCTCAGGCGCGCCTCAGCCGCGCAGCGCGCGCACCGCCGCCTCCAGCCGCTTGCCGAAGTCGGCGTCGGCCTGCGCGAAGTTGCCGATCGCCCGCTCGGCGATGTCCTCGCGCGAGACGGGCGCGATCGCGGCCGCGAGGTTGGCCACCAGACGCTCCTTCTCCTCCTCCGACATCAGCCGGTAGAGGTTGCCCGCCTGCACGAAGTCGTCGTCCTCGGCGTGCACCGGGGTCGGGTGGCCGCCGGTGGGGCCGGCGACGGAGGTGGGCTCCCACAGCGCACGGCCGGTCTGCCGCGGACCGCCGAAGCTGTTCGGCTCGTAGTTCTTCGTCCCGCCGTGCCGGCCGTCGTAGAGGAAGCCGTCCCGGGAGTTGGTGCGCGCCTCGGTGGCGTGCGGGCGGTTCACCGGCAGGTGGTCGGCGTTGATGCCGACGCGGTAGCGGTGCGCGTCGCCGTACGCGAAGAGGCGGCCCTGGAGCATCTTGTCGGGCGAGGGGCCGATGCCCGGCACGAAGTGCGCGGGGCTGAAGATCGACTGCTCGACCTCGGCGAAGACGTTCCGCGGGTTGCGGTTCAGCTCCAGCCTGCCGATCTCTGTGACCGGGTAGTCCGCGTGCGGCCACACCTTGGTCAGGTCGAACGGGTTGAAGCGGTACGTCGCCGCGTCCGCCGCCGGCATGATCTGCACGCCCACGGTCCAGCTCGGGAACTCCCCGCGCTCGATCGCCTCCCGCAGATCGCGCTGGTGGGAGTCGGGGTCCCGGCCCGCGAGCACCCCGGCCTCCTCGGCCGTGAGGTTCTTGATCCCCTGGTCGGTCTTGAAGTGGTACTTGACCCAGAAGACCTCGCCCGCCTCGTTGCTCCACTGGTAGGTGTGCGAGCCGAAGCCGTCCATGTGCCGGTATGACGCCGGGATGCCGCGGTCGCCGAACAGCCAGGTCACCTGGTGGGTCGCCTCGGGGCTGAGCCCCCAGAAGTCCCAGACGTTGTCGGCCTCCTGGCTGCCCGTGTACGGGTCGCGCTTCTGGGTGTGGATGAAGTCCGGGAACTTGATCGCGTCCCGGATGAAGAAGACCGGGGTGTTGTTGCCGACGAGGTCGTAGTTGCCCTCCTCGGTGTAGAACTTCAGCGCGAAGCCACGCGGGTCGCGGACGGCGTCCGCCGCGCCGAGGTTTCCGGCCACGGTCGAGAAGCGCAGGAAGGTCTCGGTCTCCTTGCCGACCTCGGAGAGGAAGGCGGCCCGCGTGTACGGCGTGACGTCCGCCGTGACCGTGAAGGTGCCGTACGCACCCGCACCGCGCGCGTGCACGACGCGCTCGGGGATCCGCTCCCGGTTGAAGTGGGCGAGCTTCTCCAGCAGGAGCTGATCCTGGACCAGGACCGGTCCGCCGATGCCGGCCGTCTCGCTGTTCTGGTTGTCGGCGACCGGGGCACCGGCCTCCGTGGTGAGCGGTCCCTGCGTCACGTGCGCCTCCTGCGTCATTCCTGACCAGTCCTGTCCTGTGGCCAAACTAGTTTTCGATCCTACATTAGACTAGATCTAAGTCAAACAGCGTTCCAATCTCACACCTATTCCCGTCCTGGTCCCTCCTCCTGTTAGGCTGATAGCCATGAGCGACCTTCTGGAACGGCTGCGTGGACGCGGATGGCGGATGACCGCGCAGCGACGCGTGGTGGCCGAGGTCCTGGACGGTGAGCACGTCCACCTCACGGCCGACGAGGTCCATGCGCGCGCCGTCACGAAGCTCCCGGAGATCTCCCGGGCGACCGTCTACAACACCCTGGGCGAGCTGGTCTCGCTGGGCGAGGTGCTGGAAGTCGCGACGGACAAGCGCGCGAAGCGGTACGACCCGAACGCGCACCGCCCGCACCACCACCTGGTCTGCGCCCGCTGCGGCGCGATCCGCGACGTCCACCCGACGGGCAACCCGCTCGCCGACCTCCCCGACACGGAGCGCTTCGGCTTCACGGTGTCGGACGTCGAGGTGACGTACCGGGGACTGTGCCCGGACTGCGCGGGCGCGTGAGCAAGGGGGCGTGAGCCCCC
The DNA here is from genome assembly GCF_001866665.1 of Streptomyces monashensis. Classification (GTDB taxonomy): domain Bacteria; phylum Actinomycetota; class Actinomycetes; order Streptomycetales; family Streptomycetaceae; genus Streptomyces; species Streptomyces monashensis. The sequence goes on along the minus strand of NZ_MLYO01000055.1, from coordinate 125,869 downwards.
TTCTTTTTCACTTCTGGCCTTCTTGGCCCCTGAACGCACCGAGGGCCGGAATCCATCTCTGGATTCCGGCCCTCGGCCTTCAGTAGCGGGGACAGGATTTGAACCTGCGACCTCTGGGTTATGAGCCCAGCGAGCTACCGAGCTGCTCCACCCCGCGTCGGTGAACACGACATTACGTGAGGGAAGTCCGCGGAGGCAAATCCGTTTCACCGGACGTGGCCGGGGTCACGTCTTCACGCCGAGAGCTCTTCGCGCAGCGCGTCCCGCAGCCGCCCCGCCCGCTCCGCGACCTCGGCCGGTCCCAGCGCCACGGCGCGGTCCGCCCAGCGCTGCCCCTCAGCCAGCTCTCCCCGACGCGCGTAGACGAGGGCCAGCCGGAGTGCTGCCCGGCCGTGCCCGGCGTCGGCGGCACGGGTCCACCACACCGCCGCCTCCGGCTCGCTGCCCTCCCGGGCCAGCAGCAGCCCCAGGTTGAAGGCGCCGTTGCGCGAGCCGGCCTCCGCCGCCTCGCGATACCACCGCGCCGCCTCGACGACGTCGCCCCGCGCCGCGGCCAGCATGCCGACCCGCACCTGGGCGCGCCGGTGCCCCTGCGTGGCGGCGCGCTCGTACCACTCCTCGCACTCGGTCTTCTCGTGCACGATCTCGCCCAGCTCGTGCGCCGGCTCCGGCGGCCGGCGCGCGTCCAGCAGCGTGGCCAGCCGGTACGCCGCCTCCGCGCTGCCGCCGCCCGCCGCGCACCGCAGATGCCGTTCGGCCTCCTGCTCGTCGCCCTCGCGCAGCCGGGCGATCCCGACCTGGAGCGCGGCCTCGGTGTGCCCGGCGGCAGCCGCCCGCTCGTACCAGCGCAGCGCCGTCTCCGCGTCCGGTCCGGTGCCGCGCCCGGCGTAGAGGATGCCGAGGTTGAACGCGGCGTCCACGCTGCCGGCCTCGGCGGCCTTGGAGAACCACGGCTCGGCGCCGGTGGTGTCGCTGCCCTGGAGCAGCAGGATCGCGAGCGCGTTCGCGGCCTCCCGGTGCCCGGCGTAGGCGGCTCGCCGGTACCACTGCTCGGCCTGCGCGGTGCGCCCCTGCTCGGCGCAGAGCAGCCCGAGGTTGTACGCGCCGTTGTCGTCGCCCGCTTCGAGCGCCGCCCGGTACCAGCGCTCGGCGGTCTGCGTCTCGCCCCGCTCGGCGTGCAGCGCGCCGAGCGCGTTGGCCGCGTTGCCGTCGCCGTCCTGGGCGGCGCGCAGCCACCACACGGCCGCGCTCTCGGCGTCCCCGGCGTCGCGCAGCAGGAAGCCCAGCGCGCAGGCGGCCCGGGCCTCGCCGTCCTTGGCCGAGGTCAGGTACCAGCGCCCGGCCTCCTTCAGCTCGCCCCGCTTCTCCAGGATCGCCCCGAGGTGCAGCGCGGCCCTGCGGTGACCGCGCGCGGCGGCCTGCCGGTACCACTGCTCGGCCTCCGTGACAGCGTTGTCGGGCCCGGTCCCCTCCTCCGGGCCCGAGGTGCGGTCGAGAGCGCGGGCCAGCCGGTACGCCGCCTCGCGGTGCCCGCGCTCGGCGGCGGCGCGCATCCAGTGTTCGGCGCCGACGTCCCCGCGGTGTTCCAGCAGGTCGGCGAGGGCGTAGGCGCCCAGGGCGTGGCCCTGCTCGGCGGACTGGCGCAGCCAGTACTCGGCGGCGGGCTCGTCCCCGCGCTCGCGGTGGTAGCGGCCGAGCGCGTGCGCGGCGGCGGCGGAGCCGGCCACGGCGGCGATGCGCCACCAGCCGGCGGCGTCCTCGGGATAGCCGCGCTGATGCAGCAGGACGCCGAGGTTGTTGGCGGCGGCGCGGTCGCCGGCCGCGGTGGCGGCCCGCAGCTGGGGTTCGGCTCCGTCGAGGTCGCCGCGGCGCAGCAGCATGGCTCCGAGGACGCTCGCGGCCTCGGCGTCGCCGCTCTGCGCGGCGAGGCCGAGGCGTACCTCCTCAGCGGCGTCCCCCATGTCGCTCACGTCGTCGCGGGTCGGCTCCTCACCGGGAGGCTGCACAAATCGCCCTGACTCGAACAGAGTTGCCTTGTCCCCCATAACGTCCATCGTCGCACCACCATCAACCCGGGTACACCCGGTATACCGCAGCCCGTGAGGTCACTTCAGCGTTTTGTCGACATGCCCACAGGACGACAAGTCAAACACACACCCCTCAACTCCCCACGGCGGCGCGGCCGTACCTCCTGCCCGTAATTGAGTTCGCACACCACGAAGGCCCGGATCCCTCGGGATCCGGGCCTTCGATGCAGTAGCGGGGACAGGATTTGAACCTGCGACCTCTGGGTTATGAGCCCAGCGAGCTACCGAGCTGCTCCACCCCGCGCCGTTGCCCGTCAACCGTACCACGACGCGGGGTGGTGTCGATCAAGTCCCCTTCTTGCTTCCTGCGCTGGTCTCCGCCTCCTCGGCCCGCTTCAGCGCGGCCTTCAGGTCCTTCTGGGCCTTGGCGTACGCCGCCCAGTCCGGACCGCCCGGCTTCTGGAGGGCCTGCTGGCCCGCGTCGAAGGCCTTCTGGGCGTCGCCCAGGGCCTGTTGGACGGTCGGGTTCTTGGAGGAGGGCGGGTTGGCGGTGCCGGTGTCCGGTGGCGGGGTGGTCGAACCCGTCACGCCGAACACCTTGTTGAGCGCCTCGTCGAGGGTGTTCTCGAAGGCCGTGTGGTTGTTGTAGCTGACCAGCACCTTGCCCAGCAGGGGGTACTTCAGCTTGCTGCCGCCCAGGATGTAGACCGGTTCCGCGTACAGCAGTCCGCCGTCGAGCGGCACGGTGAGCAGGTTGCCGTACTCGACCTTGGAATGCCCGCGGGTGAGCAGGCTGATCGTCTCCGCGATGTCCTGCCGGGAGTTGAACAGGCTCTGCACCTGTTTGGGGCCGTCGGCCGTGGTGCTGGCCGGCAGCTTCAGGATTCTGATCTTGCCGTAGTCGCTGGTGCCCGGGTCGGAGTCGACGGCCATGAACGCGCTGAGGTTGTCACGCCCGTTGGGCGTGAACGTCGTCGTCAGCGAGAACGACTGCTTGCTCTGGTCCGGCATCCTCATGCTCAGGTAGTACGGCGGCACCGCGCTGCCCGAGTCGTTGGTCGGGTCGTCGGGCACCTGCCAGACCTCGCTGCCGGTGAGGAACGTCTGCGCGTCCGTCACGTGGTAGCGGCTGAGCAGCTCGCGCTGGACCTTGAACAGGTCCTGCGGGTAGCGCAGATGGGACATCAGGTCCGGGGAGATCGCCGTCTTCGGCTGCACCGTGCCCGGGAAGGCCTTCATCCAGGTCTTCAGCACCGGGTCCTGGGTGTCCCACTGGTAGAGCTTGACCGCGCCGGTGTACGCGTCGACGGTCGCCTTCACCGAGTTGCGGATGTAGTTGACCTGGTTCTGCTGGGCCACCACCGCGCGGTTGTTGTTGGCGGCGGTCAGCGAGTCGGCCGTCGTGTCGCCGAGGGTCGTGCGCGAGGAGTACGGGTAGCCGTTCGACGTCGTGTAGGCGTCGACGATCCACTGGATGCGGTGGTTGACGACCGCCGGGTAGGCGTCGCCGTCGATGGTCAGCCAGGGTGCGACCGCCTCGACGCGGTCCTTGGGCGTGCGGTTGTACAGGATCCGCGAGCCCTTGCCGATGGCGCCCGAGTAGAGGATCTGCGGGTCGTTGAACGCCACCGCGTACGCGGCCCGGTTGAGCGGGTTGTCGAGGTTGACCCCGCTCTTGCCGGTGTAGCCGAAGGTCTTCTCGTCGCCGTTGTCCGCCGAGTAGTCGACCTCCTTCTGCGGTCCGCCGACGATCGAGTACGTGGTGGTCTTCTCGCCGTAGTAGACGCGCTGCTCGTACGTCCCCAGGTCCCCCTTGGCCGGCAGGTCGGACTCGGTGAAGACCGGCTGGCCCTGGTCGTCGGCCTCGGTGCCCTTGGCGGCGACCACACCGTAGCCGTGCGTGTAGCGGAAGTGGTCGTTGATCCAGTTGTTCTTCGGGATGCCGTCCAGGTTCAGCTCGCGCAGACCGAGGATCGTGTCCTGCTCCTTGCCGTCCTTGTCCTTGTACCGGTCGACGTCCAGGTTGGTCGGGAAGGCGTAGTAGTTCTTCATCTGCTGCGCCTGCTGGAACGTCGGCGAGACGATGTTCGGGTCCATGATCCGGATGCTCGCCGCGGCATCGGCGTCGCTGCGCAGCTTGGCCTGGTCCGCGGCGGCGTCGGACTTGCCGTCGTACTCGGTGACCTTGGCGTCGTCGATGCCGTACGCCTCGCGGGTCGCCTTGAGGTTCTTCTGGACGTACGGGGCTTCCTTGGCCTGCTCGTTGGGCTGGACCTGGAACTTCTGCACGATCGCGGGGTACAGCCCGCCGATCAGGATCGCCGACAGCACCATCAGGCCGAAGCCGATGACCGGGAGCTGCCAGGTGCGCCGCCACAGGGTGGCGAAGAACAGCAGCGCGCAGATGACCGCGATGCAGAACAGGATGGTCTTGGCCGGCAGATAGGCGTTGGCGTCGACGTAGCGCAGGCCGGTCCAGTTGCCCGTCGCCTTGAAGTCGCTGGACTTGACGGCCAGGCCGTACCGGTCGAGCCAGTAGGCGACCGCCTTGAGGGCGACGAAGAGGCCGAGCAGCACCGACAGATGACCGGTCGCGGCAGCGGTGGCGCGGGCACCCGGACTGGTCAGCCGCAGCCCGCCGTACAGGTAGTGCGTGAGCGCGGCGGCGATCAGGCTCAGGACGGCGGCGGCGAAGCCGAAGCCCAGCAGGAAGCGGTACCAGGGCAGGTCGAAGGCGTAGAAGGAGACGTCGAGGTGGAACTGCGGGTCCTTCTGGTGGAAGGGCACGCCGTTGACCCACATCAGCCAGAGCCGCCACTGCCCGGCCGCGGAGGCGCCCGCGATCAGCCCGACGAGCGCGGTGACGGCGAGCAGCAGCCACTTCTTGTACGGTGCGATGCCCATGCGGTAGCGGTCGAGGCTCTGCTGCTCCATGGACATGGCGCTCAGCGGGGGCCGCAGCCGGTGCGCGATCCAGATGTTGACCCCGACGGCGACCGCCATCAGCAGACCGAAGACGAAGAACAGCCCGATCTTGGTCCACAACGTGGTCGTGAACACCGACGAGTAGTGCACCGACCGGTACCAGAGCCAGTCCGTCCAGAAGCCCGCGAACATGGTGAACGCCATGCCGAGGACGGCCAGGACGCCCAGTGTCATGAGCAGGGTCCGAATCCCCCGGGACGGGCGGCCCGCTCTGATCCGTGGCCCCGACGGGCCTCCGCCGCGGTCCGGCATCTGGAAAGCCAAGGTGCGCACCTCGAAGTCGCTGTCGATCCGTCAGTCAGGCCCTCGTGATCGCGGACCCGCCGTGGCCCCCCGTGATCGCGGACCCACACCTATGCAACTTACTCAGCGTTTGGTCGGTTCCCGATTCCGGCCATGAACGAGGCAGGATTGTGACCATGTCCAACACTCCCATGGCAGCGAGCCCGCTCACCCGGGCCGTACTCGAGATCGACGAGTACGTCTCCGGCCTCGGCTGGGACCAGCCCGCTCGCCTCTTCGCCCTTGTCGACACCGCACGGCTGCGGGCTCAGGAACCCTCGCTCGCGGCCCAGCTGGGCCTCGACGCGGACGAGTCCGAGACCGCCGGTCTCACCCCCATCGAGCAGGACGAGCTTCCGTCCGGCAAGCCGCTGGACGACTTCCTCGGCACCATCGCCTGGCCCGACGCGGTCGTCGGCTGCGCGCTGGCGGTGGAGCGCCTGATGCTGCCGCCGTCCGCCGAGGCGCAGGTCCCGCAGAACCTGAGCGAGGCCAAGCTGGCCAAGTGGGTCGCCCAGCACCCCGAGCGCCAGGAGGTCCGCATGACGGTCGCGGTGCTGCGCGACGGCACCCGCGACTCGGCGATCCGGCTGCGCGAGAAGGACTCCCCGACGGAGGTCCTCACCGGCCCGGACCTGGTGCCCGGCCTGGCGGAGGCACTGAAGGCCACGTTCGAGGACTGAGTTCTTCCCGGTTCCTCTCCGCACGGCGCCGGGGGCGCCCCGCCGCACGGGGCGCCCCCGGCCGTGTCACGTCCTGGTCAGCCCTTGGTGGTGCACGTGGGCAGTGCGGCGGTGTTCCCGCTGCGGATGTCCTTCAGCGCGCCGAGCGCGTCGCCGATGGTCTTCACCTTGACCAGGGTGAGCCCGCTCGGGGTGTCCTTGGCGGCGGCCGCGCAGTTGTCGGCAGGCGTCAGGAAGTACTGGGCGCCCTTGTCGCGGGCGCCGATGGTCTTCATCTCGATGCCGCCGATCGGGCCGACCGTGCCGTTGTCGTCGATCGTGCCGGTGCCGGCGACGAACTTGCCGCCCGTGAGGTCGCCCGGGGTGAGCTTGTCGTAGATCCCGAGGGCGAACATCAGACCGGCGCTGGGGCCGCCGACGTCGGCGAGCTTGATGTCGATGGTGAACGGGAAGGTGTGGTCGGTCCCGGCGGAGATGCCGACGACGGCACGCTTCGGCCCGCTGTCGTCGGACGCCTTCGTGGTGAGGGTGACGTCCCGGGTCGCGGTCGCCGTCCTGTGCGCCTTCTCCGCGGCGGCCTGCTCCTTCGCGGGGACGACGGTGAAGACGACGTTCTGCCCGGCCTTGTGCTTGGTGACGAGCTTGGCGACGTCGGACGGCTGCCTGACCGCCGTGCCGTCGACGGCCTTGATCACGTCTCCGGCGTGCAGCCTGCCCTCGGCCGGGGAGTCCTTGACGACGGTGGCGACGATCACCCAGGACTTCACCGGGATGCCCAGCTCCTTCAGGGCGGCGACCTTGGCGCTCTCCTGGGACTGGCTGAACTCCTCGGCGTTCTGCTGCGAGGACTGCTCCTCCGTCGTGCCGGCCGGGTAGAGCGTGTCGTGCGGGACGACCTTGGTGTCGGGGTCGAGCCAGCCGTAGACCGCCTCCACCAGGTTCATCCGGAAGTCCGCGCTGGTGACCCGGACCGTGGTCATGTTCAGGTGGCCGCCGGCCTGGTACGTCTTGTGCCCGGTGATCTGCAGCACCGGCTCGCCGTCGTGGTCCCCGAGCGTGTTCACGGTCGGACCGGGAGACATCTCCGCGTACGGCACGGGGATGAGCACTCCCGCGCACAGGAGCGCGATCAGCATCAGGGTCGAGGCGAGCATCGTCGCGGTGCGGCGTGGCATGGCACGACAGTACGTGACGCCTCTGTCAGCGGCCCGTCAGGGCCACCCTCCTCAGGCCCCGCCCGCGCCCGGGTGGGACTTCTCCATGGCCGCGCGGAACCGTGCGTATCCGTCCAGCTCGGGCCCGTCACCGCGCACCTTGCGGGTCCGACTGGCCCAGCTGCCCCAGAGCCCGCCACCGATCGCGGCCAGAAGCGGAATCAGCAGCCAGACAAGCGCCCCCATGCCGACCTCCCAACGCGATGTGCGTCCGCAACTGACTGATCAGCAGATTAACCATCCGCACGGACAACGCTCACGCCAGGGGGGCGGTTACGCAACCGGAGGGACAGAAGTGCTCCAGGTGACGGACAGCGACGGGGGCCTCAGCGGCTCCTCAACAGGCCCCCACCCACTCCTCGGTGCCGTCCGAGAACTTCTGGTGCTTCCAGATCGGCACCTCGTGCTTGAGGTCGTCGATCAGCTTGCGACAGGCCTCGAAGGCCTCCGCGCGGTGCGGACAGGAAACTCCGACGACCACGGCGAGATCCCCGACGCGCAGGTCCCCGACCCTGTGCACGGCGGCCAGCGCCCGCACCGGGTACTCCGCGACGACCTTCTCGGCGATCCGCCGCATCTCGGCCTCGGCACTGGGATGGCACGAGTACCCGAGCGCGTCCACGGCGGCGCCCCCGTCGTGGTTGCGCACGGTCCCCACGAACAGCACGAGGCCCCCGGCCGCGTCGTCCCCGACGGCCCGGAACACCTCGTCCACGGAGAGCGCGGTCTCCCGGACACCGATCAGCCTGATGGGATCCTGCGCCGCCTGCTCACCGGGATGCTCGTTCGCGTGTGCCATGCGCCCCATGGTGCCGCACGCCTGTGACAACCGGGAATACGAGATTCACCAGGCACACGTGTGTAAGCCTTTGGATTGTTCTACAGGCCCTCGCTAGACGCGGCGCCGGGCCTTGCGGGCCCGCCGTACGACGGCGGCGGCGCCCAGCAGCGCGACCGTCGCCCCCGCGGCACCCGCGGCCGTGGCGTCCTTGCGGCCGAGCCGGCGCCCGGCCACGGTGTGCCGCCCGGCGGCCTCCTCCAGCAGCTCCGCCAGGACGTCCTCGTTGGTCCACTGCGGCCGCCACCCGGCGTCGTGCAGCCGGCTCCCGCTGACCACCCAGGGGTACATCGTGTACGCGAGGTCCCCGGCCGGGGACGGCGTGAGCCCGATCCGGTGCAGCCGGGCCGCGGCGCCGAGCGCGACCGCCGACGGCAGTTCCATCCGGCGGATCCCGCTCAGCTCCTCGACCTCCTCCTGTTCCAGCCATCCGTCGCAGCCGACGGCCAGCTCCCCGTCGACCTTCTCCAGGACGGCGTACTCCAGCGCGCTGCACAGGTCCTCGACGTGGCAGAACTGCCACGCGGGCCGCGATCCGGCGACGACGAGCAGCCGCGGCGACTCGAAGTACCGGGTCAGCGCGGTGTCCGTCCCCCCGACCAGCACGGCGGGCCGTACGACGGTGACGTTGAGCCCCGGGTGCGCGCGGGGCGCGCGCCGGGCCAGCCGCTCGATCTCCAGCAGGTCGCCGACCCCGGTGGCCTCTGCGGTCGCGCGCAGCTCGGCGTCCTCCGACAGGGGCAGCTCGTTGTCCGGCAGGGCGCCGTAGACCATGGCCGAGGTGCACAGCACCACCCGGTGCACGCCGGCGGCCGCCGCGGCCGTGAGGACGGTCTGTGTCCCCCGGACGTTGTAAGCCGTGCGCGCCGCCGGATCCGTCTCCAGATCGAGGTCGAGCGCGAGGTGGACGACGACGTCGGCGCCGCGCAGCTTGTCGGCGATGGCGGGATCGCGGACGTCGAGGATGTGCCACTCGGCGTCGGCGCACTCCCCGCGCCGCTCGTCGATGGCCACGACCTGTCTGATCTCCCCGGAGGCGGCCAGCCGCTCGGTGAGCAGGGCGCCGACCCCGCCGGCGGCACCGGTGACCGCGACGACGGGCCCGCGCACGGCGGCGGCCGCGGACCGGGTTGACGGGTTTCGCGCTGCGCGAACCTGCGGATCTGGGGAACTCACCGGGCGTCTCCAGCGGTTGTCTTCAGTACGGGCGCGAGTGACGCGTACGTACCAGGTGTATCCATCCTGCCGCAGGCCTTCCGTGGGCGAAGCACCGAGGCCCGATCGGGTCCGGGTGTCTACGCTGGGTGGTGTTGTCGGGCAGCCGCGCCACCGGAGACAGACCGGTGGCCTTACCAGCCGAGGAATCCCGTGAGTGACACCCCATTCGGTTTCGGCCTTCCGCCGGAGGAGCCGGAGGACGGCGACGAGGGCAAGAAGAAGGACCAGCAGAGCGGTGGTGGGCAGGGACCGGCCAACCCGTTCGGCTTCGGCGGCCTGCCCGGAGCCGGAGGCTTGGGCGGCCCCGGCGCCGACAATCCGCTCGCAGCGATGTTCGGTTCTCTGAACCCCACCGACCTGGGCGCCGCGTTCCAGCAGCTGGGCCAGATGCTCTCCTACGAGGGCGGCCCGGTGAACTGGGACATGGCCAAGCAGATCGCCCGCCAGACGGTCGCCCAGGGCACCCCGGACGGCACCAAGGACGCCAGCGTCGGCGAGGCCGAGCGCAAGGCCGTCGAGGAGGCCGTGCGCCTGGCCGACCTGTGGCTGGACGACGCGACGTCCCTGCCGTCGGGCTCCGCCGCGGCGGTGGCCTGGTCCCGCGCGGAGTGGGTCGAGGCGACGCTGCCCGCGTGGCAGGAGCTGGTCGACCCGGTCGCCGAGCGGGTCGGCGCGGCGATGGGCGACGTCCTGCCGGAGGAGATGCAGGCCATGGCGGGCCCGCTGATCGGCATGATGCGCTCGATGGGCGGCGCCATGTTCGGTACGCAGATCGGGCAGGCCGTCGGCGTGCTCGCGGGCGAGGTCGTCGGCTCGACCGACATCGGCCTTCCGCTCGGCCCGGCCGGCAAGGCCGCGCTGCTCCCGGCCAACGTGGAGGCCTTCGGCAAGGACCTCGGCGTGCCGCAGGAGGAGGTGCGGCTGTATCTGGCCCTGCGCGAGGCGGCCCACCAGCGCCTGTTCTCGCACGTGCCGTGGCTGCGCTCGCACCTGTTCGGCGCGGTCGACGGCTACGCGCGCGGGATCAAGGTCGACACGGCCAAGCTGGAGGACGTGGTCGGCCAGTTCGACCCGCAGAACCCCGAGCAGCTGCAGGACGCGCTCCAGCAGGGCATGTTCCAGCCGGAGGACACGCCCGAGCAGAAGGCCGCCCTGGCCCGTCTGGAGACGGCTCTGGCGCTCGTCGAGGGCTGGGTGGACGCGGTGGTGCACGCGGCCGCGAAGCCGCGTCTGTCGTCCGCCGACGCCCTGCGCGAGACCCTGCGCCGGCGCCGTGCGACCGGCGGCCCCGCGGAGCAGACGTTCGCCACGCTGATCGGCCTGGAGCTGCGCCCGCGCCGGCTGCGCGACGCCTCCCGCCTGTGGGCCTCGCTCACGGACGCGCGCGGGGTCGATGGCCGCGACGGTCTGTGGGCCCACCCGGACATGCTGCCGACGGCCAGCGACCTGGACGACCCGGACGGCTTCGTGCACCGCGAGCAGCTGGACTTCTCCGAGCTGGACAAGATGCTCGGCGAGGCGGCGGACGGCTCCGCCGGAGAGGGCGACGACACAGAGTGACCCTGCACAGTGATGCCGTCCGGGTACTGGAGGGCTACGGGGACCAGCAGGGCCTGCGCGGCGTCTATCTGGACCACCTGCGGGAGCATCCCGACGGGATGTGGAAGGACTGCGCGGACGGGCACGTCACGGCGAGCGCGCTGGTGATCGATCCGGAGGGCGAGCGGGTCCTTCTCACCCTCCACCGCAAGCTCCGCATGTGGCTTCAGATGGGCGGCCACTGCGAGCGGACCGACCCCACCCTCGCCACGGCAGCCCTGCGGGAGGCCACGGAGGAGTCGGGTATCCCTGGTCTGCGTCTGCTGCGGGACGAGCCGGTGCGCCTCGACCGCCACCACACGCCCTGCGCCTGGCACCTGGACGTCCAGTACGCCGCCCTGGCGCCGCGCGGGGCCGTCGAGGCGATCAGCGACGAGTCCCTGGACCTGCGCTGGTTCGCCTACCACGAGGTCGCCGACGTGGCGGACGAGTCGGTGGTACGGCTGCTGGAAGCGGCCCGCGCACGGCTGTGAACCCGAGGCATGCGTAAGGGGCGTCCACCTGGACGGGCGCCCCTTACGTCGGTTTTCTGGACGCTCAGTTCCAGACGTTGCCCTGGTTCTGCCCGCGCGCGCCCTGCTGGCCCAGGCCGAACTGGGCGGCGATGCCGGCGCCGATCACCGCGTTCTGCGGCGGCAGCAGCTCGCTGGGCTGGACGAGCGCGAAGCCGGAGCCCATGAAGCTCAGCTCCCATCCCTCACCCGTGTTGCCGCGCCGGCGCCAGACGCCGGACGAGTGCGTCTGGGCCTGCATCTGCACCCGCAGTCCGGCGGACCAGGCGACGATCGCGTCCGCGTCGCAGTTGACGTACCGGTCGGGCGTGACCTGCATCAGCAGCGGCGAACCCGAGGTCATCAGGGCGACCCTGCCGTGCCCGGTGATGTTCAGCTGGTACTTCCCGGAGCCGGAGATGCCGTAGAGGCTGTCGACGGCGACGACCTCGTAGTGCAGCGAGGAGTCCATGGCGAGGACGTAGGAGCTGTCGACGGTCAGCCCGTCCTGCTCGACGTCCATGATGTGCACGTGCTGGGCGAGGTTGGCGAGGTAGACCGTGCCCTGTCCGTGACAGCGCATCAGGTCCAGGCCCTCGCCGGTGTACGCACGCGCGCGTGCCTGGTTGTTGCTCTGGTACTCGGCGTCGAACTCCATCAGCCCCTGGTAGGCGACCATCGTGCCCTTGCGGGCGAGGATGTCGTCGTGGCCCTCCAGGGTGACGCGGAGCAGCTGCGCGTTCTGGAGGCTCCAGCGCTCCTGGGTCTGGACGTCGTTGTGCGCGAAAAGCGGGCTCTGCATGACGTTCTGGCTCCCCCTCAGCCCCGGATCCGGAGGCGGTCGGTGCTGTCCTCGCTGGGCTGGACGACGACGATCCCCTGGCCGGAGAAGGCCATCTGGTAGGCCTCGCCGCTGCCCCGGCCGATCAGCGACTGCGCCTTGAAGCTGCGCTTGCCCTTCACCTTCAGGTTCGGCGACCAGGCCACGAGCGCGTCGGGGTCGACGTACGTCTCGTTCTCGCCGCCGCCGCAGTCGACGACGATGGGCGTGCCCCGGGAGGTCAGCGCGACCCAGCCCTGCCCGGAGATCCTCGTGTTCCACAGCCCCTGGCCGGCGAACTTGGCCAGTCCCTTGACCCGTTCGACACCCCAGCTCAGGTGGGCGTCGAAGGCGAGGAGGTTGGTGGCGTTGACGGAGATGCCGTCGCCGCCCAGATTGATCACGACGACGTTGGCGCCGTAGTCGGCGAGGTAGAGCAGTCCGTCGCCGGAGCACTTCATCAGCGGGGCGCCCTCGCCGGTGATCCAGTCGCGGGCGATCTGGCGCACGGCCGGCGGGTTCGGCTCGTACTGGACGAAGCCTTCGTAGGCGACCATCGAGCCCACGCGCGCGAGGAGGTCGTTTCCGGTCTGCATGGCGACCTTCAGCATGTGATGGCCGTGGTTCTCCATGCGGGCCGTGACGGGTGCGGGGGCGAAGCCCGCGAGTGGCTGGTTCATGACGGGCTCCCTCAGACCTCGTAGGGCTGGACGACGATGAAGTTGCCGGGAGCGCCCCGGAACTGGAGGTTGACGCTCTCTCCGGTCTCGCCCGGGTAGGCGTTGCGGCGCATGCGGACCTGGCTGGAGACGATCACCTGCGAGGCGGCCGACCAGGCGACGACGGCGTTGCAGTCGGCGAAGGTGGTCGGCGTGACCGGCAGGACCACGGGCGTGCCGTGCGTCTTGACGACGATCGTGCCGGTGCCCTGGAACTGCATGGTGAACAGCGCGCCGCCGGAGATGCCGTGGCCCTCGATGCGGCGGACCTCGTGCTGCAGGGTCTCGTCGAAGGCGAGGACGTTCTCGGCGGACACGCAGATCGCGTCGCCCTGGAGCTCGATGGGGTGCAGCTGGGTGGCGTTCTCGGCGAGGAACACCTGGCCCTGGCCGGTGCAGCGCATCAGCTGCATCTCCTGGCCGGTGGCGTGGCCGACGATCCGTCCGGCGAATCCGGCGCCCTTGTAGCTGAAGTCGATCTTGCCCTGGTAGAGCACCATGCTGCCCTGCCGGGCCAGCACGGACTGTCCGCCGATGCCGAGGTCGACGCGGACCAGCTTCTTGTTCTGGAGCGTCCAGCGCTGCCCGGTGGGCGTCTCCTTGAACATCTGGAGCCCGGTCGAGACACCGGCACCGCCCTGTGGGGCGCCCTGCGGCGCTCCGTACCCGGCGGGCTGCAGGCCGGGGACCTGGCCGTAGGGCTGCTGGCCGTGGCCGGGAGGCACGGGGGCGGCCGGCTGGGCGCCGTAGGGGGACTGCTGGCCGTATCCCGGGGGCATCGGCGCGCCGGGCCGACCGTCGTACGACGGCTGCTGCGGCGGCTGGCCATAAGGCGCGGGGGCCGGGGCGGGCGGCGGGACCGGGCCGGCGGCGGGCGGGCTCAGCGGGGCGATGACCGTCGGCGCACCGTGCACGTCGGGCGCGGGTGCGGGGCCCGGGGGCGGGGTGTGGCCGGGCGGGGTGTGACCGGGCTGCGGGGCGAAGCCCTGCGGCGGCGTGCTTCCGGCGGGCGGGGCGGAGGGCTGCGGCGCGGGGGCCGGTGCGGGCACGGGGGCGGCGAAGGCGGGTGGGGCGAAGCCGGGGGCGGCGCCGGCCTGCGGCTGCTGCGCCTGCTGCTGGGGGGCGGCGGGCGCCTCCTCCTCCAGCACCTCGCCGCCGAAGTTCTTCAGCAGCGCCTCCAGTCCGCCGTCGAAACCCTGCCCCACGGCGGCGAACCGCCACACGTCCTTGAGGTAGACGTCACCGAGCATCACGGCCCGCTCGGTGGAGAACTCCGCACCGTTGAACGAGTACCGCGCGACCTCCTCGCCGCCCGCCACGATGCGCAGGTAGCCGGGGGCGACCTGGGACATCTGCCCGGCACCGTCGATCGTCGCCGTGAAGGACAGCTTGCGGATGTGCGACGGGATCCGGTCAAGGGTGACGCGGAACGACTCCGTGTCGCCCGCCTGGGCCCCCAGCAGCTGGAGGGATTCCTCCGGGGACTTCGGCTGGTTGAAGAAGACGAAGTAACGGTCGTCCGAGAGGCGCTCGTCGCCGTCCAGGCCGAAGCAGCTGATGTCGAAGTTCAGTCCGGGCCCGGAGATCTGCACGCCTACGTACAGATCCGTGCCCGCCGTGAGATCACTGATCCTGGCCTTGTGGCCGCGTTGGAATTCCCTGGCCATACGTGACGACCGTCCCCCATCCCGAATATGAGTGCGTCGCGCCAGGCTAGCGGCAAAGTCCGACAACACACTCAGCCGGTACAGAGCCGGTACACAACCGCACCCGGGGGCGCACGAACGGTGTCCGGCTCACTCCCCGCGCGCGCCGGGGACGTGCGGCAGCCGTTCGGCGGCCACGACTCCTTCGAGATAGCCGCGGGCCCGCTCGGTGCGCGGATAGGCCTCCAAGAGCCGCCAGAAATCCGGCCCGTGACCGGGCACCAGCAGATGCGCCAGCTCGTGGCAGAGGACGTAGTCGATGACGTACTCGGGCATCCCCTGGAGCCGGTGCGAGAGCCGGATGCTGCCCTCGGCGGGGGTGCACGAACCCCAGCGCGTGTTCTGGTTGGTGACCCAGCGCACGGAGGCGGGACGCGCGCGCCCGTCGAAGTACTGCGCCGACAGCCGCTCGGCACGCTCCGCCAGCTCGGCGTCGCCGAGAACGCGTTTGCTCTCCTGGGCGGCGAGTTTGTCGAGCATGACGGTGACCCAGCGCTGCTCCTCCGCCTTCGACATCCGGGCGGGGATCAGCACGACGGTGCGATCGCCCTCGCGGTACGCGGAGACCGTCCGGCGGCGCCGGCTACTTCTGCGGACCTCGATCGCGCTCGCCCCCGAGCCGCTGGGCGGCTGGCTCGTCGTGCTGCGCTGTGGCTTTCCGGCGCGGTGCAGTGGGTCGGCGGGCACGCCCCGACGTTACCCGGTGGGCCCGGGCAAAGTCCCGGCTCCGGGACGGTTCGATGCCGATCCCCCACCATGCGTGGGATTCCTATGATTCCTACGACTGATCCGCACATCCGGTTTGCACGGCTCCACTCGACCGCGACACACAGCCTCAATCATCCGGTTCTTCCCGCTGTATCCGCCCCACTTGCCCGCTTCACCCTGTCGACTTATACGACAAATGCCCCTGCCCTGTGGATAACTCCCGACGCCGGACCGACGGGCGCGGCATGCTGGCAGTCGTCGGCGGGGCATGACCGGCCCCACCGGCGTCGTGGGCCTTCCCGGGTGTTCCCGGAAGGCCAGGATGCTTCCAGGGACGGGGGTCAGACATGCATCCGGTGTTGAAACCCGCGCTGCGGCGCGGCTGGCGCGATCGCGACACCGTGCAGTTCGGGATGACCGCGGCGCACGCGCAGACACTGGGACCCATGGACCCGGCGACACGCGGCTTCCTCGATCTGCTCAACGGCACCCGCGGGCTACCCCTGCTGCGCGAGGAGGGCCGCCGCATGCACCTGCCGGCCGGACGGGTCGACACCCTCCTGGAACGGCTCACGCGCGCGGGCCTCGTCGACGACGCGCGCGGTGGCGGGCCGGCCGCGGACGCCCTGCGCGAGCGGGACGACGTCCTGCAACGGCTGCGCCCGGACCTCACCTCGCTCTCCTTGACCACGGCCGAACCGGGCGGCGCTCTCGCCCGGCTCGCCGCCCGCCGCGTCCTCGGCGTACGGGTGGAGGGCGCGGGCCGGGTCGGCGCCCTGCTGGCGTCGGTGCTCTCCGGCGCCGGCGTCGGCGAGGTCGACGTACGCGACACCGGCCGCGTGGAACCCTGGGACGTGGCCCCGGGCGGCCTGCCCGCCGACTCGATCGGCGATCGCCGGGAAGCGGCCGCGCACGCCGCTGTCCGCCGCGCGGCACCGGACCGCCCGCGCCGCCACGCTCACTCCCCCGGATCGGCCACCCGGAATCCCGGACTCTCCCTCGTGATCCTCGCGCCCCGGGACGACGTGGGCGTGCACGCACCGGACCCGGGTGCCGCCGAGCCGCTCATGGCCTGCGGAACCCCGCATCTGTACGCCGGTGTCGTGGAGGGCACGGGGGTCGTCGGCCCACTCGTCCTGCCCGGAGAGACCGGATGCGCCCGCTGCCTGCACTTCGAGCGCTCCGACCGGGATCCGGCCTGGCCCCGGCTGATCGCCCAGTGGCGCTCCGCGCGGGCCCGTCGGATCGGGGCCTGCGATCTGACACTGGCCACGGCGGTCGCCGGATTGGCCGCGGCGCACGCGCTGGCCTTCCTCGACGGACGCTCGCCCGCGTCCACCGGAGCCCGCTGGGAGGTGTCCCTGCCCGGCCTGCACTGGTCCGCGCGGCCCCTGCGCCCGCATCCGGCATGCGGCTGCGCCGACGCGCAGAAGGGTACGGAGAAAACCAGGGGGGAGCACTCCTCAACCGAAAGGAAGCCGCGCGCGACAATGGCGGTGCAACGGCCGTCGACGAAGCGACGACGCGAAGCGGGCGCGGCGCGGCCGACTGGGACCTGGAGGGCGCATGTCTGATCTTCCCCGGAAGGCGGTCACCCGTACCGCCAAGCTCGCCGCGCTCCCGCTCGGCTTCGCCGGCCGGGCGACCTGGGGGCTGGGCAAGCGGATCGTGGGCGAGTCCGCGGAGATCGTCGGCAGAGAGCTGCAACAGCGCACGGCGGAGCAGTTGTTCAAGGTGCTCGGCGAGCTGAAAGGCGGTGCGATGAAGTTCGGGCAGGCCCTGTCCGTCTTCGAGTCCGCGCTGCCCGAGGAGGTCGCCGGCCCCTACCGCGCGGCCCTGACCAAGCTCCAGGAGGCGGCCCCGCCGATGCCGACCCGCACGGTGCACGCCGTGCTGGAGGAGCGGCTGGGCCCGGACTGGCGGGAACTGTTCGAGGAGTTCGAGGACAAGCCGGCCGCCGCTGCCTCCATCGGGCAGGTGCACCGGGCGGTGTGGCACGACGGCCGCGAGGTGGCGGTCAAGGTCCAGTACCCCGGCGCCGGCGAGGCCCTGGTCTCCGACCTGGGCCAACTGAGCCGCTTCGCCCGCCTGTTGGGCCCCCTCATCCCCGGCATGGACATCAAGCCGCTCATCGCCGAGCTGAAGGACCGCGTCTCCGAGGAGCTGGACTACGCACTGGAGGCCCAGGCGCAGTCCGTGCACGCGGAGGAGTTCGCCGACGACCCGGACGTGGTGGTCCCGGCGGTGGTCCACCAGTGCGAGCAGGTCCTGGTCACGGAGTGGATCGACGGGATCCCCCTGTCGGAGATCATCACGGACGGCACCGAGCGGCAGCGCGACCGGGCCGGCCAGCTCCTGGCCCGCTTCCTGTTCTCGGGCCCGGCCCGCACCGGCCTGCTGCACGCCGACCCGCATCCGGGCAACTTCCGTCTGCTGCCCGGCGGCCCCGACGGCGAGGACGACTGGCGCCTCGGCGTCCTGGACTTCGGCACGGTCGACCGGCTGCCCGGCGGCCTGCCCACACCTATCGGCGTCTCGCTCCGGCTGACCCTGGACGGTGACGCCGAGACGGTCTACGAACTCCTCTGCGAGGAGGGCTTCGTGAAGGAGTCCATAGAGCTGGACCCCGACGCCGTGCTCGACTACCTGCTGCCGATCATCGAACCCGCCCGCGTCGATTCCTTCCAGTTCACCCGCACCTGGATGCGCAGCCAGGCCGCCCGCATCGCCGACCCCCGCTCCCCCGCCTACCAACTGGGCAAGCGCCTCAACCTGCCGCCGTCCTACCTGCTGATCCACCGGGTGACGCTGAGCACGATCGGCGTCCTGTGCCAGCTGGGCGCGACGGTACGACTGCGCGAGGAACTGGAGGAATGGCTGCCGGGGTTCGTCGAGGAGGACCTGCCGGACGAGGACCTGCCCGGGGAGGAACCGGCGGCGGAGGGCTGATCCGGCATGCCCTGAAGAGGGGGGAGGGGAGGGGAGGGGAGGGGAGGGTGGGGGGAGGGGGAGGAGCCCGAAGGAGAGGCTCACCACCAGGAGGAATCCAGCCGCCCCTCGATCGCCCTGAGGTTCTCCCTTGAGCAGACGTCGCAGAAGTACCGGCGGGTGCCGCTCTCCACGGAGCAGGTCCAGGTGGCCGGCGGGGGGCCGTCGGCCGGGGTGCCGCAGCGGGCGCACGCGAGCACACGGCGCTCCGGGGTGGAGCCGCCCTGATCACCGTCTCCGGGAGGACTCTTCACCCGGTGACGATAACTCCCGCACCGGCCGATCGCCGTGCACAACGCACCGCGGGGGCCGGTCCGTTCGGCCGGACCGGCCCCCGCGTGGAAGTCTTCGCCTCCCCGGGCCGGGAGGCCACCGCTTCTCAGGTGTGATCGTTACTGCATGACGGCCATGGCGAGCGCGCGGCGGGCGCGGAGCGAGGCACGCTCGGCCCGGCGCTGCATCCGCTGGGCGACCGCCAGGCGCAGAGCCCGGCGCTCTCTCCCGGCGTCGTCGAGGCGCTCGTGCATATGCGCACGAGCCAGGGCTTCTTGCATGAGTTGCATCTCACGGTTCCTGTTCTGGCGCGCTTCGGTCGCACCGGTGGTGGTGAAGTCTGTGGTCGCGGAGCCTGCGGGCTCGCTGGTGGACGGCTTCATCGGGGCCTGCTTCTTGGGGTCGTGCGTGAGGGGGCGATCGATCGTTCCTGCGGTGTTCATGCCGTGACCGGGTTCTTCCGCGGGCGACCACGCGGCCGCTTCCGGGCGACGACGACACCCTGGACGAACAGTTCGCCGCCCCAGACGCCCCAGGGCTCGCGCCGTTCCTTGGCACCGGCGAGGCAGGCCTCGATCAGCGGGCAGGTGCGGCACAGGGACTTGGCGTACTCGACGTCCGCCGGCGACTCGGCGAAGAAGACCTCCGGGTCGTAGGAGCGGCAGGGAACGGGTACGCCGAGGTTCTCGATGGCGTCGTCGAGCGCGGTGAGCGCGGTGAGGGGGATCAAGGTGGAGTCCTCCGTGAGGCCGGGCGGGGGGATCGTTTGCGAAGGCGGTACGGACGGGGCGTGCGCTTCGAGTTGCACGGTTGGTCTTCCTCGTCTGGTCGTTCCGGCCGGTTGACCGGGTGTCGGCTGGTACCGGGTTCTTTTCTGCCCGAGGCCCCTTCGGCTCCGTTCTCCCGCTTGAGGGAAAACAGAAGGGCCGCGGATCCCGGGTGGGGTTCCGCGGCCCTGAAGGCGCCGGCCTGATCGGCGATCAGGCTGGATCACTCCAGGGTTTAGGCCCACGGAAGGCCCACATCAGGTGGTGCTGCGTCGTCTGCTTCCGGAATCCGGCACCGGCCGCCGCAAAGGCATAGGCATGTGCCTTTGCCGCTACCGCTTCCAGTGCCTTGGTCGGTCGCTCATTGCGCTCTCGGATGGAAAGACCCGTGAGAACAAGGGAGGACGCCGGACGGGCGGCACGGATGCCGGACAGACCGGTGCCCTGGTTCGAGGCGCCGAGCATGCACGTGGAGACGGTCGAGCGATCGGTCAGTTTGGCCGTGCTGATGGTGCTGGTGTTGATGCTGATCACTGGACTCGCCTCCTCTCGGCGTCTTGGGGACTGGGGTGAGCCAGTCCGTTCGGATATGCAAGTACATCACGGAGGCGGGCCTTCGAGAAGGCCGCAGCTTCCGTGCCTAGAACCTATGGGGATTGCCGGGGCATGCGCAAACTATTTTTTCGACGAGTTCGTATCAGTCGTCGCTGTCGCCTTCGTTGACGTCCTGACCTGCGCAGATGGCCAGAACTTCGTCACCGTAGCTGCGTAGCTTGCGGCTGAGGACGCCCGGGATGCGGGACAGTTCGGCGGAGTTCTCCGGCCGTGCCTCGGCGATGGCCACGAGGGTGCGGTCGGTGAAGACGCAGAAGTCCGGCTGTCCGCTGCGCTCGGCCTGCACCGTCCGCCACTCGCGGAGGCGTTCGTAGAGGCCTTCGTCCATGTCCGAGGGGCACTCCTCGCAGCGCATCAGCTTCATCTCGCCCGCGTCGGTGAGTGTCCGCCCGCAGACCCGGCAGCGCGCGGGGCTGCGCTGGGCGCGCCGGGGTACGGCGGGGATGTCGCGGCCGGTGCCGCGTTCGACGCCTGCGCCGGAAGTTGTGCCGGCGCGCCCGGCCGTGGGCGTGGTGCCGGGGCGCAGGCCGTCGAGGAAGCGGCTGGCTCTGCGGTTGGGGCGTCCGCCGGGCGAGCGGGACAGGGCCCAGGAGACGTGGAGCCGTTCCCGCGCGCGGGTGACGCCGACGTAGAGGAGCCGGCGTTCCTCCTCGATCTGCTCGTCGGTCTTGGCGTAGGTGATGGGCAGCATGCCTTCGGCGACGCCGACCAGGAAGACGACGTCCCATTCCAGGCCCTTGGCGGCGTGCAGGGACGCGAGGGTGACGCCCTGGACGGTGGGGGCGTGCTGGGCGTTCGCCCGCTCGTCCAGTTCGGCCACGAAGTCGGCGAGGGTGGCTTTCGGGTTGCCGGCCGCGAGGTCGTGCGCGAGGTTGACGAGGGCGGCCAGGGACTCCCAGCGCTCTCTGACGGCGCCGGAGCCGGCGGGCGGCTCGTTGGCCCAGCCTTCGCCGGAGAGCACGGCACGCACCTGGGAGGGCAGGTCGACGGCGTCGTCCAGCAGGGAGTCGTTGCCGCCGAAGCGGGCCGCGCCACGCAGGGCGATACCGGCCTTGCGGACCTCGGGGCGGTCGAAGAAGCGCTCGGCGCCGCGCAGTTGGTAGGGCACGCCGGCGTCGGCGAGGGCCTGTTCGTAGGTCTCGGACTGGGCGTTCGTACGGAACAGGACGGCGATCTCGGCGGCCGGGACACCGGCGTCGATCAACTCGCGGATGCGGTGGGCTGCGCCTTCGGCCTCGGCGGGCTCGTCGGTGTACTCGGTGTGGACGGGTTCGGGGCCGGGGGCGCGCTGGGAGACCAGTTCCAGCCGGTGGTCGGCGGCGCGGCCGTGGGCCTGGGCGAGCAGGCCGTTGGCGAGGCGGACGACCTGGGGTGAGGAGCGGTAGTCACGGACGAGCTTCACGACGGTGGCGCCCGGGTGTCTGGTGCGGAAGTCCAGGAGGTGGTCCGGGGTTGCTCCCGTGAACGAGTAGATGGTCTGGCTGGCGTCGCCGACCACGCACAGGTTGTCGCGGTCGCCGAGCCACAGCTCCAGCAGTCGCTGCTGGAGCGGGCTGACGTCCTGGTATTCGTCGACGACGAAGTGCTGGTACTGCGCGCGGACCTGTTCGGCGATGTCGTGCCGGTCCTGGAGGATGGCGACGGTCAGCAGCAGGACGTCCTCGAAGTCGATCACCGCACGGTCGCGTTTGAGGTTCTCGTAGGCCGCGTAGAGGTGGGCGATCTCGGCGGGCGCGCGGGGGGCCTCGCGGCCGGCCTTCGCGGCCGCGTACGGGTAGTCGGCGGGGACGGTCTGGGTGACCTTGGACCATTCGATCTCGGCGGTCACGTCGCGCAGCTCGCCGCGGTCGAGCCGGGTGCCGCAGGCGGCGGCCGCGTCAGCGACGAGCTGGATCTTGCGGTCGACCAGTCGGGGCATGCCGCCACCGATCGCTTTCGGCCAGAAGTACTGGAGCTGGCGCAGTGCTGCGGAGTGGAAGGTGCGGGCCTGGACGCCGTGGGCGCCGAGCTGGCGCAGCCGGCCGCGCATCTCTCCGGCGGCGCGGTTGGTGAAGGTGACGGCGAGCACGGTGGAGGGTTGCAGGATCCCGGCGCGCACCCCGTAGGCGATGCGGTGGGTGATCGCCCGGGTTTTGCCCGTGCCCGCTCCGGCCAGGACGCACACCGGGCCGCGCAGCGCGGTGGCCACCGCGCGCTGCTCGGGGTCGAGCCCTTCGAGCACCGCGTCGGCAGAGTCCGGTACCTGCGGGAAGAGGGTGGAGTGCGTTGCTGCTGTCACACCGCAATGCTGCCAGGTCGTCCGGGGCTGCCGTGGCGGTTGTCCACAGGCGGGCCTCTTTCGTCGTACTAATGCGGCAGGCGTCACAGCGTCCTGTGGACAACCGGGTGAGAAGGCACATACCCCGGGCGGGAATGGCGGGCCTTTCGCGTACGTTCTCCAGCGGACGACGTTTTCCGAGCTGCCTGAGGAGCGCGAGAGACATGCAGGGCACTGTGACGATGTACAGCACGACTTGGTGCGGCTACTGCCAGCGGCTGAAGAAGCAGCTGGAGCGGGAAGGCATCGCCTACACCGAGATCAACATCGAGCAGGACCCCGAGTCCGCGGCGTTCGTGGAGAAGGCGAACGGCGGAAACCAGACGGTCCCGACCGTGCTCTTCGGCGACGGCAGCACGCTGACGAACCCGTCGCTGGCCCAGGTGAAGCAGAAGATCGGCGCGTGACGCTCCGCGGGTTTTCCGCGGTGAGCACGGCAGGGCGGCCTCTGAGCGTCAGGGGCCGCCCTTCCGTGCTCTGTCCCGGACCGCGGTGCAGCGCCACAGCATCCGGGGTGGATGGCGGCGGCCGGGCAGCAGGCGGTGGGCCGCCTCGCGGACCTCGCCCCAGTGCACGGGCGGTCTTCCATGGGCATGACCGCCGGGCCGCGCTTGCCGCCGTGCACGCGCGCATGGGCGAGGCCGGCGGGCTGCCCGCAGGCGCTGATCGCCTGGTCGGGCGGGGTCTTGTTGCGGGCCGGCCCGACCACGACGTGTCGGCCGGCGGGCGCGACCAGCCGGGTCAGGGCACCGATGGAGTCGTCGAAACGGGTGTGGTGCGCGACCGCGACCGCGCTGACGAACGCGTTGGCGCCTGGGGCAGCGCGGCGCTGTCCAGGTGGTCGGCCTGCACGAAGGTGACGTTCCGGGGCTGCCGGGCGGGTGCCCGCCGGATCATCTCCGGTGAGCGGTCCACGCCGTCACCGTCCGGGTGCGGGCGGCGAGCTTGCGCGCCAGGGGGCCGTCTCCGCGGCCCACGTCCAGGGCCGTGCGGCAGCCGTCCGGGACGGTAGCCGGCACAGCCCGGTGGTGGTGGGCGTTGTGGTTCCGGTACGGATCGCCCGCCACTCGGGACGCGGCCTCAGACGAAGCTGCGTGTCGGCAGCGGCTTGCCGTACCACATCTCGATCAGGCGGGCCGCGATGGAGATGCCGTAGGGCGGCATGACCTCGCCGGACTCGAAGGCGTCGTGCAGCTCCTCGCGGGAGAACCAGCGGGCCTCGTGGATCTCGTCCCCGTCGACGTCGATCTCGATGGACGTGGCGCGGGCCATGAAGCCGAGCATCAGGCTGGAGGGGAAGGGCCAGGGCTGGCTGGCCACGTACTCCACGGAGCCGACGGTGACGCCGACCTCCTCGGACACCTCGCGGCGCACCGCCTGTTCGATGGACTCGCCGGGCTCGACGAAACCGGCGAGTGTGGAGAAGCGGCCCTCGGGCCAGTGGACCTGGCGGCCGAGCAGGATGCGGTCGTCGGCGTCGGTCACGGCCATGATCACGGCCGGGTCGGTGCGCGGGTAGTGCTCGGCTCCGCAGGCCTGGCAGCGGCGGATGTGGCCGGCGGCGGCGATCACCGTGCGCTCGCCGCAGCGGGAGCAGAAGCGGTGGGTGCGCTGCCAGTTCTCCAGGCCGACGGCGTGCACCATGAGTCCGGCGTCGCGCGGCGACAGGAGCAGGCCCGCCTCGCGCAGGCCGGCGGGGCGCGCCGACTGGTCGATGCGGCCGGGCAGAGCGTCCTTCTGGAGTGCGAAGTAGCTGACGCCGTCCTCGTCGGTGCCGAGGAAATAGCGGTGGGCCTCGGTGAGCGGGGCCTCGAAGGACGGTGTCATGACGAGTTCGGTCCGGCCGTCCGGGGTCTCGTCGATGAGCACCTGGCCGCCGGAGACCACGAAGCAGCGGGTCGTGGGGTGGCTCCACGCCGCCGCGAGCCAGGCTTCGTCGAGCCGGTGGTGGGCGGCGCGGTCGATGCCGCTCGGGGCGGTCAGCGAGATGGGTCGGTCGGCTGTGTCGTCGGTCCAGGTGGTCACGGGTGCTTCCAACTCCCCCAGTACAGCGGTTCGTTCGGCGGTCGGTTCGGCAGGACGTACGGCGTGGGGCACCGGGCCGGGCGTGGGCGGGGCGGTCGGGGCGTCCCTCCAGTGTGCCCCGCGCGCGGTGCCTTCCCGTGCGGTGCCGGTGCGGTCAGGGCGTGGGCCGCCAGTTCTCGGCCAGGTCACCCCACAGATAGGCGCTGGTCTCGACGCCCTTGAGGAGGAGGTCCAGCTCGACCTTCTCGTCAGGGGCGTGCCAGCCGTCGGAGGGGACGGAGATGCCCAGGAAGAGCACGGGGGCGCCGAGGACTTCCTGGAGGTCGGTGGCGGGCCCGGAGCCGCCCTCGCGCGTGAAGCGGATCGGTGTCCCGAAGGCGCGGCCCATGGCGCGGACCACGGATTGCAGGGCGGGGTGGTCGAGCGGGGTCAGGCACGGGCGCGTGGCCGGGCCGAAGTCGATCTCGTAGCGGATTCCGGCGGGCACCTGCTCGGCCGCCCAGGCCCGTACGGCCTTCTCGATGTGCTCGGGCTGCTGGCCCGCGACCATCCGGAACGACAGCTTCACCATGGCGGAGGAGGGGATGATCGTCTTGCTGCCCGCGCCCTGGTAGCCACCGCCGATGCCGTTGACCTCGGCGGTCGGCCGGGCCCAGATCCGCTCCAGGGTGGTGTGCCCGGCCTCGCCGTGGGTGGCACGGGACTTGGCGGTGCGCAGCCAGCGCTCCTCGTCGAAGGGCAGCTCGGCGAACAGCTCGCGCTCGCGGTCGGTCAGCTCGACGACGCCGTCGTAGAAGCCGGGGATCGCCACACGCGCGTGCTCGTCGTGCAGCGCCGCGACCAGGTGCGCGACCGCGGTCGCCGGGTTGGGTACGGCGCCGCCGAAGGAGCCGGAGTGGATGTCCTGGTCCGGGCCGTACAGGCGGATCTCGCACTCGGCGAGGCCGCGCATGCCCGTGCACACGGTCGGGGTGTCCTCGGACCACATGCCGGTGTCGGAGACGACCACGGCGTCGGCGGCGAGCCGCCCGGCGCACTCCTCCACCAGGGCCCGGAGGTGCGGGGAGCCGGACTCCTCCTCGCCCTCGATCAGCAGCTTCAGGTTGACCGCGGGGGCGGTGCGGCCGGTGGCGGCGAGGTGGGCGCGGACGCCGAGTGTGTGGAAGAACACCTGGCCCTTGTCGTCAGCGGCCCCGCGCGCGTAGAGCCGGTTTCCGCGGACGACCGGCTCGAAGGGGTCGCTGTCCCAGCCGTCCTCGCGGGCGGCGGGCTGCACGTCGTGGTGGCCGTAGACGAGCACGGTGGGCGCCTCGGGGTCGCCCGAGGGCCATTCGGCGAAGACGGCCGGGGCGCCGGGGGTCGGCCAGACCTCGACGGTCGGGAAGCCGGTCTCCTCGAGTTTCTCGGCGAGCCAGTCGGCGCTGCGCCGTACATCGGGCGCGTGGTGGGGCTGGGCCGACACGGAGGGGATGCGCAGCCATGCGGCGAGGTCGTCGAGGAAGGCGGCGCGGTGCTGCTCGATGTACGTGCGGACGGCGCTGTCCGGGGTCTGGCTCATGCTCACGAGCCTATCGGCCCGCACCGACATCCCCGGCGGGCGGTTCGTCACACTCAGTCTGTCTGATGTGCCACTCCGGCGTCTTCCGTGAGGAGCCGTTCCAGGGCGGCCCGGTCCGGCAGCCCCGTGGGCCGTACGACCTCGCCGCTGCGCACGTACAGGAAGGCGGCCGTGACCGACGCGGGCGGCACGCCCTGCTGCTCGGCCCAGGCCAGCCGGTACACGGCGAGCTGGAGCGGGTCCGCCGCGTGGGTGCGGCTGGTCTTCCAGTCGACGATCTCGTACGTCGCCTCGTCGCCGTCGCCGTTCTTGTAGACGGCGTCGATCCGACCGCGTACGACGCGGCCGGCCAGGGTGAACTGGAAGGGGGCCTCGACGCGGTACGGGGTGCGCCGGGCGTAGGCGCTGCGCTCGAAGGCGTCCTTCAGGGCCTGCAGGTCCTGTTCGTCGGCGATCTCGGCGTCGCTGCCGGGCAGCTCGTCCGGTTCGAGCAGGGGCAGTGTCAGCTCTTCGAAGCGGGCCTCGACCCAGGCGTGGAACCGGGTGCCCCGGCGCGCGGCCGGTTGCGGGGGGCGCGGCATGGGGCGCGCGAGCTCCTGCGCGAGCCCGTCGGGGTCCTCGGCCAGGAGCATCAGCTGGGACGCGGTCAGCGTGACGGGCAGAGGGACGTCCGTGACGGTCCGGCGGGCGCGCAGCAGCTCGCCGGCGAGCGCGTCCAGGTCGCGGTCCCAGGAGGCGACGGCGCGCTCCTCCTCCGGGGTGAGGCGTGGGCGCGGCTCGGCGGGGCGGGGGTGCGGCGGGGGTGGCTGGTGGGGGACGAGGGGCCGGGTACTCGGGCCGACCGGGTCCTCCGTGTCCTCCAGGGATGCGGAAACCGGTGGGGCGTCCGTGTCGTACGGCGGTTCCTCGTCGCTGAAGGGGTCTTCGTCGTAGTCGCCGAAGGGGTCGTCGTAGGGGTGGTCCGCCTCGTGCTCGTCGTACGGCTCGTCGCCGTAGGGGTCCTCGTCCGGGGGTGTGGGCCACTGCGGGTCGTCGAAGGCGGCGGGGTCGTGGACGGCCGGCGGCCGGCCGGTGTCCTGGACAGTGAGGCCGTCCAGGTGCGCGAGGACGGTCTCGGCGGCCGCGCGGCGGCGGGTCAGGGCGGCGGCGTCCAGCGGGAGCGGCCACGCCTGGTCGGCACGCGCCGCGTGCAGGGCCGGGTTCTGCTCGTCCTCGGCGGGCTCGTCCGCCCACTGCTCGATCTCGCCGTGTCCGGCGGCGCAGTGGTCGTACAGGGCCTGGAGGAAGCCGGAGGGGCCGCGCGGTTTCTTCTGGCTGGGGCCCCACCAGTGGCCGGAGCCGAGCAGGAGGAAGCGGGGGCGGGTGAAGGTGACGTAGCCGAGGCGGAGCTCCTCGGTGTGCTGGTGGTCCTTCATGGCCTCGTGGAAGGCCTTCATGCCGCGCGAGTCCCAGCTGTCCGCGTCCGGCAGGGTGTCGGCGTCGCCACGCAGGGCGTGCGGCACGACCTTGGCCTGCGCCGTCCACTTCTCGCGGCCCTGGGCGCTCGGGAACGTGCCCTCGACCAGTCCCGGGACGGCCACGACGTCCCACTCCAGGCCCTTGGACTTGTGGGCGGTGAGCACCTTGACGGTGTTCTCGCCGCCGGGCAGGGCGTTGTCGAGGCCTTTCTCGTACTGCGCGGCGGTGCGCAGGAAGCCGAGGAAGGCGAGCAGGGTCGCCTCGCCATCGCCCGCCGCGAAGGAGGCGGCGACGTCGAGGAAGTTGGACAGGGTCTCGCGGCGGCGGGCGGCCAGGGCGTGCGGTGACGCGGACAGCTCCACCTCCAGGCCGGTGACGGCGAGGACGCGGTGCAGGACGTCCATCAGCGGGTCGGACAAGGAGCGGCGCAGGTCGCGCAGCTCGGCCGCGAGGCGAGCGAAGCGCACGCGCGCGTCCGCGGAGAACGGCAGTCCGTCGTCGGCGCCGTCGTCGAAGACGCCCTCCGCCGGCGTCTCCAGGAAGGTGTCGAGGGCGTCGGCGAGCGATATCACCTCGGACGGGTCGATCCCCTCGACGGCCGCGGCGAGCCGGCGGTCCGGGTCGTCGGTGTCGCCCACTCGCGCGTGGGCGACCAGCAGCCGGGCACGGCGGCCCAGCAGGGCGAGGTCGCGGGGGCCGATGCGCCAGCGCGGGCCGGTCAGCAGGCGCACCAGGGAGGCGTTGGCGCCGGGGTCCTGGAGCACCTCGCAGACGGCGACGAGGTCGGCGACCTCGGGCAGGTGCAGCAGCCCGGACAGGCCGACGACCTCGACGGGGATGTCGCGGGCCACGAGAGCGCCCTGGATCTCGGCGAAGTCGGTCGCCGTACGGCACAGGACGGCGATCTCGCCGGGCGCCGTGCCCGTGCGCACGAGGTGGGCGATCGAGTCGGCGAGCCAGTCGATCTCCTCGGCGTGGGTGCGCAGCAGGGCGCAGCGGACCGTGCCGTCGTGCTCCGCGCCGGGGGCGGGGCGCAGGGCCTCCACGCCCGCGTGCAGGGCGCGCAGGGGTTCGGCGAGGCCGTTGGCGAGGTCGAGGAGGCGACCGCCGCTGCGGCGGTTCTCGCTGAGCGCCTGCCGGGTGGCGGGGCGGCCGTCGGCCCGGGCGAAGTGCGCGGGGAAGTCGTCGAGGTTGGCGACGGAGGCGCCGCGCCAGCCGTAGATGGCCTGGCAGGGGTCGCCGACGGCGGTGACCGGGTGGCCGGTGCCGCCGCCGAACAGGCCCGCCAGCAGGACGCGCTGGGCCACGGAGGTGTCCTGGTACTCGTCCAGGAGCACCATGCGGAACTCCTCGCGCAGGAGGCGGCCCACCTCGGGCACGCGCGCGAGGCGGGCGGACAGGGCGATCTGGTCGCCGAAGTCGAGCAGGTCGCGGGCGCGTTTGGCGGCCCGGTAGCGCTGCACGAGGTCGGCGAGTTCCCGGCGGGCGGCGGCGGTCTCGGGGACCTTGCGCAGGTCGGCGTTGGTGAGCTTGGCGCTCCGGAGGGTGTGCAGCAGGTCGGAGTCCCAGGCGCGCAGCTCCTCGGGGCCGACGAGGTGTTCGGCGAGTTCGGAGTCGAGGGCGAGCAGATCGCTGACGAGGTCGGCGAACGAGCGGGTCAGGGCGGGGTAGGGGCCGGGGGCCTCGCGCAGCACGCGCGCGGCGAGCTGGTAGCGGGTGGCGTCGGCGAGCAGCCGGGAGGCGGGCTCCAGGCCGATGCGCAGGCCGTGGTCGGTCAGCAGCCGGCCGGCGAAGGCGTGGTACGTGGAGATCACCGGCTCGCCCGGCGGGTTGTCCGGATCGATGACGTCGGGGTCGGTGACGCCGGCCTTGATCAGCGCCTTGCGGACGCGTTCGGCCAGCTCACCGGCGGCCTTGTTGGTGAAGGTCAGGCCGAGGACCTGTTCGGGGGCGACCTGTCCGGTGCCGACCAGCCAGACCACGCGCGCGGCCATCACGGTGGTCTTGCCCGACCCGGCTCCGGCCACGATCACCTGCGGGGCGGGCGGCGCGGTGATGCAGGCCGTCTGCTCCGGGGTGAACGGGATGCCGAGGAGCTCCTTGAGCTGCTCGGGATCGGTGATACGGGCGGGCATGTCGCAAAAGGCTAGCGGCGGGCACTGACAGTCGGGCGCGGAGCAGCCGTACGGGGTGAGAGCGGCGCAGGTCAGCGCGTGTGGTGCCGTCCGTCACTCGCCCTCGCCACGGCTCACTCGACCACGTGCCGCCCCTCGGGCCGGGCGCTGCACGAGGCGCGGAACGCGCAGTGCGTGCAGTGCTGGCCGGTGCTCGGCGCGAACCGCTCGTCGAGGACCTTTCCGGCGGCGGTGGCCAGCAGCTCGCCGACCCACTCCCCCGACAGCGGCTCCTGGCTCTGTGTCCTCGGCAGGCTGTCGCCGCCGTCGCGCCGGGCGGCGCCCTGTCGCAGGTGCACCAGTTCGGCGCCGCCCGGTTCGGGACGTACGCCGTCGAAGGCCTCGTCGACGGCGCCTTCGCGCACGGCGAGCTGGTACACGGCGAGCTGGGGGTGACGGGCCACCTCGGCGGCGCTGGGCGCCTGTTTGCCGGTCTTGAAGTCCACCACGTACGCGCGTCCCTCGCCGTCCGCCTCCACGCGGTCCATCTGGCCGCGGATGCGGACCTCGTAGTCGCCCGCCGCGAGGGTGACGTCGAAGTCCTGCTCGCTCGCCACCGGGGTGCGGCCGGTGCGGTCCAGGACGTGCCAGTTCAGGAAGCGTTCGAGCGCCACGCGCGCGTTGTCCTTCTCCTGCCGCGACTTCCACGGCGCGTCGAAGGCGAGCGCGTTCCACACCGAGTCCAGGCGCTCCATGAGGACGTCGAGGTCGGCCGGCGTACGGCCGGAGGCGACCTCGTCGGCGAGGACGTGGACGACGTTCCCGAAGCCCTGGGCGGTGGTGGCGGGGGCGTCGGCCTTCACCTCGCGCCCCAGGAACCACTGGAGCGCGCAGGTGTTGGCGAGCTGGTCGAGAGCGCTGCCGGAGAGCACGACCGGCTGGTCGCGGTGGCGCAGCGGCACCTTGCTCTCCGTCGGGTCGTACATGCCCCACCAGCGGTAGGGGTGCGCGGAGGGCACCAGGGGGCGGCCGTCCTCGTCGGCGAGGGCGGCGAGCCGGGCCAGGCGGCGGGCGGCGGCCTCCCGCAGCGGGGCGGACGCGCGCGGGTCGACGGTCGTGGCGCGCAGTTCGGCGACGAGCGCGGCGACGGACAGCGGGCGGCGCGGCCGGCCGGTGACGTCCCGGGATTCGACGCCGAGTTCGGTCAGGAACCGGGACGGTTGGTCACCGTCGTCGGCCGGTGCCTTCACGGCGGTCACGACCAGGCGTTCACGCGCACGCGTGGCGGCGACGTAGAACAGCCGGCGCTCCTCGGCGAGCAGGGCGCCCGGCGTCAGCGGTTCGGCGAGTCCGTCGCGGCCGATGCGGTCGGCCTCCAGGAGGGAGCCGCGGCGGCGCAGGTCGGGCCACAGGCCCTCCTGGACACCGGCGACGACGACGAGGCGCCACTCCAGGCCCTTGGCGCGGTGAGCGGTCATCAGACGGACGGCGTCGGGGCGCACGGCGCGACGCGCGAGCGTGTCGGCGGCTATGTCCTCGGCCTCGATCTCCGCCAGGAAGTTCAGCGCACCCCGTCCGCCGGTGCGTTCCTCCGCGCGCGCGGCGGTGGCGAACAGCGCGCACACGGCGTCCAGGTCGCGGTCGGCGTTGCGGCCGACGGCTCCGCCGCGCCGCGCGGCCCGTTCCAGGCGGGCGGGCCAGGGCGTGCCCGCCCACAGGTCCCACAGCGCCTCCTCGGCCGTACCACCGCCCGCGAGGCGTTCACGGGCCTTGCGCAGCAGCGCGCCGAGGCGTTGCGCCCCGCGCGCGTACGCCGGGTCGTGCACGGCCAGGCGCTCGGGCTCGGCGAGCGCCCGCGCGAGAAGCTCGTCGGACGGCGGCGGGAGCGCGTTGCCGGCCGCGCGCTCCTCCTCGCGCAGCGCGCGCCCGAGCCGGCGCAGATCGGCCGCGTCCATGCTGGCGAGGGGGGAGGCGAGCAGGGTGAGCGCGGTTTCGGTGTCGAGCCAGGAGGTGTCCGGGATGGTGACTGCGGTGCCCTCCACGCCTTCGGTGCCTTCGGTGGCAACGTGCGCGGCCGTTTCCTCGGTGGCCTCGCGGCGTCCGGCCTCCGCCGTGGCCACCGCGCGCAGGGCCGTCAGCAGGGGTGCCACCGCCGGCTCGTGCCGCAGGGGCAGATCGTCGCCGTCGATGTCCAGTGGTACGCCGGCCGCGCTCAGGGCCCGGCGGAGCGCCGGGAGGCGGGATCCGGCCCGGACGAGGACGGCCATGTCGCTCCAGCGGACGCCGTCCTCCAGGTGGGCGCGGCGCAGGACGTCCGCGATGTTGTCCATTTCCGCACCGGACGTCGGGTACGTGTAGACCTCGACGCGGCCGCCGTCCCGTGCGGCGGCCGGCTCGCGGTGGGCGCGCACCGTGTCGGCGGCCAGCCGGGTCAGCGGCATGCGCTGGGTGATCAGACGGGTGGCGGCCAGCAGGGCGGCGCCGAAGCGGCGGGAGGTGCGCAGCACCTCGACGGGTGCGGCGCGGCCGTCCACGCGCGCGAAGGCCGCCGGGAAGTCGAGGATGCCGTTCACGTCGGCACCCCGGAAGGCGTAGATCGACTGGTCGGGGTCGCCGAAGGCGACCAGGGTGCGGCCGCCGCCGGCCAGGGCGTGCAGAAGCCGTACCTGGGCGGGGTCGGTGTCCTGGTACTCGTCGACGTAGACGGCGTCGTACCGGGCGGCGAGCCGTGCGGCGTTCTCGGGGCGCCCGGCGAGCAGGACCGCGCGGTGGACCAGTTCCGCGTAGTCGATCACGCCCTGCAGGTCGAGCACGTCCAGGTACTCGGCGAGGAACGCCGCCGCCGCGCCCCAGTCGGGACGGCCGATACGCCGGGCGAAGGCGTCCAGGGCGTCGGGGCCGAGGCCCAGCTCACGGCTGCGGGCGAGGACGGCGCGGACCTCGTCGGCGAAGCCGCGCGTGGTCAGGCAGGCGCGCAGTTCGTCGGGCCAGCGCACGTGCGTGAGCCCGAGCCGCTCCAGGTCGGGCTGTCCGGCGAGCAACTCCCGCACGGCGACGTCCTGCTCGGGGCCGGAGAGCAGGCGCAGCGGCTCGGCGAACAGCTCGCCGTCCTGGTGGCCGCGCACCAGGGCGTAGCAGTACGAGTGGAACGTGGTGGCCCGGGGCGCGCGGGCGGCGCCCATGCGCAGGGCCATGCGGTCGCGCAGCTCGACGGCGGCCTTGCGGCTGAACGTCAGCACCAGGATGCGCTCGGGGTCCGCGCCGCGGGCGATCCGCGCGGCGACGGACTCGACCAGGGTGGTGGTCTTGCCGGTGCCCGGGCCGGCGAGGACGAGCAGCGGTCCGGAGCGGTGGTCAACCACGGCGCGCTGTGCCGCGTCCAGACGAGGGGGGTCCACTGCGGCGGGAGGGGTCCGGACCAGCCGGTAAGCGCCACGGCTCCCCTGCCGCACCCGGGGGTGCGGCAGGCGTCCGGTGGAGGAAGAGGAGCTCACGTGGTTGGCCGGTCCTGGTGGTCGTGCTGATGGGCGGGCGGTCACGCGCGCGAGGCGGCGACCACGGGGTGAGGGCGACGGGTGCAGCCGACGCTACGCCGCCGCTCCGGACGGAAGCAGGGCTTCCGCTTCATCCCTCGCGGCGCTCGCGCCACGCGCGTCCCACCCCTCACGAACGTACGTCATGCCACGGACGTCCCCTCTGTCCCCCGTACGGGCCACAGGCTCTCCCCAGGGGCATCCGATGGCGGAAGCTGTCAGGTGTGACCCTCTGCGCCCGCCCCGCCGTCCCACCGGGCCCGCCGCATGTCGAGCCGCGGCAGATGCCCCTCGGTGCTTCTGCCCGCCTCTCTCAGCGGCGTGCCCTCCGCGCGGTAGTGACCGAGGGCGCGCAGCTCGTGTCCCGGCAGCAGCACGCCGTCGGCACGGACGACCCGCCACCACGGCACCGCTCCTCCGTAGAGGGACATCACCCGGCCGACCTGGCGCGGTCCCCCCTCCTCGAGCCACTCGGCGACATCGCCGTACGTCATCACGCGGCCCGGCGGGATCCGCTCGGCGACCTCGAGGACCCGCTCGGCGTACTCCGGCAGTGCGTCCGCGTACCCCTCGTGGGTGTCCTCGGCAGGGCTCTGCTCGCTCATTCGCCCCATCCTGCCGCACTCCACCGACAGCGCGGCGCGGACCGCGGGAACGGCCCTCTCGCCCCCGGACGGCGCTTCGGGCAGACTGTGCGCCCGCGCATCCGCACCCTGATGCCCCCGAGGGTCGGTGGGGCATGCCACCATCGTGCGGGCGGTGACCGGTGATACGAGACCAAGAAGAGACCATGAAACAGCAGGGCGTGCACCCCGAAGGCGGAGCGGGCACCCCTGACGCCGCCGCGCGCCCAGGCGCCGCCGGCGCGGGCAGGAGCGACGGCACACACCAGGACACCGGTTCAGGCACGGACGACGCCACGCGTGCGCGTGGGAGCGACAACGGGGCCCGGAAGGGCGACGGCGCGCACGCGCACGGAGACAACCATCACCACACCGAGGGGGCGCACGTCCTGGAGAACACGCCCCCCGACCACGGTCCGGGCGCCGACGACGAACCGCACGCCGGCGAGGTGGAGGGTGACGAACCGCTGCTCCCCGCGCGCGTGCACCGCCCGTCCGACCTCATGCGGCTCCTGGTCGGCGTGCTGGCCGTCGCGGTACTGCTCGCGATCGCCGCGTTCGCACACGGCACCACCTCGGGCCTCGAACAGGACATCAACAAGGGCACCGGGCAGGCCCCCGACCTGCTGATCAGGTTCGCGGGGCTGGCGTCCAGCATCGCGATCCTGCTGGTGCCGGTCGCCTTCGCGATCGAGCGGCTGATCAAACGCGACGGGCTGCGCATCGCCGACGGCGTCCTCGCCGCCGTCCTCGCCCATGGAGTGACCCTCGCGACCGACCTGTGGGTCGCGAGAGCCGCCCCGGCCTCGATCCAGGAAGCGCTCACCCAGCCCTCCCCGGGCGATCTGCACGCCCTGACCGACCCCGTGCACGGCTATCTGGCACCCGTCATCGCCTACATGACGGCCGTCGGCATGTCCCGCAGACCCCGATGGCGCTCGGTGCTGTGGATCGTCCTGCTGCTCGACGCGTTCTCGATGCTGGTCACCGGCTACACGACACCGTTCTCGATCATCCTGACGGTGCTGATCGGCTGGACCGTCGCCTACGGCACGCTGTACGCGGTCGGCTCCCCCAACGTCCGCCCCACCGGCCAGACCCTGATGGCGGGCCTGAGGCACGTCGGCTTCCATCCTGTCGCCGCGGCCCGTGAGGAGGCCGTGGAGAGCGAGAACGGCGACCGCGGCCGGCGCTACTTCGTCACCCTGGAGGACGGCCCGCCGCTGGACGTCACGGTCGTCGACCGGGAACAGCAGGCCCAGGGCTTCTTCTACCGGGTGTGGCGCAATCTGACCCTGCGCGGGTTCGCCACCCGTTCCAGCCTCCAGTCACTGCGGCAGGCGCTGGAGCAGGAGGCCCTGCTGGCGTACGCGGCGATCGCGGCCGGTGCCAACGCGCCCAAACTGATCGCCACCTCCGAACTCGGCCCCGACGCCGTCATGCTCGTCTACGAGCACACCGGCGGGCGCACACTGGACTCGCTGGCCGACGCGGAGATCACCGACGAACTGCTGCGCCACACCTGGCACCAGGTGCGGGCACTGCAGTCCCGGCGCATCGCGCACCGCAGGCTCGCAGGTGACGCGATTCTGGTGGATCGTTCCGGCACGGTGATCCTCACCGAACTGCGCGGTGGCGAGATCGCGGCCGGCGAACTGCTCCTGCGCATGGACGTGGCCCAGCTGGTCACCACCCTCGGTCTGCGGGTGGGCGCCGAGCGAGCGGTGGCCTCGGCGGTCGGGGTGCTCGGCCCGGACGCGGTCGCCGACTGTCTGCCCCTGCTCCAGCCGATCGCCCTGACGCGCTCCACGCGCGCGACGCTGCGCAAACTGGCCCGGGAGCGCGCCCAGCGCGAGCGCGATGCGGTGCTGGAGTCGTCCCGGCAGACCAAGCAGGCCCGGCTGGAGGAAGCCGGGGAAGACGGCACCAAGGCCCTCGAAAAGGCCGACAAGAAGGCCGTACGCGCGCAGGAACGGGCCGAGAAACGGGCCATCGACGAGGCACTCGAAGAAGCGCGTGAAGACGATCTGCTCACGCAGATCCGTCACGAGGTGCTGCGGATCCGGCCGCAGGCACCGGTGGAGCCGGCCCGGCTGGAGCGGGTGCGGCCACGCACCCTGATCAGTTTCATCGCGGGCGCCATCGGCGCGTACTTCCTGCTGACACAGCTCACGCACATCGAGTTCGGCCCGCTCGTCGCGGGCGCCCAGTGGGGCTGGGTCGCGGCGGCCGTGCTGTTCGCGGCGCTGAGCTATGTGGCGGCGGCGATGCAGCTGCTCGGGTTCGTCCCGGAGCGGGTGCCGTTCCTGCGGGCCGTGGCGGCCCAGGTGGCCGGCTCCTTCGTGAAGATCGTGGCACCGGCGGCGGTCGGCGGTGTGGCCCTCAACACGCGGTACCTCCAGCGCGCGGGGATCCGGCCGGGGCTCGCGGTGGCGAGCGTGGGCGCCTCGCAGCTGGCCGGGCTCGGCGCCCACATCCTGATGCTGCTGTCCTTCGGCTATCTCACCGGCACCGAGAAGACGCCGTCCCTGTCGCCGTCCCGGACGGTCATCGCGGGGCTGCTGACGGTGGCCGTGCTGGTACTGGTGGTGACGTCGGTGCCGTTCCTGCGGAAATTCGTCGTCACGCGCGTGAGGTCGCTGTTCGCGGGCGTCGTACCCCGCATGCTCGACGTGCTGCAGCGGCCGCAGAAACTGGTCACCGGCATCGGCGGCATCCTGTTGCTGACGTTCTGCTTCGTGATGTGCCTGGACGCCTCCATCCGGGCGTTCGGCGGCAGTACGGCCTCGCTCAGCATCGCCAGCGTCGCCGTGGTCTTCCTCGCCGGCAACGCGCTCGGCTCCGCGGCGCCCACCCCGGGCGGCGTCGGCGCGGTGGAGGCGACTCTCACGGTCGGTCTGATCGCCGTCGGACTGCCCAAGGAGGTCGCCGCCCCGGCGGTCCTGCTGTACCGGCTGCTGACGCTGTGGTTGCCGGTGCTGCCGGGCTGGCTGGCGTTCAACCACCTGAGCCGCAAGGGCGCCTTGTAGGGCGCGGGGTGCGGGTACCTCGTACGGCCCGCGTCCCGCGCGCGTGGGCGTACCCGCCCCCAGGATGGGTACATGGCGAACCCCTCCCGGCTGCGCTGCGCCGCCCTGACCACCACCGCCGTGTTGCTGGCCGCATTGCTGGCAGGATGCGGCGACGGCGCCGAGGACGGGGATCTCACGGCGCAGAAGCTGGACTGGAAGGACTGCCCGGCTCCGTCCGAGGCCGAGGGCGGCGGCAGCGCCCCGTCCCCGCTGCCGAACGGCGCCGCATGGCAGTGCGCCACCATGCGGGCGCCCCTGGACTGGGGCAGGCCGAAGGGCGACACGATCAGCATCGCCCTGATCCGCGCCAGGGCGAGCGGCCCGGAGAACAAACGGATCGGCTCGCTCGTGTTCAACTTCGGCGGCCCCGGTGGCAGCGGGGTCAGCACGCTGCCCGCGTTCGGCTCCGACTACGACGTCCTGCGCACCCGCTACGACCTGGTGAGCTTCGACCCACGCGGGGTCGGCCGCAGCGCGCCGGTGAAGTGCAAGAGCGACGCCCAGCTGGACGTGTACTTCCAGCAGGACGCGACGCCCGACAACAGCGCCGAGCGCGCCCAGTTGGTCAACCGCACCAAGCAGTTCAACGCGGCCTGCGAGCAGAACTCCAGGAAGATCCTGCCGCACGTGGCGACCACGGACGCGGCCCGCGACATGGATCTGCTGCGCCAGGTCCTCGGCGACGACAAGCTGCACTACTTCGGCATCTCCTACGGCACCGAACTCGGCGGCGTGTACGCCCACTTGTTCCCCAAGAACGTCGGCCGGGCCGTCTTCGACGGCGTCGTCGACCCCACGCAGAACCCCGAACAGAGCGCCCTCGGCCAGACCGCGGGCTTCCAGCTCGCCCTCGACAACTTCGCCGAGGACTGTACGTCGAAGACCACGGAGTGCCCGATCGGCGACACCCCCGAAGACGTGAAGAACCGCATCGCGAAACTCCTCAACGACCTGGAGAAGAAGCCGATCTCCGGCGACCCGCCGCGCCGGCTCACGCAGACCGCCGCGACGAACGGCATCGCGCAGTCCCTGTACTCCAAGGACTTCTGGGAGTACCTGACCGAGGGGCTGGAGGCGGCCTACGACGGTGACGGCAGGATCCTCATGCTGCTGTCCGACTCGATGAACGGCCGCAGCGAGAACGGCGAGTACAGCAACATCACCGCGGCCAACACCGCGATCAACTGCGCCGACGAGAAGCCGCGGTACACCGCGGACTTCGTCCAGCAGAGGCTGCCCGAATTCCGCGCCGCCTCCCCGCTGTTCGGGGACTACCTGGCCTGGGGCCTGATCAGCTGCACCAACTGGGCCGTGCCCGGCGCCGCCGACCATCCCGACGTCAGCGCACCCGGGTCCGCGCCCATCCTCGTCGTCGGCAACACCGGTGACCCGGCCACCCCGTACTCGGGCGCGAGGAGGATGGCCGAGGCGCTCGGCAGTGGCGTCGCCGTCGAGCTGACGTACAAGGGCCAGGGGCACGGTGCGTACGACAGCAAGGACAAGTGTGTGCAGAGCAAGGTGAACGACTACCTGCTGAACGGGACGGTGCCGAAGGCCGGAGCGGTCTGCTCCTGAAGCACCCTCAGCCACCAATAGTTGCAGGTCAAAGGGTTATCCACAGGCCAAAACCTCGACGCGGTGGTGAACCCGACCACGGACACGGTGGGTCACGCCGAGAACCAGGCCCGCGGATTCCAGCGGGCGCTGGACGACTACCTGAAGTCCACCGGCCAGGATCCCGCGCGGGGTTCCCGGAGGATCGCCGCCCTGCTGAAGCGGATCGACGCGAAGCCGCTGCCGACGTCCTCCGGGCGGAAGCCGACCCAGACGCCGGCGACCACCGGCATCATCGTGCCGCTGTACAGCGAGCCCGACTGGCCACGGCTGACCAGCGCACTCGACGCGGCGCAGCAGGGCGACGGTTCACCGCTGCCGGCGCTCGCGGACAGCTCCAACGAGCGGGACTCGTCGGGGCACTACGGCACCACGACCCAGTCCCAGCGGGTCATATCGTGCCTGGACGAGAAGGAGCGCCCGACGCTCGCCGAGACGAAGAGCAGGCCGGCGCGCTTCGAGCGGATCTCGCCGGTGTTCGGAGACTTCCTCGGCTGGGACACGGCAGACTGGTGCCATGCCTGGCCGGTGCCGGGCCAGTTCACCACCCCGCAGGTCAGCGCGCCGGGTGCGGCACCCACGTTTCCGGTCGCTCCGTCACTTCTCGGCCCGCTGGGTGATGGCCGCCTCGGTGCGGTCCCCCAGGAACTCGTACCAACGGCGTTCGAGACAGACGTAGCGCACGTCCGCTTCGACGAGACTGAGGAAACCCGACACCGTCTCTGTGAGACGTTGTTGCAGCCCCGGGTCGGCCAGGGTTCCGTCCTCGGCGAAGGCCTGGTAGCTGTTGGCCACGCTGAACATGTCCGGGTAGACGCGGGTGCCCAGGTGTTCCAGCGGAACCCTCAGCGCCCACAGCCCGCGGTTGCCGCCGACCAGCGACGGCGAAGCGGAGACGAGCAGCGCGTGCTTGGTCTTGAACGGCTGCGGCCGGACACGCGAGACCCAGTCGATCGCGTTCTTCAGCACTCCCGGCACGGACGCGTTGTACTCCGGCGAGGAGATGACGAAGGCGTCGCTCTGCTCGAGCCGGTCGCGCAGGGCGAGGGCGCCGTGCGGCAGCCCCTCACTGGCCTCCGCGTCGCCGTCGTACAAAGGCATGTCGAAGTCGCGCATGGAGGCGAGGTCGACGGCGGCACCGGTGTCGGAGATGAGCCGGGCCACGAGCGAGGCGAGGCGCGCGTTGGTCGAATCGGCCCGCAGAGCGCCGCCGAAGACCAGGAATCGCAGCGGGCCGGGAAGCGTGTCCATGGGCATGGGTCCGTCCTTCCGTCGCGGGCAAGCGCCTCCAGGAGAGCGCCCCACCGACCAGTGTGGTTCCCCGGCGGGCGCCACGCGACAGGGCCGGGAACCGGCAGGCCCGAGCTGGCCCGGACGATGGCCGACGCCGACCTGCAATGCCGGAAGCCCACGGCATCTGAGCTGGTCAGAGCCGTGGGCTTCGTCCGTCCCGCTGGTCGGCGGGGCTGTTGGTCAGTAGACCGGCTTGTTCGGTTCGATCTGGTTGACCCAGCCGATGACGCCGCCGCCCACGTGGACGGCGTCGGCGAAGCCCGCGGACTTCAGCACGGCGAGGACTTCCGCACTGCGGACACCCGTCTTGCAGTGCAGGACGATCTTCTTGTCCTGCGGGAGGTCCTGCAGAGCCGCGCCCATGAGGAACTCGTTCTTCGGGATCAGCTTGGCGCCCGGGATGGAGACGATCTCGTACTCGTTCGGCTCGCGGACATCGATGATCTCGATGTTCTCGCCGTCGTCGATCCACTCCTTGAGCTGCTTCGGAGTGATCGTCGAGCCGGCGGCCGCCTCCTGGGCCTCCTCGGACACGACGCCGCAGAAGGCCTCGTAGTCGATGAGCTCGGTGACGGTCGGGTTCTCGCCGCAGACCGCGCAGTTCGGGTCCTTGCGGACCTTGACCTGGCGGTACGTCATCTCCAGGGCGTCGTAGATCATCAGGCGGCCGACCAGGGGCTCGCCGATGCCCGCGAGGAGCTTGATGGCCTCGTTGACCTGGATGGAGCCGATGGACGCGCACAGCACGCCCAGGACGCCGCCCTCGGCGCAGGAGGGGACCATGCCCGGGGGCGGGGGCTCCGGGTAGAGGCAGCGGTAGCAGGGACCGTGCTCGGACCAGAAGACGGAGGCCTGACCGTCGAAGCGGTAGATCGAGCCCCACACGTACGGCTTGTTCAGCAGCACGCACGCGTCGTTGACCAGGTAGCGGGTCGCGAAGTTGTCCGTGCCGTCGACGATCAGGTCGTACTGGCTGAAGATGTCCATCACGTTCTCGGCTTCGAGCCGCTCTTCGTGAAGGATCACGTTCACGTACGGGTTGATGCCCTTGACGCTGTCGCGAGCGGACTCGGCCTTGGAGCGGCCGATGTCGGACTGGCTGTGGATGATCTGGCGCTGCAGGTTCGACTCGTCGACCTCGTCGAACTCCACGATGCCCAGAGTGCCCACGCCCGCGGCGGCCAGGTACATCAGCGCGGGCGAGCCCAGGCCGCCGGCGCCGACACACAGCACCTTGGCGTTCTTCAGCCGCTTCTGCCCGTCCATGCCCACGTCGGGGATGATCAGGTGGCGGGAGTACCGGCGGACCTCGTCTACGGTGAGCTCAGCGGCTGGCTCAACCAGGGGTGGCAACGACACGGGGACTCCGTTGGTCGGTCAAACAGTACGGTTGTTCTCCCCGTAACACTGCCACGGCCTTTTTCATTCCGAGACACCTGTTCCGATACGCGAGACGATGTCGTCCCAGTAGCCGGGCATCGTCTCCCACGGATCGGTGCGGCCGCCGCGGTCCGTGCGGTCGGTGAAGTAGATCGTCGCCGCTCCCTGCCAGCGGGCGATGCGCAGCGCCTCGTCCAGGTGCCCCAGGGGGACGCTGTGCACGAAGTGACAGAAGCGGTCCGGCGGATAGTCGGCGGTCCACTCGGCGACCTGCGACCAGCGGTAGTCGGACCAGGACCCCGAGAAGGTCACCAGTTGGTCGGCGTTCTCCGCGTAGCCGGGATACGGGTGGCGGCGGTGGCCGAAGACGATGTGGGCGGTGTCACTGATCGCCCGCAGCGTGGTGGCCGCCCGTCGGACCTCGGGGAGCGCCGCGCGCTCACCGGGGCAGCGGTCGAGCAGGAAGCCGTCGACGCGGTACCAGTCGAGGTGGCGGTGCGCGTCGCCGAGCACGTCGGCGAACGAACGGGCGCCGTAGGTGAGGTCCAGCTGGCCGAGGACGCGGACCCCGGCGCCCCGCAGCCGGCCCGCGGCCTCCAGGCAGTGCGGGTCGGGGCGGGTGCCCGGCCCCGCGGACACGTTGAGGACCACCCAGTCCAGCGGGGTGCCCGGCCGGGCGAGCTCGGCCCATTGGGCGGGGGCGACGAGCGGATGGGCGAACCCCGGCACGCCGAGGGCGGTGCGCACACCTGTGCTCGCGGCGCCCGCCTCGGTCGTGGTCAGATGCGGCATGCCGCCTCCATCCAGATGTCGGCCAGGGATTCTTCGAGGTTGATGCGGGGGCGCCAGCCGAGCCGGTCCCGCGCGGTGCGCACATCGGCCTGCTGCCAGCTGCCGCAGCCGTCCGGGTACGGGTAGGCGACCGGAGCCGCGTGGTCGGAGTCGGCGCGGGGATGGCCGATGGGGCCGCGCAACGGGCCGGGCGGGGCGTCGAGTTCGTGCAGCGCACCGCCGTACCCGGCGACCCGGGCGAGGACCCCGGCGGCGTCGCGGAGGCGCACGGCGCGCCCGGAGCCGATGTTGATGACGCCCTGCGCGGCGGAGAGCGAGGCGGCGTGCACGGCGCGCGCGACGTCGCGTACGTCGACGAAGTCGCGCTGGACGCCGAGCCCGCCGAGTTTGAGCTCGCCGTCTCCGGACTGCATGGCGCGGCGCATGGCCTCGGCGAGCCGGCCCAGCGGGGAGCCGGCCGGGGTGCCGGGGCCGGCCGGTGAGAAGACGCGCAGGACGACGGCGTCCAGGCCCGAGCCGAGGACGAGTTCCGTCGCGGCGAGCTTGCTGACCCCGTACGGGCCGCCGGGGCGGGGTACGGCGTCCTCGGCCGTGGAGGAGCCGGGCTGGCTGGGGCCGTACTCCGAGCCGCAGCCGATCTGCACCAGCCGGGCGCCGCACCCGCTGCGGCGCAGTGCCTCGCAGACGGTGGCGACGGCGACGGTGTTGTGCCGGGTGAGTTCGCGGGCCCCGCCGCGGGTGGCGCCGGCGCAGTTGACGACGACGCCGGGGTGGACCGCGTCGAGGAAGCGGGTGAGCGCGCCCGGGCTGCCGGTGGCGAGGTCGAAGCGGACGTCGGCGTCGTCGCCGCGGCCGAGTGCGGTGAGCTGGACGGCCGGGTCGGCGAGCAGGCGGTCGGCGACGAAGCGGCCGATGTAGCCGTTGGCTCCGATCAGCAGGACCCTCATCGGGCGCCTCCCGGGGTGTGCGCGCCGGTGGCACCGGCCTTGGCGATGGCACCGGTCGCCGCGGGCGCTCCGGCGGTTCCGGCGGCCCCGGACGCTCCGGACGCTCCGGGTCGGGAGGTGGTCATCTGGTCTTCTCCTTCGAAGGGGTGGCGCGGGTGCCCGCGGCGGTGGGCCGTGGCGGAAGGTTCACTCGGGGGCTCACTCGAGAGCTCCCGTGAGCGCGTGGGCCGAGGCCCGGGTGAGGGTGTGGCCGGCGTGGAACAGCAGGGCCAGGGCCGCGGCGCCGCAGGCGAGGGCCGGGACGGCGGCGAGGCCGCAGGCGTTCACGAGGGCCCGGACCGGGACCGACAGGACGGCACAGCCGGGCAGCCGGCCGGTCAGCGGCAGGGCGAGGGCCGCGACCTCGGCCGCCGCGGCGGTGCCCAGCGCGAGGACCGGGGCGCGTCGGTGACGGTGCACGGCGAGCAGGCGGGCGAGCAGGAGCAGAGCGCCCAGGGTGAGGGTCTGCGCGTAGGCCGCGGGCTGGCGCAGGACCGTGCCGCACAGCAGGAGCAGCGCCGTGAGCGTGCCGAGGAAGAGCGTGAACGTGCCGCACAGCAGCGGCCGGGCGGTGGCTGTGAACTCCTCCAGGCCCCGGCTGTCGGCCAGCCTGCGGCGGGCGCCCGCGCCGAGCAGGTGGGCGCACCAGGCTGCCGGGGCGCACGCCAGCGTGAGGGCCAGGACGGGCGCCACGGCTGTCGGCCAGGGGGCGTCCGGGGCGCCGGTCGGGAGGGTGTCGGGTCCGCCGGTCAGGACGGCGCTCAGCAGCCCGTCACCGAAGAGGGCGTACCCGAGCAGCCAGACGGTCCACGCGCGCGTGGCGCTCGTCGTGCGCCACGCGCGTGTGCCGGACGGCCCCGCGAGCGGGCCGTGGCGCAGTACGGCGCGCGCGGCGAGGCAGAGGGCGAGGAGGCCTGCGACGGCGACGAGGAGGCGCGGGTGCCCGTGGGTGAGCCGCAGTCCGGCCGTGGTGGCCGCGCCCAGGGCACCGGGAAGGAGGGTGAGCAGCACCCAGCCGGGGCGGACGCGGGGTACGGGCAGCGGCTCGGTCCCGGGGTCCGCCTCACCGCTGCTGCGCGGCACGCGTGCGTACAGCTCCTCGGCCAGCGAGAAGACGTCACGGTGCCGGAACCGGGCGGCGGTCCGGTCGGTGATGCCGTGCGCCTCCAGCCCGGCGGCGATCTCCAGCGGGTCCACGGCTCGCTCGCACAGCTCACGGTGCCGGTGCAGCAGGGCCTTCACCGGGTCGGCGCCGCGCCGGGGCGCGGGGCGCGCCACGGCGGACGCGGGTACGGGCGCGCTCGCGGGATCCGACGTCGCAGGCGCACTCGTGGAGGCCGACGGCGTCTGCGGTGACGTCCTCCCGATCCCGGGCCGCTCCCCCGCCCCCGAGTCCCACGGTTCCGCGCCACTCGGCATGCCGGGCAGGTCCGTTCCGCCCGGGCTCTCGCCGCCGAGCCCGTCCCCGCCGCCGTAGCCGTCGTCCTGTACGTCGGTCACGCCCGTCACGCCCCCTCCGCAGCCGCCAGTGGTGTCGCGCGTACCGGCGCGGTCGCGGCCCAGCCGGGGGCGGTCCGGGGCAGGACGCGCGCCGTGGGGCCGGTCCAGCGGCCGGGGACGTGGGACTCGGCGGGGGCGGCGAACGGCCGTGGCTCGCCGGACGCGTCGAGGACGACCCGGCGCACCGGGCAGTGCGAAACGATCCGCAGGTAAATGCCGTGAAATGCCGCGATGTTCTGCTCGACGGTGAACAGTTCGAGCGCGCGGGCGCGCGCGGCGGCGCCGA
The DNA here is from genome assembly GCF_001866665.1 of Streptomyces monashensis. Classification (GTDB taxonomy): domain Bacteria; phylum Actinomycetota; class Actinomycetes; order Streptomycetales; family Streptomycetaceae; genus Streptomyces; species Streptomyces monashensis. The sequence continues at coordinate 81,386 of NZ_MLYO01000055.1, read as the reverse complement.
GGCGTGCACGGCGTTCGGGGTCGTGCAGCAGCGCCACGCACGCCTCGGCGAGCGCCCGCGGATTGCGCGGCGGCACGACGAGCCCGGTGCCGCCGATGACCTCGACCACCGCGCCGACGTCGGTGGACACCGTGGCCCGGCCGCAGAGCATGGCCTCCACGAGGCTGATGGGGAAGCCCTCGACCACGCTGGACAGCACGACGACCGCGCCGGCGGCGTACGCGTCGGGCAGGGTCGGGGCCTCGGGGCCGCCGATCTCCTCGAAGGAGACCGGGTTGTCGCCGACGGCGTGCGCGCCCTCCGCCTCGTCCGGGAAGAGCTGGGCGGCGAGTGCCCGGCAGTGGCCGAGGTAGGCCGCGCCCTCGGGACCGCAGGGCGCCCCGACGATCCTGAGCCGCGCCTTGGGCTCCTCCTTGCGGACCTCTGCGAAGGCGTGCAGCAGCGAGATCAGGTCCTTGGCCGGTTCGACGCGCCCGACCCAGACCAGGGTGTCCGGTTCGGCGCGGTCGGGGGACTCGCCGACCTCCGCGAACCGGCTGGCGTCCATGCCCGGGTAGACCGTGCGGATCCTGGCCCGGTCGGCGCCGCACCGTTCCTGCCAGCGGCGGGCGTGGGCGTTGCCCGGGGTGAGGATCTCGGCGCGCCGGTAGACCTCGGCGGCGAGCCGGCCGTGGAAGGCGCCGAGGAGCGCGCGTACGGCGGGGGCGGCGGCGTCGGGGCCGAGGCCGAGGTAGTGCGAGCGCAGCTGCACGCCGTACTCCGTGACGAGCAGCGGTACGCCGCAGAAGTGCCGGGCGAGCAGGCCGGGCAGGGCGGCGGGGCCGCCGGCGGCGGCGTGGCAGAGGTCGGCCGCACCGAGGCCGTCGTCGCCGTACCAGTCGAGGGTGAGGGGGCGCAGGGCGCGTTCGAGGTGCGCGGTGACGGCGAGCAGGTCGGGAACGCGCGCCTCGCGCGCCGTGCGCAGGGCGCCGGGGGCGCGGCAGGCGCGTTCCAGGGTGCGTACGGCGGCGTCGGAGCGCAGGGCCCCGACCAGGCCGCCCTCTTCGCGGGCGAGTTCGGCGAGCCCGTACAGCGCGCTGCCGAAACGGTCCGCCAGATCGGCGGACGCGTCCGCCGATTCATCGGACCCGCACCCGGACGGACCGTCGGCCCCCGGGGCGGCTCCGGCGCACACGGCCCCGACCAGCTCCCCGTAGCACTCGGCGAAGCGCCGACGGGCGCGCCGCCCGTGGCTGACCCCGTCGTCGTCGGCCGTCCACAGCGGCGCCGTACGCACCCGGCTCACCTGCGGCGGGAGCGGGACCCAGCCCTCGTCCTCCTGCTGCCGGCTGCGACTGAGCGCGTAGAGGTCGAACTCGTGCTGTTCGAGCCCGCGTACGAGCCGGTCGCACCAGAGTCCGGCGTCACCGCTCACATACGGATAGCCACCCTCCGTAAGCAGTCCGATGCGCACGTGTGCACCCCCGATCTCCCGTCTCGGGAGCCGCCGTTGTCCCGGCGGCTCGCAGCGGGACGAACGTAAGGGGACAAGGCGGTGGCGCGACGGACGGTTGTCCATCGCGCCACCAAAAGGGGTGAACGGTCGTAACTTTCGCGTGCGGGCCGCGTTCCGTCGCGCTAAGGACTCAGCGCGTCATCGCCCGTGCACGAAACGTTACGCCACGGCCGGTTCGCGCCGGGCCGCGCGCCGCCGGGCCGCCAGTTCCGGGTCGAGCGCGGGCACGGCCGCCAGGAGCTGCCTGGTGTACGGCTCGCGCGGGCTGTCGTACACCTCGTCGGCGGGCCCGTACTCGACGACGCTGCCGCGGCGCATGACCGCGACCCGGTCGCTGACCTGCCGTACGACGGCGAGGTCGTGCGCGATGAAGACCAGCGCGAGGCCGAGCTCCCGCTGCAACGCGCTGAGCAGCTCGACCACCTGGGCCTGCGTGGTCACGTCGAGCGCGGAGACGGGCTCGTCGCAGACGATGACGCGCGGGTCGGCGGCGAGCGCCCGGGCGATGCCGACGCGCTGGCGCTGGCCGCCGCTGAACTCGTGCGGGTAGCGGTCGTAGTGTGCCCTTTCGAGCCCCACACGCTCCAGCAGTTCCGCCACGCGCCCCCGGATGCGCTCCTCGTCCCTCTCGCCCCGCGCGCGGAGCGGGTCGGCGATGGACTCGCCCACGCTGCGGCGGGGGTTGAGGGAGGAGACCGGGTCCTGGAAGACCATCTGGACGGCCGGGTTCACCGTGGTGTGCGGGCGGCCCTCGTAGCGGATCGCACCGGCGGTCGGCTCCAGCAGCCCGACCAGCATCCGGCCGAGCGTCGTCTTGCCGCTGCCGCTCTCGCCGACCACGCCGAGGGTCTCACCGCGGCGCACGCTCACCGAGACGTCGTCCACGGCCGCCAGCGCCCGCTTGCCACGCCCGAACTCGCGCCGCAGCCCGGTGGCCTCCAGCACGACCTCGTCGGTGGCCTCGGAGGCGGTGCGGCGCGCGCCCACGCGCGGGACAGCGTCGAGCAGTTCGCGCGTGTACGCCTGGGCGGGCGCCGCGAGGACGGTGCCGACCGGGCCGTGTTCGACGGCCCGGCCGTGGCGCATGACGAGGATGTCGTCCACGCTCTCGGCGGCGACGCCCACGTCGTGCGTGACGAGCAGCAGGCCCATGCCGGTCTCCTCGCGCAGCGTGTGCAGCAGGTCGAGGATCTGGGCCTGCACGGTGACGTCGAGGGCGGTGGTCGGCTCGTCGGCGATCAGCAGGTCCGGCTCGCAGGCGAGGGCCATGGCGATCAGGGCGCGCTGGCGCATCCCGCCGCTGAACTCGTGCGGCCGGGACCGGGACCGGCGTGCCGCGTCCGCGATTCCCACCCGCTCCAGCACCTCGACGGCACGCGCGCGTGCGGCACGTCGCGACACGCGCGTGTGCACGCGGTGGACCTCGGCGATCTGGTCGCCGATCGCGTAGTACGGGTCGAGCGAGGACAGCGGGTCCTGGAAGACCATGGCGACCCTCGCCCCGCGCAGGCGCCGCAACTCCTCGTCCCTGGCCGCCTGTACGTCCGTGCCGGCCACGCGGACCGACCCCGTGACGCGGGCCCCGGTGCCCCGGTGCAGGCCCAGCAGGGCACCCGCGACCGTGGACTTTCCGGAGCCGGACTCGCCGACGAGGGCCAGCGCGGCGCCCTTCGCCAGGCTGAAGGAGAGCCCGTCCACGGCCCGCAGGGCGCCGAACTCGACGGTCAGGTCCGTCACTTCCACCAGGCTCATGCGAGCACCACCCGTCGGTCGGCCACCGCGTACAGCACGTCCGCGACGGCATTGGCCAGCACCACGAAGAAACCGACGACCAGGACCATGCCGACGACCACCGGCAGGTCCACGACCTTCACCGCGTGCACCAGCTCCTGGCCGATGCCGGGCAGGCCGAACAGGGTCTCGGTGAGGACGGCGCCGCCGACGGCCGAGCCGACGTTGTTGGCGTTCAGCGCGATCACGGGTGCCAGGGCGCCGCGCAGCGCGTGCCGCGCGACGATCGCGCGCTCGCCGACCCCGTAGGCGCGGAAGGTGCGGATGTGGTCCTCGGCGAGTGTCTCGAGCATCGAGGCGCGGGTGAGGCGGGCGAAGGCGGCCGCCTCGATCAGGGCCAGTGACAGCCAGGGCAACAGCAGGTTCCACGCCCACTGTTCCGGGTCGTCGGTGAGGTTCACGTACTCCGGGAAGGGCAGCAGCCGCAGTTCACCGCAGACGACGATCATCAGCACGAGACCGATGACGAAGACGGGTGTGGCCGTGCCCGCGAGGGTGACCGCGGTCAGCACGCGCTCGGAGATCCGGCCGCGCCGCCACGCGGACAGGACGCCGGTGCCGACGCCGAGGACGAGCCAGACCACCATCGCGCCCAGGACCAGCGACAGGCTGACCGGCAGCTTGGTCAGGATGATGTCCAGGACCGGCTGGTCGGTCTGGTACGACTGCCCGAGGCACGGCGCCGCGCAGTGCGCGACCGAGGTACCGGTGGAGAAGTCCTGGCCGACGAAGAGGCCCTCGAGGAAGTGCCAGTAGCGCAGGTACAGCGGGTCCCCGAGCTTCAGCTGCTGGGCGACCTGGTGGACCTGTTCCGGCGAGCAGCGCGGACCGCAGGTGATCTGGGCGACGTTGCCAGGGGTGACGTAGAAGACGACGTAGACGATCACCGAGATGGCGAGCAGGGTGACCACCGTGCCGACGGCACGGCGCAGCAGGAATCCGCCGAAGCCGCTCATGCGGACGCCTCCTTCGTGGTGGGGCCCGAGCCCTCGGCGCCGGAACCCTTGGCGCTGGAACCCTTGGCGCCGAAGTCCCTGGCACCGGCGTCCTTGCGGCCGGTGCCGACGCGCAGGCGCGAGGCCGCGCGCGGGTCGAGGGCGGTGCGTACGCCGTCGCCGAGGACGGTCAGGGCGAGAACGGTGACGAACAGGGCGCCCGCGGGCAGCAGCAGGTACTGGGGCGCGGCCTGGTACCAGACGTCAGCGTCGGTCAGCATCTGCCCCCAGGACGGAGTGGGCGGCTTCACGCCGACGCCGAGGAAGGACAGGGCCGCCTCGACGGAGATGTTCGTGGGCACCAGCAGCGCGGCGTAGGTGATGACGGGTGCCGCGAGGCCGGGCAGCAGTTCTCGGCGGGCGACGCGCCAGGCGCCCCAGCCGCTCAGCCGGGCTGCGGAGACGTAGTCGAGCCCCTTGAGGGACAGTGCCTGGGCCCGCACGATCTTCGCGATGTTGCCCCAGGCGATCAGCCCGATCACAAGGGTGACCAGTACGGGCCTCGGGAAGCTCGACGGCACGATCGCCAGCAGGGCCAACGACATGATCATCAACGGCATCGCGACGATGATGTCCGTTGCCCGGCTCAAGAGTTGATCAACCCACCGGTTGCCGAGCGCCGAGGCCACACCGACCGCGACACCGAGGGCGACCTGCACGACCGTGGCGGCCAGCGCGACGCCCAGGGACACCTGCGCCCCGTAGACGAGCCGGGCGAACATGTCGCGTCCGGTCTGCGGTTCGACGCCCAGCCAGTGGTCGGCGCTGAAGCCGCCGAAGGAGCCGATGGGCACGCCACCGCGCGCGGAGTCGATCAGGGACGGGTGGTACGTGGTGGGGTCCTGGCCCTCCAGGGCGGTGAGCAGCGGCGCGGCGAGCGCGACCAGCACGAGCAGCGCGACGACGGCCGCCGCGACCAGGGCGGCGCGCTGCGCTCGCAGCCGCCGCCAGAACTGACGGGCCCCCGGGGCCGCCGGGGCGGACGTGCCCGCCCCGGCGGCCTCGACGGCGACAAGTGCCTCGCTCACGGCGCTACTTCACCGCGGCCTGGGAGATGTCGAGGACGCCGGTCCAGTCGCTGATGACGATGTTCTTGACGTCCTTGCCGTACAGGCGCTTGTAGACCGGGTGGAACAGCGGCACGACGAGGGCCTGCTCGCCGATCTTCTTGTCCAGTGCACCCCATCGCGTGGCGGCGGCGTCAAGGTCGGTCAACTTGTTGATCGCGTCAATCTCGTCATTGACCGACTTGTCGTTGAGCAGGCCCGTGTTGAAGTTCGCGCCGTCCTTGACGATCTGCCGACCGTCGAAGATCGGGGCGAGGAAGGGACCGCCGGAAGGCCAGTCGGCACCCCAGTGCGCGAGGAAGAAGCCGGGCTCGGTCTTCACGCTGTGGATCTTGTCCTTGTAGTCGTTGAGCTCCAGGCCCTGGAGCTTGACCGTGATGCCGGCCTTCTTGAGCGCGTCCTGGACGGCGGTCGCGATCTCCGGGCTGGTCTCGAAGTCCTTGGCGTTGGAGTGGGTCAGCGTGATGGTGAGGCCGTTCTTGTAACCGGCCTGCGCGAGCAGTTCCTTGGCCTTGGCCGGGTTGCCGGACGCGCCCGCCGGGAACGGGTCGTACGGCGTGTAGCCGAAGGACTTCTGGTTGGGCAGGAAGGTGGTCGCGGGTTCGGCCAGGGCGCTGCCGCCGGCCGCGTTGACGACCGAGGAGCGGTCGATGGCGTACGCGATCGCCTGGCGCACCTTGGGGTTGTCGAACGGCTTCACGGTCGGGTTGAACGCGATGTAGTTCGTGTAGCCGAAGTGGCCGGTGCCCACGCGCGCGGCGAGGTCCTTGTCGCCGCTGACCTTGGCGAGCTCGGCCGGACCGAGATTGGTGTCCGTGGTGACGGCCGCAGCGTCCGCTCCCTGAGACGCGGACAGCCGCTGGTTGATCACCGAGGAGTCGAGGCCGGAGCGGACGTCGATGGTGTCCGGGTAAGCCTTGCGCTGGTCGTCGACGGCCGTCGACCAGTACGTGTTGCGTTCGAGGAGGACGTGCTCGCCGTCGTTCTCGTTCTTGACGACCTTGTAGGGGCCGGACGAGACCGGGTGCTCCTCGTACTTGGTGCCGGTGTCCTTGCTCTTGGGCACCGGGGTGAACTGGGTCTGCGTGGCGAGGAACGGGAACTCGCCCTCGGGCTTGTTCAGATGGAACACGAGGGTCCGCGCGTCGGGCGTCTCGATCGCCGAGAGCCCCTTCTTGTCCTTGTACGGCCCCTGGTAGTCGGCCGCGCCGACCAGCCAGTCCCGCAGGTAGGGGGCGCCGCCGGACAGCTCGGGGGCGAAGGATCGCTCGATGCCGTACTTGATGTCGGCCGAGGTGATCGGCGTGCCGTCCTCGTACTTGAGGCCCGTCTTCAGGGTGTACGTCCACACGGTGGCGTCCTTGCTGGGACGGCCGGTGTCGGTGGCGAGGTCGGGGACGACCTTGGAGCCGGCCGCGCCGTTCGCGCGGTTGCGGGTGGTGAGCGTACGGAAGACGAGGGAGGGGACGTTGCCGCCGCCGGAGGTGTAGAGGCGGGCGGGGTCGAAGTCGGTCTGCGGCTCGGCGTTCAGGACCGTGAGCGTGCCGCCCTTGTGGGGCGTGGAGTCGCCACCGGAGGCCTTGGCACCGCTGTCCTTCGGGCCGCAGGCGGCGGCGCCCGCGGCCACGACCAGGCTGACGGATGCCGCTGCCACGCGGCGCGCTATGACGGACGGTTGACGCATCGGAATGACGACCTCTCGGGAACTGACGGGGCTCTGATCGAGGGTTTCTCGAAGAGTGAGACATGTGGACGAGGAGTGAGACGTCTGCGCGCAGACGTCGGCCCCGGCGTCGGGTCGTCGAAAGGCCCGTGACAGTCACGGACGGAAAAGGGAGAAGCGGTCGCGACGCGTACGCCGGGGAGGCGGCGTCAGCGACAGTGGATGTCGGCCACGCAGAGTGCGGTCACACCGAAGAGCGCCAGCTCGATGGCGGCGCTCTCATGAAGGGCGTGACGGGACCACATGCGCAGAAATATGAACGAACTTGCGACTCATGTCAATGTGACATGAGAAGCACCTGTCAACTCCCGGGATAGGGCCAGGGATTGGGCAGACAGTGGATTCCGTCATGGTCCAGGAACTTGGTCTGCTGCTGCATGACGGGAGCGAGTTCGCCGCTCTTCTGGCACGTCACATGGCCGTAGCCGAGCCGGTGACCGACCTCGTGGTTGATCAACATCTGCCGATAGGGATGAATTCTGTCCCCGTACGTCTCGCTGCCCTGCGCCCACCTGTATGCGTTGATCATCACTCGTTCGGTGGATGCCGAATCGCAGGAGACGTTGTCCTCCGTGGTGTCCAGTCCGGACTTCGCGCACCAGGCGGCGGTCGTGCCGGGGCTGGCCAGCGTGATCACGAAGTCGGGCTTGCCGGAGGAGATCCGCTCGAAGGTGCGGGCGCCGCCGTGGGCCCAACTGCGGCTGTCGTTCAGGGTCTTCTGCACGGCTTCGGCGAACAGGGCGCCGTCCAGCCCGAGCCCCTGCTCGACGTCGACGCGGTAGGTGTACTTGTGCCCGGTGCCCGGCGCCTTGTCGAACCCGGGGACGGCGTCGAACGTGCCCGAGGCCTTCAGCGTGGCACTGAGCGGGTACGTCCGGTCCATCGCCTGCTCGTACGTCAGCGGCGCCGCGCCCGCCGAGGCGGAGGGCGCCGGCCCTGCCGGGGCATGGGTGCCCTGATCCTGGTCGGTGGCCGACCGCGACTGCGTGGCACTGTCGCCCCGCCGCCCCTCGGCCACCTGTCCGGCGACGATCACGGCGAGCACCGTGGTGACCGCGGCCGCGGCGATCCCGGTGAAGGCCCGCCCCTTGCCCCCGGAGCGCTGCGCGGGCAGACCGGCAGGGGCTGCGCCGCCGCCATCGGCCTCGGTCCCCAAGGCGGTCGTCGCGGCCGCCGACGGCTCCTCGGTCGCGCGTGGCCCCCGCGCGCGGGGCGCGAAGACGTCGACGTCCTCCAGGTCCGCGCCGCCGGCCCCGGCGTCACCGAAGGCGTCCAGGTACTCCTGCCGGGGCCCGCCCTCCCGCGCCGCCCGCCGCTGCCGCGGAAGCACGACACCGGGACCGCCGCCCGCACCGGCCCGCCCCGCGAACTCGCCCCAGCCGCCGCCCCGTTCCCGCTGTTCGGGATGCCCCCCGCGCGCGGGAACCCCCTCCCGGAAACCGGACACGCCATGGGCAGGGGTGCCGTCGGGCAGCCGGGGAACGCCCCGCACGGGCGTCCCGTCGGGAAGACGCGGCACACCGGCCCAGGGCGTGCCCCCGTCGAACCCCGGCATGCCGTGGGCGGGCGTACCGTCGGGCAGCCGGGGCACCCCCTGGGCCGGTGTGCCGTCCGGCAGCCGTGGCGCCCCGCGCCGTTGCTCGGCCCCCTCCGCCCTCTCAGCGCTCTTCGAGTTCTCCGTGCGCCTCGCGGCTATGTCCGCGACGCCGGTCCCGGGGGCCGGTCCACGACGGCTGTGGCGTCCCACGCCGGCCTCAGCTCCCCGCGCCCTGGACAGTCACGTCGCCCTCGGCCGACACGCGCGTGGCGCCCGCCCCCGAGGCGCCGCCGTCGGTGCCGGCGGTGTCGGCCAGGAGTTCCCGGAACGCGGTGGCCACCACCCCCGGGTACTCCATCATCGCCACGTGCCCGGCGTCCGGCAGCGACAGCAGACGGGAGTCACGGAAGGTGCGGGCGGCCTTGGCGGCCATGCGGAAGCCGACCAGCTGGTCGCGGCCGCCGTAGACCAGCAGGGTCGGCGCGAGCACGCGCTCGGCCTGGCGCCACAGCCCGTGCTGGCCGCCGAGGGTGTAGGCGTCGACGATCCCGCGCGCGGAACGGGCCATCGCGTCCCAGAAGTACGGCAGTTGCAGCCGCCGCTCCAGCTCCTCGACGGCCTCCCGGAACGCCTCGGGCGACACCTTCGAGGGATCGCCGTAACAGAGCGCCATGACCCCGCGCACCCGCTGTTCGGCCGACCACTCCTTGGTCATCCGGGTGAACATCGCGGCGATGCCGGGCACGCCGAGCAGCGCGGTCGGCACCGCCGTGCGCTGGACGCGCAGCTCGGGCAGGGCGGGCGAGACGAGCGTGAGCGTACGGACGAGGTCGGGGCGTACGGCGGCCACGCGCGTGGTGACGGCGCCGCCCAGCGAGTTGCCGACGAGGTGGACCGGGCCGCGGCCGGCCGCGTCGAGATAGCGGATCACCGCGCGCGCGTGCCCCGTGACGGAGTAGTCGCCGTCGTCCGGGGGCGGGGAGTCGCCGAAGCCGGGCAGGTCGAGCGCCTCGCTGTCGACGACGCCGTCCAGCTCGGCCATCAGCTGCGACCAGTTCTGCGAGGAACCGCCGAGCCCGTGGACGTACAGCGCGGGCGGCAGGCCCGCGCGCGCGGGAGGGCGGGAACGGATCGACAGGGTGACACCGGGCAGCCCCACGGACCGCAGCCGCTCGCCCTCACCGACCCGTACGGGCGCCACCTTCGGAAGCACGCTTGCGGCCGACACGGACGGCGACTCGGTCGAAGACATGCGGCAATGTTACGAGGTGATCACGCCGAGGTCCGTGTGTTCGCCGTCACAGCGTGCTCCGTACGCGCGCGACGCAGCGTATGGCGTCCGGTTCTGCTCTCTCCTAGGCTCGTACCCAGGGCACCCGTGTGTGCTGCTTCCAGGGACGTGCGTAGGAAGGGAGCCCACCATGGCCTATGACCCCACCGAGCCCGACACGACCGACGACCCGGAGAGCGAGACGGCCGAGCTCGACGTCGAGGCCCCCGAGGGGGACGCCGCCGAACAGCACGCCGACCTCGCGCCGGACAGCGACGACCCCCTGACGGACGTGGACCCGGACCGGGCCGCGAACGTGGCCGACCAACTCGAACAGGCGCACGTGGTTCGACTCGACGAGGACGACTACCGCTGACCTCTGGCGCACTTCCGGCCCGTTCCGGAGGATGATCACGGCTTTCGCCACCGTCCGGTACATGAAATTCTGCGCTCGCACCGCGCACACCACGGTTACCGAAAAGTACGATGGCCGCGCGGCCGACACCGCATGTGGACGACTTTGGGAGGCGGCGTGACAGCCATCGAGCAAACTGAGGCGGCACGCCCGCGTGGCACCCGTCTGCCGCGCCGAGCCCGACGGAACCAGCTCCTGGGCGCCGCCCAGGAGGTTTTCGTCGCACAGGGCTACCACGCGGCCGCGATGGACGACATCGCCGAGCGGGCCGGAGTGAGCAAGCCGGTGCTCTACCAGCACTTCCCGGGCAAGCTCGACCTGTACCTGGCCCTGCTGGACCAGCACTGCGAAGCGCTGATCCAGTCCGTGCGCACCGCGCTCGCGTCCACGACGGACAACAAGCAGCGCGTGCGCGCCACCATGGACGCCTATTTCGCCTACGTCGAGGACGACGGCGGCGCCTTCCGGCTGGTCTTCGAGTCGGACCTGACGAACGAGCCCGCCGTGCGCGAGCGCGTCGACAAGGTCACCAACGACTGCGCGGAGGCGATCTGCGAGGTCATCGCCGAGGACACGGGGCTGTCGCGCGCGGAGTCGATGCTGCTCGCCTCCGGCCTCGGCGGTCTGGCCCAGGTCGTGGCCCGCTCCTGGCTGCACAGCGACCGCAGCGTCCCGCGCGACCAGGCCGTGCAGCTGCTGACCTCGCTGGCCTGGCGAGGCATCGCCGGCTTCCCGCTGCACGGCACCGAACACCACTGACGGCGGTTTGTTCCCGGCGGCTGTTCGCTGATGGCGTTCCGCCCCGCAGCGTGTACGTCCCCTCACCGGGCTAATGTGTGCTGCGTACGGCGCGGAAGATCGCGCACATCACTGACCGTCGGAGGGACATAGCCGTGGAGGTCAAGATCGGCGTGCAGTACGCGCCCCGCGAGATCGTTCTGGAGAGCGGTCAGAGCGTCGAGGAGGTCGAGCGCCTGGTGAGCGAGGCGCTGGCCGGAAAGACGCCCCTGCTGAGCCTTGAGGACGAGAAGGGCCGCAAGATCCTGGTGCCGGCGGACCGCCTGGCGTACGTGGAGATCGGCCAGCCCACCGTGCGCAAGGTGGGCTTCGGCGCCTAGTAGGCCGATGCAGTGAGAAGGGCCCGGCGGCAATTCGGCCGCCGGGCCCTTGCTTTCGGGGATTCGCACACAGCTAGGACACAACTCCTGCACAGCGGAGGGTTGCAGTCCGCAGGTCACGGGTATGACGGGCTACGAACGTCAAGGCAGGGACCGGCCATGGGAGGGACTCCGACATGATCTTGGAAGCACTCGCGTCCGCAGTGCTCGGTCTCGTCCTGGCGTGGGCGGCGGCCCGCCGCCTCTCCCGCCGGCTCCCGGCCCGCCCGCTGGTGTTCTCGACCGGCATCGCCGGGTCCCTCTTCGGTGACTTCGTCACCCACACCGCCCTCGGCCCCGGCACCGCCTGGCTGAGCCTCGTGGGCGCCGCCGTCATCTCGGCCGCATCCCTGTCCCTGCTCCTGCGCCCGACGGGCAGAATGCGCCGATCAGCGACGGCGTAGGGGTTCGGGGCAGCGCCCCGAAGGGGCGCGGGGAACTGCGCGAGCAACCAGGACGGGACCCGCAGCCGCGCAACTCACCGCACCCACCCCCACAGAGGGCACCCGTCCTCAGGCCGCGAGGCCCAGCGCAGCCATCCGCTTCGTGTGCGCCTCCGTGATCCGCGAGAACATCCTGCCGACCTCCGCGAGATCGAACCCGTCGGCGACACCGCCCACGAGCATCGTCGACAGCGCGTCCCGGTCGGCGACCACCCGCTGGGACTGCGACAGGGCCTCGCCCATCAGCCGCCGCGCCCACAGCGCCAGCCGGCCGCCCACGCGCGGGTCGGCGTCGATGGCGGCCCGCACCTTCTCCACCGCGAACCCGGCGTGCCCGGTGTCGTCGAGGACGGCGAGGACCAGCTCGCGGGTGTCGGAGTCGAGCCTTGCCGCGACCTCCCGGTAGAAGTCGCTCGCGATCGAGTCGCCGACGTACGCCTTGACCAGGCCCTCCAGCCAGTCCGACGGCGCGGTCTGACGGTGGAAGCCGTCCAGGGCCGCGACGAAGGGGTCCATGGCGGCCGTCGGCTCCTCGCCGATCTCGGTCAGCCGGTCCCGCAGCCGCTCGAAGTGGTGGAACTCGGCCGAGGCCATCTTCGCCAGCTCCGCCTTGTCCGAGAGGGTCGGCGCCAGCTTCGCGTCCTCCGCGAGCCGCTCGAACGCCGCCAGCTCCCCGTACGCGAGCGCGCCGAGCAGATCCACGACGGCCGCGCGGTACTGCGGGTCGGCGGAGGCCCGCGCCCAGTCCTCGGCAGCGATGCCCGTGGGTGCGACGGAGTCCTTCTCAGGCTTGTCAGAGCTAGTCATGAGCCGCACAATAGTCCGCTCGCGCCACCTCGGAAGTGCCTGGTCGATCAGTGTGACCACGACTACGTGACCAAATCGGCCATCGCGTGTGCGCCAATCCGGGGTATGGTGGTAATGCGCCTGCTGAGTGCGTTGACAGTGTTCGACGTGCTCCGACAGGTCGCACGCATGAGGATGCCCGGTCGGTGGCCCGATCGGCTCCGACCCGACAGCCCTCCCTGGCCGTACGGCTCAGTACGTACGACGACCGGAGGGACACCCTCAGCGGTACGAGCGCTAGAGCGTCGGCAGAGGTCCCGTGTCTTACGGCTTGCCCGAGTGGTTCGCCCGTACGGCTAGCCGACGTCCCGGCACGGTCAGACATGACCCCCGCGCTCGCCTCGCACCGCACCACACAGAAGAGGCAGCACCCTGACTACGACGTTTCGAGAACTCGGAATCCTTCCCGAGACCGCCGAGGCCCTGGAGGCCGTCGGCATCCTCAACCCCTTCCCCATCCAGGAGATGACGCTCCCCGTCGCCCTTTCCGGCACGGACGTCATCGGCCAGGCCAAGACCGGCACCGGAAAGACGCTGGGCTTCGGCCTCCCGCTCCTCGAGCGCGTCACCGTCCCCGCCGACGTCGAGGCCGGCCGCGCCGCCCCCGAGGCCCTCACGGAAGCCCCCCAGGCACTCGTCGTCGTCCCCACGCGCGAGCTGTGCACCCAGGTCACCAACGACCTGCTGACGGCCGGCAAGGTCCGTAACGTGCGCGTGACGGCGATCTACGGCGGCCGGGCCTACGAGCCGCAGGTGGAGGCCCTGAAGAAGGGCGTCGACGTTGTCGTCGGCACCCCGGGCCGGCTGCTCGACCTCGCGGGCCAGAAGAAGCTGGACCTGAAGCACGTCAAGTGCCTCGTCCTCGACGAGGCCGACGAGATGCTCGACCTGGGCTTCCTGCCCGACGTCGAGAAGATCATCGACATGCTGCCGGCCAAGCGTCAGACCATGCTGTTCTCGGCCACCATGCCGGGCGCGGTCATCGGCCTCGCGCGCCGCTACATGTCCCGGCCCACGCACATCCGCGCGACCGCGCCGGACGACGAGGGCGCGACGGTCGCGAACATCAAGCAGTTCGTGTACCGCGGTCACTCCATGGACAAGCCGGAGATGGTCGCCCGCATCCTGCAGGCCGAGGGCCGCGGACTGGCGATGATCTTCTGCCGCACCAAGCGGACGGCCGCCGACATCGCCGAGCAGCTGCAGCGCCGCGGGTTCGCCTCCGGCGCGGTCCACGGCGACCTCGGCCAGGGCGCCCGCGAGCAGGCGCTGCGCGCGTTCCGCAACGGCAAGGTCGACGTCCTCGTCTGCACCGACGTCGCCGCGCGCGGTATCGACGTCGAGGGCGTCACCCACGTCATCAACTACCAGTCCCCCGAGGACGAGAAGACGTACCTGCACCGCATCGGCCGTACGGGCCGCGCGGGCGCCAAGGGTACGGCGATCACGTTCGTCGACTGGGACGACATCCCGCGCTGGCAGCTGATCAACAAGGCGCTGGAGCTGGACTTCAACGACCCGGTGGAGACGTACTCGACGTCCCCGCACCTGTTCTCCGACCTCGACATCCCGGCGGGCACGAAGGGCATCCTGCCGCGCTCGGAGCGGACGCGTGCCGGTCTGGACGCGGAGGAGCTGGAGGACCTGGGCGAGACCGGTGGCCGCGGTGCGCGCGGTCGCGGCGGCCGGGGTGACCGCAACGGCCGTGGTGGCCGCGGCGGTTCGGACGCCGCTGCCGCCCCGGCTGCCGAGCGCGAGCGTCCGTCCCGTACGCCGCGTCGCCGCCGCCGTACGCGCGGTGGCACCCCGCTGGACGCCACGGGCGGCACGCCCGCCGCCACGACGGCTCCGGCGCCGGCCGCCGAGTCCGGCCCGGCGGAGGAGGCCCAGACGGCGCCCCGCACCCTGCGTCGCCGCCGCCGTACGCGCGCCGGAGCGTCGGGCCGGCCGGTGCCGGCCGCCGAGAGCGTGGTCGAGTCCGCCGTCGTGGCCGACGCGGTGACGGCCCCGGTCGCGCCGGAGACCCCGGAAGCGGATGAGAAGCCGCGCCGCCGCCGGACCCGCAAGTCGGCGGAGCCGACGGTGCCGGCGCCCGCCGCCGAGACCGCGGCCGAGACGCTCGTGACGGTGACCGAGACCGTGTCCGCGTCCGAGCCGGTGACCGTCGAGGCCCCGGAGGCCGAGGCCAAGCCGCGCCGCCGGACCCGCAAGGCCGCCACCACGGCCGAGCCCGCCGCGGAGCAGGCCGTCGCCACGGCCGAGCCCGCTCCGGAGGTCAAGCCGCGCCGTACGCGCAAGACGGCAGCCGCAGCCGAGACCGTGGCGGACACGGCCGAGGCCACGGAGACCAAGCCCCGCCGCACCCGCAAGACGGCAGCCACCACGCCGGAGACGGCCGAGGCCGCGGACACCGAGGCCGAGGTCAAGCCGCGCCGCACGCGCAAGACGGCCGCCACGGCTGCCGTCGAAACCGCCGAGGCCACGGAGGCCAAGCCCCGCCGCACCCGCAAGACGGCAGCCACCACGCCGGAGCCGGCCGAGGCCGCGGACACCGAGGCCGAGGTCAAGCCGCGCCGCACGCGCAAGACGGCCGCCACGGCTGCCGTCGAAACCGCCGAAGGCACGGAGGCCAAGCCGCGCCGGACCCGCAAGACGGCAGCAGCAACCGAGACTGTGGTGGACACCGCCGACGTCACGGAGACCAAGCCCCGCCGCACCCGCAAGACGGCCGCCACCGCGCCGGCCGAGGCTCCGGAGGCCAAGGCCGAGGCCAAGCCGCGCCGGACCCGGAAGACGGCAGCCGCAGCCGATACCGTGGCGGACACGGCCGAGGCCACGGAGACCAAGCCCCGCCGCACCCGCAAGACGGCAGCCACCGCGCCGGAGCCGGCTGGCGCCCCCGAGGCCGAGGTCAAGCCCCGCCGCACCCGCAAGGCCGCCGCCGCGGTCGCCGACGCGGACGGTGCCGCCGAGGCAGCCGCTCCCAAGGTGCGCCGGACCCGCAAGGCCGTCGCCGAGGTGGCCACCGCCGAGATCCCGGCGCAGGCCACCGAGGAGCCGGAGGTCAAGCCGCGGCGCCGGACCCGTAAGGCCACGGCGGTCGTCGAGGCGGCCGAAGGCTGATCCGGAACGCCCGTCACCGACGGCCCGGCCCACTCCCTGTGGGCCGGGCCGTCGCGCATCCGGCGGAACCACCCGGCCCCACTGCACAGACACCGCCTGCCCTCTCCCGTCCCCTCCCCGCTCCGCTCGTGTGCCGGCCGGCCGATAGCCTCTTCCCATGAGCAGGCCCGCCACCTTCGTCCCGCCCCCCGGTTCGCGTGCGTACGCGTTGCGCACCGCGCGTGGGGAGTTCGCCGTCGTCGACGCTCCCGTGGCCGACGGGGTGGAGCCCCGGGGGACCGCGCTGTTGCTGCCGGGGTTCACCGGGAGCAAGGAGGACTTCAATCCGCTGCACGTGCCGCTCGCACGGCGCGGATACCGGACGGTGGCCGTGGACGGACGCGGACAGTTCGAGTCCGCCGGGCCCGAGACCGATGAACGTGCCTACGCCCAGGCCGAGTTGGCGCAGGACGTGCTGGCGCAGGCGGAGGCCGTCGGGGCCGGGAGCCCGGTGCATCTGCTGGGGCACTCGCTCGGCGGACAGATCTCGCGCGCGGCCGTGCTGCTCGACCACACGCCCTTCCGCTCGCTGACCCTGATGGCGTCCGGCCCGGCGCAGATCTCGCCGTCCCAGCAGCAGCGGGTGAAGCTGTTGCGGGACGCGCTCGCGGTGATGGACATGGCCGAAGTCTGGGAAGCGATCCAGGCGATGGAGACGCCCGAGGAGACCGAGACGGCCGCACTCGACGGCGGACTCGACGACCGGGACGATCTGCGGCGCCGCTGGCTGGGCACCACGCCCGCCCAACTGCTCGCCACCGGGCGGCAGTTGTGCACGGAGCCGGACCGGGTCGCCGAACTGGCCGGCGTACCGCTGCCGTTCCATGTGCTGTCGGGCGACAAGGACGACACCTGGCCGCTGCCGTTGCTCGACGCCATGGCCGTACGGCTGCGGGCGCGGCGCACGGTCGTCGCGAACGCGGAGCACTCGCCCAACACCGACCGGCCGCTCGCCACGGCCGAGGCCATCGCCGACTTCTGGGACGCCGCGGACGGGGCGGGCGCGACGGACGCGGCCCACGTGCCGCCCATGGTCATCGTATGAGCCGCTGACACAGGACGACTGCCCTGCTCCGACGGGGGATGCAGAGCAGGACAGCCGTCTTCAGTGTGCCACTTCTCACCGCGCTGTCCTAGTCGGTCCACGTGGCGTGCAGGGCGCAGAGGCTGAAACCGGGGCCGTAGGCGACGACCAGGGCCTGCTCGCCGTCGGCCGGAGGACGGCCGTGGGTCCGTTCCAGGACGCGAAGAACCGATACGCCTCCGAGGTTGCCCTCGTCCGACAAGGTGTCGAGCGAGTGGCGGGCGTCGTCCTCGGTGAGGCCGAGGGCCGTGGCGGTGTCCATGATGATCGGCCGGGAGCCGGGGTGGATGACCGGAACCGTGACCGAGCGGCCGGCGAGCCACTCGAGCAGGGCGGGCATGACGTGCTTGGCCCCGCCCATGGCGGCCTTGGTGGAGTCGAAGTGCAGGCCGCTGCCGTCGATGCGACCCGCGTAGAAGTCGAGCGAGCCCGGAAGGACATACTCGAGGAGTCCCGCCGGACTGTCGAGGGTGAGACCGGGGCCGAGAGGTTCGTCGCTGACGACGGTGGCGGCCGCGCCGTCGCCGAACAGCGCCTTGTAGATCATGTGCTCGATCTTGGTGTCCGCGTGGTTGTAGGCCGCGGACAGCACCTCGGCGGCGACCACGAGGACGCGGGAGCCGGGGTGGAGCAGCGCCTGCTCGACCGCGCGGACGAGGGCGGTGGCACCGCCCGCGCAGGCCCCGGTGGTCAGAGCGGTGCGACGGATGGTGGGGCGCAGACCGAGCCGGTCCGCGAGGTGGATGTCGAGGTTCGGTACGGCCCAGCTGGTGGCGTGGGTGGTGATCAGGCCGGTGATGTCGCCCGGTTCGAGGCCGTGACTCCGCAGTGCGGAACGGGCCGCGCGCTCCGCCATGTCGAGAGAGCCGGCGAAGGCCTCGAGCGCGCGCTCCCCTATGGGGGCGGCGCCGCTGACGGTGGGCGAGTTCAGCGGTTGGGTGAAGTACCGGGTCTCGACACCGCAGTTGCCGAGGACACGGAGGATCGCCCCGAGGCGCGGATGGTCGGGGTGGTGGGCACGGATGTCGTCGGCTATCTCGCCCGTGGTGACCTTGTGCGCGGCGAGGGTGGTACTGGGCCGGGCGATGTGAGCGGGCATGTGTCCCCCCTAGGACGCGCAACCTGATGGAGGTGACGGTACGGCAAAGTTGGCTGGTTCGTTTCCCTGCCGTCCAGGCCATGCTCTCTCGCCACCCGTCAGACACGAGCAGAGGAAGGGGGTTTCAGCGCGCTCAGCGAGCTTGAAGCATCGGAGGACGCTGACTCGATCGCCGCGGACCTGGCCGAAAAATGAG
Source organism: Streptomyces monashensis (assembly GCF_001866665.1). GTDB lineage: Bacteria > Actinomycetota > Actinomycetes > Streptomycetales > Streptomycetaceae > Streptomyces > Streptomyces monashensis. The sequence goes on along the minus strand of NZ_MLYO01000055.1, from coordinate 63,106 downwards.
AATCATGAACCTCGCCCCGGGGGCCGACATCGGCTGCGCCACGCACATCGTCACCCAGCCCGGACCGTCGGCCGCGTGCCAGATCGGCCTTTCATCGCCGTCGGGATGGACTGAAGTGCCGCCCACTTCGTACAGCGGGCGGGCGAGGGGATCACTGAGAAGTTCCCGCTCGATCTCACACAGCACCTTGTCGTCGGCGCGTTGCGCGAGTGCCGCCTGGAGCTGGGTCATGACGAGCGGCGCCCATGCGTTCGCCCAGTCCGTGAGCTGCTCGCGGCCGTCGATCAGCATCCAGCGCATGGTGTTCTCGGGGGCCCGCCCGGATGCGAAGAGGCGGTGGAACTGCTCGTTGCAGGTAAGCAGGTTCCAGGAGGCGTCGGTGACGTAGGCCGGATGCGCCACGGCGGCGACGGCGTCCTCCCAGGCGGCCGGAACGGCGTCGCCGCTGGTGTCGTAGAGCGGGCTGGGCGGGTCCTCGCCGCGTGCGTACCGGCACAGCGAGATCCACTCCTGCTCGTTGAGCGCGAACAGGCGGGCTATGTCGCGCAGCAGGTCGACGGGCGCGTTGGGATACGTGCCGGATTCCAGGCGGTGGTACGTGCCGAAGGCCCGGTTGACGAGCTGGTCGACCTGGTGCTGGGACAGGCCCGGGGCACGCCGGCCGGGTCCGGTGGGACGGGTGAGGCCATGGTCTTCGGGGGTGATGAGTGCGCGTCGGTCCTTGAGCAGGCGTTTCAGTGCTCGTTTGTTCACTGGTGCGGATCCCCCGGCGTTGTTGACAGTCAGTCAGTGTAATTAATGGTGTGGGCTTTACTCCGAAAGATCTCCCGTAGAAAGCGTGTAGGTGAGTCCTGCATGCTCGATGGTGCGCGGGGCTGGCCTGCCAGTGTGCTCACCAGTGACCACGTGGATACACCCCCTCGCGGGCACTGGCTGGAAATATTCGAATTACCGGCCGGTTTTCGCGCAGGGGTCGCAGGAACAAAGCCGGATGAGCTATCGGTTCACGCCTCCGCTTCCCGCAAGGGAACCACAGGGCGGGCTCCGCATCACCGCCAGCGCACCACTGGCGCAGCCCCGGCGGCCAGACTGCGGCCGGTGCCCTCCCGCCCCACACCAGGGGACTCGGCACCGGCCGCCGACGTATCACCGCCCACGGACGCAACACCGGCCACGGACGCAACACCGCGCGGCGGGCACCTCAGCACCCGTCGGCGCATCACCACCGACGGCGTCGCCTCAGTACTGCGCCTGCAGGTGCTCCCAGAATCCGTCGCGCAGGGCGCGGCGCAGATCGGCCTGGCCGCGCAGGGAGTACTGGAGCAGGCCCTCGGCCTCGACCAGCAGGTCCTGGTCGACGGAGCCGGGCAGATAGGGGTGGCCCGGCAGCAGTTCGACCAGCGCCTCGCGGCCCCGGGAGGCCAGCCACTTGGCCGCGATCTGGGCACCGACGAAGCGGACGTCCTCGCGGCTGGGCCGGGTCCCGGCGGAGGCGTCGTACGCGGCGGCGGTACGGCGCGAGACGTACGGCTTGAAGAAATCCAGCTCGAAGGTGCGCTGGCTGTCGACCTCCCAGAGCAGGGGCTCGGCCTGGTTGCGGCCGTCGGGCGCCTCGATGCCCCACAGATGGACCCGGGCGCCGTAGCCCTGGGCCGCCTCGACCGCCGAGACCAGGTCCTCGTCACCGCCGAGGAGGGCGGCGTCGCTGATGGCGCGGTGGCGGGCCAGCGACTCCAGGTCCGTGCGGATCAGCGAATCGACGCCCTTCTGCTGGTTGTTGGCGTTGAGGTTGCCGAGGCGGACCTTGACGTCGGGCAGTTCGGCGATGGTCTGCTGCTCGGCGGTGTGGATGCGGCGGCGGGCGCCGTCGTACCAGTAGACGCGCAGCAGCCGACTGTCCGCGAAGATCGTGCGGGCCTTGTCGATCAGCGCGTCGATCAGCCCCTCGGCGTCGAGGTCGAAGGCCCGGCGGTCCTCGGTCCCGGCGACCAGCCGGCCCGCGGCCGCGTACAGATAGCCCGCGTCGACGAAGATCGCGTGCGTGGAGGGCGTCTTCGCCACCTCGGCGAGCATGCGCTCCAGCAGCTCGTTCGTGCGGTCGATGCGGGCGGCCAGGGCCGCCGGGTCGTCAGTCATCGTCCCCATTGTCCCGGTGGTCACGCTGCGAACACAACTGGTCCCGAACCGTTCCTTACCGGCTAGTAATTAGTCGTTCGAAAAATTTCTTTAGCGTAGGGAATGTTTGTAACACGAAGCACGTTGACTGTGGTGTACGACAGCACACTCACCAGTAGTTCTCCTCAGGAGGATGACCAGACGAAGGGAGAAGCCCGTGCGCTTCGAGATCAGGCGACTCGACGAGGTCGACGGCACCACCGTGGACTGCACCGTCGTGGACGCCGCCTCCGTCAACCGGATCGTTCAGCAGGCCGCCGCCATCGGGCAGCGCCTGTGGATCCGCCCGGCCGAGACCCCGGCCTCGTAACGGGGCGACCACACTCACACTTTCCGGGGGAGCCGGGCCGAGGACGGCTCAGCTCCCCCGGACCACCTGAGTGATCCCGTTGATGATCTGCTGCACGGCGATCGCGGAGAGCATCATGCCCGCGAGTCGCGTCACGAGGACGACGCCGCCGTCCTTGATGACCCGGATGATCAGCAGCGAGTAACGCATCACCAGCCACAGCACGACGTGGATCGCGAGGATCGCGGACCACACGGAGATCTGCGTGGCCACACTGCCGGCCTTCTGCACGGCGAGGATCACGGACACGATCGCCCCGGGCCCGGCGAGCAGCGGCATGCCGAGCGGTACGAGGGCGACGTTCACGTCCTTCGTCTGCTTGGGCTCGTCGGTCTTGCCGGTGAGCAGGTCCAGCGCGATCAGCAGGAGCAGCAGACCACCCGCGATCATCAGCGCGGGGACGGAGACGTGCAGGTAGTTCAGGATCTGGTGGCCGAGCACGCCGAAGACGGCGATGACCCCGAACGCCACGCAGACGGCCTGGAAGGCCATCCGTTTCTGCACCTTGCCCGGCCGTCCGGCGGTCAGGGCGAGGAAGATCGGGGTGATCCCGGGGGGATCCATGATGACGAAAAGGGTCAGGAACAGGGAGCCGAAGACGGCGATGTCGAACATGCTGAAGCAGGCCTTGCGGAAAGAAGTGATACGGGCGTGAGTCGGTGAGGCCGGTGCCGGCCTCGGCCTCAGGCTCCGCCGGTGCCCGGCACCGGGAACGCGCCGGTGGCGCGTCGCGTGATCTCCCCGTACACCTCGGGGTCGGTCGTGTAGGCGCCAAGCGCGACGGTCTTGCGGCTGCCGTGGTAGTCCGAGGAGCCCGTGACCAGCAGGTCCAGGTCCTTCGCCAGGCCCCGCAGCCGGTCGCGCGCGTCGGCCTCGTGGTCCATGTGATCGACCTCGATGCCGTCCAGACCGGCCGCCGCCATCTCGGCGATGCGCGCCTCGGACACGGTCCGGCCCCGCTTGGCGGCGGCCGGATGCGCGAAGACACAGACCCCGCCCGCGCCCTTGACCAGCCGGATCGCCTCGAACGGGTCGGTCTCGTGCTTCTCCACGAAGGCCCGCCCGCCGTCGGCCAGCCACTCCTCGGTGAACGCGTCGCTCACGGTCGGGACGACGCCCAGCTCGACGAGTGCGGTGGCCACGTGCGGCCGCCCCACGGAACCGCCGGCGGCGATCCGCTCGACCTGCTCCCAGGTGACCGGCACCCCGAGGTCGTTGAGCCGGGCGACCATTGCCTGGGCGCGCGGCACCCGGTCGTCCCGCACCAGCTCCCGCTCGGCGAGCAGCGCGGGCTCCTCGGGGTCGAAGAGGTAGGCCAGCATGTGCATGGACACGTCGTCGACACGGCAGGACAGCTCGGCGCCGGTGACCAGGGTCAGCCCCGCGGGCAGCGCGGCGATCGCCTCGCCGTACCCGCGCGTGGTGTCGTGATCGGTCAGCGCGACGACGTCCAGCCCGGCGGCGGCAGCGTTCCGCACCAGCTCGGCCGGGGTGTCCGTACCGTCGGAAGCCGTGGAGTGACAGTGCAGATCTATACGCACAAGGACTCCAGACACCGACGATTCAAAGGGGGGACACTTGATAGTACCGGTACTTCGAACCCCGTAAGGGGCGCGAGGAACTGCGCGACAAGCCCCCGCGCACCCGCGCGCGCCGACGGCGGGCAACCCGGCACCCCGGCGGGCGCTACGGCCGGAGCAAGCGCGGCGACAACGCCCCGCAGGGCACCAGATCCAGCTCCGCACCGGCGTCCCGCAGATCCGTCAGCACCAGCTCGTCGTACATGAGCAGCCCGGACTGCTCGGGCCACATCACCGCCCACAGCCACATGCCGAGCGCCTCGCCCGCGAAGACCGCGCGGTCCTCGGGGGTGCGGAAGACGTGCCAGAGCGGGGTCGGGCGGCCGACGGCGAGCACCTTGGCGTCCGGCGGCTTCTCGATGTTCATGTGCGGCCCCGGGTCCGGGCCGTCGATGCCCGCGTAGCGCGCGCCGAGACCCACGCCGAGTTCCTCGGCGACCAGGACGAGTTCGGCCGGGCCGCCCAGCGGGCCGGGACCGGTGCAGGCAACGGCGGTGGCGCGGCCCCCGCTGCGGTCGTCGCCCGCGTAGGCCACGCCCGTGAAGAGCCAGCCGACGGGCAGCGGCCAGGGCATCCACACCGGGACGTGGGTGCGCTGCACGACGGCGGCGAGGGCTTCGACGCTGGGCGGGATCACGGGCTGCAACGGACACACCGTGCCGTGCACGTCGCACTGCCACGCATCGGCGAAGAGACCGGGAGCCCTGACCCGGCCACCGCACCTCGGGCAACTGGGTTCGCCCCTCATAGGGCCCCACGGTCCTACCCCTGCCCGCCCACGTCAAGGACGATCACCCGTCCGGAGGGAACCCTTGACGCGAGCGACTGTATGTATATTACATTTATTAGGCGAACTAACTTATTGGGGAGAGCAAGGGAGACACAGATGGACCTGTTGCGACAACCGAAGGCCGTATGGGCCACGGCCGGCGCCTCCGTCGTCGCCTTCATGGGCATCGGCCTCGTCGACCCGATCCTGCCGTCCATCGCGCAGGGTCTGCACGCCACGGCCGGCCAGGTGTCCCTGCTCTTCACCTCCTACTTCCTGATCACCGCGGTGGCGATGCTGCTGACCGGCTTCGTCTCCAGCCGGATCGGCGGGCGCAGGACCCTGCTGCTCGGCCTCGCGTTCGTCGTCGTCTTCGCGGGCCTGGCGGGCACGTCGGACAGCGTCGGCCAGTTGGTCGGCTTCCGGGCGGGCTGGGGTCTCGGCAACGCCCTGTTCGTCTCGACCGCCCTCGCGGTCATCGTCGGCGCGGCGGCCGGCGGAAGCGCGGCGGCGATCCTGCTGTACGAGTCCGCGCTCGGCCTCGGCATGGCCTGCGGCCCGCTGCTCGGCGCGATCCTCGGCAACGTCAGCTGGCGCTACCCGTTCTTCGGGACGGCCACGCTGATGGCGATCGGCTTCCTGTGCATCACGATGTTCCTGAGGGAGCAGCCGAAGCCGGCCCGGAAGACCTCGGTGCTCGACCCGGTCAGGGCGCTCGGCCACGGCGGCCTCGCCTCGGCGGCGGCCTCCGCCTTCTTCTACAACTACACGTTCTTCACGGTGCTGGCCTTCACGCCGTTCGTGCTGAACATGACCCCGTACCGCTCGGGCGCGGTGTTCTTCGCCTGGGGCGTGCTGCTCGCCGTCTTCTCGGTGATCGTGGCCCCGCGCCTGCAGGCCCGCCTCGGCTCGCTGAAGGTGCTCGGCGGTTCGCTGGTGCTGCTCGCCGCGGACGTCCTCGTCCTCGGCTACGGCGACCACACCACGGCCGTCGTCTGCACGATCCTGTCCGGCGCGTTCATCGGCGTGAACAACACCGTCTACACCGAGCTGGCCCTCGGCGTCTCGGACGCTCCGCGCCCGGTGGCGAGCGCCGGCTACAACTTCGTCCGCTGGTTCGCGGCCGCCGCGGCGCCCTACTTCGCGCCGAAGATCGAGGGGTGGGCCGACATCCACGTCCCGTTCCTGGTCGCGGCGGTCACCGCCCTGCTGGGCGCGGCCGTGGTCGTCGTACGGCGCCGGGCGCTCACCGACGAGGTCGAGGAGCGGGCAGTGGCGCACGCCACGGAGGACGGCGTCAGCGCGTTCGCCAACTGACCGGAATCAGCCTTGTGTTGGTGAGCTCGGTCACGCCGGGTTTAGTCCAGCGGGACGGACGCGCGGGCCGGGTCCCTCAGGTCCGTCCCCTGGGCGAGCCAGCGTTCCTGGAGGGCCTGGGCGCCGTGCACCCGCTTCCAGGCGGCCTCGTTCGGGGTCATCGGCAGCAGCGGCAGGAACCGCACGGGATCCATCGGGTCGTCCAGCTCCAGATCCTCGACCAGTCCGCCGGGCTCGCCCACCAGCACCGAGGTGAAGGGGGCGCCGGGCCACAGCGGCTCGCCGGTGTCCAGGGAGGCGCCGGGCGTCACGATCAGACCCTCGACCTGCGGGGACGCGGCCAGCACGGCGAGCGGGCGCAGCACCTTGTCGGTGTCGGCACGGCTCGCGCGGACCGAGAGGACCAGCTCGGCGCGGGGCCCCTTGACCGGGTCCGCGACGGCCGCCGTGGGGTCGGTCATGGGGTGCTCGGACATGCCGAGGGTGACGTAGCGCAGGAGGTCCCCCTCCCGGAACCGGAGCACCTCGACGCGGTCCGTGCCGAGGAAGGTGACGGCGGCGCGCGCGTCCGGTTCGCCCAGTGCGGTGCTCAACCGCGCCTCGACCAGAGGAAGAACATCAACCATGCGGCGAGCATAGAACTCGCCAGTGCCGGGCAAAGCGGCGCCTTGACAGTTCGGGCGGCTGCTACTCTGAGCCGGTGGCCCGGGGCGGCACGCGGAAGCATCGCACTCGCCCCCGGCGACGACGGGGACTCCCTTACGAGGGACCGGCCGGAGGAGGTGGGGCTGTCATGGATCGAAGTCGACCTGGTAGTACCACCCGCTCTTCCGACCACTGATCCGGTCACTGACTGAAATTCCCGGCCGACCGGCGCCCTTTCGTGCGCGCCGTGGTCCGGCCGCCGTTTTCGAACAGCTCCGGAAGATCCGGAAGAGCACGTCACTCGCTTTGCCTGATCCGTCTGATCAACGTCAGTTCCGCATCAGCAGCGAAGCCGCCACCGCGACGGTGCGGTGCTCCCCGCTTTGTGGACGTGCCAGACATCCCGTAGCCAGGACCGTCCTCATTCCGGGTGGTTCCACCCGTCGTCACGCGCTCTCGCTGCCCGCCCGCGAAGGAGCCCGCCCATGTCGATGATCCGCGACCTGCGCGCCGTGGTCCGCCCGTCGTCGCGTTCCTCGCTGCGCGGGGACGCCGCCCCGTACGACACCACCCGTGACCCCGGCACCTCCTCGGCCGTCGTGGACTGCGCCGTCTACCGCGACGGCCGCCGGCTCGAGAGCGGCAAGCCGCTGAGCCCACACGAGGCGATGCGCCAGGTGCGGCGCGACGGCGGCTTCGTCTGGATCGGGCTGCACGAGCCGACCGAGGCCGAATTCGCCGGTATCGCGGGCGAGTTCGGGCTGCACCCGCTGGCCGTCGAGGACGCAGTGCAGGCCCATCAGCGCCCGAAGCTGGAGCGCTACGACGACTCGCTCTTCACGGTCTTCAAGACCATCCACTACGTCGAGCACGACCGGCTCACCGACAGCAGCGAGGTCGTGGAGACCGGCGAGGTGATGTGCTTCACCGGCCGGAACTTCTTCATCACCGTCCGGCACGGCGGCAAGGGCTCGCTGCGGGCGCTGCGCCACCGCCTCCAGGACGACCCGGAGCTGCTGGCGAAGGGCCCCTCGGCGGTGCTGCACTCCATCGCCGACCACGTCGTGGACGGCTACATCGCGGTCGCCGACGCCGTGCAGGACGACATCGACGAGGTGGAGACCGAGGTCTTCTCGCCGGGCCCGGGCGGCAAGGTCTCGCGCGGTGTGGACTCGGCGCGGATCTACCAACTCAAGCGCGAGGTACTGGAGTTCAAGCGGGCGGTCGCGCCGCTGCTGCGGCCCATGCAGCTGCTGAGCGAGCGGCCGATGCGGCTGGTCGACCCGGACATCCAGAAGTACTTCCGGGACGTCGCCGACCACCTCGCCCGGGTCCAGGAACAGGTCGTCGGCTTCGACGAGCTGCTCAACTCCATCCTCCAGGCCAACCTGGCGCAGGCCTCCGTCGCGCAGAACGAGGACATGCGCAAGATCACCGCCTGGGCCGCGATCATCGCCGTACCGACGATGGTGACGGGCGTGTACGGCATGAACTTCGACAACATGCCGGAGCTGCACTGGAAGTACGGCTACCCGCTGGTCCTGAGCCTCACCATCGGCATGTGCGTGGGCATCCACCGGGTGCTGAAGCGCAACGGCTGGCTGTGAGCGCCGCTCGATAGGCTGGGCGCATGACGAGCGATCTGCCCGGCCGGGCCCCCCTCGACCAGGCCCTTCTCGACCAGGCCCTCATCGAGGAGGCCGCGAAGAAGTCCGGCCTGATCTGGGTCAGGGGTACCGGTGCTCCGGCCGCGCGTGCGCTGTGGCACGTGTGGCACCAGGGCGCGGTGTACCTGGTCGGCGACGGGCCCGGGGAGCAGCCGCTGCCGGCGCTGGTCGACGGCGGCTTCGCCGAGGTGACCGTGCGCGGCAAGGACAAGGGCGGCCGGCTGGTCACGTTCCCGGCGGCCGTGACCGAGCTCGCGGCCGGCTCCGAGGAGTGGGAGGCGGCCGTCGCCGAGCTGAAGGGCAAGCGCCTGAACGCCCCGGACGGCGAGGGGATGCCGGGGCGCTGGGCCCGCGAGTGCCGGGTGCTGCGCCTGGCTCCGGCCGGGTCCGTGGTGCCGTTGCCCGACGGCAGCCTGGCGGAACGTCCGGTGCCCACGGCGGCGACCACCCGGGAGCCGATTCCGGCGGGGCTGCCGAAACTGCTCGGGAAGCGGCGGAAGACGTAACCCGAAGGAGCGCTACGACGTCGGCAGCTGCTTGCCGTAGTCCACCGTGTCCCCCTGGTCCGGTTCCGTCACCGTGAAGTCCTTGCCCCAGTCCGAGAAGCTGAGCGCGCCCGCACCGCCGGCGCGGACCAGGCGGAGCGGGTAGGGGGTGCCCCGGAGGGAGACGTCGAGGGTGCCGCCGGAGCCGTTGTCGCCGGTGATGCGGATGGTGGGGGTGCCCGACTGGTCGTGGTGGCCGTCGGTCGCCAGGCTGCCGTGCAGCGTCAGCAGCCCGTCGAGCAGGACGGACTTGTCCGTGAAGCCGCTGAACTTCTTGTACGCGGGGTCCGCCTGCGGCACCTTCACGTACTTGCCGTTCAGCTTGCCGGCCGTGCTGTCGGCGCCGCCGCCGCTGTCGCTGCCGCTCGCGTGGCTCCAGAAGTCCGAGTCGGCCTTCAGATAGAGCTGCTGACCGACCCGCAGCAGCTGGAAGGTGGCCCCCTGCGCGGTCACCGAGCCGCTGCCGCCGTCCTCCTTGAGGCGCATGTCCAGCTGATACGTGCGGCCGCTGGTGACCACCGTGCCGGCCAGCCGTACCGCAGCCGCCCCGTCCGCCGCCGCGCGGGTCTTCGTCTGGATCTGCTCGGCGGGCAGCTTGCCCACACCGTTCGTCCCCGCGTCCGGATCGTCGCCGCCGCAGCCGCCCAGCACCGCCACCCCTGTCACCGCCAGTGCGCAGATCGCGGTCGCCCGCGCCGTCCGGCGGGTTCGGCCCTGGGGAATCGCAGTCACAGGTGGAGTCGCCTTTCTGACGGGTCCTGAGCGGCGTACGGCAGCGTACCGGTGCCCCGGCCGCCCGGCGGAGTCAGTCCGTCCGGACCCCCCACCAGGGCGTGTCCGACCGCCACGGGCTAGCCTGAAGCGCACCCGAGCGGGCAAATCCGAGCAATTCACTGATCACTTCACAAAAAAAGCGGAACACCCCCTAAGGGAGATTCCCAGGCCACGTCAGCAGAGGAAGCACAGCCATGGCAGCCGGCGCCCCCCGGATCTTCGTCTCGCACCTCGCCGGGGTCCCCGTCTTCGACCCCAACGGCGACCAGGTGGGCCGCGTCCGCGACCTCGTCGTCATGCTCCGCGTCGGCAGACGGCCCCCGCGCGTGCTGGGGGTGGTCGTCGAGCTGTCCACCCGGCGCCGGATCTTCCTGCCCATGACCCGGGTGACCGGCATCGAGTCCGGCCAGGTCATCATCACCGGCGTCATGAACGTCCGCCGTTTCGAGCAGCGGCCCACCGAGCGGCTGGTCTTCGGCGAGCTGCTGGACCGGCGGGTGACGCTCACGGAGACCGGCGAGGAGGTCACCGTCCTCGACGTGTCCGTGCAGCAGCTGCCCGCCCGCCGGGACTGGGAGGTCGACCGGGTCTTCGTGCGGAAAGGCAAGAAGGGCGGCGCCTTCCGGCGGGCCAAGGGCGAGACGCTGACCGTCGAGTGGTCGGCCGTCACCGGCTTCTCGCTCGAGGAGCACGGGCAGGGCGCCGAGAGCCTGCTCGCCACCTTCGAGCAGCTGCGCCCCGCCGACCTCGCCAACGTCCTGCACCACCTGTCCGCCAAGCGCCGCGCCGAGGTCGCCGCCGCGCTCGACGACGACCGGCTGGCCGACGTCCTCGAAGAGCTCCCGGAGGACGACCAGATCGAGATCCTCGGCAAGCTGAAGGAGGAGCGCGCGGCGGACGTGCTGGAGGCCATGGACCCCGACGACGCGGCCGACCTGCTCTCCGAGCTGCCCGAGGCGGACACGGAACGGCTGCTGAGCCTGATGCAGCCCGCCGACGCGGCCGAGATGCGGCGCCTGATGTCGTACGAGGAGCACACGGCCGGCGGTCTGATGACCACCGAACCGATCGTGCTGCGCCCGGACGCCACCGTCGCCGACGCCCTCGCCCGGGTCCGCAACCCCGACCTCTCCCCCGCCCTCGCCGCCCAGGTCTACGTCTGCCGCCCGCCCGACGAAACCCCGACCGGCAAGTATCTCGGCACGGTCCACTTCCAGCGGCTGCTGCGCGACCCGCCGTACACGCTGGTCAGCTCGATCGTCGACACCGATCTGCAACCGCTCGACCCGGACGCGGCGCTGCCCGCCGTCGCCGGGTTCTTCGCCACCTACGACATGGTCGCCGCGCCCGTGGTGGACGAGGCCGGGCGGCTGCTCGGCGCGGTGACCGTGGACGACGTGCTGGACCACATGCTGCCCGAGGACTGGCGGGAGCACGAGTTCCATCTGGACGAGGGATACGAGGGAGAGGGGGCGGCCGCGCATGACTCCTGAGCGCGAGAGCGGCACCCGCGAGCGCACCCCGGTGGGCGCGACGGCGGCCACCCGGCACCGCACGCCCCGCCTGGACCAGCCGCGCCCGCCCCGGCGCCGGTATCTGCCGGAGTGGGACCCCGAGGCCTTCGGTGTGATGTCGGAGAAGATCGCCCGGTTCCTGGGCACGGGCCGCTTCATCGTCTGGATGACGGTCGTCATCATCCTGTGGGTGCTGTGGAACGTCACCGTGCCCATGGCCCTGCGCTTCGACCAGTATCCGTTCATCTTCCTGACCCTGGCCCTGTCCCTCCAGGCCTCCTACGCGGCCCCGCTGATCCTGCTCGCGCAGAACCGGCAGGACGACCGCGACCGGGTCAACCTGGAGCAGGACCGCAAGCAGAACGAGCGGTCCATCGCCGACACCGAGTACCTGACCCGGGAGATCGCCGCGCTGCGCACGGGCCTCGGCGAGGTGGCGACCCGCGACTGGATGCGCTCGGAACTCCAGGATCTGCTGAAGGAGCTGGAGGACCGCCAGGGCCGCAGCGACCGTGTCGTATTCCCGGCGGAACGGTCAGAACGGTCGCCCGGACGTGACACAGACGACCGCTGAGGGGCATCCCGAACGCCCCGCACCGCGCCGTACCATCGTCCTTATGGCTACGGAAGACGCGGTGCGCGAGGCACTGGCGACGGTGAACGACCCCGAGATCAACCGCCCCATCACCGAACTGGGGATGGTCAAATCGGTGGAGATCGGCGCGGACGGAGCGGTCGCGGTCACCGTGTACCTGACGGTCTCCGGCTGCCCCATGCGCGACACCATCACCCAGCGCGTCACCGAGGCGGTCTCCCGGGTCGAGGGCGTCACCCGCGTCGACGTCACGCTGGACGTGATGAGCGACGAACAGCGCAAGGAGCTGGCGAGCGCCCTGCGCGGCGGCCAGGCCGAGCGCGAGGTCCCCTTCGCCAAGCCGGGCAACCTCACCCGCGTCTACGCGGTCGCCTCCGGCAAGGGCGGCGTCGGCAAGTCCTCCGTGACGGTCAACCTGGCGGCGGCCATGGCGGCCGACGGCCTCAAGGTGGGCGTGGTCGACGCCGACATCTACGGCCACAGCGTGCCGCGCATGCTGGGCGCGGACGGCCGTCCCACCCAGGTCGAGAACATGATCATGCCGCCGTCGGCGAACGGCGTGAAGGTCATCTCCATCGGCATGTTCACGCCGGGCAACGCCCCGGTCGTCTGGCGCGGCCCGATGCTGCACCGCGCCCTCCAGCAGTTCCTGGCGGACGTGTACTGGGGCGACCTCGACGTCCTGCTCCTGGACCTGCCGCCCGGCACCGGCGACATCGCGATCTCGGTCGCCCAGCTGGTGCCGAACGCCGAGATCCTGGTCGTCACGACCCCGCAGCAGGCGGCGGCCGAGGTCGCCGAGCGCGCCGGCTCCATCGCCGTACAGACCCACCAGAAGATCGTCGGCGTGGTCGAGAACATGTCCGGCCTGCCCTGCCCGCACTGCGACGAGATGGTCGACGTCTTCGGCACGGGCGGCGGCCAGCTCGTCGCCGACGGCCTGACCCGCACCACGGGCGCGACCGTCCCGGTCCTCGGCTCGATCCCGATCGACGTCCGCCTGCGCGAGGGCGGCGACGAGGGCAAGCCGGTGGTCCTGACCGACCCGGACTCGCCGGCGGGCACCGCCCTGCGGGCGATCGCCGGAAAGCTGGGCGGCCGGCAGCGGGGCCTGTCGGGCCTGTCGCTGGGGCTCACCCCGAAGAACAAGTTCTAGCCGTACGGGCACACCGTCCCGCCGCATGACACAGGGCGCCGAGAACGATCGGCGCCCTGTGTCATGCGGTCCCGCGCGTCGTCACGCGTAGGCGGCGACGTCCTTCACCACGGCGAACCCGAGTCCGTACGCGCTCATGCCCCGGCCGTACGCGCCCAGGTGCACCCCCGCCTCGGTCGTACCGGCGAGCACCCAGCCGAACTCGGACTCCCGGTAGTAGAAAGAGGCCGCGACCCCGTCCACCGGAAGGGACAGCGTGGACCACTCCGGTCCCTCGAGATCGTCGGCCAGCGCCCACGCGGTCTCGGTCTGCTGCTCCAGCCAGTCGTCCCGCAGGCTGTGGTCCATCTGTCCGGGCCAGGTGAACGACAACAGGCCCACCCCGGCCAGCCACGCCGCCGAGGACACGGAGGTGGCCTCCAGCAGTCCCGTACCGTCGGCGCTGCGCCGCGACGGCTGCGCGGCGACCGTGACCACCACCGCGAACTTCTCCCGCGGCTCACCGGCGGAGCCGGTCTCGCCGCGCACGGAGGGCTCGTCGCCGTGTCCCGTCGATCCGTGCTCGACGGCGCCGTCCGCCGCCGTGGCGACCTGCATCAGCCAGCGCGGCCCGGTGAACGCCTCGTCGAGGCCGTACCACGGGAAGGACGCCTGAAGATAACCGTCGACCGTACGCCGGGCGGAGGAGAACTGCTGTCCGCCCTCCGCGGCCGGCGCCTGTGCGCCCACCCGACTCGTCGTCTCCATCTTCCCGACGCCTCCTCGCTCTCGTCGGACCGGGGCGGCCCGCCCCCCTTCGGGCGTACTCCTCCGGTCCGGACAACAACTCGGCAGCATATCCACACGAACGAGTGCGGCAGGGCAGGCAGTAGGTGCGTTGGTCACACGAACGGCCTGTTCAGGCCGTGCACGCCGGGGGTGCGTTATGAAACGCGTCACGTGCGCGGCGCACGCCCGCGCGCGTGTCGGCGACGGTCAGGTGGCGTCCGCGTCGAAGGGCGGCCGGTCGTCGTTGCCGGGCTCCTCGGGCTTCTTGGTCATGTCGACACGCCCGCCGGACCCGGAGTTCGAGGACGGCGAGGACGACGACGAGGCCTCGGTGTCCCGGCTGTTGACGGCGTCCGTGACCTCGGCCATCTCCTTCTTCAGGTCGAAGCCGTTGCGGATCTCCTTCAGCCCCAGTTCGTCGTTGTCCAGCTGCTTGCGGATGAACGTCTTGGGGTTGAGGTCCTCGAACTCGAAGTCCTTGAACTCGGGACCCAGTTCATTGCGGATGTCCTGCTTCGCGCTCTCCGAGAACTCGCGGATCTTCCGGATCGTGCGCATCACGTCCTGGATGACCTTCGGGAGCTTGTCCGGACCGAAGACGAGCACGGCGATCACGACGATCGTGAGCAGCTCGAGTGGTCCTATGTCATTGAACACCTGACGCTCCTATTGATGTCCTCGGTCGCTCAACGGTACCCGGCGTTCCCGTCCGACCGGTACCGTCCCGAGGTGAGACTTGTGTCAGTTCTGCTCCGCCGCGCCCAGGACCAGCGGGACCTCCCGGTCGGTGCCGTCGCGCCGTACCGTCAGCCGTAGCCGGTCACCGGGCCGGTGGGCGCGGATCCTGACGATCAGCTCCCGGGCGGAGTGCACGGGCTGTCCGTCGACCTCGCCGACGACGTCGCCCGCCTTCAGACCGGCCCGGTCACCAGGGCCTCCCGGGGTGACGGCGGGGCCGCCGCTCGCGCTCTTGCTGTCGATACGGGCGCCGTCGCCGCTGTACGCCATGTCGAGCGTGACGCCGAGCACCGGATGGGTCGCCCGGCCGTGGTTGATCAGTTCCTCGGCGACGCGCTTGGCCTGGTTCACCGGGATGGCGAAGCCGAGGCCTATGGAACCGGACTGGCCGCCGCCCGAGTCCGAGCCGCTGTCGGCGGACCGGATGGCGGAGTTGATGCCGATCACCCGGGCCTCGGAGTCGAGGAGCGGGCCGCCGGAGTTCCCCGGATTGATGGGCGCGTCGGTCTGCAGCGCGTCGACGTACGACACGTCGCTGCCGTCGCCCTTCTCGCCGCCGGCCGTGATGGGCCGCTCCTTGGCGCTGATGATGCCGGAGGTGACGGTGTTGGCCAGGTCGTAGGGAGCGCCGATGGCGACGACGGGGTCGCCGACCCGGACACCGTCGGAGTCGCCGAGGGGCAGCGGGGTGAGTCCGTGCACGCCGTGCACCTGGACGACGGCGAGGTCGTAGCCGCTGTCCCGGCCCACCACCTTGGCCTGCACGCTGTCACCGCTGCTGAAGGTCACGGATATCGCGCCGCTCGATCCGGCGGGGGCGACGACGTGGTTGTTGGTGAGGATGTGCCCCTGGGTGTCGAGCACGAAGCCGGTGCCGGTGTCGGTCTGGTCGGTCCCGCTGACATGCAGGGTGACGACGCTGGGCAGGGCGCGGGCGGCTATCCCGGCCACGCTGTCCGGCGCGCGCCCGGCGGGCACCCGCCCGGCCTGCGGCAGACGCACCTCGCCGTCGAGCCCCTGCCGCTCGGCATACGCGCCGACGATCCCTCCGACACCGGCGGCGACCAGGGCGACGACCGCCGTCCACCCCACCACCAACCGCCTCCTCCCCCGCCCGGCCCCGCCGTACTGGAGCACCCCCCGCCGAGCCGCCTGCTCCTGCGGGGACCCGGGCGCCCAGGGGTCGTACCGCCCCCAGGGATCGTCATCGACCCCGCCGAGCCCACCGGGGGCGGGAGCGCCGAGTGCGGGTACAGCAGGTGCGGGGGGCGTCGGACCGTGGGGTGCGGGCCCGGGGGCCGGCGCCTCGGTACCGGGCACGGGTGCGGGGGGCGTCATGCCGAGGGACAGCGCCCCGGTGCCGGGCGCCGGGGCCGGGGCTTCGGGGTGTGAGACCAGGGGGACGGGGGCGGACGCACCGGGCGTGGGGGCGTTCGGCGTGGGCGGGGTTGCGCTCGGCGCCTGCGTCCCCGGTGCCGTCGGTGCGGGCGTCGGCCGGGCCGCCGGGTGCTGGACGGGCGGTGCGGGGGCCCAGGGGCCCGGCTCGCCGTACGGCGGGGTGCCGTAGGGATCCGGGGCGTGCAGGGGTCTGGGGCGCTCGGTGGGGGCCGCCCAGGCGTTTTCTCCGAGGACGCTCTCAGCCGGTACGTCGGCCGGCCGGGCGGTGCTCTCCTCAGCCCTGCCCTCCTCCGCTCCGCCTTGTTCAGCCCCGCCTTGCTCAGCCCCGGCTTCCTCCACCTCGCTCGGCCCGGCCAGTTCGAAGTCGGCGTCGGCCACAGCCTCCGGCGCCTCCGGCCGCGCCAACTCGAAGTCGGCCGACGCGGAATCAGCCGGCCCGGAACCCATCGCACCGGAGGTCCGTGCCGAGTCGCCCGGCGTGGTCTGCGCGCGGTGCCCGGCCGGCCGGCCGGTCGGCTCCGGCGCCGCCGGTCCCTCCGGCTCCTCCCCCGGCGGGACACGGTTCCCCTCGTTCATGCTCTCCCCACAGCTGGCCGCGGCCGCACGCCTCGGCGGCGGACGCGGAACGTCGACTGCGCCCCCGGGTCATCGCCGCGGGAACGGCCCTCACAGGATTCAACCAGGTTCCCGGGGCCGGGGCGCTGTGGCAGGTCAGGGGGTCTGCGTCGGTGGGGAGGGGGAAGGCGTGGCGGACGCCGTGGGGGACGCGGGGGTGGGGACGGGGCCGGGCAGCAGGCCGGAGCCGGTCGCTCCGGGGATCGCGGACCATGCGGCGAGCGGATAGGCCACGGTGTCGTCGAGCGGACGTATCAGCGGGGAGAGGGCGGCCACGCCGGCCATCACCGGCGACGTGAGACCGCGCAGCGCGCCGCTCTGGGCCAGTCCCGTACCGGGGGGCGGCACTCCGGGCACCAGCGGCGCGGACATCGAGGTCGGTGCCACCGAGGTCTGTCCGAGCAGCGTGCTGCCCTGGACGGCCAGCGGGCCGGTCGCACGGCGGCGCTGGCCGTCGGGCGTGACCGCGCCCCCGCCCGCGCCCGAGCCGGCCGAGCGGGCCGGGACGACGCTGCCGCTGCCGCGCGCGTCCGCCGTCGTGTCGGAGGGGAGGGCCGCGGTCACGCTGCCGAGGGCGACCGCGGCCAGGGACACCGCACCGGCGGCGGCGACCGCGAACCGCAGACCGCGCGAGGCGCCGCGCCCGTCGTCCGGGCGGCCGACGGGATGGATGCGGAAGCCGCGCTCGGGGTCCGCGGGGACGGCGGGCCGCGAGGGGGCGGGCAGGTAGCCGAGGGCGAAGCGCTCACCGCCGCGCCGCGATCCGAAGATGCCGGAGCCGCCGAAGACCCCGCCCGGTACGGCGGTCAGGCCGGACGGACCGGGCTCGTCGCCTCGCGTGGCGCTCTCCTCCCGGGGATCGCCTCCGAAGAGGCCGCCGCCGGGCGGGGACATGCCGTCGCCGCCGGGCAGGCCCTGGAGGCGGGCCAGGAAGCTCGCCGAGGGCGGGGGCGGGGCCGCCTCCGCGAACACGTTCTTCAGCCGGCGCTGGGCGTCCGCCTCCGCCTTGCACCGGGCACACGTGGCCAGGTGCGCGAGGACCCGCTCACGCGACTCATGACCGAGCTCTCCGTCCACCAGGGCGGAGAGTCGGTCTCCCAGATGCTGTTCGGCGAGATGCGCCTTCTGATGCGCCTTCTCCACAGGTTTCGGCCGGGATCCACTCACGCGGTCGCGCCCCCTCCCCCCAGAGCGGGGACACGGGCCACGAGGGAGCGCCGCTCGGCCGCAC
Source organism: Streptomyces monashensis (assembly GCF_001866665.1). Classification (GTDB taxonomy): domain Bacteria; phylum Actinomycetota; class Actinomycetes; order Streptomycetales; family Streptomycetaceae; genus Streptomyces; species Streptomyces monashensis. Next base: position 45,270 of record NZ_MLYO01000055.1, on the reverse strand, counting down.
GAGCCTGAGGGGAACGGTGCGCGAGGGCCTTGCGGAGCTGGGAGCGGCCGCGGTGGATACGGGAGCGGACCGTGCCGAGCTTCACGCCGAGGGTCGCGGCGATCTCCTCGTACGACAGTCCTTCGATGTCGCACAGGACGACGGCGGCGCGGAACTCCGGCGCCAGGGTGTCGAGGGCCTGCTGGACGTCGGCGTCGAAGTGCGCGTCGTTGAAGAGCTGCTGCGGGGTGGGCTCACGGCTGGCCAGGCGCTCGGCCGCGTCCTCGCCGAGGGCGTCGAAGCGGATGCGCTGCTTGCGCCGGACCATGTCCAGGAAGAGGTTGGTGGTGATGCGGTGCAGCCAGCCCTCGAAGGTGCCGGGCGAGTACGTCGACAGGGAGCGGAAGACACGGACGAAGACCTCCTGGGTGAGGTCCTCGGCGTCGTGCTGGTTGCCCGTCAGGCGGTAGGCCAGGCGGTAGACCCGGGCGCTGTGCGTGCCGACGATCTCCTCCCACGTGGGCGGAGTCCACGCCTGCCCGTCCGCGTCGGTGGAGAAGGTCGCGGTCTGGGTCTCGCCTGCGGCGAGACCGGCGTGGTGGTCAGCAGCGGTGTCGGTCACGGATTTCGGCCTGCCCGCCGATCCGAGGAAGCGCCGCAGCACTCCGCCCCGGTCCCCGGGCGCAGCCGCACCTCCCCTGTCGGCTCTGGTGGTGTCCAGTGGAGCCCCTACCATAGCCACCTCGCCCGTTAGCTCCGGATAAGCGGTTTTACGAGAATTTGATACTTGCTGGCACGGCTCATGCGGCTGCGTCAGCAGTTGCTCGCTGCCCTGATCCACCTCATACCCCCCGTCGCGCATCCGGCCACCGGTCTCTTCCCCTTAAACGTCCGGTCCCATCTGCGGGTTCCCGCCGCCAACGGATACAGTCACGCCCAGGCAACCACGGGGACAGGAGAGGGTCATTACCGGCAACCGGCAGACGAGCTGGGCGTTCGCCGACGCCTACGTCGCCGAGGACGCAGCGCTGCTCTGGGCCCGTGACCGGGCCCGCGAGGCAGGGCTGCGCTCGGTGTCGCCGGCCACGGGTGCGGCCCTGCGACTGCTCGCCGCCTCCGTGGACGCCAAGGCCGTCGCGGAGATCGGCACGGGCTGCGGGGTGTCCGGAATTCATCTGCTGCACGGCATGCGCCCGGACGGGGTGCTCACGACGGTCGATCCGGAGCCGGAGCACCAGCAGTTCGCCCGGCAGGCCTTCCGCGCCTGCGGTTTCGCCAGCAACCGGGCGCGGTTCATCCCGGGCCGCGCGCTGGACGTCCTGCCCCGGCTCGCGGACGCGGGCTACGACCTCGTCTTCTGCGACGGCGACCGCCAGGAGTACGCGGACTATCTCGCTGAATCGTTGCGCCTGTTGCGGCCGGGCGGTCTCGTGGTGTTCGAGGGCGTCCTCGCCAACGGCCGTACGGTGGACTCCGCGCCGCAGCCGACGGAGGTGCTGCGCCTGCGCGAGCTGCTGCGCTCGGTGCGCGAGAGCCAGGAGCTGCTGTCGTCGCTGCTGCCGGTCGGCGACGGGCTGCTGTGCGCCGTCAAGAGGTGAGCACGGTGCGCACGGTCGGCACTCGGCCGACAAGGCCGGGCGGCGGGGCCGCGAACGCGTCTGCCCCGACACCGCGTACGATGCCGGGGCAGACGTAAGGACAAGATCGCTGGCGCGTCAGACGGTGACCTTCTCCAGGGCCTCGCCGAGCGCCTTGGCCTCGTCAGGGGTCAGCTCGACGACGAGTCGACCGCCGCCTTCGAGCGGAACGCGCATGACGATGCCCCGCCCCTCCTTGGTCACCTCGAGCGGGCCATCGCCCGTCCGCGGCTTCATGGCCGCCATGCTCGTTCCCCTTCCTGAAACCAGCTCATCGTCTGCCGACAGCCCCGAGGAGGGCATCCGCGGCCCGGGATCGGACACACGCCACCGGCATCGAACACATTGCTTCCCGGCCATTATCCCGCATCGCAGGACCCGATGACCAACATCAGTCGGCATCGCTTGGGCAACGCGCGCGAGCAAAACCACCCAATTCGGGGATGTGGCTGCGATACTGCGCCACCGCACCGACGCCCACCGGCGGACTCCGCTCCGTTTTTCTTTGACGCAGGTCACACGTCCGGTCCGGTCCTTGGCCCGTGATCTCCGCCATGCTGTGCTCGTACGCGGACGTACTGAGCGGTACGTCACCCGCGACCCCGAGGAGGATGTCCCATGGCCGACACCGTGCTCTACGAGGTGAGCGACGGACTCGCGACCATCACGCTGAACCGCCCCGAGGCGATGAACGCGCTGAACATCGCGACCAAGGTCGCCCTGCGGGAGGCGGCGGAAGCCGCGGCCGGGGACACGGCCGTACGAGCGATCCTGCTGACCGCGGCCGGGGAGCGGGCGTTCTGCGTGGGCCAGGACCTCAAGGAGCACATCGGGCTGCTCGCGTCCGACCGCGAGACGGGGGCCGGGCAGACGATGAGCACGGTCAAGGAGCACTACAACCCGATCGTGACGGCGCTCGCCGGGGCACCGAAGCCGGTGGTCGCCGGGGTGAACGGCGTCGCGGCCGGGGCCGGCTTCGGCTTCGCGCTCGCCGCGGACTACCGGGTGGTCGCGGACACGGCCGCCTTCAACACGTCCTTCGCGGGCGTCGCGCTGACCGCCGACTCCGGCGTCTCCTGGACCCTGCCCCGGGTGATCGGCCCGAGCCGCGCCACCGACCTGCTGCTCTTCCCGCGCAGCATCGGCGCGCAGGACGCGCTGGAGCTGGGCATCGCCAACCGGGTCGTACCGGCGGCCGAACTGCGCGCGGAGGCCGAGAAGGTGGCGCGGGAGCTGGCCGAGGGGCCGACGGTGGCCTACGCGGCGCTCAAGGAGGCGGTGGCCTACGGGCTGACGCACTCGCTGAAGCAGACCCTGGAGAAGGAGGACGAGCTCCAGGCCGGGGCCGGGCAGTCCGAGGACCACGCGATCGCCGTGCAGGCCTTCGTGAAGAAGGAGAAGCCCGCGTACCTGGGCCGGTGAGCGGTCAGCGGGCGTGCGGACCGGTGCGGCTCACGCAGTCCGCCAGGTGGTCGTCGACCAGTCCGCACGCCTGCATGAGCGCGTACGCCGTCGTCGGGCCGACGAACCTCAGCCCGCGCTTCTTCAGGGCCTTGGACAGGGCCGTGGACTGGGGGGTGACGGCCGGGACCTCGGCGAGGGTCCGCGGGGCGGGGCGGCCGGCCGGGTCCGGGGCGTGGGACCAGATCAGCTCGTCCAGCTCGCCCTGCGCCCAGTCCGCGAGCACGCGCGCGTTGGCGAGCGTGGCGTCGATCTTGGCGCGGTTGCGGATGATGCCCGCGTCCGCCAGCAGCCGCTCGCGGTCGTCGTCCGTGAAGGCGGCGACCTTCTCGATGCGGAAGCCCGCGAAGGCGGCCCGGAAGCCCGGGCGGCGGCGCAGGATGGTGATCCAGGACAGGCCCGACTGGAAGGCCTCCAGGCTGAGCCGCTCGAAGAGGGCGTCGTCGCCGTGGACCGGGCGGCCCCACTCCTCGTCGTGGTACGACACGTAGTCCTCGGTGGACAGGGCCCAGGGGCAGCGCAGGGCGCCGTCGGGTCCGGCGAGGGCACTTCCGTCGCTCATCGCTGGTCCTCCGGGTGCTCGGGCTTCTCCAGGTGGACGTGTGCGGCCGCGGCTCTGGCGCCGGCGAGCGCCGACTCCAGGTCGGCGATGCGGGCGTCGCGCTCGGCCAGCTCGGCGCCGAGGCGGCCGAGGGCGTCGTCGACGTCCGCCATGCGGTAGCCGCGCGGGGCGAGCGGGAAGCGCAGGCTCTCCACGTCGGCACGGCCCACCGGGCGGTCCGGGGGCAGCGGGTCCTGGAGCCGCTCCGGCGCCACCTCGGGCAGCGGGGCGCTCTCGCCGCCGCCCACCACGGCGAGCGTCACCGCGGCGACCACGACGGCCAGCGCGACGACCAGGAACAAGAACATCACCATCGCCAGGGCCCCACGCTCTCTGCCGGACACAGAAACTGTCAGGGTCCGATCGTGCCATGCGAGTCTGACAGTTAGGGTCGCAGGCGGCCGTAGTGCGGGACGTTCTGGGAGAGGTCACAGCGGATGCTCAGGCTGGGCAAGCGGGAATTCGGGGCGCACGAGCCGGTGATCATGGCGATCGTGAACCGGACGCCCGACTCCTTCTACGACCAGGGGGCCACGTTCCGCGACGAGCCGGCCCTCGCGCGCGTGGAGCAGGCGGTGGCCGAGGGCGCCGCGATCATCGACGTCGGCGGGGTGAAGGCCGGGCCGGGCGAGGAGGTCACGGCCGAGGAGGAGGCGCGGCGGACCGTCGGCTTCGTGACGGAGGTGCGGCGGCGCTTCCCGGACGTGATCATCAGCGTGGACACCTGGCGGGCCTCGGTCGGCGAGGCGGTGTGCGAGGCGGGCGCGGATCTGCTGAACGACGCGTGGGGCGGGGTCGACCCCGCCCTGGCGGAGGTGGCGGCGCGGTACGGGGTGGGCCTGGTGTGCACGCACGCGGGTGGCGCCGAGCCCCGTACCCGCCCGCACCGGGTGACGTACGACGACGTCATGGCCGACATCCTGGACGTGACGGTCGCTCTGGCGGAGCGGGCGGTGGCGCTGGGCGTGCCGCGGGAGTCGGTGCTGATCGACCCGGGGCACGACTTCGGCAAGAACACCCGGCACAGCCTGGAGGCGACGCGACGGCTGCCCGAGATGGTCGCGACGGGCTGGCCGGTCCTGGTCTCGCTGTCCAACAAGGACTTCGTGGGCGAGTCCCTGGACCGCCCGGTCAAGGAACGGCTGATCGGCACGCTGGCGACGACGGCGGTGTCGGCGTGGCTCGGGGCGCAGGTGTACCGGGTCCACGAGGTCGCCGAGACCCGTCAGGTGCTGGACATGGTCGCCGCCATCGCGGGCCACCGCCCCCCTGCGGTGGCCCGCCGCGGCCTGGCCTGACCGGCCGGCCCGACGAGAGGTCCTAGCGGGCCGCCTCCTTGGAGACCAGAGCCACCGCTTCCGAGACCTCGTCCGTGACGTGGAAGAGGAGGAGGTCCTTCTCCGCGGCCTTGCCCTGGGCGACCAGGGTGTTCTGGAGCCAGGAGACGAGGCCGCCCCAGTACTCGCTGCCGAAGAGGACGATCGGGAAGCGGGTGACCTTCTGGGTCTGGACGAGGGTCAGGGCCTCGAAGAGTTCGTCCAGGGTGCCGAGGCCGCCGGGCAGGACCACGAAGCCCTGCGCGTACTTCACGAACATCATCTTGCGGACGAAGAAGTAGCGGAAGTTCAGGCCGATGTCGACGTAGGGGTTCAGGCCCTGCTCGAAGGGCAGCTCGATGCCGAGGCCGACGGAGGTGCCGCCGGCCTCGCAGGCGCCCTTGTTCGCCGCTTCCATGGAGCCCGGGCCGCCGCCCGTGATCACCGCCCAGCCCGCCTCCACCAGGCCCCGGCCGAGCCGGACGCCCGCGTCGTACTCCGCCGAGTCCACCGGGGTGCGCGCCGAGCCGAACACGCTGATCGCGGGCGGGAGTTCGGCGAGCGTGCCGAAGCCCTCGATGAACTCCGACTGGATCCGCAGGACCCGCCAGGGGTCGGTGTGGACCCAGTCCGTGGGGGCGCGCTCGTCCAGCAGCCGCTGGTCGGTGGTGCTCGGGATCACCTGCCCGCGGCGTCGGAGGACCGGGCCCAGGCGCTGCTCGTCCGGCGGGATCTTCTTTCCCTCAGGGTTGCCGGTAGGCATGTGCGCTCCCTCCACTTGCGGGTAGTTCGATCTCAGACTAGATCGCCTCGGGTTACGGAGGGGGGACGTGCGCATGTCCGGACCGGCACCAGCGGTTCCGGCGCCGTGGCGGTCCCTACGCCGTCAGCCAGTTCCGCAGGCGCTCCTCGCCCGCGAGGATCCTGGCCGTCTCCACCCGCTCGTCCCGCTTGTGCGCCAAGTGCGGGTTGCCCGGGCCGTAGTTGACGGCGGGGACGCCGAGCGCGGAGAAGCGGGACACGTCGGTCCAGCCGTACTTCGGCAGCGGGGTGCCGCCCACGGCCTCGATGAAGGCCGCCGCGGCCGGGTGGGAGAGGCCGGGCAGGGCGCCGCCGCTGTGGTCGTCGACGACGAACTCCGCCACCCCGCAGTCGGCGAAGACCTCGCGGACGTGCGCGATGGCCTCCTCCTCGGTGCGGTCGGGGGCGTAGCGGAAGTTGACCGTCACCACGCACGCGTCGGGGATGACGTTGCCCGCGACCCCGCCGCTGATGCCGACCGCGTTGAGGCCCTCGCGGTACTCCAGGCCGTCGATGACCGGGTAGCGGGGCTCGTACGCCGCCAGGCGGGCCAGGATCGGGGCCGCCGCGTGGATGGCGTTGGCGCCCATCCAGGAGCGGGCCGAGTGCGCCCGCTCGCCCTCGGTCTTCAGCAGCACGCGCAGCGTGCCCTGGCAGCCGCCCTCGACCTGGCCGTCGGACGGCTCCAGCAGCACGGCGAAGTCGCCCTCCAGCCACTCCGGGTGGGCCTCGGCGACGTGCTTGAGGCCGTTGAGGTCGGCGGCGACCTCCTCGTTGTCGTAGAAGACGAACGTCAGGTCGCGGTTGGGGGCGGGGACCGTGGCCGCGATGCGCAGCTGCACCGCGACGCCGGACTTCATGTCGCAGGTGCCGCAGCCCCACAGCACGCCGTCCTCGTCCAGCCGCGAGGGGACGTTGTCCGCGATCGGGACGGTGTCGATGTGGCCGGCCAGGATGACGCGCTCGGCACGGCCCAGGTTCGTCCGGGCGATGACGTTGTTGCCGTAGCGGTCCACCGTGAGGTGCGGCAGGGCGCGCAGGGCGGCCTCGATCGCGTCCGCGAGCGGCTTCTCGGTGCCGCTCTCGGAGCGGAGGTCCACGAGCTGCGCGGTGAGCGCGGCGGCGTCGAGCGTGAGGTCAAGCGAGGTGTCGGCCATGCCAGCGACCCTAACGCGTCACCCGCGGCCGCCGGCTTCCCCGCGCTGCTCCGGCCTGGCCGACGGCAGCGGCCGGACCCCCCGTAGGGACCGGACGGGGCTCCAGTACCTTGTACGCGTGTCAGAGCCCCCCACCCGTATCAAGCGTCGCGGCCGTCTCTTTCGTTTCTCCGCGGCCCTGTTGGTCCTCTGCGGCGTCGCCGCCTACCTCGTGGTGCAGTACGTCACCGGAGGCGGCGGGGCGCACGGCTGCAAGGTGGTGTCGGCCGACGCCGACGGGACGTCGTACGAGTTCTCGCCGGAGCAGGCGCAGAACGCGGCGACGATCGCGGCCGTCGGCACCGGCCGCCACATGCCCGAGCGGGCCGTGGCGATCGCGCTGGCCACGGCCATCCAGGAGTCGGGGCTGCGCAACATCCAGCACGGCGACCGGGATTCGCTCGGCCTGTTCCAGCAGCGGCCCTCGCAGGGCTGGGGCACCGAGGAGCAGATCATGGACCCGGCGTACGCGGCGGGCATCTTCTACGCCCACCTGGCGAAGGTGCCGGACTACACCGGCCTTCCCCTGACGGTGGCCGCGCAGCGGGTGCAGCGCAGCGGCTACCCGGAGGCGTACGCCAAGCACGAGCCGGACGCCACGTTGCTGGCGGCGTCCCTGACCGGCACCGCGTCGGCCACGCTGACCTGCGACGGCCGCCCGCAGCCCGGGGCCTCGGCGATCGGCCCGGACGCCGTACGCGGCGCGCTGGTACGGGACTTCGGGCGCGACGCGCTCCAGGAGACCGGTGCGGAGGTGGGCGGCGTCCCGGTGCCCTCGCCGTCTCCGTCGCCGAGCGTGACGGCGACCGCGCAGGGGCGGACGGTGACCGTTCCGGTGCCGCGGGGCCGGCAGCCGGACGCCGGCGGGTACGGGGAGCGGCAGCGGGGCTGGCAGCTGGCCCAGTGGGCGGTCGCGAACTCCTCGGCGCTGCACATCCAGCGGGTGTCGTACGCCGGGCGCGAGTGGGTCGCCGGGAGCAGCGACAGCCAGTGGAAACCGGTCGCGTCGGACGGGACCGGCGGGGCGGAGCAGTCCGCGGGGGCCGTCCGGATCGTGACCGGACAGTAGTACGAGGGGGTCACTCCGGAGGGTTGCTCGGCCGAGGTTCACCGCGGCGGGCGGCCCGATTTCGCACCGGACGCGGAAGCCCTTGGAAATCAAAGGATGTAAGGATTCTGCGCTGATTCAGGGTGACGTTCTTTGCCCGTTTTTATCCACACCTGATTATGCGATGCGTTATCTATTCGTTACCTGAGGCGTCCGCAACCTTCGCGGGCTTCGAGCGGTAGTCACGGCGTCCGAGCCCGGACCCGAGCCCGGACCAACACCGTTCTCTCCCGTCGAATGGAGCATCATGTCCCTCCCTCTGACCCGCCGGATCGCCCGTACCGCGCTGCTCGTCGCAGCGGGAGCGGCAGCCGGGGTCGGTGCGGCCGGCTCCGCCAGCGCGGCCCCGAGCCAGCCCACGGTGGCCCCGAACCTGAGCGGTCTGTCCGCCGTGGACGCGTCGCAGCTCGCCAACACCGCCGACGGTGCCGCCCAGAACGCCACCACGCTCGCCGGCAACGCGGGCGGCCGTGTGGTCGGCACGGCGGTTCCGGCCGCGGGCCAGGCGGCCGGCGGCGGCCTGAAGAAGGCGGCCCCGGTGGCCCAGCAGGCCGCGGGCAGCGTGGCCGGGTCGGCCGGGAACGTCCTCGGGGACGCCGCGTCCGGCGCGACGAAGGGCGGCGCCCTGCCGACGTCCGGCCTGCCCGTGCAGGGTGTGCCGCTGAGCTGACGCCCACAGCACGACGAAGGGGTCCGGGGAGCGTGCTCCCCGGACCCCTTCGTCGTGCGTGCACGGCAAGCGGCTACAGGCGCTCCACGGCCGCGCGGATCCGTTCGTCCGTCGCCGTCAGGGCCACGCGGACGAACGTCTCGCCCGCCGCGCCGTAGAAGTCGCCCGGGGCCACCAGGATGCCCAGGCCGGCCAGGTGGGCGACCGTGTCCCAGCAGGACTCGTCCCGTGTGGCCCACAGGTAGAGGCTGGCCTCGCTGTGCTCGATGCGGAAGCCGTGGCCGAGCAGGGCCGTGCGCAGGGCCGCGCGGCGGGCGGCGTAGCGCTCGCGCTGCTCGTGCACGTGCGCGTCGTCGCCGAGGGCGGCCACGACGGCCGCCTGGGTCGGCGCCGGAGTCATCATGCCGCCGTGCTTGCGGATCTCCAGCAGCGGGCCGAGGACGGCCGGGTCGCCGGCGACGAACGCCGCGCGGTAGCCCGCCAGGTTGGAGCGCTTGGAGAGGGAGTGCACGGCCACGATGCCGTCGTACGAGCCGCCGTTGACGTCCGGGTGCAGGACCGAGACGGGGTCGGCCTCCCAGCCCAGCTCCAGGTAGCACTCGTCGGAGACGACGAGGACGCCGTGGGCGCGGGCCCAGGCGACGATGCTCGTCAGGTCCTCCTTGGCGAGCACCTTGCCGGTCGGGTTCGACGGGGAGTTCAGCCAGAGGAGCTTCAGGTTCGCCGGGTCCAGGTCGCGCGGGTCGTCGTAGACCTCGTACACGGCGCGGGCCAGGCGGGCGCCCACCTCGTAGGTCGGGTAGGCGAGGCGCGGGTAGGCCACCGTGTCGCCCGGGCCGAGGCCGAGCTGGGTCGGCAGCCAGGCCACCAGCTCCTTGGAGCCGACCACCGGCAGGACATGGCGGTGGGTGAGGTCGCGGGCGCCGAGGCGGCGCTCCAGCCAGCCGGTGATCGCGTCGCGCAGCGCCGGGGTGCCCCACACGGTCGGATAGCCCGGCGAGTCGGCCGCGTCGATCAGGGCCTTCTGGATCAGCTCGGGCACCGGGTCGACCGGGGTGCCCACGGAGAGGTCGACGATCCCGCCGGGGTGCGCGGCTGCCGTCTTCTTGTACGGCTCCAGCTTGTCCCAGGGGAAGTCGGGCAGGCGGTCGGAGACTGCGGACACGGTCAGTGGCTCACTTTCGTACGTGCGCGGCTGCTGCGGCAAACGCCTCGGTCCCGTGCGGCGTGATCGGAGCGATCGGGGCCGTACGGGACCGAGGCGGCGTCGGGGGTCCCCCGGTTCGGGCGGGGCCCGGAACAGGGGGAGCGGGCCGCTACCGGATTACTCGTCGTGCGACTGCGGCGGCAGCGCGGCGACGAACGGGTGGTCGCGCTCGATCAGCCCCAGCTTGCTGGCACCGCCGGGCGAGCCCAGCTCGTCGAAGAACTCGACGTTCGCCTTGTAGTAGTCCTTCCACTCCTCCGGCACGTCGTCCTCGTAGAAGATCGCCTCGACCGGGCAGACCGGTTCACAGGCGCCACAGTCGACGCATTCGTCCGGGTGGATGTACAAGGACCGCTGGCCCTCGTAAATGCAGTCGACCGGGCACTCCTCGATGCACGCCTTGTCCTTGAGATCGACACAAGGCTCTGCGATGACGTAGGTCACGCTGTCGTTCCTCCTCGATAGGGCGCTGGCGGGCCTCCTCAGGCTCCGCCGCCTGGCGCGCGGGAGCGCGGCGTCGTCGATGCCCGCCCCTAGTATCTCCGTTCCGGAGCATGATCCGAACAGGAGGGGTGAACTGACCGGTGGAAATCTCGGCGGCAGGACGTCTGGTGGTCCGTATTACCCCTGCTGACGTGGGAAAACGCGTCTCCGTGCGGCGCTTGGAAGCCTCTGGAGGGAGATCGGAGAAGTTCACCGACACGGTGGGGGTTCTCACATCCTGGACTGATGGCGTGCTCATGATCACGCGGCGGAACGGCGAGAGCGTCCGCATCGCGGAGAACTCCGTGGTAGCCGCCAAGGTCGTGCCCGCCGCGCCCGCGCGCCGCCGGGGGCCCGCCGCCTCGTACGAGGAACTGGCGCGCGTCGGCGCGCGCGGCTGGCAGCCCGTGGAGAGCGAGCGGCTCGGCCAGTGGGAGCTGCGGGCAGCCTCCGGCTTCACCCGGCGGGCCAACAGCGTGCTGCCGCTCGGCGATCCGGGACTCCCCCTCGACGCGGCCCTGGATGCCGTACGACGCTGGTACGGCGAGCGTGGGCTGCCCGCCTACGTCCAGACCGCCACCGGCGCCGAGGGCACACAGGAGCTGCTCTGCGCGGAGCTGGAGCGGCGCGGCTGGGTGCGGGAGGTGAGTGCCGAGGTGTGGACCGGCGCCCTGGCGCCGGTCGCGGACCGGGCCGAGGGCGCCGGTGTGACCCTGGCCCGGGAGGCGGACGAGGCGTGGCTCGCCCGGTACCAGCGCAAGGGAGTGAGCGAGGTGGCCCTGCGGGTGCTCGGCACGGGACCCTCGGTGTGGTTCGCGACCGTGCCGGGGGACACAGGAGACGCTGCCGCGCCGCCGGCGGCGATCGGGCGGTGCGTCGTGGACGGACGGTGGGCCGGGTTCGCCGCCGTCGAGGTGGACCCCGCCCGGCGCCGCGCGGGGCTCGCCACGGAGGTGATGGCCGCGCTGGCCCGGCGGGCGCTGGACGAGGGCGCGTCGGCGGCCTGGCTCCAGGTCGAGACCGACAACGAGGGCGCGCGGGCGCTGTACGCAGCGCTGGGCTTCACGCCGCACCACACCTACCACCACTACCGGGCGCCGGACGCACCGGACGAGCGCCGTGGAAGGGCCTGAGCCTGTCATGCCGCACCCGCACCTGCCGCCGCCCTATCCGCCGCCGCCGGAGCGCGCCGCCGAGCTGCGCCGCAGGTTCGCCGAGGAGGCGCGCGCCGAGCGGCCGGACCTGTCCGCGCTGTGCCTGCTGATCGGCGCCGCGGCGGACGGCTCGCTGGACGAGCACGGGATCGACGCGGCACAGCTGGAGCTGGACCGGCTGGCGGGCGAGCTGCCGTACCGGCCGGGCGGGCCGCGTGCCTGGGCGGAGGCCGTACGGCGGCTGCTGGGCGGGTGCTACGCGTTCCACGGGACGCCCGGCGACTACCAGCGGCTGGAGTCCTCGCTGCTGCACGAGGTGCTGCGGCGCCGGCGCGGGCTGCCGATCCTGCTGTCGGTGGTGTGGCTGGAGGCCGCCCGGCGGGCGGGGGCCCCGGTGTACGGGGTCGCCCTGCCGGGGCACTTCGTGGTGGGGTTCGGCGCGGCGCAGGAGCAGGTGCTGGCCGATCCCTTCGAGGGCGGCCGGGTGCTGACCGGGACCGACGCGGAGCTGCTCGTGGTCGGGGCCACCGGAGCGCCGCTGGATCCCGCCGTGCTGGAGCCCGCGGCGCCGCTGGAGGTCGTCCAGCGCGTCCTGAACAACATACGGGCCTGGGCCGCCGCCCGTCCCGAGCGGTCGGACGTGGCGCTGTGGGCCGTGGAACTGGCGCTGCTGGTGCCGTCACACCCGGCCCGGCTGCGCTACGAGCGGGGGCAACTGCTGGTGCAGCGCGGCGAGTTCGTCTCGGGGGCGGCGGAACTGGACGCCTACGCCGAGCTGATCGAGGTCGTCGACGAGCCGGCCGCCCGCAAGGTGCGCGAACAGGCGCACACCGCGCGGGCCATGCTCAACTGACGTGCCCGCCGGGCGCTTTCAGAGCCACCCCTTCTCCCGGGCCGTCCGCACCGCCTCCGCGCGGTTGCGCACCGCCAGCTTCTGGATGGCGGTGGAGAGGTAGTTGCGGACCGTGCCCTGGGAGAGGTGCAGGGCGCCGGCCAGTTCGGCGTTGGTCGCGCCGTCGGCCGCCGCGCGCAGCACCTCGCGTTCGCGCTCGGTGAGAGGGTTGGCGCCCTCGGCGAGCGCGGCGGCGGCGAGGGTCGGGTCGATGACCCGCTCACCGGCGAGCACCCTGCGGATCGCCTCGGCGAGCTGGGCGGCCGGGGCGTCCTTGACGAGGAAGGCGTCGGCGCCCGCCTCCATGGCGCTGCGCAGATAGCCGGGCCGGCCGAAGGTGGTCAGGACGACCAGCTTGACCTGCGGGAACTCCCGGTGCACCCGGGCGGCCGCCTCGATGCCGGTGCAGCCGGGCATCTCGATGTCGAGCAGGGCCACGTCCACGTCGTGCGCGCCGACGGCGGCGAGCACCTGGTCCCCGCGCGCGACCTGGGCGACGACCTCGATGTCCGCCTCCAGGCCGAGCAGCGCGGCCAGCGCCTCGCGGACCATCGACTGGTCCTCGGCCAGCAGGACCTTGATCGTGCACGTCATGCCCCGGATCCTACGTCCCCCGCCGGGGCCGTGGGGACGCGGGCGACGAGCCGGAAGCCGTGCCCCGCACGGCCCGCCTCCAGGCTGCCGCCGGCCTTCTCCAGCCGCTCGGTGAGCCCGGTCAGACCGTTGCCCGGGACGCTCCCGGCGCCGCCGGATCCGTTGTCCTCGACGGAGAGTTCGAGGACCGGCCCGTCGAGGGTCTGCCGGTGGGTGAGCTGGACGAGGCAGCGGTCGGCGCCGCTGTGCCGGACCACGTTGGTGACCGCCTCGCGCAGCGCCCAGGCGAGCGCGGACTCGGACTCCTCCGGGACGCCGGAGAGGTCGGGTTCGGCGGGCATGTCGGCGGCGACACCGGCGGCGGTCAGCGCGACCTGGGTGCCGGCGAGTTCGGCGGCGAGCCGGGGCCGCCGGTACCCGGTGACGGCCTCGCGCACGTCGACCAGCGCCTGCCGGCTGACCTGCTCGATGTCGGCGACCTGCTGGGCCGCCTTGTCGGGGTGGTCGGGCAGCATCCGGCCGGCCAGCTCGCTCTTCAGCGTGATCAGGGAGAGCGAGTGGCCGAGCAGGTCGTGCAGGTCGCGGGCGAGGCGCAGGCGTTCCTCGTTGGCGGCGAGATGGGCGACGGTGGCCCGGGCCTTGCGCAACTCGATCGTCGTACGGACCAGTTGGCCCACCCCGACCATCGCGAAGCCGATGAGGAAGACGAGGAGCAGGGACTCGTCCCAGCCGGGCCGGCCGTTGTGCAGGGCGACCAGGTACATCACCACGGCCGTCGCCGGGATCGCCCAGGACGCGGCGCGCAGGGGCAGGGTCACCCCGCAGGCCACCGAGACGTAGACGAACAGTCCGCCCCAGGCGTCACCGAGGGTGTAGTTCAGCAGCGGGGCGAGGACGCCCATCACCGCGAGCAGCGTGACGGCGAACGGCGGGTCGAAGGGCCGGCCCATGTTCCGGAAGACCAGCATCAGATAGGCGCCGACGAACGCGGTGAGTCCGATGGCGCCTGCCACGGTGGCACCCTGGGTGTGGTCGCCGGCCACCAGGTCGTGGACCGGCGAGCTGAGGAAGACCAGCCAGACGCCGATCCACAGCGCCTTGACCAGCACCTCGCGCCGGACTCGGGGCGCCTGGCCGATCCGTACCTGGGTCTCCGGCCGCTTGTCGCCGGCCCCCTGGTCTTCCGTCATGGTGCTCACGCCTTCAGCGTGTCCTTCCGGTACAGCCAGGCAGCGCCGCCCGCGAACAGGACGAAGTAGACGGCGAGGATGGCGATGTCCGTCGTGTGCGGGGCCTGGCTCTGCTCGATCGCCCGCCCGAGAGCAGCGTACGCGTGCGTGGGCAGCCACTTCGCGATGTCCTGCAGGAACTGCGGGAAGGTCGTGGTCGGCATCCACAGGCCGCCGAGGATCGACAGACCGAAGTAGACGATCATCGTGATGGGGCGGACCGCGTCCCCGGAGGCGACGTAGCCGATGGCGACGCCGAGCGCGGCGAAGACGAGGCTGCCGGCCCAGATGATGCCGGTGAGCGCGAGCCACTGCCAGGCGTCCAGCCGTACGTGCTTGATCACGGCGCCGGCCAGGAAGACCACGACGATCGACGGCAGGCTCACCACGGCGGCGCTGGCGGTCTTGGCGAGGACGTAGCCGCGCCCCGGCAGCGGGGTCAGCCGCAGCTGCCGCACCCAGCCGCCCTCGCGCTCCTTGGCGATGCGCTCGCTGTTGCCCATCAGCACGGCGGTCAGGGCGCCGAAGGAGGCCATGGAGACCATCATGTACGTCGGGAGAGTCAGGCCCGTGCCGTCGACCCTGGTGTCCTTGGCGTTGCCCGCGATGATCAGGAAGAGGATCGCCGGGTAGAGCACCGAGAAGAACAGGAACTTCTTGTTACGGAAGGCGCGGACCAGTTCCAGCTTGATCAGGGCGTTCATGACTGCTTGGCCTCCTCGGCCTGCGTGATGGCGACGAAGGCCTGCTCCAGGCCGAGGCCGGCGACTTCGAGGTTGCGGGGGTAGACGCCGAGGCCGTACAGGGCGTGGACGGTGGCGTCGGCGTCGGACGACTGGATGCGGACGGTCTGCCCCGACACGTCGACGGAGGTCAGGAAGGGCAGGGCGCGCAGGGCGGCCTCGTCGATGGCGCCCTCCAGGTCGAAGGCGATGCGGCGGGCGCCGGCCTTGGCCTTGATCTCGGCGGCGGTGCCGTCGGCGAGGAGCCGGCCGCGGTGCAGGACGAGCACCCGGTCGGCGATCGCGTCGGCCTCTTCGAGGTAGTGGGTGGCGAAGAGGACGGTACGGCCCTGGTCGGCCTGCTCGCGCATGGTGGCCCAGAAGGCCTGGCGGGCGGAGACGTCCATGCCGGTGGTCGGCTCGTCCAGGATGATCAGGTCGCTGTCGCCGGCGGTGGCGAGGGCGAAGCGGACGCGCTGGGACTGTCCGCCGGAGAGCTTGTTGACCTTGCGGTCGGCGATCTGCGTGATGCCCGCGCGGGCCATCACGTCGGCGGCCTTGTACGCCTTGGGGTGCAGCGAGCAGGCCAGCTTCACCATCTCGCCGACGGTGACCTCGTCCATCAGGCCGCCGCTCTGCAGCATGGCGCCGACGCGCCCGGCGACGATGGCCTCGCGCGGACTGGTGCCGAACACGTTCACCGTGCCGCTGTCGGCGTTCTTCAGACCGAGGAGCAGATCGAGGGTGGTGGACTTGCCGGCCCCGTTCGGGCCGAGGAGGGCGACGGTCTCGCCGGGGTGCAGGGCGAGGGAGAGCCCGTCCACGGCCCGCACACTGCCGTACGTCTTGGTCACCTGGTCGAAGCCGACCACCGGTGTGGCGGTGGCCGGTGCCGCAGTCGTTGTCATGCCCCCATGCTCGCCGAACGGGCACCGGACCCGGCAGTGTCGCGGGTCCTGGGAGGCGGATGACAGATGTCATGCGGATCGGGTGACAGACACGGCGGGGCCGGGAGACGGGTACGACGGAGGGGCGCCCGGTGTCCGCACCGGGCGCTCCTCCAAGTACCGCGTGACTAACTGGGGTTGGTCGAGATGACCGCGACCCGGTTGGTCCTGCTCATCAGCGCCTGGCGCAGAGCGCCGTAGATGTCCTGCGGCGTGACCTGCGTCTTCTTGCCGTTGCCGCGGGTGATGAGCACGCCGTTGAAGGCGTTGCCGTAGAGCTGCTGCAGGGCGGCCATGTCGGGGCTGTCGACCAGCTTGCCGTTGACGGCCTTCACCCGGAGGAACTTCCACAGCGACTTCTGCGGGCTCATCCGGATCGAGTGCGCGGCGTCCGTCTGCACCGTCACTATGCCGGACATCGCCGGCTCCGCGAACTCCTTCATCTCGCGGTCGACCTCGGCGTTGGGCACCGTCGGCTGCTGCGTGGTCGTCGGGACGGCGACCGGCGTCGCGTTGTCCGTCTCCACGGCGGTGCGGTAGGCCTGTTCGACCGCCTGGGTCGAGGAGGCCGCGTCGATGCCCTTGCCCGGCTTGCCGTAGACGGCGACGGCCCGGCCCGCCTCGAACCTGATGGTGCCGTCGGACGAGAGGCCGGAGCCGCCGCCGGCCTGCTGGAGGGCGGCCTGGAGCTTCTCCTCGTCCACCGGCATCTCGGGCGCGATCACACGTTTCTGCCCGAAGAGCGAGCCGACGACGCTGATGGGGTTGTAGTCGCTGGTCGCGGCCTTGCCGACGGTGGCCTGGAAGTCGAACTGGAGCCCGGCGTTCTCCGGCGTGAGGGCCACCGTCCTGCCGTCCACGGTGAGCTTCAGCGGCTTGTTCACCCGGCTGCCGAACGCGTCGTCGAGCTTCTTGACGGCGTCGTCGCGGGTGCCGCCGCCGATGTCGACGCCGAGCACCGTGGTGCCCTTGGGCACGTCGGTGTGGTTCATCAGCAGTCCGGCGCCGTAGGCACCGCCCGCGACGACGACCACGCCGACGCCGAGCAGCACCAGCTTGCTGCGGCCCTTCTTCCTGGGCGCGGCCTGCGCCTTGGGCTTCGGCGCGGGGGCGGGCTCCGGTGTGGCGGCCGGGTCGGTCCGGTTCCCGGGGCCGCCGAACGGGGAGTTGCCGCCGCTCGGGACGACCGGGATGCCGCTGGTGACGGTGTGTCCGGAGACGTTGTCGCTACGGCGGTAGCCGGGCGTGCCCGGTTCCGGGGCCGGCTTCTGCGGGGTGAGGATCGCGGTGTCGTCGCTGATCCCGCCGCCGGGGCCGAGACCGCCGGGACCACCCGGGGCAGCGGCCGGAGCGCCGGGCGCCGTGGGACCGTCCAGGTCGGCGATGTCGGCGAGGGCGCTGCGCGGGGGCGGAGTGCTCCGGCCGCCGGGGGCGTCGAAGCCGCCGGCCGGGCTGCCGAAGGGCTCGCCGCCACTGCCCGGGGCGGCGAACGGATCGCCGCCCGGGCGGGGACCGCCGGGCGACGGGGCGAGGGCGCCGTCGCCGGTGACCGGGCCGCTGGTGGGGCCGGCCGGGCCGCCGCCCAGGCCGCCGGGGCCGTTCGGACCGCCCAGGCCGCTGGCGCCGCCGTGCCCGTTGGCACCGCTCGCGCCCGTGCCGAAGCCGTCGTGCCCGGGGGTGCCGGCACCGCCGTAGGTGTCCTGGCCGCCGTTCTCCGAGAAGTACGGCAGCTCGTCGCGGCGGGGCTCGGCGTTCGCGGCCGGGCCGGAGCGGGAGCCGCCCGCCAGCGGGCCCGCGTTCAGCGCCTCGGTCACGTCGAAGGAGCCGGTGCCGCCGCCGTGTCCGGGGGCGACGGGGCCGCCGGTGGCGCCGGGCAGACCCGAGCCGTTCGTGGTGCCGGAACGGCCGGCGCCGGGCACGCTCATGGAGCCGACGACACCGCCGGGACGGCCGCCGCCGGAGCGTGCGCCGGTGGTACCCGTCGTACCGGACGCCCCCGGACCACCCGGACGGGCGGCCGGTGCGCCCGTGGCGCCGGTGGCCCCGGCGGAACCGGCCTGGGTTCCGGCACCGCCCGCCCCGCCACCGCCCGGACCGCCCTTGGGGGCCGAGGACTTGCGGGGCGCGAACCAGTCGCTGGGCTTCTCGTCGGCCTGGGCCGGCGGTCCGGCGGGGGCCTCGCCGGCGGCCGGACGCTCGGGCGCGGGCCGCGTGTCGGCGGCGGGCGCGTCCTCACCGGCGTCGGTGTCACCGACCGGCTTGCGCACGACGACCGGCGGAATGGGCCGGGATCCGGGGATGTTGATCCGGATCCGGGTCGTCAGCGTGGTCTCGGTCTTCTTCTCCTCCGGCTGCGAGCCCGAACGGCCCGCACCCGAACCGTCATCGGTAGCCATGGGGGTCCCGTACGGCGGCGTGCCGGAGGGGTATGCGGCTCCCCCGCGCCCGTTGGGCCCGGAGGACGGAGTGTCAGTTTCACGACTCAAGGCAGGTTCTCCCAGTTGGCTCCGCCGCCCGTTACGACCTCGCGGGCGGCTCGGCGGCGCGCACCACCATACTGGCCACTTCTGGCGCTTATCCCATGGCCGCTGAGGAAACCCACACCGGACTCGCACGTGTGCGGTACGGCGAAGTGGTACGTCACTTGCCAAGTCGGGCGGGGCCGCCGCCGGGTTGCCGCCCCGCGCCGATGGTGGCGCAGATCACAGCGACCACCATGCCACCCAGCAGGAAGAGATAGGACGAACCCCCGGCACTGAACAGGAAGTCGCCCTCGGGGCGCGAGGTGGTGAGCAGGATGACGGCGATGATCCAGCCGGCCACCGGCGCCACGGCCCCGCCCCGCCCGCCGGTGGCGTACGCCCCGCCGAGGAAGAGCCCGGCCGCGCCGACGAGGGCGAGCAGCAGCCCGCCGGGGAACCAGCCGGCCTGCACGAGGGTCCCGGCGAGGCCGACGACCGCGCCGAGCAGGAAGAGGCCGACGTACGCGGCGACGCGTCCGGCGGAGGGCCGCTGCAGCGGCTGGGCGAGCAGCGAGCCCTGTCCCGGGTTGCTCATGCCCCCACCCCTTCGACGCCCGCGAACAGGTCGCTCTCCCCGGGCTCGGCCGTGCCGCGCACCAGCTCGTAGTACTCGGTGGTGAACAGCGGCTGGGCCAGCTCGTTGGAGAGCGCGAAGTACGGCTCGGCCACCTCGATCTGGGTGCCGTGGGCACGCATCGCGGCGGCCTTGGCGGCGGCGTACGGCGCGCCGTCGACGGCGGTGGTGATCAGCTCGTCGTCCACGACACCCGGCACGTCGGCCAGGGACGCGCTCTTGTCGAACGGCAGTCCGGGCAGCTCCTCCTGAAGCCGCTCGAAGGCAGCCTCGGCGACAGAGCGCGGGACACGGTTCCAGTAGACCTTGGCGATGCGGTGGCCCCGCTCGTCCGCCAGTTCGACGGCGCGCATGGCGACACGGTGGGCCTGGATGTGGTCCGGGTGGCCGTATCCGCCGTTGTCGTCGTAGGCCACGAGCACCTGGGGCCGGACCTCGAGGATCACCTCGGCGAGCCGCCCGGCGGCCTCGTCGACGTCGGCCTGCCAGAAGCACCCGGGGTCCTCGTTGTCGGAGATCCCCATCATCCCGGAGTCCCCGTACCGCCCCGCGCCGCCGAGCAGCCGGGCGTCGCTCACCCCCAGCGCGCGCACGGCGTCGGCCAGCTCACCACGCCGGTGCAGGCCCAGCGCGGCACCGGTCAGATGCCGCAGCTCGGCCGGAATGACCTCGCCACGCTCCCCCAGGGTGCAGGTGACCAGGGTCACATGGACCCCCTCGGCCGCGTACCGGGCCATGGTCGCGCCGTTGTTGATCGACTCGTCGTCCGGATGCGCGTGCACCAGGAGAAGACGCCGGTCGGGCAGTTCCGTCATGGGTCCACCCTACGAGGCGGCCGGGCTCCCTTCGGGCACCTCCCGACCTTCGCCGTCGAGAACGTGAGCGATGGCCAGCGCGATCCGCTCGATCCAGTCGATGGCGTCCGTCACCTCTGCCTCGTCAATGGGGCGCCTCTGCTTCAGGTCGCCGTCGATGAGGTCGGCGTCATGCGCGATTTTGTTACGCCGCTGGGTGATCTCCAGATAGCGGCTGCGGAGTTTCTTCTCATTGAGCGAGGTGCGCCCCTGGAAGAACTCTTTGTTGATGCACCCAGCGGCCTCGTACCAGACCTTTTTCTCGGTCACGAGTTTCAGCACTTCGGAAATCTTCCCGGGATGCTGGAGTGCCTGGGGCGCGAGCTTCTCCCGCAAGTGCTCGACCACGGCTTCGGACAGTGTCACCTCCCCTCGCCGCACTGCCTCCACCCTGTGCAGGGGAAGCTCGTAGACCCGGAGCTGGTACGGCATCTCGGGGCTGTCCATGGCCGCCAACTCCGCGACCCGGCGCAGGACCTCCTCATGGAGCCAGTGGTCTATGGCTGCCACCGCCTGCACCCAGGCCGCCCGGTAGAAGTCGTCGATGTCGATGGTCGGGGAACGGAACGGAGTCAGCATCCCGCCCGTTTTGACCATGCGTCGGGCGTAGGACAGGTTCGTCATGAACGCCTCGAACTGGCGTGTCTGCGGTGTGGAAATGGCCATGCCCTACCCCGTGAGAACTCATCGCGAAGATCTTTACGAGAACGATTCCCGAGGGGCAGGGGGGTCAGTCAAGCCGGGCGACGACGCCTCGGACCAAGGTGGCCGAAAACTGCTCCCCCGTATCCGGAAGACGCCCCTCAGGTGTCAGGGCTGTGGCTCGCCCTCGCCGCGGGCGTTCTCGTCCTGGTAGCGCGGCAGGCCGTCGGTCGGGATGGTCCAGTCGGCGATGGTGACGTCCTCGCCGTAGACGAAGTCCTTGCGGGTGGCGTAGCGGGGGCCCTCAGGGGTGGGGTGGATGTCGGAGAGGACCGCGCCGGTGCCGGTATGTGGGTCGAACACGGCGTACACGGGGACGCCGATCAAGGGGTAGTCGCGCATCTTGGCAACCCAGTCGTTGTCGGGGTTCGAGCGCGAGACGACTTCGACGGCGGCGATGAGCGTGCGGGGATCAAAGGTGCCCTCTCCCTCCATCTCCGCCTCGGCGATCACCATCACGTCGGGGCGGCGGAGGATTCTCTCGGGCTCGTCCTCCACGTCGGGTTCGCCTGTATGAGCCACGAGTTCTTCCGGCATCACCTTCTCCAAGCGCTTCCGGATGCGCAGCACGGTGAGCTCGTGCGGCTTCACGGGCGACATCATGTCGAGGACGATCCCTTCCTTGGTGATCTCGAACTTGCCGGGGAGGGTGTCGTCCGTGGACTGCACGAAGTCACGCATGGCCCGGTAGAGGTGGGAGGCGCCCTGTCGCGCGTCGTCCGGTGCGATGGTCATGGCGCTCGCTCCTCGTCTGTGCCCAGGGGCAAGGATCGTCGCTTTCATGCTAGGCGGCCTCCAGGAGATCGGATCGGCAGTCGCGGCAGCGGCCCGGTCCGGGCGCCCGGAAGGCGCGGTCGCAGCCGTCGCAGGTCTGAAGCGGGTGTCGTGCGGCCGGCGGGGCTGCTGGTGCGCGGAACGGGGGTGGGGGCGGCAGCTGCGTGGCGAGGCGGTGGGCCAGCAAGGCGGCGGGGCGTCGTGGTCCCTCGGGTGGCAGGTCGGCGGTCAGGGCCTGGCGTACGGCGGTGGGGCTGACGTCGCGCTCCAGCCAGGCGGCGACGCCGGGGGCGAGATGCGCCGTGTCCTTCTCCGAGAGGAGGAGGCATGGGTCGTGGCGGCGCAGGTCGGCGAGGAGGTCGGTGGCGGCCCGGAGGAGGGCGGGAGCGGTGCAGGCCGGCTGGGGGACGGCGGGGAGGGGTTTCGGGGCGGTGCGATGGGGGCGCTTTGCCGGTGCCGGTACCAGGGCCGGTCCTGCCGGGCGCCGGGTGGGGCGGCTGGGCCTGTCGGGGTGGTGGCGCCGGGCTGCCGGCTGGTTGCAGGAGATGGTCCGGGTGACGATACGGCCGCCGGGGATGCGTGCACGTTCGCGGCGCAGGTAGCCATGGGCCTCCAGCTCACGCAGGGCGGCGGCGATGCGGGTGGCGCCTTCGGGGAAGCGGGCGGTGAGGGTCTTGATGTCGACCCGGGCGCCCTTCGGCAGCGACTGGATGTGGCAGGCCAGGCCGATCGCGAGAAGGGAGAGGTCGGGGTGCTGGGTGAGGTGGTTGCCGATCACCGTGAAGCGGGTGGTGTGGCGGGTGTTGTGGTGGATCAGTCCGCCGGAGTGGGGGGCTTGGGGGTGCCGGTTCGGGTGGTTGTTGCCCGCGATAGGGGGCTGGGCGTGCATGGGCACGCTAGGGTTCTGGTTACCCATCGGGAAGTTGCCTCTTCCTCGGTGGTCAGGCCCTCGCACTGGGATTGCCGTCCCGGCGAGGGCCGTCGCATGTCTGCGGTGGTGTTGCGCTGAGCGTATGGGTGTCCGGGGCTGTGAAATCCAGCTGACGCAGGCATATTCACCCGGCCGAGTGAGCGGGCGGCGGCGCGGCCGGGAGGGGGGTGGGGTTTGGTTGGGGTCCTTTTCCCCGTCCGTTCTTGGCTTTCAGTCGCTGGTGTCACCGGAACCCGTGGGGGCGGGTTCCGGTGCGGGGAGCGCCAGTTCGGCCCAGATGGTCTTGCGCGGATAACGGCCCTCGGCGACATCCCAGCGGTCCGCGAGCGCGTCCACGAGAAGGAGGCCACGACCGGATTCGGCATGGCTGTCCGGCACTTGCAGCTCGGGCAGACGGTCACCGCGCGTGTCGGTGACCTCGATGCGGAGGGTGCGGCCGACCACGTAGAGCGTGAGGCGGAAGCTGCGGCCGGGCAGGCGACCGTGAGTAGCGGCGTTGGCCGCCAGCTCGGCCACGATGTGCGTTGCGGGGTCGGTGGGGAGCCTCCAGCTTCGGAGCTGGTCGGCCGCGAGCAGCCTGCCCAGGCGGGCACCGCGCGGGGTGGAGGACAGCAGGACGGTGAAGTGGGGGATTCCGCTGCCGAGTTGGGTGTCGGGGTCGGCGAATTTCTGATTCACGTCACTCAGAGTGGCCGATGGCCTCTACCGTGATGAGTGATTACGCCGTTGCGTACGGTGACTGTCCGGCGGTTGTCCGGTGTGTCGGCGCTTGTCAGGAGGGGTGATGACGGACGAGCTCAAGGTCGAGTCGGACGAGCCGGGTTGGGAGGTGGATCCGGACGACGAGTGGGGTGTCGCGGTCATCGCCACCGTCGGGCGGCAGTTGAAGCTGCGGCGGGAGTCGGCGGGGATGAAGGCCGGCGAGTTCGGCAAGGCCATCGGCTATGGCGAGGACCTGGTCTACAAGGTGGAGGGGGGCAAGCGGATTCCCCAGCCGGGGTATCTGGACAACGCCGACAGGGTGTTGGGGGCGGGTGGGTTGGTGTCGGCGATGAAGGCGGACGTGGCCAAGGTCCGGTATCCCAAGAAGGTGCGGGCGCTGGCGGAACTGGAGGCCAAGGCCGTCGAGATCGCCCTCTACGAGAGCCACATCATCGCTGGGTTGTTGCAGACGCGAGAGCACGCACGAGCGGTGATCGGAGCAGCGCAGCCGCCATATTCGCCGGACGACGTGGAACGCATGGTGTCCGCTCGCCTGGCTCGCCAGTCGATCTTCGAACGCTCGCCCTCTCCAGCCCTCAGCTTCGTCCTGGAAGAGGGGGTCCTGCGGCGTCCCATCGGGGGCACAATGGTCTGGCGTCAGCAGCTCGAACGTCTGCTGGAAGTCGGGCGACTGCACAACGTCGTGCTTCAGGTGATGCCGATGAACTGCGACACCCACTCCGGGCTGGACGGTCGGATCGAACTACTGAAGTTCGCAGACGGCGCGGCCGTGGGTCGCTCTGACGGCCCGTTCAACGGCCGACCGATCACAGAACCCAAAGACCTGCGCATTCTTGAGTTGCGGTATGGCACGATCCGGGCTCAGGCACTCTCTCCGCGGGAGTCGCTGGCCTTCATCGAGCAACTGCTGGGAGAAGCATGATCCGCAAGACCACTGCCGGGGACGCGTCCGAGCTGGTGTGGTTCAAGAGCAGCTACAGCGGCGGCAACGACGGCAATTCTTGTGTCGAAATCGCGATAGCGCCTCGCACTATCCACGTCCGCGACTCCAAGAACGACGACGGCCCCCGGCTCATGCTGACGCCAGGGGCCTGGACCCGCTTCGTGTCGTACGCGTCCGAAGACTGACCCGACGGGCCGGTTACTCGACCTCGGCCTCCGGTACGTCCACCTCGCCGCCCAGGGAGCGGGCGATGGCCGTGAACTCGTTCAGGGCGGACTGGAGGTCGCGGACGATCTCCTCGGCGATCACCTCGGGCGGCAGGCCGCTGTCGGCGTCGTCGAGGGCGGGGTCCTTCATCCACGTGATGTCGAGGTTGACCTTGTCGCGGGCGACCAGGTCCTCGTAGCTGAACTTCTTGAACGGCCCGTTCTCGTCCTCGGACTCGACGCGGGCCGAAGCGGGCTCGCCGGGACGGTAGGCGGTGACGAAGTCGTCCAGATGAGCGCGGGTGAGAGGCCGCTGCTTCATCGTGAAGTGCTGGCCGGTGCGGAAGTCGTAGACCCACGTCTCGGTGGTGTGCGGCTTGCCGTCGGCGCGTGGGGCCTTCTTGTCGAAGAAGAGCACGTTGGCCTTGACGCCACCTGCGTAGAAGATGCCGGTGGGCAGTCGCAGGATGGTGTGAAGGTCGAACTCGTCCAGCAGCTTGCGGCGGATCTTTTCGCCAGCGCCGCCCTCGAAGAGGACGTTGTCAGGCAGAACGACTGCCGCGCGTCCCCCAACTGCCGTGAGCGACATGATGTGTTGCAGGAAGTTGAGCTGCTTGTTGGTGGTCGTCGCCGTGAAGTCGTCGCGATCGTACTGGATGTCCTCCTTCTCGACCTCGCCGTCCTGACCGACCACGGTGATCGCGGACTTGCGGCCGAAGGGAGGGTTCGCGAGGACCAGCGTGGCGTGCTTGCCGCTGGGCTTGTCGGCGAGGGCGTCGCCGACGGTGATGAGGCTGGGGCCGTCGCTCTTGCCGATGCCGTGGAGCAGCATGTTCATCGCGGCGAGACGGGCCGTGCCCGTGACCAGCTCGTTGCCCCAGATCTTCCGGCCGCTGTCGTAGGCCATGCGCTCGTCCAGCGACATGGTCTTCATGTGGTGGTTGCGGATGTAGGAATGGGCCGCGATGAGGAAGCCGCCGGTGCCGCAGGCCGGGTCGGTGATGGTGTCGTCCGAGTCGGGCTGAACGACGTCGACGATGGCGTCGATGAGCGGGCGGGGCGTGAAGTACTGGCCGGCGCCGGTCTTGGTGTCGGAAGCGCCCTTGGCGAGGAGCCCTTCGTAGGCGTCGCCCTTGAGGTCCGTTCCGGTGACGGTCCACTCCTCGCGACCGATCAGGTCGACCACGAGCTTTTCGAGGAGGGCGGGCTTGGTGATGCGGTTCTGGGCGTCGGCGAAGATCGTGCCGATGGTGGTGTCGGGCTGGCTGCCGAGGTGTTCGAGAACGTCGCGGTAGTGCTTCTCGAGCTCGGGGCCGCGCTTACCGACGAGTGACGTCCAGTTGTAGTCGGCGGGGACGATGGCACTCATGTCCTGGCCGTCCCACGGATCGTTCTCGATCTCGTCGACCATCTTGAGGAAGAGCAGGTAGGAGAGCTGCTCGACGTACTCGATGGT
Source organism: Streptomyces monashensis (assembly GCF_001866665.1). Classification (GTDB taxonomy): domain Bacteria; phylum Actinomycetota; class Actinomycetes; order Streptomycetales; family Streptomycetaceae; genus Streptomyces; species Streptomyces monashensis. Next base: position 19,588 of record NZ_MLYO01000055.1, on the reverse strand, counting down.
GGACATGCCGTTGTCGCGGAGGACGTTGCAGTAGTTCCAGAGCTTGGCGACCAGGGTGTTGGTCTGCGCAGCGACCTTGGCCTTCTCGGCGGGCTGCTGGGCATCTGCGGCGGCGGTCACAGGTCGAACTCCTGCTGTACGGCGAGGGCGGGGGCGGGGGTTGGTTCGGGGGCGGAGGCGGATGCTTCGGCGGCTCGTGGGGCGGGCGCCTTGGTCAACTTCTTCGCCCTGGCCGTACGTGGACGCTTGGCCTCGGGTCGGGCAGCGCGCTCGGCAGTGACACGGGCCAGGAGGTCGGCGGCGGGCTCATCATCGGGCGACTGCCGCACGAGGCTGCCAGCAAACGCTGCACGGAGCAGCGATTTGCGCAGTTGCCCAGCCCGAAGGTTTGCAGTTTCCCGTGCCTTGTCAGACCGCCCTAGAAGGCGATACCACTCACGCAGAGCTTCCATAATATTCGCCTGCTCTCCAGCAGAGGGAACAGGAATCGGCAAACTCGCGAGTTTGGCGCTATTGACGTTGGCTTGGCCAACTTGCTGCGAAAGTACCGATGTGATGTATTTTCTCCCACCGGGACTGTTCACGTATGCGCTCACCCAATCGGGATCGATCCCGTCCGCGAGGTGACAACGAATCAGGTAGGAGGCGAATACAGCCTCACCTATACCATCTCGGTACACCGCGGATTTTCCGACCAGTTCAGCGCTATTGGTGCGGTTAAAAAGGAGGTCTCCGTCCAGAAGTCGCAGGGGCTCGACATCCGGATGCCCACCAGGCAGGTACTTCACGTCATCCAGCACGATTTCCCCTGATTGGATGTTGCCCATCCGGATCACGGGGACAGCACCATCGCCAGCCGAAGACTCCGCCTTCGCCGAGCTACCGTACTGAATCAGCAACGCCAGCGATCCCAGCGTCCTCCATTCCCAGCCCTCAGGAAGATCGCGGCACCACTCCTGCGCGGGAGTGCACTCCTGACTCCACCGCTTCTTCCCAGCATGTGCGGAAACTTGAGCATCTACCCGTTCCAAGAGCGGCCGGGCCGAACAACGTGGGCCACCGTTATCCGGAAGCAGCACCCCAGAGAAGGCTCTGACTAGTAGCGACCTTCGCAGACTCGTGCTGCGTGCGGCAGAAGATTCAAGGGACTTGAGGGCCACTTCAAGCCGCGACAACTGCTCTTCGAGTGCCTCGACAATACGGTGCTGCTCCGCGAGCGGCGGCAAAGGGACCGGCATCCTCCTCAATGCCTCTTGCGACAGATTGCGCATCGCGTCCTTGGTACCACTTGCCTTCGCCTCTACGTACGACCGGGCCTCGGGGGAGCGCAAAAAATGGACTAGCCAGCGCTTACTCACGCCATCACGCGGCACAAGCCGCAGGCTCTTGTCCGACAGGAGTAGCCTGGGGCGGCATGCGCCCACGAGAACAGGAGCCCCAACATACGCCTTCGTATTGGCTCGGCTGACCAGCACATCACCTGGAGAGATCTCGTGGCCGGGGTCAAATGCGCGCCCCTTCGGGACGGCTTTGTTCTCCTCAGCGTTGAATTCCCCCCAGGTCATAGCACTGACCTTGACCACGCCCCACTCGTTGAGCTGAGCCGGACGCGGCTCGCACGTGAACGACTTGCCAGCCTCGATACGGTGAAGCAAGTCTCCCAACGTCGCCCAAGCCCACCCCGCCGGAAGCTCCCTGTCCCCGTCCACGCCCGCGCTCACACTCACGCCAGTTCCTGATTCAGCTCATCCAACAGTTCCAGCGCCTTGTCCTTGTCCCCGAACGCCCGCATGAAGCCCCGGCCTCCGCCGCGCTCGGAGAAAGGTGCGTGTCCGAAGTCTCCCGGCTCGATGCCGATGTCGGTGGCGATGGCGTCCTTTATCCGGTCCAGCCACCACAGCTGGTCCTCGGTGAACTCCACGCCCGCCTGCCGCTGCCGCAGCAGCCAGCCCTCGAAGCGCTCCTCGACCACCGTACGGTATGGACGAAGCTCGTCGTCCGCGCCGAGCTCGTAGCGGATGAGGCGCATGAGGTCGCCCAGGCCGGCCTCCTTGCCGGGGCCGGCCGCGGCTTTGCCGAGTTGCTCGTAGTGGTCCCAGAGGACCGTCGCCGTCCAGGCGCGATTGGTGGCTCGCACCTTGGCCGCGAGTTCCTTCAGCGCGTTCCGCGCCTCCTGGGGACTGACTCGGGCACCACTGCCCAGGGCGACCCGGATCGCCGCGTTCTCGTCCCGCTGCTCCTTTTCGAGCAACGAGTTCCACTCCGCGAGTTCCTTCCGGGCCCGCTCCTCCCGCGGTATCTCGCGCAGCTCTGTGACCAGGACCTCTGTCGTCTCGTCGTACGTCAGGTCCTGCTGGTGGCGGATTTCGAGGATGAGCTTGCGCAGCTCCGGCCGGGAGGTGAGCGGAGCCACCGCATCCCGGACCAGCTTCTTGGCCAGCTCCGGGCCGCCCTCGTGACGGGCCCGATCCTGCGTGTCCACGTCCACCGCGTCCGCGATACGACGCGCCAGGTCGGCCAGGCTGACGCCTCCGGCGGCCTCGGCGACCAGCTGCTTGTCCGCGTCATCCAGCTGGCGGTCGATACGCGACAGGCGCCGGCCGAGCGTCTCCGCCTCGTCGGCGGTCAGAGACACTGAGCCCGCCTTCTCCAGCAGCTTCGCCAGAGGGATGCCCTTCTGCTCGCCCGCCGGAATCAGCGGGCGGGCGTCCACCAACGGGGAGTCGGTGACACCGACGGCGTCGATCAGGACGAAACGGTCCTTCTTCAGGTCCGAAGCCGCCTCCGGAGTGACCGCCTTCAGCTCGTTCGCGTCGATCGAGCGAGCACCCCGCCCCTTCATCTGCTCGAAGAGCACCGGGCTCTTGACCGACCGGAGGAATATCACGCACTCCAGCGGCTTGACGTCCGTGCCCGTGGCGATCATGTCGACCGTGACCGCGACCCGCAGCCGGGGGGAGTTGCGCAGGTCGTTGATCAGGGAGTCGGGGTCGTCGCCCTTCGCCCGGGACCGGTAGGTGATCTTCTTCGCGAACTCGTCACCTCGCCCGAAGACCTCCTTGACCTGCTTCAGCACCTCCTCGGCGTGGTCGTCCCCCGCCGCGAAGACCAGGGTCTTGGGAAGATCGGCCCGGCCCGGGAACCACCGCTGCCAGTTGTTCCTGTACGTCGTCAGCACGGCACGGATCTCGTCCTCCGTGATGACCGTCCGGCCGATCTGCGGAGCGGCGTAGGTGAAGTCCTCGTCCAGCTCCTCGTAGCGCTGGGCGCGGGTCTGGCGGTCGCGGATCCGTACCGTCGTTCCGGCCTCGATCTTCGCGACGACACCCTCGTCCCGAATGTCCGTCTTGAGGCGCACGATGTCGAAGTCGACGTTGACGCCGTCGGCCACGGCCTGCTCGTAGGTGTACTGCGACACCATGTTGTTGTCGAAGAATCCCTTGGTCTGGCGGGTGGGAGTCGCCGTCAGACCGACGAGGTGGGCGTCGAAGTACTCCAGCACGCCCCGCCACAGGCCGTAGATCGAGCGATGGCACTCGTCGACGACGATCACGTCGAACGACTCGATCGGCACGTCCGGGTTGTACTCGACGGTGATCGGTTCGTCCGCCGCGTAGGTCTCGGTCAGCGGGGAACCCGTCGGGCCTCCCGCCGTCTCCTCGCTCTCCGGCTCGTCCGTCGTCTCCGGCTCGTCCGTCAGCGGCTCACCCTTGAGGAGCGCGTACATCCGCTGGATCGTCGAGACGACGACCGAGGACGTCTCCTGGAGCCCGGTGCGGCCCAGCATGTCGACGTTGTAGAGGTCGGTCAGCTTCCGGTTCTCGTCGGGCGTCCGGTACTTGTCGAACTCGGCGCGGGCCTGGCGGCCCAGGTTGTTGCGGTCGACGAGGAAGAGGATCCGGCGGGCGCCCGCGTGGCGGAGGAGCCGGTAGGTCTCCGTGACCGCCGTGAAGGTCTTGCCCGCGCCCGTGGCCATCTGGATGAGGGCACGCGGACGGTCGGCCGCCAGAGACTCCTCCAGGCCCGTGATGGCATCGACCTGGGCCATGCGCAGGCCGTGCGTCTCCAGCAGCGGCATGCTCGTGCGCAGAGCCCCCCGGAAGGTGGGCGCGTCAGGGTGCTCGTCCGCGTACCGCATCCACGCAAGGAAGGTCTCAGGGCGGTGGAAGGCGAAGACCTCGCGTGAGCGCGCCTCGGGGTCGATCCGGTTGAGGAAGTACGTCTCCGCTCCGGTGGTGGCGTAGCGGAACGCGAAGGGCTCCTCGCGGCGCCACACGGCCATCGCGTGTTCCTTGAGCACGCCCGCCGCGTATCGCTCGTTCTGGGCCAGCGCACCGGCCAGCGGCGTGCCTTCGCGCTTGGCCTCGATGACGCCGACGATCCTGCCGTCGACGTAGAGGACGTAGTCGGCGCGGCCCGTCGCCACGGTGAACTCGCGGATGGCTACGCCCTTGCTGCGCTCGTCCAGCGGGTTCGCGTCCGCCTTGTCCTGGATCACCCAGCCCGCCTTGACGAGCATCGCGTCGATCTTCGCCCGTGCCTGGACCTCGTTGAGCGGTGCGGGTCGCTGAGCACGTTCCACGATGGCGTCGCGAGCGGCAGAGGCGATCTTGCGGGGCTGGAGGCGCTCACGGTCGTACTGCTGCTGGTGCGCTGCCCGTAGCTGAACGACCTGAGCCCGGAGGTCCTCGACCTCCGCGGCGTACGTCACCTTGGCCCGCTCCGCGCTGGCCATGAGTTCCTCGGCCTTGGCGCGGGCACGGCGCTCGGCCTCCAGGCGGTCGCTGGTCTCCGAGAGTTTCACCTGCGACTCGGCGAGCGTACGGCGGTGCTCCGCCACGGCCTCCTGGAGCTCTGCGAGCTCTTCGGGGGAGACCGAGGGCGCCTCGGCCGGCAGCGTGGGCGGCACGAAGGCCGTCACCGTGCGCGTGCCGCCCAGGGCCCGGTCGAACAGGTCGCCGAGCTGCCAGCACAGCTTCAGGGCTTCCAGGGCCTTCGTCGTGTCGAAGAGGTGGTTGTGCGCGGCGTCGTTCCGGCCCCTGCGGAGCTTGTCGAGGGCATCACGGCTCCAGCCGACCAGGACGCCGGCCCTCGTCAGTGCGTTCAGGCGGTCGACCTGGTGGGTGCCCTCGACGCGGGTGCCCGTACGGGTGACGAACTCCTCGGCCAGCACCTCACCGAACTGTCCGGCACTGACGTAGGCGGCGTTCGGGTTGCTCAGCACCGTCAGCTCCGCCTGCGATCCGTAGATCGCCAGGAGTGGTTGATGCCGGTACAGACGCCCGAAGTTGGGCGACGTCTTGGCCAGCTCCCGGAGTCGTCTGTCCATGCCCTGCTCGTCCACCCGCTGCCCCCAGCCTCACTCGTCCCAGGACGGTCAAGCTTACGAAGTGAGGCAGCCGGCAGAAGCAGAACCGGTCAGAACTTGATGCTGCCGATCATGCTCGCGACGTTCGTCGTCAGCTGGCTGATGGTGGGTGCGATGGTCGAGGAGGCGAGGTAGAAGCCGAGCAGCATGCAGACGACCGCGTGCCCGCCCTTCAACCCCGACTTCTTGATCAGCAGGAAGACGATGATCGCCAGCAGCACCACCGCCGAAATCGAGAGTGCCACGGCGGCTCACCTCCAAAGATCGCCAGATCCGGATCAGTTGACCAAGTCCACACGGACGCCAGCGGGTTCATACCCACACAGCGGTAGTGATCATAACTATGCGTGCTCGCGCATCGCTCGGCGCACGGCCGCACAAGGGGGCGCATGGCCAATATGGTCAGGGTATGACGACCGAGGCTGACTCCTTCCCCCGACGGCACGCCCGGACACAGCGGTTCACGCTCGGCGCGCCGCGTTCGTTCACCGTGGCGCCCGACGGTTCGCGTGTCGCGTTCCTCCGCTCCGGCTCCGGCGACGACCGGGCCAACTCCCTGTGGATCCTGGACCTTCCGGACGGCACCGAGCGGCCGGCCGCCGATCCGCGCGCGCTCCTCGCGGGCGCCCGCGAGGAACTGTCCGCGCAGGAGCGGGCGCGCCGCGAGCGCAGCCGGGAGGGCGGGGCCGGGATCGTCGGCTACGCCACCGACGCGGCCGTGGAACTGGCGTCTTTCGCCTTGTCAGGGCGGCTTTTCACGGCCGAGCTGCGAGCCGGCACCACGCGTGAACTCCGGGTCCCGGGGCCGGTGATCGACCCGCGCCCCGCGCCCGACGGCCGGCATGTCGCGTACGTCGCGCGGGGTGCCCTGCGGGTCGTGGGCGCGGACGGGGAGCAGGACCGGGCCCTCGCCGAACCGGAGTCGGAGCACGTCGCCTACGGCCTCGCCGAGTTCGTCGCGGCGGAGGAGATGGGGCGTTCGCAGGGCTTCTGGTGGGCGCCGGACGGGCGCCGACTGCTCGTGGCGCGCGTGGACGACACGCCGGTGAAGCGGTGGTGGATCGCGGATCCGGCCCACCCGGAGCGTGAGCCGGTCAACGTCGCGTATCCGGCGGCGGGAACCCCGAACGCGGACGTACGGCTGTTCGTGCTCGGCCTCGACGGGGAGCGTACGGAGGTCGGCTGGGACCGGGAGCGCTACCCCTATCTCGCGCGTGTGCACTGGTCAGCGGCGGGTGCGCCGCTGTTGCTGGTGCAGGCGCGGGACCAGCGCAGCCAGCTGTTCCTGGCCGCGGATCCGGACACCGGGGCCACGCGGATGGTGCACGCCGACGAAGATCCGATTTGGCTGGAACTTTTCCCCGGAGTGCCCTGCTGGAGCCCCTCCGGGCAGCTTGTCCGCATCGTGGACGAGGGCGGCACCCGGGCCCTGGCGGTCGGCGAACGACCCCTGACCAGCGGTCAGTTGCACATCCGTGCGGTGCTGGACGTGGGCGAGAGCGACGTGCTGGTTTCCGCCTCGACCGGCCACGAGGCACATGCCGGGGAAATTGGCGAAGTTCATGTGTACCGCGTGAACGAACTGGGTGTGGAGCGTGTGTCCCAGGAGCCCGGTGTGCACACGGCGACGCGTGCGGGGGATGTGACGGTGCTCGTGTCCGCGAGCCTGGAGCGGCCCGGCGCCCGGGTGCAGGTGCTGCGTGACGGAAAGGCGGTGGCCACTGTCCGGTCGTACGCCGAAGATCCCGGTCTGTCCCCCAGGGTGACGCTGATCGAGGGGGGCGCACGTCGAATTCCGTGCGCCGTACTTATGCCACGGGACTACCCCGGGGACACGCCCCTGCCGGTTCTGCTGGACCCCTACGGCGGTCCGCACGGCCAGCGGGTGGTCGCCGCGCACAACGCCCACCTCACCTCGCAGTGGTTCGCCGACCAGGGCTTCGCGGTGATCGTCGCCGACGGGCGTGGCACCCCGGGGCGTTCTCCGGGCTGGGAGAAGTCGATCCGGGACGAGGTCGCGGCCGTCACGCTGGAGGACCAGGTGGCCGCGCTGCACGCGCTCGCCGAGCGGTTCCCGCTGGACCTGGGCCGGGTGGCGATCCGGGGCTGGTCCTTCGGCGGCTATCTCGCGGCGCTCGCGGCACTGCGCCGCCCGGACGTCTTCCACGCGGCGGTCGTCGGGGCGCCGGTCACCGACCTCCGGCTGTACGACACCCACTACCAGGAGCGCTACCTCGGCGACCCGGGCGAGCGGCCCGAGGTCTACCGCCGCAACTCGGTGGTGGACGACGCGGGCCTGGTCGACCCGGCCGAGCCGCACCGCCCGATGATGATCATCCATGGCCTGGCGGACGACAACGTGGTGGTCGCCCACTCCCTGCGGCTGTCCTCCGCCCTGCTGGCCGCCGGCCGCCCGCACGAGGTCCTGCCGCTGTCCGGGGTGACGCACATGACCCCGCAGGAGACGGTCGCCGAGAACCTGCTCCGGCTCCAGCTGGACTTCCTCAAGCGGTCGCTGGGCATCGCATAGCCCCGCGAACACCCGCCAACCGCGTTAACACACAGGCAACTTCGCGGAAGCCGTACCGATATACGGACGCTGGATCCTGAACAGCGTACGGCCGTGCGGGTGCCGTGAGCGGGCCGGGACGCGCCAAGTCGTCCCGGCCCGCTGCCGTTGTCATCCCGGCCCGCTGCCGTTCTCCTCGGCCACGCCCTGCGCGGGACCTTCCGCGGCGCCCTGCGCCGGGACCACCCGGAGCTCCTCCGCGAAGTGGCAGGCGGAGTCGTGGACCGCCGAGCCCGTGCCGCCCCGGAAGGCCTCCGGGACCGCCAGCGCCGGGACCTCCACCACGCACCGCTCCCGGGCCTTCCAGCAGCGGGTGCGGAAGCGGCAGCCGGAGGGGATGTTCGTCGGCGAGGGCACGTCACCGGCGAGGATGATCCGCTCGCGCCGGTCGCGGGCCTCGGGGTCGGGGACGGGGACCGCCGACAGGAGCGCCTGGGTGTAGGGGTGCGTGGGGTGGTCGTAGATCTCGGCGTCCCGGCCGGTCTCCATGATCCGGCCCAGGTACATGACCCCGACCCGGTCCGAGATGTGCCGCACGATCGACAGGTCGTGGGCGATGAAGACGTAGGAGAGGTCGAACTCGGACTGGAGCCGGTCGAGCAGGTTGATCACCTGGGCCTGGACCGAGACGTCGAGGGCGGAGACGGGTTCGTCGGCGACGATGACCTCCGGGCGCAGCGCCAGCCCCCGGGCGATGCCGATGCGCTGGCGCTGGCCGCCGGAGAACTGGTGCGGATAGCGGTTGACGTACTCAGGGTTGAGGCCGACGACGTCCAGCAGCTCCTGGACCCGGCGGCGGCGGTCGCCCTTCGGGGCCGCCTCGGGGTGGATGTCGTACGGCTCCCCGACGATGTCGCCGACGGTCATGCGCGGGTTGAGGGACGTGTACGGGTCCTGGAAGACCATCTGGATGTTGCGGCGTACGGCCTTCAGGGCGCGGCCGGACAGCCGGGTGATGTCCTCGCCCTTGAACCGGATCGCCCCGGCCGTCGGTCGTTCCAGGTTGCACAGCAGCTTGGCGACCGTGGACTTGCCGCAGCCGGACTCCCCGACGACGCCCAGGGTTTCGCCCCGGCCGAGGGTGAAGTCGACGCCGTCGACGGCCCTCACCGCGCCGATCTGCTTCCTGAAGAGGACGCCCCGGGTGAGCGGGTAGTGCTTGACGAGCCCGCTGACCTGGAGGATCGGCTCACTGCTCGGGGCCATGCAGGCACTCCCTCCAGAAGTGGCAGGCGCTGCCCCGGGCCGGGGAGACCGCGTACAGGGCCGGCTCGTCCGTGCGGCAGACGTCCTGGGCCATCGGGCAGCGGGGGTGGAAGGCGCAGCCGGGCGGGATGTTCATCAGGTTCGGCGGCAGGCCCTTGATGGCGTAAAGCTCCTGGCCCTTCTGGTCCAGGCGCGGGATGGAGTCCAGCAGGCCCCGGGTGTAGGGGTGGGCGGGGGCCTTGTAGAGGTCGCGGACGGGCGCGGACTCGACGATGCGGCCCGCGTACATCACGGCGATGCGGTCGGCGACGTCGGCGACGACGCCGAGATCATGGGTGATGAGGATGAGCCCCATGCGGTACTCGCGCTGCAACTCCGCGAGCAGGTCCATGACCTGGGCCTGCACGGTGACGTCGAGGGCGGTGGTGGGCTCGTCGGCGATGACCAGTGCGGGCTCCAGGGCGAGCGCCATGGCGATCATGATGCGCTGGCGCATGCCGCCGGAGAACTGATGGGGATAGTCCCGCACCCGCTGGGCCGCCCCGGGGATGCGCACCCGCTCCATCAGCTCGACGGCCCTGGCCCGCGCGTCCTTCTTCGACATGCCCCGGTGCACGACGAACATCTCGCCGAGCTGGTCGCCCACGCTGACCACGGGGTTGAGGGCCGACAGGGCGTCCTGGAAGATCATGGCCATGTCGGCGCCCCTGATCCTCCGCCGCTCCTCTTCCTTCAGCCTCAGCAGATCCCGTCCCTCGAAGAGGATCTGGCCGCCGGTGATCCTGCCGGGCGGCGTGTCGAGGATCCCCATCACGGCCTGCGCCGTCACCGACTTGCCCGACCCGGACTCCCCGAGCACGGCCAGCGTCTCCCCTTCGTCCACGGCGTACGACACCCCGTTGACCGCCTTGGCGACCCCGTCCCGGGTCCGGAACTCCACGTGCAGGTCCCGCACTTCGAGCAGCACGGCACGATCACCTCAGCTTCGGGTCGAGAGCGTCGCGGACCGCGTCGCCGAGCATGATGAAGGCCAGGACCGTGACGGCCAGGGCGCCCGAGGGCCACAGGAGGGCGTGCGGGGCGTTGCGGATGTAGGGGGAGGCGGCGGAGATGTCGATGCCCCAGGAAACGCTGGGCGGTTTGAGGCCGACACCGAGGTACGACAGGGTCGCCTCCAGGGCGATGTAGGTGCCGAGGGCGATGGTGGCGACCACGATCACCGGGGCCACCGCGTTCGGGGCGATGTGGCGCAGCAGGATGCGGGTGTCCGAGGCGCCGAGGGCGCGGGCGGCCTGGACGTAGTCGTGCTGCTTGGCGGTGATGACCGAGCCGCGCGCGATGCGGGAGATCTGCGGCCAGCCGAGCAGCACCATGAACCCGATGACCGGCCAGACCGTATTGCTGGTCACCACGGAGAGGAGGACGAGACCGCCGAGGACGACCGGGATCGCGAAGAAGATGTCGGTGATCCGGGACAGGATCGCGTCCCACACGCCGCCGAAGTAGCCCGCGAGACCCCCGAGGACGGAGCCGAGGACGGACACCCCGAGGGTGGCCAGCACGCCGACCGTGACGGACGTACGGGCGCCGTAGACGGTGCGTGTGTAGACGTTGCAGCCCTGGCCGTCGTACCCGAAGGGCGCGCCCGGTCCCGGGCCGTCCTGGGACCGGGCCAGGTCGCAGGTCAGGGGGGAGCCGGAGGCGATCGCCGAGGGCCACAGGGAGACGAAGACCAGGAAGACGATGACCAGGGCGCAGAGCAGGAAGACCGGGTTGCGGCGCAGGTCGCGCCAGGCGTCGGACCACAGGGAGCGGGGCTTGCCCACCGGGCCTGTGCCGAGCGGGCCGGCCGGCGCCGGTTCCAGGGTCGTCGCCTCGCTCGCCGCGAGGTCCATGGCGCCGCCCATGCCGGTCCCGGCGATCGCGCGCTCGGGCTCGTACGGCTGCTCAGGCATAGCGGATCCTCGGGTCGAGTACGGCGTACAGGAGGTCGACGACGAGGTTGGCGACCAGGAAGACCAGGACGAGGACCGTCACGAAGCCGACGACCGTCTGGGTGTTCTGGCGCAGGATGCCCTGGTACAGCTGGTAGCCGACGCCGTGGATGTTGAAGATGCGCTCGGTGACGATCGCGCCGCCCATCAGCGCGCCGATGTCGGTGCCGATGAAGGTGACCACGGGGATGAGCGAGTTGCGCAGCAGGTGCCGTACGACGACACGGCGGCGGGGCAGGCCCTTGGCGACGGCCGTGCGGACGTAGTCGGAGCGTCTGTTCTCGGCGATCGAGGTGCGGGTCAGCCGGGTGACGTAGGCGAGGGAGACCGAGGCGAGGACCAGGCCCGGCACGATCAGCTCGTCGACCGGGGCGGCCGGCGAGACGGACGGTCTGATCCAGCCCCACCGGACGCCGAGGAGGAGCTGGAGCAGCAGGCCGGTGACGAAGGTGGGGACGGAGATCACCACCAGGGTGCCGAGGAGGACGCCGGTGTCGACGGGGCGGCCGCGGCGCAGGCCGGTCACGACGCCGAGCGTGATGCCGATGACGATTTCGAGGACGATCGCGACGAGGGTCAGCCGGATGGTGACGGGGAACGCCGTCGACATCAGCTCGGTGACCTTCTGCCCGTTGAACGCCGTACCGAAGTCGCCGGTGAAGACGTTCCCCATGTAGGTCGCGTACTGCTGCCAGACGGGCTGGTCCAGGCCGAACTCGCGGCGCAGCTGGGCGGCGGTGCCCGGATCGCAGGCCCGCTCGCCGCACAGGCCCGCGACGGGGTCGCCCATCACGTTCACCATGAGGAAGATCAGCAGCGTGGAGCCGATGAACACCGGGACCATCTGCAGGAGTCGCCGGACGACGTAGCGCCCCATGCCGGCTCAGCTGACCTTGATCGCGTAGTAGACGGGGACGCTGAACGGATCGAGCGCCACGTCGGACAGCCGCTCGGAGTACCCGCCGCTGCCGTTCTGGTACCAGAGCGGGATGGCGGCCATGTCGTCGCGGACGACCTCCTCGGCCTTCTGGAAGTCGGCCATCGCCCTGGGCCGGTCCGTCTCGGCGTTGGCCCGGTCGATGAGCCGGTCGAAGTCCTTGTTCGACCACTTGCCGTCGTTGGAGGAGGCGTCGGTGTAGTAGAGCGGCTGGAGGAAGTCCTGGATGAGGGGGTAGTCCATCTGCCAGCCCGAGCGGAAGGGGCCGGTCATCTTGTGCTGCCCGATCTGGTTGCGGTAGTCGGCGTAGGTGCCGACGGGGTTGCCGACGCAGGCCCTGCCGTTGCCGAGGGCGTTGTTGATGGAGTTGCACACGGCGTCCACCCACTGTCTGTGCGAACCGGTGTCCGCGTTGTACGTGATCCTGACCTGGCCGCCGGGGATCCCGCCGCCCTCCTTGATCAGCTTTCTGGCCTCGGCGGGGCGGTAGTCGCAGGCGCTGCCGCACAGGCCGGGCTTGTAGCCGCCGGCCAGGCCGAGCACCGGGGAGGTCCAGTCGGTGGCCGGGGTACGGGTGCCGCGGAAGATGGTCCGCGTGATCTGTTTCCGGTCGATGGCCATGGAGAGTCCGGTGCGTACCTTCTGCGAGCCCGGCTTGTTCCAGCCGGGGTCGTAGTGGGGGAAGGCGATCGTCTGGATGATGCCGGCGGGCGTGTTGATGTAGCGGTTGCCCAGGTCGCTCCTGACGTTCTTCAGCTGGGCGGCGGGGATGTCGTCGACGAGGTCGAGGTTGCCGGACATCAGGTCGGTGTAGGCGGTGTTGTTGTCGGTGTAGACCCGCAGGGTCACGCCGCCGTTGCGGGCCTTGTCGGGGCCGGGGTAGGCGTCCCACTTCCTCAGGGTCATCTGCGAGCCCTTCGTGTAGGACTCGATGGTGTACGGGCCGTCGCCGACCGGCTTGTCGAGCCAGGCCGCGTGGTGCGTGAAGAAGGCGCGGGGCAGCGGGGCGAAGGCGGCGTAGCCGAGGGTGTCGGGGAAGCCGGAGAACTTCTGGTTCAGCCGGACGGTGAAGGTGTGGTCGTCCACGACCCTGAGCCCGGACAGGGTGTCGGCGCTCTGGGTGCCGCTCCCCGGGTGGACCTTGTCGTACCCGTCGATGTAGCCGAAGAAGTAGGCGTTCTTCTGGTTGTTCCGCAGGCTCGCCCCGTAGTTCCAGGCGTCCACGAAGGAGCGGGCGGTCACCTTCTCGCCGTTGGAGAAGCGCCAGTCCTTCAGCCTGACGGTGAAGTTCTGCGAGTCCGTGGTCTCGACGGACCGCGCGACCCAGTTCTCGGCCTGGGCGGTGCGCGGGTTGTACCTCTTCAGCCCGCGGAAGATCATGTCGAGGACCTTGCCGCCCTGCACCTCGTTGGTGTTGGCCGGCTCCAGCGGGTTCTGCGGGTCGCCCCAGGAGGAGCTGAGCACGGCGGTGCCGACGCTGCCGCCGGTGCCGCCCCCGCAGCCCGTCGCGACGAGCGCCAGGCCCCCCGCCCCGGCGGCCCATCGCGCGAGCGCTGTTCCCCTCATGGCCGCCTCCTCCGCGATCAACAACCCGGTACCGGTCAATATCGGACGATTGCCAGCATTCCGCATGCGCGCCGCCGGATTGAGGGGCCTTTAGGGGGACACGTCAGCCGAATGCAGGCACCCGTCCGCGGGCGGTCGGACGATCTTGCGGGAGGAGCGCAACAGATCTTCGTGTAACGATGCCGAAACGTTGGATTGAGACGGGTCGATGTACGCATGTCGACACACCACCGTCCGCATATCGAACTCATTGACTGTTTTGCGCAATTGGTCCGATGAGAAGCACGGATTGATTACAGCGCACTACCCGCGTAGCTACGGAACAGTCAAGCCCGAGTAAATAAGGTAAAGACGCAACCAAGGCGACCGAGAATTTATTGACCTTGAATGAATTGCGTTGAAAAAGTCCGGCGTAGCCCGTAGGGAGCGCCCTGCGGAGCCTTGACCCACAAGGCACGGAGCATCATGACCACCCCCGCATCCCCTTCCCCGGCCGCCCCACTCGAGGTGACCGACGAAGACAGCGCCGCATCGGCGAAGCCCGGCAACCCCAAGGGCTCCGAGAGCCGCTCCCCGGGGCGCCTGGCCTGGATCCGCTTCAAGCGGGACCGGACGGGCGTCATATCCGCCCTTGTGGTGATCTTCTTCTTCGTCATCGGCATCGCCGCGCCGCTGATCGCCAAGGCGTACGGGAAGGACCCGTACACGACGTACGGCCAGAACGACCCCAGCCTGCTCAACGACTTCGGTTTCCCGGTGAAGCCCAACGGCGGCATGAGCGGCGACTTCTGGTTCGGCATCGACCCCCAGCTGGGCCGGGACGTCTTCACGTTCCTGCTCTACGCCATCCGCAACTCGCTGCTGATCGCGACGGCGACGGCCCTGCTGGTGACCGGCCTCGGCATCGCCATCGGCCTCACCGCCGGCTACCTGGGTGGCAAGACGGACTACCTGGTCGGCCGGATCATCGACGTCCTGCTGGCCTTCCCCCAGACGCTGTTCTTCATCTCGTTCTGGCCTGTGGTGCTGAACATCCTGGTCGCCCCGAACGAGGCGACCCCGACCTGGCTCACCGTCGTCAGCCTCATCTCCATCATGACGGCGTTCGGCTGGGCGTCCATCGCCCGCCTCCTGCGCGGTGAGGTACTCGCCCTGCGCGAGCGGGAGTTCGTCGAGGCGGCCAAGGTCACCGGCGCCTCCCCGGCCCGCATCATCTTCAAGGAACTGCTGCCCAACCTGTGGACGCCGATCCTGATCCAGGCCACCCTGGCCCTTCCGATGTACGTGACCACGGAAGCCGGCCTCGCCTTCCTCGGCGTCGGCCTGTCGGACCCGACACCGGACTGGGGCGTGATGATGCAGTACGGCGCCCAGTACTACCAGTCCGACATCACGTACATGCTCTTCCCCGGCCTGACGATGGTGATCTTCGTCATCGCCTTCAACCTTCTCGGTGACTCGGTGCGCGACGCTCTGGACCCCAAGGCCAGGCGCTGAACAGTCCCTCCCACCTTCCGGCGCGGGCGACGGGGCCCACCACCGGAGCAGTCCGTATCTCCCCATCGACAGAGCAGGATCAGGAACCCATGTCCCTTTCCCGCAGAAACTTCGTCATCGCCACGTCGGTCGCGGCCGGCGGCTCCATGGTCCTCTCCGCGTGCAGCAGCGGCGGAGGCGGCGGGAACAGCACCTCCAACGGTGCGGGCACCCACACGTACACGGGGCACGTCACCGTCGGCACCGCGCAGGACTCCCAGGGCCCGGCCCCCGAGATCCAGGGCGCGGTCAAGGGCGGCAACATCAACGGCCTGTCCCCCTCCGACTTCTCGCACCTGGACCCGCAGCGCATCTACTTCGCGTGGAACTCCGCCCTGGCCCTCCTGTACGTCCGCTGCCTGACCGGCTACAAGATCGCCCCCGACGGCTCGCAGAAGCTGGTCGGTGACCTCGCCACCGACACCGGCACCATGTCCAACGGCGGCAAGACCTGGACCTTCACCCTGAAGGACGGGCTGAAGTGGGAGGACGGCAGCGACCTCACCGTCGAGGACGTCCGCCACGGCATCGAGCGCGGCTTCGCCTCCTTCACCACCGAGGGCGCCCAGTACTTGCAGACTGCGCTCACCGGTTCCGCCGACTTCCGTTCGGTCTACAAGGGCCCGTACGACGGCAAGCACCTCGAGGGCGTCGTCATCGACAGCGCCAAGAAGACCATCACCTTCAACCTGAAGACCGCGCAGCCGCAGCTCAACTTCATCCTGGCGATGCACTCCTACGGCGCCGTGCCGGTCAAGCACGACACCAAGGAGAAGTACGACAAGGACCCGGTGTCCTGCGGTCCGTACAAGCTGGCGGCCCACGCGCCGGACAAGTCCCTGAAGATGGCCCGCAACCCGCACTGGGACCCCAAGACGGACCCCATCCGCAACGCCTACCCGGACAGCTTCAGCTTCGAGTTCGGCGTCGAGTCGCTGCCGGAGTCCGACCGCCTGATCGCCGACAGCGGCAACGACCAGTACACGATCATGGCGTACAACGGCGTGCCCGCCGAGCGCATCCAGAAGGTGCTGACCACCCCCGCCCTGAAGCAGCGCACCATCAACGGCCTGCTCACCGGCCTGTACTACTACGCCATCAACTGCAAGCGGATCACCGACCCGAAGGTCCGTCAGGCCCTCAACTACGCCTGGCCGTTGGAGCAGATCCGCCGCATCTACGGCGGTCCGTCCGCGGGTGACTACGCCACCTCCGTCCTCAGCCCCGACATCCTGGGCTACGCCCACCAGGACGTCTTCGGCAAGCTGAAGAAGCCGCAGGGTGACACGGCCAAGGCCAAGGCGCTGCTGAAGGAGGCCGGCAAGCTCGGCCAGACGATCGTCTACACGTACCCCCAGGGCCGGGAGAGCGCGTACGAGAAGACCAAGATCGTCATCGCCAACGCCCTGAAGGAGGCGGGCTTCAACCCCGTCATCAAGCCGGTCGACTCGACCAGCTACTACGACCAGGTGCAGCAGATCAACAACCAGTTCGACGTGATGTGGTTCGGCTGGTCCCCGGACTGGCCGTCCGGCTACAGCGTGATCCAGCCGCTGTTCGACGGTGCCACCATCGCCAACGGCTCGAACAACGTCTCCCAGCTGAACGTCCCGTGGATCAACCAGGCGATCAAGCAGAACGCCCTGATCACCGACCCGGCGAAGGCGGGCGATGCCTGGGCCGCGCTGGACGAGAAGATCATGACGCAAGAGGCGCCGATCATCCCCGAGACCTTCCAGCGCCGCTTCTACCTGCACGGCAGCAAGGTCGGCGGCGCGCTGTTCGACCCGAACTTCTCCGCATTCGTCCTGTACAAGCTGTACGTCAAGGCCTGACGCCTGCCGGTCCAGGGGCGGGGCGCCCGTCGCGGCGCCCCGCCCGCCCCCCATAGCCCCTCTCACAGGCGTCCCCAGGGAATCCCATCGCCATGATCCGCTTCCTCATCCGCCGGACACTCGGCGCAGCGGTGATCCTTCTGATCATCAGCGCCATCACGTTCTTCTTGTTCTACGTCGCGCCCCGCGACCCCGCCCGAGTGGCCTGCGGCAAGGTCTGCACACCACAGACCCTGAACCTGGTGCGGCACAACCTGGGGATCGCCGATCCGATTCCGGTGCAGTACTGGCACTGGCTCGAAGGCATCTTCGTGGGCCGTGACTACTCCTCCTTCGGCCACTGCTCGGCCCCCTGCCTCGGCTACTCCTTCCAGTCGCAGACGCCGGTCCTCAGCCTGATCCTCGACCGCTTCCCGACCACGATCGGGCTCTCCATCGGCGCCGCCGTGGTGTTCGTGATCTTCGGTGTCGGCACGGGCATGATCGCCGCGGTCAAGCAGGGCAAGGCCCTCGACAAGATCGCCTCCTCGGCCTCCCTGATCGGGTCCTCGCTGCAGATCTACATCGTCGGCATCATCGCGATGTACTACCTCTCGGACCAGTGGCACCTCGTCACCCGCCCCAACGACCACGCGGGCTTCACCCAGGACCCGGCGGCGTGGTTCGGCGGCCTGCTCCTGCCGTGGCTGGTCCTGGCGATCATCTTCACCGCCAACTACACCCGTATGACCCGCTCGCAGCTGGTCGAGACGCTCAGCGAGGACTACGTCCGCACCGCGCGCGCCAAGGGCCTGTCCCGGCGCACGGTGTTCTTCCGGTTCGCCTGGCGGGGTGCGATGGCCCCCATCGTGACCATCTTCGGCATCGACCTGGGCACGCTCCTCGGTGGCGCGATCATCACCGAGCAGACCTTCGGTCTGCACGGCATCGGCGCCCTGTCGATCAAGGCCGTGCGCGACAACGACCTGCCCATGCTGCTCGGCGTGATCCTGGTGGCCGCCGCCGCGATCGTCGTGTTCAACATCATCGTCGACGCGATCTACGCCGTCATCGACCCGCGCGTGCGCCTCGCGTAAGGAGAGAAACCGTGAGCACCCCCTTCCTCTCCGTCCGTGATCTGCATGTGCACTTCTCCACCGAGGACGGTGTCGTCAAGGCCGTCGACGGGCTCTCCTTCGACGTGGTGAAGGGCAAGACGCTCGGCATCGTCGGCGAGTCCGGCTCGGGCAAGTCGGTCACGAACCTGGCGATCCTGGGTCTGCACAACCGCGAGCACACCACCCTCGAAGGCGAGATCCTGCTCGACGGCCAGGAACTGCTGACCGCCGGCGAGCGGGACCTGGAAAAGCTGCGCGGCAACAAGATGTCCATGATCTTCCAGGACGCGCTGGCCTCGCTGTCGCCGTACCACACCGTCGGCGCGCAGATCGCCGAGACGTACCGCAAGCACACCGGCGCCTCCAAGAAGGAGGCCCGGGACCGGGCGATCGAGATGCTGCGCCGCGTGGGCATCCCGCAGCCGGACGTCCGCGTGGACGACTACCCGCACCAGTTCTCCGGCGGTATGCGCCAGCGCGCGATGATCGCCATGGCACTGGTCTGCGACCCCGAGCTGCTGATCGCCGACGAGCCGACCACGGCCCTCGACGTGACGGTCCAGGCCCAGATCATGGACCTGCTCAAGGACCTCCAGCAGGAGTTCGGCACCGCCATCATCTTCATCACCCACGACCTCGGCGTCATCGCCGACATCGCGGACGACGTGCTGGTGATGTACGGCGGCCGGTGCGTGGAGCGCGGCACCAAGAAGCAGGTGCTGAGCACCCCGGACCACCCCTACACCCTGGGTCTGCTGAACTCCATGCCGACCCTGGACGGTTCGGTGGACGTACCCCTGACCCCGATCCCGGGTTCGCCCCCCTCCCTGCTCAACCCGCCGTCCGGCTGCCGCTTCCACCCGCGCTGCGCGTTCGCCGAGAAGGTGTCGGACGGCCGGTGCTCCACCGAGCGACCCAAGCTCGACGTGGTCGAGGGCCGCGGCTCCGCCTGCCTCCTCACCGCGGAGCAGAAGCAGGACCTCTTCGCCGACTTCGCCGGAACCCGGCACAACTGACGGACACCAGACGGGACTTCACGACCATGAGCAACACGAACCCCCTCCTGGACGTCTCCGGGCTGACGAAGCACTTCCCGATCAAGGGCGGCTTCCCCATCCGCCGTACGGTCGGCGCGGTGCAGGCGGTCGACGGCCTGGACTTCCAGGTGGCCGAGGGCGAGAGCCTGGGCCTCGTCGGCGAGTCCGGCTGCGGCAAGTCGACCACGGGCCGGCTGATCACCCGCCTCCTCGAACCGACCGGCGGCAAGATCAGCTACCGCGGGCAGGACATCACGCACGCGGGCCGCAAGGAGCTGGCGCCGATCCGCTCCGAGATCCAGATGATCTTCCAGGACCCGTACGCCTCGCTGAACCCGCGGCAGACGGTCGGCAAGATCATCTCCGGTCCGATGGAGATCAACGGCATCGACCCGAAGGGCGGCCGCGAGAACCGGGTCCGTGAACTCCTGGAGATCGTGGGC
>NZ_MLYO01000054.1 GCF_001866665.1 Streptomyces monashensis | reverse complement strand
GCGGGCGGGTGGGCAGCGGCGGGGCCGCTGCCCACCCTCTTGACGGACCAGTCGTCCTGGATGAACGGTGCCGCGAAGGGCTACGCGGCCTACAAGGTCGCCGACTCCGTCACCAGCCACCAGGCGTACGGCCTCGGCAGCTACTGCTACTTCAGCGCCGACCCGAGCGTGACCGCCGACCACGCCATCGAGGCGCCGGACAACCCGGACGTCCGCTTCACCAGCATGGTGACGGTCTCCCTCGGCGGCACCGGCACCATCAGCCATGTGATCGACGACAGGGGGAGCCGTCGAACGCGTCGTCGAACGTGGCGGACCTGGCCGGCTACCCCTGACCGTCCCCCGTCCGGCCTAGTCAGAGGACGCCTCACCCGGTCCCGTCGCTGCACAATCGCCCCATGGAGCCGTACACCGGCAGGGCGCGACGGGACCGGGGCCGGGCCGCCGTGCACCTGCCCGGCCGGGGCGGCACGGCGACCTGGATCGTCCGCACGTTCGACTGGAGTCCCCTGTCCAAGGGGCGGCGGTGACGGGGCCGGCCTGGGAGTACGACGGCTACCGGCCACAGGAGGAGCGGCTGCGGGAGTCCCTGTGCACCCTCGGCAACGGCTACTTCGCCACGCGCGGCGCCCTGCCCGAGTGCGCCGCCGACGACGTCCACTACCCGGGCACCTACGCGGCCGGCTGCTACAACCGGCTCACCTCCGAGATCGCCGGACGCCGGGTCGAGAACGAGGACATGGTCAACCTGCCCAACTGGCTGCCGCTGCGCCTGCGCCCCGAGGGCGGGGACTGGCTCACCCCGGACACCGCCCCCGTCACCGAACACCACCAGGTCCTCCACCTCGACCCCGGCCTGCTGGAGCGCCGCACCGGCTACGGCCTCCCGGGCGGCGGCACGCTCCATGTGCGCCAGCTGCGCCTGGTCCACATGGCCGACCCGCATCTCGCCGCCCTGCGCACCGAGCTGACCGTCGAGGGGCGCGCCGTCGGCCTGGAGGCGGAGGCCGCGCTCGACGGCCGCGTCACCAACTCCGGCGTGGCCCGCTACCGCGAGCTGGACGGCCGGCACCTCACGCGCCTGCACACCGGCACCGCCGCACCCGGCACGGTGTGGCTGCGCTGCCGTACCCGCACCTCCGAGATCAGCTTCGGGCTGGCCCACCGGCTGACCGCCGACGCGCCGGTCATCCACGCCAACGAGGCACACCGCGCCGTACAGCGCGTCCACCTGCGCCTGGTGCCCGGCCGTACCGTCACCGTCGACAAGACGGTCGCCCTGCACACCTCCCGCGACCCCGCCATCGGCGACCCCCGGCACGCCGCCGTCGAGCGCGTCGACGCCGCCCCCGGCTTCGACGCGCTGCGCGAGAGCCACGCCGCGGCCTGGGAGCAGCTGTGGCGGCGCTGCGCGCTGGAGGTCCCCGGGGAGGCGGGCAGCATCCTGCGCCTGCACCTGTTCCATGTGCTCCAGACCCTCTCCCCGCACACCGCCGACCTCGACGTCGGCGTCCCCGCGCGCGGACTGCACGGCGAGGCCTACCGCGGCCACGTCTTCTGGGACGAACTCTTCGTCCTGCCCTACCTCAACCTCCACCTCCCCGAGGTCTCCCACGCCCTGCTCCGCTACCGGCACCGTCGCCTGGACGCCGCCCGGCACGCGGCCCGGGAACGCGGCCGGCGCGGCGCGCTGTACCCCTGGCAGAGCGGCAGCGACGGCCGCGAGGAGACCCAGGAGCTGCACCTCAACCCCCGCTCCGGGCGCTGGCTGCCGGACCACTCCCACCTCCAGCACCACGTCGGCTCGGCCGTGGCGTACAACGTCTGGCAGTACTGCGAGGCCACCGGCGACACCGAGTTCCTGCACGGCGAGGGCGCCGAGATGCTGCTGCACATCGCCCGCTTCTGGGCGGACTCGGCCTGCTACGACCCCGCCCTGCGCCGGCACCGCATCCGGGGCGTGGTCGGGCCCGACGAGTACCACGACGCCTACCCCGGCGCGCGGACACCCGGCCTGGACGACAACGCGTACACGAACGTCACCGCCGCCTGGGTGCTCACCCGCGCCCTGGAACTGCTGAACGCCCTGCCCGAGCCGCGCCGCCGCGAACTCACCGACGGCATCGGCCTGGAGCAGGACGAGCCCGCCCGCTGGGACGAGATCTCCCGCACCCTGCACGTGCCCTACCACGACGGTGTCATCAGCCAGTTCGAGGGCTACGGCGACCTCGCCGAGCTGGACTGGGCCGCCTACCGCGAACGGTACGAGGACATCCGGCGCCTCGACCGGATCCTGGAGGCGGAGGGGGACACCGTCAACCGGTACAAGGCGTCCAAGCAGGCCGACGTCCTCATGCTCGGCTACCTCTTCTCGGCCCCCGAACTCCGCTCGCTCTTCGCCCGGCTGGGCTACCACCTCGACGACCGCACCTGGGCCGCCACCGTCGACCACTACCTGCACCGCACCAGCCACGGCTCCACGCTCAGCGGCCTGGTCCACGGCTGGATCCTGGCCCGCGCCCGGCGCGCCGACGCCTGGGCCTTCGTCCAGGAGGCGCTGCGCGGCGACATCGCCGACCTCCAGGGCGGCACCACCGGCGAAGGCATCCACCTCGGCGCGATGGCCGGCACCCTCGACCTCGTCCAGCGCGGACTGACCGGACTGGAGCCCCGGGCCGGAGTCCTCAGCCTCGACCCGGTCCCGCTGCCCGAACTCTCCTCCTACGGCTTCCCGTTCCGCTACCACGGCCACTGGGGCGTCCATCTGCGGCTGCGCAGCGGCCTGCTGGAGATCGACGTCCCCGCCTCCGACCGCTCGCCCATCGGCGTGCGCCTGTGGGACGAGGTGATCCCGGTCGTCCCGGGCGAGACGGCCCGCCTGGTCCTGCCGGAATAAGGTTGAAGCAGCTACCGGTTGGTGCCGACGCGCCCGCCGGAGAAAGGAGCCTCGCGGATGACCCCGACCGACGACCGCTTGCGGGTGCTGGCGGTGGACGACGAGGAACCCGCGCTGGAGGAGCTGCTGTACCTTCTCGGGCAGGACCCGAGGGTCGGCCGTGTGCTCACCGCGACCACGGCCGCGGAAGCACTGCACCGGCTCGGCGCGGCCGGCCGGGACGTGGTCGACGTCGTCTTCCTCGACATCAGCATGCCGGGCCTCGACGGCCTCGAACTCGCCCGCCTGCTCGGCGGGTCCGCCGCACCACCGCTGATCGTCTTCGTCACGGCCCACGACGACTTCGCGGTCCGCGCCTTCGACCTCAAGGCCGTCGACTACCTGCTCAAGCCCCTGCGCAAGGAGCGCTTCGCCGAGGCCGTACGGCGCGCCGACCAACTCGTGCGCGCCGGGCAGGGGCCGCGCCCCGCCACCGCCCGCCGCCCCGCACCCGGCCCCGGCGACCACGTGCCCGTGGAGCTGGGCGGGGTGACCCGGTTCGTGCCCATCGCCGACATCACCTACGTCGAGGCCCAGGGCGACTACGCGCGACTGCACACCCGGCACGGCAGCCACCTGGTGCGCATCCCGCTGTCCACGCTGGAGGAGCAGTGGCGCGAGCGCGGCTTCGTCCGCATCCACCGCAGCCGTCTCGTCGCCCTCGGCCGCATCGAGGAACTCCGTCTGGACGGCGGCAACGTGACCGTCCGCATCGGCGACCGCGTCCTCGCCGTCAGCCGCCGCAACGCCCGGGAACTGCGCGACCTGCTGGCCCGCCACGCCGCGGGAGCCGGCCGGACGTGACGGACGTGTGGCGATTCTCGTCCGGTCCCGTCCGGCGGCTGTCGGGCGCGTCGCGCGCTGCGTACACTCGCCGCACACCAGGTGATCACCGCGGCCCCGGGGAGTACGTCATGGGTGCGGAGCCCGTCCCGCGCAGAGAGGTGGTCACCGCGCGGCACCCGGGACACTCCGACCGCGCGGCGCCGCGCCCGCGGGTCTCGTCGGACGCCCGCCCGGCAGCGCCCCGACACGACGCCGCGACCCGCCATGTGATGCGTCATCAGCTGCGCGCCGCCCTCCTCGTGACCGCTCTGCTCGCGGGCCTGCTCGGCCTGCTCCCCGTCCTGCTGCGCCTCCTGCCGCTCGCCACCACGGCGCCCCGCGTCCCGCTCGCCGTCTGGCTCGTGCTGGGCGTAGCGCCGTACCCCGCGCTGCTGGCCATCGGCGCCTGGTACGTCCGCCGCGCCGAGCGCAACGAGACCGGACCGGCCGCCCGGCTCCGTCCGGAACGCCCCTGACCGTGAACCGGACGTACGGCATCGCGGGCGTGACGGCCGTGGTCCTCGCCACGGTCCTCGTCGGCGCGCTCGGCCTGCGCGTCTCCCGCACCACCTCCGACTTCTACGTCGCCTCACGCACCGTCGCCCCCCGCCTCAACGCCTTCGCGGTCAGCGGCGAATACCTCTCCGCCGCCTCGTTCCTCGGCGTCGCCGGGCTCGTCCTCGCCCAGGGCGTCGACATGCTGTGGTTCCCCATCGGCTACACCGCGGGCTTCCTGGTCCTGCTCGTCTTCGTCGCCGCCCCGCTGCGCCGCTCCGGCGCCTACACACTGCCCGACTTCGCCGAGGCCCGGCTGGAGTCCCGGGCGGTCCGCCGGGTCGCCGGGGTGCTGGTCGTCGGCATCGGCTGGTTGTACCTGCTGCCCCAACTCCGCGGAGCGGGACTCACGTTGAGGCTGCTCACCGGCGCCCCCGGCTGGCTCGGCGCGCTGGTCGTCGCCGCCGTGGTGACCGCGGCCGTCGCCGCGGGCGGTATGCGCAGCATCACCTTCGTCCAGGCCTTCCAGTACTGGCTGAAACTCACCGCCCTGCTGGTGCCCGTGCTGTTCCTGCTCCTCGCCTGGCGCGCCGACCGGGCCCCCGCGCCCGTCTGGGACCAGCGGCCTGTCTTCCACCGCTCCGCCGAGGTCCGCGTCGACCGCCCGGTCACCGTGACCGTGCGCGAGCCGGTCGGTGTGACGGTGTCCGGAACCGTCGACGGCCGTACGGTGCACGGGGTTTCGCTGCTGCTGGGCGAGGGCCCGCACCGGTTCGGCGCGGACACGACCGTCCGCTTCCCGGCCGGCGCCGTCGTCCCGCTGCCCGACCGCACCGCCGACCGGGCCCTTGCCGGCTGGGCCGAGCCGCTGTCCTCGTCCCGCGAGCAACACGGCCTGTACGCCACCTACGGGCTGATCCTCGCCACCTTCCTCGGCACCATGGGCCTGCCCCACGTCGTCGTGCGCTTCTACACCAACCCCGACGGCCGCGCCGCCCGCCGCACCACCGTGAGCGTGCTGGGCCTGCTCGGCGCCTTCTACCTCCTGATGCCGCTGTACGGCATGCTCGGCCGCCTCTACGCCCCGGACCTGCTGCTGACCGGCGACACCGACGCCGTCGTCCTCGTCCTGCCGCAGCGGCTGATCGGCGGGGCCGCCGGGAACCTGCTCGGCGCGCTCGTCGCGGGCGGCGCCTGCGCGGCGTTCCTGTCCACGGCATCCGGACTCACCATGTCCGTCGCGGGCGTGCTCGCCCAGGACGTCCTGCCGACCCTCGGCGTACGCCACTTCCGGCTCGCCACGCTGCCCGCGATCGCCGTGCCCACGGCCGCGTCGGCACTGGTCGGCGACCTGCCCGTGGCCGACGCGGTCGGACTGGCCTTCGCGGTCTCGGCCTCCTCCTTCTGTCCGCTGCTCGTCCTCGGCATCTGGTGGCGCGGACTGACCCCGCCGGGCGCGATCGCCGGGCTCCTCCTCGGCGGCGGCTCGGCGCTGACCGCAGTGACGGCCACCATCGCCGGCGGCGCCGACCCCGGCTGGCCGCACACCCTGCTGGCCTGGCCCGCGGTGTGGTCCGTCCCGGTCGGCTTCGCGGCGATGATCCTCATCTCGCTGGCCACCCGCGACCGCGTCCCGCCCGGCACCGCCACCACCATGGCCCGCCTCCACCTCCCCGAACCACCCCCACCGGGCCCGCCCCCCGCCTGACCGAACGGCCACCGCCGAACGCCCCACGTCTGTAAGGTCCTTGGAGCCACGGGGGCCGGGCCGGCCGCCGAGCCCCCATCCGTCCCGCCACCCCCGGACCGCCCATGACCGTCCTCGGTACGCTCGCCCTCGTCCTCGTCGGGCTGGCCGTGTTCGTGTGCGGGGCCGCTCTCGGGCACGGGGCGGCGCGCAGGCAGCGGGAGCACGCGGCCGACGGCGACGAGGTGCGGGCCCTCGCGCGTGCCCTGCACTCCGCCGGGCTCGCCGCGGCGCCGCTGCGCGGGGGACTCGGCCCGGACACGGCCCGCCGGGCGGCCCGACGGCTGCGGCCCCTGCTCGCCGTGCCCGCCCTCGCCGTCACCGACACCACCTCCGTCCTCGCCTGGGACGGCGCCGCCGAACACCACCGCAACCAGCTCGAAGCACGCCTCACCGGCCCGCCCCGCAGCCATACCTTTCCGCTCACGTGCGACGCCGGGGGCTGCCCGGTCCGCTGGGGTGCCCTGGCGCCGCTCACGGCCGGCGGCCGGCCCGTCGGCGCCCTCGTCGTGTGTGCCGCCACGGAGACCAGCGCGCACGCGCGGGCCGCCGAGGCGGCGGCCGCCCGGCTCTCGCTGGACCTCGACCTCGCCGGCCTCGACCGGGCCCGCGCCGACGCGTACGAGGCCGAGATGCGCGCCCTGCGGGCCCAGATCTCCCCGCACTTCATCTACAACTCCCTCGCGAGCATCGCCTCCTTCGTCCGCACCGACCCCGAGCGCGCCCGCGAACTCCTCCAGGAATTCGCCGACTTCACCCGCTACTCCTTCCGCCGCGACGGCGACTTCACCACCCTCGCCGAAGAGTTGCGCTCCATCGAGCAGTACCTGGAACTCGCCCGAGCCCGCTTCGGCCGCCGCCTCGAGGTCACCCTGCGCATCGCCCCCGAGGTGCTCCCCGTGACCCTGCCGTTCCTCTGCCTGCAGCCCCTGGTCGAGAACGCCCTCAAACACGGCCTGGAGGAGTCCGTGGAGCGCAGCGTCATCACCATCACCGCCGAGGACGAGGGCACCGAGGCCCGCGTCGCCATCGAGGACAACGGCGTCGGCATGGACCCGGAGCGCCTGCGCGCGATCCTGCGCGGCACGGCCGGAGCGGCCACCGGCATCGGCCTGAGCAACGTGGACCGCCGACTGCGCCAGGTCTACGGCGACGACCACGGCCTCGTCATCGAGACCGGCGTCGGCGCGGGCACCAAGATCACCCTGCGCCTCCCGAAGTTCCGCCCCGGTGTCCAGGCCCCGCCGCCGGTGTGACGTCAGTCGCCCTCGTCGTGACAGCCCTTCGGGAACGCGGTGCCGCCGTCGGGCGCGGCGAGGAAGAACACGTCGATCCGGACCTTGCCGGACGCTCCGTACTTCCAGTAGCCCCGCTTGGGAGCGTGCTGGAAGCGCGAGAACCCCTTGGTGATCTGCGAGTTGACCTTGTCGGCGGCGGCCTGGCCCGGCCCCGGGTCCGGTGCCGTACCGAAGGACAGCACGAAACCCGCCGTACGGCTCGCCACCCCCGCCCCGCGCAGCTGTGCGCCGAACTGCTGCCGTACCGACGCGTCGCTGCCCGTGCCCACCGTGAAGCTGCACGGCTTGAGCACCAGTCCGCGCTCGGCCGGCCGGCTGCTCGGCGAGCCGGCCGAGTCGCTCGGCGTCGGCGACGGATGCGCGTCCGCGCGCTGCTCGCGCGGCAGGGAGCCCAGCGCGACCACGAGCAGCAGCAGAAGCAGGTCGGCGAAGAGCCACCCCGCCAGCAGGACCGTACGCCCGGCCGCGCCCTGGGGCGGCAGCCCCTTCACGGCCGCCCCCGGTACGGCGGCGGGTCGGCGTTGTCCAGGCCGCCTGGCGGCAGATGTCCGGCGCGGGTGTCGAGCCGGTCGACCAGCTGCCAGATGCCCCGGGTGGAGTCGACCAGGTTCTCCGCCCGCTCGGTGAACACCATCAGCGTCTCGCCGAGGCTGCGGGCCAGTTCACGTACCGCGGCGACGGCGAGGTCGTGCCGGTGGATCTCCTGCCCGGTCGCCTCCTGGGACCGCCGCAGATCGCCGACGAGCGTCTCGATGGCGGCCCGCAGCTTCGCCTCGTCCTCGGCGGTCTGCTCCCGGATCCGGATCAGGTCCTGGGCCAGCTGACTCGGCGGGGTGAGCGCGCGGATCAGCCGGGTCAGCTCGTCCACCGTCGTGGTCCAGCCGTCCAGCGCGGTCTGGATCCGGCTGCCGGGCCCGGTCTCCAGGACGGCCTGGATCTCCTCGGAGGTCCGGCGCAGCGCCGTCTCCAGCTGCTGCGTACCGGCGTTGAGCTGGGCGGCCAGCCGGTCCGCGCTGCGGCTGTCCAGCGGCTTGCCGGCCGGCCGCGCGGGCGTGGCCAGCAGGAACGTCGCGAGGGCCAGCTCGGCGGCGAGCTGCCGGCGCTCCTGTTCGCGGGAGAGGTTCCGCTCCCGGTTCTGGTGCAGGGCGTGCAGTGCCAGCGTCAGCGCGACGACGACCAGGATGAGCAGGGTGACATGGAGCGCGGAGGTGCCCAGCGTCACCGTCGTCGCCTCGGCCGGGCTGCCCTGCGGGAAGCCGCGCGCCCAGCCCAGCAGGAAGGGCTCCTCGCTGCGGCTGGCCCGATAGGCGTCCAGGGCGCCGCGCAGCCGCCACCAGGTCAGCGCGATCGGCGCGAAGACCAGCACGTCACGGGCGACGCCGAGCCAGCCCTCCAGCGTGCCGCGGCCCCGCGCGGTGGCGTCCGGGAGCAGCATCTCGGGCGGGTAGGCGGCGACCAGGTCGGTGCCGGCGAGCGTGGCACCGCCCCGTTCCAGGTCCTCGACGACACGGTCCAGGACCCGGGTGTCGGACCCGTCGGCGCGGCCCCGCTGGGCCAGGGCACGGATGCGCCCGGCGATCCGGTCGAGTTCCGGATCGGTGCCGGTGCGCTGCGCGGGAACCGCCTTGGGGGGCGGCGGCGTTGACTCTTCAGTGGATGTCATACGGCGTCATTCGTGTCGTCCGGCGGGCTGCGGGTCGGGGGCGGGGCGGGGACGGACTGCTGTGGGGACGGGGGGAGTTCAGAGCATGGAGTTCAGCACGACGTAGCCGAGCGCGCCGACCAGGATGAGGACGAGCGCGCTCAGGAAGAACAGGCTCACCCCGTCGAGTCCCAGGCGGTCCAGCCCCCGACGGCCGCCGTCGTCCGGCGGCGTCCGCGGGCCGCTCCCGGAGTACGGATCGCCCGGGCCGTGGGCCGGCCGCTGGGGCGGGACGGACGTGTCCCAGCGCGCGGGGTCCGGGTCGACCCGCTGCGCGGGCCGGCCCGCGCCTGCGGAGACCGGATGCGCCCACTCGGCGTGCGGGTGCGGGTGCGCGGGCCGGGGCTGGTCCGGGGCGGGGACGGGGCGCGCGGTGGACGCGGCCGGTGCGGCGGTCGGGGTGTGCGCGGCGGATCCGCCGGTCACCGGCGCGTGCGGCCGGGTTCCGTACGCGGAAGCGGCGGCCGAGCCCGTGACGGGCCCGGCGTAGCCGTGGTCGCGCAGGAACTGTTCCGACAGCTCGTAGCGGATCGGCTGCTGGGCCGCGTCGTCGGCCGCCAGCTCCAGCGCGGCGGCGTAGAGCCCGAGCGGCGCCCGGACTCCCGCGCGTTCGACCAGTTCCCGGGCGGCCGTGCGGTCCACTGCCGGGCCGTGGGCGGCGATGAGCAGCTGGCGGAAGCAGTCGGTCTCCTTGGCGCGGTCGCCGGCGGCGATGCGGTCGACCGGGCCGAGCAGCAGCCCGTGGCCGTACCACAGCCGTGCGGTGTCCGGGCTCTGCCCGGCGTCGGCGAGGTGGCGCAGCACCAGGTGCGCGGCGTCCGGGAAGTACTCGGCGTGGCGCGCGACGAAGTCCAGCAGTTC
Source organism: Streptomyces monashensis (assembly GCF_001866665.1). Lineage (GTDB taxonomy): Bacteria > Actinomycetota > Actinomycetes > Streptomycetales > Streptomycetaceae > Streptomyces > Streptomyces monashensis. The sequence goes on along the minus strand of NZ_MLYO01000054.1, from coordinate 56,564 downwards.
GTCCGGCGGACTGGCGGCGAGGAGGCCGCCGTGGTCCAGTGCGCCGGCGGGCAGGCCGAGGTGCAGGGCCACGACCAGCAGCCGGCGATGCGCGGCCCGGCTCAGGTCCAGGCCCTCGTCCGGTACGTGCCGCAGGAAGGCGGCGGCCACCGTCGCGGCCGGGGGCTCCGCGTCGGCCGTCGCGTGCACCAGCGCGTCGGGCCCGTCGGCCAGGGCGGCCTCCACGGCCTCGCTCACCAGGAGGTCCCGCAGCGCGCGGCGGCGTACCGCGCGCTGTTCCAGGGGGCGCCAGCGGCGCAGTGCCGCGGCCAGCCAGTCCGCGGGCTGCCGTCTCAACTCCCCGACGAGATCGGCCTGTCCGGACACCAGGGCGCCGCGCGCGGCGGCCTGCTCCAGCAGGGCGTCGTCGAGGAAGACGTCCGGCCCGGGCCGCGGGTCGGCGATCCGGCCGTCCACGATCGGCACCGACCGCTGCCAGCCGGCCACGTCGACCGCGTCGGTCAGCGGCCGGTGCGGGCGGATCCGCTCCAGGGCCGGGTGCCCGGCCGCCCGGTACAGCTCGACCAGCTGGGCGGCGAAGCGGGCGGTCTCCGACGCGGGCGGCGGGTCGCCGACGTCGACGCGCAGACGCTGGTTGATGTACATCGACTGGGGCGGGCGGGCGGCGAGGAACACCACCCGGGGCTGATGGCTGCCCTTGTCGGTGGACTCCCGGCCGGCGAAGGTCCACGGGCGGCCGGCGACCGGCCCGACGATGTCGAGCAGGGCCGTCATCATCGGCAGGGCGAGCTGCGGCCGGGCGATCACGCTGAAGTCCTCCGCCGGGTCGGCGAGCACCCGGGCGACGAGCGTGGTGAGCTGGTCCGCCGGGATGCCGGCGGCCTCCTCGCGCAGCGCGGCCAGCCCCGGCCGCGCTGCCTGTTCGAGCCCGGCCAGGTCGAGCGGGGCCAGCGGGCCGCAGGTGCCGTCCGGTTCGCGGTCCTGCCAGCCCGGCCAGTCGTGCAGCCCGAGCGCGAGCCGGGTGTCGATCGCGTGGGGGTCGCCGACCAGGACATGGGTCAGGGTGGCGCCGCCCCGGCCGTGCGGGTTGCGGGAGGGCAGCTTGCGCAGGACGGCCGCCTCGTCCTCGAACACCAGGTGGACGAGGCTGGCCGCCGCCTCCGGCTGGTCGCCCTGGCCGTCCTGGGTGGCCCACACGTACTGGAGGCGTTTGGCCCAGCGGTCGATGGTGCGCAGCCCGGAGTGCGCGACGGGGCGTACCCCGGCGTTGCCTTCGTGGTCCCGTTCGGCCCAGCCGAAGAGGATCTGGTCGACCGTCGTCATCCGGCAGCTCCCTGGCCGAGGTCGGTGGGGCCGAGCACCCCGCACATCGCGAAGAGGGCGAGCATGGGTTTGAGCGTGCGGCGGGGCGCGAAACTCCCGTGCGGGGAGCGTTGGACGCCGTCCGCCTCGACGGCCTTGTGGCCGGTCGCCGTGGCGAAGTGCAGGGTGGAGCGGGCGCAGCGCACGAAGGGCGCGAGCCAGCCGCGGGCGTCCCGGGAGCTGAGGAACGCGTACGCGTCCTCGCTCTCCTCCTCCACGGTGGCGAGGTGCAGTTCCTCGTCGGGCGAGGCGTTCTGGAACCAGCGGTCGACGAGGTTCTCGTGGTGCCGCAGCAGATCGCACTTGCCGATCACGACGGCGGCCGGCAGCGGCAGGAACTGGGAGCCGTCGACCCCGCGCAGCCGCGCGATCTTGTCGAGGACGACACCGAAGGACGGATCGCCCGTGACGCTGCCGCCGGTGGCGGTCAGCCCGCGGATCCGGGTCGGGTCGACCACGAACACCAGCGCGCTGACCGCGCCGAGGAACGGCACCTCGGCGTCGTGGTCGGCGAGCCACTCGCCGGAGACGTCGAAGAAGGCGACGGCGAAACTGCGGCCGGTGTTGCTGTTGTGGATCCACAGCGCGTCGGTGAACTCCGGAGGCTGCGCCGGGGTTCCCGCCAGGCCCAGGCCCTGGTCGAGGAAGGGGCGGACGACGTCCTTCAGATAGCGCTGGTGCAGTTTCAGGTCGAGGCCGCCGACGACCAGCCCGAGCCGGGCCATCCGGTCGACGTCGGAGAGCATGCCGAGCATGGCGGCGAGCAGATGGCTCTTGCCGGCGGCGGACTCGCCGACCACCCCGATGACCAGGGGTTCACCGAAGTCGCCGTAGCGGCCGGGCAGGACATGCGGTTCGCCGCCGCCGGCGCACAGCCGGTAGGCGTCGAGGCGGCGGTGGTTCCAGCGCACGTCGTCCTCGCCGGGCAGCCGGACGAGGGGTTCGGGCCGGCCGTCGGCGTTGAGGGTGACGGTCTCGGCCTGCGCCCAGTCGACGGTGCTCAGGCAGATGGGGCACCTCACGTGGTCTGTCACGTCACTCCTCCTGTCAGGCCACCGCGACCACGGCGGCGACCACGGCGATCAGGGCGACGGCCAGGACGGCGTACACGACGACGGTCCGCCACCGGCGCGGGTCCGGGGGCCAGGCGGTCCGGACGGCGGGCCCCGGGGCGCCGGCGGCGGCGTACGGCGCTCTGCGCGACGCCTGCTCGAAGGCGTACTGCCGGGCGCGCAGGTCCCGGAAGTGCTGCCGGGCCTCCTGCTCCCGCTCGGCCATCCCGGGCACGCGGCGCGCGCCCGGCCCCTGAGCGGTGCTGCGGCCGGTCCGGGTGTCGCGGCGCAGCTGGAGGGTGTACCCGGTGACGCGGTGGCGGGCCTCGTCGGTGAAGACCCCGTCCAGCAGGGTGCGCAGGCCGGGGTCGAGCCAGCGCACCCGGTCGCGCATCTCCGCCGCCGTGGTGACCTCCTCGCCGGTGGTGAGGTGGAAGAGGACGGCACCGGCGGCGTACACGTCGTCGCGGCAGTCGGCGCGGCCCCGGCCGGCCGCCTGTTCCGGGGAGCGCCACGGGTCGGTGCCGGCCGGGCCGCCGCGCGGATCGCCCTCGTCCAGGGTGAGACCGAAGTCGGCGAGCTGCACGGTGGTGCCGTCCCACCACAGGGTGGCGGGCCGGATGTCCCGGTGCACCAGGCGCAGGTCGTTCAGGTGCCGCAGAACCGTGAGGACGCCGTCCGCGACGGCGGACAGTTCGCCCGGCGGCAGCGGCAGCCGGGCGGCGAGTTCGGCGAGGGGACGGCCGCGCCGGGTGGCCACCAGGAAGGGGGCCCGGTCGTCCGGCCGGTAGCCGATGACACGGCCGAGTTCGGGCGGGTAGCGGGTGACGCCGAGCCGGCGGACCAGCACGTCGGCGGTGCGCACGGTGCGCTCCAGTTCCCGGCGGGCCCCGTCGGTGTGCGCGATGCGCTGCACGACGTGCTCGCCGCCGCCGTGCACCAGTACGCCGTGGCGCTCCCGGAATCCGCCGCGGGAACTCTCTCCCTGTTGATCAAAATCGATCTCGAAGATCGATTTTCCGGCTTCGCGGCCACCACAGGTGATCATTTCCAGACGCTCGATCAAACCCGCCCCCGATAAGTGTGCTGCGGAATCCGAAACTACACCCGTCGGGCGCCACTGCGCGTACCCTTCTCCCCAAGGGCCTGTGTTTCAACGGTAGTTGTCTCGGGGGACGACGGATGGCCAGTCCGACATGGAAACAACTGCGCGACGCCGGCGCATTCGAAACACTGGGCGAATTATTTCCGGACATCCTGAGCAGTCACGCATTCCTCGAGGACGTGGGAATAAGCCCTGCCCTGCTGCCGCCTTTCGGTGGGCCGCTGCCCGCCGCCTCCTGGTGGCGCACGGTGTGCCGGACCGTCGAACAGGGCCGCTTCGCGGGCATCACCCTGGGCGGCCTCGTCACCGCGGCGGCCGCCCTCTTCCCGGGCCACGAGGGCCTCGCCGCCCTGGCCGACCAGGGCGCGCCGGCCGGCCTGCGGGTGCTGTGCCTGACGGCCGCGCCGCTGGACGAGGCCAGACTGCGCCTCGGCGCCGAGCAGCGCGTCATCCAGGACGCGGCGGCCCGCTCCGCCGGCCGGCTGACGGTGACCGTCCACCCGGCCGTCCGGGTCGCCGACCTCCTTCCCGGGCTCCGCACGGCACGGCCGCACCTCGTGCACTTCGCCGGACACGGCACCGACGACGGACGGCTGCTGTTCGAGGACGACGCGGGCACCTCCGCCCCGGTCCCGGTGCGCGCCCTGGCCGCCGCGCTCGCCCTGTCCGCGCCGCTCGTCTGCGTGGTCCTCAACTCCTGCTGGTCGGGGGCGTACGCGGACGGCCTGCTCGACTGCGCCGACACCGTCGTGGGCACCCGCGGCACGCTCGACGACGCCGCCGCGCTCGTCTTCGCCGAGGGCTTCTACGGCGCGCTCGCCCACTCCACCGGCGTCGACCGCGCCTGCGACGCCGCCCGCGCGGCCCTCGCCCTCGCCGGCCACGCACCGGACGAGGTACGGCAGTGCTCCCGAAGGAGCCGCGCCGCATGACGACACCCGAGACGCCCGCCGGGACCTCCGCCCCGGCCGACGTCGCCAGCGCCTTCGAGCGCGGGCTCCAGCGCGGCGACAACCCGCAGGTGGCCGGCGCCGACGGCCCGGCCTCCACCACCCTGGACTCCCGCTGGCTCGGCACCTGGCGGCGGCCCGGCTCCGCGCGCCGCGCCCCCTGCCGGGTGTGCGGGCACACCTTCCGGCTCGACGACACCGTGTATCTGCGCCACGCCGAGGACGGCCGACTGGCCGACGTCACCCACCACCTGCGCAACCTGCCGTGCAGCGGCGAGGCCCCGGAGGCGTCCGGACCGCCCGACCCGGGCGCGCAGGCCGCGTTCTTCCACGGCGTCGACGACACCGACCCCCGTCCGGACACCCTGCACACCGTCCGGCTGATGCCCGACGACCCGGTGCTCGGGCGCCCCGGCCGGCGCAACGCCTGCTTCGTGTGCACGCACACCTTCCGGCTGTTCGAGACCGTCGTCGTCTGCCCCTGCTCGCCCGAGGCACCCGGCTGCCGCAAGGCCGTCCACCAGGACCCGGCGCGCGGCCTCGGCTGCTTCGAGCAGTGGCGCAGCGAACTGACCGTCAAACAGTGCCCGATGAACTTCCGCACCCTGAGGCGGGAGTAGCCATGGGACGCTTCGACCGCCACGCCCTGATCGCCGGCTGGGACCAGCGACGGCTCGCCGGGTCCACCGTCGTCCTGTGCGGGTCGGGCGCGCTCGGCAGCCAGTGCGCCCAGGCCCTCGCCCTCGCCGGCGTCGGCCGGCTGGTGCTCTGCGACCCGGACACGGTCTCGGAGTCGAACCTCAGCCGCGCCCCGCTGTTCCGCGCCGCCGACATCGGCGCACCCAAGGCGGCCGTCGCGGCCCGCCGCCTCGCCGAGCTGTCCCCGGTGACCCGCGTCGACGCCCGCACCGCCCCCCTGGTCAGCGGGGTGGGCCTCGCGGAACTGCGGGACGCCTCCCTGGTCGTCAGCTGCCTGGACAGCCTCGCGGCCCGGCTCCAACTCGCGGGCCGCTGCCAGCAGATGGGCGCGGCCCTGCTGGACGGCGGCACCAGCGCCTGGGGCGGCGAGATACGGCTGTACGAGGCGGACGGCCCCTGCTTCGGCTGCGGTCTGACCGCCCGCGACCGGGCCGCCCAGGACGACCCCTGGTCCTGCACGGACGCCGTCGTCCCCGAGGCCGGCGCCTCGGCGCCGGTCTCCGCGCTCATCGGCTCCTGGCTGGCGGTCACCGCGGTACGGCTGCTGTGCGGCGCCGGCCCCGCGCCCGGCGTGGTCCGGGTCGACGCCGCCGGTGGTACGGCGACCCCGGTCACCGCGCGCCGCGACCCCGGCTGTCCGCTGCACAGCCGTATCCCCGCCGACCTCGTCTCCGCCGTCCCGTACACGGCACAGTCCACCGCGGCCGACCTGACCGGCCGCCTCGCTCCCGAGGAGACCGTGATGACCTGGGCGCCGCTGCCCGGTACCGCGCCCACGCGCGAATCCACCCGGCTCGCGGACGCGCCCCCGCGCGCCCGGCTCGCCGATCTCGGCGTGGCACCACGCGAGATCCTGCCGGTCGTCACGGCCGGCCGCACCCGCGGAATCCGCTACCTGGAACTCTCCGGGGCCGGCGGGAAAGGAACGCCCCGATGAGCTACGACACGGGCAAGCTGCCGGGCGAGATCAAACGCGTCCTGGTCGACACACTGGCCGACATCTACCGCACCCAGGGCCAGGCCGAGGAACTGCTGGAGGACATGGACTTCCCGCCGCTGACCCGCCCGCGCTGGGACGCGGCCCAGGAGGTCGCCGCCTACTGGCGGCAGGTGGTGCGCGCCCTGGAGCTGGGCGCCCTCCAGCGCGACGGCCTCCGGCAGCTGGTGGACGCGGTGCTGCGGCGCTGGCCCGGCAACCAGGACCTGGCCAAGATCCGCGGCTTCCTCGAGTCGCAGGAGCAGGAGCGCGAGGGCGCCGGCGGCAACGCCGAGACCCTGTACCGCACGGTGGAGTTCGTGGGCAGCGAGGCCTACCCCGAACTGCTCAGACTCGTGCGCGAACTGCTCGACGCCGACGCCGTCCAGCTCTACGCCGGCCACCGGCAGGCCGCCTTCCGTATCGCCGCGCTGCCCGCCGACCGGCTGGAGGAACTGCGCGAGCGGGCCGCGCGCATCGCCCCCGGCGTCGAAGTGCTCTACGGCGAGTACGACTTCCGGCCCACCCTGTACACACGCCTGGAGGTCATGGGCCCCGACGGCCAGCAGTTCGAGATCCCGTACGTGCCCAACACGACCCTGCCGGGCGAACTCGTCCCCGCCGTCTGGGCGCAGTACCGGCCCGAGGTCGCCCAGGACGCCAACGGCCATCTGCTGCGCGCCGTCGTCGACTACCGCGACGACAACGGCGAGGCCCACCGGCTCGACCCCGAGGAACCCCTGCACAACCAGGGGGTCCGGGACGGCGGCCAGTTGCAGATGTCCGCCGAGTCCACCGCCGGCGTCGACACCTGGCTGCGGCTGGAGGCCCTCGCCCGGGCCCGCGACGACATCGTCGACTTCGCCGCCGAGCACCCGGAGTTCACGCTCGTCGAGATGGACGACGACCGGCTGCCGCTGGAGTACACGGTGGAGCTGCACGTCCCCGGCTTCGCCCCGCCCGAGGACCTGGAGGCCTGGCCGCTGGACCCGCAGCGCATCGACCGGCACGAGCTGGTCGTCTGGATGCCCGCCGAGTTCCCCATCCAGGCGCCGCGCGTGCGCTGGCAGTCGGACGTGTTCCACCCGAACATCGCCCGCGACAAGGACCACAAGGGCGGTGTGTGCCTCGGCCCGCTGATGACCGACTACACGCCCGACCTCAGCATGTACTCCCTGTGCCAGATGCTCATCGACATGGTGCGGTACCGCAACTACGAGATCCTGCCGCACGACTACCGCATGGCCCGGGACTACGACAGCCTGGTGCAGGACATCCTCCAGCGCGGCGAGTACCTCGACGCGGACGCCGCCGCCTGGGCGTTCTCCTGGGAGGGCCAGGAACGCATCAAGGAGATCGGCGGCACCACCTGGCTGACCCGGGCCGGTCTGACCGAGCGGGCCGACCGCTCCCGATTCCTTCAGGTCGAGCGCGTGGAAGCGAGCCCGGATGAGTGACGAAGCCCGCGCCGGTGCGGCCATGGTGCTGCTCTACAAGGGCACCTCCTTCGAACTGGTCGGCAAGATGACCCTCTCCTCGCTGCTGGTCGAGGCGGTGCGCAGGGAACTGGCCGGCGGCGACCCGGAGGAGCAACTGGTCCTGGAGATCCGCTATCTGCGCCGGCCGGACCCCCGGCTCGCGGACGGACCGCGCACGATCCACAACCTCCGCAGCCAGATCGGCAGACTGGCGCTGACCGTCACCCGCGGCTCGGAGAAGGTGGTCGACGGCGAGTACCCGGTGCGCGAACTGCTCGGCCCGGTCCTCCAGCACGTGGTCCAGCAGATCGATCCCGACGAGGAGGTGTGGGGCTTCTGCCTCGACCACCCCTCCCTCAGCGGAGTCGCGCTCGGCCGCTCCACCCCCGAGGTCGAGGGCACCATGGACCTCAACCTGCGCGAGAGCAGGCGCAGTTTCACCGTGCGCAAGGTGGCCGAGCCGCCCATGCCCGGTCTGGACCCGGACAAGCTGGGCATCGACGCGGCCGGACTCGGCCCGGTGACGGTCCTGCTCTCCGCCGACCTCCACGGCCATCTGCACGAGATGAAGCTCTCCCGCCGGCTGGAGGAGGGCGGCTTCCTGCTCGGCAAGGTCCTCAGGGTCCTGCGCCCCGACCGGGAGCCGGCGGCGGGCGGCGACGGCGAGGCGCCGGCCGACCGCTATCTCGTGGAGATCACCGAGGTCACCCCCGCCGAGCACTCCGGCGCCGGAGCGCTGCACTTCACCTTCACCGGCGACTCCTTCCGCGAGATGAACCAGCGCATCACCGCCTCCGGGCAGGACCGGCAGCTGATGGGCTGGTACCACACCCATCTGTTCTCCGGGAACGACTCGGGGCTCTCCGGCATCGACGTCGATCTGCACCTCGGCACCTTCCGGCAGCCCTGGCAGGTGGCCGGACTGATCAACCTCTCCGGCGACGAGCGGCTGCTGCGCTTCTACGCCCGCTCCGGCGACTCGGTACGCGAATGCGAACAGTGGGTGAAAGATGACCGCGGTCGATACCGCCGTGCGCGTGCTGCTGTGGTCGGCGACGACTGACGGCACGGCGGCGGCCCCGGCCCCGCCCGAAGGCGAACTGACGGATCCCCAGGACCTGGTCGTGCCGCCGCCCGACGTCGGCGCGGCCGTCGTCGGGCTGGCCGTGCGGACCGCGGCCCGGCTCCGGCTGGACGCGCTGGCGTCGAGGGAGCGGCGCCCGGTCGGCGTGGGCGCGCTGCTGCTCGCCGCCGCCGTCGGCGGCCGGGACCGGGCCCGCCTCGCGGCCGAGACGGTACGGGCGGTGCCGCCCGCCCGCTCGCTGTGGGACGTGCTCGCCCACCACGCCGTCGTCGCCCCCGCCCTGCCGCACATCACCGACCCGGCGCTGGCCGGCCGGCTGCGCGCCGCCTCGCCGCTCACCGCGCTCCTCGACCGGCCCGACCCCGTCGGCGAGAGCGACGCCGAACTCCTCCTGGAGGACCGACTGCTGACTCATCCTCAGGGACGACGACTGATCACCACCGTCTACTGCGAGGCCCCGGCCTCCCCGGCCCAGGCCCTGTGGCGCGGCCGGCTGCTCGACCAACTCCGCATGAGCGAGAGGGAGTTGGTGATCGACGTGTACGAGGCGGCACTGCTGCGCCACACGGCGGCCCACCTGGCGCTGATCCGCCGGGCGCGCATCGGCCTGGCCGTGCCGCCCGACCTGGACGCGGCCCGCCCCGTCGCCCGCTGGTGGGCCGCGCTGGCCCGGCTGGAGCGCTCGCACCGGCACCTGCTGCGCGCCCGCTCCGGCATCGGCAAGGAGTACCTGGCGGGCGTACGCCTGTACCGGCAGGTGGAACGGCTGGAAGCAAGAGGGGGAAGTCCCGCATGACCACGAGCGTGCGCCGTATCTCCGTCGTCGCACCGGACGAGCCGGCCCGGGCCGCCCTGCGCCGGCAGCCGCCCCATGTCACCGTCGAACAGGCGCTGGCCTCCGGGCCGTACATGCTGCTCCTGCCGCTCCCGCCGGGCTGGGACCTGCTGGCCTGGGAGACCGTCTCGGCCGAGCTGCTCCTCCAGGCCGACCTCTCGCCCGGCACCCCGCTCTATCCGCCGACGTACGCCTCGGCCCGGCCGGACCTCACCAAGCCGCCGGCCCCCCGGTCCGCGGACCCGGCGCCGCGCGAGCAGGTCCCGCCCGAGGAGCCCGTCTTCCGGCACCCGCAGCCCGCCGAACTCCACGAGGACGAGGCCACCGTCCTCGCCTACGGCCGGGACATCGCCCAGGTCTCCTCGCTGCTGCGGGCCGGGCTGTCCGTGCTGGTCGTGGCCGAGAAGCCGGTGGTGCCGCACCTGTGGCGGGAGATGGCCACCCGGGCCGGACTACGCGCCGAGGTCCTGGAGGAGCCCCCGGAGGGCGACGACGCCGAGGCCGAGGACCAGCCGCCGGGCGGGGAGCCGCTCATCCCGGTGCAGCAGAACCCGCGCCAGCGCCTGCTGGGCCGGCTGCGCGAGCTGGTGCGCGCCCTCAACGACGACACCGTGCTCGTCGTCCAGCACCTCGACCTGCTCGCGGGCGGCTCCGACGGACAGCTCTCGCCGGAGGCCCGCGAGGTGACCGAGCTGCTGCACGGGGCGCCCGAGCGCGTGATGCTCGCCTTCGCCGCCCCCTCGCTGTCGGTGCCCGAGGTGCTGGGCGAGCGGTTCAGCACCCGCGTCACCATCACCGGCGTCCCGCGCACCGTCCGGTTCCGCGACGACCGGGAGGAACAGCCGCTGGGCCGGGCCCTGGTGACGGTCGGCGAGTCCGCGCGCTTCGAGCGCTACGACCCCGTCGAGTTCTACAAACACGTCGCCGGCATGAACCCGGTGCTGCTCCGCCAGGCCATGCGCTACGCGATGAGCGTCCACCGGGACCACCCGGCCCCCGTCGCCCGCGACCTGTACGCCACGATCCGGGCGTTCAAGGCCCAGATGTCCAGCAACTTCGAGGTACCGGACGTCGGTTTCGACGACATCGCCGGCTACGACGAGGTCAAGGCCCACATCCAGCGGGCCATCGACATCGTGATGGGCCACCACCGGCTGCCGCAGGAGTTCGACCACCTGCGCACCAAGCTGATCCCGCGCGGCTTCATCTTCCACGGCCCGCCCGGCACCGGAAAGACCCTGTTCGCCAAGGCGATCGCCAACCGCATGAACGCCACCATCCTCGTCGTCTCCGGCCCCGAGGTCATGGGCACCTACGTCGGCGAGAGCGAGCGCAACGTCCGGGAGATCTTCGCCGAGGCGCGGCGCAACGCCCCCTCGGTCGTGGTCTTCGACGAGTTCGACTCCATCGCCTCGCGCCGCTCGGAGCACTCCGACGGCGGCACCCGGGCCGGCAACGCCGTGGTCGCCCAGATCCTCACCGAGATGGACGGCTTCCGGCCCGAGGTGCCCACCCTGGTGATCGGCACCACCAACCGGCTGAACCTCATCGACGAGGCCCTGCTGCGGCCCAGCCGCTTCGAGTCCATCGCCATCGACCTGCCCAACGACGAGGCCCGGCTGAAGATGATCAGCCTCCATGCGGCCAAGTTCGGCATCGACGTCGGCGGCGGCGTCGACGAGCTGATCGCGTCCGCGCTGCGCGGCCGCAACGGCGACGACATCCACTCGGTCTTCCGGGACGCGTTCGTCGCCGCCCACTTCCAGGACCCACCGGTGCCGCCCACTCCCGAGCAACTGGGCCAGATCGTCGGCCGGTTGCAGCGCAAACGGCGCGAGCAGCGCCGCTCGGGCAGGCGCTGACACCGTGGCGGACACGAGCGACACGAGGCAGGAGGCGCGGTGAGCTGGGGCCAGGACACCGTCGACACCATCAGGGACCTGGAGTACGTACGGCGGCGGCTCGGCGACGAGTTCGTCGGTCGCGAGCGGGCCGTACGGCTGCTGCAGCTCGCCGTGGTCTGCCGGGAACACGCACTGCTGCTCGGCCCCACCGGCACCGCCAAGAGCGAGCTGATCTCCGCCCTCGCCCGGCATGTCGAGGCCCGCCGGTTCAGCTATCTGCTCACCCGGTTCACGGAGCCGTCGGAGATATTCGGCGCGCTGGACTTCGAGCAGTTCCGCGAGGGCACCTACCAGGTGCGCACCGAGGGCATGCTGCCGACGGCCGAACTCGTCTTCCTGGACGAGGTGTTCCAGGGCAGCAGCGCCATTCTCAACACCTTGCTGACCCTCCTCAACGAGCGCCGCTACCACAACGGCGCCACGGCCCAGAGCGCCCCGCTGATCAGCCTGCTCGGCGCCACCAACGACATACCGGACGACCCGGGCCTGACCGCCTTCTCCGACCGCTTCCTGCTCCGCCTCCAGGTCGAACCGGTCGGCGGCACCGACCTGGAACGGCTGCTCCAGGTGGGCTGGGGCCACGAGACCCGCCGGTTCACCGAGGCCGTGCACACGGCCGAAGAGGCGCGGCGCACGGGCGGCCCCGTCCCCGCCGGTGCCGACAGCGGCTCGGGCACGGTCACCGTCGAACGGCTCGGCCGGCTCACCCTCCGGCTGCGCGACGTCGACCTCGATCCCGTCCTCGGCGAACACCGGGAACTGGTACGGCAGTTGCTGATCCAGGGCGTACGGCTCTCGGACCGCCGGCTGGTGCGCAGCCTGAAGCTGGTCGCCGCGGCCGCGCTGCTGCGCGAGTCGCGCACCGCCGAGCCGGCCGACCTGTGGCCGCTGGCCCACATCTGGACCGACCCGGCCGACCGCACCACCGTCGAGGAGGCCGTACAGGCCGTCGTCGAGAAGCACGGCGGGGAACCGGCCCGGCGCCGCCGCTCCGATCACGAGATCCTGCTCGACGCCCGCGAGATCCGCGCCCCGCTCAGAGGCGAACGACAGCCCAGCGAGTGGAGCGTCGTCGAAGGACTGCACAAACTCGCCGACCTGGCACGGGAGTTGCGGGAACATCCGCCGGTGAACACCGGGACCGAGGCAGAGCTGTCTCGTATCATTGCCGAAGTGAACGCCCTGCTCGACCAGTTCGAGTGAGGGCGGGAACACACAAGGGGGTACCCCACCATGTGCAATCCCCGACGCGTCCGCGTCCGGGCCTCCAGCCGGCTCACCCGCATGTGGCAGGAGGAGATCAGCCGCACGGCCAGCGTGAGCACCGAGGTGGCCGCGGAAGCCACCCTGCGCCAGGAGTTCGGGACCCTGCTCGGTGTCCCGGCCCGCAAGGCCTTCGAGTCCGCGCTGGGCGCCGACACCCGCTGGACCTGGCAGGACGACGCCTACCGGCTCGACACGGACCACGGCGTCATCGTCTACCACCTCGCCACCGGCGAGATCGAGATGACCGCCCGGCTCACCGACGTCGTCACCGCCGAGGCCGAGGTGACCCGCACCCTGCAGGGCACGGTGGAGGTGAACGCCGTCGCCGAGGAGAGCGCCCGGTACTACGACGACAGCTGGGGCGGGCTGAGCAGGTCGGTGGCCGAGCGCACCGCCCGGATGCAGGCCCAGGAACGCGCCGACCGCGAGGCCGTCGAGCAGATCGCACGCGAGGAGGAACAGCAGCGCCTCGCCGGACAGCGCGAACTCGCGGACCAGCGCGACGACATCGACGCCGAGGCCCGCGCCGAGGCCGAACGCCGGGCCGCTGCCGGCGCGGGCCGGCGCCGCGAGGAACTCGAGCGCGATGCCGCGGCCCGGCTGCGCGACGCCCGCACCGGCCTCCTGCGGCCCGTGCACGAGGTACTGGCCGTGGCCTACCGCGACGCCATCGTGACGTACGCCCGCGAACACGGCGCACAGGACCTGCGGGTCGACGAGACGGACGGGATGCTCAACATCCGGTTCGAGATGGAGGCCTGAGCGATGCGGGTCAGGGTCGAGTTCCGGTACAACGCCGAGACCGGCGAGGTCGAGCTGTTCCGGGTGGACGACATCGGCCGCGCCACCCGGGTCGGCGACCACGACGCCGCCCACGACGAGATCGCCCACGGCCTCGGCCGGGTGCTGGACCGCAGGCCCGGCGTCGAGGAGGTCGTACCCGGCCGGGAGCCCGTCCCCGAGCCGCCGCGGCCGCACGAGCGGGACGAACCGGGCGAGACGCCCCCCGAGCGGGAACGCCTCCGGTGAGCACGCGACCGCCCGACCTCCTGGTGCGCGCCGCCCACTGCTACGAGCAGACCGGCGACTACGCCCAGGCCGCCCGCTGCCACGACGAGGCCGGCCACCCGCTGAAGGCGGCCGAACTGTGGGAACAGGCAGGCGACATGACGCGGGCCGCCGACTGCTGGCAGCGCGCCCGCCGGCCGACCCGGGCCGCCGAGTGCCTGCTGTCCGCACACCGCTACGACGAGGCCGCCGCCTGCTTCGAAGCGGGCGGCGACCTGCTGCGCGCCGGCTTCACCCTGGTCACCCTCACCCGGTCCTTCGCCACCGCCGAGCAACTGTTCGCCACCGCACGGGCGCAGACCCCGGGCGAGCGGCTGCGGCGCCGGCTCGGCCGGCAGCTTGCCGCCGCCCGGGCCTACGGCGACAGCGGACCCCTGCTGCACACTTTGGCGGACGTGCCGGAGCGCATCGGCTCGCTCACCCCGGCCCGGGAGCGGGCCGACGTCGAGCGGTGGGCGGTGGTCGCGGCCGTCCTGATCCACCGCCCGGACCTCGGCGCCCTCGTCTTCGCCGCCTCCTACCGGGCCGGTGTCGGCGGCTGCGCCGAGCGCTGGCAGCACTGGGCCGCGGAGCACCTGGGCGACACCACCGGCGTACCCACCGCACCCGCACCGCCGGACCCGGTCGCGGCCTAGGCGGGCGCGCGAGCGGCGGCACCACCAGATCCACTCATCGGGGGACCCATGACCACTCCTTGGCGGCGCAAGAAGCGTCCGTTCCCGTTCGTCTTTCCCGCGCAGCCGCCCGCGCCGCCCCAGCCGGCCGCGCCGCCACCGCCCGCCGGGCCCGCGTCCGCGGAGGTGCCGCCGCCCCGCTTCACCGCGGTCCCCGTGACCCCCGGCGGTCACGACGGGCCGCCCGCGCCGCCCGACGACCCCCCGCCCGGCGAACCCGCGGGCGGCGACCCGGGGGAGCCCGGCGCGCCCCCCGGCTGGTCCGTCGCGGTCCGCTTCCCCTCCGCCCGCGCCGCCCTCGGGCATGTCGCGGCCACGGTGGAACTGGGCCCGCGGGCCCTGCGCAGATCACCCCACGACCACGCCGTGTGGACCCTGCTCCACCCCGGACAACAGCCCGCCCTCGCCCTCGCCCCCGCCTACGGCGGCCTGGCCTGCCACGCCGACACCGACGGCCTGCTGTGGCCCGACGGGCTGCCGGGACACGGCAACGCGCCCGGCCACGACACGGCGCACGGCCACGACGGGCCCGGAGGCCGCTCCGCACGGGCCGTCGGACACCTGTCCACCGTCGCCGGATGGGACCGGTTCGGCCTCGCCGAACTGGCCGCGCACAGCCCCGAGGACACCCCGCCCCCCGGGCTCAGGGAGGTCGTCGTCCTCGCCCCGGGCGCCCTCGCCCGCTGGCTGCTGCGCCGCTGCCTGGCCACCGGGGTGGCGATCACCTTCCAGCCCGTGGAGCGCCTTGGCCAGGGCGGCGGGAGCGACCCGGGCTGGCTGCTGCTGCGGCTGAGCGCCGCGTCCGGTGCCGTACCCGCCGGGCTGGTCGAGGCGTGCGGCCGGCTGCCCCACGCCGTGGCCTGCCGGGCGGCCGACCCGGATCTTCGGCTCCTGGTCGACCTGCGGCTCCGGCTGCCCCTGGACGACGCCGTGCTGCTGGAGGACATCCCGCTCGGACGGCACCTCGTCGTGGAGCGCGCCGGGGCCGGCACGCCCTGGCAGTGGCGGCCCCGCGACGACGAGCGGCCGGGCGAACTCCTCGACGCGCGCCCGCTGCTGGCCACCGGGGAGCCCGCGCGCACCTCCGTGCCCGTGCCGCCCCTCGGCCCCGCCGTACCGGTCCGCCTGGTGACCAGCGCCCGCGCCCCGCACCGGGTCGACGCCGTACTGATCGCGGACGCCGAACTCACCCTGCTGCGCCGCTTCCTGCGCTCCAGGCCGCTGCACGAGACCGCCGTGGTCGCCTTCGGACCGGGCCGCCACCTGGTGACCGAACCCCCCGGACTCTGCCAGACCCTGCCCTTCGGCGTCCCCGTCTACCAGGCCGGCCCCGGCGCCCTGTACCTGGAGAGCGGCTGCGTCCTCAACCCGCCGCTGCCCGACACCGCGCGCGACGAGGTCCTCGGCCTCGCGCCCGACGTCGTCACCGTGCTCTGCCGGGACGGCGCCTGGCGGCTGCGCCTGGAGGACGTACGGCCGGCCTGGCACCTGTGGTTGCCCGAGCCGCCCGCCTTCGCCGCCGGACTGTCCGGCCCCGCACGGGAGTTGCTGGACCGGGTCGCCGCCGCCGTACCGGAGGCCGAGCCCGCCGCCCCGGCCGCGCCCCGCACCCCCGAGGCCGAGCGGCGCCGGCTCAACCAGGCCGCCATGGAGCACTCCCTGCGCGGCGAGTACCGCGAGGCCGCCGAACTCCTGGAACAGGCGGGCCACTTCCAGCGCGCCGCCCAGATGTACGAGCGCGCCGCGGCCGAGCTGGGCGAGGGCCGGTGAGCACACCGGCCGCCGGCGCCTGGAACGCCCAGCAGATCCTCACCGTGCCCGCACCCGACGCCCGCTGCCTGTGCCTGTCGCCCGACGGCACCGGGCTGGTCGTGGTGCACGCCGAGGACGTCGTGCGCTACGACGACGAGGGGCGCGTCGTGTGGCGGCTGCCCTGGCCCGGCCCGCCCCCCGGCACCGTACGGCACTCCGGCACCGACGCCGCCGTGTGGAGCCCCGAAGGCGACCGCCTGTTCCTGCTCCGCGCGGGCCGCTCGGTCCTCCTGGACGCCGACACCGGCGACGCCGTGGAACTCCCCGCCGCGCTGCACACCGAGGGCGAGATCACGGCCCTCGCCCTGTCGCCCGACGCCCGGCACCTCGCGGCCGGGCTCGGCTCGGGCGACGTCCTGCTGCTCGGCCGCGCCGACGGCACGGTGACCCGGCTGCGCGGCGTCGACCCGGTGGCGGAGGTCTGCTGGATCCCGGGCCGCCAGGACACCCTGTGCGTGGCCACGGCGACCTCCGCGCAGCTGTGGGAACCGCACGGCGGCACCATGACCGGCACCCTCGGCGGGCTGTTCGAGGGCCTGCGCCGGGTCGCCTGCTCCCCGGAGGGCCGGACGATCGCCGTCGAGGACTACGCGGGACTGCGGCTGCTGGACCCCGGCTCGGGCCGGGAACTGGCCCGCGAGTTCGTGCCGTACCGGATGAACGCGCTGACGTTCAGCCACGACGGCTCCCTGCTGATCGCCGGCTCCGCGCTGGAGGGCCTGCGCGTCCTCGGCCCGCGCCTGGACCTCCTCGGGCAGCTGCCCGGCCGGGTCACCGGCCCCGGCGAACTGGGCCTGTCCGCGAGCGGACTGTTCGCCGCCCGGCTCGATCCCGACACGGTCGCGGTGTGGGAGCCGACCGGTGCCGTACCGCGCTCGCACCGGCGCCGCGGCCCGGCCGCGCTGCACCGCTGGGCCAACGCGATGGGCGTGACCGTCGGCAAGGTCCACACCCGCACCGGGGAACGGCCCCCGGGCGTGCTGCGCGCGCTGCGGCTGCCCGAGGCGGGCGCCGGCTGTGTCGCGCCCGTCCTGGTGTGGTCGCCCGACGGCGCCGGACACTGGTGCGAGTCCGGCCCCGGCCGCATCCTGGCGTACGGCGCCGACGCCACCCGACCGCACGGCTCGGCACCGGTGCCGAGCTTCCCGCACGGCTGGTACGACGCCGCCTGCCTGGCCGGCGACCGCCCGGTGGTGGTCCTGGCCGCCCACTACGAACAGGGCGTCAACCGCCTCGTGGACCCGCGCGACGGCACCGTGCTCGCCGAGCGCACCGCGGGGCAGGCGGTCAGCGCCGACCCCGTGCGTCCGCTGCGCTGGGCGGTGCCCGAACCGGGCGCCGACCCGCGCACGCTGCAGGTGCACGACCTCGGCCCGGGCGGCGGCGGACCGCAGCGGCTGCCCGTCGAAGACGGGGTGCGCCGGCCCGCCTGGTCCCCGGACGGCCGCCTGCTCGCCGCCGGCACCCGCGGCCGCGTCGTCGTCTGGGGCGTCGGCGCGGGCGGCCGCTGCCGACGGGTGCACGTCCTCGACTGGCCCGACCCGCGGGCCCTGGTGTGCCGGGTGGCCTGGTCCCCGGACGGCAGCCGGCTCGCCGCGACCGCGGGCAGCGCCGGGGGCCCGGTCGTGGTCTGGGACACCGGCACCTGGCAGCGCCTGCGGATCTTCGGCGAGGCCGGCGGCCGGGACTGGGCACCCGCGCTGTCCTGGTGCGCCGACTCCCGGCTGCTGGCCTTCGCCACCGCCGAACAGGACTCCGTGGCCGAGGTCTGGGACACCGAGGAGCCACGCCGTATCCGCGTGCTCGTGCCCCCGGACGGGGTCGGCGGGCATCTGTGGACGCTGCGCTGGTCACCGGTCGGCGACCAGCTCGCGGCCACCTACAACTCGGGTGCCGCGGTGCTCTGGGAGCTGTTCACCGGCGGCCCGCGCACCGCCGCCGCGCCGGTCCCGCCGAGCGGCCAGGAGGAACTGGTCCGCCTCGGCGTGCTGGCGGCCGTCCACGGCTTCGGCGTACCGCTGGACCTGCTCGGCGACGTCCTGGCCCTGCTGCGCGGCACCGTCCCGCCCCGGCTGCGCGCCCTCGCCGACCACCGCGGCCTGCACGCGCTGCGCGAACTGGGCTGGCCGGGGCCCGCGTTGGCGGGACTTGCGCTGCTGCTGGTGGCGGACCTGCCCGCCGCCCCGGCGTACCTGGCCCCGCCCGAGGTCACCCCCGCCGACCTCGCCCAGGCGCTGGGCCGGGCGCTGACCGGCTCCTCCGTCCCCGCCCGCGCCTCCGCCCCGGCCCTGACCGAACTGACCGCCGCCCTGGGCACGGTGGACGACCGGCTCGTGGCCCTGCTGCGCATCCTCGGCCCCGAGGCGGTCGCCGTCGATCCCACCCTGCCCGCCCGGATGCGCCGCCTGCGCCTCTCCCTCACCCCGCCGGGACCCGCCCAGCGCGCCCTGCTCGGCCTGCGCCTCCTGGACGGCGACACCGGGCTCGCCATGGGCGGCGCCGGCGGCACCGGCCGCTCCGGACTGGCCCGGCACGGCCCCGCCACCCGGCTGCTGCCCACCCAACTCGCCCTGCCGACCGAGCTGTTGCGGGCCCGGCACGCCCGGGACGAGCTGCTGTACCGCACCAGCAGCGGCCGGCTGCCGCGCGATCCGCACGGGCTGGTGCTGGTGCTGGACGACACCCCGGCCACGCACGGCAAGGTCGGCTCCGTGCTGCGGCTGGCCGCCCATCTGATGGCCGTCACCGTGCTCCGGCTCGGCCGGCCCTGCGCGCTCGTTCCGCTCGGCGAGCCCTGGCGGTCCCGGCTGCTGCTCGGCCCCGAGGACCTGGTCCATGTGTGGGCCGCCGGACCGCTGTCGGCGGGCGATGTGCCGGCCGCGTTCCGCGAGGCCGAGGTGGTCGCCGCCCGGCTCACCGCCGACCTGTCCGGGCCGCCCCGGATGGTCCTGCTGTCGCACCCCTACCTGCGGCCCGTGCCCCGGCCGGGACTGCGGGAACTGCGCGTGCACTACCCGAGCGTCCCCTGGCGCGAGCCCGCCCGGCACCGCCAGGTCCTGCCGCCGGAACCCGCCCCTGAGGAACTGCGCGCGGCGCTGACGGCACTGCTCTCGGACGACTGAACCCGTGCCGCCGCTCAGCCGCAGAGCATCTGCTCGATCGCGTCGGGGCCCAGCCGCTCCAGCAACTGCTCCAGCACCTCGGGCCGGAAGGCGTCGCCGAGCACCTGGACCCCGTCGCCGTCGACACGGATGCTGATCCGCACCAGACGCCCCTCGGGATGCTCCTCGTACTCCTCGGGCTGGATCAGGTCGGGAATGTGCTCGACCATCCGGTACTCGGTCATCGCCTCACCATCGTCCTTCCGTCACGGTGCCGCACCGCGGGCACCTGCCGTCGTCGAGGATGTTCTCGCCCAGCGCCCAGACGTCCCGCGCCACCACGGTCGTACGGCATCCCGCGCACCGGGTGGCCCGGCCGTCCGCGCCGAGGGCCCGCTCCACGTACACGTGCCGCAGCCCCGCCTCGTGCCCGATCCGCACCCCGGCCGCCAGGTCGGCCACCGGCGTGGGCGCGTGGCCGGTGCGGCGGTGGGCGGGGGTGGCCCGGACCAGATGCCAGGGGATCGCGGGATCCAGCGCGGCGAGCGCCCGGGCGATCGGGCGCAGCGTGCCCGGCCCTGCGGTGAGGCCGGGGATCAGCGGGGTCGACACCTCCACCCAGACCCCGCGCTCCCGCAGGCCCGCGAGGGTGTCGAGGACGGGTCCCGGCCGGGCGCCGGTGAGTTCGCGGTGGTCGCGTTCGTCGAGGGTCTTCACGTCGATGTTGACGGCGGCGACATGGCGTGCCGCGAGGTCGACGGCCTCGGGGGTGAGGAAGCCGTTGCTCTTCCAGACCACGTCCACCCCGAGCGGGCGGCCCGACTCGGCGAGCGCGGCCGTGAGTTCGATGGCCAGCGAGGGCTCGGTGTAGGAGATCGCGACACAGCCCGCGCGCGCGGCGGCCTCCGCGGCCACGTCCTCGGGGTCGACGGGCTCGGCGTCCCAGCGCACGGAGTCCTCACGGCCGTACTGGGACATGCGGTGGTTGATGCAGTAGTCGCAGGCGAAGGTGCAGCCGGGCGCCGCCAGGGTGAGACAGGGTGTGCCCGGGCGGTAGTGGAAGAGCGGCTTGCGCTCGAGGGTGTCCCAGTGCCGTACGGACGACGCGAACGTCGCCGTCTCCAGCCGGCCACCGGAGCGGCGGCGCACCCCGCACAGCCCCGTCTCACCGTCCTTCAGCGCACACCGGAAGGGACACAGCAGGCACTGCACCCGCCCGTGCCGCTCACGGTGCAGCACCGCCGGTGTCCACCGCATCCCCATCCGCCGTCCCCCGTCCGGTCGGCACGCCGCCACCAGCGTACCTCTGCCGTCCCGTCAACTTGTCGTGATCACTGACGAGTTGACCCGCCTGTGGCGTCGAGCGCGGCGAGCAGGGCACGGCCCGCCGCGTGGTGGGCGCCGCTGTGGCGTTCCTCGTTCCGCGGTTCCGGTCGGCCGCCCGCACGGGAGCCGGCGGCCCGCAGCGCCAGCACCTCGGAGACCGCGCGCTCGCCGACCTCCCGCCGGTCGTACGCGGCCGGCTCGCACCGGAAGGCCAGGGCGGCCGCGGCCAGCACCCCGGCCGTCGAGGAGCACCGGGAGGGGCCCCCGGCCAGCAGTCGCCGGGCCCCTTCGGGCACGGCCGCGCCGGCGGACGCGCGCTCGGGGACGAGCAGTTCGGCGAGCGACAGCCCCTGCAGCCCGGACCAGCCGTCCGTCATGAACGCCCGCGCCACGACGTCCGCCTCAGGGCCGTACCCGCTGTCCTCGGCGTCCGTGCCGTCCTCGACATCCCGGTCGTGGGTGTCCGGGTGTCCGGCGAGGCGGGCGGCAGCAGCGGCCAGCCGCAGCCGGGCTTCCGGGGGCGGGTGCGGGCCGTCGAAGTCCCGCTCGTCCACGCCGTCTTCACCGTCTTCACCGTCTTCGTCGTCGCCGCTGTCGAGGAGATCGGCGAGGACGGCGGCGTAGGCGGGGCCGCACAGCACGGCGGCGCACACGTCGGCGAACGCCTCGCCCGCCCAGCGCCCCCAGTGCGCGCGCCGGTCCGGCGCCAGAGCGGCGTCCGACACCCGCTCGGCGATCTCCGCGCCGAGGCCGCAGTCGTCGTCGATGTGGTGGGCGGCCTCGTGCGCCACGGTCAGCAGGGCGGGCAGATGGGAGCCGAAGGACCAGGGCACGTCGATCACCGGGAACGGCAGCCGGGCCGCGGCCGCCCGGCCCTCGGGAGTGTGGATGCCGCCCCGGGGCAGCAGATCGTGGTAGGCGCCGCCCCTGCGGTGGGCCCGCGGCGAGGCCGCCCGGCTGAAGCCGACGAGCGGCGGCTCCTTGGGCCGGGCGCCGGCGAGCCGCACGGCCGGGCCGTACGTCTCCCAGGCCAGCTCGTCGGCGACGTCCAGGAAGCGGCGGTACGCACGTACCTGGCGCAGCAGGAACCGGGTGCGGTAGAAGTCCCACACGTGGTGCAGGTCCAGCACCCGCCCCGGCACCTGGGCGGCGCGCCCGTCCGTGAGCCGGACGCGCACGTCGGCCACCGCAGCACCCAACAGCGCGCCGACCGCGTCGAGTTGACTGCGGTGCTTCTCCAGCGGTCCGCCCGCGCGGCTCACCGCCTCCCACTGACGCAGCTCCGCCTCCAGCCCGGCGACGGCGTGCTCGCGGACGGCGGCGCGCCGGGCGGGGGAGGTCAGGAGGCGTCCTGGGCCGGTGGCGTCGTCGGATCCGCCGCCGGGAGGGGCTGGGGCGGGAATTCGAGGACGGCGGCGGGGTCGTCGCCGGCCTGCTCCAGCAGCAGGGGCGGCACGGGCTCCGCGTCCAGGCCGCGCCCCGGCTGGACCGGCCCGTACTCCTCGCGCACCCCGCCGAGCCAGGTGGTCCGCAGCCGTACGACACGGTGGAGCGGCGTGACGGACGCGCCGATCCACTGGAAGCCCAGGTGCCGGCTGCCCGCGATCCGTGCCGCGCCGGCGAGGTCGAGCAGGGACAGCGGGCCGACGCCCGCGGACGTGGTCAGCCGCAGCTCGACGGCGGCTCCCGCACCGGCGGCCACCAGCACGGCGGCGGCCTCGGCCCGGACCACCTCGGTCACGGCGAGCAGGTCCGCGTCCCAGCGGCCCTCCCAGTAGCGGCGCACCAGCGCGCGGGCCAGGGCACGGGTGTCGGTGACCGCGCTGCCGGTCATGCCGCGGTACGCCACGAGTGCCGCCCGCTCCCGGGCGAACCGCAGCAGCACACCGGCGTCCGCGTCGACGAGGGCCGAGAACAGCGGGTCGGTGGCGCCGGACGCCTTGAAACGCAGGTCGACACCGCCCCCGGCGTCGTACACGAACGAACCCCGGGCCGCCGGTGCCGTCTCCTCGCACGTGATCCGCCGGTCGCCCAGCGTCCCGGCCGTGCGCACGGAACCCCTGGCGTCGTGCAGGACGTCCCCGACGGCCACGTTGTGGACCAGGGGCCAGGTCAGCCACCAGTCGCCCCACGCCTCGCGCAGGGCGTCCCGGTACACGGCGAACGCTTGGACCACGACCGTCGGCTCCTCCCTGCCCCCACGCGGATTCCGCTCGGGCGCCGTCCGGGTACCTCGGGCGCCCAGGGCGTCTGCGCGCAGGCTAGCAGCGGCGCCACCGGGACACGCCCGAACCGCCGTGATCGGCCGGGGGAGTTGACCCGGCACACCCGTGGACGGTGGCCGTCGGCGTCCGGATCGCCTGTCCGGTGGCGGCCGTCCCCTGGCTGCCGCGCCGGGTCCGGATCGGGGACGGCACGACGGCGGGCCGGTACGCGCCCGTGAGCGGCCTGTCGCGCGGAGCTACGCTGCGGTCATGGAACTGACGGTCCTGGTCGTGCCGGCGTGCCCGCACACCGCGCCGCTGCGCGAGCGCCTGACCCTCGTCCTGGAGGGGCGTACCGACGTCACCGTGACCTGGCGCGAGGTGACCGACCCGGAGGAGGCCGAGCACCTGGGCATGCACGGCTCACCGACGCTGCTGGTCGACGGCGCCGATCCGTTCGCCCGCCCGGACGAGGCACCGAGCCTGTCGTGCCGCCTCCTCGGCCTGCCGTCGCCGGACCGGCTCCGCAGGGCCCTGGCCCGCCCAGGTGTGTGCTGACGGGTTCTGGGCCGACGATGGATGAAGGCAGAACACCCGCCGGTACGGCAAGCGCCGAGGCGCCGAGCGGGAAGGACAATGAGGCATGGGCACGATGGACTCTTTCCGAGCAGGCCATGGCCGGTCGGTGACGGGTCCCGCCGCCGCGCCCCCGAGCGGCCTGCTCGATCTGCTCAGTGTCGCCGCGGTGGTGCTGAACGCGCAGGGCCAGGTGGTCTTCTGGAGCCCGAAGGCCGAGGAATTGTTCGGGTACACCGCGGTGGAGGCGCTGGGTCAGCACGCGGCCCGGCTGACGGTCCACGAGGAGCACCGGGACGCGGTGATCAAGGTGTTCGCCGAGGTCATGGAGTCCGGCAACGACTGGGCAGGGGCGTTCCCGATCCGGCACAAGGACGGCAGCACCCGCCTCGTGGAGTTCCGCAACATGCGGCTGCTGGACGACCTCGGTGACGTCTACGCCCTGGGCCTCATCGCGGACCAGGCCGCTGTGGAGCGGGTCGAGCGGGATGCCGCCCTGGCCATGTGTCTGGTGTCCCAGTCCCCGGTCGGGCTGGCCATTCTGGACCCGGACCTGCGGTACCTGGCCGTGAACCCGGCGCTCGAACGCATCACCGGACAGTCCGCCGCCGAGCGTCTGGGCCGCCCGGTCGGCGAGATCCTGGACTACCTGGACACGGACCCCGAGGCACGACTGCGCCGGGTCCTGGAGACCGGCGAGCCGGTCGTGGACCGGGACATCGTCTGCCGTCCGCCGGGCGACCCGGACCACGAGCATGCCTGGTCCGTGTCGTACTACCGGCTGGAGGACTCCGGCGGGCGGGTGCTGGGACTGGCCTATTCCGTGATCGACGTCACCGAGCGTCACCGGGCCGCTGCCGAGGCGGCACTGGCCCGGCGACGGCTGGCCCTGATCGCCAGGGCCTCCGCCTGCGTGGGCACCACCCTCGACCTGGAGACGACGGCGCGCGAGCTCGCCGACGTCGTCGTACCGGACCTGGCCGACGTGGCGGCCGTGGACGTGCTCGACAGCGCCCTCGACCGCCGGAGCGCGCCGGGTGAGGGACCCGCCCTCTTCCGTGCCCTCGCGGTCAGCGCCGCCCACCCCACCGAGGCGGTCCACGCGGCCGACCCGCCGGGGGAACTCGCCGTCTACGACAGCGACCGTCTGATCACCCGGTGCGTGCGCACCCGCCGACCGGTACTGGTGCCCCGCACCACCCGTCGGGATCTGGAGCGCATCGCCCGGCACGGCGAGGCCGCCGCCGCCCTCGAGGCGGGCGGCGTGCACTCCTACCTGGCCGTACCGCTGCTGGCCCGGGGCGAAGTCCTCGGCGCCCTCGACCTCGCACGCACCCGGAACCCCGTGCCGTTCGACGACGACGACGCCCTCCTCGCCGGTGAGCTGGCCGCCCGGGCCGCGGTGTGCATCGACAACGCCCGCGGCTACCAGGCCCAGCGCCATGCGGCCCTCACCCTCCAGCGCAGCATGCTTCCGGAGCGCCCGTCGCGGCTGCCCGGCCTGGACGTCGCCTGCCGCTACCAACCCGCGGGCGCCGCGAGCGAGATCGGCGGCGACTGGTACGATGCCGTCCCCCTCCAGGGCGACCGAACCGCCCTGGTCGTCGGGGACGTCATGGGCAGCGGCATCAACGCCGCCGCCACCATGGGGCAACTCCGCAGCGCCGCCCGCGCGTTCGCCGAGCTCTCCCTCGCCCCCGCCGAGGCCCTCCATCACCTGGACCGGCTGACCGAAGGCATCGAGCAGACCATCACCACCTGCATCTACTGCGTCTACGACCCGCACCGGGCCGAGTGCGAGATCTGCCTGGCCGGCCATCTGCCGCCGGCCCTGCTGCGGGCCGGCCGGGCGGCACAGCTGCTGGACCTGCCCACCGGCGCGCCGCTGGGTGTCGGCGGGGTGCCCTTCGAGGCCGCCACGATCGCCTTCCGCCCCGGCGACGCGCTGGTCCTCTACACCGACGGTCTGGTCGAGACCCGGAGCGAACCCATCGACGCTCGCCTGGACGCCCTTCTCGACGCCCTCACCGCGACATGCGGCCACGATCTGGAGGTCACCTGCGACCGCATCCTGGAGCTGCTGCGCTCGTCCGGCGGTGAGGACGACGTGGCACTGCTCATCGCCCGGGCCCGGCCCTGAGCCCTGGACCCGATCGGGACGTGCTGCGGAGGAGGGCGGTGTGGACGGGAACGCGGATGCCGGCGGGGCCGAGCCGGTGGACGTGCTCGAGGCGGCGCCGACGGCCCGGACGGCGGTGGCGTGGTTGCCGCCGCCGGAGCTCTGGCCGGCGATCCAGGAGATCCGCCTGGAGCACGATCCGCAGGTACGGCGCTGGCCGCCGCATGTGAATCTGCTGTTCGGCTTCGTGCCGGAGGAGGAGTTCGCGCGGGCGGTGCCGCTGCTTCGCGCCGGGGCGGCGCAGACGGCGCCGTTCGCGGCGCACCTGGGCGGGGTGCGGTACTTCCGGCACCGGCGTTACGCGACGGTGTGGCTCGATCCGGCGTCGGCGGGCGCGGCGCCCTGGGCCCGTCTGCACCGGGCGCTGGAGGCGCGATTCCCGCTCTGCGGTGCGCGTGGCGGCCGTTTCACCCCGCACCTGTCGCTCGGCCGGACCCAGGACCCGCGGCGCCTCGCCGCCGAGTGCGCGGCCCGGCTCGGCACTCTGCCGGCGGTGGTCGAGGACGTGGTCCTGCTCTCCCGGCACGGTGACGAACCGATGCGCCCCCGCGCCGTCATCGCCCTGGGCACGGGCGAGGTCCGCCTTTCACCGCCGGGGGCCGGACTCTGAGCGGCGGGACACACCTCGTTGACGGGCCCTAGCCGGGGACGGCCTTCGCCCAGCCCCGGGTGACCGTCTCCCTCGCCTTCTCCAGTTGCGCGTCCGTCGGGAACTGGGGCGTTCCCTCGACCGTCGGCAGGCGTGCGGCGGCGGCCGTGTCGAGGGTGCCGTCCTGGCGCATGGCGTCCATGAGCACCGGGCGGGCGTAGCCGCGCAGCCGGAGGTTCTGGCCCTCCGGGCTGAAGAGGTACTCCTGCCACAGGCGGGCGGCCGCCGGGTGCGGGGCGCGCTTGTTGGTCGCCAGTGCGTAGTACTGGGCGAAGCTGCCGTCGAAGGGGATCGCGACCTGCCACTTCACGCCCTTGTCGCGGAGCTGGTCGGCGTAGCCGAGGTTGACGTAGTCCCAGTTGATGCTGATCGGGGTCCGGCCGCTCGTGATCGTCGCCGCGTCGGAGGCGACGGGGTTGAAGTTGCCGCGCTTGTCGAGTTCGGCGAAGAAGTCGAGGCCGGGCTGGACGTCGTCGAACGACCCGTTGTTCGCCAGCGCGGCCGCGTAGACGCTGGCGAAGGCGGTGGCCGACCGGGGCGGGTCGCCCTCGAGCGCGACCTTGCCCTTGTAGGCGGGCTTCAGCAGATCGGCGAAGGTCTGCGGACAGGGGGTGACCCGGCGGGCGTCGCAGCCGATGGAGATGTAGCCGCCGTAGTTGTTGGTCCAGCGGGCCTTCGCGTCCTTCTGGTCACCGGGGATCTGATCGAAGGCGGCCACCTTGTACGGCGCGAGAAGGTTCCGCGCCGCCGCTTTGCGGGCGAACGTGTCGCCCACGTCGATCACGTCCGGCGCCGTCGGCCGGTTCCCCCTCTTCGCCAGGGCGTCGATCTCGTCCTCGCTGTGGCCCAGCGGATTCTCCACCGTGACCTTGATCCCGTACTTCTTCTCGAAGCCGTCGATCAGGCTGCCGTAACCGGCCCAGTCGCGCGGCAGCGCCATCGCTCTGAGCGCGCCCTCCCGCTGCGCCGCGGCGATCAGTGCGCGCATGCCGCCCACGCTCTCGGCGGACGTGGCCACCGACGGTTTCACGGGGCCGGCGGCCGGGGGGCTCTCGCACGCGCTCAGACCGAGTGCCGCGAGAGCGAAGCAGCCGACGACCGCCGCTGTTCCGGCACACGGTGGGGTCACGGCTGCTCCCGGACGTGGGTGGACGAGGCGGTCACCTCGCCCCGCTGCCGCCGGCGGCGCCACCGGGGCCGCAGCGGCGGGCCTCCCGCCGCGCCTTCCGGCCTGTTCGGCTCCCCGGCGCCGACAAACGCCGACAAAATGGTCATCGAGGCCAGCGTACCCGGCCGCCTCGACGGCGGAATGCCGTCCGGGCGGCACGGGTGCACCGTCTTCTACAGCGCGATGTCGTCCCATTGGTCGAGCAGGGGATCGCCGAGTCCCTCCGCCTCCGGCGTGGCGTCGTGTTCCAGGGACTGCTCGGCCCAGATGACCTTGCCGGTGGCGGTGTAGCGGGTTCCCCAGCGTTCGGCGAACCGGGCGACCAGGAAGAGCCCGCGGCCGCCCTCGTCGGTGACCTTCGCCCGGCGCAACCGCGGCGAGGTGCTGCTGCCGTCGGCGACCTCGAAGATCAGGGTGCCCGCATCGGGGCTGCCGTCCGGCTCCGTGCGGAGCAGTCGTACGGAGATGGGTTCGGCGCCGTAGCGGACGGCGTTGGTGATCAGTTCGCTGAGGATGAGCTCGGCGGTGAAGACGACCTGCTCCAGCCCCCATTCCGCCAGGCGGCGGGCGCAGGCGGTGCGCACGGGGGCCACCGCCGCGGGGTCACGGGGCACCTCCCACTCGGCGACCTGATCCGGCCCGAGCCGGCGCGTGCGGGCCACCAGCAGCGCGATGTCGTCCCGGGGGCGGTCGGACAACATGGCCTCCATGACCGCCGTACAGGTGGCCTCCGGCGTGCGCGGAGGCCCGGCCAGGGCGTCGCGCAGGGCCGCCGTGCCGGCGTCCGGGTCACGGGTGCGGTCCTCGATCAGCCCGTCGGTGTAGAGCACCAGCCGGGCGTTCTCGGGCACGGTGAGTTCGGTGGTCTCCACCGGCAGGCCCGCGCCGAGTCCCAGCGGCGGGGAGACGGACAGCCGGGGAAACTCGACGGTTCCGTCGGGCCGGACCACCGCCGGTCCGGGGTGGCCGGCGCTGGCGACGGCCAGCCGCCCGGAGGTGGGGTCGTAGACGGCGTACTGGCAGGTCGCCCCGGTGATCACGCCCTGCTCGGGCTCCGCGATCACCTCCTGCTCGTGCTCCGGCGCGCTGACCTCCTCGGCGTCGATCTGCGCCACCAGCTCGTCCAGCCGGCCCAGGAGTTCCTCCACCGGCATGTCCAGGACGGCGAAGTTGTGCACGGCGGTGCGCAGCCTGCCCATCGTCGCCGCCGCGTGCAGACCGTGGCCGACGACATCGCCCACGACGAGCGCCACCCGGGTACCGGACAGCGGGATGACGTCGAACCAGTCCCCGCCCACCCCGGACTGGGCGGGCAGATAGCGGTAGGCGACCTCGAGGGCGGACTGCTGGGGCAGCGCGCGGGGCAGCAGGCTGTGCTGGAGGGCGACGGCCATGGAGTGCTCGCGGGTGTAGCGGCGGGCGTTGTCGATGCACACCGCCGCCCGGGCGGCCAGCTCCTCGGCGAAGGACACGTCCTCGTCCTCGAAGGGCGGGGAGCCCCTCGCGCGCCAGTAGACCACCACGCCCAGGACCACGCCGCGGGCGCGCAGCGGCACCGCGAGCATGGAGTGGATCCCGTGGTCGAGGATCCGCCGGGCACCTTCGGGGTGCTGGGCCTGCCAGGCGCCGGACGCGCTCAGGTCCGCGACCAGGACCGGGCGGCCCTCGGCCATCGCCACGGAGACGGGGTTGCTCGGGACGGGCCGCATCAGCTCGCCGACCGGGTGGAGGGGACGGTCCGCGTCCAGACCGGCGACGGCGCTGCGCCGCAGCTCGGTGCTCCCGGCGGGCGCGGCGGAGGTCTCCTCGCCGCGCAGGACCGGGTCCAGCAGATCGACGGTGGCGACGTCGGCGAACCGGGTCACCGCCACCGCGGCCAGTTCCTCGGCCGTGCGCTTCACGTCGAGCGTGGTGCCGATCCGCATCCCGGCGTCGTAGAGGGACTGCAGCCGTTCGCGTGCCACCTCCGCCCGGCCGGTCAGGGCCCGCAGCTCGGTGGTGTCCCGGAGCGTGACCACGCTGCCGCCCGGTCCGTGCGGTGCGGTGAGCCGCTTGCTGACGGCGAGCAGCCGGTCGGCGGCCAGGTACACCTCGTCGGTGGCGGGGCGGTCGGAGGCCAGCAGGCCGGCGAGGTCCTCGTCCAGCCCCAGCTCGGTGATGTGCCGCCGCTCCGCGTCCGCCGGCAGGGCCAGCAGCCGCCGGGCCTCGTCGTTGGCCAGCAGCAGGCGGCCGTCACCGCCGACGATCAGCACCCCTTCCCGCACCGCGTGCAGCACCGCGTCGTGGTGCTCGTACATCCGGGTCATCTCGGTCGGCCCCAGGCCGTGGGTCTGCCGCCGCAGCCGCCTGCTCACCAGGGCCGACCCGACCGCGGCGACGACCAGGGCGACGCCGGCGCCGACGACGAGGACCGGCAGCTGCTGGTTCACCCTGTGCTGCACCCGCTCGACCGTGACGGGCACGGAGACGATGGCGATGACCGAACCGCCGGGATTCCTGACGGGCACCGCCGAGACCACGGAGAGGCCCAGTGCGCCCTGGAACGTACTGGTGAACGGCCGGCCCGTCGCCGCCGCCGCGTACGGCCCGATGACGCGTTTGCCGACCTGCCGCGGGTCGCTGTGGGCGAGGGTGATCCCGTCCAGCCCGTACACGATGACGGCGTCGACGCCGGTGGTCCTCTTGGCCGCCTCGGCGGGCGGCTGCAGCGCCGCGGTCGGGTCCGCGCTCTCCAGCGCCGCCACGGTTCCCGGGGCGTGCGCGAACGTCTGCGCCACGGTGAGCGTCCGGTTGCGGGCGTCCGCCATCACGTCTCGTTGCGCCTGTACGACGAGAGCCACCAGGGCGGCGGCGACGAGCAGCATCGCGACCGCCAGCTGGAGCAGGAAGACCTGTCCCGCGAGGCTGCGCAGACTCAGCAGCGAGCCCGACCGCCACGGTGCTCCGACCCGACGGCGCCGACCGGGCCGATGGGCCCGCTGGGACGCGTCCGACGTATCGGACGCGTCCTGCCCGGACCGACCGGAAACTCCGCTCATACCACCTTTCTATCGTTTCGCGGGGTTGACCACGAAGCGACAGGGGACGGACGGGTCCACTCGGGGACGGCGCCGGGCGAGACGGGGGAGTTCCGGGAGGTTCCTCTGCCGCGCTCGGTGCGCGAAGCGATGGAGCGGCACCGGGCGAAGCGTGCCCGCTCGGCCCTTCGCCGGTGATGCCGGCCGGCCGGTCCACGGGAGCCGACAGCTGCGTGGCGAGCTCGTCCGCATGAGGCAGCGGGGTGACGCCGCGCGCCCGGCGTTCGAACAGTTCACGGCCCAGGTGGTTCCTTCAGCGCCCGGGTCTGCGTGGTGACGGTGGACCGCGACCGGAACCATGGGGTCCTGATCGCTCAGGGCGTCGAGACGACGAGATCCACAGGGCAGCCACCGGCCGTCCGTCCCCGTATCAGACATCGGTTCATCGACACCTGATACCGGGTCTTCCATTGGTGCGGACACGTCGGCGGTTCTAGATTCGAGGCACAAGCGCTCAGCTACCCGACCTCAGACGCGCCGGCCCCCACTCGGCCGGGATGCGCCGACCGCCCGGAAAGCCACTGTGAATCATGAAGGCCATTGCACTCGAACAGTACGGCTCGTCCGACGACCTGCGGCTGATGGACCTGCCTGATCCCAAGGTGGCGCCCGGCGAGGTCCTCGTCCGGGTGAAGGCGGCGGGGGTCAATCCCGTCGACTGGAAACTCGCCGCCGGGTACCTGGATCCGATCATGGAGGTCCGGTTCCCGCTGATCTCCGGCTGGGATGTCGCGGGCGTCGTGGAACGGGCCGGGTTCGACGCCGGTGAGTTCGCCGTGGGGGACGAGGTCTTCGGCTACGTCCGCAAGGACTGGGCCCAGAACGGGGCGTACGCCGAACTGGTCTCCGCCCCCGTTCGCACCCTGGCCAGGAAGCCCGCCGCGCTCACCTGGGAGCAGGCCGCGGGGGCGCCGCTGGCGGGGCTCACCGCCTACCAGAGCATCAAGCGGGTGGGCCTCGGCAAGGGGGAGACCGTGCTGATCCACGCCGCGGCGGGCGGTGTCGGCTCGCTCGGCGTCCAGATCGCCGTCGCGTTCGGCGCCCGGGTGATCGGCACCGCGAGCGAACGCAACCACGGCTTCCTCCGCGAGCTCGGCGCGGAGCCGGTCGCCTACGGGGACGGGCTCGCCGACCGCGTACGGGAACTGGCGCCCGACGGCGTGGACGCGGCCCTGGACTTCGTCGGCGACGGCGCGGTGGACGTCTCGCAGCAGCTGCTCAAGGAGCGCGAACGGGTGGCGTCGATCACCGATGGCGAGGCAGCGGCGAAGGGCGGCCACTACGTGTGGGTGCGCCCGGACGCGGCCGACCTTGCGGCCCTCGCCGACCTCGCCGACGCGGGCAGGCTCACGGTGCGCGTGGAGCACACACTGCCGCTGGCCGAGGCCGCCCAGGCGTGGCGCCTGAGCCAGGCAGGCCACACCCGGGGAAAGATCGTCCTGACCGTCTGACATCGCCCGCGGTGACGGGCTCCGGGCCGGTGCTCCGCGCCGGTGGACGGCGGGCCCGCGGCGAAGTGTGACCGGCGAGGCGACGTGGTCCGCCGAGACTTCCCGCGCGGG
This sequence comes from Streptomyces monashensis, assembly GCF_001866665.1. Lineage (GTDB taxonomy): Bacteria > Actinomycetota > Actinomycetes > Streptomycetales > Streptomycetaceae > Streptomyces > Streptomyces monashensis. The sequence continues at coordinate 24,457 of NZ_MLYO01000054.1, read as the reverse complement.
GGCAACCGACAGTGAGTCTCCTGACGCCCGCTTCGGCCACGGCCCTGGCACTGAACGCGCGTCGGAGACCTTCATGGTGTCCTTCAGGAGGTCCATGAAGGCCCGGTCCAGGTATCGCTCGCCGGTGCCCTCGGCATCCAGCAGCCCGGGATGGCCCTCGGCCGGTTCCGAGGCGGTCTCCAGTCCGGTCAGCCCCGCGCCGACCACCGCGACCGCGCCGCCGGGGGCGATCGATCTCGCCGACCGCATGCCGGCCCAGGTCTGCTGCGCCCTCGTGACCCGGCCGGCCGACCGCTCCAACTCCTCAGCCGTGACCGGATCGTCCGCCTGCCCGCTTCGCTCCACCTCGATGAACCGGCCCATCACCGCCTCGGCGGTCCGCAGCCCCGGCACAGGGCGGGCCTACGTGTTGGTCGCGTGGACATAGTTGTGTGCCAGTTCTCGCAGGCGGTGCCCGTCGAAGCTGCGGCCGTGGCCCGGATGGGCGATGGACACGTCCAGGTCGGCCAGAAGTGCCAGGCTGCGCCGATAGGTTGGCGGGTCGGATTCGGGGAGGTCGTCGATGAGGTGGCCGTTGTAGAGGACGTCGCCGGTGAACAGTGCCCCGGTGCGTTCTTCGAGGAGGGCGACGCAGCCGGGGGTGTGTCCGGGAAGGTGCAGGACGGTCAACGAGCGCCCGCCCAGATCGATCACGTCCCGGTCCCGGAGCGGGTGGTGCACCGTGAGCGGCTCCACGCGGTAGGCGCGTGGGTCGTAGCCGGTGTGGGGCAGCGCGTCGATCAGCAGGCCGGGGAGGTCCTCTCCGGCTGGGTCCATGCCGAGTTCCGAGTAGAGCTCGGGGCCGTACAGGCTGGCGGGTACGCCCTGCGCGAGGGCCTCTGCGGCGGTTTCGTGGGCTGCCCGTTCGCGGAACTCGTGTGCTCCGCCGACGTGGTCCAGGTGCGCGTGGGTGAGGACGACGAGCGGGTCCCGTTCGAACAGGTCGGGGATGTGCCGGCGCAGGCCGGCAACGCCCAGGCCCGCGTCCACGACGAGGTCGCGGTCCGAGCCGCGCAGCCACCACAGGTTGGCCCGCACCAGCTTGTCGGCGTGCGGCTCGGTGATGCGTACGACGCCGTCGTCCCGTTCTTCCAGCTCGTACCAGCAGCGAGCCCGCGCGAGGGTCATCGGCCCGTCCCGCTCGCGACGAGATGCCGATCACCGGAGTCCAGGTCTTGCCATGAGGGAAATGAGAGCAATGAGAGCAATGAGAGCACCGCAGTCACCTTCCTTGTACGGGAATCGGTCCTTCCCCGGCCGACGACGGGGTAGCCATGCCACCGGCGGCTGAGTGTGACCGTACGCGGCAGGGTTGGATCAGGACACGGGGATACCCCTGCCCCACCCGTCCGCGCTTCGGCCCCTCACGCCACAACGCGGGAAGCCGGGGCCGCCTTCCCGAGCAGCGGCGGTTCCGCCGGCGGACGCTCAGGCCCGCAGGGGCCGTGCCCGCCTCACCTCACCAGCCTGCGCGCCCGCCGCTGACACCTGCCAGGCCGCCCGGCCCAGCAGCAGACACAGGGGGGTGTAGAGCAGCAGGTTGAGCCGGTAGAACGTGTCGCCCGGGTCCGCCCAGGCCCCCGTCACCCAGACCAGTCCGACCGCGCCGCGGGCCAGCAGTCCGGCGGCCACCGCCCGGCTTCCCCAGCGCGGCAGCACGGCGGGCAGCCGGCGGGCCAGAGCCGGCAGCCGCCCGCCGCGGACCAGCACCAGCGTCGCGCCCGAGAACAGCAGTCCCGCGAGAGGGACCAGCCCTTGCGGGGTGAACGGCACGTGGGTGTTGAGCACCAGCTGCGAGAGCCGGGTGGTGCTGTGCACCGGCCAGGTCCGCCCGGTGGCCCAGTACAGGTGGATCAGACCGTCCACCGCCAGCACCGCGCCGATCGCGGTGGCCCTTGTGCGGGTGTTCGCCGGCTTCACCGGTCTCATGTCGTCACCTCATGGAGTGTCAGGACCCTTGGACACCCGGAGGAGCACCCTGCCCGCCGATCCGTTCCTGTGACGAGGAACACTGCGGCCGGGCGGACATCGCAGGGAACCTTTCGCCGTCCCGGGGCCTCCATCCACGGACCCCTGTCACCGATCGACGGAGAGAGCGTCATGCAGGAGCCCCCGCCCGGCCTTGCCGAGCTGGTCCGGGCCGCCCAGGGCGGCGACCAACTCGCGGTCGGCCGGCTGCTGGACCTGATCACCCCGTACGTCCGCCGGCTCTGTGGCCCGATCGCGCTGGACGACGGCGCGGACGCGACCCAGGAGGCGCTCATCGCGGTCTTCCGCAAGCTGCACCAACTGCAGTGTCCCGACGCACTGTTCGGCTGGGTCCGGGCCATCGCGGTGCGGGAGGCGGTGCGGTACGCCACCCGCTCGGCGCGCTCGCAGCCGGCCGAGCTCGGCGAACTCCCCGCGCCCGGCGACCCCCAACTCGCCGCGGACATCCGCGACGTGCTGTCCCGGCTCTCCCCGGAGCACCGCGCCGTGCTGCTCCTGCGTGACCTGGAAGGGCTGGACGAACGGCAGACCGCGGCACTGCTCGCGGTCGCGCCCGGGACGGTCAAGTCCCGGCTCTCCCGGGCCCGACTCAGCTTCCGAAAGGCGTGGCAGCAGTGACCGAGACCCCGATGCCGCAGTGGCCCGTCGCCGACTTCGACCCGGTCCGCCGCCTGCACGTGATCGCCGCGACCACCCCCGGAGCGGCGCGGATCGGCGAGGCCGTTCTCGACGCACCGTTCGAGCGGGTCTGGTCGCTCGCCCAGGACCTGGAACGCACGATGCCGCTCTGGATCCCCGACGTCCGCACGGTCCGTCTCCTCACCCCCGAGTCGACCGGTGCTCCGCTCCAGGCCCGGATCCACGGGCACACCCGGCTCCGTGCGACCTTCGCCATCGACCTCGCTCCCGGCTGGTGCCTGATGCAGAGCCGCCTCGTCCTCGGCGGAATGGCGGCTCGCCCCGAGACCGACCGTACGACCCGCCTCGCCTTCCTCGGCGGCCTGCGCTTCCCCGGCGCACGCCTCCTCGCACCCGCCCTGCGCCCGTTCACCGGGAACCCGCTGGCGCGGTTCGCCGCCCTCCTCGACGAGGAGTAGCACAGACGCCGCAGGGCGGCCACCACCGCAAGGGGTGACCACCCTGCAGCGTTTCGGGCGCGTCAGGTGCGCCGGGACGCGGCCGTCAGGACCTTCAGGGCCACCAGGGGGTGGAACAGCAGGGCCGGTGAGGCCACCATGTTCACCACGCGTACGAACCTGGTCCATACGGCCGCGTCCTTCACCGCGACGTGGAAGAGACGTGTGTTGTACCAGTGGGCGAAGCGCGCGGCGAGTGGCTGGCCCTTCGGGCTCCACATCAGGTCCGAGTTGGTGGACAGCGTCCACGGGCCCAGCAGCAGGCGGCCCACCTTCTTCTGGAATCCGCCGGCGAGGCCGTCCAGGCGCCCGGCGGCGCTGCGCCGCTCGAGCATGCTCTGCAGCAGCTCCGCCTCCATCGCGGCGACAGTCAGGCCCTGGCCGTAGACGGGGTTGAAGACGCAGACGGCGTCGCCGACGGCCAGGAGGCGGTCCGGCCAGTCCTTGACCGCGTGGTAGGGCCGCCACTGGTTGTCGGCGTTGGTGTAGCGGCGAGTCGGTTCCTGGACGGTGCGCCGGGCGATGTGCTCGGCCAGGCGTGGGTTGTCCAGGCCCTCCGCGAACGCCAGGTAGCCCTCGTCGTCGGTCGGAGGCTGGTCCTGGAATCCGAAGAGCGAGCAGGTCCATCGGTTGCGTTCCACGGCGAGCATGACCCCGGCCCGGTGCACGCTGGGAGCGAACAGCATCTGGTAGGCGATGTAGAAGTCGGGGTGGTCGGGGTCGCCCGCCTCCGGCCGGTCGAAGTTCATCGACGTGTAGGTGACTTTGGCCTTCACGGTGCGTTTGGGCGGCACGCTGATCTCGATCGCGTCCAGCCAGTCCGTCAGGGAACTGGACCGCCCCGAGGCGTCGATGACGAGATCGGCGGCCAGATGGAAGGGCTCCTCGCTCTGCGCGTGGCACGTCACGCCGTTCACGCGGCCTGCGAAGTCCTGGGTCAGGCCCGTGCACTGGGTGGACGGCACCAGCGTGACCTGGGGAAGTGCGAGTACCTTGCGTCGCAGGCGGCGTTCCAGTTCGTCGCGGGTGAAGGTCTGGATGGCCACGCCCGTTCGCTGCCGTGGCGCGAGTCCGACGGGCAGCAGGAAGTCGATGCCCTCTCCGTAGTCGAACACCGGTGCTCCGGCTTCTCGCAGCTCCTCGCGCAGTCCTGGGAACAGCCGCTCCAGGATCTGCCCGCCCCTGGCCAGCATCGCGTGCGCGTGGTAGCCCTGCGGGGCGCCCGGGTGAGCGCCGGATCCCTCGTCGACGGCGTCCCGTTCCACGAGGACGACCTCGCTGAAGAAGTCGGCCAGTACCCGGGCGGTCACCAGCCCCGCGTAGCTGCCGCCGATGACAACGGCCTTGCCCCAAGGGCGATCTGCTCTCATGTCGTCTCCCACGTGTCACTGGGCCAGGGCTGCATACTGGTCAACGGGGCTGTCGACGGGCGCGACACGGGGCTCGGGAAGCCCCCGGGAGCGCGTGTGCAGGCTCCCGATCCGGCTCGTGTGCCGCACAGCGGGGTCGTACGCGCGCCGCCCGAGCCCCGCGCGTACGACACCCCGGAGGGCGACCTGAGCCGGGTCAGATCCGGTCGGCCGCGATGAGGAGGTAGTGGAAGCTGCCTTCCTTGTAGGCGGTCAGGAACGGGTCCTCGATGCCGGTGGCCACGGACGACTTGGCGCGCAGTTCCCAGTACGGGATCGTGTCCGGGGTCAGATCCACGACCTGGATCGGGACGAGGTTGTTCGCGGCGAGTGCCTTGAAGTAGTCGCTGCGCGGGTGGATGTTGCAGGTGTAGTGCTCGTCGATCCTGCTGACGGCCTTGGAGCGCATGCCGGTGACGTCGTTGGAGCAGCCGGTGATGCAGACGTAGCGCCCGCCGTACTCCAGCAGGCGCGAGAACTCGGCGAAGAGTTCGAAGAGATCGACGTACATCGTTGTTTCGTTGGTCCAGATCGCGCGGCGCGATCCGGTCTCCAGGCGGGTGTCGAGCATGTTGCGGAAGTGAAAGCCGACCTTGTCGCTCACACCGCGCTTCCTGGCCTGCTCGTTGGCGAAGGCGACCTGCTGCTCGGAGATGCTGACGCCGTCCACGTGGCAGCCGAAGCGGCCGTTGGCCATGAAGCTGGTGCCGCCGCGGCCGGAACCGGCGTCCAGGAGGCGGTCGTCGGGGGTGAGGTCGCCGAGGTGGTCGAGGAGCACTTCGGCCTGTGCGGTCTCCAGGCGGTGCAGTTCCTCGATGATGCGCTGGTCGCGGTTCTCGGACGGGCCGGCGAGGATGGAGGGGTCCCAGTCGCCGAGCCCGTAGTGGTGGTGGTAGAGGCCGTCGACCTCGCCGAGCTTGATGTTGACCGGGTCCTTCTCCTTGTTCCAGTACTCCGCGACCGACTTCTGATAGTCGGTGCGCAGGACATCGCCCATGGCGATGCTTTCCATCTGGGTGGAGATCTTGGACATGGGGGTCCTTACTCTGAGCTGGGGTGGAGCATGCGTGGGGTGGTCGCGGGGTCAGGCGGCGTCCGCGGCGCTGTGATAGCGGCCGCTGCTGGCATGCCACTCGCGGCTGCCGCCGACCCAGGCCCAGGTGGAGGCCAGGAAGCGGCGCAGTTCCGGGGAGCCGGTCGCCGCGAGCGCGGCCGCCTCGGCCTCGAACGTGAGCATCAGCTCGTTGTGGATGCCGACGGTGCGGTCGACGGCCTCTTCCGGTGAGCAGCCGTCCTCGGTGGCGATCAGCCGGGGCAGGCTGAAGTCGGTGGGGCCCTTCTCCTTGGCCATGGAGTAGAGGTCGTTGACGATCACGGTGGCGGTGCCGGCCAGGGTGAACGCGCGCCGAACCCGGGGGTCGGCGAACTCGCCGTAGGGGATCTCGTAACCGGCGATCGCGTCGACGAGCACCATGCACGGGATGAAGCTGTTCTCGTGCCGGTGCATCAGGTACTCCCACACCGGCGGGCGGTGGCCGGCCGCCTGCCAGTAGCCCTCCTGGTTGTAGGCGACGAACATGATGCCCAGCTCGTGGCGGAGCCGGCGCACCTGTGACGTCGTCGCGTACGTGTGGAGGTTGCGCAGGCTGTCGCGCAGGGCCCGCATGACCGGGTCCGCCGTGACGACCTCTTCGAGCTGGGGGGCGTAGGCGAGCGGGAGGTTCGCCTGGTCGATCACCGAGTGGGCGACGGCGAGCCGCTGTCCGAGCTGCTCGGGCCGTGCCTCTTCGACCTCGCCGTCCACGTAGTGGTCGTCCACGGACCATTCCGCCAGCGCGCACTTGGCCGCCGCCAGCAACCGGTCCGGGTCGTCGGACTCGGGGTGGGCCAGCATCATCAGCCGGCCGAAGTCGGCCGTGCGGATCTTGTCCAGCTGGCCCGGGTAGATCCCGATCTCCTCGGCCCATTCGACCAGGCGCTCGGTGACGGTCTCGCCCAGCGCGGGGTCGTCGCGCACGGCGGGCGGACAGTGCAGTCGGCGGCCGAGATCGGATGCCGGTGCCGCCTGCGGGCGCGTCTCGTGGGCGGGGGCGGTGCGGGGAGCCCCCGCCGGTGTGCCGAGGCTGGTGGAGCCGGTGGGCAACACGGCCGAGGGCGGCGGTGCGGCCGCCGGCGGCCGCACCGCCGGCGGCTGAGGCACGATCGCCGGAGTCGGCAGCGGGAGCCCGCCCGTGGGGGAGGCGAAGCCGCCGGTCCGGGAGCAGCGCGGGGTGGCCGCGGCTTTGGTGAGGACGCGCGCTGCCGACGTGCCGAGCCCGGTGGGGCCCGAGGGCGGTCGCGGCTCGGGGGGCGTGGGCCCGGCGGCCACAGGGCGGGTCGGCGACGGCCCGGTCGACAGCAGGGCCCGTACGAGGCCCGCCGTGTCGTGGGTCGCGGCGGGTGCCGTGACCCGGGAGATCAACGACACCGTCGTCAGCTCCCGTTCGTACGGGCGATCTCGACGTTCTCCAGGACACCGAGGGCGTCGGGCACCAGGACGGCCGCCGAGTAGTAGGTGCTGACCAGGTAGGAGATGACCGCCTGCTCGTTGATGCCCATGAAGCGGACGTTCAGGCCGGGCTCGACCTCGTCCGGGATGCCGGTCTGATACAGGCCGATGACCCCCTGGTCGTCCTCGCCGGTGCGCATGGCGATGATCGACGTCGTGCCCTGGTCGCTGATCGGGATCTTGCCGCACGGCAGGAGAGGCACACCGCGCCACGCGGGGATCTGGTTGCCGTTCAGGTCGATGCTGCCGAAGTACAGACCCCGCTGGTTGCACTGCCGGCCGAACGCGGCGATGGCCTTCGGGTGGGCGAGGAAGCAGCGGGTCTTGCGCCGCATGCTCAGCAGTTCGTCCATGTCGTCCGGGGTCGGCGGGCCCGAGTACGTGGAGATCCGCTGGTCGAAGTCGGCGTTGTTGAGCAGGCCGAACTCCTCGTTGTTGATCAGCTCGTGCTCCTGCCGCTCCCGCAGCGCCTCGATGGTCAGCCGCAACTGCTGCTGCGTCTGGTTCATCGGCTCGTTGTAGAGGTCGGCGACCCGGCTGTGCACCCGCAGCACCGTCTGCGCCACGCTCAACTCGTACTCACGAGGCTGGAGGTCATAGTCGGCGAACGTCTGCGCCAGCGTCTCCTCGCCCACGTGCCCCGAGCTGAGCTCGATCGCCGATTCCCCCGACCGGTTCAGCCTGCGCTGCCCGTTGGAGCTGATGTGCTGCACATGCCGGCGCAGCGCCTCGTGGCGGTCGGCGACCGCCTTGTACGCGGCCAGCGGCAGCGCGAGGACCGTCGTGGCGGTCTGGGCACGCGCCGTGAACTCCCACTTCTTGCCCCGGCCGTCGAGCACCTGGCCACCGAAGGCGTCCCCGTCGGCCATCAGGCCGATCACGGCCTCGTCCCCGTACGGACCCTCGCCGAGCTTCTCGACCTTGCCGTGCGCGATCAGGTACACGTGGTCGGCCTTGCGGCCCTCCTGCACGATGACCTGGCCGGCGGTGAACTCCTTCTGCACGAACTTGTCGGCCAGCGCACCGAGCGCGTCGCTGTCGCAGAAGCCGCGCAGCAGGGGCAGTTCACCCAGTTCGGCGGGGACCACCTGGACCTTGGAGCCGGTCTTCACGAAACTCACCCGGCCATCGCCCAGGGTGTAGGAGAGGCGGCGGTTGACCCGGTAGGTCGCGCCGGGCACGTTCACCCAGGGCAGGATGCGGGTCGCCCAGCGGGAGCTGATGCCCTGCATCTGGGGTTCGGACTTGGTGGTGGTGGCGAGATTGCGCGCCGCCGCGGTACTGAGACTCTGCTGGTCCTGCCGCTGCTCCGACTCCTGGCCCGCCGGTGCTGTCGCTGTGTCGAGGGGCATGGCTCTACCTCGTCTTCCATGGCACGGAAAGGCACGACGACCTGCTGCCGTCACGCTGCGTACACAGAAGTATCCGAGCGATACTCACGGTGAGTAATCGAAATAGGTGGCGCACGAGCGCAGTAGACGAGCCCAAATTGCGCCCCTGTGCGCCCCTTTCGTGATAACCACTGGTCGACGGCGTTGCGCGTCAACCGAAAGGGGACCGTTCGCCCGGAAAACGGGCGAGCGAAATTGCGTACTCTCCGTGACCGGCGCGGCGGATTCCTGCCTTCGCGCTCAGTGCACCGGTACCCCTGCCGGTGGAGCGAGTCACCGGAGAAGACGGTCGGCACCGGGTCGGCGGGCGCCGCGCCGGCGGTTCCCGCCGGGAGGGCGAGCGCCAGGCAATTGCCCGGTGCGACGGTGCGGCGGCCACCGCCACTGGTGGGGCCCGGCCGTCGGCGAGGAGGCTCGGGTGGTCGCACGCGAGATCAAGGACCTCGGCGTCCCGGTCGTCGCGGTGCTCGGTGACCACGCCCGTCGCGACGGCCACTCCGACGAGGTCACGGCCATCGTGCGGGAGGGCGGAGCCGCACGCGACGCGCGGATCGCCCTGACCCGCTTCGCCCCCGCATGTGCGCGGCGTCATGACGAGCCGGGCCGGCGTGTGCGCCTGCCGACAGGGCACCCGGGTACCCGGACAGCGCGCTCACGGACGGGTCCTGTGACCGAAGGTCGTCGGCCGAGCGCCGCCAGGCAACGGCAATCACCGGGAGGCGGTCATGAACGCCAAGGACGCCCTCGCGGAATACCACCGCAAGCGCGACTTCTCCAGGACCAGGGAACCCGGAGGCGGTGACAGCCGAGCCCGGGACGAGTCCCGGTACGTGATCCAGCTCCACGATGCCAGCACGACGCACTTCGACTTCCGGCTCGAGGTGGACGGGGTGCTCAAGTCCTGGGCGGTCCCCAAGGGACCCTCCAGCGACCCGCACGACAAGCGGCTGGCCACGCCCACCGAGGATCACCCGCTGGAATACCAGGATTTCGAGGGCACCATTCCGGAAGGGGAGTACGGCGCGGGCACCGTGCTCATCTGGGACGAGGGCACCTACCACCCGCTGCCCGACCGCAAGGGCCGAGAGACGCCCATGGGGGAGGCGTTGAGGCACGGCCACGCCTCCTTCCGGCTGGATGGAGCCAAGCTCCACGGCGGCTACTCCCTCACCCGCTTCCGGACGGGCGACGACGGTGGCAAGGAGGCCTGGCTGCTGGTCAAACGGTCTGATCAGCACAGGTCGGACCGAGGCGCGCCCACACCGTCCCGGGCGCGTTCCACACGCAGCGGGCGCACGCTGAAGCAGATCGCTTCCGGCTCCGCGCCACGCCGGTAGCGGCGGACGAGCCGAGACTCGCCCGTGATCGAGTCCGGTTCGGAAGCAGGCCGACGGCGTCTGTGGCTACGGCCATCATGATTCCTTCGGCCAGGACGATGCTCGTACGACATCGGGCCAGAACGGCCCAGCCCCTCGCTCCCCACCGTGCCGTGAAACACCCTCCCCGCGTCTCGCCATCGCCCACTCGTGCGGTCCGCGTCCGGTTTCGGCTCCAGTGGGTGCTGCTCGCCTGGACGCGGCGGATACGCCGACCGGCGGCAGGTTCGCATCCAGGGAGCGGAAGCCGGGACAGCAGGCCGCCGCCGGACGGGCCGCGCGCGACGACGGCCGCCCCGGCCGGCCCGCGGTGCTGGACGTCTGCTGCTCCTGCGGGATCAACGCCGCACTCCTCAACCACGACGTGACACTGACGGAACTGGCGGCACGGGACAAGGAGTTCGCCCGACTGCACAACGCAACGCCGGTTTCGGAGCACGGCACCTCCGTCACGGCGCGGCGTGCCTGCTTCAGCACCGAGTCCTCACCGAGGCATCGGAAGAGGGCTCGGCACGCAGTTCCGGTCCGCCGTACCGACCGGGCGTACAGCTCTGCATGCCGAGCCGTTTCCGGCGCATGCTGGTGTCATGGACGGGCACCCTCCGGTGGTTGTGCTCCCACCCGAACAGGACGGCGGACGGCGGGTGACGATCCGTGGTGAGCACGTGGGCACGGCCTACAGCCTGTTCGACGTACTCGAATTCCTGCACCGGTCGGGTCTTCCGCCCGCCGACACGTCGATCGACGACCCCGAGCTGTTCGAATGGCGCGGCGGCGGGCCGTTCCACTGGCCCAACAGCGTGAAATGACGATGCGGTGCTCTCGAGTACGGGCTGAGCGCTTTGGCGCAGGCGGACCGAGCCGTCGCCCGCGGGTCGCGGCATCGGCGTCAGGAGATGAGGGTCCGTGCGTGTCCGGCCCGGCGTCGCCCTTTTTCGGCCGTGGTCCGGGCGAGGAGCTTCTCTGCCTGTGCCACCACGTCGGCGGCGTTGCGTTGCCCCATGAGGACGCAGAGTGCGCAGGCGTCGTCGTCGAGCCGGCGGTAGCTGAGCGGGTTCGCCGGTTCACGCAGTAGAGCGGTCCATGCGGACCGGTGAGGCACGAAGTGCTGCCTCGACGGTCCTGACGTGGGGCATCAGCATCTTCGTGTCCGCATGCCGAGCGGGGTCAGGACTCGGTGATCTCGATGTGCCGCGGTGTGGCGGCCTGTGCCTGGGCACGGTGACGGTCAGCACGCCGTCGTGCAGGGTCACGCTGACCTCCTCGGACCTGACGTCGGCAGGCAGGAGGGCCTGGTACTCGAAACGGCCGGTGCGGCGGGTGCTGCGGCGCACGACGCCTTCACGCTCCCGCTCCTTGTACTCCCCGGAGACGCAGTTCCCGCTCGCTCATATCGATGTCTCCACCGGAGCGGGCGACTCAACCGCCGGTGATCGCCCGTCCAGACCGTCCTCAGCGTCGCCATGACAGAGCAGCGAGACACGCCAGGCGCGTGATCTACGCCGACTGAGCGGCGCCGCCGTCCAGCAGGATGACGGCATCCCCGCGTGAGAGGTCAGGCCCGCATGGATACCGAGCGGGCATGAACGTGCACGTCTTCGCACATGGGTTGAGGGCGCGCGACGTGCGGCACCGGAACTCTGGTGGACACTGGAGTCGAAGCAGCCGGCCACCGGTATACGAGACCCGGGCGCGATGCCCATGAACCACGGCACGACACACTCCTTTGGCGCGACGGACGTCGTCCTCACACGTTCGGTGTTCGGCGCACCGTGCTGGGTGAGCCTGACCAGCCGCGACCTCGACGCCACCCAGGACTTCTACGGTGCCGTACTGGGCTGGCGGTGCCGCAGGGCCAGACTGGGCGATCATTTCCGGACCGCGCTGGCGGACGGGGTACCCGTCGCCGGCATCGCGGGGGTGGCCGCCATGTGGCACATGGCCGTGGCCTGGACGCCGTACTTCGCCGTGACGGACGCGGACGAAGCCGTGGCCCGCGCCCAGGAGCGATGCGGCACCCTGGCGGTCGGGCCGATCTCGTTCCCGCCCGGAAGGGCGGCTCTGCTCGCCGATCGCCACGGCGCGACCTTCGGGATCTGGCAGGGGAAACTCGTCACCGAGTGGGAGGCGTGGCGGCAGGTCGCGCCGACGTTCATCACCCTCCATACGCGCGATGCCTTCGACGCCGCCTTCTTCTACGGGGAGATCCTCGACTGGGCCTCGGGCCTCCCCGGCGCCTGCGAGGTGGAGTACGCCGACGGCGAGGTACTGCTGCGCAGCCGGGGCGACATCGTGGCCCGCATCGAATCGGGCTCGGTGGAGACGCCACCCGACCCCTCGGTCCGGCCGCACTGGCAGGTCCACTTCGCCGTGGCCGACGTGGAGCCCTGCGCCCGTGCCGCGGAGAAGCACGGCGGCAGCGTCCTGGAGGAGGACGAGCACGAGGCCGTGCTGCGCGATCCCGACGGCGCCCAGTTCACGGTGACCTCGCGCCGGCGGCGGTGACGTCCGGCTGAGTCACGTCGCCGTTCCGGGCCGAGGGCCGGCCCGGACCGCGACAGTGAAAGCGCCGGTCAACGGAGAGCGACGGGAACCCGGCGACGGCCGTGACCGACGCGTACGAGACCGCCGTCAGGGGAATGCACATCCGTCCGTCGGCGTTTCAACAAAGGTTGACTGTTGTCTCAAGGCCGTCGTGACACGGCGGTGTGCGGCGCGCGCCGACCCGCCGGTGAACGCATACGGGACTGAGAACGATGCGTACGTATGTCACTCCGCAGGTGGCGGACGCAGGCGTCGCGGCCGTCGACGCGCAAGGCGTCGTGACCGCGTGGAGCCATGGTGCCAGGCTGCTGCTCGGATACGCGCCGGGTGAGATCGTCGGGCGCCCGGCGACCGATCTTCTGGGCGCCGACCTCCCTGAAACCGCCCGGCAGAGGGCCGCACAGAGGCAGGCGTGGACGGGGCGTGTCGTGCTGCGCGACCGAGGCGGCCGCCAGGTGGAAGCCGACCTGCGCGCCTGCCCGCTGACGGACGCCGAGCAGCACGTCCAGTGGTTTCTGCAGGCCGACTTCCCGCAGGACGCCGACGGCGCCGACCTGGTCCTGCAACGCAGCCTGCTCCCGCACCACCGGCCGACCCGGCTGGCCGTGGAGACCGGAACCCGCTATCTGCCGGCCGATCCCCAGGCCGGTGTGGGCGGCGACTGGTTCGACGTCATCCCTCTCTCGGGCGCCCGCGTGGCCCTGGTCGTCGGCGACGTCGTCGGCCACGGCATCCACGCCTCCGCCGCGATGGGCCGGCTGCGCACGGCGGTGCGCACCCTCGCCGACGTCGACCTCACCCCTGACGAGCTGCTGACCCAGCTCGACGACCTCATCCTCGAAGAGGTCGAAGAGGGCATCGAGTCGGTCGGCGAAGTCGGCGCCACCTGCCTCTACGTCGTCTACGACCCCATCGCCGGGCACTGCACCATGGCCAGCGCCGGCCACCTCGCCCCGGCCGTCGTCACCCCCGACGGCAGGGTGCGCTTCCTCCGCGTGGCGCCCGGGCCACCGCTGGGCGTGGGCGGGCTGCCGTTCGAAGCCACCGACAGCCGGCTGCCCGAAGACAGCCTGATCGTTCTCTACACCGACGGACTGGTCCAGACCCGCCGTCGCGACATCGACTCCGGACAGCGGACCCTGCTCGAGACCCTGACCCGAGCCGCACCCTCGCCCGAAGCGACCTGCGACCGTATCGTCGAGACGCTCCTGCCCGGCACCCCGGACGACGACGCCGCCGTGCTCGTCGCACGCACCCACATCATGGGCGCCTCCCATGTGGCCTCCTGGAATCTCCCCGCCGATCCGGCCGCCGTCGCCACCGCACGCCGACGAGCGGCACGCCAGCTCTCGATCTGGGGACTCCGGGACGCCGCCGACAGCACCGAACTGATCGTCAGCGAACTGGTCACCAACGCCATCCGCCACGCCCACCCCCCGATCCAGCTGCGGCTCATCCACGACACCGCCCTGATCTGCGAGGTCTCCGACGCCAGCAGTACGACCCCGCACCTGCGCCGGGCCCGGGTCCTGGACGAGGGTGGTCGCGGCCTGTTCCTGGTGGGCCAGGTCGCCGAACGCTGGGGCACCCGGCACACAGCCACCGGCAAGACCGTCTGGGCCGAGCAGCCCCCGCCTCTGCGTCAACCGCTGCAGCCACGCCACGCTCCCGCGCCGCAACCGTTCTCAGCGGGCAGCCGCACCAAGGCCGCACGGCCGACCGGCCGCCCCGCGGGGAAGGGAACCCGTGACGGGGTTCGGACCCCGACGTCCCCTGTGGCCGGATAGCGGCCGATGGCCCCCAGGCTCCAGGGAGTGAGGATCGAGGAAAGGCGCTCAACCATGGCGCGGATACTCGTCACAGAAGACCAAGTCGTGATCCATCTGGCGTGGTGGGAAAAGGCGGCGGCCCGTCATCGCGACGTGCGTGTGCCGCTGGCGGCCGTGTCCCGGGTGACGGTCGAGCCCGACTGGTGGCGGGCCGTGCGTGGTGTGCACGAACGCGGCCTCTGCGTTCCCGGAACCTTGTCCATCGGAACGCGCAGCCATCAGGCCGGGAGGGACTTCGCAGCCGTGCGACGTGACAGACCCGCGGTATGCGTCGAACTCCGGCCTCCCGCCCCTTTCCTCCTTCTCGCGGTCTCCGCACCGGACGACAAGGAAGCCGAGGCAACAGCCGGGCACGTCGCCCGGGCCGCGCCGAACATCGACACATCGACGCCGTGGCGGCAGCCTCTCCCCGTGCCCGATGAATCGGAATGAGCGATGTCGGCGGGGGAGGAACGCGTGCGTGAACCTTCGGGAGGACCATCGGCAATCGCGCCCATGCGGGCAACCGGCACTCGTCCTGCCGTTCACGTCAGTGCTGGTACAGGCCCATGAGCGTGACGTCGGCCAGTTCACGCCGCTCCACGGCTTCATGGCACTGCTCGGCGCTGGGCGCGTCGGGCAGAACGCACGGCTCCGCCGGCGCGTACAGGTGGACGACGTAGAGATGTGGCCGGTCCCCAGGCCGCGGGTCGGGTCCGCTCCAGCCGTGTCGGCCGAAGCCGTTGACACGTTCCGTCCCGCCCGGCGAGGTACGGCCTGCCTCGACGCCCTGACTGTGGGGGTCGATGCCGACCACCGCCCAGTGGACGAAACCCCACCCGACGGAGCGTCGACGCCGCCACTGGCATGGTCCGGTGTGTCCGACGAGACGACGGAACTGATGCTGCTGTGCGACCACGACCGACCTGTACGAAGTGACGATGGCCATGGCGTATCTGCGGGAGGGGATGACCGGCCCGGCGACGTTCAGCCTCTTCGTGCGCGACCTGCCGCCCGACCGTGGTTTCCTGGTCGCCGCCGGACTGGAGTCGGCCCTGGACTACCTCGCGGATCTCCTCGTCGGCCCGGAGGACGTCGATGCCTTCGCCTCCGCGCTGCACCGGCCGCGACGGGATCTTCAGTCCCTGCTCGGCCTGGAGTTCACCGGTGAGGTGCGGGCGGTACCGGAGGGACGGATCGTGTTCGCGGGAGAGCCGCTGCTGGAGGTGGCCGCCCCTCTTCCGCAGGCGCAGCTGGCCGAGACGTACGTGCTCAACCAGCTCAGCCATCAGACCGCCATCGCCTCGAAGGCAGCGCGATGTGTCCTTGCGGCGGCCGGGCATCCGGTCGTGGACTTCTCCCTTCGGCGGACCCACGGCCCGCAGGCCGGGTTCCAGGCCGCCCGCCTCGGCGCGCTGGCCGGCTTCGCCGGGACCAGCAACGTGGCCGCGGCCACGACCCTGGGGATGGCCGCCGTCGGCACGATGGCTCACTCCTTCGTGCAGGCGTTCCCCACCGAGGAAGCGGCGTTCCGCGCCTTCGCACGGTCCCATCCCGGCCCGGTGACCCTTCTGGTGGACACCTACGACACCGAGGAAGGCGTCCGCGTCGCCGCCCGTGTCCTGCGGGACCTCGACGACGCGGCCCGCGGGCCCGGCTCGGCCGTACGACTGGACAGCGGCGACCTCGGTGCCCTGGCGGCACGGGCCCGGGCAATCCTCGACGGTGCGGGCCTGCCGGACGTGCGGATCACCGCCGGCGGCGGTCTCGACGAGTACGCCGTCGACGACCTGGTCCGTTCCGCAGCGCCCATCGACACCTACGCCGTCGGTACCCGCGTCGGAGTCTCGGCCGACGCGCCCTACCTGGACTCCGCCTACAAGCTGGTGGAGTGCGACGGCCGCCCGGTGATGAAGCTCTCCTCGGCGAAAGTGACGGCGCCCGGCCCGAAGCAGGTCTTCCGCCGCCCCGGCTGCGCCGACGTGATCGCTCTCGCCGACGAGCCGTCACCCGAGGACGGCACGCCGCTGCTGGAGACCGTGATGCGCGCCGGTCGGCGTACCGCCGCGACGCCGACGCTCGACGAGTGCCGGGAGCGACTGCCGCGGACCTGGCCGAGTTGCCGTCGGCGGCCCGCCGGGTCCGGGCCCCGCAGCGCCCCGTGCGTCGGTCTCCGAACCGCTGAGCGCACTCGTCTCCCTGGTCAGGCACCGCATCGGGGAGGAGACGTCGGCTGCCACGGCGCGGCGGCCGGGCCCAGGGCAGGCGGGCTCCGGATCGCATCGGTCCGTACCGAAGTAAGCCGGCGCGCGACCTCGGCGTGTGTTCGCCGTGATCTCGCGTGGTGGGCGTCGCGACCTGGCTGGTGATGTCCTGAGGCAGGTGTGCGCGCCGGGCGGACGATGTCGGTGAAACGTTGATCGACCCAGCATCGATCGTTGACCTGACGTGTGGTCAGGGCCCGGTCCCGGGGCCCGTGCCCGGGGGCGAGGTCGAGAGCCAGGTGATGATCCGGCTGACGTCGGAGCTGGTGACGATGCCGACGACGCGGTCGTCCGCCAGCACCAGGGCGCGGCGGGCGGGGCTGGTGTCCAAGGCCGGCAGGAGCTGGGCCAGGGGATCGTCGGGGGCGGCGGTGGGGACGTCGTTGAAGGGTGTCATCACGGCTTCGACCGAAGTCGAGTCGCGTTCTTCCACCTGCGCGGCCCGCCGTACGGCGATCAGGCCCACCGGACGCCCTGCCGGATCCGTGACCGGGAACGCGGAGTGCCGGTAGCGCCAGTGCGGGCTGCTGAGGAAATCCCGGACGGTCGTACCGGCGGGGATGGTCAGCGGGTCCGGGGTCATGGCCTGCCGGACCGGTACGGAGCGCAGAAGTTCGCGGAGTTTCGCCTGGCTGCCCTCCACGGTGGCCATGGCGACCATGAACCAGCCGATGAGCAGCAGCCACAGGCCGCCCGCGAACGCCCTGGTGAGGGACTCGTACAGGCCGACGGCGACCAGGATCCAGCCCAGCGCGCGTCCGGCGCCGGTGGCGGCCTCGGTGGCGCGCAGCCGGTCGCCGGTGCGCCACCACACCAGGGCGCGCAGCAGCCGCCCGCCGTCGAGGGGAGCGGCGGGCAGTACGTTGAACACGGCCAGCAGAATGTTGATGCCCGCGAGCCAGGCCATCGCCTCGACCACCAGTACCGGGCCGTGCAGTGCGTGGGCCCACCAGGTGAACAGGACGAAGAGCCCGCCCAGCAGCAGACTGACCAGTGGCCCGACGCCCGCGATGCGCAGTTCGGCCGCCGGAGTGGGTGCTTCGCCGTGCAGGCGGGCCGCCCCGCCGAGCAGCCACAGCGTGATCTCGTCACCGCCGACGCCTCTGCGGTGGGCCACCAGCATGTGGCTGATCTCGTGGGCCAGCAGCGACAGCAGGAACACCACCGCCGTCGCCACACCAGTCAGCCAGTAGGCCCAGGCCGGGCTGCCCGGGTGGGCCTGGGGCAGCCGCCCCTCGGCCAGACCGAAGACGATCAGGGCGAAGATGACCAGGACGCTCCAGTGCACGCTGATCCGGATGCCCGCCAAGCGGCCGAATGAGAAGGTCCCGCCCACGGCAGACACCTCCTTCGTCGCCGGTGCCCGGGTACCCCGGCCAGGCGTGGGTATCCAGGCACCGCCTTGTCGCGGACGGCGGAGCCCGCGGCCACCGAGCCATGCTTTCCGAGTCGGCAGGAACGCGCCGTTCATTCCTTGCAGGAGGGGGGAGCCTCGGCGATCGCTCGGGGTCAGTCCGTGGATTTATGGTGGTCATGAGGGACTTTCCCCATGGTCTCTGTCCGGTCACCGAGCCTGGCGGTGGTGTACCGCTGCACCTGGTGCCCTGCTTGCCGCCCGCGGGGGTGTCGTGCGAGTCGAACTGATCCAACCCGCCGCCAACGTGCTCTTCGACGTGCCGGACGAGACGCACGCGGAGATCATCGCGCTCATCGACGCGGTCACCGAGGACGCGGAGACCCGGTCGCCGAGCCTGGCAGCTGCGTTCGGCGAGTGGTGCTGGCTCGTCTACTCCGTGCACGGCGACGTGATCGAGGTACTGGACGTCGGCTGCGCACGGTGAGCCTGCCCGCTCGCGTGGCTGTCACCGTGTATCGGGGTCGTCCCTACGGCCTGTCCTGTCCTGCGCCGCGAGTTCCGTCGTCGGCATCGTTCCGGTACTCCGGGGCGGCGTACCGCTCGTGCGTCTCCGTCGGCGTGACGTGATGGTTCCCCAGCGCGGCGTCGACCCCGTACGAGCAGCGCACGGCCGGTATCGCCGGTCTGCCGCGGTGGCCGTCGTCGAGCGCAGCGCGGTCGGCTGCCACCTGAGATCGCCGCGCAGGCGCCATCGGTGCTGCGGACTTACGGTGGTCGCATGGGCGCCGGCGAGCCGGGCAGACGTAGCGGAGGAGGCTGGGGTGGAGGAGAACTTCGTCTGGGTGACCGCGCGTCGCATTCGGCCGGGCACGCTCGATGACTTCGAGACGGCGTGGCGACCGGCCACCCATCCGCGGGGCATGCGCCGTGCTTTCGCGTACTGGTCCGAGGACGGACAGGAGATCACCGGGGTGTCCTTCTGGGACTCCAAGGAGATGTGCGACGCCTGGCGGGCCTCGGAACCGGAGACGCAGCGACGTGCCGCCATGGCCCCGTACGTCGTGGAGGAGCGGGAAGGCTTCTACCGTGGCCGTCAGCTCGCGATTCCCAGCGGGAGCCCCGGGTGAGCGGTGCCCTCGCACCCCACGCGCCCGCTCGGGTGGTGGGACGGACGCCCACGCCCCTCATACGCCGTCTCGGACGGAGTTCGATGGCGCGGGCCCGCATGAGTCCTCGGCAGCGCGCACCTCGGCTTCGCCGGCGGCCCAGTCCGTGGCGAGCCGGCTGTGCGCAGCCTCATCGAGGCCGACGAGCACCGTCCCCCTGCGGTCGTCTCCGGTCACCTGTGCCTCCCCAACTGCCCATGCGGCTCACCTCTGTCGCTGTCCGGCTCGCCCCTTGCGTCCTTCCGGCCGTTCCCTGACCACGTGGGCGGCCGGCTTGTCGGTTCGCAGGCCGAGATACCGCGGGTGGCGCAGCTTGCCGTCGCCGGTCCACTCGGTGAACCCGATCTCGGCGACGACTTCCGGCCGGACCCAGTGGGCGCCGCGTTCGCGTACGTCCCCGGCGAACGGCTGGTCGTCTCGTTCCAAGGAGTTCAGCCGCTCGCGCAGGCGCGTCAGGGTGTTTCCGTCGTAGCCGGTGCCGACCCTTCCCGCGTAACCAGGTGTCGGCCTTCGTAGGAGCCGACCAGCAGGGCGCCGAATCCGACACGCTGCCCCTGCGGCTCGGTGAAGCCGCCGATCACCAGTTCCTGCCGGCTCCCGCATTTGAACTTCAGCCAGTCCGTGGACCGCCGGGACACGTACGTGCTGTCGGCGCGTTTGGCGATCAGCCCCTCCCAGCCACGCTCGCACGCCTGGCGCAGGTACGCCTCGCCCGAACTGTTGCGGTGAGGGGTGAAGCGGAGCGGAGAGGTGTAGGTCAGGGCGCGGCGCAGCAGAGCCTTGCGGGTGCGCAGCGGCAGGCCGGTGAGATCCAGCCCGTCCAGGCGCAGCAGGTCGAAGACGTAGTACGTGATCGCGATCCGGCTGGCCCGCGCCTGCTTCTCATCCGTCACGCCCATGCGCTGCTGGAGCCGGGCGAAGCTGGTCCGGTTGCCTTCGAAGGCGACGACCTCGCCGTCGGCCAGGAAGTCGGGGAACGGCTGGTGAGCCAGATCGTCCGCGGCTTCGGGGTAGGTCGAGGTGAGTGTCTGACCGCTTCGGGAGAGCAGCCGGGCTCCTGCCCCGTCACGCAGGCCGAGGCACCGTTCACCGTCGAGTTTCCGCTCGTAGATCCAGGCGGGGTGGGAGAACGGGGTGTCGGTCAGCGTGGCCAGCATGGGCTTCGGCCCGTGTGCCGGCGCCGGACGCAGCAGCCTGCGTTCCTCGGGACAAGTCGTCCAGGATACTGTGAGCGGGCACTCGAGGCCCCCTTCCGCACCAGGCGCGTCCGGCATTCCTCACAGCAGTGGCGGACCGGCCGGAAACCCGGCCCGGAGCCAGCCGGAAACCCGGCCCGGAGCCGACCGGAGCGGCCGCGTCAGCGGCACACCCGTGGGAATCCGCGACAGCCGCACCCCGCACCCAAGCGCACCCGGGCCGCGCGGACGGACTATTCCTGTCTCGTACCGCCCCTCCCGTGTGCCCGCCGGGGACGGCGGCAAACGCCGTCAGTGCGCTGTCAGGTCACGTTTCGGGCCGGCGGAGCTGCCGTACCAGCCTGAGGGCCGTGGTGTGGCGGATCGGCAGTCGGGCCAGTAGTGGACATCGCGTCATCGGGGGCGTTCCCTGGAAGCACAGGGGCGTCTGCGTGGGAGAAGGCGCTGTGTCCGAGCCGTTCCGTGTTGCCGTCCGGTACAGCGGCCCCGACCACTGTGCGCTGGCCGTGGTCGGCGAACTGGACATGGTCACCGCCGCGGAACTGCGCCGCGTGCTGCAGCAGGCCGTCGCGACGTATCCGAGCACCGTTGTCGACCTGGCGGGTGTGTCGTTCTGCGACTGCACCGGCATGAGCGCCCTTTTGGCCGCGAGCCGTCGTGCGAAGGAACGCGGCGCCGCGCTGCGGCTTCGCTCTGTGCCCTATGCCGTGGCCCGGATGCTCCGCCTGACACACACCCGCAAAGCGTTCTGCTTCGAGTTCGGGGAGAGCGGCCTGCCGCTGCCCGGCGACGGCGCCACGTACGGCCCGCCGACGAGCCGGCCCCACAGCCCTTCCGTCGTCTTCCGCTGATCCCCGCGGAGGACGGGGGCTGACCAGGCAAGATCAAGTGCTTCGCCCCAGTGGCCGGGCGTCGGTTCACGAGTGACGCGGGAGGCGTGCGCTGTCCCTCGTGCAACGCGCCTCCTGGGACTCGACGGGCCGTCCGGCCCTACCACCGCGCCCTGAACCTGCGACACGGTGGAGATGCCCGGTGAAAGAAGACCTCCATGAACCGCGACCCGACGGCCGAGCGCCTGATCGACGAGTTCTTCGACACGGGGCACGCCCTGCGGGAGGAAGACGCTGCCCGCCGGCAGACCCGAAGGGAACTCGCGCCGCCCACAGTGCTGCTGATCCGGGCGTGGTCGGCCGGCCGTGCCCTCGCCGCCTTCACCTCGGCCGGCTCGCCCGCCGAGCGGTCACGCCTAATAGCCGAACACAGCAGGCTGGAAGGATGGCTTGAGGAGAGATCCCCATGACCGACTGGCGGCGCCAACCCCTTGTCACTCCGGGAGCGGTGGAGCCGGCCGCCAGTGCTGTCGTCGGCTCCGGCCGGACCGTTCCCTGCTGACACGAGGGGTGGTGTCCTGATCGTGGTTCCGGTTTCCGGGTAGGGATCGATCATGCAACGGATCACGGTGGCGGTGGGCGGCCGGCCGATGGTGGCCTGGCGGATCGCGGGCCGGGGACCGTCGGTGGTGTGCGTCCATGGTGCGGGAGTCTCCAGCCGGGAGTTCCGGCCGTTCGCCGAGGTCCTCGGTCATCGGTACGACACGTGGACCGTCGACCTTCCCGGGTTCGGCGCCAGCGCCGGACCCCGCCGCCCGCTGGTGTTACGGGCGCTGGCCGACCTGCTCGTGGAGTGGCTGACCGCCGTCGGCCTGGACCACGTGCTGCTCCTCGGCGGGTCCTTCGGCTGCCAGGTGGCCGTGGACGCCGCCGTCCGGCACCCGGACCGCATCGCCGGGATGGTGCTCGTGGGCCCCACCGTCGATCCGGCCGCGCGCAGCTTCCCGCGCCAACTGCTGCGCTGGCTGCGCAACGCACCCCACGAACGCCCCTCCATGGCGGCACTCAACCTCGCCGACTACCGTGACGCGGGCGGACGCCGCGTCGTCGGCGCGTTCGCCGAGGCACTGCGCGACCGTATCGAGGACAAACTGCCGCATGTCGCCATGCCGACGCTGGTGGTCCGCGGGGCGCAGGACCGGATGGTTCCCCAGGAGTGGGCGGAGGAGGCGACCGGTCTGCTGCCCGCGGGACGGCTGGCCGTGGTGGGGAACTCCGGCCACATGGTCCCCTGCCGGCAGGCGCACGCGCTGGCCGGGCTCGTCACGGACTTCCTCGCTCACCTGGGCGCGGCCACCGGTGCGGGCGACAGGACGGGGCCGCAGGAGCAGAGGCCGGCGAGGTGAAGGCGGCCAAGGCGGTCGCCTCGTTCGACTCGGCCACCGGCATGCTGCGTGCCCTGTCGCGATTCCTCGCAGGCCGGGACGTCCCGGCCCTCGGCAAGCTCCCCGCCGCACTGGAACTCCCCATGTCCGGCCTGCTCGGCGCCCTGAACCGGCTGCCGACCGCGGCCCGGGAACGGGCGTACGCGGCGAGCGGCTGGGCGGAGGCCATCCCGCAGCACCGCGTCGGCGACGTGCGGTCGGAGGCACTCGCCGCATGGGTCACCGCTCACTACCTCCGGCCGGGCGGTTCGCGTCCACCGGCGTGGGCGGCAGGAGGACCGTTGCGGGTCTCGCCGGCCCGCGGCCAGGCGGCCTCCCGGGCGGCGGCACGGGCCGCGCGCGGGGAGCCGAGGGCGGCCGGGTCAGTGCCGGCCGGCAGTCGCCAGGCGGTTGGAGCGGAGGCAACCGTGCCGCGCACCTCCGGCCGGTCGCCAAGCAGGGGCAGGTCGGCGATCGCCTCGCCATCGTCGGCGAGCATCACCGCCGCATCGACCGCGATCCGGCCCGGATCGTGGCCGGTGCCCCGCGGACGCGGCTGACGAAGAGCGTCGCCGAAGGCGTGCGTGAGACCGGTGGCCTCGGAGACATCGGCCGGGCCGGCAGCCGCGAGCCTCCGTGGCTGACCACCCCGCGTCCGTCGGTGGAAACGACGAGCCGGGGAGCGACCCGGTGGTGTGCCGGCGGCGTCACAACGGTCTGGTTCGCTCGGAAGCGAAGGCAGGGAGCCTTCTCGTCAGAGTGAAGTGACGTTCTTCTCAATCGTCGAGCCCGAAGCGCGCCAGTGTAAAGTGAAGACCGCCCTTGACCTGTACAAAGCAGGCAGGGAGCCGTCTTCCAGGAGTCCAAAGTGCTGCGTACTCTGTTCAAGTCCAAGATCCACCGGGCCACCGTCACCCAGGCCGACCTGCACTACGTCGGATCGGTCACCATCGACGCGGACCTTCTCGACGCCGCCGACCTGCTGCCCGGCGAGCTCGTGCACATCGTCGACATCACCAACGGCGCCCGGCTCGAGACGTACGTCATCGAGGGCGAGCGCGGTTCCGGGGTCATCGGGATCAACGGAGCCGCCGCCCATCTGGTGCACCCCGGCGACCTGGTGATCATCATCAGTTACGCTCAGGTCTCCGACTCCGAGGCGCGACAGCTGCGGCCGAGGGTGGTACACGTCGACGGCGGCAACCGGATCGTGTCCCTCGGTGCCGACCCGTCCGAGCCGGTGCCCGGCACGGACCAGCAGCGCAGCCCGCAGGCCCGCCCGGCCTGACGGGTCCGCCGGACCAGGACGAGACCAGGAGCGTGTGAGCCCATGAGCGAGATCGAGATCCGCGACGACCGGGCGGCGGGCCGCCTGGAGGCCGTCGGCGCGGGCGAGGTCGTCGGCCACGTCGAGTACTTCGTGCTGGAGTCGCCGGCGCGCGCCCTGGTCCCGGTCCACACCATCGTCGAGCCCGCCCACGAGGGCATGGGCATCGCCGGCTCGCTCGCCCGGGAGCTGTACGCCCTCGCCGAGCGCGAGGGCGTCCCGGTGGCCCCGCTGTGCCCGTACGTCGTCAAGTGGGCCGAGTGCCACCCCGAGGTCGCCCCGCCGGCCGACCCGGAGCTGTTGTCGGCCGCGAAGCAGTGGCTGCGGGAACACCCCGGCCGATTCTGAGCGCACGGCTCGCCCTGCCGGGTGAGCGACCCGGGGCCGCCGGGCAGACGCGGGATCGTTCCCGAGGGACGATGAGTCCACAAGGCCCGTGCCCCGCGACCGCCCGGAGGCCCCCATGACCACCCCGGACCCCTACCCCACCCCGGTCCCGCCTCCGCCGCCCCCGCCCCGGCCGACCCCACCGGAGCCGGGACCGCAGCCCGCACCACCCCCGCCGCCTCCGGCCCCGGTCCCGCCGGAGCCCTCACCGTCCCCGATCCCCCCGGGCCCGGAACCGGTCCCGAATCCCGAGCCCGGTCCGCCGC
>NZ_MLYO01000053.1 GCF_001866665.1 Streptomyces monashensis | reverse complement strand
CAGGCCGAGCGCCTTGGCGACGGTCTGTGCCTCCCCCTTCTGGCCGCTGCCGTACGTCAGCGTGGTCGTCGCCGCGGGGCTGGGGGCGTTGGCGGTGGTGGTGGCGGAGCTGAAGCCCTGGTCGGTCAGGGCGGTCGCGATCTGCGAGGCGCGGCCGGTGACCGGGGTGCCGTTCTCCACCGTCACCGCGATCTGTGCCGCCGGCACCGCCGAGGCGGTGGGCTTCGCCGTCGCCGAGGCCGCCGACGACTTCTCGCCTGAACCGGTCGTCAGGGACTGGTCGTTGGCGATCGTGGAGAACAGGGTCCGCGCCCCCGGCCCCACGACCACCCGGTCCTTGTTGTTCGGATCGGGGGCGGTCTGCATGGTCGTGAACGTCATCCGCTTCGTGGACACCTTGTCCACGTCCGAGGCGAGCGAGATCAGCTTCTTCACCGTGCCCAGACCGTCGTCCACGGTCAGCGCCTTGGTCGCCGCGTCGGCGAGGCCGTAGACCGCCGTGGGATCGGTGAGCGTGCCCGCGCTCTTGAAGTTGCGCATCATCGCGCTGAGGAACAGGTGCTGGGTCGTCGTACGGCCCAGGTCGCTGCCGTCGCCGAACCCGTGCCGCGAACGCACGAACTCCAGCGCCGCCTCGCCCTTGAGGGTGTGATCGCCCTTGGACAGCTTCAGGTGCGAGTACGTGTCGTAGACGTTGTCACTGACACAGACGGAGACGCCGCCGATGGCGTCCGACATCTTCACCACGCCGGAGAAGTCGAGCTTGACGAAGTGGTCGATCGGGATGCCCGTGAGCTGGTGGACGGTGGCCACCTGACAGGCGGGGCCGTACGTCAGCGCGCTGTTGATCTGGCCGTAGTAGCCGGGCGTCGACTGGCCGGAGCCGGCGTCCGTGCAGGCGGGCACCTTGGTCATGGTGTCGCGCGGGATGCTCATCACCGTGGCGTTGGAGCGGTCGGCGGAGATGTGCACCACCATCTCCACGTCCGCGTTGCCGTTGCCCGACTGCACACCGGTCTGCGAACAGCCGCCGCCCAGCTTGCAGTCCTCCGCGCTGGTGCGCCCGTCCGAGCCTATGACCAGGATGTTGATCGGGGTGCGGCCGAACGCGTCGGCCTTCTCCGTGCCGCCCTTGCCGTCGAGCGCGAGGCTGTGGATGTTGCCGTTCAGGTGCTCGTAGAACCACCAGCCCGCACCGGCCGTGACCAGGATGAGCAGCGACGTGCCGATGGCGAGGACCTTCAGCACCCGCCTGACGCGCCCCGCCCGACGACCCGGGCGACCGCGCCCGGCAGCGCGCGAGCGGCCGTCCGTCCGGGCCCCGGTCCTGCCGCCCCGCCGACGCCGTCCCTCGGCCTCGGTCGCCCGCGCCCCGGGGACCCGCGCGCTGCGGTTCCGCGTCGCCTGGCGGCCTGGGCCGTCCCACGGGTCACTCATCTCCCACTCCCATGAACGGTCAGGCCTCCGGTCCGGGCCGTCAGGGGTACGGCCGGACGCGTGCGGCATGTGTAGAACAGGACGCGGCGCCGTCCCGAATGGTTGCACAGTTGCGCAATCTAACAAACCTTCGGCTCGGTCTGACCCCCCTCAGCGCTCCGGCATGCACTCGGCGAGGCCGAACAGGCCGCGGTCGAGGTTGAAGCCGACCAGGTACTCGATGTGCTGCCAACGGCCCAGCAGGCCAGGGCGGTTGACGACCTTGGTGTTGCCCGAGACCCCCCCCACGCGGGGGGCCGGCGGAGGGCAACCAGATCCTCGCCGTACGCTCCACCGCTTCCGTCCGTCCGCTCGAAGAGAGCGCGACGGGCCGGACCTGTTACGCCTCACCCACGGCTCACACCTCAGGCAGCCATTTCACCACCGCGTCTCCGCATGCGGCCGTCGTCGCGTAGAACGCCCTCAGCTCCTGGTGCGCCGCCGCGAACGCGCCCCACGTCGCGGACTCCGCGGCCGGGCCGCCGTAGCGCGGCAGCAGTTCGCCCCGGGCGAAGTCCCACAGTGCGTCGAAGTCGGCCTCCGTCAGGAACCCGGCCACCCGGCGGGCCTGCGCCGCCGTCAGCACCAGGAGCGGCGGCTTGTGCCGGTCGGCGCGGAACACGGGCCGGCCGCCCAGCACCACCTGGGCCCGGGGCAGGTTCCCGGGGACCTGCGGCGGAGCGCCGGCGTAGATGCGCTCCTGGTCCAGATACCGCCTGTCCAGCACCTCCTCACGGTGCCGGCCGGTCTCCACGTCGCTGTCGAAAAGCCGTTCCAGCCAGGTCGCGCTGTTGCGCAGTGCCGGGGGCGGCACCGCTCGCAGACGGAGATAGTGACTCATGCCACAAGGAGCGCACGGGAGTGCCCGAGCATCACCCGGCCGGACGCGCCGGCGCACGGTCGGTGCGAAACCTCACCCGAGGAAGGCCGAGGCGACGAGTGCGACGGCGCGGTCGTCGTCGTGTGCCAGTCGGCGCAGGACCTCCTGCACGGTGGTCCCCGGCAGCTCGACCAGCGCCTGGACCAGCCGTATCCGCGTGGCGGAGTCCGCGGTGGGCGCGGCCAGTTCGTCGACCAGTGCGGTCATGATCCGGTCACCGCTGCCGGGGTCCTGGGACAGGGTCCCCAGGATCTCCGCCGCGTCGACGTCGTTGAGGCCTTCGACCACCATACGGACCAGTGTCGGCACGGCCTCGGTCGCACCGCTCCTGCCCAGCGCCAGAGCGGCGTGCCCGCGCACCGTCGGGTCCGGGTCCCGGAGCGCCTCCGTGAGCACCGCGGTCGCACCCGGGGCCTCGGGCAGCTCGGCGATGGCCAGCACCGCACGCCGCCGGACGTCGGCGTCCTGCGCGTGCAGGCCGGCGGCCAGTGTCCCCAGCCCGTCGCCGCCCGACCGGGCGAGCGCCCAGCGCAGGGCGCCCGCGACGTTGGGGTCGGACTCGGCCAGGACCGCGTCGGCCAGCAGCTCGGCGGGAACCGGCCCGCCCTCCGGCCGGGCCAGGACGGCCTGCTGTCTGCGCGCGGCGCTGGTCGAGCCGAGTCCTTGCATGAGCTCCACGATGCCCAGGACGTCCTGCCAGCCGGTGGGGGCCGACGCATCGATCGTGCGGAGCCGCTCCAGCAGCTCCCGTTCCCGCTCGATGCGGTCCTCCGTCCACCGGATGAGGTCGCCGACCAGGGCGGACGGCGTGAACGCGGGGTCCTCCAGCGCGCGCCCGACCTGCTGGAGAGAGAGCCCGAGGGACCGCAGGCTCTCCACGTGGAAGATCCTGCGGACGTCGTCGGCGGCGTACTCGCGGTAGCCGCCGACGGTACGGCCGGTCGGCCGTACCAGCCCGAGGGCGTCGTAGTGCCGGAGCATCCGGGGGCTCACCCCCGAGCGGCGGGCCACTTCGCCGATCAGCACGCCGCGGCCTGCGCCGACCCGGCCGGGCCGAGTGCGACGACTCGCTTCGCCTCGTCGACGGCCGCGTCGAAACCGGTCTCCGGGTTCTGCCGGAGCAGTTCGGTGGCACGGGCGTGCGCGGCCACCGCCGGGTCGGGGTTCGCCGCGGCCTTCGCCAGGGCGGGCCCGGTCACGTCGCCGAGGTCGACGAGGGCCCGGCTCAGGCTCAGCCGCACCTCGCGGTCGCCGCGGCCGAGCTGCCCGGCCAGTTCGTCGGCCAGGTCCGTCTTCGCGTCCTCGGGTGCGAGGACGACCGCGACGCGCCACGCGGTCCGTGCGACCTCGTCGTCGGCGTCGCGCAGCATGCCGCGCGTGATCCAGGCCCACGCGCCCTTCTCGCCGATCTTGGAGAGCGTGTGCAACGCCTGGCTGCGGGCCTGGGTGCGCTCGGAGTCCAGTTCCCGGCGCATCCGGGGCAGGGTGATCTCCGGCGAGAGCCGGGTCAGCGCCCAGGACAGCATGTCGCGCACGAAGAAGTCCGGCTCGACCGCGCATCGCTCGACGAGCGCCTCCAGGAGTCCGGGGTCGGGGTTCGAGCCGACCGCCAGGGCCGCCTGCAGTCGGGCCGACGTGTCCTCGGCGCCCAGGGCTTCGGCCATGCGGGCATGCTGCGCGGTTCGGTTTGTCGGGTTGATCGGGACCACCTCCTGCACCCAGCGGACACCTTGTCACTATGTCAAGGTCAAGCCCGTGCGCGGCGGAGTGGGGCTCCGGTCGCCTCAGCCGGTGGAATGCCGCGTCGAGGCGTCGGCCTCTTCGGTGGCGGCCCAGGAGGCGAGCAGGCGCAGCCGCTCCTCGGAGGGCGAGCCGGGTTCGGCGGTGTAGATGGTCAGGGTGAGGCCGGGTTCGGCGGCCATCTCCAGGCCCTCGAAGGCGAGGGTGACCTCGCCGACGGCCGGATGGTGGAACCGTTTGGTGCCGGTGCCGTGGCGGCGGACGTCGTGGGCGCCCCAGCGGGTGCGGAACTCCTCGCTGCGGGTGGACAGCTCGCCGACGAGGTCGTGCAGGTCCTTGTCGTGCGGGTCGCGGCCGGCTTCGGCGCGCAGGATGGCCACCGCCATGTCGGCGAAGAGCTCCCAGTCGGGGTAGAAGCGTCGGGAGGCGGGGTCGAGGAAGTTGAAGCGGGCCAGGTTCGCCTGGTTGCGGGGGTCGGCGTGGATGTCGGCGTAGAAGGCGCGGGCGAGCCGGTTGGCGGCGAGGATGTCCATGCGGCCGTTGCGCACGAACGCGGGTCCGGCGGTGATCGCGTCCAGGGTCCACTGCAGGCTGCGGTGCGGGGTCCACTGCCGGGTGGTACGGCGCCGTGGGCGGGTGAGGGCGTCGGAGCCGTCGGCGGCCTGGGCCAGATGGAGGAGATGGGCGCGTTCGGCGTCGTCGAGCTGCAGGACGCGGGCGACGGCTTCGAGGACGGCCGGGGAGACACCGGCGAGGTTGCCCCGCTCCAGCTTCGCGTAGTACTCGACGCTCATGTCAGCCAGCGCCGCGACCTCGCTCCTGCGCAGCCCCGGCACACGGCGCCGGGACCCGGCGGGCAGCCCTGCCCGCTCCGGGGTGATCTTCGCTCGCCGCGAGGTGAGGAACTCGCGGACCTCGTCACGGTTGTCCACACCTCGACCGTACGGCCTGCCCGCCACGGGAGGGATGTACTGGCAGTACACCTCTCACCGGTAACTCGCTGCCCGCGCGGAAACCCGGTTACCTGGAGGACGTGGCACCGGCACGGGCGGCCACACGAGGCCGCGGCCGCGGCCGCACAGGGCGCGGCAGCAGCCCGCCCCTCAGCACGTAAGGACTTCTCTCATGCGCGGAGCAGTGATCCACGCCCCCGGCGATGTGCGCTTCGAGGCCCTCGACGACCCGAAGATCCTCAAGCCGACCGACGCGATCATCCGGACGGCCGTCACCTGTGTGTGCGGCTCCGACCTGTGGCCCTACCGCGGCCTGGACGCGACCGACGAGGCACATCCGATGGGCCATGAGTACGTCGGCTTCGTGGAGGAGGTGGGCAGCGAGGTCACCGCGGTCAGGCCGGGCCAGTTCGTCGTCGGCTCCTTCGCCACCTCCGACAACACCTGCGCCAACTGTCGCAACGGCTGGCAGTCCAACTGCCTGAACCGCGAGTTCATGAGCACCTGCCAGGCCGAGTACGTGCGCATCCCCCACGCCCAGGGCACCCTGGTCGCCACCGACGAGCACCCGGCCGAGGAGTTCTGGCCCGGCCTGCTCGCCGTCTCCGATGTGATGGGCACCGGCTGGTACGCCGCGCTGGCCGCGGAGGTGAAGCCGGGCTCCACCGCCGTGGTGGTGGGCGACGGCGCGGTCGGCCTGTGCGGGGTGATCGCGGCGAAGGAGCTCGGCGCGGAGCGCGTCATCGCGATGAGCCGCCACGCGAGCCGTCAGCAGCTCGCCCGGGAGTTCGGCGCCACCGACATCGTCACCGAGCGGGGCGAGGAGGGCGTCGCCCGCGTCAAGGACCTCACCGACGGGATCGGCGCCGACGCGGTGCTGGAGTGCGTCGGCACCGCCCAGGCGATGCGGCAGGCCCTGCACTCGGCGCGGCCGGGCGGCAACGTCGGTTTCGTCGGCGTCCCGCACGAGGTGGCGATCGACGGACAGGAGCTGTTCTTCTCCCACGTCGGCCTGCGCGGCGGCCCGGCGCCCGTCCGACGCTACCTGCCCGACCTGATCGACCGTGTCCTGACCGGCCGGATCGACCCGGGCCGGGTCTTCGATCTCACCCTGCCCCTGGCGCAGGTCGCGGAGGGCTACCGGGCCATGGACGAACGCCGCGCCATCAAGGCACTCCTCAAGCCCTGACCCCGTCCCCGTCCCGGCGAACGACACAGAAAGTACGACCTTGCAGATCACCCGAAGCTCGATCGACACCGTCAAGGGCCCGGCCGACTGGTTCACCGGCGACGTCTACATCGACGCCGTCGCCGCCGCGCCCGCACCGTCCCGGGTCAGCGCCAACCTGGTGCACTTCATGCCCGGCGCGCGCACCCACTGGCACCGCCACCCGCTGGGCCAGACCGTCTTCGTCACCGAGGGGGTCGGCCTGTGCCAGCGCCGGGGCGGGCCGATCGAGGTCATCCGTCCCGGCGACCGCGTCCTGTTCGAGGCCGGCGAGGAGCACTGGCACGGGGCCGCGCCGCACCGCCTGATGGTCCACGTGGCCATCAACGAGAGCGACAGCGACCACGACGTCGTGCACTGGCTGACGCCCGTCACCGACGAGGAGTACGCCGCCGCCCCGGCCGTCGGCTGACACTCGGCGACGACTTCTCGCGCACGGCTGTCAGGCCACCGCCGTGGCGGGGCCCAGCCGGTGCGGGAAGCGGACGCAGACGGCGGCGGCCGCGAGGGCGGACAGCACCACCATCGCGCTGCCCAGCAGGAGCGCCTGATGGTATCCATGGCTCGGCAGCGGGGCGGCGAGCAGCGGGCCGAGGATCTGGCCGACGCTGTATCCGACGGTCAACAGGGCGACCGCGCGCGGCACTTGGAGGTCGGCGCCGATCGACAGGGCCATGGCGCTGACGCCCATGAAGGTGGCCCCGAAGAGAACGGCGGAGACGAGGGTGGGCGCCGCCCCGCCGAGCAGCGCGGGCAGGGCGACGCCGACGGCCTGCACGCTCAGCGCGGTGAGCAGCAGCGCGGGCCTGGACCAGCGGCGGGCCGGCCGGGTCCACAGGGCGCACGAGGGCAGGGCGGCCAGTCCGACCACGATCCAGGCGCCGCTGCCGAGGCCGCCGCCCGCGCTCTGCCGCAGGGCTGGAGACGGTGGCCGCGAACCGGGGCATCGGCATCGTCCCGGAGGTCGCGCGGCGCCGTACCCGGCACCCGGCGCTCCGCTGCATCCCGCTCACCGGCGCGCCGGCCAGCCCCGTCAGCCTGGTCCACTTCCCCGACGCCCGGCGGAGCCTGGTCCGCCGATTCCTCGAAGCCGCAGTGCGGGAGGCTCAGGGGGCAGAGCCGCGATGAGCACAGGGTGCTCCACCCGGACCCGCCGGACCCGCGCAGGCCACTGCGGACGGCAGAGCCGAAGGCCGCTCGTGCTGGCTAGGATCTTCGTGCGCAGGGGAACCGCAGGGGCGGCACCGCGAAGCCTGGGAGTAGAGCGTGAGGAAGTACATCTGCGGTGCGGCGCTCCTGCTCGCGGTCGTGCCGGCGCTGGCCGGTTGCGGCGCTTCGGGGCAGGGCGCACCCGCGCCGGTCGCGACAGGCCCGGTGACGATGCCCGATCTGACGGGGCAGAACGCCGAGAAGGCCGAGGACCGGCTGGAGAAGCTCGGTGTGCCCAAGAGCCGGATCGAGCTGCGGGCGGATGACGGACACCACGTCGTGGTGCTGGCGGCATCGAACTGGGACGTGAACACCCAGTCGGTGAAGGCGGGTGCGCAGCTCGGAGTGAAGCAGGTGCTCGTGCTCGGCGTGGGCAAGCCGACGTGGCGCGAGCGTCATCACGGCCACCTGCTCTGACGGGCGTTGCGCGAGGCGACTGGACGGCTCGCCGGGCCGTCTCGGTGACACCGGTGATCACCGGGACGAGCCGAAGCGGGTGGCTGCGGGTAGTACTGCGCGAGGCCGACGGCAACCGTGCGCAGCCGCGGATCGTCACTGTCACCCTGTGCCGCTTGCTCCTCCCGACCGTGTGCCGTCGGCGTTCGCGTCGTGTGCCGTGCAGTGCTTCAGCAAGGCCGCGATCTGGCCGTCGACGAGCCGGTAGCGCACGATCCGGCCGTCCTTCTCGCCCTGGACGATGCCTGCGGTCCGCAGCAGGCGCAGCGCCTGGGACACGGCGGTGTCCCGCATGCCGGTGGCGATGGCCAGGTCCGAGACGGCGATCGGGCCGGCCTCGTGGAGGGCGAGCAGCAGGGACAGGCGCCCGGGATCGGAGAGCAGGGAGAAGCAGTCGGCCCAGGCGCGTACCGCCTCGGGCTCGCCGACGGCGGCGATGGCGTCGCAGACCCGGTGGCCGTCGATGGTCCGCTGCCCGGCACGTTCCGCGGGGACGAGATGCATGGACCCATCATCGCAGTCACCGGCTGCATACCTCATCAGTTGTGCAGCCTTGCAGCCGTGGCCTCCCGCCTTCTAGGGTGAGCGGGCCGTGGTGTTCGGGAAGACCGGTGACAGCCCCTCAGGGGCTCAGTCCGGAGCGGCCCTCGCCACTGTGATCGGGGAGCTCCCACCCCATGCGTTGCCACTGGCCTCACGGCCGGGAAGGCAGGGGCGGGCGCGGTGACCCGTCAGCCAGGAGACCGGCCACGGCAGCACGAAGCTGATCCACGAGGTGCTGGAGCGTGACCGTATGACCCTGCCCGAAGGCGTGCCCGAAACCGCCGCCCCTTCCCCTTCCTTCCGCTGGCGCCGCGAGGACACCCTCCGAACGGCCGGCCTCATGGCCGTGATCGCCGCTCTGCACGTGGTCGCGTTCGGGGTCCTCCTCCTGCTCGTCGTCCCGCGCCACTACGAGGTCGGGACCAAGGCGTTCGGCGTGGGCCTCGGCATCACGGCCTACACCCTCGGCATGCGGCACGCCTTCGACGCGGACCACATCGCCGCGATCGACAACACCACCCGCAAGCTGATGGCCGACGGCAAGCGGCCGGTGTCAGTGGGCTTCTGGTTCGCGCTCGGCCACTCCAGCGTGGTGGTCGTCATGGCCGCACTGGTCGCCGGCGGCGCCAGGCTCGCGGGCACCCTGATGAACGACGGCTCACGGACCCACCAGGTCCTCGGCACCGTGGGCACCACGGTCTCCGGCGGCTTCCTTTACCTCATCGCCGCCCTCAATCTCGTCGCGCTGGTCGGCATCGCGCGCGTCTTCACAGCGATGCGGGCCGGACGGTACGACGAGACGGAGCTGGAGGCGCACCTCGACTCGCGCGGTTTCATGAACCGCATCCTGGGCCGTCTCACCAAGTCGGTCCGCCGCCCCGGCCAGATGTTCCCCCTCGGCTTCCTCTTCGGTGTCGGCTTCGACACCACGACCGAGGTCCTGCTCCTCGCCCTGGCCGGCAACGGCGCCGCCGCGGGCCTGCCCTGGTACGCGGTCCTCTGCCTGCCCCTGCTCTTCGCCGCCGGCATGAGCCTGTTCGACACCCTCGACGGCACCTTCATGAACTTCGCCTACCAGTGGGCCTTCTCCAACCCCGTGCGCAAGGTGTTCTACAACCTCACCATCACCGGCCTGTCCATCGCCGTCGCCTTCTTCGTCGGCACCATCGAGCTGGTCGGCGTCCTGCACGACAAGCTCGGCCTGAGCGACGACGTCACGGGCTGGATCGCGGGCCTGGACCTGGACAACGTCGGCTACGTCATCGTCGGCCTCTTCGTGGTCGTCTGGGCCCTGGCCATCGGTTACTGGCGCCTGGCCAAGGTCGAGGAGCGCTGGAACGCCCGCGCCGCGGACGCGGGCTGATCCGGCTCGGCCTGCCAGCGGACGACCTTCCTGTAGCCCCAGGTCGGCGGCCTGGGGCTACACCGTGTGCGCAGGACGCTTCCCGCACGAGAGGCCCCGAGTCGCCGGGGACAGCAGGGCCGTGCCGAGGAGCCCGGCCACCGTGCGGGTTCCCCGGCGACCGACGGGCCGTCGCCCTTCGCAGCCTCGTGCGACCCGGCATCGCTCCTCAATCGAGGCATCCCGTGAGCCGTTCGTAGGCGTGCCGGGCGTCGCTGATCAGATGCTCGGCCTCGGCACGGGTGCCGCAGTCATTGGCGTTGCCGACGGGCTGGTGTCGCAGGCGTGCCAGGACGGCGGCCCAGGCGTCGCCTCCGGCGTGCCAGCGGGGCAGGTCGTCCGTGTCCACGAGGTCGATGAAGGAAGGATCCTCGGCCACGCACAGCAGCACCGGAGCAGCGGGTGCGGACTCGGTGCCGACGCGGTGCAGGACGCCCAGAGGCCAGGCCCGAACGCCGGCGCCGGCGAGGGCGGGTTCGCGCATCAGCACCAGGGCGTCCAAGGGGTGTCCGTCGGTGTCGAGGGTGTCCGGGACACAGCCGTGTCCGACCGGCCAGCCCCCTCGGCCGAGGCAGCCGGAAACACCGTCGCCGGACTTGCGGATGGTGGACGATGCGGTGGAGTCGATGTCGACGGTGATCCGGGGCATGGCCCTGACCTCCTCAGTCGCGAGCATGGTCAGCGGGTAGAGGCCATCAGCACCCCAGGGGTGCGGTTGGCGGCGAGCCCCATCGCCGGATACCAGCAGTTTCCTGCCGCACGGCCGGCGCGGCAACCAGCCGGGCGGGGGGGCCGCCGGGCCTTTGCGGGGTACGGATCGGGTTCGCACCGACGGTCCCTGCCTGACGGCCGGAGACCACGATGATCAGGGACGCCGGACACGTGCCCGCCAAGTACAACCGCCTCATCGGCATCGCCGAAGCCGATCCATGACTCGCCGGCGGCTCAGCGCCGATCGACCCGGGTGACGGCCAGCAGCACCACGGCCAGCACCTGAATGGCGACGACGACCGTGATCAGTGCGGGGATCGAGTAGCCGTACAGTCCGCCGGTCAGCGCACCGCCGGCCAGACTCGCCGCGCCTACCACGCCGGCGAACAGGCCGTACGCGGTCGCCCGCCGTCCGCTGGGCACCAGGTCCGCGACCGTCGCGCGCAGGGTGGACTCCTGGATGCCCATGGCCGCGCCCCACACCAGCGATCCGGCCGCAGCGATCGCGACCGTGTCGGTGAACGCCAGCGCCACCACCGCGGCGGTCAGCACGGGCAGCGCGACCAGCACGCGCGGGCCGATCCGGTCGTAGAGCCACCCCGTGGCCAGCGCCGCGACCGCGTCCACCGCCATCGCCGCCGCGTACAGCACCGGGACCCACGCGGCGGACAGCAGATGGCGCTGGACGAGGTGGTAGGAGAGCACGCCGAAGGTGGCGAAGCCGGTCGTGGTGGCCGCGGTGAACGCGGCATACGTCCAGAACGCCCTCGGCAGCCGCTCGTCCTGCGCCGCGGGGACAGCGGGCGCTGAGGCGTGCATCTCACGCTCGTACGCTTCCGGGTCCGGTACCCGGGCGCGCAGCCGGAACAGCAGCAGCAGTACGGCGATGCCGGGGACGGCGAGCACACCCAGCGCCGGCCCGTAGTCGTTCCCGGTCAGTGCCAGCACGCCCGCCACCAGCAGCGGGCCGACCAGGGCGCCGATCTGGTCCAGCGCCTCGTGGACGGCGAAGCCCCGCCCGCGACCGGTGGCGGCGGTGGCATGCGACAGCAGCGTGTCCTTCGCGGGCGAACGCACCGCCTTGCCGACCCGCTCGGCGATCACCAGCACGCACGCCGCCCACAGCACCCCGGCCACACCCAGCAGCGGCACCGAGACGACCGTCAGGGCGTACCCGGCGATCGCCAGCCCCCAAAAGCGCCGGGTGCGGTCCGCCATGGGCCCGGAGACCAGCCGCAGCCCCAGCGCGGCCGCCTCCCCCGCGCCCGTGACCACACCGACGACGAGGGAAGAGGCGCCCAGCGAGGCCAGCAGCGGGCCGGTGATCGAGCGGGCACCCTCGTACACGAAGTCCGCGAGCAGGCTGACCGTGCCGAACCACACCACGAACCGCCACGGCCCCATCCGGGCGGTCGGCCGGCCCGCCTCTCGCTCGTCGGGCATCGGCCGGTTCACGCCCACAACGCCTCCGCACATGACACCCCGACGAACGCCGCACCCAGGCCGGCCACCACACTGGCGACGACGTTGGCGGCAGCGAAGAACCTCGCCCCGTCCTCCGCCAGCCGCAGCGTCTCGTAGGAGAACGTCGAGTACGTGGTCAGCGCCCCGCACAGCCCAGTGCCGAGGAGCAACTGGACGTGGGACGACGCAGCCCCGGTCGCCACAGCACCCGACAGCAGGCCCAGGATCAGGCAGCCGACCACGTTCACGGTGAACGTGCCCCACGGGAACACCGTGTCGTGCCGCTTCTGCACCGCCCGGTCGGTCAGGTACCGCATCGGCGCACCCACCACGGCGCCACAGATCACGAGCAGCCAGTTCACGCCTTCTTCTCCCTGTCCACGTACCGGATGACCTCGCACTCGTCGAGGATCACCAAGCCGTTCACGACCAACTCGTCCAGCCGGGACAGGAAGTCCCGCACCCGGTCCTCGGTGAAGACCGTCACTCGCAGGCCACTGCCCGTCGGCCTTGTCACCGCTGCCTCCACGCCACCAGGCGGCGCGTCACCGTCGCCGCGAGCCATACCGCCGCCAGCGCCGCGCACAACGTCGCTGCCAGATACGCAAGCCCGGCCCGGGAGTGGCCACCGGCCACGAGCTTCTGAATGTCCAAGGCGTACGTGGAGAACGTGGTGAACCCGCCCAGTACCCCGGTCCCGAAGAACGGCCGGACCAGCCGGTGCGCCGCCCACACTTCCGTGATCAGCACCATGAACACGCCGATCACCGCACACCCGACGGCATTGACCCACAGCGTCGTCCAGGGGAAGGAACCCGCAGCGACCGGCCACACCATCGACGCCCCGTACCGGGCCGACGCCCCGACCGCCCCGCCGAGCGCCACCATCGCCACGATCGGCCCCTGTGCTCGCCAGGACTGCTGCTTCCGCTGGTCGGGCACGGGCAGATCGACGTAGGGATCCGTGGGTTCGTTCGTCGTGGTGGATCGCGGGGCTGTCATGAACGTACGTCTCCTACTCGCCGGGGCCCACGGGTATGCGGACACACTCCATCGCAAGTAGGGACTGTTGGCGGCACCGATGCCGCGGTTCGGGTACGGCGAGCCCCACCGCCGCGTCGTGATCACGGATCACGACCGACGACCAGGGTATCGCCACCCGAGGTCACCATGTGCCCCCGTCCATCACCCGGACGATCAGTCTGCCTTCACCGCCATGGAGCCGCCGCCGCGAACGATCGGCCCAGGAAACCGGACGCCGGACCAGAACGTCACAGTGGCGTGCGGCGACGTGAGGAGGCAGTTGTGGCGCTGAAGCAGCAAAGACGCAGGCCGGGACGCGGGAGGCCGTGGTCCGGGACCGCCGTCGTTGCGGTCGCCTGCCTTCTGACCGCCTGCGGGAGCAGCGGCGCACACTCCGGCTCCACGCCACCGCGTCCTTCCGGCGACCCGCACGCCACAACGCCGTCGGCAAGCGGTACGGGGGCGGCAGGACACCCAGCCTCGCCCTCCACGTCGCCATCGGCGACAACACCTCCTGGGACGCCGTCGTCGCCCCCGAGGGGCACCGCTACGGCCTCGGCCTCGTCGGGCTGCCTGGCAGGCTCCGCCACGATCAGGCACGGCGCCGGGGACGCCCCGGTCCACACCTTGTGTGTGCGGTCCGGTACGACGGTGACCGTCGTCCTGGAGCCCCGTGCCCAGGGCTCCTGGCCCCAGCCGCGCAGCAGTAATCCGATGCTGGCGCTGGTGACCTCCTCCGCCACCGACGGCAAGGGTGTCACCCGGGTCACGGTGCGGGCCGCGCGCATCGGATCGGCGTCCGTGGCCTGGGGTCCTGAGAGCGCACCGCTCTTCACGCTCCGGCTGAGTGTGGCGGCGTATCCGGTGCAGTGAACCCGGAAAGCCGGACGGCCGGTGCGTCCCCGAGAACGGGGTGCGCACCGGCCGTCGTCGTACGACAGGGCCGTACGGGTCGTGATCAGTCCTTACGGGCCTTGAGGCGCCGTACGTCGAAGGACCGGATGCCGCGTCCGTGGGTGGCGGCGTACAGCTTCCCGTCGGGGCCGAGGCGTAGCTGCATCACGGCCGTGGTGGGCAGGTCGTGCCCGAGGACCAGCCAGTTCGTGGCGCCGGCGGGGCGGTAGAAGGTGGCCAGGTCGGTGCCGAGGGCGAGGCCGCCGTTCGGCAGGAGCTTGACCGTGTCGGCGGGGACGTCGGGCAGGTTGGCGGAGATGTCCGTCCAGTTCGCGCCGCCGTCCTTGGACTCGAAGACGTGGCCGACGCCCGCGCCCGGCCCCTCGGTGAACCGACGCGAGAAGCCGTTGATCGCCACGTAGACGTGCTGGGCGTTCGCCGGGTCGACCTCGAAGCCGGAGACGTAGCGGTTCGGGATGGTGCCGTCGACCGGGAGGTTCAGCTGGTGCCAGCCGGTGCCGTCGGCGTTGCCGACGGCGATGCCGCGAGTGAAGCCCTGGTTGTTGCAGGGTCCGCACCAGCCGACGTACACCGTGCCGCCCGAGGACGCCACGGCCGTGGCGACGTGGCCCTCGCCGAGGTCGTACGCGTTGGTCCACTCCTTGCCGGAGCGAATGGCGTAGCCCTTGGTGTTCACCCACACGTGCCGGCCGCCCGCGATCCAGGTGTTGGAGTCCTTGGAGTCGGCGGCGATCGGCGCGATGAAGCGGGCGCCGGCCCCGCCCTGGTCCTTGTCCGGCGGGGCGACCTCGTACTCGGTGGCCTTCGTCGGATCCGTCGACCAGGAACCGTCGTTCACTCCGCAGTCCTGCGTCACCCACATGTCCAGGTAGACGTATTCCTGGGCGATGTTGCAGCCGTTGGCGGGGTCGGTGATGGTGTCGCCGCCGTCGCCGCCGAAGTTGGAGCCCATGACCTTGTCCCGGCCGCGCAGGATCGACTGACCGTTGTCCTGCAGACCGCCCGTGACCGAGACGCCGCCGTAGGTCAGGTCCTTGCCGATGCCCACGGAGTAGTACTGGAGGGCGTCGATCGTGCCGTCGTTGAGGGACTGCCAGTCCTTGGCGTGTCCGCCGGAGTCGACCGCGCCGTTCAGCGGGCGCCGGTAGATGCCGCCGTCGTTGCCGACGTACGCCCAGGTCTTGCCGTGGTAGCTGCCGATGGCGACCGCGTGCTGGTCGGAGTGGACGGTGGGCGAGCAGTCACCGGTCTGCTTGGCCGGGTCGTTGCTCCAGCAGGGGAAGGGGAAGTTCCAGTACGGGCCCGGAACGGTCCAGCTCTGGCCGCCGTTCTTGGTCTCGAAGACCTCTTCCAGGCCGAGGTAGACGTGGTCGGCGTTGGCCGGGTCGACCTGGAGGAACTGGTTGTACCAGGACTGGATGCCGGGCATGTAGCCGGCGGTCTGCAGGGCGGAGCCGGACGTCTTCAGCTTGGTGTAGTCGGCGATCTGCGTCCACGGCCCGAACGGCGAACCGTTCTTCGACACGTACACGCCCTTGAGCCCGCTGTCCGGGTTCGCGGCCATCTGCGCCGGCGACTGGTCGATGGCGTACAGACGCGAGCCGTCGGCCGCAGCGGCGAACGTCACGTTGCCGACGTCGGCGCTGCTGGTGGGCAGGTCACCGAGCCCGCTGACCGGCTTCCAGCTGCCGTCGTCCGCCTTCGCGTAGAGGCCGTTGTAGGTGTCGCCGCCACGCCAGCCGACCGCGAGGAGGACCTTGTTCGGGTCCTTGGGGTCGACGGCGATGTCGTTGGCGATGTTCTTGTACGGCGCGCTCGGGTCGTCCGCCTTCGAACCACCCGGCAGATAGTCCGGGTTGGGGGCGAACTCCTGCTTCCACGGCCCGGACAGGGTGGTCGTGGAGTGCGACCAGACGCCGGTGCTCGTGGCCGCCCACACCTTGGTGCCGGCGAAGCGGAGGGCGTGGATGACGGTGGACTCCAGTTCGGCGCCGCCCACGCGGTCACCGGGCTGGAACTGGCCGTGGCGCGGGTCCTTCAGGACGTACACGCCCGTACCGACGAAGGACGTCGCCCCGGTGTTGGACTCGCCCGTGGCGTACCAGAGCCGCTTCTGCCCGTCGAGGGCGAGGGTGCCCGTCGACAGGGACGGCAGCTTGTCCGAGATCGGCTTCCAGTGTCCGCCGCCGGTCGTGGAGCGGAAGACACCGCCGTTGGCGCCACCCGCGTACACATAGCCCTGGTCGTCCGCGGCGATCCCGGTGATCCGGCCGGTCACGTCGCCCGCGCCGCCGCTGGAGTTGGAGTTCACATCGCGGTAGCGCGGGTCGTCGGAGTTGTACGCCTTCTTGGTGACGTGGTCCCAGCCACCGGACGTGTGCCGCATCGACTGCAACTGCGCCCAGGCCGCCCCGTAGGCACCGGGCGCGACCACGCCGGGTGCGGTGCGGGCCTCGGTGAACTGGGCCGTCGACTCGGCGGAGTTCTCCGCCTCGTCGGATCCGCCGTCGTCACCCCCGGTCGCCGCGAGCGCGGACATGCCGTGGCCGGCGTGCACCGCCTTGATGTGCTCACGGCCCATGGCGGCCTGGTGGCGCGCCTGCCAGGGCCGTGGTCTGGTGTTGTTCGACGCCGCGAACGACTGGGTGCTTACCAGTCCGAACGCGGCCGCTACGACGGTGCAGGTTATGAACCGTCGCCGGTGCTTCGGGGGCAACATGCCCTCTCCTCCCTGCCTCGGGCATATGGGGGTGTCCCGACACAGAGGGGATCTTGGCGTGATCACAACAGCCGCACAAAGGCCCCACAGGAAAAATGGCGCGGTGTTTACCTTCTGGCTCACATGGGCCTGAACTTCCCTCCAGTTGCCACCGTTCGAGGCGAATCAGCAGACGCTCGTGAGGGCGAGGCTCGGTGGTGGCGGCGGCCCTGGAGGGCGACGGCACGCAGGGCCTCGAGGGGTGACTGCCGTCGTGTACGCCTCAGCGGTCGGTCGGCCGGTCCCCTGCCAGCCGGGCTGAGGCGAGGGGTGAGCCGGTCACCGAGGCCGCTCCCGTGACACGGGCAGGTCGTGGGATCCGGCCTGTGATCAAGGCGGAGAGGGCGAGCGCGGAGGACACCGAGACGAGGCCGCCCAGGACCAGGGTCGAGCGGGCGCCGAGGGTGTCCGACACCAGGCCGACCAGGGGGGCGCCTACGGGAGTGCCGCCGAGGAGGACCAGGAAGTAGACGGACATGACGCGGCCCCGCAGGTGCGGCTCGGCATGGAGCTGGGTCAGCGCGTTGGCAGTGGTGGTCACGAGCACCGCGGCGAATCCGGTGGGGACCAGCAGCGCCATGAACGTGCCGTAGCCCGGCATCAGGCCCTGCGCCGCTTCCAGCGCGCCGAACACGACCGTGGCGGAGATCAGACGGCGCGCGGTGGGTTGCTTGCCGCGGCTCGCCCCGTGGATCGCGCCGATGAGGCTGCCCAGGGCGTACGCGGCGGAGAGGGAACCGAAGGCGGCGGCGCCCGTGTGGAAGGCCGTGATCGCCACGAGGGAGATGGTGACCTGGAAGTTGAGGCCGAAGGTGCCGACGAAGGCGATGAGACTGATCGGCAGGAGCAGTTCGGGCGTGGACGCGATGTGACGAAAGGCGTCCCGCAGTCGGGTACGGCCGGGTCGGGGCCGGCCGTGGTCCGGCGGGTCGGCCGTACGCATGGTGACCAGGCCGTAGAGGACCGCCAGGTACGAGGCCGCGTTCACGAGGAACACCGGGCCCGTGCCGAAGGCGGCGACCGTCAGGCCGGCGAGAGCCGGGCCGAGGGTGCGGGCCACGTTGAACTGGGCGGAGTTCAGGCTGACCGCCGTGGCCACGCGATCACGGGCGACCAGTTCGGCGATGTAGGCGTTGCGGGCGGGGCTGTCCACGGCGGTGGCGGTGCCGAGGGCGAAGGCCAGCGCATAGACGGACCACAGATGCACCGCGCCGGTGACGGTCAGCAGCCCGAGCAGGAGTGACTGCGCGCCCATGGCGGTCTGGGTGAGCAGCAGAAGCCGCCGTTTGGGGTACCGGTCGGCCAGGACCCCGCCGGTCAGGCCGAACAGGGTCTGCGGCAGGAACTGCAGCGCGGTCACGATGCCGACCGCGGCGCCGCTGTCACCGGTGAGGTGGAGGACGAGCAGG
The DNA here is from genome assembly GCF_001866665.1 of Streptomyces monashensis. Lineage (GTDB taxonomy): Bacteria > Actinomycetota > Actinomycetes > Streptomycetales > Streptomycetaceae > Streptomyces > Streptomyces monashensis. The sequence continues at coordinate 60,462 of NZ_MLYO01000053.1, read as the reverse complement.
TCCTGCGCGGCACGCTGCATCCAGGTACCGATGTTGGAGGTCAGCTGCCCGAGCAGGTAGCGACGGAAGTTCCGGACGGTGAGTACGGCCGTCACCGGCGGGCGAGAGCCCCCGCTCATGGCGTCTGACGGGCGTACGCGCCGCCGGTGGCCGACGGCTCGGCATCTTCGACGTGGTGGAAGGTCGGGTGCGGGTGCATGAGAAAGGCGTGGTGGGAGATGTTCCAGGCGTAGGCGCCGGCCATGGCGAAGGCGACGCGGTCGCCGACGCGCAGCCGTTTCACCGTGACCCGGCGTGCCAGGACGTCCTTGGGCGTGCACAGCTGTCCGACCAGCGTCACCGGCTCGTCACGGGCCTCCGGTCGGTCCCAGGGCCACGGCCAGTCGTCGTCGGGGATCACCTCGAAGGGCTGGTCGTGCTGTTTCGCGGCCGGAGTGCGCAGATGGTGGGTGCCTCCGCGCAGCACGGCGAACGCCTGGCGGCGGCTGAACTTGATGTCCAGCACCTGGGTGACGTACCAGCCGCAGTAGGCGGTGACCGAGCGGCCGGGTTCGATCCGCAGCGTGAGGTGCGGGTGGCGGGCCAGGAGCGGGCGGAGGCCGGCGCCGAAGGCCGGCCAGTCGAACTTCCTGTGCGGATGCGCGTAGTCGACGCCCATCCCGCCGCCGACGTTCACCTCGCACAGGTCGATGCCGTGATGGTGCGCCCAGTCCTCGGCCCAGGTCAGAACCTCGTCGACGAGCGCCAGCTGGGCTGCGGCCGTAAGGCCGCTGGCCAGGTGGAGATGGAGGCCGCGCAGTCGGATCCGCGGGTCGGAGGCGATCAGTTCCAGACAGCGGTCCAGTCGCCCGGGGTCCATCCCGAAGGGGCTGGGCTGCCCGCCCATGGCCAGGGCGACCTGGCCGAGATCGACGGGGAGGTTGACGCGCAGGAGGACATCGGCCGTCCGGCCGGCCAACAGGCCGGCGAGCAGGAGCAGTTCGTGTTCGCTCTCGACGTGCAGGCGCTCCACTCCGGCGTCGAGTGCGCGGGCCAGTTCCTTCGGTGTCTTTCCGGGGCCTCCGAAGGCGGTCGGTGCCTCGGGGAGGAGCCCGCGGACGTGGCTGAGCTCCCCGCCGGAGGCCACCTCGAAGCCGTCGACGTGCCCGGCCAGTGTCCGCAGGATGCGGGGGTCGGCGTTGGCCTTGGCCGCGTACAGCAGCTCGACACGGTCCGGCAGTGCGGCCCGGATGGCGCGGACGTGCTCGCGCAGGGCCGGGAGGTCGTAGAGGTACGCGGGCAGGTCGTCGTCCGTCAGCCGGACGACGCGGTCGAGAGTTGCGGGCCTCACCGGATCACCCCGCGGGGGAAGTCCGCGCCGAGGGGGCTGGGCAGGGGGACGTAGGTGGCGTGCCGGTCGGCCTTGCGGGACCAGCGCAGGAGGAGGTTGGCCTTGGCGGGCAGCGGTACGCCGGACAACAGGGCGCGCAGGCGCGGTGGTTGGCCGGCCGTGCGGGCATAGGCGTCGAGGTGGTCGCGGACCAGGCCCCACAGGGCGGGTTCCAGCGTCGGGTCCAGGTCGGCCAGGGCGCCGAGCAGTTCGGCGGTGTGGTTGACCAGCAGGCAGTACGCGACGCGGTTCCAGCCGCGTTCGGGGTCGTAGGTGAGGGGACCGCGGACGTCCTCCGGCAGATCGGCGAGGGCGCGCTGGTGGTGTCCCGGCAGGAGCTTGGTGCCTTCCAGGTCGCGGAAGAGCATCTGCGCCGGGGTGCCGTCGGGGTGCACACCGACGACGACGTTCTGCAGGTGGGGTTCCAGGACGACGCCGTGTTCGAAGTAGGCGGCGAGCACCGGTGGCAGCAGCAGTCGCAGGTACGCGTCCCACCAGGCAAGGACGTCCCCGTCGCCGCGGGCGAGGAGGTGGGAGACGTGGGCTGTGCTGGTGGGGTGCTCGTCCGCCACCGCGGCGGCGAGCAGGGGTGTCACCCCGGAGCGCAGGTGGGGGCGCAGGCCGGAGCGGACGATGACGCCGAGGCCCTCCAGCAGGACGGTGTCGTCGGCCGTGTCGAGTGTGCGGTAGCCGGGCTCGGCCAGGAGCGCACAGCCCGGGTAGCGGCCGGCGAGGCCGGCGAAGACGGGCTGGAGCAGCCGGTTGAGAGCGACGGCGCCGGACAGTTCGTAACTGGCGTGCTTGCGGACACAGTTGGTCAGGCGGACGTTCAGGCTGAACTTCAGGAACGTGTCGGTGCCGGGGTGGTACAGCGTGCGCACCGAGGCGGTCGGCACCAGCTCCGGTCCGCTCACCCCGGTGTCGACGACGTCGCCGGACGCCATGGCTTCGTGCAGCCGTTCCCGGACCTTGAGCAGCCGGTACTGCCACGGGTGCACCGGCAGTACCGCGAATGCCGGGTCGGTCGTCGTGTGCAGCGCGTCCATCTGGTGCAGATCGCCCTCCTCGCGCACGAGTCGGCGGCGCACGGCCAGATAGCGCAGGCGGAAGCGTGCGCCGCTCTCCGGGCCGTGCGCCAGCCAGTCGGCCGGGTCGCCGGTGCGGGACTTGGGCGTGGGGTGGAAGCGGTGTCCGAACACCAGGGACTGCTCCGACGCCACGTACGGGTCCGCGTGCGGGGTGGCGCCCGCCCGCTCTTCGAGGGCGGTGCGGATCGTCTCGCGGCTGTCGGAGACCTGGGTGAGGAACTCCCCGTTGGCGACACCCGTGCGCAGTTCGAGTTCGTCCTGGATGTAACCGGCCAGCTCCTTCCAGCCCACGGTCACCCAGACGCCGTCGTCGAGCCGCTCCACCGGTCCCCGGAAGCGGTGCGCTCCGATCAGCGAGACCCGGCGCAGCGGGGAGCGCAGCAGGATGCCGCGGCGGGGCAGGCGCAGCAGGAGGTGGTCGTCGTCGACCGTCACCTGGTGTTCGGGGGCGGACACCTCGCGGATCAGGCAGTTGAGCAGGGTGTGGGCGGTGACGGCGTCGGCTGTCGTCACCGGCGTGCTTGCGCCGATCGTGGTGGCGTGGGTGGCGGTGCCGGTGGTCATACGGTCGCTCCAGGGGGACAGCGGTCGGTGGAGGGCGTCAACGGCACGGGGCCAGCGGGTTGGGTACGGGCGTCCACCGGGCCTTGCCCGGGTTCTCGGCCAGGCGCATGGCGATGGTCGCCTTCAGCGGCATCGTGTCGCCGAAGAAGGCCGCCGCGTCCTCCTCGTTCGGCAGGCCGGCGTACACCCGGCGGCCGACCTCGGCCACCGCACCCCACAACGCGCGGGGATCGGCCGCCCGTGTCCGGCTGAGGACGTCGACCAGCTCGCTGAAGACTCCGCTGATCAGGCCGCCGAACAGTTTGGTGTGCAGCGCGCCCACGTCATCGCCCGCGCGGGTGCCGACCAGCGGCGGCAGCGTGAAGCCGCACCGGGCCAGGCGGCGCGGGCTGACGCGTACGCCGTCCAGGTCCCGGTACAGCACCCGCACCGGCCGCCCGTCCCGCAGGACGACCAGGGTGTTCTGTCCGTGGGCCTCCAGTGCCACCCCCATGGACAGCAGCGTCAGTGCGGGCGGCAGCACGAGCCCGGCGAAGTCCGCCAGCCAGCGCACCGGGTCGCCTGACACCACGGTGGCTCCGGTCCCGTGGACGGCGGTGAGCGGTACCGCGATCTCACCCGGATCGAGGCAGCACTCGGTCGACTCCCGGATCATCGCCGCCAGGCTCGCGGAGGGCCGTCCGTCCACGCGCACCGCGCCGCCGCCCAGCTCCCGCAGGACGCGCAGGCTGCCGCCGTAGCCGGCCTTGTCGATGACGGCCGCGACCAGGTCGGACAGCTGGGGCCCGTCGGCGACCTCGGCCGGGGAGATGGTGCGCCGGTAATTGGTGACCTGCACGTCGAGCGCGGTCTTGATGTGGCAGCCGGGCAGGACGCCCAGCGGGGCGAGGGTGCGCAGCGACAGCAGCGGGCGGGCGGGGATCGTCTCTTCCATGACGGTCACGTCGGGGTGGTGCGCGAGCACGTGATCCCGTTGCCACGGGTGCAGCGGGAGGAGGATCGTGTCGCCGTCGCGCAGGTGGCGCGGCCAGTCGCCGGTGCCCTGCCAGCGGTCGGCCGTGACACGCAGCAGTGCCAGCCGGACGACGGGGTGGTGCTCGGGGGCGTAGGCGAGTACGTCGGCGATCGACATGCCGGTACGCGTCCGGCAGCAGGGGTGCTGCGGGTGGCCGTCGACCACCGCCTGCTCGGCGTCTGCCGGGTCCTTCGGCGGGGGCGTGCCGGCCGCGTTCGCGGCCCTGGCCAGGGCCAGGTTGACCACGCTGTTGTCCAGCTCGGCCGCGAGTCGTTCCGCCGCCGGGGTACGCAGACCCAGCTGCGCCAGCAGTTGGGCCGGCCCGCGGATCGGACCCTCGGGCCCGGCTACGGCGAAGTCCTCGGACACCTCGGCAAACGGCTGCGCACCGGACTCGGCCGCCGAGAGTGAACCACCGTGCCGCAACTCGACCACCAGGGCGTCGGACTCGCGGCGGTGCCCGCTCAGGCCGGGCAGGGGTTCTCGTACGAAGGCCCCCCACAGCCGGGCCAGAACGGTGGCGCGCGCTGCCGGGAGTGCGGTCGTGAAGGGCTCCACCAGGTCCGGGCGCGTGCGGCGTAGTTCATCAAGGGGCATGGGGCATCCCAGGTGCTTGCGGCGGCGCTTGTCGCGCGGTGCCCCAGTGGCACCGGCCGTGCGATCGACGCTACGGGAAGACGATCAAGCGGATGGCAAGAGCACATACAGCGGGGATCGCCGAATTCCTCCGATGAGGCGTTTTCCCCTCCTCGCCTTCAGGCAATTCCGCCGGGGACACTGCCCCTCGATGCGACCTGACCGTACATCAGGTTTCGGCTGTCACCTGGAGGAATCGGACGCTGACGTTCGCGGCCTTGGCTCTGCGCTTACTCCACGCTGTCCATGTCCTGGATGTCGTCATCGTGCCGCGCTTCTGCGGTGAGGCCGTCCGTGGAGGATCACCGGCTCGGGGGAGGTTCCGGCGTTTGCGCCACACCCCGCGGCCGAGGTCTGTGAGCCTTTCGGCATGCGTGTCTTGCTGATCGAGGACGACGACCGGGTGGCCGGACCGTTGACGGAGGGACTGAGCCGTTTCGGATTCACCGTCGAACACGCCAGAAACGGTGCCGACGGCCTCGCCGCGCCGGAGGCGGCGATGGTGCTGCTGGACCTGGGACTGCCCGACATGGACGGCCTCGACGTCTGCCGTGCACTGCGAGCCCGCTCGTCCGTGCCGATCATCATGATCACGGCCAGGGACGACGAGGTCGATCGCGTGCTCGGCCTCGAGCTGGGCGCGGACGACTACGTCTCCAAGCCGTTCGGTGTGCGCGAGCTCGTCGCCCGGATCCGTGCCGTCACTCGCCGCGCGCGGCCTCCCGTGCCGGACACCTGCCGTGAGGAGCCGCAGCCCTCGGATGGCCTGGCGCCACCGGGGACGTCCCACATCCAGTGGGTCGGCCCGTTGGCCATTGACCGTCGCACCCGGCAGGTGCACCTGCACCAGGCGCCCATCGCCCTGGCGCCCAAGGAGTTCGACCTGCTCGTCTGCCTGGCCGAAGACCCCGGAGCCGTCTGCTCCCGTCAGCAGATCCTCGACACGGCATGGGAACCGAACTTCTTCGGTCCCACCAAGACCCTGGACGTCCACATCGCCGCCCTGCGCCGCAAACTCGGCGACTCCTCCTGGATCGAGAACATCCGCGGAATCGGCTTCCGTCTGGTTCCCCCGGCCCGCGCCGAAACCACGCCCGCCACGGGGTCAGCGGGCGGCGGAGGCGCCCGGTGACGCGTCGCCTGCTCGTCAGTCACCTGAGCGTCATGCTGTTCGTCCTGCTCGCGCTCGAAGTGCCGTTCGGCGTCTTCTACGCCCGCAGCGAGCTGTCCCGCTTCTCCCACACGGCGCGGCAAGGGGCGATGACGCTCGCCGAGGTCTGCGAGGACAAGATGGAGCACGGACTGACGGCGGACCTGCCCGAACTGGCCCGCGCGTACGGGCAGCGCACCGGGAGCCGCGTACTCGTCGCCGACCGGAAGGGCATCGTCCTCGCCGACACCGCCACCCGTTCCCTGGTCGGCAAGGACCTGTCCGCCGAGCCGGACATCTCCGCCGCCCTGCGCGATCAGCCCGCCACCGGCACCGATGGCGACCCTCCCGCGGGGGGCGAGGACCTCTTCGTGACCGTGCCGGGCGGCTCCAACGCCACCGTCGCCTGTGTCGTGCGGACCGTGTACGCGCTGGGCCCGCTCAAGGCGAAGGTCCACGCCACCTGGCTGGCCCTCGGCGCCGTCGGGCTCGGGGTCCTGTCCGCCGTCTCCCTGATCGGCTTCGCGCTCGCCCGCTCGATCACCCGTCCCCTGCAGGCCCTGGAACGCGCCACCGCACAACTTGCCGAAGGCCGGATCACCGATCCACCGGCCACCGATCACGGACCGCCGGAACTGCGCCGGCTGGCCACCTCGTTCACCAGAACCGCGACCCGGCTCCAGCACCTGCTCCAGGCCCAGCGGGCATTCGCCTCCGAGGCATCCCACCAGCTGAAAACCCCGCTGACCTCACTGCGCCTGCGCCTGGAGAACTTCGAGCCGCACCTCGCCCCCTGCGCCCAGGACAGCCTCGACCGAGCACTCGGCGAGCTTGAGCGGCTCAGCCGTATGGTGCAGGGGCTGCTCGCGCTCGCCCGGCTGGAGAACTCCGCGATCAGGCCGGAGGCCGTCGATCTGAACGCCGTCGTCGCCGATCGCGCCGCCATCTGGACGGCCTTCGCCGACGAACAGCAGGTCGGCATCGTCGTCTCCGGAGCCCCCGCCGCTCGTGTGTGGGCGGTGCCGGGCGCGCTGGAGCAGATCATCGACAACCTGCTCTCGAACGCGCTGCGCGTCTCCCCACCGGGAACCGCCATCACCCTGACCACCGCCGCCGTCCCCGGGGAAGGCAGCCGCACCCCGCCCATGGCCGAGCTGCACGTGATCGACCAAGGACCCGGCATGTCCGAGGCCGAACGGCACCGAGCCTTCGACCGGTTCTGGCGGGCTCCCGATGCCGACCACGACGGCACGGGTCTCGGCCTGCCGATGGTCCGGCAACTCACCCGAGCCAGCGGCGGCGAGGTCATCCTTGAGGCAGCCCCGGGCGGTGGGCTCGACGCCGTCGTCCGACTCCGGTGTGCCGCGAGCCGTACTCACCGTGAACATCTGGATGCCGCTGTGCCGGACGCCCAACGGTCTCACGGCTCACTCCAGCTCGCGACTCGCGGGAGCTTGGGCAGGAGAGGGCCGGGAGCGAGGAAGTGATCACCCGTACGCCGGCCGCAGGGCAACACGCAGCTACTTCTGCGGCGCGGTGGCGGGCAGTCCGGCGAGGCGCCGCACCACGTCGAGGCCGCCCTCGGTGCCCGGCCAGTGCCGTAGCCGGCCCATGGGCTGACCCGCCGGCCTCCGTCCCGCACGCCAACCACCCTCCGAGGAGCCCGCGTTGCTGCCGTACTCAGTCACCGACGTCAACCGCCACTTCCCGATGGGCCAGCCGGCCGGAGTCTTCGCACCCGCCGTCATGGTGGTCGGCAGGCTGCGCGGCATCATGACGCTGGTGTGCCACGGCCTGTCGGCCCGCATCTGATGTGCAGGTCAGCGACCCTTCTCAGCCGGCTCCAGAATCGCCACGCACTCCACGTGATGCGTCATCGGAAACAGATCGAACGCCCGCAGCGTCCGTACCCGGTACCCGCCCTCGCGGAAGTACCCCAGGTCGCGGGCGAGCGCAGCGGGATCGCAGGCGACGTAGGCGATGCGGCGCGCGCCGAGGGAGGCGAGGTGGGCGACCGTGCCGCGGCCCGCGCCGGCGCGCGGGGGGTCGAGGACGATCAGGTCGACCTCGGTGATGCCCGTGCGCGGGAGGACCGATTCGACCTTGCCCTGTTCGACGCGGACGCGGGGGAAGTCGGCGAGGTTGTGCCGGGCGTCCTCGACCGCCCGCTTGCCGGACTCGATGCCGAGGACCGCGCCGTTCTCGCCGAGGCGGTCGGCCAGTGCCCCCGCGAACAGGCCCACTCCGCAGTAGAGGTCCAGGGCCGTCTCGCCCTTGCGGGGCAGCAGGCCCTGCATGACGGCGGTCACCAGGGTGTCGGCCGCCTTCGGGTGGACCTGCCAGAAGCCGCCGTTCCCGACGCGGTGGGTGCGGCCGTCCGCGCGTTCGCGGACGAAGGGGCGGCCGTGGACGCGGTGCACGCCGCCCGACTTCTCGTCGACGCGCAGGACCGAGACCGGCTTGTCCAGTTCGACCAGGGGGAGGCGGGCACCCGGGCGCGGGGTCAGGATGACCTGGCGGTCCTGGGAGCCCGTCGCCGCGATCGCCTCGACCGACTCCATGCCGGTCCAGTCCCGCCGCTCGATGCCCAGCTCGGACACCCCGGCCGCCGCGATCATGCAGTGGTCGATGTGCTCGACCTCGTGCGAGCGGTGGCGGCGCAGGCCCGCCTGCCCCGTCGAGGCGTCCACGGCGTACTGGACGCGGGTGCGCCACTGCGGGACCTCGCCCGCGGGCAGCTTGTCGCCCTCCGCCGGCATCACCGTGCCGTCCCAGCCGGCCTCCTCGGGCGTGAGGCCCGCGAGCCGCTGGAGCTGCTCGGCGATCACCTCGCCCTTGAGCCGGCGCTGGGCGCCCGGCTTGGCGTGCTGCCAGTCGCAGCCACCGCAGCGGCCGGGACCGGCGAAGGGGCAGGGGGCCTCGATGCGGTCCTTGGAGGGCTCCAGGATCTCGACGGCGTCCGCGCGCAGGAAGCGTGCGCCCTCCTCGCCCTCCGTCACCCGGGCCAGCACCCGCTCGCCGGGCAGCGTGTGCCGGACGAACAGCACCTGGCCCTCGGCCGTACGGGCGATGCAGTGGCCGCCATGGGCGACGGGGCCGATCTCGACCTCGTACTCCTCGCCCACCAGAGACTTCGTCGGTTCTGCCTGCATGGCGGGGTGACTCCAGATCCAGAAGGGGAAGCGGCCGCAAACGGGTGGGCCGGACAACAGCCCACCAGTCTACGGCCTCGCCGCTCCCCCTCGGTCCGCGGTCGCACCGACGCCGTCGACGCCGTCGACGGCTCAGTCCTTGGCCGCCGGGGACTCCTTCGCCGCCGGAGTCGCCTTGGCCCGCTCCGCCGCCGGCCCTCGCCGCACGGCGCCCGGCGCGCTCCACTCCTGGCGCCTGCGGGCGCGCAGCTTGGCCGCCTCGGAGGACGCCAGCTGGTAGGGGACGGAGGTGACCATCACGCCGGGCGTGAAGAGCAGGCGGCCCTTCAGGCGCAGGGCGCTCTGGTTGTGCAGCAGGTGCTCGTACCAGTGGCCGACCACGTACTCGGGGATGATCACCGACACCGCGTCCCGCGGCGACTCCGCGCGCAGGCTCTTCACGTACTCGATCACCGGGCGCGTGACCTCGCGGTACGGCGAGTCGAGGACCTTCAGCGGTACGTCGATGCCGCGCCGCTCCCACTCCTCGCGCAGGGCCTTGGTCTCCGCCGCGTCGACGTTGACCGTGAGCGCCTCCAGGGTGTCCGAGCGCATCAGCTTGGCGTAGGCCAGGGCGCGCAGCGTGGGACGGTGGATCTTCGAGATGAGCACGACCGAGCGCACCCGCGACGGGCGGGTCAGGTCGTCGTCGGCGGCAGGGCTCTCGGGGGCTGCGATCTCCTCGGCCACGCGGTCGTAGTGCCGGCGGATCGCGGTCATCGTCGCGTAGAAGATGCACATGCCCATGAGGGCGACCCAGGCACCGTGCGTGAACTTGGTGACGAGGACGACGACGAGCACCAGACCGGTGAAGAAGGCGCCGAAGGCGTTGATCGCGCGGGAGCGCATCATGTGGCGGCGCTTGGCGTCGTCCGTCTCGGTCGCCAGGTGGCGGTTCCAGTGCCGGACCATGCCGGTCTGGCTGAGCGTGAAGGAGACGAACACGCCGACGATGTAGAGCTGGATCAGCCGTGTGGAGTCCGCGCCGTAGATGATCGTCAGCAGGCTCGCCGCGCCCGCGAGCAGCACGATGCCGTTCGAGAAGGCGAGGCGGTCGCCGCGGGTGTGCAGCTGGCGCGGGAGGTAGCGGTCCTGGGCGAGGATCGAGCCGAGCAGCGGGAAGCCGTTGTACGCCGTGTTGGCGGCCAGGAAGAGGACCAGCGCCGTCGCCGCCGCCAGGACGACGAACAGGAAGCTGCCCTTGCCGAAGACCGCCTCGGCGACCTGGGAGATCACCGGGTTCTGGACGTAGCCGGAGCCGAGGCCGACGCCGTTGTGGAGCAGATCGGTCGCCGGGTTCTCCGCCATGTGGACCTTGGTCGTCATGGCGAGGGCGATGATGCCGCAGAACATGGTGACGGCCAGCAGGCCCATCATGGCGAGGGTGGTCGCCGCGTTCTTCGACTTGGGCTTGCGGAAGGCCGGGACGCCGTTGGAGATGGCCTCCACGCCGGTGAGCGCGGCACAGCCGGAGGAGAAGGCGCGCAGCAGCAGGAAGACCAGCGCGAAGCCGGCCAGACCCTGGTGTTCGGCCTTGATGTGGTAGTCGGCCGTCGGGGCGCGCATGGAGTCGCCGAGGACCAGGCCCCGGAAGGCGCCCCAGGCGATCATGACGAAGACGCCGCCGACGAACACGTACGTCGGGATCGCGAAGAGCTTGCCGGACTCCTTGACGCCGCGCAGGTTCATCAGCGTCAGCAGCACGATCACGGCGACCGCGCACAGCACCTTGTGCTGCACCACGAACGGGACGGCGGAGCCGAGGTTCTCGATGCCGGAGGCGATGGAGACAGCGACGGTGAGGACGTAGTCGACGAGCAGGGCGCTGGCGACGGTCAGGCCCGCCCTGGGGCCGAGGTTGGTGGTGGCGACCTCGTAGTCGCCGCCGCCGCTCGGGTAGGCGTGGACGTTCTGCCGGTAGGAGGCGACCACCGTGAACATCAGCACGACGACCGCGACCGCGATCCAGGGGCTGAAGTGGTACGCCGACACGCCCGCGATGGACAGGACCAGCAGCACCTCGCCCGGCGCGTAGGCGACGGAGGAAAGCGGGTCGGAGGCGAAGACGGGGAGTGCGATGCGCTTCGGCAGGAGCGTTTCGCCCAGCCGGTCACTGCGCAGTGCGCGCCCGATCAGGATCCGTTTGGGCACGTCGGTCAGTTTGGACACGACAGAGGATCGTAAGGGTTCGAACTGGCTGCCGCCCACCCGGCGTCATCGATCTGCCTCACGAGTGAAATCACGGGAGCGCGCGACTGCGGATTCCGTGGTCCGCGCGCTCCCCGTGCCTAGATGGCAAACCCCGCCTGTCATCGCACTTCGGAGGCTCCATGCCCGCCATCGCGGAGCTGATCGGGGCGACACTCGCCCTCGTCGGCGTCGGAATCCTGACCCTGTGCAGCGTGCGCAGCATCACTCGCCGACGTCCCCGTCAGGTGGTCGCCGACGCGGAGCGCTGACACGCGCACATGTAACCACCACCTGATCCACACATGATCAACACCGTGCACGCCCATGATCAACGCTCTGTATGTACCTGATCATCACCCCGTACACATGCCGTACACGGCCCTGTCGGCCGCACGGGGGTAGCCAACCCCTCGGCGCCGCTGTGTAGCTTTGGGCGTCGGTCTGAGACCCTGAGGCTGAGCAGTAACTTTTGGACACCGGAAGGACGGTCGTGCACATCGTCATCATGGGCTGCGGAAGAGTTGGTTCCGCTCTCGCCCAGACCCTGGAGCAACAGGGCCACACGGTCGCAGTGATCGATCAGGACCCCACCGCCTTCCGTCGTCTGGGCCCCGGTTTCGGGGGCCGCCGGGTCACCGGCGTCGGCTTCGACCAGGACACCCTGCGCGAGGCGGGTATCGAGGAGGCCGGCGCCTTCGCCGCTGTCTCCAGCGGTGACAACTCCAACATCATCTCCGCGCGTGTGGCCCGCGAGATGTTCGGCGTCGAGAACGTGGCCGCCCGCATCTACGACCCCCGCCGCGCGGAGGTCTACCAGCGCCTGGGCATCCCCACCGTGGCCACGGTGCGCTGGACCGCCGACCAGATGCTGCGCCGGCTGCTGCCGTCGGGCGCCGAGCCGCTGTGGCGCGATCCCACCGGCGGCGTGCAGCTCGCCGAGGTGCACGCGTCGGCGAAGTGGGTCGGCCACAAGATCAGCAAGCTCCAGGAGGAGACGGGCGTCCGCGTGGCGTTCCTGACCCGCCTGGGCGAGGCGATCCTGCCGAGTTCGCAGACCGTGCTGCAGGAGGGTGACCTCGTGCACGTGATGATGCGGACGGACGACGTGGCCAAGGTCGAAGCCGCCTTCGCCCAGGGCCCGGAAGAGGAGGGCGGTCACTGATGAGGGTCGCCATTGCCGGAGCCGGCGCCGTCGGCCGCTCGATCGCGGGCGAGCTGCTGGAGAACGGCCACGAGGTCCTGCTCGTCGACAAGGCCCCGACCGCCATCTCGGTGGAGCGGGTGCCGCAGGCGGAGTGGCTGCTGGCCGACGCCTGTGAGATCACGTCCCTGGACGAGGCGGCGCTCCAGCGCTGCAACGTCGTCATCGCCGCGACCGGCGACGACAAGGTCAACCTGGTGGTCTCACTGCTCGCCAAGACGGAGTACGGCGTCCCGCGCGTCGTCGCCCGTGTCAACAACCCCAAGAACGAGTGGCTGTTCAACGAGGCCTGGGGCGTGGACGTGGCCGTCTCCACCCCGCGTCTGATGTCCGCCCTGGTCGAGGAGGCGGTGAGCGTCGGCGACCTGGTCCGGCTGCTCCGCTTCAGCCACGGCGACGCCAACCTCGTCGAGCTGACCCTGCCCGAGGAGTCGGCCCTGGCCGGCACCCAGGTGGGCGACGTCCAGTGGCCCGAGGACACCTCGCTGGTCACGATCATCCGCGGCACACGGGTCCTGACCCCGTCCCGGGAGGACTCCCTGGAGGCGGGCGACGAACTCCTCTTCGTGGCCGCGCAGGCCCGTGAGGAGCAGCTGGAGGAACTGCTGTCGGTGCGGCGCGAGGAGAGCTGACCGCACAGGAGAAGGGCGCCCTCGCGACCGAGGGCGCCCTTCTTCGCCGTACGACCGCTGTTACGCGATCGCTGTGTACGCGCGGTGTCTACGCGTCCCGGCGGTGCCGTCCGCCCGCCTGGTCGACGCCGCCCTCGGCGGCCAGTGCGGCCTTGCGCTCCTTCTCCGCCCGCTCCTCCGCCTCCATCTCCGCGAACACGTCGATCGGCGCGGGGGCCTTCACGAGGAAGACCCAGGTGAGCCAGACCGCCAGCAGGAAGGGCGGGATCTTCAGGGCGACCAGGATCCAGCCGAGCTTGGTGGTGTCCGACCACCAGTACAGCGGGAAGAGGATCGCGCACTTGGCGAGCAGGATCAGGCCCCAGGCCCAACTGGCCTTCGCATAGGCCGTCTTGCGGCCCGGGTTGCGGGTGCGCCAGGAGAGGTTCTCCTTGAAGACCGGGCCCAGGATGAGGCCGAGCAGGGGCACGCCGGCGACGGTCGTGACGATGTACGCCAGCGCCAGGCCCAGCGTGTAGAGCATGCCCGGGAGGTAGAAGTCCTTGGCGTTGCCGGTGAACATCGCGAAGACGACACCGAAGGCCACGCCGAAGACGCCGCTGAAGGCGTGCTTGACGGTGTCCTTCATGGCCAGCCGGACCACGACCAGGACCAGGGAGACGATCAGCGCGGCGATCGCCGACACGTGCAGGTTCTTGTCGATCGTGAAGATCGCGACGAAGAGCAGGCCCGGCACGACCGTCTCGACCATGCCGCGGACCCCGCCGAACGCCTCGAACAGCGCGGCCTCGGTCACCGCCCGGGCGTCGTCGGTCTGCGCCTGACCGGTGTCTTCGGTCGGCTTGTCGAGGGACGTCACCGGCTACTCCCGTCCGAGGGGTCGCAGTTCGTATTTCGGGTTGAACAGCACCCGGCGGCCCCGGCTCATCGAGATCCGGCCCGATGCGATCAGCTTGCGCCCCGGTTCTATGCCCACGATGGAACGCCTGCCGAGCCACACCACGTCCAGCGCCGCGGAGCCGTCGAACAGCTCGGCCTCCAGGGCCGGGACTCCGGCGCGCGGACGCAGGGTGACCGTGCGCAAGGTACCAGTTACGGTGACGATCTGCCGGTCCTGGCAGTCGCCGATCCTGGTGCAGCCGGCGGTCTGGGCGTCTTCCCGCAGTTCCTCGGACTCCAGGTCCTCCTGCGACGAGGACAGCCGGTCGAGCATGCGCCGGAACCGGCCTGCCGGCTTTTCGGAACGGGGAACAGCACTCATACCTGAAAGCGTACCGGGGCGCACCGACACCGCCGTAGCCCCGCTCACCGCGACCGCCTCACTTCTCGAACCGGTATCCCATCCCCGGCTCGGTGATGAAGTGCCGCGGGTGCGAGGGGTCCGTCTCCAGCTTGCGGCGCAGCTGGGCCATGTAGACGCGCAGGTAGTTGGTCTCGGTGCCGTACGACGGCCCCCACACCTCCTGGAGCAGCTGCCGCTGGCTGACGAGGCGGCCGGTGTTGCGGACCAGCACCTCCAGCAGATGCCACTCGGTCGGGGTGAGCCGGACGTCCTTGCCCGCGCGGTTGACCTTCTTCGCGGCCAGGTCGACGGTGAAGCCGTCGGTCTCCACGGTCGTCAGGTCCTCCTCGCCGGGCCCGGCCGGCTCGGCCCGGCGCACGGAGGCCCGCAGCCGGGCCAGCAGCTCGTCCATGCCGAAGGGCTTGGTGACGTAGTCGTCGGCGCCGGCGTCGAGGGCCTCGACCTTCTCGTCGGAGGAGTGGCGGGCGGACAGCACCAGGATGGGCACGCGGGTCCAGCCGCGCAGGCCCTTGATCACCTCGACGCCGTCCATGTCGGGCAGGCCCAGGTCGAGCACGACGACGTCGGGGTGGCGGGAGGCGGCGAGTTCGAGGGCGGTACGGCCGTCGGGAGCCGCGTCGACCTCGTACTTGCGCGCCTTGAGGTTGATCACGAGGGCGCGCACGATCTGCGGCTCGTCGTCGACCACGAGCACCCGGGTCATAGGGTCTGCCTTTCTGGTTCTGCGAGGTCCTGGCCCGTCGGGAGGGCTCCTGGACGTGATCCTGCCGCGCGGAGGCTGAGGACCATGGTGAGTCCCCCGCCCGGCGTGTCCTCGGCGTTGAGGGTGCCGCCCATGGCCTCCGCGAAGCCCCGGGCGACGGCGAGCCCGAGCCCGACGCCCGCGCCGCGCGGAGCGTC
Source organism: Streptomyces monashensis (assembly GCF_001866665.1). GTDB lineage: Bacteria > Actinomycetota > Actinomycetes > Streptomycetales > Streptomycetaceae > Streptomyces > Streptomyces monashensis. The sequence continues at coordinate 45,223 of NZ_MLYO01000053.1, read as the reverse complement.
GCCGTAGCGCTGGAAGGGCTCGAATATCCGGGCCTTCGCCTCGTCCGGCACGCCCGGTCCGCGGTCCACCACGCGGACCTCGACGCGGTCGGCGATGGCGCTCGCGGAGACGAGCACCCGCCGGCCGCGCGGGCTGTACTTGACGGCGTTCTCGACCAGGTTGGCCACGGACCGCTCCAGCAGCCCGGGGTCGACCGCGACCATGGGCAGCGTCTCGGGGACCTCCAGCTCGACGCTGTCCTCGGGTACGCCGACCATGGCCATCGGGACCACCTCGTCCACGTCGATCTCGCGGATGATCGGGGTCACCGTGCCGGTCTGGAGGCGGGACATGTCGAGCAGGTTGCCGACCAGGTGGTCGAGGCGGTCGGCGCCCTCCTCGATGCCCTCCAGCAGCTCCGCCCGGTCCTCCTCGGACCAGGCCACGTCGTCGGAGCGCAGCGAGGAGACGGCGGCCTTGATGCCGGCGAGCGGGGTGCGCAGGTCGTGGCTGACGGCGGCGAGCAGGGCGGTGCGGATGCGGTTGCCCTCGGCGAGCGCGCGGGCCTGGTCGGCCTCCTCCTGAAGGCGCCGGCGGTCCAGGGCGACGGCGGCCTGCGCGGCGAAGGCGGCGAGCACGCGCCGGTCCTCGGCGGGCAGCACCCGGCCGGTGAGCGCGAGCGCCATGTGGTCGCCGACGGGCATGTCGACGTCGGCGTCCTCGGGCCGCTCCAGCGGGCGCCCGAATCCGGCGCGCCCGGCACAGGTCCACGGCTCGACGTCGCCCGCGCGCTCCAGCAGCGCGGCGGACTCCATCGCGAAGGTCTCGCGGACCCGCTCCAGCAGTTCCTCCAGGCTGGTCTCACCGCGCAGCACGTTCCCGGCGAGGAAGGAGAGTATCTCCGACTCGGCGCGCAGCCGGGCGGCCTGGTGGGTGCGCCGGGCGGCGAGGTCCACCACCGAGGCCACCGACACCGCGACGCACAGGAAGATCACTATGGCGACGATGTTCCTGGGGTCGGCGATGGTCCACTTGTGCAGCGGTGGTGTGTAGAAGTAGTTCAGCAGCAGCGAGCCGAAGGCCACCGAGGCCAGGGCGGGCAGCAGACCGCCGAGCAGGGCCGCCGCGACCGTGACACCCAGGAAGAGCAGCATGTCGTTGGCGAGGCCGACGTCGACGGCGTTCAGCAGCACCGCGAGCGCGGCCGGGCCGCCGAGTCCGGCGAGCCAGCCCGAGACGATCCGGGCCCGCCCGAGCCGGGCGCCCCGGGCGACGGGCAGTCCGCGGCCCTTGGCGACCTCCTCGTGGGTGACGATGTGGACGTCGAGGTCAGGGCCGGACTCCCGGGCGACCGTGGCGCCGACGCCGGGCCCGAAGACGTACTGCCAGGCCTTGCGGCGCGAGGAGCCGAGGACGATCTGGGTGGCGTTGACGCCGCGTGCGAAGTCGAGCAGGGCGGCCGGTATGTCGTCGCCGATCACATGGTGGAAGGTGCCGCCCAGGTCCTCCACGAGGGTGCGCTGGACGGCCAGCTCCTTCGGGGAGCCCGAGGTAAGGCCGTCGCTGCGGGCTATGTAGACGGCCAGCACCTCGCCGCCGGCGCCCTTCTCGGCGAGCCGGGCGGCGCGGCGTATCAGGGTGCGCCCCTCGGGACCGCCGGTCAGGCCGACCACGATCCGCTCGCGCGAGCCCCAGATCTTGGAGACCCGGTGCTCGCTGCGGTAGGCGTTGAGGTACTCGTCGACCCGGTCGGCCACCCACAGCAGCGCCAGCTCGCGCAGGGCGGTGAGGTTGCCGGGGCGGAAGTAGTTGGACAGGGCCGCGTCGACCTTGTCGGGCTGGTAGATGTTGCCGTGGGCCATCCGGCGGCGCAGGGCCTGCGGGGACATGTCGACCAGCTCGATCTGGTCGGCCCGGCGGACGACCTCGTCCGGGACGGTCTCGCGCTGGCGTACCCCGGTGATCGATTCGACCACGTCGCCGAGTGATTCCAGGTGCTGGATGTTGACGGTCGAGATCACGTCGGTCCCGGCGGCGAGCAGCTCCTCGACGTCCTGCCAGCGCTTGGCGTTGCGCGAGCCGGGGACATTGGTGTGGGCGAGTTCGTCCACCAGGGCGACGGCGGGCGCCCGGCGCAGCACGGCGTCGACGTCCATCTCGCCGAAGACGGCGTCCCGGTACTCCAGCTTCTTGCGCGGGATCTGCTCCAGCCCGTGCAGCATCACCTCGGTGCGCGGCCGCTCGTGGTGCTCCACGAAGGCCACGACGCAGTCGGTGCCACGCTCCACACGGCGGTGTGCCTCGGAGAGCATGGCGTAGGTCTTGCCCACACCCGGTGCCGCGCCGAGGTAGATCCGAAGTTTGCCGCGTGTCATGGCTCCATTGTCTTCCGGTGACTGCTGCCTACGCAGCGTCGACCTTACGGCCAATGATGCGGACAAAGGGGACAAGAGCCGGGTCAAGGGGGGTCTTTGACGCAATTCTGATGGGAGGCACCCCGTAGGGCACGACCCCGTGACAACGGGCCGCGCCTTTCAAAGGCACGGCCCGTACGAGAACTGCCGCGGTCAACGAACCTCGGTGATCTCCGGCCCCCGCTGCAGCTGGTCGACGCCGCCCGAGAAGCGGGACTCGTCCTGCTGCACGCCCTCGGGGACCATCTGCGCGTCGTTGGGCAGCTTGAGGACGATCGGGTCGCGGGGCGCCATCGGGCCCTCGCCGCGCACCACGACCGTGTCGCGGAAGATCTGCTCCAGCAGCCCGGCGGCCTGCGGCTGCACAGCGCCCTGGCCGGAGATCACGCCGCGCAGGAACCAGCGCGGGCCGTCCACGCCGACGAACCGCACGACCTGGAAGCCGCCGGTGCCGTCGGGCAGCTGCACCGGCACCTGGGCTCGCAGCTCCCAGCCGAGGGGGCCCTCGACCTCGTCGACGATGCCACCCTGCTGGGTGATGCCGGCCCCGATCTCCTCGCGGACCTCGCCCCAGATGCCCTCGCGCTTGGGCGCGGCGAAGGCCTGGAGCTGGACGGCGCTGTCGCGCAGCACGACGGTCGCGGCGACGATCGCGTCACCGGCGACCTCGACCCGCAGTTCCATGCCGTCGACGCCCGGGATGAACATCCCGCCGAGGTCCACGCGGCCCTCGCCCGGGTCGCTCACCTCTTCGCTGTCCCAGGGCCCCTCGGGCCGGGGCTCGGGCTCCAGCCGAACGCGCTCGGCCGGCTCCTCGTTCCCGTCCGCCTCGGTGTCGACGCTGTCGACGACCTGCTCGGCCTCGCCGGCCGCGTCCTCGGCGGCACCCTTCTTCTTGCGACGTCCGAACACGTCACTGTCCTTCCCGGTCGGATACGACCGAAGCGTATCGATTCCCACCCGTCGGTCCGCCTGCGGCGGCCCGACCGCTTGTGCCGCTCTCGCCGCCCACCGCGGCATGGCCACCGGTGGACCCGAAGCCCCCTTCGGCCCGCGCCGAGCCGGGAAGTTCCGCCACCTCCTGGAAGCGGACCCTCTCGACCTGCTGGACGACCAGTTGGGCAATCCGGTCGAAGCGCTCGAACCGCACGGACTCGTGCGGGTCGAGATTCACCACGATCACCTTGATCTCCCCACGGTACCCGGCATCAACCGTCCCCGGGGCATTCACGAGGGCGACACCGCAGCGGGCGGCGAGGCCGGATCGCGGGTGCACGAAGGCCGCGTACCCCTCCGGGAGGGCGATCGACACTCCCGTGGGCAGCACGGCCCGCTCGCCGGGCTTCAGCTCGCACGCCTCGGTGGTGCGCAGATCGGCCCCGGCGTCGCCGGGATGCTCGTACGCCGGAAGCGGTACGTCGGGGTCGACGCGCCGCAGCAGGACGTCGAGGGGGCTGGGGCTCACGGGTTCACCTCGAAGGCGCGGGCGCGCCGGATCTGGTCCGGGTCGTTCATGGCGGCCTGGATCTCCTCCTGGCGGCCGTGGTCGACGAAGTGGTCGACCTTCACCTCGATGAAGAGGGCGTCGGCGCGGACGGCGACGGGCCCGTCCGGGCCGCCGATGCGCCCGACGGCCCTGGAGTAGATCTTCCGCCCGGCGACGGCGGTGACCTCGGCCGCGAGGTGGAGCGTGGTGCCCACCGGGACGGGGCGCGCGAAGTCGGTCTCCAGCCGGCCGGTGACGGCGATGGTGCGCAGCAGCCAGTTCAGCGAGCCGAGGGTCTCGTCCAGGGCCGTGGCCAGCACGCCGCCGTGCGCGAGGCCCGGGGCGCCCTGGTGGGCGGGCTGGACGGTGAACTCGGCGGTCAGCGAGACGCCCTCGCCGGCCCGTGCCTCCAGGTGCAGTCCGTGCGGCTGTCCGGGACCACAACCGAAACAGTGTTCGTAGTGGGCACCGAGGAGTTCCCCGGGCGCGGGCGCGTCGGGGTGCCGTACCGGTTTCGAGGCGTCGACAGGAGGCCGAAGGCTTGCGGAACTACCACTCACAGGCGCAGACCTTACCCGCCCGCCCGTCACCCGCCACCGCGCTGCTCGACAGCGCTTCGCGCCGACTGCCCTGACTTCGGGCACATCAGGATCCCGTGCCAAGCTTGGCCTCATGCAGCTTTCCGCCACGCCGTACGAAGAACGCCTCACCGCCCCCCGCTCGTGGTGGTTCATCAGCTTCCTGGTGGGCGTCTCGTTCGCCCTGATCCTGCTTCCGTTCGGCACGCTTCCGCTGCTCGGCGGCCTGGTCGGCGGTACGGCCGCGGCGGCGGTGGTCGCCAGTGCGTACGGCTCCCCGCGCATCCGTGTGGTGGGTGACTCGCTGATCGCGGGCGAGGCGAAGATCCCGGTGTCCGCTCTGGGCACGTCGGAGGTGCTGGACGCGGAGGAGGCCCGCGCCTGGCGGACGTACAAGGCCGACACGCGCGCGTTCCTGCTGCTGCGCGCCTACATCCCGGGGGCGCTGCGGGTGGAGGTCACCGACCCCGCGGACCCGACGCCGTACCTGTACCTGTCCACGCGGGAGCCGGAGCAGCTGGCGGCGGCGATCGAGGCGGCGCGGACGGCGCACGCCCAGGGCTCGGACGCCTAGAGTCCTTCGAGGCCTCTCAGGGGCGTCTCCGGCTCCTCCAGGGGCGGCAGCTCCGGCAGCTCGTCCCAGGGCACCTGGATCTTGCGCAGGTCGGTGCGGATGCGGGCGGCGAGCTTTCTGGTGTCCCGGCGGTTCATGACCGCGCCGACCGCCGCGCCCACCATGAACGGCATGAGGTTGGGCAGGTCGCGCACCACACGCTTCATGATCCGCTGGCGGAGCTCGCGCTTCATGTGGCCGCTCAGGGCCGCGTCGTACGTCGACGGCTTCAGCACGTCGATCCCGCGCTCCCCCGACCAGGAGGACAGATACGCGGTACTCCGGGTCTTGAGGCCGCCCGGCGGGCGTACGCCGTAGACCTCGTGGAGCTCGGCGACGAGCTTCAGCTCGATCGCGGCGACCCCGGTGATCTCCGCGGCCACTTCGGTCGGCATGGCGGGCGGCACCGGCAGCATCGCCGCCGCTCCGACCCCGGCTCCGACCGTCGAGGTCCCGGCCGCCGCTCCCGCCACCAGTTTGTCGGCGAGCTCCTCGGGCCCGAGGCCGGGGAACTGCCTGCGCAGGGTCGCGAGGTCGCGTACGGGGACACGAGGGGCGATCTCGATGATCCGGTCCGCGAGGTACGCCAGCCCCGCGCGAGCGCCTCTGCCGCCCTTACGGGCCCCTTCCCGGGCCAGGTCCCGGGCCTTGTCACGCACCACCGCGGCCCGTCGGGCGACGGGCGCGGGCTGCCGCCGCACCGGTACCGGGTGGTCGGCCCGGTCGTCCACCGGTGCGAGCGAGGCTCCCCTGCCGGATGAGCCCCGCTCTTCTTCACGCGCGCCGTGCGGGCCGTCGAGCGGCCCTGAGTCCGCTTTCCGCACAGGGAAGCGGCGCTTCCGGGGAGGGGTCGAGCCAGTCATGGCCGACCCGTCCTCAGTCGCAGTCGCGGCAGATCGGCTGACCGTTCTTCTCGCGGGCCAGCTGGCTGCGGTGGTGCACCAGGAAGCAGCTCATGCAGGTGAACTCGTCCTGCTGCTTCGGCAGGACCCGGACGGCCAGTTCCTCGTTCGAAAGGTCGGCGCCGGGCAGTTCGAGGCCTTCGGCGGCCTCGAACTCGTCGACGTCCACCGTGGAGGAGGTCTTGTCGTTCCGCCGGGCCTTCAGTTCTTCAAGGCTGTCGGAGTCGACATCGTCGTCGGTCTTGCGTGGAGTGTCGTAATCGGTTGCCATATCGCTCTCCCCCTCTGGGTGTCTGCGGTGTCTCCAGCGCACGTAACGCGTGAGAGGCCGGACTTGTGCCCGACCTGAGGCGGAGATTTTGCCTCACATCAAGGTCTGTTACTCAATCGACACCCAACCCGACCCCTCAAGTGTGATCGGCTTGGATGGCGGTGAGGACCGTACACGGTCCGAATGGGGCACCTCAAAGGCGCCTCACCGTGTACTTCCCGTGATCAAGAGCCCCGAAAACCCGGACTTTCCCGGCTTTCTGCCATGTGTCATGATCACGGAGGGTGCATGGCTGAAAATCCGCCCATGTGATTGATCACACAGCAAGAACCTTGCAAGAGGTCCGGAAAATTCCGCGTAAAGCGAACACCCTCCGCGCGTGTCAACGGATCACAGCGGCAAGGTGACACGCATCACCAGGCCGCCGCCCTCACGCGGCCTCGCCACGATGTGCCCGCCGTGCGCGCGCGCCACGGACCGGACGATCGACAGGCCGAGGCCGACCCCCTTGTCACTGCCCGTACGCTCCGTGCGCAATCGCCGGAAGGGCTCGAACAGATTGTCGATCTCGTACGCGGGCACCACCGGCCCGGTGTTCGAGACCGTCAGTACCGCCTGCCCGTGCTCGATCTCGGTGGTCACCTCGACCCAGCCGCCCTCGGCCACGTTGTAGCGCACCGCGTTCTGCACGAGGTTCAGCGCGATCCGCTCCAGCAGGACGCCGTTGCCCTGCACCACGGCCGGCTTGCGCTCGCCGCGGATCTTCACGCCCTTCGCCTCGGCCTCGGCGTGCACCTGGTCGACGGCCTGGGTGGCGACCTCGGCCAGGTCGACCGGTTTGCGCTCGACGATCTGGTTGTCGCTGCGGGCGAGCAGCAGCAGGCCCTCGACCAGCTGCTCGCTGCGCTCGTTGGTGGCGAGCAGGGTCTTGCCGAGCTGCTGGAGCTCGACCGGCGCGTCCGGGTCCGACAGGTGCACCTCGAGGAGCGTGCGGTTGATCGCGAGCGGGGTGCGCAGCTCGTGCGAGGCGTTGCCGACGAAGCGCTGCTGGGCGGTGAAGGCGCGCTGGAGCCGGTCCAGCATGTCGTCGAAGGTGTCCGCCAGCTCCTTCAGCTCGTCGTCCGGGCCGTCCAGCTCGATCCGGCGGGACAGGTCCGAGCCGGCCACCTGACGTGCGGTGCGGGTGATCCGGCCGAGCGGGGACAGCACGCGGCCGGCCATCGCGTAACCGAACGCGAAGGCGATCACGGCGAGGCCCAGCAGGGCCAGCAGCGAGCGGCTGAGCAGGTCGTCCAGGGCCGCCTGGCGCTGCCCGTCGACGCACTGGCTGATCGCGTGGTTGAAGTCCGCGAGCGAGAGGCTGGTGGTGTTGATCGCAGGGCAGTTGTCGCTGGAGACCTTCAGCTCCTGGAAGCTGACGATCTTGAACAGCGGCTGGTTGCCCGTGCTGATGGCCTGTGCGGCCAGCAGGTAGATGATCGACAGCAGCAGGATGCCGGCGATCAGGAACATGCCGCCGTACAGCAGCGTGAGCCGTATGCGGATGGTGGGGCGCAGCCAGGGGAACGGGGGCTGCGGTCTCCTGGGGTCCCAGGTGGGCTTCGGTGGCGCCTGAGCGGGGGCGGGGGTCGCGGCCACGGGGATCAGATCCGGTAGCCGGAGCCGGGCACGGTGACGATGACCGGTGGCTCGCCCAGTTTGCGGCGCAGCGTCATGACCGTCACGCGGACCACGTTGGTGAACGGGTCGGTGTTCTCGTCCCAGGCCTTCTCCAGCAGCTGCTCGGCCGAGACGACCGCGCCCTCGCTGCGCATCAGGACCTCCAGGACCGCGAACTCCTTCGGTGCGAGCTGGACCTCCTTGCCGTCGCGGAAGACCTCGCGGCGGTTGGGGTCGAGCTTGATGCCGGCGCGCTCCAGCACCGGCGGCAGGGGCACGCTCGTACGACGGCCGAGAGCGCGCACGCGCGCGATCAGCTCGCTGAAGGCGAAGGGCTTGGGCAGATAGTCGTCGGCGCCGATCTCCAGGCCCTCGACGCGGTCGCTGACGTCGCCGGACGCCGTGAGCATGAGCACGCGCGTGGGCATGCCCAGCTCGACGATCTTGCGGCAGACGTCATCGCCGTGCACGAGCGGGAGGTCGCGGTCGAGGACGACCACGTCGTAGTCGTTGACGCCGATGCGCTCCAGGGCGGCCGCACCGTCGTACACGACGTCGACGGCCATGGCCTCCCGGCGCAGTCCGGTGGCCACCGCATCGGCGAGCAGTTGCTCGTCCTCGACGACGAGTACGCGCACGTCGCAGTCCTTCCTCTGTCCGCCCGCCGTCGCACACCGTGGGCGCGAGCGGGCAGGAGTGTTCGTGGGGTGTGACCTCCATCCTGCCCTTTTCGGCCGTAAGTCGGCTGTAAGGCGGGGTTGCGGACCGTACGGATCGGCGTCCCGGGGCAGGAATACGAGATTTTCTCCTCCGGTTGAGGTTTCCGGGTGAGGGAGCGGGGGGAGGACGGCTTTACACCCCGCGATCACGCTCTGCATGTGCCGCAGCACCATGCGGTACTCCGCCGCCGCTTCTCGCAGAGCGGGCGCGGGTGTCCGGCACCGTCGCCGCCCGGCAGGGCAGCGCTGGGCACTCGCGAGGGCCGTGATCGCCCCTTTTCCCGACGGCACACCCCCGTGCCACCGACCCACGACCCAAGGACGAGGGGGCGCAGCATGGACGCTTTCACCGCAGGACTTCTCCAGCGCATAAAGGCGACCGAGTCCGACCTGTCGCGGGCTCGTGACGAGGGCGACGACTTCCTCGTGGAGGTGGAGCAGGCAGAGCTCGACGACCTGCGACGCCTCGCCGCCGAACACGGTGTGGAAGTCGGCGCGTCACGCGTCTGACCGGCTTGGCAGCACAACGGCGGGACCCCCGGTGAATCCAGCACCGGGGGTCCCGTCCGTTCTGGCCGTCCGTTCTGGCCGCGCTGTGGGGCGCTCCTGTCGAACCGGGCTCAGCCGTGCTCAGTCATGCCATGCGCCGAAGTCCTCCAGCAGGCCCTGGAGCGGCTCGAACACGCCCGGCGACCCGGCGACGGTGAGCTCCCGCGAGGGCCGCTCCCCCGCCCGTCCGCCGACCAGCGCGCCCGCCTCCCGGGCGATGAGGTCGCCCGCGGCGAAGTCCCATGCGTTGAGCCCGCGCTCGTAGTATCCGTCCAGCCGGCCGCAGGCCACGTCGCACAGGTCGATCGCGGCCGAGCCGCCGCGCCGGATGTCGCGCAGCAGCGGGATCAGCCGCGCGGCCACCTCGGCCTGGTGGGCGCGGACCTCGGTGACGTAGTTGAAGCCGGTGGAGACCAGCGCCTGCTCCAGCGGGGGCGCGGGGCGGCAGGCAAGCGCCCGCTCGCCCTCCCAGGCGCCGGTCGCCCAGGCTCCGCCGCCGAGCACGGCGTGGTACGTCTCGCCGCGCATCGGCGCCGCGACGACCCCGGCGACGGTCTCGCCGTCCTGCTGCGCGGCGATGGACACCGCCCAGGTCGGCAGGCCGTACAGGTAGTTGACGGTGCCGTCGAGCGGGTCGATGACCCAGCGGACGCCGCTCGTGCCCGGGGCGGCCGCGCCTTCCTCGCCGAGGAAGCCGTCGTCGGGGCGGCGGCCGGAGATCAGATCGGTGATCAGCTTCTCGGCCGCGATGTCCATCTCGGTGACGACGTCGATCGGGCTGGACTTGGTCCTCGCCACCGCCAGGTCGGCCGGGCGGCCGTCCCGCAGCAGCTCTCCGGCGCGGCGGGCGGCCTCCTGGGCCAGCTCGAGCAGATCCCGGTGCAGGGCGTCGGTCACGGGGCTCCTCACGCGTAGGGGCTGTCGGCACCCGCGGCGGCCGGGCGCGGGGCGCGGGCCGGGCAGCAGCCGACGGGGCAGAGGTGGTGGCTGGGGCCGAGGGCGCCCAGGGCGCAGGGGGTGACCTCCTGGCCGCGCTCCACGGCGGCACGCTCGGTGACCAGCTCGCGGACGGCGGCGGCGAAGCGGGGGTCCGCGCCGACCGTGGCCGAGCGGCGCACCGGCAGGCCCAGCTCCTCGGCCTTGGCCGTGGCCTCGGTGTCGAGGTCGTAGAGGACCTCCATGTGGTCGGAGACGAAGCCGATGGGGGCCATGACGACGGCCGGGACGCCCGCCGCGTGCCGCTCCTCCAGGTGGTCGCAGATGTCCGGCTCCAGCCACGGGATGTGCGGGGCGCCGGAGCGGGACTGGTAGACGAGCCGCCAGGGGTGATCGATGCCGGTGCGCTCGCGGACCGCGTCGGCGATCAGCTGGGCCACGTCCAGGTGCTGCTCGACGTAGGCGCCGCCCTCGCCGTGCGTCTCGACCGGGCCGGAGGTGTCGGCGGCGGAGGTCGGGATGGAGTGCGTGGTGAAGGCGATGTGGGCGCCCGCGCGGACGTCCTCGGGGAGATCGGCGAGGGAGCGCAGCACGCCGTCGATCATGGGCTCGACGAAGCCGGGGTGGTTGAAGTAGTGCCGCAGCTTGTCGATCTTCGGCAGCTCCAGGCCCTCGGCCGCCAGCGCGGCCAGCGCGTCGGCGAGGTTCTCGCGGTACTGCCGGCAGCCCGAGTAGGAGGCGTAGGCGCTGGTGGCGAGCACGAGGACGCGGCGACGGCCGTCGGCGACCATCTCGCGCAGCGTGTCCGTGAGGTACGGCGCCCAGTTGCGGTTGCCCCAGTAGACCGGCAGGTCCAGGCCGTGTTCGGCGAAGTTCTTGCGCAGGGCGTCCAGGAGGGCGCGGTTCTGGTCGTTGATGGGGCTGACCCCGCCGAACAGGAAGTAGTGCTGTCCGACTTCCTTGAGGCGTTCCCTCGGGATGCCCCGCCCGCGCGTGACGTTCTCCAGGAAGGGGACCACGTCGTCGGGGCCTTCGGGGCCGCCGAAGGAGAGCAGGAGCAGGGCGTCGTACGGGGTGGCATCGAGCGCGTCTGGCATGAGTCGATCATGCCACCCGGCACTGACAGCCGGGGAACGACGGGGTGACGAGTCGGGTTCCAGCAGGTTTAGGGCGGTTTTTCCCGTGGATTTCAGTGGCGATATCCGGGTGCGCTCGGGGTCGCCTCGTCCGTAAGCTGTGTCAGCCGCATTCGGACCTTACGAGCCGTCCCGGAGACCACGTGCCCAGCCCCTATCGCGCCCTGTTCGCCGAGCCCGGCACGAAGGCGTTCTCCACCGCGGGATTCCTCGGCCGCATGCCGCTGTCGATGATGGGTATCGGCGTGGTCACGATGGTCTCGCAGCTGACCGGTCGGTACGGCCTCGCGGGCGCACTGTCGGCCACCATCGCGCTGTCCGCGGCGGCGGTCGGGCCGCAGATCTCCCGGCTGGTCGACCGGCACGGGCAGCGCCGGGTGCTGCGCCCCGCGACCCTGGTCGCGCTCACGGCGGCGGCCGGGCTGCTGCTCGCCGCGCAGCTGCGCGGGCCGGACTGGGTGCTGTTCGTGTGCGCCGCCGGGATCGGCTCCGTGCCGAGCCTCGGCGCGATGGTCCGGGCGCGCTGGGCGGCCCTGTACCGGGGCACCCCGAAGCTGCACACGGCGTACTCGTTCGAGTCGGTCGTGGACGAGGTGTGCTTCATCTTCGGCCCGATCATCTCCATCGGGCTGTCCACGACGTGGTTCCCGGAGGCCGGACCGCTGCTGGCCGCCTGCTTCCTGGCTCTCGGCGTCTTCTGGCTCACCGCCCAGCGGGCCACGGAGCCCGAGCCGCACCCGCGTGAGCGCCACGGCGGCGGCAGCGCCCTACGCTCGCCCGGACTCCAGGTGCTGGTGGCCACCTTCGCGGCGACCGGCGCGATCTTCGGGGCGGTGGACGTGGTGACCGTCGCCTTCGCCGACGAGCGCGGCCACAAGGGAGCCGCGAGCATCGTGCTGGCGCTGTACGCGGCCGGTTCCTGTGCGGCCGGGGTGGTCTTCGGGCTGCTGCGGTTCTCCGGGGCGCCGGAACGTCGCTGGCTGCTGGGCGTGTCGGCGATGGCCGTGAGTATGATCCCCCTCCTACTGGTCGGAAACCTGCCGCTTCTGGCCGTGGCGCTGTTCGTTGCGGGGCTGTCCATCGCACCGACGATGATCACGACGATGTCCCTCATCGAAGAGCACGTACCTCGCGCGAAGCTGACCGAGGGCATGACCTGGGTGAGCACCGGCCTCGCGGTCGGCGTCGCGCTCGGCTCGTCCGTGGCCGGCTGGGTGATCGACGCAGCCGGGGCGCGCGCCGGGTACGGGGTTCCGGCCGTGTCCGGGACCGTCGCGGTCGCGGTCGGTTTCCTCGGGTACCGCCGGCTGCGCAGGCCGGCCTCGGGGGAGGCACCGTTGAGCAGCACAGCGAGCGGGAAGAACGGCACCTGGCGTAACTGGGGCGGGAACGTCGCCGCCCGGCCCGCCCGGCAGGTCGCACCGGCCTCGGTGGAGGAGCTGGCCGAGGCGGTGCGCCGGGCCCGTGAGGACGGCCTGAAGGTCAAGGCGGTCGGTACGGGGCACTCGTTCACGTCGATCGCGGCCACCGACGGTGTGTTGATCCGCCCTCAACTGTTGACGGGTATCCGCACCCTCGACCGGGACTCCATGACGGTCACGGTGGAGGCGGGCACCCCGCTCAAGCGTCTCAATGCCGCCCTCGCGCGCGAGGGCCTGTCGCTCACCAACATGGGCGACATCATGGAGCAGACCGTCTCCGGCGCCACCAGCACCGGCACCCACGGCACCGGGCGCGAGTCCGCCTCGATCGCGGCGCAGATCACCGGACTCGAACTGGTCACGGCCGACGGCTCGGTACTCCGCTGCTCCGAGAAGGAGAATCCCGACGTCTTCGCCGCGGCCCGAATAGGTCTCGGCGCCCTGGGCGTCGTCACCGCGATCACGTTCGCCGTGGAGCCCCTCTTCCTGCTCACCGCGCGGGAGGAACCGATGCCGTTCGAGCGGGTGCTCGCTGAGTTCGATCAACTCTGGGCCGAGAACGAGCACTTCGAGTTCTACTGGTTCCCGCACACCGGCAACACCAACACCAAGCGCAACAACCGCAGCGCCGGCCCGGAGCAGCCGGTGGGGCAGCTGGCCGGCTGGTTCGAGGACGAGTTCCTCTCCAACGGCGTCTTCCAGGCGGCCCAGTGGGTCGGCCGGGCGGTGCCCCGGACCATCCCCGCGATCGCGCAGATCTCCAGCAAGGCGCTGTCCGCCCGGACGTACACCGACATCCCCTACAAAGTCTTCACCTCGCCGCGCCGGGTGCGCTTCGTGGAGATGGAGTACGCGGTGCCCCGCGCGGCCCTGACGGAGACGCTGCGTGAGCTGAAGGACATGGTCGACCGCTCGGGCCTGCGCGTCAGCTTCCCGGTCGAGGTCCGCACGGCACCGGCCGACGACATCACCCTGTCCACCGCCTCCGGCCGGGACAGCGCCTACATCGCCGTCCACATGTTCCGGGGCACGCCGTACCAGGCCTACTTCACCGCCGCCGAGCGCATCTTCACCGCGCACGAGGGCCGGCCGCACTGGGGCAAGGTCCACACGCGGGACGCCGAGTACTTCACGCGCGTGTACCCGCGTTTCGGCGAGTTCACTGCGCTGAGGGACCGCCTTGACCCGGATCGGCTGTTCCAGAACGACTACGTGCGGAGGGTTCTGGGGGCGTAGGCGTCGCGGCGGACCCGCTGGGCGTGGGCGTCGGAGTGGCGGAGCCCTCGCTCGGCCGCCCGCTCGGCGAGTCGCCGGGCGTCGGCGTTCCGCCGGGCGCCGTACTCCCGCCGGAACCGGGCGCGTGCCCGTGGGACCGCCCGTCCGAGGGCGTCGCCGGCCCGCCGGAGGGGACATCGGAATCGGACCGCTCGAGGTGGGACGCGGACGCGCCCCGGCCGCCGACCGCGTCACTGACCGTCGTGCCCGTGCCGCCGCTGAGGCTGCTGCCGGAGACCAGTTCGTACGTCGTGATGCCGGCCATCGTCACGCCGAACACGACGGCGGCCGCGACCACCGGCCGCCGCCAGCTCTTCACGCGCGCGCGGTAGACGGTCCCCTCGGTGAACTCGCCCGGCCCCGGTGCCAGTTGTTCCCGGGGGCGGGGCGCGACCGTCGCGTCCCGCAGCTGCTCCCCGGTGCGTTTGAAGAAGTGCTGGAACAGGGTGGCGCCACAGGTGGCGACGACGCTGACGACTCCCGCACCGAGGATCGTGCCGTACACACCGAAGTACGACGCCAGCTTGGCCGCCACGACCGCCGCCAGGGCGCTGCCCGCGACCTGGGGGACGTTCAGGTCGATCCGCCGGCGCGCGTCCACGCGGACCCCTTCGGGCGTTTCACGCATACCCGGAACTTGCCTGCCCTTCCCCTACGTGATGACGCACCTGGCGTCATGGACGACATTGACGACATTGATCCATCGATTGCATGAGAAAGGGACGTACAGCGGAAACCATTAGTTCCGCTTCTGGGGATTACGTGAAGTTCGCCACGTTCGTGATCGGCGAAACCGTTTGCCGGGAGCCGCGCGGCCGCCCTTGCCGGAAGTTGGGCGGCGCGCCCATCCACGCACATGGTCCAAATGGAGTACTGTTGCGAGCCCTGGGTCCGGTCTCCCACCAGGATGTCCGGGGCCTTGCAGGACCGCCGGGAGGGGGCAAGTTGCACAGGGTGACGGAGTTGGTCACTTAGCGTTGCGAACGGTCACCGTGCCATAACGGCGGCCCAGGGCCCGTGCCCGACACGCCGGGCAACTCGGCAAGGTTGTGGCAGGCTGCACCCGGGCAGGCCACACTCGACTAGCGGAAGCAGCGACGCACGTGACGTCGGCAGGCACCACCCGGGAGGTCCCCATGCCCGAACTGCGTGTCGTGGCCGTCTCGAATGACGGCACACGGCTGGTGCTGAAAGCTGCCGACGCAACGGAGTACACCCTTCCGATCGACGAGCGCCTTCGCGCCGCCGTGCGCGGCGACCGGCCCCGCCTCGGCCAGATCGAGATCGAGGTCGAGAGCCATCTGAGGCCCCGTGACATCCAGGCGCGGATACGCGCGGGTGCCACCGCGGAGGAGGTCGCGCAGCTCGCCGGCATCCCCGTCGACCGGGTACGGCGCTTCGAGGGGCCCGTGCTGGCCGAGCGTGCCTTCATGGCCGAGCGCGCCCGCAAGACCCCGGTCCGCCGTCCCGGCGAGAACTCCGGTCCACTGCTCGGCGAGGCCGTACAGGAGCGGCTGTTGCTGCGCGGCGCCGAGAAGGACAGCGTGCAGTGGGACTCCTGGCGCCGTGACGACGGCACCTGGGAGGTGCTCCTCGTCTACCGGGTCGCGGGCGAGCCGCACTCGGCGAGCTGGACGTACGACCCGCCCCGGCGGCTCGTACAGGCCGTGGACGACGAGGCTCGCTCGCTGATCGGCGAGTCCGACGATCTGGCCGTACCGGAGCCGAGCTTCCCGTTCGTCCCGCGCATCGCCCGGCTGCCGCGCGAGCGTTCGATGGACCGCGCCCTCGAACGGGTCGACCGCGACCGGGAGCGGCCGAGCCTGCCCGCGCCGCCGTCCGAACCCGCCGAGGAGCCCGCCTCCACGGCGTCGACGGGCGAACGCGACTCGCTCACCAGCCTGTTGGAGGCCGTCCCGAGTTTCCGGGGCGACCTGGTCGTCCCGGAGCGCCGGGAGGAGGTGCCGGAGGAGCCCGTCGACGAACCGGAGGCGGAGGAGCCGCCGGCGCCCGCCGCCTCGGCCGGTTCGGCGTACGCGGACGTCCTCATGCCCCGCTCGGTCGGCAGCCACCGCGACCGGCTCGTGGGCGCCACCGACCGCCAGGCCGAGGCCGACGGCGTCCGCCCCGGCCGTCGCGCCGCCGTCCCGAGCTGGGACGAGATCGTGTTCGGCACGCGCCGCAAGAAGCAGGAGTAGCCAGAGCCGTACAGCAGAAGTGGGGGCACGCGTGCGTGCCCCCACTTTTCACCGCCCGAAAGGCCTTTCGCTACTGCGGGTCAGCCCCCACCGCCACCGGGCGGTTCGGGTCGGAGGACCACTCGGACCAGGAACCGACGTACAGGGCCGCCGGGATGCCCGCCACGGCCAGCGCGAGGACCTCGTGGGCGCCGGACACGCCCGAGCCGCAGTAGACGCCCGTCTCGGCGTCCTCGGCGACGCCCAAGGCCTTGAAACGGTCGCGCAGTTCGGCCGCGGGCAGGAAGCGGCCGTCCGGACCCACGTTCTCGGTCGTCGGCGCCGACAGCGCACCCGGAATGTGCCCGCCGACGCGGTCGATCGGCTCCACCTCACCGCGGTAGCGCTCCCCCGCGCGGGCGTCCAGCAGCACGCCTGTGCGGGCCAGGGCCGCGGCCTCGTCCGCGTCCAGCCGGCCGGTGGCGGACGGTGCCGGACGGAAGTCGCCCTCGGCCGGATCCGGTACCTGCGTGGACAGTTCGCCCGCCCAGGAGGGCAATCCGCCGTCCAGGACCCGCACGTCCGGGTGACCCGTCCAGCGCAGCAGCCACCACGCGCGCGCGGCCGCCCAGCCCTGGCCGCCGTCGTACACGACGACCGGCCGGTCCGCGAACACGCCCGCGCGGCGCATCGCGGCGCCGAACTCCCCGAGGTCCGGCAGCGGATGCCGGCCGCTCGCCCCGGGCACTCCGGCCAATTCCCGGTCCAGGTCGACGAAGACCGCGCCCGGGATGTGCCCGGCCGCGTACTCGGCCCGCCCGTCGAAGGCCGGCGCGCCCGCCGCCTTGGCCGTGCTCAGCTGCCAGCGCACGTCCAGCAGTACCGGCGGGCGCTCGCCGGACAGCTCGTGTGCGAGGTCGGTTGCGGTGATGATGACGTTCATGGCGTCCATGCATACGCCAGGGGTGGCCGCGGCGTCCAGGTCCGGCTACTCTGCTCGGCCGGACAGGCTCGATCACGAGGAGTGCGGGATCGAGCACGTGCTGTACAGCCGACGGACACCCCCCGGCCACCGTCAGGAAGCGCCGATAGTCGGCAGAACGGGCATCCTCCCGGAGGTGTCGCCGAGCGGCGGCGCGGTATCGCCCGCGGCGGAGTGGAGGATGCGGGCACCGGCACGGGCGTTCCCGCCGTCGGCGTGGGCACCCCGTCCGGGGAGCGGAAGCGACACGGCCACCGCGAGGGGCCGGGGAGAGAGTGATCGATGACCGAGGCACGGGAGCCGGCCCGGCCGCACGCGCGGCGCGCGCCCGGCACACCCTGCTGGGTGAGCCTGATGGCGCACGGGCTGGCCGCCACCGAGGAGTTCTACGGCGAGCTGTTCGGCTGGGAGTTCCGGCCGGGCCCGCAGCAGCTCGGCCCGTACGTGCGGGCGGTGCTCGACGGGCGGGAAGTGGCCGGAATGGGCCAGCTGCCGCCGGACCGCCGGCTGCCGATCGCCTGGACGCCGTACTTCGCCTCGGACGACGTGGACCGCACGGCGGACACGGTGCGGCTGTGCGGCGGCACCGTGGCGGTCGGCCCGCTGGACGCGGCCGAGGCCGGGCGGATGGCGATCGCCTCGGACCCCTCCGGGGCGGTGTTCGGCATCTGGCAGGGTTCCGCGCACCTCGGCACGGCACTCACCGGCGTGCCGGGCACACCGGCCTGGAACGAGCTGGTGACGTACGAGACGGAGAGCGTCGCCAAGTTCTACGCGACCGTGTTCGGTTACGAGGAGGAGCCGGTGGTGTCCGCCGACTTCGACTACGTGACCCTGCACCTGGACGGCCGGCCGGTCGCCGGGCTGCACGGCGTGGGCCACGGTCTGCCCCGGGACCGGGGGTCGCACTGGCGGACGTACTTCGAGGTCGCCGACGCCGATCTGACGCTGCGGCAGGTCACGGAGCTGGGCGGCCGGGTCGTCCGGCCGGCGCGGGACAGCCCGCACGGGCGCGTGGCGACGGTGGCGGACCCGGAGGGCGCGGAGTTCTCGCTGATCCAGGAGCCGCACTGAGCACGCCCCCCGGGGCCGGCTCAGGCGGGCGGGACCGGCAGGACGTCCGGGGACAGGGCCGCCGCGCGGGCCGACGCAGCGGTCATCCGGCGCCGGTAGTGGCGGCGGCACAGCACCTCGTAGCCGACCTCGCCGCCGGACTGGTCGACGTCGCCGACGACCACCTGGGCGCCCTCGACGACCATCGCGCCGCCTATCGTGCGGGCGTTGTGCGTGGCCCGGGCGCCGCACCAGCACAGCGCCTCCACCTGGAGCACCTCTATGCGGTCGGCCAGCTCGACCAGTCGCTGCGAGCCGGGGAAGAGCTTGGAGCGGAAGTCCGTGGTGATCCCGAAGGCGTACACGTCCAGGCCGAGATCGTCCACCACGCGCGCGAACTGGTCGATCTGGCCGGGCGCGAGGAACTGCGCCTCGTCCGCGATCACGTAGTCCACCCGGCCGCCGTGGGAGAGGTGGTCGACGATGTACGCGTACAGGTCCTGGTCGTCCTCGACCTCCACTGCGTCGGTGACCAGGCCGAGCCGGGAGGACAGCTTGCCCTCCCCCGCGCGGTCGTTCCGGGTGAAAATCATGCCGGCGAGACCCCGGGCCGAGCGGCTGTGCTCGATCTGGAGAGCCAGCGTCCTTTTGCTTGGGTATCGACCACCTATCCGTAGCATCGCCACCATGACACTACGTGGTCTCGGATCGCTGCGGCTGTGCGTCGAAACAGACGACTCAAGCCCACTGGGCAAGTTCACCTCACAGATGTTTTGCGCGTTTCTCGACCGTCTCGCCCGGCGCGCCGGCCTCGAGGTCCACGTGATCGCCGACCCGTACCCGGTCCACCGCAGCCCAGCTGTCCGGGCCCGGCTCACCGCAAACGCCGAGCGCGTCGAACTGCACCTGATGCCCGGATACAGCCCCGAACTGAATCCCGGCGAGTTGTTGAACGCCGATCTGAAGCACCATGTCCACGCAGCCCGAGCCACCCTCTGCGGGACCGGGTCCAGGTCCTGTCGGCTGTGACTTTGCCGGGGGGCTGCACGCCGCTCTGGAGTTCGGTGCCTTGGAAACTCGGGGATCACGGCTTTATGGCGCCGGCAGATGACCTGGGATGTGTACCGCAACCGTGTGTGGGAGCCGCACGAGGTCGCGATGGCGGCCGAGGCGGAGCAGATACGCAAGGTCGAAGCCCGCGTCACGGACTTCGCGACCGAGCACGGCTTGGAACGCATCACCCTGGCCGTGGCCGGCTCCCGACTCGGCTGCTGGGACGCTGCCGAATCCGTGTGCAGCTTCAGGACATTGAGCCACATCGAGCTGGGGCATTTCTGGTTCTTCCCTGAAGGCGTGGCGAGTCTGCCGCACATCGTGGAGCACGAGCTCGCGCACATGCTGGCTTATACGGGTGCGGACATGTTCAACGACGGGTGAAGCATCTATCCGCGATACTGAAAGGGACTGGCGAACCGCTCGGGTCGAGGGGAGGTGCCCCTTTTTTTGATGACTCTGTGCGTCCTTAGCTCCGGGTGAAGGGCAAGCCTTGTGGGCGGATCCAAGTGAGGGCCGGACGCTGGCTTCTGTGCCGAATCGTCTGCCGGGACCAGGAAACTTGACCCTCTTTCCCTCAGGCGCGGACAGGGATACGCCCGGAGACAGCTTGGGTAGCACGCCCGGCGCACCAGCGAGCGCTCGTCGTTCATCGGCGTGGCGCCTCGGCATCGCCGCCGCGACGGACTCGATCGAGCGCGCTTGGCCACGTCCTCCCCTGGGAGGGCCGTCAACCCACACAGAAGCCCCGCCAGGCCCTGACGAGGCTTCTGTTTTGTGGATGTCAGTGAGGCGACCTACTCGACAATCCTGCCTTTAGGATTGATAGGAGTCGAGTCGAGAAAACCTCACTTCAGTGAATGCGCGCCAGGGGCACTCGCTAACGTCCCAGATATAGCATGGGGTCCACTAGACGAAATCTGGGAGAAATGACGACCCTAAGTTCGCACCTGAAGCCAGGGACACCCACTTCGATAACGATGCCGCGCTCCTCGTCTCGCGAGTACAGGAGAATACGCTCCACCTGTTCACGATAGATTTCGATATCGCATTCGCCCATCGACTCCCTGGTCAAACGTACAGACCTTGCGCCGATGTCGAAGCTCAGTGCCACAAGCTCGCCAGCAGCACCTGCCGGAGCCTCGACTCGCCACACATCAGGGTCGTGTTCCGTAGGCTCAGGGGTCGCACCAAGCACTTCGAGGAAATCCAGATCCTCTGGAATCTCCATGACGTCACTTGCCATAGCCCCTCCCTCCGATAGGGATCATTGTAGTGAGCCGTACTCCATTGTCTGTCACTTCAAAGTTAGCGCGAATCAGGAGAGCCCCGCGCGGACCGTAAAGGAGTGACTCCGTTCGAATGTTCGTGAGTCCAGACTTCGGATTCACGTAAGTCTCCACGACCCCACTCCTCATCGCCTCGTTGAAGTGCCCGGTCAGCGCTTCGCGCCCCGCAGCGTTGTCACGGATTCCGATGGATTCCAGCTGATAGGCGTTCTGGGCTGACCTTTCCGCATTGTGCGGGTTGGAGTTAACGCGCCCGAAGAAGTAGTCCCACTTGCCGTCATCAATGGTCACACCACAGTTGCTGTTGTGCACCAGGACCGGCGTCTCGCCCGCCAGCACATAGTACGTGTGGAGATCGGCGACAGTGAGGTTGTATGTCCGCGCGCTCTTTTCGAAGGAGCGGTTGTGTCGGACGGTGACCGTGGTGCCGTCGACGGTCCGGAGGGTCGATCCTGCGCGCAGTTGGCCGGCCTCTACCCAGGTTCGGGAGGAGGGTGACCAGAAGGGGTGTTCGTTGGTGGCGGTGAGGTGTTCGCTACCGCGGCCAGTGTCCAGGGTCAGTTCGTCGAAGTGCTTGTCGTGCTCGGTGACGATCGTGTCGGTCACGGTCCGCGGCCCGGTGACTCCGGTCAGGGGGTCGGTGGCGGTGACGGAGTCGCCGGCCTTGACGGACTCGATGTTCTTGGTCGAGCCGTCGGCCATGAGCACCTTGGTTCCGGCGAGGAAACACTGCAGGCACTTCTCTGCGGCCTTTGCGGCGCGGGAGGCCTTGGCGATGTCCTCGACGCCGTCAGCGGCTTTCTTGAACAGCTTCAGTTTGCCGATGGGGAGTACGCCGGCCACGGCGAGGGTGCACTGCCCGAGGGTGGGGTTCTTGGCGCACTCCAGGAGCTCGTTGACGCCGAGTACCTCCATGCCGCCCTTCAGCAGGAGCTTGGCCAGGTCCGGGGATGCCTGGGGCAGTTCGACAGGCTGGCCGGCCAGTCCGCAGGGCGGGAGGTTGTCCCGGGACATGTATGCGATGCAGCGCTTGTTGTCCTTGGCCTTCTTCTCTTTCTCGCGCTGCTGCTTGAGCTGCTCCTCAACCTGCTTGCGGAGCACGGCCTCTTCCGCGCGGCGCTTGGTCACCACGTCCGACCAGGCCTGGGAGGCAGCGGTCTTGGCTTCAGCGGCGCTCTTGCCTGCGTAGATCGCAGACCACTGGGCTTCCGTGGCCGCGTCGTTGGCGGCGTAGGCCGAGTCACGCGCGTAGGACGCGGACCATTCTGCCTGGGCGGCGGATTCGCCGGCGTCGGCAGCGTCCTGGTCGGCTCGGTCGGCGGCGTTGCGGGCGGTCCTGGCGGAGGAGGCTGCCTGGTCGGCGCTGGTCTGCGCGCGGTCGGCGGATTTCTTGGCGCTGGCGGCGTACTTGTCTGCCTGGTCGGCGTTCTGCTGTGCCTCGGCCGCCGCCTTCTTGGCTTCGGTCTCTGCGTGTCTGGCGTCCGCGGCGGCCTTGGCCGCCAGGGCGCTGTCCTTGCGCGCGTGGGCGGCGACGCCGTCGGCCTCGTCGAGCAGCCGTTGCATCTGCGCGGTGTGGGTCTGGGTGAGTTTGTCCTTGCGGTCGGCCATGTACTGGCCGACTTGTATGAACTCGTGCAGCTGGTCGGCGGGGCCGGTCAGCGCTGTTTTCGCGGCTGCCTTGACCTCCGGTCCGCCGTCGTTGACCAGCTTGGACGCCAGTACCCGCTCGTCCTGGTTGCGGGCCTGGTACTGGCCGCCGTTGAGGAAGCCCGTCATCGCCTTCGGGCTGCCGTCGGCCAGGGCGGCCTTGGAGGCGTCCTTGACGGCCGGGCCCCCGGCGTTGTTGATCCGAGAGACGAGCACCCGGTAGTCGGCGGTGGCCACCGTGTACTGGCCGGTGGTGTAGAAGTCCCGGACCTGCTCGTCGCTGCCCTGCACCGCATCCCCGGCAGCGCTGCGGACGCTCTCGTACGGGCTGGTCTCGGCGAGATCGCCGACCTGCTGGCGGATCTCGTCCGTCTCTCCCTGCTCAGCGCCGGTGCGCAAGTAGTCCAGGATCGCGGTGTCATCGCCGGACAGCGCCTGGGCGGCGGCTTCCTGGCGCCAGGAGCCGTACTGCTTCAGCGCGCGCAGCGCCACGGCGCGGCCCTTGGCGGCGACGGCCTTGGTATCGGCTCCGGGCTTGCCGGCCTCGGCGGCGAGGGCCGCGGTGTCCTCGCCGATCCGCTTGTCCTCCAGGGCGATCTTCGCCAGCTGGGAGGTGAAGGTGTCGGCGGCGTCCTTCTGCGACTGCGCGGCCTCCATCGCTGCGCCTGTCCGGGTGGCCAGGTCCTCGGCCTCGGTCTTGCGGGCGATGGTGAACACCGTGTGGGCGGTGGCAGCGGCCTTGGTCGCGGTGTCGGCGGCTTCCTTGGCCTTGGCGGCCTGTTTGGCGGCCTCGTTGGCCGCGTTCGTGGCCTTCCCCGCCTGCTTGGCGGCCTCGTCCGCCGCATCCGCCGCGTTCTCGGCGTGTGTGGCCGCTGAGTTCGCCGCGTCCCGGGCGTCAGAGGCGGCCTGGGCGGATTCCTTGGCCAGCGCCACGGCCGCATTTGCCGCCCGGTTCGCCTCGCGGGCGTGACGGCGCGTCTCGGCCGCGGCCGCCCGGGCCTCGGCGGAGTGAACACCCGCGGCATCCGCGGCACGGCTGGCCTCGTCGGCCGCGTCGGCGGCCGCGTTCGCGTCGCTGATCGCACTCATTGACGCCTCGGCGGCGGCCCCTGCGGCTGATGAGGCTCTGCGGGCCTGCTCGGCGGCGGCCGCGGACGACTTCGCCAGAAGCCCGGCGGCACGGGCCTGTTTGGCAGCGTCCCGGGCCGCACCGGCCTTGTTCTTGTCGGTGGCCGCGTCGGCTGCGGCCTTGTAGGCGGCTCCGGCCGCATTGGCGGCAGCGGTCGCCGCCGCGGCGGTCTGCGCGGCGGCCAGCGCCGCGATACGCGCCGAACGGTCGGCGGCGTTCGCCGCGCCGATCGCGGTCTGTGCTGCGTCGGCGGCGGCCCGTGCCGCATCAGCCGCCTGTCCCGCCTTGAACGCGGCCGTGCGCGAGTCGTTCTTCGCGGCTGCGGTCTCCTTCGCCGCCGTCTGTGCCGCCTCCTTGGCCAGCGCAGAGGCCACGACCGCCTTCGCCGACGCCTCCTGCGCGCGCTTCGTGGCGTCATCGGCCTGCGCGCCGGCTTGTTTGGCCTGCTCGGTCAGCTGCGCGATGGTGGCGTGTTCCTGGTCACGGTTGCGCGCGGTGAACTGCCCGACCTCCAGGAACTCCACGATGTCGTCCGGCGTCCCCTGCAAGGCGACCTTCCCGGCCGCCTTCATCGCCGGGCCACCCGAGTTGATCAGCTTCGAGACCTCGACCCGGTTGTCCGTCTCACGCGCCGAGTACTGGCCCTCGTCGAGGAACTTCGCCACGTCCTCCGGCGAACCCTGCAACGCCGCCTTGCCCGCCTCCTTGACCCCGGGGCCACCGAGATTGATGACCCTGGAGGCCTCGACGCGCCGGTCCTGCTCCAGGGGAGCCTTCCACCCGTCACGCAGGAACGCGGCCACGTCATCCGGCTTCTGAGACCCGAGCGCGGCCTTCGCGGCTTCACGCACCGCCGGTCCACCGGCGTTGACGATCCGGCTGACATCCACCCGGTCATCCACGGCCTGAAGAGCCGGCCTGTCGTGGAGGAACGCGCGGATCTCGTCGTCACCGCCGAGCAGCGCCCGCTCGGCAGCTTCCTTGACACCACTGCCACCGGTGCGCCAGTACTCGACCACCGGCCCGCGGCCAAGGAAAGAGTGCGAGTCGTCGTCAGCCGCTGTGGCGGGCGAGGCGCCGAGTAGCCCAGCCGCGAGGGCGAGCGGCAGCAGTCCGGTAGTTGTGCCGCGCAAGGCGGTGCGGCTCCGGGTGCGTATGGGCTCGCCAGACCGGTTGCGCGACGCCCGCACGGGACGCCAACGTTTCTTCATGCAAAGTCCTTTTCGTGCCTGATGAGCTCCACGGCGCCTGGAAGTCGATTGACGGACCCACCTGCGTGTCCACCTAGCGATTAACGAAAGTGAATGTTCGTCGCTGAACGGGTGGCCCGGTGGACTGTTCTGACATGGCGCCAACTCGTTGGAGCTCGAAGCAGTTGGGGGGTGCTTCGCGACTACTTTACATATGATTCACTTATGTTTTACGTACTTAGGGTTGATCAGGCTTCCCTGATCGGAAGGAATCACGATGATGTCCCGTATCGGGAAGACGCTCGTTGTGGGCGCTGCAGTCGCTGCAGTGAGCTCTGTCGGATGTGTCGCCTACGCGTCGGCCGTGGGGGCCTCGCCGGCCGCACCCGGAGCCACCGCCACTGCCACGGACATGCCGTTCGCGGTCGAGACGTTCGACTATCCCGGGGCCGCGAAGATCCAGGCCGAGCGCAAGATCACTCTGAAGCGCGGCGACGGCCACATCGTGCTCACGGACTGCAACTCGGCCTACGACATCAAGGTCGAGTCCCGCACCGCGGGCATGTACTACTGCTTCAAGGTCAGTGGCAAGCAGGGGTACCTGACCATGGAACTCCCCGACGCCTACGGTATCTGGACCCAGGACCACCCGGTCCAGGCCACGCTCACCACCGACGGCAAGAAGAGCGTCGTCAACGCCCCGAAGAATGACTACACACCGGTCGGCGAGGCAGGCGACACCAGCAAGAAGTCCGTCCTCGTCGAACTCCGCGTCACCAGCTGATCCCTGCGTGAGCGCTGCCGCCGACGGATCCGCCCCTCGCGCCTCTCCCGCGCCACGCGTCATCACCCCTCGCAGGCAGCGCGACAGCCTGCCGCTCCCGACAGGCCACAGCGGACGCCGAATACCGACCGATCCACCACGTCGCCGTTCGCCCGGTGTGCCAGCGGCAGCCGATGAGGGCTGATCAACCCGAAGGCGCGCCGGCCCTCCTGCCGGCACCGGGTTCTCGCGAGCCGACCAGGCTCACTCGCCTCCTCTTCTCACCGACCTCACAGAAAACGGGGAACTCCATGTCCGACTTTCGCCCGCACGCCGCGCGGACCGGCGGCCTGATCGCCGCTGCCACCCTGGCTGCCACCGCCGTGTCGGCCACGCCCGCGACCGCCGTATCGGGCCCGCAGACCCCCGCAGTCACCGCGGCTTCCCTCGCCCGCCTCGACATCGGCAACCACATCGGCGACCAGCGCGGCTGCTCGGCCGTGCTGGTGGCTCCGCAGTGGCTGCTGACCGCCGCGAGCTGTTTCGCCGACACCCCGGGCGCCACCCTCGCCCCCGGCGCACCGAAGCTGAGGACGACGGCCACCATCGGCGGCACCGCCCAGCAGGTGGTGAACCTCGTACCCCGTACCGAACGTGACGTGGTGATGGCCCAACTGGCCAAGCCTGTCAGCGGCATCACCCCCGTCGCGGTGGCCGGCAGCGCGCCCGGTGCCGGGGACGAGGTCCAGGCCGCAGGCTATGGGCGCACGCGCGACGAGTGGGTACCCGACCAGGCGCACGCGGCCACCTTCACCGTCCAGAACGTGGGCGCCACCACCGTGGACCTCGCGGCGAGGTCCGACGGCGCCGCCGTCTGCCAGGGGGACACCGGTGGCCCCACGCTGACCACGGCCGACGGCCGCGCCGCGATCGTCGGCATCAACAGCCGCTCCTGGCAGGGCGGTTGCCTGGGCAGTGACCCGGCCGAGACCCGTACCGGGGCCGCAGCCGCCCGCGTCGACGACCTGGCCTCCTGGGTGCAGCAGGTCGCCTACAGCACCACGTTCGCCAACGCGCCGTGGAAGCACGCCGTGCAGATGACCGCCGGCTACTTCACCGGCGCCGCCGCCGGGAGTCGCCGCATGGACCTGATCGTCGTCTGGGACGACGGCGAGGTCACCCTCTACCAGGGCGGCGACGGCACCGACCCCGCCCACCCGTTCTCCGCCGAGTACCGGCTCCAGCCCAGGAAGAGCATCTGGGCCAAGGCCCTCGCGGTCACCAGCGTCAACACGGGCGGCGGCACGGACGGGGTCGTGGTGCGCTGGATCGACGGCGAGATGACCCTTTACCCCACCGTGGACGCCAAGGGCTTCCACGGCGAGAAGCAGCTCGCCCCGCCGAAGAACACCACATGGAAGGACGACGCCCAGCTGCTGACCGGCGGCCGTTTCACCGCTGGCGGGCGCCGCGACGACCTCCTGGTCGACTGGAAGGACGGCCACGTCTCCGTCTTCAGCGACGTGGCCGCCAACGGACTGAAGAAGCAGACCCAGACCGTCGCCAAGAACACCACCTGGCCCTACGCCTCCCAGCTCACCACCGGGTCCTTCACCGGCAAGAACACCGATGACCTGCTGGTGCGCTGGGTCGACGGCGAAACCACCGTCTACCCCGGCACGACCACCAGGACCCTGCCCGGCGAGATCAAGATCCGCCCCGCAAAGTCGTACTGGAAGAACGCCACCGTGGTCGCCGCAGGCGCCTTCACCGCCAACACCGCCGCCGACGACATCATCGTCCGCTGGACCGACGGACACGTCAGCCTCTTCCCCGACGTCGACACCAAGGGCCTACACGACGAGCTCCCCCTCGCACCGGCCAACTGACGCAAGGGACAAAGCTCCCGAGGGTGCCCACAACCGGGCTCTCCACCACTCTCCTCATCAGCGCGGACGCGCCGCCCATCTTTGGGACGCGTGTCATAGCGAGACGGGTCGTGGTGTCCGGCCCGCGCTACGGGGAGAGCTGCGGGCCGGACGCGCCCTGACCGAGGAGGCCGGCGGCCTACGCGGCAGTCGAGGCCTCTGTGCCACACTGGCTCCAGCGGCCGTCTCGCATCCCCCGTCGAGGCGGCCGCTGCTGTGATAGCCCCGCGGTTCGGGAAGTATGCCGCTTTCGTGGACCCTTTCGTGTACCGGCGGCACGCGGCGTTCAGGTGGCCGGCTGGTGATCAAGAGCAGCTGTCGAGCATGGAGCCGATGGCGGTCTTCTCGGCGCTGGTCACGTTCAGCTTCCATTGAGAGACACAGTCGGGGATCTTGGGGTTCGTAGGCGGGTCGGCGTGGTTGTCGGGCAGGCTCGACTTGGTGTCCAAGGTCGTTCGTCTGCATGAGGTGAGTCGGTGTCGCTGCGCCCCCGTTCCGGTGAGCAAGTCCCGTCCCTGACCGCGCAGGTGGAGCGGGCGAGTAATCCCGCGGGGACGACCGCGATGTGGGTACGGGACCGGCTGGACGGACTGTGGCGTGACGATGACTTCGCCACCTGGTACCCGCCCGATGGGCGACCAGGGTTATCCCCGGCCCGACTCGCCACGGTGAGCGTGTTGCAGTTACTGCTGAACCTCTCGGACCGGCAGGCAGCCGAGGCGGTGCGCTGCCGCATCGACTTCAAGTACGCCTGCGCGCTGGATCTGGACGATCCGGGCTTCCATCACGGCGTGTTATCGGACTTCCGTGAGCGGCTGGCTGAGGCCGGCCGCGCCGATGCCCTGTTCGATCTCGTGCTGGCACGGTTAGAGGATGCCGGCCTGGTCAAGGCCCGGGGCCGGCAGCGCACCGACTCCACCTACCTGCTCGCCTCGGTGCGTGAGCTGACCCGCCTGGAGCTGGTCCTGGAGGCGGTATGCAAATGTCGCGCCACGCTTCGGGATCGACTCACCTTGAACCAAGGTGAGTCGGCTCGCGCTCAGCCATCGCAGCCCTTGATGTCGTCGCCGCAGTCGCCCGCGGCCTGGTCCTCGCGGACGGTGACCAGCCGCCAGTGGATGATGCCGGTCGTTTTGCTGTCGGGTGCGGCGATCGATGCCGTGAACGGCTCGCCGGCGGCGGGGACGTTGAACCGGTCCGCTTCCCGGTCGTTGCAGGTCACCGCCCAGTCCTGCTCCTCACCCCCGCGCTTGAGGGCGAGGGTGAGCTCGTCGGTGCCTGGCACTGCACAGTCGACGTCGAGGCGGTACGGGCGGTCTCCGGGCGTGCGGAAGGTCCGGCTCAGGCCGTCCATGACGTTCGGAAAGCCGCTGTCGACGAGTTCGGCGTCCGCATCGCGCAGGGTCCGGGTGAGGTGCTTCATCGCCTTCTCGTAGTCACCCTTGCCCCAGTCGGCGGGTGCGGTATCCGCCGACGACGTGGCGGAACTCGCCTCGATGGCCGCCGAGTTGGGGCCGGTGTCCGAGTTCGCACCGCAACCGCCGACTGATGCGGCGGTGAGCAGTACGGCGACGGCCGTGGCGGCTGTGGTGCGCTTGCGCACGATGGTGGTCCCCTGTTCGCCAATGGCGCCCCAATGGCCTGGTCCGGGCCATGGGTCAGACACGACGAGGTTAACGCACTAGTCGGGATCACCCAAAGTACAGGTAAAGTACGCGAGAGTGGTTTCCCCTTCACTCTCGGCCCACGCGACATTCGCGCCATCGGCCTCACCCGCGCCCGCCGCCCACCCCTCGCCGCAAAGCCCCGGCAACTCGGCGCCCCACCTACCCACTGGGCAGCGGCACCGACCCCGAAGCCTGGGCAGCGCTCCAGAACCTCGCCAACGACCTCAAGAACGGCCCGGGCACAGCCAGTTCGACATAGCTGCCGAGATGAGATGTCCGGGATATGCATCCGCGGCCCTACAGCGGTGCGTGGGAACGCGCCGCCGAGGCATGACCAGAGTTCCTTTGGTGTGTCCGCGGCGGTCGAGGAATTGGAGAGCGGAAGGAGGCCCGCGAGGACGTCGCATACCGGATTCCGCTGACGGCACCCGAGCTCCTCTCCCTCCGACCCGCTCACGCGTCATGGAGACCAGTCTCGGGGCGCGCTGCCCTCGCAAGCGCCTCCACAGCTGAATCCACGTAGAAGGCTACGACCCGCCGGTATCCTGCCCCACCATGACTCCGCCGACGAAGTGCAACATTGCCGACCACACCTTCGCGGCCTGACCACCCGTTGACCAAAGTCATAGGGACACCTCGTCTCGGTCCCCGCCCGAGACCAAAGTGTCCACACGTTCTCGCGGCCGGCGGTGTTGGTCCCATCGTGCCGCCCCGCCCCACCGAAAGCGGGGGCGGAAGCAAGAGCCCGGCCGTAGCCTCGTACCGCCCGACCACGCAAGCCAGGAGCCAATGTGTACGACGAGGTCCTGTTCACGGTTGACGGAAGCACCGCCTCACCCGTCGACCGCGTGACCCTGCCGGTCCTTGAACTGCAGGAACGCGCGCACTTGCAGGAGTGGATCCTGGCCAACCCCACCATTCTGGGACCAGGCGTGGAGATCATTACCAGCGAGTACGACGGCTGGCAGGCCGCCAACGGAGACCGGGTACTGGACCGGCTGGATCTCCTGGCCATCGCCCCGGACGGACACCTGATCGTCGCCGAGCTCAAGCGCGAGACCGCGCCGCACAGCATCCACATGCAGGCAATCACCTACGCGGCGATGGTCAGCCGTCTCACGCCCCAGGACGTCGCGGAACTGTACGCGTCGGACAGACGCCGCCGCGGCCAGGAAGCCGACACCGACTCCGTCCTCAACCGCCTCACCACCGAATTCCTTCTGACGGCCGAGACCATCCGCCATCCAAGGATCGTCCTGATCGCCTCCGACTTCCCGCCCTCGGTCACCGCAACCGTAGTCTGGCTCAGCGAACAACACGTCGACATCTCTCTCATCCGCTTCCGCCCCTACCGGCTCGGCAACCAGCAGACCGTCGTCTCCTTCAGCCGCCTGTACCCAGTTCCGGACGTCGAGGAGTTCACCATCGGCCGCCGCCCGGACTCCCCCGCCACCACCACCGACGATCCGGGAGCACCATGGGACGAGGACTCCCTGCGCCGCCTCGCCGAACTGGGCAACCCCTCCACAATCGCGCTCCTGGACCTCTGTGCCGTCGAGGACGCCGGACACGTAGGTGTCGAAGAAGTCGCCACACACGCAGGCGTCACCAAGGGCTCGGTCCGCGGTCAACTGGCTGGCCTGACCATGCGATTGAAAAACCCCGCCCACGGCTTCACGCAGAACCAATGGCCGGTCGGCATCAACTGGCTGCCGGGCGGCGTGGCGAGCTACTCAATGGAAACCCACCTCGCCGCCCTCTGGCGGACCATACGCAAGCAGGACACCGAGACCCCGGGGGCCGCCACCACCTCACCGTAGAGGCGGCCCGCTTCACTACGGCCAGAACCACCCGTGCCCAAGGGGATCCCTGCGCTTGCCGAAAAATCCCGTCCGCGCGGTTCAGGCGGCGACCATCCCCACGACCAACACGGGATTCCAGGTCAGCGCCGGTGCAGCCGCGTCGCTGGATGCCAAAGACACCGCGACTCCCCGCAGGAAGGCGAACCACGCCGCATATCGCGCCCGTCACCCATCCTGCCCCCCAACCTCAAACCTGCGGCCAGCGGCCCCACCTCTTGAGCTGCACCACCGCCCAGATCACACGCGCCCCCCCGTTCTCCTGTTTCCGTGTCCCCGCCGAGACGGTGGGCGAAGTCCTGCCGCCTGTCGATCTCCACGAGTGCGAAACCGGGGTGGAGCGGGTCGGCTCCGTCCCTGGTGAGGAGCGCCTCGACCTGGGCCGGTCCCTGGCGCATATCCGAGGTCGGGAGGCCGAGGCGGTCGCGGCTCTGCTGATCGCCGAGGAGATCGCCCCGCAGCGGATCCGCGCCAACGCCCTGGTGAGGCACACCGTCGAGTTCCTCACCGCTCGGAAACTGCCGTCCCATGCCACACGTGACCTGCGGGGCCTGGCCCACCGCATCGGCCTGTCGCTGTGACCAGTAGCATCTCCTGCTCCAGCTACCCGACTATTGGGGCCGGGTGCCTCCCCGCTGGAAGTACCGTAGGTAATTGATGTTGGGTGTCCCAAGGCCCGTGGCGTCGTCAAAGCCACTGGTGGCGCGAAGGCCGTAGTCCCGGCCCAGGGTATAGAGGATGTAGCGATATGGGTGGGCCGTCGGCCCCATGTCCCGTACGACGGAGACCGGTCTGCCCTGTGCCGGCGATGGGCGGTCCGTCACATCGTGGAACACGCCCGTGCCGTGAAGGGAGTACAGCAAGGGGTTCGCGAAGCCGATACTGCGGCCGGATTTCTGCTCGGCGTCGGCCTGGATGGCGGCGAAGGCAGGACAGGCGGCAGAGGTTCCACCGTAGCCGATCACATGGAATGCACCCCCGGTGGTGTAGCCGACGGCGACTGGAACGGCGCCGTCCCCCTCCACAGCCACATCAGGTGTGACACGACGGCCGTTCGCCAAGGATTCGGTGACGACGCCGCGCTGATACCAGGGCTGCGGGAAGTCGCTGGGTCCGCCGCCGCCCCCGAAGGCGAACACACCTGGTAGTGGTGTCCAGGCTGTCTTCGGGTTGCCTGACAGGATCGACAGGTCGTCTCCCATGCTGGTCTCCCAGCCGTAGCCGCCCTTCCGGGTCAGGGCGAGGGTTGTACCGCCCACGGAAGTCACCCATGGCGAACCGCTGGGGAAGTCGGCCTGTGCTTGCGTGGTGTTCTTGTCGCAGTTGAGTCCGGTGCCGGCAGCTTGCGGAGAGGAGTCTCCGCAGTCGCCTGCGGCGAAGTAGACACCGATTCCTTCAGCTGCCGCCTGCTCGAACAGCATGTTCCACGCGCTCACCAAGCCAGGGGTGAGGTGTGCTCGCTGAGAATGGATGATTTCCGCCCAGGAGTTGGAGATCACATCGGCGCTATGGTGGTCGAGGACATAGGCCTCGGCGTCCATGAGATCGCTGTCCAGGCAGGAGTTGGCGCCCACGTACAGCACATTGGCGTCCGGGGCGTACCCGTGCGCCATCTCGACGTCGAGGGCCTGTTCGCCCGCCCATTGGCTGGGTGGTGCGCAGGCGGGGGTCACCTTCCAGTGAGCAGGCGTGACGTGTTCACGGTATTGGCCTTGGCGGAACGCATGGTCGCCGGTGACCTTGGCGTAACGGTCGGCGTCGGAGGCCATGGTGGGGGATCCGTAGGCACCGACGATCGCGACCGTGCGTCCCCTCCCGGTCGCTCCGGATGCCGAGACACCGTAGGCGTCCCTTAGCTGGCGCGGAACGTAGGGGCACGGCGCATACGACACCGGCTTGCCGTAGGCGGGCGGCAGACCATCGGCGGTGTGCTGTCCGAAGTAATCGGAGCACGTGGCCTTCTCGACCGGGGCCGGGGCCGGGTGGCCGAGTGGCATCGCGGCTGGGGGTTCGCCGATGCCGGTGAGGGCCACGACGGCATCACCGACGGACTGCGGCAAGCTCACGTCGGCCGCCGGGGCCTGCATCGGTCCCCAGGAAGTCTGATAGCGGTGGATGCTCGTTCCCAGTGCGGACTTCATAGCCTGCTCCGGGCCACTCACCTGGACATAGTGCGAGGTGTCCGCTGTGATCTTCAGTCCGGCGCCGGTCAGCCAGCGGGCGATGTTCCTGCGCTGGTTTGCGGTGAGTCCGTATTCACGCTCGAATTCCTCGGGCGAGATGAAGTTTTGGTAGCGAGGGGACTGGGGATCCGTGACGGTTCGAATGAACGTCGACAACTGGTCAGGATTGCGGTACCCCAGGTAGAGACGTGCGGTGAGGGTCGCATCGCCGGGTATCGGACCCTGGTCGCTGGCAGGCGCGGCGTAGGCGGGATGTGATCCGGCCAGTACATGGCGGGTGGACGGGCCGGCGGCGTGGGCAGCACTCGCTGATGCGGTGACGACGAGGACCGCTGATACCACCGCGGCGGCTTTATGTATTCGAGTGAACACCAGGATGCCTTCTGTCTGGTGAACGGCAAAAGTGCCCGCCCCAGCAACGAGGGCGGTGCCGTGACGGAATGGTGAACAACGCGACTATTGGGCGGGGATGGTTCGACCTCGGTACAGCCCACCGGCCACTCCGATGAACTGGAGATCCAGGCCCATTCCGTCGCGTTCGGCATGAATGTGAAGATGCGGTTCCGTGCTGCGCCCCGAATTGCCGACCTCACCGAGGAGTTGGCCGACACACACCACATCTCCCGCGGTGACGCTGACGGTCCCCAGCCGCAGGTGCGCCAGAACCACGTGCTCATGGCCGGTGTCGATGATCACGTGATTGCCGTAGAGCGGCCCGTAATGGATGCGGCCGGGGGGTTGGTCGGCTACGCCATCGACAGCAGTGACGACGCTCCCGCTGCACGGGGCCAGGACCGGCTGCCCGTAGGCAAGGTAGGAGTCCAGGTCACGGGAGGGGACGAGGAACCGGAACATGCCGGTATTCGTCCCGTTAGGTCCCGTCTTGACGAGATCTATCGCGCCTCGCTGGGCGGCAACGGTCCGGTGGTGGTTCAGGAACCTGCCGCCGCCCTGTGCGACGTACCAACCGGGCCCCGTCAGGGGAAAGTGCAAGGATGTGGAGACCGGCTGCCCCCACCGGTGGCCGCGACCCCGTGCAAGGAACACCAGGGCGGCGATGAGCAGGGCGATGTGGCTGTAGCCAACCTGATCGAGTCCGCCGTGACCCACGGGGACGCCCCGGAACACCAGCAGCCACACGAACGTGGCCGCAACGATGCCCAGGACGACGTACGGGAACAAGCGGACCCACCGCGGGAAACATTTCGGAGCGGAGAAGCCGATCAGCAGCAGGCAGCCCAGCAGTGCGCTCACGGCGTAGGACAACCAGGTGAGCATTGTCGGAGCCGTAGCGTCACCGATGGACAGGTCCACCATCGAGTACACCCACATGCCGAACGCGGCGGTGGCCCACACCAGGCGGATCGGAATCCCACTCGGCCACCATCGCGGAACACTTGAGGCGTCGATGAGGAGACCAGCCAACCGCCCCTCGCCGTCCAGGCTGCCCCAGGCCGCGACACGGCCCTTGGGTCCGTTGATCGTCATCCCTCGCCGGTGGGTGTACGTCACCTCGGCCTGTTCGGTTCCGATCCTCGTGCGGGTTGCGGCGATGATCCTCTCAAGGCGTGCGGCGCCCACTTCGCTGATCAGGTGAGGTGCCTGGCGAGCCCGTTGATCGGCCGGCGCATTGAGGAGTTCCTCAACCGCCCGCGCGACCGCGCGGGTGTGGTGGTCTTCGTTCAGATCGTGCACGCGTGCTCCCATGGGCCCGGGATACGGTGGCGATTGCGGGCCACC
Source organism: Streptomyces monashensis (assembly GCF_001866665.1). Lineage (GTDB taxonomy): Bacteria > Actinomycetota > Actinomycetes > Streptomycetales > Streptomycetaceae > Streptomyces > Streptomyces monashensis. Next base: position 10,624 of record NZ_MLYO01000053.1, on the reverse strand, counting down.
AGCCAGTAGACGGCCTGCGCCAGGTGCCGGGCACCAGGAAGGCTCAGGAAACGGCCGATGAGGCGGGCTGTACGGTTGCCCGTGGCGAACCAGGCCGCGAAGGCCATCGGACCGCTTTCACGGCGACTGGTGGACACGTACCACATGCTCTGGCGCGTGTCGGATTCGGTCAGCCCGACCGAATCGAGGTCCAGGCCCTGCCAGGGGCGACAGGCAGCGGCAAGGACCAGGCGCCTTTGGAGGTAAGCAACCGCCGCACGGCAGAACCCACAGGTCCCGTCGAAGACAACCAGCGCTTCGTCATCATGCATGGTGGACCTCCTGACGGGAGGCACTGTCGAGCACACCCGAAGACGCCACGGCGGTACGGGGGCCGACGGTGGCAAGCCCCAACCGGACGATGACGGCGTCTCTGACGCGCCTGGCCCGCTTCCCCAGGGACCGGTAGTCCTCATCCTTCAGGCAAGTGCAGTCCGCACCGACCATCAGCAGACCGAAACACACCAGGCCCATGAAGGCCATGATGCCCAGATGCATCCCCTCCAATGCGATGGTGTTGCTCTTGCGCACCCAAGGGCGGGTGGACAGGATCGCGAAGGGAAGCGCCAGTTCGATCGCGATGGTGAAGTAGCACACGAACGTGCCGAGGTAGGCGCTGCTCATCCAGTGAGCGAACGTCGGCGACATCTGAAACCCGGTCAGTCGCGTGATGTAGTACATCGCGACACCGTCCTGCCACACCTTGCCAGTGATCTTCCAGTACCCGGCGGTGAAGTAAAGAACAGCCGTCTGAAACACGATCAAGTAGGCGGCCAGATTGTGCAGACTCGTCCGCAGTGTTGGCCTGTCGTCACCGAGCAGTTCCGCTCGCCGCTGCTTCGCACCGGGGGCGAAATAAGCGTTGGACACGGTGAAGACCATGAAGATGATGAGGATCTGGGCAAGGTTGTCGCCGCCCTCGAGAACGTCCTGGTTACGGAAGTGCAGGGACCACATCATCACCGCCTGGAGCAGCGTGAGCGCACGCCCCCCGAAGACCATGAACGCGGCGGCAACCACGATCGTCGCATGGAACAGAAACTCGAACCACCATTGCGAGTCGCTTGCCAGGAAGAGTGAAAACCCCCAGTGCGGAAGCAGCTTGGACGCGACCGCCGGCGAGTCGTATGAGTGAGGCCCCCAGAAGAACTGGCGGTTGGAGTAGTCGGCGAGGCAGTACAGGATCGTCGCGAATCCGATGACGATCCGCAGCAACGCGATACCGATCAGCCGGTGCTCGCGGCAGGCCAACCTCAGTATCACCGCGTCCAGCCGAGCCAACGCGGCACGTACCGTACCCATCAGTCAGCCACTCCCGGTACGTAGGTCAGCCACGACGTCTGCAGCCGCCCCTCGATCTTCTGCTTCGGCGCCGGTGACTCGTACCGGCTGGCGAACGGCGTGATGGGCTTACTGCGGAACGTGGCTCGAATCGAGATGATGCGGGCGTTAGGGAACAGCGATGTGGCACGCACCGACAAGAATCGCTGTAGTTCGTCGAAGTCCGGAGCGAAATCGCTCGCGAGGTACTTCACAGCCTGCGCACGACGGGACGCCGGAAGCTGGTCGACCTCTTCTTTTTCTTTGATGTACTTGGTCGCGAACTCGTTGAACCCCAGCATCACGCCGGGAAGCTTCGTGGGATTCACGCGGAAGTCCCGTGGAGTCCGATCGATGGCATCCTCTATCTCAACCGGTTGGGTCTGCACGACCTCGTTTTTTCCTGCAGGTTTGATCCGGGCCTCCACATACACCAGATCCACGCTCGTGCCAGGGTTGGGGCCGAACAGCTGCCAGTCCTGCTCGAAGTACGCACCCATAAACCGGTTAACCGGCCGCGCCACGCGGGCTTTGGCCGGCGAGTTGGGAGCGTTGTAGACGAGACAGGCGGCAGTGAACAGCATCACAGGGACCAGCGCGAGCAGCACGGATATCCGCAGCCTTGTGAGCACATGGGTCCCAAGGGGTGGTTGACCGGATGCGGCTGTTGTGAGTTCATTCATCGCTATGAGAAATCCACTCCTACATTCGCCAGAAACATGCCCGGCACCCAGATGGGGCGCCGGGCATGCACGCGATTGGCTCAGTTCGTGGCGTTGAACTGCACATCGCCGGGGATGGCCCCGTGCAACGCCGCAGAGTTGGTCACCGGGCCACCGCTGGACGACGACGACGAGTCGCTGGACGACGACGACTCTTCCGAGCTGCTCCTCGTCCTGGTGACGATGGTCTTCGTCTTGGTGACGATCTTCTTGGTTCCGTCGTACAGGTCCTTCGACGCGGCGCCGGCCATTGCCGCCACCATGTCGCCGGCGACGTTCTGCAGGAACTGCGGCTGCGCGCCCTTACCAAGAACCGTCGCACTGGCCATCGACTGCTGAGCAGCGACCTTCTGCTGCGGAAGTGCTGCCGCATTGGCACTCGCTGCCAGCAGGCCAGAAATGCTGGCGGCGACAACGGGCACCAAAACAGCGCCGGCCAGGAGCCGTTTTCTCATCACGATGTGTTCCCCTCGTTTGTTGTGGGTGTGCTCCGGAATTAAGCGTTCCGGAAATGGTCGGTCAGACCGCGATCCGGTCTTGCCCACTTGCCTCGGTCATGCCGGTCGCGGCGCCCGCCAGTGAATCTAGGCGCGGGTGAATGACACGATCAATGAAAGAATGATTCCTGTACGCTGCGTGGTCGCCACGGAGATTACATCAACCGCCCCTCGGGCTACGGCGCTGCCTGGTCTTTTGCCCTTGCTCCGAGTCATCGCGGACGAAGGGGTCATCGGCCAGGAGAGATAGCTTCCTTGGCACTATTGTGACCCTGCGTATTAGCTTCCTTGCCACTGTCTCGGTGGTGCCGCCGTCACGCGGCACCACGCCCGTGCGGCCTGAACGCTGTGCGGTCCGATCCCCCACGTCGGGCCGCCGCGGCGGGCAAGGCCCCAGTGGTGCGCGGGCGTTGCGATGGCGGAATCCGCTGTATTGCAGCCACGACAGCAGCCCGCGAAATCCCGGAGACGTCGGCAAGGTTCACGACGTGACGGAGCTGCTCCGATATCTCCGCGAGGCCCACTTTGTGCGCCGAGTGCACCACGACCGCGCCACGGCCCCGGCCGAAGTCGATCAACCCTTCGGCGCGCAGCATCCGAAGTGCCCGGAGGACGGTGTTCTTGTTCGCGCCGTACAACTTTCCGAGTTCGCCCGACGAAGGCAGGTACGCCCCCTGTGCATACACACCGGACACGATCTCCTTCTTGAGCTTGCGTCCTATCCGGGTGTAGAGCGCCGACCCGTAACCTGGTGCGGCGCCGGCTCTACTGTCCTTGCCAAGTGGATCGGCACTGGACGCGGGCGGATGTGGTACGGATGTCATCAGAGCGTTTCCCCCTTGTGCTTTCCTTCAGTGCACCAGTGCGGCACAGACTCGAAGAGTCGTCGAAGTGTTGCCGCACCACGCGTCCGCCGGAGGTCAGTCGGCGTGACGTTCGGGCATCGACTTGACAGATTCTGGCTCTGGCAGCGGCGGCGGGGCAGGTACCGGGCCAAGGACGAAGTACTGCCAGGCAGATCCAGGCATGGGGCTTGCAGGGCCAGCCGTGCCGAGGCACTGCCTCCCTAGGGCCACCACGTATGCCCGCAGCGGCCGCCATGACCGCTGTCCCTGCGTGTACGGGCCCTGTCGGTAATTCTCCGGATACCCCTGCGCGTCTTGTTTAGCTGCCGAGAAATATCAGCGGTGACCTGGATGGATTCCTCGAACTGGTCAAGGAGACCAGAGGCGGTAGGGGCCCATTCGCTGCCAGGCTTGTACAGCTCCCCGATCGCCTTGCACACCACGACCATCTCCGCCATCAAGCGATGAAATTCGGCCACATCCGCTTTGGTGAAGTCGTCCTCAGCCAGTTGGAGCGCCGTCCGCACAGTTGGCGCATGCATATACACGTCTCCGATTCAACGATTGAAAAGCGAACGATCATGGCGTGTCCGTCACAGGAAGTTGCCCATCGGACACGGCTCGACTCGCCAGGATCGTGCTAGGTCCCATAAGCAATGTCAACGATCGTTTTCGGCTAAAGGATCGTTGAAGGATGCAGTGGACCCCATCTGCTGGTCTTGCACACCTGGCGTTAGACCAGACAGCGCGGCGCTGCAGGTGCTACCTGACGTGGCGGACTCACCCACGCCCCCTCTACGGCCATCCGGCACCTCGTAGGGCAGGTCACGGGCCGCACCAACGGCCCCCGCAACAGGGGTGACAGCGTGCCGCATTTGCGGAGCTGCACCAACAGCGCCGGCCATGACAGATGTCGAGTAGCAACGCACTGCCTCGCAACGTTCTGCCAGCACGAGCGGACCGATGCGCAGCGATCTCTTTTTCGGCGATAAATGATCGTTGAGCCTGCGACCAGGGGCACTGTAGGGTGCCATGCGCAGACCAACCTAATCCACCCGTAGCCTGGGAGTGTCTCAGTGGGCTCTGCCTCACCGCTGCCGATGACGCTTGCGCGTCTCGAGGCACTGCTCAAAGAACGGGGCATGAATCGATCGCAAGTGCTCGACATCAGGGAGTTGGCAGCCAAGGCGGCGCTGCCCGAAGACACCGTCGCCGTCCTGCTCGGAGGCGGCCAGATTCCGTCTGACACCGTGGCCGCCCGGGTCAGCGCCCGTATCAAGGTCCTCGCTGATGCATACTTGGCGCGCACCGGAAAGCCCATGTCAGACCTGGCTGGCAGTATTTCCCGACAGCTGGGTGTTTCCTCTTTCTGGGCACGCCAGGTGTGCTCCGGCGACAAAGTACCCAGTGTTGAACTGCTGCACGGCCTGGTGGGATTCTTCGGAGTCGAGGGGGGCGAGGCGTTCTTCACCGCGCCGGCTGCTGAGGCCCTCAACCGTGTACTGCTGCTCATGTTGGCCGCGCTGCAGGAGACGTCAGGGGGGCCGGAGGTCGATGGTTCGGCCACTTCGCCGGCAGAGCGCGAAGTGGCGGTGTCCCCACCCCGGGAGGCGGACGTCGAGAACCCGCCGAGGCCTGCACAGCCGCCGTCCGCCGTCCCGGAGCTCTCGGCGAGACTGAACCGCCTTTTCGCCGTCATGCACCCGAGGGGGCGTGGAACGTACACCTCGCACGAGGTTGCCGAGACAATCACTGCGCACGGGGTCAAGATCGCAGCAGCACAAGTCGAGCAGCTACGACACGGCACCTGGACTTCGCCGAGTCCTGAGCAACTCGATGCGCTCGCCACCTTCTTCGGCGTACCCGTCGGTTACTTCGTCAACGACGAAGTAGCTTCTCAGGTCTCCGCGGATCTCAACCTGGTGGAGACACTGAAGTCCCAGGGCATCGGCCCCCGCCAGATCGCTCTACGGGCAGTTGCCGACCTGGACGAGGAGGCGCTTGCTGCCCTCGTCCCCGTGATCCAGCACCTGCAGCGGGCAAGTAAGAGGCAACGGATGTGAGCTGCTGGTAGGGCGGTATACGAAGGTGCTCCACTGCAGCCAACTGGTTTGGGTCCGGCGGTCCATGCGACCTTCCGCCGCTGCCGAGCGAGGCAGGCGCCGCGGTGGTGGTGAGGGGGGAGCACGAAAGTGGTCTTTGTCCAGTGGCAGTGGGCCGACCCGGGGGGAGCGGGGATGAACGACAGGGAGCTGCGTCGCTACTGCGCCGATCTGGTCGGGCAACTCGACATCCCCGAGCCGTTCAACATCAATGCCCTCGTTGACCAGATAGAGGAACGCCGCGGACGGCCCATCTCGCTCGTGCCGATGCCGCTACCCGCCGACCGAGGCCTGTGCGGCATGTGGGTCGCCACCCCCGACGTGGACTACGTCATCTACCAGGCGGAGGCCAGAAAGGCGCACCAAGGCCACATCGTCCTCCACGAGATCGGCCACATGCTCTGCGAGCACGAGTCCACCCCGGCAGAGGAGGAAGAGGTCTCCCGACTCCTTCTGCCCAACATCGACCCTGCGCTCGTGCGCACCGTCCTCGGGCGCACCTGCTACGACCGGAGCGAGGAGAAGGCTGCCGAGCTTGTTGCCTCGCTGATCCCCCTGCAGGCCACCAACGCCGCTCCCCGGCCGACGACAAGTCTTTCGGAGGACGTGGTCAACCTCGTCAGTCACCTCGAGCGCGCTCTGGGGCGCAGTTCCACACCAAGGACATAGCCGAGTGTTATTCAACGTCGTCTACGGGATGCTCTCCTTGATCACTTGGAGCGCATTCGCCTTCAAACTGAGGGACCTGGCCCGCGACTGGCGCAACAAGGAGTTGCAGCGGCTTTGCCTGGCGATCGCCACGTTCGCCGCACCGTTCGGCTTCGCCACCCCCGCGGTGTACGTACGTGTCGATGCCCTGTTCGGCACGCCCAACATCACTTCGCTGATCATCTACACCACCGTGGAGGTCTGCCTCACCTCCTTCCTGGCCCTCCTCGTCAGCTGGTCGTCTGCGCAGTCGAAGGTCCGGCTCCGTCACCGGCTGATCCTCGGATACGCCATCGCCACGGTCACCACGAACTGGGTGCTGTTCTTTCTTGGGGGCGCCACCGACGCGTCGCACGCCCTTGACTTCGACGTTCACTATGCCAAGACCGCGTACATCTGGGAGTTCCTCCTCGTCCACCAGACCCTGTTCACGGTCAGCATGATCGGCCTGATCCGGCTCTGCTGGCGCTACTCCAAGATCGTCGGCCAGCCGTGGCTGCGCCGCGGCCTGCGCATCGTCACCGTGGGAGCAGTCACCGGCTTGGGCTACTGCCTGCCCAAGGTCATCTCCCTTATCTGGGACAAGCTCGGCATCTCCCCACTCGGCTTCGTCAACTCCGTTGTCGCCCCCATGTTCGCCAGCATCTCGGCGGCACTCTTCGCCGTAGGGTTCACCATGCCCGCCTGGGGCGTCGGCCTCGGCAGGGCCATGGCATGGATGTCCGACTACCGCACCTTCCACCGCCGCTACCCCCTTTGGCAGGCGATCACCCGTGCCTTCCCCGAAGTCGTCCTCGTCGCCCCGCCAGCCTCCCGCAGGGAACTGGCTCGCGACCTCCGGTTCTTCCTCAGTCGCCAGGTGATCGAGATACTCGACGGCGAAATGAGACTTCGTCCCCACTATGACCCGGAAATCAGCCGCATGACACGAGAAGTAGCGGCGAACCAGAACATCACCGGTGACGAGGCGGATGCCGTCGCAGAAGCCGCGCACATCGCAGCAGCCCTTCAGGCTCGGTCCACCGGCCACGAGGCGTCAGGGGGAAACGGCACAGACTTCGACGATGCCGCCAACGGCGACCTCAACAAGGAAGGTGCTCGTCTGACTCGGGTCGCCGACGCCTTCAACACCTCCGCCGTCATCCCCGCCGTTCTCAAGCGGCTCCTATCGGCGAAAACAGACGCATGAGCAGCACAGAACGGACCGCCAGCGTCTCGTCACTGCTCAGTGAAGCACTCCTCGCCGACCCACATGGCGCCTACGCCCAGCTCCGCGAAACCGCCCCGGTCCACCGCACCACCACTCCCGACGGCGAACCCGTGTGGCTGATCACCCGGTACGCCGAGGCCCGTGCGGCTCTGGCAGACCCCCGGCTCTCCCTGAACAAGGCAAACGCCGAGACCAGCGGCGAGTACAGATCCTCCATGCCCCCCGAGCTCGACGCTCACCTGCTCAACATGGATCCACCCGACCACACTCGCCTGCGCCGACTCGTCGCCAAGGCATTCACTCCCCGTCGCGTCGAGGGCCTGCGCATGCGCATCCAGAAGCTGACCGACGAACTCCTCACCACCATGACCGGCCCTCGCCTAGACCTCGTCCACGCCCTGGCCGTCCCACTGCCGATGGGCGTCATCTGCGAACTCCTCGGCATCCCGGAGACAGCGAGGCGCGACTTTCGGGCCTGGACCGACACACTATTCTCACCAGCGCCGGGAGCGGCAACGGAGTCACGCACTGCGATGAGGCAGATGCAGCAATTCCTCAAAAGGGTCATCGAGGACAAACGAAACAGTCCAACCGAGGACCTTCTGTCTGCCCTCGTCCAGGCACGCGACGACCACGACGTACTCACCGAGCCTGAACTCGTCTCCCTGGCGTTCCTCACTCTGTTCGCCGGCTATGACAACGCCGTACATCTCATCGGCAACACAGCACTGAGCCTGCTGCTGCACCCCCGACTCCTCACGGCAGTCCGAGGTGGCGCCATCCCGATACGGTCGGTAGTCGAGGAGACGCTGCGCTGGAACCCTCCTTTCGCACTGGCAGTGCGCCGCTTTGCCCTCGAAGATGTCAGCATCGGGAACGCTCTCATCCCCGCTGGCAGTCGAGTGTGGGTCTCCATCGCTTCGGCGAACCGGGACGGGCGAGAGTTCGCGTCTCCCGACGTGTTCAACCCAGGCCGTGCACCAACTCACCTGGCGTTCGGCTACGGAGTGCACTACTGCATTGGCGCCCCGCTCGCACGGATGGAAGCGGAAATCGCCGTACGGTCCCTCCTGGAACGGTTCCGTGTGCTTGAACTGGCGGTAGACCCTGACGAGTTGGAGTGGTTGCCGACGTTTCACAAACGGGGACTGCGCAGCCTCCCTGTGGTGACTTACTGATCCGATGAGGGGGGCTCCCACCCCCTTCATCGCATCAGTACACCAAGCCATTCCTTCGCAACCGAGCCATCAATTACTCAGGTTGAACTCGCGATGTCCGGTGGTCTGATCGCGTCCGGGTCCGTGATCAGGGACTGTAAGACGTTCGGTGTAACTCCCGGTCATGGAAGATGCATTGATGACCAGTGAGAACGTGTCCGCGCCGACGTCTGTCGAGTCGGCAGAAGCGGTGTCGGCGAAGGCCGTGGACGACAAGTCGATCGACGAGCTGGTGCACCCGGGCCCAGGCCGAGGGTCTACAGCTGACCGGCGAGGGCGGGCTGCTGCAGCAGCTGACCAAGCGGCTGCTGGAGTCCGCCCTGGAGGGCGAGATCACCGACCACCTCGGCTATGACAAACACTATCCAGCCGGCAAGAACGGCGGCAACTCGCGCAATGGCAAACGCTCCAAGACGGTGCTGACCGACGTCGGGCCGGTGGAGATACTCAGGTTGAACTCGCGGAGTCCCATGGGCCGTGACGGTTCTTGATGGCCGCGGTACGACGTCGTCATGCGGTATGCGCATGGGGGCGGGCTGACGCCCAAGGGGCAGGAAAAGCGGGAGCGGGTGCGTCTTGAGGCGGCCGAGCGGTTCGCTCGTGGTGAGAAGACCGAGGCCGTCGCGAGGGAGCTTCGGGTGACGTCGCGGTCGGTGAGACGTTGGCGGCGGGAGTGGGAGGAGGGCGGTGCGGACGCTCTGCGCTCGAAGGGGCCGGCCTCGGTGGAACGGCTGAGCCCCAGGCAATGGGAGCGGCTGGAGCGGGAGTTGAAGCGGGGCCCGCTCGCGCACGGCTGGGACGACGAGTTCCAGGGGTGGACGTTGAAGCGGGTCAAGCTGTTGATCGGGCGGATGTTCCACGTCGGGTACACGATCCAGGGCGTGTGGAAGCTGTTGCGGCGGCACGGCTGGTCCGCGCAGGTGCCCCTGCGGCGGTCAATCGAACGCGACGACGAGGCGATCGAGATGTGGAAGGCCGAGGTGTGGCCGCAGGTAAAAGGACCGCGGCGGACCTGGGCGCCCACATCTGCTTCGAGGACGAGGCAGGTCAGGGGCTGAGGCCGCCGAAGGGACACACCTGGGCACCGCGCGGAGCCCGACCGGTGGTGCGGGTGCGCGGCCGCAACCGGGGACGGGTCAACATCGCCGGCGTGGTCTGCTACCGCGCCGGACACCGCTCCCGGTTCTTCTTCAAGCTGCACATCTGGCACGGGCGCCGGGGCGAGCCAAAGGCGTTCTCCTGGCGCCAGTACCGCGACCTGATCGTCATGACCCACCTGCAGCTCGGCACCCCGGTGGTGTGGTGCTGGGACAACCTGAACGTGCACCTGGTCAAGGAGCTGGCCGACTTCGCCGAGGAACACAAGAACTGGTTACAGATCTTCCAGATGCCCTCCTACGCACCGGAGCTGAACCCGGCCGAGGGAATCTGGTCGCTTCTCAAGCGGCACTTGGCCGACTTCGCCGCCGCCGACCTCACGCACCTCACCCGCGTGATCAAGCGGAAGCTGAAGAAGATCCAGTACCGGCCCCACCTGGTCGACGGCTGTCTGCCACCCACCGGCCTGACCATGGGGTGTTCACGAGTAGGGTGAGCTGTGGCGTCCCGGCCTTGTGAAGATCGCTTCCCGTCTCGAAGGTGATCGTTTCCCGCCTTGGAGACGCCGTCCCAGGCTTGAGTGTGCAGTCAGGCGGTTCGCCTGGTTCTAGTGGCTCTGCTCGGAGGGTCGACCCGGTAATTGATCCGTTACCGGTTGCCCGTCAGGCTGTCTCCCAGGGTCTGATCTTGGAGGTGGCGTGGGGCGTCGTCCGGGAGTGTTTGTCCGGCCAGTGAGCATGGAGGAGGGCCGGAGACTGCAGCGGATCGGCCGGACCTCGAAGGATCCGATCCGGCTGCGACGGGCAATCGTGGTGCTGATTGTCGGCGTACACCGGAATGTGGCCCTGGCAAGATTTTCGTGAAAC
>NZ_MLYO01000052.1 GCF_001866665.1 Streptomyces monashensis | reverse complement strand
CTGCCCAGCGGTAAGCGGATGGCGTCTGAAGGAGGCCGTACACGTTGTGCGCCGACTTTCTCAAGCAGACGGCGGAGTCCCGGAGGTCATCGTGTCTGTCCTTCAGTCGCTTCGGTCGCTTTGGGTGCGGTGCTTGGGCGGGGCAGCGGCTGAAGGACCAGCGGCTCTGCGGCTCTTCAGTCGCTGGTGGAGAAGTCGGAAAAGTCGCAGGTCAGGATGCTGGAAGCGCGACCTCAGCGACTGAAGCGACTGGAGTTCGGGTATATGAGTACCTTCGTGTGCGCGCGTGTGCGTCATATATAGGAAGCTTCAGTCGCTTCAGTCGCTTCGGTGGTCTCGCTGTGCCGGTGACCTGCATATTTGATGGCGCATGGGGTCAGCGACTGACCGGGGTTCGGTCGCTCGGGGCTGTGTTGCGGTCGCTGGCTGCCGCGAGGCAGGGTTCGCCGCGACACGGTGTGGCTGTTGTTTCGCATGTGCTCCATGACCTGGTCGAGCCTGTTCGCTAGTCTGTGTCCGTCGTTGAGTCGCTTCAGTCGCTGATAGGGGGTGTGCATGACTGCTGAGCTGCGGTTTTCTCCCAGCGACTCAAGGCATCCTGCCCCTGGACGTTCAGTCGCTGACCTGTCTCTTGTCACCGCACGCTGGTGCGCGCGTCATGGCTGGCCAGTGCACCCCCTCGCCACAGGCGGCAAGACCCCAGCGGCGAACTGCAACGACTGCCGCACCCGCCCGCACGCCGCTGCGGAATGCCCGTGCCTGCCCGCTGGCCGGTGGTGTCATGGCTTCCACGCAGCCACTCTCGACCAGCGCCGCATCGAGAACTGGTGGGGCACCCACCCCGAGTTCGGCGTAGGTGTCGCATGCGGCCCGGCCGGCCTGGTGGTCATCGACATCGACGCCCACTCCACTAAGCCCCCCAGCCGGGACCGGATCCTGCCGGGCATCCCGATCGCCGACCACGTCAACCTCGCCGGCCTGGCCAACGGCTTCCATACCCTTGCTGTTCTGGCCGCTCTCCGCAGTCAGCCGAGCCCCGCCGACGACACCACGACCCTGCGAGTCCGTACCCCCTCCGGGGGCCTGCACGTGTGGTACCGGACCACCGACAGCCGCCGCTGGCAGTGCTCTTCGGGCTCCAGCCAGGGCCGTGCCCTGGCCTGGCAGGTCGACGTCCGCGCCCACGGCGGTTACATCATCGCTCCCGGCACCACCACCCGTCACGGCACCTACAGCCCCCTCGGCGCCATCCGGGAACCGGCCCCGCTGCCGGCCTGGCTCGCCCAGGAACTGGAGCGCACCGGCCACTTGCCGGCCGCCGTCCCAGCCCCCCGGCCGGTCCCGCCGCGAGCCTGGCAAGCCGTCCGCGCCGCGGGAGGGGGCCGCGACCAGCTCACCCGCGTCCTTGAAGGGATCCTGGCTCCCGTCCAGGAATGCGGCCGGGTTCCCGAAGGCGCCGGTTTCTCCGACGCCCTCAACCGGGCCGCCTACACCCTCGGCGGCCTCGTCGCCGCCGGCCGAGTTACCCGTGATGAAGCCGAACGTGTCCTCACGGAGACGGCGGCCGCGGTCCGCCCGGGCCAGGAGCGCCGCGCCGAGCAGATCATCCGCAGTGGCATGACCGAAGGCCTCAAGCGCCCCTTGCACGCCACCCAGGGGAGGCGTCCGTGACGACGCCCGGCAACGACATGCTCTTCGAGTTCAACCCCGAAGCCGTCGCCGCCCAGATCCGGGCCCAGGGCCCCGTTGCGCTGCCCGCGCAAGGGAACGCCGAGCGTACCCCCGCCGAGGCGACCGCCGACGGACTGCTGCCCGACACCCTCTCCGACCGCGGCAACGCGAAGCTCTTCGTCAAGCTGTACGCCAACGACTACCGGCATGTCCCCGGCATCGGCTGGTACCGGTGGGACACCACCCGCTGGCAGATCGATGAGGACGACACCGTGCTGTGGGCCGCCGGCGATCTCGCCGAAGCCATCGCCGCCCACGACCCCCGCGGCGTCTTCACCACGACCGCCCTGCACAAGCACCGCCGGCGATCCCTGTCGACCACCGGCATCAACGCCATGCTCACCCAGGCCAAATCCGCCCCGGGCATGGTCCTCAACGCAGCCCTCCTGGACGCCGACCCCTACGCCCTGTGCACCCCCGACGGCATCGTCGACCTGCACACCGGCCTGGTGAAAACCCCGGACCCCAACAAGGACTTCCACTCCCGCTGCACCGCCGTCGGCCCGGGGGGCATGTCCACACCGCGCTGGGACCGCTTCCTGGCCGACACCTTCGGCGACGACACCGAAGGCCGCGAGATGACCGGCTACCTACAACTGCTGCTCGGGTACTCCGTCACCGGCGACGTCGGCGGCCAGGTCCTGCCCTTCCTGTTCGGCTCCGGCAAGAACGGCAAGTCCGTGCTGCTGGACGTGCTGATGAAGCTGCTCGGCGACTACGCGGACGCCGCGCCGCCCGGCTTCCTCATGGCCAAACCGTACGAAGGCCACCCCACCGACCTCGCCGAACTCCACGGCCGACGCGTGATCGTCTGCTCGGAGGTCAAGCCCGGCGACAAGTTCGACGAAGCCCGCGTCAAACTCCTGACCGGCGGCGACCGGATCAAGGCCCGCCGCATGCGACAGGACTTCTTCAGCTTCGAACCCACCCACAAACTCTGGCTGCTGGGCAACCACCGCCCCGAAGTCGGCACCGGCGGGTTCGCCTTCTGGCGCCGCATGCGCCTGATCCCCTTCGAACGCGTCGTCTCCGACGACCGCAAAATCGACAACCTTGCCGACATCCTCGTCATGGAGGAAGGCCCCGGCATCCTCGGCTGGCTCATCGACGGCGCCCGCCGCTACCTGGCCGGCGAACGGGACCTGACCGGCCCCGAACGCGTCCGCATCGCCACCACCCGCTACGCCGAGACCGAAGACCACACCGGCCGCTTCTACGAAGAACGCTGCCGCATGGCCCCCGACCTGCGCGCCGAACAGACCGCGCTCTACTCCGCCTACACGACCTGGTGCCAGAATGAAGGAGCACCCGCCATCTCCTCGCGCGCCTTCGCCTCCCGCACCCGGGACCTCATGGGACTGGCCTCGCCCAAGGAGATGATCCTGTCCAACCAGCGCAAGCACTACCCAGGCATCGGACTGCTCACCGACGACGAGAGGGACCCCGACGCATGAGTTCCCTGATCACCGCGGACGAGATCAGCCACGAGGCCGAACTCGTCTGGCTCGAAGACATTGACGCCCTCGACTACGTCCGACAGAGCCTGGACCGCCTGCCTACCCGCAAAGGCCGCCCCGCCTATCACCGCGACGGCCGGATGGTCGGCTACGCCCTCCTGAGCACCGACGCCAAACCCTCCCGCGCCTCCGGCACCTTCCGCCGACGTGTCTTCTGGCTCCTGCCCCACGACCGTGACAGCCAGCCCGACGGCCTCTACGCCACAGGAGCCCCCGCCGAAGCGATCGACCCCCGCACCCTGGACGCTCGGGTCAAGGGCTACAAGACCGAGCGCTCCGAGGGCGGCCCGCCCTCCACCGCCATGCAGGAACTCGGCATAACGCTCCCGCTGTAGGCGAATCGTCCAAGGGCCACCGCGGACCAAGCCCGCCGGCGCGACCTGCTCGGCGAGGCGGCGTGAGATGGGGCGTGCCGGGACCTGTGACCGTCCAGAAGGGGATCGTCGTGTTCTACAGCTCCGCCGGGCCGGACCGTCCCGCCGATCGCATCTGGCTGGACACCCTGCGGGAGTACGGTCGTCCGGTGGCTGTCCTGGCCAGGCCGGAGCCCGTATGGCGGCGCCGGGTGGGCCAGAGATCGGTTGACGGCTTCCTCCAGCGCATCGACCTCGGATATTGCGAGGAGGGCACCATGCTGGTGCAGGTCACCAGCCAGCGGTGTTTGCCCGAGCACGTCCGTGTGTTCTCGACCTTGGAGCCCGATGCGCTCCTGAGCGAGTTCCTCCTCAACTCTTCGCCCGACGGACCGATCTGTCGGCCAGGCGAGCTGACTGCCGGAAGGGGCCGGCTGGTCGTGGGCGGATCGGCGGTCGAGGCTCAGCGGCTCACCTGCGGCGAGTACATAGCCACCCTTGCCGCGATCGGGGAGGAGACGGTTGCGGTCGTCAGCACCGCCGCCCTCCACGAGCAGGCCGTCCACCTGTTGCTCGACACCACTGCCAGTCCTGGCTGAGGCCAGATCACGCCGCCGTCGCGGGCGAGGGTGTCAGTTCAGCCCGAGGGACTGCAGCGCGGTGGTTCAGTTAGTGGCGATCGCGTTCTGTGGTGCAGCTGTCCGTTCGGCAGATCGTCTGCGCCAGGTTGGCCTGCTTCATCGCTGGCGAGGTAGCACCTGGGGTGCATTTCAGATCCGGCGGCGGCCCGGCGGGGGTTGCTGTTGCGCCGTGTACGTCTTCTGCGGGCCGGCGCCCACGGCAATCTTCCCTGTCGAAGGGCCAAGCAGCGCCGAGGCTTACGAGAAGGCCGAAGACGACATCGGGTGGTTCTTCGCCGAGCGGTGCACCTTGATTCTCTCTAAGCCTTTTGCCAGCAGCAAAGCGCGGTGGACTAGGTCAGGGCCATACATGGCTTCGGCGGAGGGCCGTCCGAGTATCTCGACGGCGGACGTGATGAGGGCCGTCTCCCCCTGCATGTACTCCGCCCGGGCAGTGGCGCGCAGCACCTGAAGGTCCGCGTCGGTCAAGTTCTGAGAGGTGGCAGGCTCGGAGAGCGCGTCGTCATGCCTGGAGGGGGCGAGGGTGGCGGCGATGGCGTCGGCGACGAGGCGCTGGACTGCGTGGCTGCTGGGTGCCAGCCAGTCTGCGCTGCAGTGTTCGCTGCGTTGCCGAACGGTCTGGATGCGGTGGCGGCGGGCGGCTTCGGTGGCCGTCTGCCACTGGGCGACGGCGTCTGTGCGCTTCGCCGGGGTGTCCAGGATTTCCTCGGCCCTGTGGAGCAGTGTGGCCAGGAATCCGGAGGCGCGGCGGATTCGGGCGGTGTTCTGGCAGCGGAAGTGCAGCCATCCGCGGACTTCCTGGGCAGTCCAGCCGGCGTCGGCGACATTGCGTATCACCCACGCGATGCGGGGCACGGAGCAGCCGCGCAGCCAGTCGACCTGCACGATGAGTTCTCGTGCCAACTGGAAGCGACGGCCTACGTGGTTGGTGGAGCGGTGTGCGCCGGGTTTGGGTTTGTTCGGGGCGGTGGCTCTGTACTTGCCGTGTTCGAGCTTGCTCTCAGGGGGGACGGTAGTCACACCTGCAGAAGAAGAACTATCTGCACTACCCCCCTTTGGGGTGCAACGCGAGGGCCTGGAGGCACGGGCTGGCGAGAGGCGGGGGCGGCGCATGACTTTCTGAGCTGTTCTCGCCAGTCGCTTCATGAGCGAGCGGCCTGCCTGGCCGATGCCGGTCAGTGTGCGGATGAGTCGAAGGCACGGACGGGTTGTCAGGTGCAGCGCGGTATCGAAGGCCTCGGGGATGACCCGGACGAACTCCGAAGCACGGCCGCCTTCTTTGGCCACACGGGTGCCTTTGGACCTGTAGGCGAGCAGCCCTGCTTCCCGGAGGATGGCGAGGTGGTACTGGATCGTCCGCTCGCTCAGCTTCAGGATACGGACGAGGTAGCCGACTCCGGGTCGGCACGGCGAAAGGCGGGCCAGTTCGACAGCGATCCGCAGAGTGGTCTCCCCGACCTTCCGCGGGCCATGTGCGCGGGCCGGCCGGTAGGCGTCCTGGAGCTGGACCCAGCACACGGCCTGCATCCAGGAGAATCCGTCCGGGGCGAACCGGCCAGAAGTCGTAGCGGCCCACTGCTCAGCGGCAGCGACCCTAGAACGGGCGGCCCCGAGGCCGGGTTCCTGCGGAGTCTTGATCGGAGGCACGTTGATCCGTTTTCGGGTAGCGCGAAGTAGACCCGCGGCACATTGGGTTGCTGCGGGCCCTGAGGGGATGGGTGAGAGTGGCGCCGTTGTGGATCAGTGAGCTGAGCTCACAGACGCCCGCGCGGGGACCTTCCTTGACGGGGCGCGGTTGGTGCGGGCTACCTTGGACGCGGTCTTTTAATATGGCCGTATCACACGGATGCGGGCTGGCGGGCCGGGTGCCGGGTCGCGAATGACGTTGCGGGGCTGGGCCGGGTTGGCGGCTTCCTCCGTGACGATCTTGGCCGGGTTCCGGATCTGCGACCGGCTAAGGCGAGTGCGAAGCTGCACATGGTGTTGCGGCATACCCGAGACGAGCATCTCCAGGGCGTCAGTCTCGGCCTGGAGATGGCTGTTTCTGTGCGAGGTCTGCTTGGCGGCTGGCCGGACGGCGGTCTTCTCGGGCCTGGAGCCAGTCGTCCGGTCGCGTCCACCGTCTTGATATTGGGCAGTGGGCGTCGCAGGCTCATGGGCCTCCGAGGACGGGGTGTCGGCAGCCGACGGCAGGGGTTCATCCGTGCGGTTCACGATGATGTCTTTCCGGGCGTGGGGGATGATTCGCGGCAGCGTCGCGTGCGCTACGTCCCGATATCGTTGATTTGCTCTTCAGGGCGGCACGCGGCTGGCGATGCTGTGCGTGTCGTGTTGATGCGGGAAGGGCTGCGATAGGTGGCGTGAGCCAGAAGGGTTCTCAGTTGTGATCTGAGTCACTCGGATGGACGAAAAATATCGATCGGTTGATCTGTTTGTCATCATGTGAAGAATCCGACTTAAAGATCAACATCGATGAGCCGGGCGCACCCTTTACTGCGGGTGCGCGGTCCGACGATGAGAGCGGCTGCCCGGAGCCCCCCGAGCACGACCGGGCGAACTGGAGCGAAAGTGAAGCATCGCCAGGGAAGGCGCGCGCCCCAGCAGGACCGAGGCAGGCGAACGCGGATGGCACTGCTCGAAGCGGCTGCCCACGTTTTCGCCGAGTCCGGATTCGACGCGGCGAGTACGCGCGACATCGTGACGGCCGCTGGCTTGCAACAGGGCGCTCTCTATCACTATTACCCGGGTGGCAAGCCGGAGTTGGCTGAGCACGTCGTGGAGCTGGGCTTCCATATGTACGCCGCCCCCGGCAGCGAGCCGACTCATCCCAATGGGCTTTACCTGCAGATGGTGGTTGACGCCTCGATCGCGCTGGGGTACCGCACGCCGCGTGACAAGTTCGCGCAAGCCGCCGCTCGCCTCGCCACCGACCAGGACCAGCGGACCTTTGGTGTCCTGTGGAATGCGTACATCCCCAGGGTGAGCGCCATCCTGCAACAGTCGAGTGAACATGGTGAGCTCCTTCAAGGGGTGAGACCGGAGGAGACGGCGATCACCTGGGTGGAAGCGTTCGTCGGTGCAGACATCAGGTACCGGAAGCGGCTCGCAGAGATGCCTGAGGCGATCTCCCGCCTGAACCAGACGATCGTGCGGGGTATCGCGACGCCGGAGACACTGGTGCTGCTGGACGCCTCGGTCGAGCGGGGCGCGCTTCTGTACGAGTTGGAAGAAGAGGCGAGAGCGGCCTCCGACTCGGCCGAGACCGTTGCGTAGCCGCTGGCGATGAAAGTCGGGAGATCCACCGCCTCCTGCTGGACAAGCGACTGCGAGGAAGTCACCTCCCCTGCGTTCAATGGCGAGCGGTATCGAGCGGGACCCCTGGGCACGGGTGTCAGCGCAGGCCGAAGGGCAGATGCTGCCGACTGGGTGGCGCGCGTGAGGTCGGATCCGGGCCCGTGACGCTTCCTCACGATCGATTCGTCCAGGAGCTCGTAGATCACCGCGACTTGGGCGGCCGGCTTCTCTGTGCCGGCGTCCGTCGCGAAGAGTCCGGCACTCGCAGGCTGGAAGGCCTCGCACTTGTCGGCGTGGGTTGCGAGAACCGCGGTGATCACATGCAGCGGCACCTGCCGGGCGTATGCCCTGCTGCGTAACACCCACGACGGGTTCGCCTGCTGATTGGACCCGGCTGAGCAGGTCGTCGACCATGCCGGCAATCGGCGGGGCGATGTCGTTGACCAGAAGCTGCCCAGACGGCCCGTCGCTCGCGGTGGCCCTGTCGGACACTTCGCCGGACACGAGCACCTTCGCGGCAGACCCCAGAGTCTGATGGGCCGCCGCTTCCGCGAGATTGCCTTCGCCTGACGCGCCAAGCCGGAAGGGGTAACGGCTGCCCGTGCCAGCACTGAGCATGGATCTGCTGCTCCCTGCCAGATGAGGGTCGGACGCAGTCCGGCTCTCAGGCGTGACCAAGATCTCAGCGTCACACACTCGCCGTTCCGAACCGACCGCATGATTTGATTTGATGACCAATGGATCACGATGCGTGGCCAGTTGCAACGTCAAATCGGTGTGCACACTCCAACTGTGCACAAGAGCACGGGCGCATAAGGGGGAGTTTTGACCGTAATTTCCCGAAGTACGGTATACAGCGACGTACTGCGTAGCTACCGGTCCAAACTGAGTCCCGAAGTGGCTGGCCTGCCAGCGACATCAGGGCGAGGGCGGCTGACGCAAGGGCAGGTAGACGTCGCACTTCACAACGGGTTCGGCACGTACCAGAAAGTCGAATCAGGCGCTCTGGTTCCCTCGGCCAAGTACCTTCGGCAGGTCGCAGAGCTGTTCGGGCTGACGCCGTTCGACCTCCAGGTCGCGCATGCATCCCTCACCGGGACCGAACCGGTCCCGCACCCGAGTGAGCGCCCCTCCAGCCCGTGGGCCCAAGTCATCCAAGGGCAGAGCCAGATGGCACTCGTGCTCGACTACTCAGGTGCACTCATCGCGGTCAACGCGGCTGCAGAGGGCTTGTTCGACGGCGAGCCCCCTGCCAACTTCTGGCACTGGATGCTCTCGCCGGCCGGACGCCAGTGCTTGGGCACCTGGGAAGAAGACTGGGCCCCATACGTCCTTGCCGAGATTCGCCGTGCGCAGGCCCGGCATCCCGCCGACCCCGGTCTTGAGACGCTTCGGACTGAACTCGGGTGCCATGGCTACCTGCAAGGCATGGAGCCGGCCCGATGGGGGTTCACCGCAGAGCCCCGGACCATGCATCACCCTCGCTGGGGAACCGGGCACGTCCAGTACCTGGCCGCCCAGATCGAAGGGTCCTCAGGCCAAATGGTCACGCTGCCGTTCACACCGGCCTGACCAGACAGAACGGATACCGCACGGCATGTACAAACTCGTACCGGACGACCCTGTCTGGGCCACCGCGTTCTCCCAGATCGAAGACGAGATCCTGCACCCCCTGCTGAGCTATTGCGGACAAGTACTCGAGCGCCCCGACGCGGAAGACCTGGACACAGCCTACGGCGCATGGTTCAACATCTCGCGGCGACTGCCACCGGCAGTCTGGCGACACTGCCCAACGGCGACGGGCGCTTCACCCGCCGAGACCTACGCTCTGGAATCACCCTCTGGTGCCCCGCTGACCCCGATGTGGGTCATCGACATCGTCCCCGCAGACCTGAACGCGCTCGCCGCATGGCATGAACGCATGCGCGAAGACCAAGACATCCTGGATGCGCTCAGACTCGCGGCCACAGGTCCCGTCGATACTTTGCTCTACGCCTACGGCAGCGCCGTGAGGGCACTCAAAATAGAGGCGACCCAAGATCTCGTGCACGCCCTGCGTCACACCCTCGCCCCAGGCGTGCAGAGGCTTTCACTCACCGAAAGTGGCTACCTCGCATACAAGGATCACTGCCAGCAGTTGGTGGAGGCAATACATCCACATGACAAATGGGCCCAAAGGCACCACTACCACTGCTGGTACTCCGACACGGCGTCCTAGGGACTGCGATCTCGGGCCGCTGCTGAGCAGAGTCGGCAAGACCCTGCTCAGCGTACCGGACGAGTACGAGCGCAGCCGTAGCCGTGTGGCCGGACGAAAAACTGGCCGCGATCCGTTCGAACGCCAGTCAGCTCTGGGGCACACGGGTCGTTGCCGTCGCTGCACCCCCGTCTCGACGAGGACCAGCGGGTCAGGATCCTGGCCACCAAGCCGTCCATCCGCCTCAGCCAACCTCGCCTCGGTAGAACGGGGCTTGTGGGCGCTCTGCTCCTGGGGCTTACCGCGCGACCCTGACCGCCTCGTGCCAACGCTCACATCGTCCATCACCGCAGCTGCCAGGCGCTCAGTGCTCCTGTCCCCGGCCACGGCGGCGGTGACCGCAATCGCAGGCCACGGTCACTGCTCCGTGCCGGCAGCCATGATCGGATGGCTGAGGAGCAGCCTCTCCGAAACGGCTTGCCCGTTGGCGAGAACCAGACCGTGAGGCGCGAGCTCGTCGATCACGTCCTCGATCGTGTCCGGCAGCGCCAGCACCTGGCCGCTCTCCAGGCGACCTGCGGCGAGGAGGTCCCCAGAGTGGTCGGCGATGTGACGCAGCGCGAACAACCGGTGGAGGGCGTACAGGAGGCGTCCGGTCTGGCGGCGGGTGGTCTGCCGAGCGGCCGTCAGCAGTCCCTCGGCTGCGAGATAGTGGGCGTGGGCGTCGACCAGTTGGAGCACGGGCAGCACGGTGCGGTCGAGGACGCCGCCCGGGCGGGGGCTACGGCTGCGTACCCGGGCGCGCTCGTGCCATATGCGCTCGGTGTCGGCGAGTAGGTCTTGCAGTGCCTCGGGGCTGTTGAGATCGCTCGGCCCGGGGCGAAGGGGCTTGGGGGTGTAATTACCCAGAAGCATCTCCATGCCAGCCTTTACCCAAATGACCTTATTATCGCCTTCGGCGGTTATGGCGCCCTCACCGGCCGCGAGCTGGCCCGCGATGCCGTTGGCGAGGAACAGGCCCTGGGCGCCGCAGCGCTCGCGGCACTCGGTCATCACCTGGCGACCGCGCCAGGTGATCCAGCCCTTGGTGATGGCTGCGAGCCGCTCGGCGTCGTCGCGGTCGGCCTCCGTGACGGCTTGTTCCCATTTCCGGACGGCGGTGCGGTGCAGGAACGTTGCGGCGTAGCTGGTGGCCAGGGCATCGATAAGGGGGGCATGGTGACTGCGGTGCTGCCACAGCGGGACAGTGCCGCGCCGAGTGCCGCTGGAGGTGTGCCGGCTGTGGGCGTAACGGACGGCGACAGTCAGAGCGTGGCGGGTGGCGCCCAAGTGGTAGGCCTGCATGCACAATTTGCCGACGGTCACCCGGCTCACTGAGGCGAGGAATCGCTTGCGAGCACTGCCGACAGTGCTGGTGTAAACGCCATCGGGCGTCAGGCGGCCATGATCGGCCTGGAGCATCGCCTCGTGCGGCAGACGGACGCCGGCGAAGGTGGTCATGGAGTGGTCGACGGGGGCGCTCGTTGTCTGCGGGAGGCGTTCGATGGTGATGCCCGGCAGGCACTGTCCGGTTTCGTCGTGGAGCGGAACGAGGAAGAGGTGCACACCCTGGTCCTGCGAGCCGGTGATCAGCCGGGCGGCGACCAGGGCTGTCTTGGGGCCGCCGACTGGGCTGGTGTTAGGCATGAACTTTGCGGCCTCTGGCCGTGGTGTGTGCAGGATGAACTCACGGCTGACCGGGTCGTAGGTTGCGGTGGTCTCCATCAGCGCAGCACTGTTGCCGTGGGCCAACTCCGTGCACAGGTAGACGCCGATGCGGTCCATGTCCAGGAAAGGGCGCAGGTCGTGCGCTCCCTTGGCATCCAGCAGGCTGCCTAGGACGAGGTTGTAATGGATGCTGAGGATCGTGCCGAGTCCTGGGTCGACCGGGCCGACCCACTCATGCAGGGCTGTGAGACGCGTTGCGTCTCGCGGGAGGATTTCGGGGCCGTCGCCATCGTTCACTGACTTGTTGACGTGCCGTAGGCGCTCGTACGAGAGCGCCATGCGTTCCTCGGGCGGTAGCTCGCGATGGTGGAATATGGGGTTGCTGAACAGATCACGCCAGGGCGCGTGGACCTGGTCGAACCGGCCCTCGAAGAGGACGCGTGTAAGGTCTGCCGTAATGTCCGTTGCAACTGATTCGTCCTGCCGAGAGCGCTTCTGAATGATCACGCTGCGGACGATAGAGCATGCGGAACAAGCGCTTCAGCATGATCATTCACACGATTGAGGGCGCCGGGAGTGAGGTACGTACCCAGCACTCTGGCTCCGGGCACATACGCTCTCGCCCGATCTGAGCATCGATCCTGGTGGTTGGCGAGGCTAGCGGGTGCCGCGGGGATGACGTGCACGACGATCAAGGAAGTGGCACGTCGCAACTGCCGCTCCTTCTTCGCCTTGAACGGGCCCCGATCTCCTATCTCTGACCCACGGTGCAAAGTAGCCGCGGGGGCTACTTGCCTCCCTCCAGCTGCCGTGGGACGCGGGAGTTCCGCAGCTCCTTGAGGTCGGGGATGTGGTTGTAGAGCGTGCCGACGGAGACGCCCAGGATCTTGGCGATGGTGGTGACGCTGTTCTCTGGGTTGGGCAGCATGTCGCGGGCCGCGCGGATGAGGTCCTCGTTGACGACCGTGGGGCGTCCGCCGACCTTGCCGCGGGCCCGGGCGGCGGCAAGGCCCTCGTGGGTGCCGGCGACGATTAGTTCGCGGATGAACTCGGCGAGCGCGGCGAAGACGTGGAAGATCAGGCGCCCGCCGGGGGTGGTGGTGTCGAGCGCCTCGTGGAGGGACTGGAAGCCGATACCGCGCTCCCGGAGCTCGGCGACCATGTTGACGAGGTCCTGGAGGCTGCGGCCGTAGCGGTCGAGCGAGGGGACGACGAGGGTGTCGCCGGGGGTGAGGAAGGCGTGGCACGCCTTCAGCTCGGGGCGCAGGTCGTTCTTGCCGGACTTCTTGTCGGCGAAGATGCGGCGGCAGCCTGCTGCGTTGAGTGCGTCGATCTGGCGGTCGAGCTTCTGCCCACCGGTCGAGACCCTCGCGTATCCGATCCGGATGTCGGTGAGGACGGCGGGCGAGGGGGTGAGGAGTTCGGACGGCTCCAGGGACGCGTTCATGCCCGGATCTTCTCAAGAAACGGTGTTCACCGGGTTGTTGAAGAGCAGGGTTTCTGAAGGAGTTTTTGAAGGCGTGTCACGCTCGTTCGATCTTGAACGCCGGACCTTCAGAAAACGATGGTTTGTTGAAGCCGGTGTTCGCTTGACGCGCGTCTGCGGGTGTCGGAACGAGGTGGCTTGGCGGCCTCGGGGATGGTCTCTTGTCATAACTGGTTTGTAATGCAAAGCTGACTGCGTGACAGACGCATCGGTCCCCTCGCCGGACACCCTCCAAGAAGTCCTCGCCAGCCTTGGCGACTTGACCCGCCGAGTCCGCTCCGCCCAACGCGGCACCTGGTTCCCCCTCCTGCTGCTCGGCGCGCTCACGCTGGGCGGAATCCTGGTCGGCCGCTTCACCTTCAAGGTCGAGGCCGTTTCCTGCCCGGCGGGCGACGCCGCGGCAAGCAGCGGCTGCACCCTGATCACGCAGGGCTCGCCGGTCTACTGGACGCTCGGTCTCGCTCTCGCCTACGCCGCGACGGCGTTCTTCTACATCCGCCGCTCCCGCAACCGCGGAGTCGGCACCCCGGTCCGGCCGTACATCCTCACCGGGATCGCCCTGGTCGGCCTGGTGGCCGCCACGACGTTCTGGAGTATCCGTCAGGGGATGGTTCAGCCCGGCGACACGGTCGATCTCTGGGGCCTGCATCTCGACCCCGCCTCCGGGGTGACGATGTTCCTCGAACGGCTCACCGGACCGGCCGCAGCGGTGGGGCTGCCGCTGCTCGTGCTGTCCTGGGTGGAACGCAGCCGCGCCCTGCTGCTGCTCACCGTGGTGTACCTGGCCATCGAGCTGGTGCCGCTCACCGACGGCTGGGCGGGGATTCCCGTCACCTCGCCCTGGTCCGCCCTGCCCCGCTTCGGCGTCCCCGGCTTGCTGCTCCTGCTCGGCGCCCTCGGTTTCGGCCTCGCCGAGCTGCCCGGCAAGCGCACCCGCTCATGAGCGAGCAGAGCGACCAGCACCCCGTCACCGGCCTGGACGACGTCGTCCACCAGCGCGTTCGCCTCGGCATTCTCACCGTCGCCCACCAGGCTCGCCGTGTCGAGTTCGGCTTCCTGCGCACGGCGCTCGGACTCACCGCCGGAAATCTCAGCCAGCACCTGGCCGTCCTGGAGAAGGCCGGGCTGATCCACATCGAGAAAGGCTACGAGGGTAAACGCGCCCGCACCTGGCTCTCCCTCACCCCCGCCGGCGACCGCGCCCTCCAGGACGAGGTCACCCAGCTCAAGCGACTCATCCACCAGATCGAACAAGGCAGCTCGGCTCCGAAGTCCTAGCGCGGACCCCTGGGACCCGTGTCCGCCGCGACCGGCTCGCACGGGAGCAGCAGCATGCCGCACACCATCCAAGAAACCTGGGGAGGACATGTGACCACGCCGTCGGTCACCAACAAAACGAACATGACGCGCCGCCGTATGCTCCAAGCCGCGCTGGCCGCTGGGGTCGTGGCCGGCGTGCCGCTCGGCGTCGCACGCCCCGCGTGGGCGGATCCGACCACCACCTCTGGCCCGGTACAGCTCAAACTGCCCACGCCCACCGGACCGCACCCGGTGGGCACGGCATCACTGCACCTCGTCGACACCTCACGCCCGGATCCCGTGGCCGGCCCCGGGCATCACCGCGAACTGATGGCTGGCGTCTGGTACCCCGCCCGTGACGTCCACCGCTATCCGCTCGCGCCCTGGGCGTCCCCCGCCGTGCTGCGGGCACTGCTCGCGAACGCAGGGCTCCCGGCCGATGCCGCGACGGCGCCGCTCACAGCCGGCCACGAGGGCGCCCCGGTGCTGCGAACGGGCCGACGCCTGCCCGTCATCGTGTTCTCGCACGGCGCGCACGATCACCGTGCGGACACCACCATCGTGGCGCAGGAACTCGCCGGCCACGGGTATGTGGTGTTCACGGTGGACCACACCTACGACGCGTTCAGCGAATTCCCCGACGGCCGGCTCACCGTCCCGGCACAGGGCCCGCCATTCCTGGGGGCACGGGACTTCGCCACGGACATCCGGTTCGTGCTCAACCGCATCGAGGACCTCGCCGCCGGGCGCAACCCCGACGCCGATCAGCGGTCGCTGCCGGAAGGTCTGCTCGACGCCCTCGACCCGCATCGCATTGGCATGTTCGGCTGGTCAAAGGGTGCGACAGCGACCGCCCTCGTCATGAGCCAGGACCAGCGCGTCCGAGCCGGGCTGAGCCTCGACGGCCCGATGCAACCGACGGTCACCACCGACCTCGATCGGCCGTTCATGCTGATGACCGCCGCGTACCCCCGGGCCACGCAGCCGAGCGTTGCCGAGTTCTGGTCGCACCTGCGGGGATGGCGGCTCAACGTTCAGGCCGAAGGTGCGGTCCACTACTCATACGGCGACTACCAGGTACTGATCCCGCAGCTGGCAAAGGCCGTCGGGATGAGCGACGAGGAGCTTCGCAGCTGGATCGGCACCCTCGATCCGGCCCGGGCGGTACGGATCCAGCAGGCGTACCCGCTCGCCTTCTTCGACCTGCACCTACGGCACCGCCGGGGGCACCTGCTCGACGGCCCCAGCGCGGCCTTCCCAGAGGTGAAGTTCCTTCCGTGAAGCGGAGCCGCTGTGGTCTCCAACAGCCTCGCGCAGGCCAGGCGGTGGCGGGACTCGTGGACGGTGGGCTGCCGGTTCATCAGGCGGCTTAGGCGCGCTCAGCACTGCTGAGGAACAGGCCAGTTCCTACGGAGGCGTTCATCGCTTCGCTGTCCGTCCCCGGTCGTCGACATCCGCCGGCGACCGGGGACGTGGCACTTGGGCGGGCGGCAGGTCGAGGCGCTTGTTCATGTCCAGGCGGAAGGTGCCGTACGGGTTGGGGCCTGACCCCAAGGCCGGGTAGTTAAGGAACTTGCAGGTCACGCAAGGGAGTCGGAAGGCTCTGGCATGACGGCAGCCGTGTAGATGCCTCGGCTGGGTTTTCTGAAGCTGCGCCATCTTGAAGTGGCTGGTGAGGGGTCTGGCGTGGCGCTATTCCGGGGTGCTCATGCTCGTCGGGGGCGGCAGTCTGGAGTGTAGATCGCCTGTCAGTAGGTGCTATTGCAGCTGGTCGTGTCGGAAAGCCGTTCCACCCCGCGGGGAAGATCGCGTAGTGTGCCCCGGTCGTTGAACCGGAAGGCGGGTGATGGACATGGCACCTCAGGTGGTGACACATGATCAGTTGACGAGGGCGGCGCGGGCCGCCGTGGGCGGCGGACGGTGGCTGGAGGCGGTCGAGCGGCTCGCCGGCGGCACCACGAAGGGCGTATACCGCCTGACGATGGACGACGCCACGACGGCGATCGCCTACGTGTGGGAGGAATCGGAACACTACTGGCCTGCGACCGAGAGCGACGGCGACCTGGCCGATCCGTTTTCACCCGGGGTCGGCCTAGACCTCTTCGCGGCCAGCCACGCCCGGTTGAGCACCCTCGGCCTACGGGTCCCCGGTATCTATCTCGTCGACCGTGACCGCACCCACTACCCGGCCGACCTCGCGATCGTGGAGGACTTCCGCGGCGGGAATCTGATGGACCTGTTCAACCGCGATCCGCGCGCCGCCGCGCCGACGATGTCACGCCTGGCCGATGCCCTGGCGGTGATGCGAGGCCATCGAGCGACGTCGTTCGGCAAGGTTGCCCACATCGATGCAGGGGGGACGTCCCGGGCGGCGTCGTGCCAGGAGGCCGCTCTCGACTTCGCGTTGCGCTGCCTCGCCGAGGCGGCGTCCCGCGACCGCAGGATCGCCGACGCCCAGGGCAGGCTGGAGGCGCGGCTGCGCGGACTCGCCGCGATGGTGCGACCGCGCGCCGAATACTCCCTCGTCCACGGCGAGCTGGGCCTGGACCATGTGCTGGTGGACAGCGGTGGCAACCCCGTCGTGATCGACATCGAGGAGATGCTGTACTTCGACGTCGAGTGGGAACACGTGTTCTTGCAGCTACGCCACTCCGATAGCCAGTACCGGCCGCTGGCGGTGGAGAGCCTCGACGCGGACCGGCTGGCGCTCTACAAGCTCACCCAGCACCTGTCACTGACGGCGGGCCCGCTCCGGCTGCTCGACGGGGACTTCCCGGATCGGGCATTCATGCAGGGAATCGCCGAGCACCACTTGAACGAGGCGCTGGCTCTGGTCTCGGCTGCCTGAAGCACAGCGCCGTGGGCCGAGCAAGTCGGCAGCCCTCACCAAGACAGCTCCTCCTCAGCGGTGAACTTCGAGGTTCGTCAGGACGAGCAGGGCGCGCAGCAGGCAGGTGGCGCGGGCGGGGTCGGTGCGGAGCTTGGTGAGGATCCTCCAGTTTTTCAGGTGAGCGAAGCCGTGCTCTACGGGCGCGCGTCCGGCGGCGAGGACCCGGTTGGCCTCCTTCTCCGCGGGGGTCAGCCTGCGGGCGCGGGTGGCCTTGAAGCCGGTGACGACCACGGGGTCGTCCGGGTCGTCGTCTAGGCCGAGGAAGCCGAGGTCGGCCAGGGCGCCGAGGCTGGCGGCCCGCAGGTGGGCCAGGATGTGGTCGCGGCGGGCGGCGGTGATGTCGTGGGTGCGGCCGGGCCGGGCGGCGGAGATCCAGACGAGGCGGCCCCGCTCGTCGGTCAGGGCCAGGACGTGTAGGCCGTGGCGATGATGCTTACCGGAATAGTTCGGGCGGTTGTTCCGGCCGGTGCGGCGCTGGGTGGGGATGAGGGTGCCGTCGAGCAGGACGACCTCCCCGCCCCGCTGTGCGATCGTCTTCAGGGTGCGGTCCAGCCGCGCGGCTCGGGCGGCCAGCAGCGCGAGCAGCTCGTCCCGCCAGCGTCGGACGGTGGTGGCGGAGACGTTGTTGCCGCCGGCCATGTCGGCCAGGCGCTGGTCGTGCCGCAGCAGGGCCAGGACGATCACCGCGATCCTCCCGGGCGGCAGCGCCCGCCACCGGGACCGTATTGCCTTCAAGTGACGTCGCAGCAGGTCGGCGAGGTGGTCGACGGTGTGCGTGGACAGCGGCAGGCGGCACTGGTAGACCAGGGACACGGTGTCCCCGGCGTGCTCTTTGGTTTTCGTCACACAATTCCAACGGCCGTCGGGGGCACCCAAGTTACGTCCCAGCCGCCGAGCGGCGCGGTCACGGGCGGACGGTGAACTTCCCGTCAGGCCGTTTGTGCAGCCAGCCGCGGTCGGCCAGCTTCGTCAGCTTCCCGCGCAGCGGCTCCAGCTTCCCTCGCACCCCGACCTCCAGGCCCAGCGCCTCGCCGATCTGCCGGGTTGCGACCGGGCCTGCGGCCTGTCGCACGGCGGCGAGGATGCGGAGGTACTCCGGTGGTGTCGGGGTACGGGGCCAGCCAACCTCGTACGCCGACACTGGATCATGAGCCGGTACTTCGGCCGCTTCAATCCTGCAC
The DNA here is from genome assembly GCF_001866665.1 of Streptomyces monashensis. Classification (GTDB taxonomy): domain Bacteria; phylum Actinomycetota; class Actinomycetes; order Streptomycetales; family Streptomycetaceae; genus Streptomyces; species Streptomyces monashensis. The sequence goes on along the minus strand of NZ_MLYO01000052.1, from coordinate 49,154 downwards.
GTCAGGACAATTGGGTGTTCGGTGACCGCGACAGCGGCGCCTACCTGGTCCGGTTCGCCTGGACGAAAATCATCCGGCATCAGCTGGTCAAGGGCGGGGCGTCCCCGGATGGCCCTGCTCTGGCCGACTACTGGGCCGACCGCCGTCGCAAGGGCGCTCCACTGCCGCTGGACGGGGCCACCATGCGTCTACTGAAGTCGCAGACGGGCCGCTGCCATCGGTGCGGGCAACTGCTCCTGCACGCAGACCGGTCCCCGCAGTCCCCAAGGGAGTGGGAGCAATGGCTCCGCACCACCCGGAAAGCGATCAAGACCCAACACATCGCTTACCAGGGGACGAAGACGCCGGACGGGGTTCAACTCCGCCTCACCCACGCCTCGTGCCGTCAACGCCCATCCATGGACGGCCACGAGGAAACCCTGCACACCGGAGAGCCTTTGAGGCTTGCTTGAGCCGTATGCGCGGATGACGTGCACGTACGGTTCTGAGGGGGCCGGGGTCCAGCAATGGACTCCGGCTACCCGACAAGCGTATCGGGTCGTATCCGTGTGTCCGCGTTGAGGGCGGCGGTCGTGCAGTGGTCAGCCAGGCCGGTGGCGTGCTGCTGGTCGAGACGGTCCGCAAGACCGGGCTGGACCAGGCGATATCGGCGGCTCTGACGCCGTGGCGGAAGCAACGGGCGGTGCATGATCCGGGGAAGATCCTGCTGGATGTGGTCCTCGCGGTCGCGCTCGGCGGGGACTGCCTGGCCGATGTCGGGATGCTGCGAGCGGAGCCGGGCGTGTTCGGGCCGGTGGCCTCCGATCCGACGGTTTCCCGCCTGGTCGACACTCTGGCCGGGGCCGGACCGAGGGCCCTGGGGGGCGGTCCGGGCCGCGCGAGCCCAAGTCCGCCAACATGTCTGGAAGTTGGCTGGTTCCTCGGCGCCGGATGCCGACGGGCAGGTGACCGTGGACCTGGACGGGGTGCTTGTGGTGGCGCATTCCGGGAAGCAGGACGCCGCTGCGACCTGGAAGAAGACCTTCGGGCACCATCCGCTGATGGGCTTCGTCGACCACGGCCGGGGCGGGAGCGGCGAGCCGGTCGCGGGCCTGCTGCGACCCGGCAACGCGGGCAGCAACACCGCCGCCGACCACATCACCACGGCCCAGCTACCCAAACACCATCGACGTGCCCGGCGGACACTCATCCGTCCCGACTCTGGCGGTGGCACCAATGGGTTCGTGGCCTGGCTTTCCGCCCGCGGCCGGTGGCTGTCGTACTCGGTCGGCATGACCATCACCGATGCCGTCCACCAGGCCGTCCTGAAGGTCCCCGCGTCCGCGTGGACACCGGCCGTCGAGCCGGACGGCGAGGTCCGCGACGGTGCCTGGGTGGCCGAACTCGACGCCGGCAGCGACTGTCTGAAGGGCTGGCCCAAGGGAATGCGGCTGATCGTCCGCAAAGAACGCCCGCACCCGGGCGCCCAGTTGCGCTTCACCGACGCCGACGGGCTGCGTTTGACCTGCTTCGCCACCAACACCACCGGCCAGAAGACCGCCCGGCTGGAGCTGCGGCACCGCCAGCGGGCCCGCGCCGAGGACCGCATCCGCGCCGCCCGCGCCACTGGCCTGCGCAACCTGCCTTTGCACGAGCGCAGAACCAGATCTGGCTGGAGATCGTCCAGATCGCCCTGGACCTGCTCGCCTGGATGCCGATGCTCGCCCTGACCGGCACCGCCCGGCTCTGGGAGCCCCGACGCCTGCGACTCCGCCTGCTCTCCGCCGCCGCCCAGCTGGTCACCACCGCCCGCCGCCGGCACCTCAGGTTCGCCCGCCACTGGCCCTGGACCGACGTGATCACAGAGGCCATCCAGCGACTCGCAGCCCTTCCCAACCCCGGCTGACCAGCACGTTCCCGTCCCTACGAGTAGCACCGCCCCGCCGGAGCCGTGGAACCCGGCGCCCACCCGATGCGACAGTCGGGCCGCCGTCACACCCGAAGAACACCGCCGAACGCAAATGGGTGCGGTTCCGATGAAGTGAAGGCCCAGCTGGGAGAACGAGGGGCGACCGGGGCTGTGTTGGGGCCTGCTGTTCTCTACCGTGGTGGTGGAGGTGGAGTCGCGGATGGGCTCGCTGTTCGAGGAGTTGGAGGCGCGGGAGGCGGCTGCCCTGCACCGGGTGGAGGAGTTGGAGGCCGAGGCCGTGGCCCTGGCCAGGAGGCTGGAGCTGGCCCGGGAGGGGCTGGTGCGACTGCGGATCGCGCGGGAGACGGTCGCCGAGGTGCTCGCGGAGATGCCCCCGGAGGCGAGCGCCGCGACCGCTGGTGCTGAGCGTCCGGCCGAGGCTGAGCCTGTGGCGTCAGCGTATGCGGGGGCCGAGCGGCAGGTTGTCGGGGTGCTGACGGTTCCGCGCTGGCAGCCCGGCATGAAGGCGGACGCCCTGCCGCGGGATTACCGCGACATCGTGGAGGTGGTCGCGGATGCGCCGGGACCGGTCCGCGCGAAGCAGGTGGTGCCCAGGATCGGGCTGCCGGCCGAGGCCGGGAAGATCGAGGGCACGCGGTCGAAGATGAAGCGGCTGGTCGAGCGGGGCTGGCTGGACGAGGACACCCCCGGGCTCTTCACGGTGGCCCGCCGGCGCCTTGCCGGATCGCCCAACTCCCGCTGACGGCAGGGCTCTTCCACACCTACATTCGAAGGTGCCACCCTTGTCGAATGCAGGACGGGAAGAGCCCCGGAGATGCCAACATACGAAACCCATGCCCCCGCTGACCCCTTTGCCCGCTCCCTGACCGCCTTCGAGGCGCTGACAGCCACGCTGTCGGGCAGCGTCGCGCGTGCGTGGACCCACGCCGAGCTCGAGGACCACCTCGAAGCGGTCGGCCGGGACCTGCTGCGCCAACTGCTGCAGGACCACCTCGACCAGCGCGCCCGGATGGAGGAGATGCAGCTCCGCGCCGGGGCGGAAGCGGTGGTGGTCGGCCCGGAGGGAAGAGTGCGGCCGTGGCGGGAGGCGGGTCACGGGCGTCTGCTGGCCACCGTGTTCGGGCTGGTCCGCGTCACGCGGATCGCCCACCGCGGCCCCGGTCTGGGCAACGTCCACCCCGCCGACGCCGCGCTGTCGCTGCCGGCGGGCCGGCACTCTGCGGGACTGCGGCGGCTCGCGGTCCGCGAGGCCGTCCGCGGCTCGTTCGACCAGGCCCACGACGCGATCGAGCGCCGTTGCGGGAACGTGCTCGGGAAACGCCGACTGGAGGAACTCGTGGTCGCCGCCGCGGTCGACGTCGACACCTTCTACCGCACCAGGATCCCGATCCCGTGCAGCCGGGAGATGCCGCTGGTCATCCAGGTGGACGGCAAGGGCGTCGTCATGAGGCCCGAGGCCTTGCGCGAGCCGACCCGCCGGGCGGCCGCGAAGGCCGCGACCGCCCACCGGGGCCGGCTCGCGCCGGGCGAGAAGCCGAACCGGAAGCGGATGGCCACGGTGGCCTGCGTGTTCGACACCCGCCCCGCTCCCAGGCGTCCGCACGACGTGATCCATCCGCCCGGCGGCCGCAGCGGCGAACGCCCCGCCCGCCCCGGCCCCCGGGCGGAGAACAAGTGGTGCACCGCGTCGCTGGTCAGATCGCCCGAGCAGGTCATCGCGGACGCGTTCGACCAGGCGGAGGCGCGCGATCCGCAGCGGCTGCGGCCGTGGGTCGTCCTGGTCGACGGCGCCCGCCACCAGCTCGACCTGATCGAAGCCGTGACCGCCCGCCGCGGCGTCACCGTGCGCGTGCTACTGGACTTCGTCCACGTCGCGGAATACACGTGGGCGGCCGCCCACGCCTTTCACAAGCCCGGCAGCACCGAAGCAGAGGCCTGGGCGGCCGAGCACCTGACCATGATCCTGGCCGGCCACGCCGACGATGCCGTCCACGCGATGACCGCGCAGGCCGAGCGGGAACAGCTTCCCGCCGCCCGGCGCGAGGCCGTCACCGCCTGCTACCGCTATCTGACCGGGCACCTCGACCAGCTCCACTACGACACCGCCCTCGCCAACGGCTGGCCGATCGCCACCGGCGCGGTCGAAGGCGCCTGCCGCCACCTGATCGCCGACCGCCTCGACATCACCGGCGCCCGCTGGGGCCTGGCCGGCGCCGAAGCCGTCCTCCGGCTCCGCACCGTCGTCGCCAACGGCGACCTCGACCCCTACTGGCACCACCATCGTGTCCGCGAGCACGACCGCCTTTACCCCAGGAGCCGCCAGCACGACTTCACCCTCACGAGCTGACGATCCATCCAGAAGGAACCCGGAGGCGGCCGGACCCTGTCTGATCACCAGCGGCATACTGCCTCCATGTCGTCACTGCGCCGCCCGGCACCGCGCCCCTGCGAGAGCTGCCCCTACCGACGCGACGTGCCCTCCGGTGTCTGGGCGCACGACGAGTACGAGAAGCTCCGCCGCTACGACGCCCCGACCGTCGAACAGCCGCCCCGGCTGTTCCAGTGCCATCAGGCCGAGGCCGACAGCGCAGTTGCCCGCATCTGCGCCGGCTGGGCCGGATGCCACGACAGCGCGCACCTGCTGGCGCTGCGGATCGGCATCCTCGAGGGCAGCATCGACGAGAGGACGTACCAGGCCGCCATCGAGTACGAGTCGCCAGTCGCTCTGTTCGCCTCGGGCAACGAGGCCGCCGACCACGGCCAGGCCGCCATCAACGATCCCCACGAAGAAGCCGAACGACTCGTCGCCAAGATCACCCGAACCCGCCAAGACCTCCAGACCTGACCCCGCTTCACGGCTCCGAAGACGAAGGCATAGCGTCCGTCACTTGAGCGGAGCCGCACCCAACGCAAATCGGCCGCCAGCAAGAGCTGACGGCCAATCACGAAAGATCGAGGTTAGGCTGTTGTGGCCGTGGCCGGGGGGTAGCCGCTCTATTGTGGTTATCGGCAGCACCCCCAACGGGTTGCGTGCCGGTCGCAACCGATACGCTAGAGGATCCTGTCTGCGGGACCTAGCGCCGCCACGGCGCGGGGCCCTCGATTCAAGGAACTGCGAGCCTTGTTCGATACTCTCTCCGACCGCTTGGCGAACACCTTCAAGACCCTCCGGGGCAGGGGAAGGCTCTCCGAGGCGGACATCGACGCCACCGCGCGCGAGATCCGCATCGCCCTACTCGAGGCGGACGTGGCGCTCCCCGTCGTGCGGGAGTTCATCAAGAAGATCAAGACCCGTGCTGTCGGCGCCGAGGTCTCCCAGGCGCTGAACCCCGCCCAGCAGGTCATCAAAATCGTCAACGAGGAACTCATCGGCATCCTCGGCGGTGAGACCCGCCGACTGCGCTTCGCCAAGACCCCGCCCACCGTGATCATGCTCGCGGGTCTGCAGGGTGCCGGTAAGACCACCCTCGCGGGCAAGCTCGGCCGCTGGCTCAAGGCTCAGGGCCACTCGCCGCTGCTCGTCGCCTGTGACCTCCAGCGCCCGAACGCCGTCAACCAGCTGAGCGTCGTCGCCGAGCGTGCCGGCGCCGGTATCTTCGCCCCAGAGCCGGGCAACGGCGTGGGCGACCCAGTCCAGGTCGCGAAGGAATCCATCGAGTATGCGAAGTCCAAGGTCTACGACGTCGTCATCGTCGACACCGCAGGACGTCTCGGCATCGACCAGGAGCTGATGCAGCAGGCCGCGGACATCCGCGACGCCATCAGCCCCGACGAGGTCCTATTCGTCGTCGACGCCATGATCGGTCAGGACGCGGTCAACACTGCAGAGGCGTTCCGCGACGGCGTCGGCTTCGACGGTGTCGTGCTCTCCAAGCTCGACGGCGACGCCCGCGGTGGTGCCGCGCTCTCGATCGCGCATGTCACCGGCAAGCAAATCATGTTCGCCTCGAACGGCGAGAAGCTCGATGACTTCGACGCCTTCCACCCGGACCGCATGGCGTCTCGTATCCTCGGCATGGGCGACATGCTCACGCTGATAGAGAAGGCTGAGCAGACCTTTTCGCAGCAAGAGGCCGAGAAGATGGCCTCGAAGCTGGCCTCCAAGAAGGGCCAGGACTTTACCCTCGACGACTTCCTGTCCCAGATGGAGCAGGTCAGGAAGATGGGCTCCATCTCCAAGCTGCTCGGCATGCTCCCCGGCATGAACCAGATCAAGGACCAGATCAACAACCTCGACGAGCGTGACGTCGACCGCACGGCCGCCGTCATCAAGTCGATGACCCCGGCTGAGCGCCAGGACCCGACGATCATCAACGGCTCGCGCCGCGCTCGTATCGCCAAGGGTTCCGGTGTCGAGGTCAGCGCGGTCAAGAACTTGATCGAACGGTTCTTGGACATGCGCAAGATGATGTCCCGCATGGCCCAGGGCGGCGGCATGCCGGGGATGCCTGGGATGCCTGGCATGGGCGGTGGCCCGGGTCGGCAGAAGAGGCAGCCGAAGAAGGCCAAGGGCAAGCAGCGTTCCGGCAACCCGATGAAGCGCAAGCAGCAGGAGGAGGAGGCCGCCCGCCGCTCGGCTGTTGCCGAGGCCGGCGGCGCGCTCGGGCTGCCCGGTGCGGCCCAGCAGGGTGGCAAGGACTTCGAGCTCCCCGAGGAGTTCAAAAAGTTCATGGGCTGAACCCACGGGTGGGTGCTGCCTATCGCGTCGGCGAGCACGGCTGGGCATATTGATCCGCCGTGGTCGCTGACGATGTTGAGGCCCGTCGGCTGGGCTCTCCGGTTGCCGGTCCCACAGTATGCCGCCAGGCGATGTCGCGCCTGGTTGGTTCGGCAGGTGACGACATCGTTGGGTATTCGGCTCTGCGGCGTGTCGGCGTTCCGGACGGCGACCATGCAATACGTCGTATGGCGGCGAGATGCCATCTGGTTGTGCCCGGGAGTGTCTTCCGTATGCCGATGGGTTGTAGGTGTATCGGCTGAAGTCGCCCCCACCTTGCAGGCGGTGGCGCGACTGCCGCTGCAGGAAGCCGCGGGTAAATTCCAGCAGTGGGCAAGAAGATGATGGGCAGTAAAACGCCTCCCACGCACCCACCAGAGCTCACCTACCCTTGCTGCCTTCCGGCCCTGGGGGAGTTCAGTCAGTTAGTGCCGCGTGAGAGGCTGAAGCCAGCATACCTGAGGATACGAGCGGAGCAAAGCTCGCACCTAGCAATCGCTTGACGCTCGCCCCCGGCTCGTTTACACATCGGGAGGCAAACTGCTCTGGTCTACCGTGGAATCGCATCATCGTCGAGAAGATCCAGGCTGCCGAGGACCTCGGCGACCCGGTGGCTGGAGGCCTGTCGCGGTATTCGCCTGCGGACTTCGGTGAGCTTCACGGGCTTTGCCGGGCGGGCGGCCCTCCAGCACCGCCGTCAGGCCGTCCATTGCGCACCAGATGAGCGATGGCGGCCAACCGTTGGCGTCGCCGAGCTGCTTGGCGTGGGTCGCGGCCGACCGCAGCGCGGGGCTGTCCGAGCTGGCTACTGCAGTCTCACGGACCGGAGCGTGTCGGCATTCTTCGCGTGTCCAAGGGCTCCGAGGCCGCACTGATGAGGGCGGTTTGCGAGCCGCGTGTCAACGCGGTGGTCGCCGTCTCTCCGACTTCGTCGGTCTGGTGCAACATTAGCCTCCGCGTTTCACTTGCGGTGGCGTCCGGATCTTGAGCGGGAACGCGAAAGTGCCTTCTGAGCTGGGATGATGAGGCTTGTCTAGGGCTTCTGTCACCACAGCAGGAAGGCACTTTCTGCGTGCACGCTACCGGGTCGCGTCCCAAGCTCGTCGTATCAGCCGACGGTCGCGGGGTGGTCAGTCATGCCGGGTCCCGCCTCCTGGCCGATCTCGCCGATGCCACCGGCCTGACCACGGCCTTCACCGACGCGCTGCGCCAACTACGGCCGCGCGGCACCGGTCACGCCCCCGGCCGGATCGCCGTGGACCTGGCGGTGATGCTGGCCGACGGCGGCGAGGCGATCGCCGACCTGGCCCTGCTGCGCGATCAGGCCGAGGTGTTCGGCCCGGTCGCTTCCAACCCCACCGCATGGCGCCTGCTGGCGGGCATCGATCCGACCGCACTCGGCGCTCTGCGCGCGGCCCGTGCCACCGCCCGCGAGGTCGCCTGGCTGCAAGCCGGCGAGAGGCGGGAGGCGATACCGGCCTCCCGTGCAGGCGGACGCGAACTGCCGGATCTGGTCCTGGACATCGACGCCACCCTGGTCACCTGCCACTCCGAGAAGGAGAACGCGGCGCCGACCTACAAACACGGCTTCGGCTACCACCCGCTGCTGTGCTTCCTCGACAACACCGGCGAGGCCCTGGCCGGCCTGCTGCGGCCTGGCAACGCCGCGGCCAACACCGCCGAGGACCACATCAGCGTGCTCGACGCCGCGCTCGCCCAGCTCCCCGATGTCCACCGCCACGGCACCGACATCCTCATCCGTGCGGACAGCGCCGGATCCGCCAAAGCGTTCCTGGCCCACATCCGCGGCCTCCGCTCGCGCGGGATCCAAGCGTCCTTCTCCGTCGGTTGGTCCATCACCGAACCAGTCCGCCGAGCGATACGCCAGCTGCCCGACCAGGTCTGGCACCCCGCCCTCGAACAGGACGGCACCCTGCGTCAAGGCGCCCACGTCGCCGAACTCACCGGCCTGGTCGACCTGCCGGGCCTGCCCGAGGACACCCGGATCATCGTCCGCCGCGAGCGCCCGCATCCCGGCGCCCAGCTGTCCCTGTTCGATCTCGACGAAGGCATGCGCCACCAGGTCTTCCTCACCGACACCCCCTACGGCGAAGGCTCCTTGCAGCACCTGGAAGTCCGCCACCGCGCTCACGCCCGCGTCGAGGACCGCATCCGCTGCGGCAAGACCACCGGCTTCGGCCGCTTCCCCTCCCGACACTTCCAGGTCAACCAAGCGTGGCTGGAGCTGTCCCTGACCGCCCTCGACCTCCTCGCCTGGACACGCATCCTGCTGCTGGAGGGTGAACTGGCGGCCGCCGAGCCGAAGAAGCTCCGCTACCGTCTGCTGCACGCCGCTGCCCGCATCACCCGCGGCGGGCGCCGCTTGCACCTGCGGATCGCCGTAACCTGGCCCTGGCGAAACGAGCTGACCAGCGCATTCGCCTGCCTGGCGGCGCTGCCACGGCCAGCCACCTGAACCTCGGCACCGTCCCTACACACCCACGACCCGAGGAACCCTGGAGAACCCGACCCGCGCGTCGGGCCTCGACCATGCCCGCCCGGCTGCCAACAACCAGAACCCCCACTTCACGGCCATCACACCAGCTCAGCCTCCCGAAGCGAAACGCGGAGGTTAGGTCCCGGGGCTAGCCGGCAGCATCCGTATCGGTCTTCCTGGACCTGGCAGGGACGGCCGCTGCCCTTCGTCCCGGTGGACGACTCCTGGCAGGCTACAAAGAAAGGTGACGGCCCGGTAGCGATCCGTGGCTGGTACGAACTCAGCGAGCGGACGTTCGCCCGGCACCTGAACGTCGCCGCGATCCCGGTGGGGAAGGCTCTCGCTGACGTACTGTTGATCGCCGGTGGTGACGATGCGTTGTGACCTTCCCTTCGGTATGCCGAGCAGTTGGCCACGCGACGTCGCGCAGTTGGCGTCCCGCTGCACGTGGTTGCCCGTGCCGATGCCGGCTTCCCCGGTGAAGGCCCCGGCGCACCCTCGAAGACCTTTCTGTGCGGGGGGACAGCCCGCGGTGACGCCCTGTCCGGAGAGGCAGCCTGGGCGCCCATCCTCAACCTGCTCTATCCGAGGCAGACCGGGACCTGCTCCAGGTAGCAAGTGGCAATGACTCGGTCATGGTGTCGCTGCCGGGCTGGCTTGCGGGACCCCACCGGATAGATCCGGCCAGATCTTGATCATGCAAGGGGCTCTTGCCCGGTGACTGACCCGCGGTGGCGGGATACACCCCACCACCGTGTCCCCGGCGGGTCAGGGAGGTTGCCAGCCTGCTGGCCGCCTGCGCCTGGAGCCCTAAAGAGGACTACCCGTACGAGTAGTGGGATCGTGCTGCTGGACGGCACGCCCATCTGCACCCGGCGGTGCACCGGTGCGGAGAGCTGTAAGAACTACTCAGACAAGAGCCTTTTACGCCACCTTCCAAGCGTGACCATACAGAAATCGATTGTATGTTCAGTTGCGGGCATGTTAAATTCGCCGAGCCTGATCAAGCGGGGGGAAGGGGTCAGTGAAAGCTGACTCAGACATGGCCGAGTTGGATTCGAGGAATCCAACTCGCAACCGACTCCTCTCTCTTATTAGGGTCGAAATAAAATTTCCGACACACGTAAGGAGAGCGTCATGGAAAACATCCAGGACCTGGCGATCGACGATGTCGAGAGCGTCGACGCGGAGGTGACCATCGAGGAGCTTTCCTCGACCAACGGCGCGGCCACCGTCAGCACCATCCTGTGCAGTGGCGGCACGCTGAGCTCGGCCGGCTGCGTCTGATCCGTCGCTAGCGGCCGGGTGGTGCCAGTCTTCCGACTGCACCACCCGGCCGATGACACGCGCGAGGGAATGGCCGATAGGCCCTGACAGGCTTGGGTGGGATCCGTCAGGGGGAAGGGGGTGAAAGTGCAGCGCGGCCAGAAACAGAGCTCTAAGCGCATCGCGCGCACCCTGCTCACGCCTCAGATGGAGGAAGCGGATTGTGCCTCGGCGTGTCTTGGTGGAATTCTTTCCTATCATGGCCTGCATATTGATTCGCACATTCTCAGAGATGCCTGTGGGACCGGCCGTGACGGCACCAGTGCGGCGGCCATCCTGCGTGCCGCACAGAAATACGGGCTATCCACGCGGGCCATCCGCGTCGCCGCCAAGTCAGACAGCCATCAATCATTTATCGAGACACTTGGCAGACTTGTTTATCCCGCCATAACACTCATCGACGGTGGGCACTTCGTTGTTGTAGAAGGCGTCGAAAGTAATTCGCGGATACTCGTCAACGATCCCGCCCGCGGCCGGCACTCTCAGGATGCGACAGAGTTCCAGCGGCGCTTCAACGGCATCGTGCTCCTCTTCGAGCCCGGCAGTGAGTTCGACCCCAGCGGAGCCCGGCGCTCGCTGCGGCACCAGATGGCGGACCTGTTCACATCTAGCGGGCGGATGGCCGTGGCCGTCGCACTCGTGCTAGGTGTACTCCAAGGGCTCGTCGCGGTGCTCGCTGTCCACGCCCGCGAACTGCGGCTGATAGTGGTGGCTGCTGCCGCGGCCTTCCTGGCATTGTGTTTGCACCTGCTGTATGCACGCCTCAAGGACGGCATCTGCCGGAACTTGACGCACCGCGTACTGGGGCAGCTGGCGAAATTACCCTCCGAGTTTTTCGCACGACGTCGGTCCACCGCGCTCGTGGCCCGCGTGCAATTAGTCGACGCTGTAGCGCTACAGCTTGTCCACCGACTGGTCGCCGCCGCCGTGGCTGCGGTGACCATCGCCGTCGTCCTCATTGGCACGGCGCTAGCCGCTTCTTGGTGGATTGCAGCCCTGTTCGCGGGACAGGTCATCAGCGGATTGATGGTGGCCCGCATAGCGGACCGCTCCGTGCGTGACGAGCATCCCGTCGTTGCCGGACAGTTGGTACGCGACGGGCTCCTCAGCTCTGCGCTGGCCGCGTCGGACACCCTCGCCGCCGAAGGCGGCAGCCGGGACCTTATCAGTGCTTTGGAAAGCTCCCAGCGTCAGCTCCTCTCTTTGCAGCGTGTCCTGTACGACCGAGTGCACAAGAGTCTGCGCCGCGTGGCGGCCTTCGACATGGCTCTGAGCCTCGGCATTTGGCTCGTGGTGCTCTACGTCGTCTCGCATCTCCCCGGGTCGTTGGGCCAGGTGATGCCGCTGGTCCCAGCAGCCGCCTTGCTGGCGCTTCAGCAGGGGGTGTTGACGCGGACCTACGTCGAAGTCAAAAACCTGAGGCCAAAGTTGGCCGTGCTCGATGACATTCTGCGCTCTCCGACGACTTCTCGGTTCGTGACGGGTGAGCTCGGGCCCGGGCTCCCGGAGCAGCAGATCCGGCTGCACAACGTAAGCTTCGGCTACACCGCCGCGCAGCCGGTGGTGGTGCGTCAGGCGAACCTGACGGTATGCCCGGGCAAGATGGTGCATATTGTCGGGGCGTCGGGAAGCGGAAAGAGCACCTTGGCACGGCTGCTGGTCGGCGTGCTTCCGCCATCGTCCGGCACCGTGGAGACCGATGTCCGGCAACTCGCGTACGTCGCACAGGCATCCGCCATCTTTCCGGGGAGCGTCGCCGACAACGTCGCCCTGTGGGACCCATCTATCTCGGCAGAGGATATCGAGGATGCGCTGGGAGCGGTGGGGTTGCGTGAGGCGGTAGCGAAACGCGGAGGCCCTTGGGATGCGCGCGTTGCCGCCGACGGTACGAACTTCAGCGGGGGGCAACGCCAGAGCCTGGCCCTCGCGCGGGCCCTGGCACGGTGCCCGAAGGTCCTGGTGGTGGACAACGCCACCAGCGCAATGGACAGGGACCAAGAACGCAATGTTCTGAACGCGCTCCGGGAGCGTGGTGTCACGACTGTGTGGCTCCGGGCCGACGCCCGACTCGGCGAACTGGCCGACGCAGTGTACGTACTGGAGGGAGGCCGACTCACCCCATGGAACACACCCGCCCTTCCGTAATCCGACATGCACTGCGGTCACCCGTCGCGCGAGCCCAGATCGCCGGTGCGGTGGCTGCGGGTACCGCCCTAGCCCTCCTGCGTCTCCTACCCGCTCTGCTCACTCCGTGGGCACTGCATGCAGACGTCCTTTCCTCGAGCTGGTCTTGGGTACTGGCCTCGCTGGTGTGCGTGGCAGCCATCGCCGCCGTGCACGTGGTGGCTCGGCGGCATGATGCGGCCTGGATGCAGCTCGCGGACCGCCTGCAGCAGCACTGGGAGCGGCGCGTGTGGCACCGTGTAGTGAATCAGTCGCCGTCGGTGATGCGTGCAGTGCCTCCCGCGCGGTTCCTGCTACTGGCGGGTGGCCCGACGCGCTGCCGCCGAGCGCTGGGAGTGGCCTCGCCGGAAACGCTGTTGACGCCGGTATGCATGTGTCTGGCATTGGCTGCATTGGCTGCCGTCACCCCTTGGCTGGGATGGACGCTACTGGCCACGTTTTCGGCATTGGTCGTTTTGGTCACGGCGTTGCAGTGCTTTCGGTATGCCGCCGTTACCCGGGGGGCAAAGTCGGATCACGATACTCGAGCGCTGCTCCAGTCGGCGCTGGCGTCGGTCGATGAGCTGCGAGTCTACGGCCGCATGCCCACTGTGCTCCACAAGTGGCATTGTGGACAAGAACGTCCGCGCGCGCAGCGGATGGTCCTCCGCGCATGCGATGCCTTGCGTGACAGCCTTCTCCACAGCAGCGTCTGGTGGTTCGCCGCTTCAGTAGCCACTGCATCGGCTCTGTGGGGAACAGCCGGGTCGGAAGGTACGGAGCTCCTGGCTGGGGTGCTGGCCATCGGTCCGCTGTCGGCGGGGCTTGCACGATACGGGCAGGCTCTTCCCACGGCCTTGGACGCCCTTGGGCTGCTTGGCCAAGACTGCGCGGCGAGACCAGCCAGCGGCCAGGAGCCAGGGAAGGAGCACTGCCCCGCCCACGGTGAGCTCGTGAGTCTGGACTCCGTCTGGTACAGCTACAGTGATGGCCGCGAGCCCGTAATCCGAGACGTCAGCCTTACCGTCCGACCGGGCGAGTTCATCGCGCTGGTCGGGCCCTGCGGGGCAGGCAAGACCACTCTGCTGCGACTCCTCCTGGGCCTGGAAAACCCCACTGCGGGTAACACCGCGCGCACTTGGGGACATGAGGGCGACGGCCCTCGGATCGCCTACATGGCGCAGGACGAGAGTCCGGGCGCGGCGGACCTTGGGACGCTCCTCGCCGGCACCGGCTATGCCGCCCGAGAGGCGGACATCTGGTCCGCAGCGGAGACAACAGGTCTGGAGGGACTCCTGCGGGCGCTGCCTATGGGATTCAAGACTCCGGCGCTGAACCTCAACGCCCATTTTTCCACAGGGCAGCGGCAGCGCATGCTGCTGACACGGGCCCTCCTCAAAGATCCGCAGCTGCTGGTCTTGGACGAAGCGCTAAGCGTCCTCGATTCTCAGTCGCAGCAGGACATCATCGATGCGCTGGGACACAAGACTATGACGCGCATCGTGGTCACCCATGACGAGCGCATCATCCGCGCCGCGCACCGGGTACTCGCCTTGGATAGTTCCGGCCGACTTATCCACGACGGTCCGTCGGAATTGTACGCCGCTTTGCTTGGCCAAGACAGCCCCTCGACGAGTAGTCGGCGCTGACACTTCAGACCGTTATTCCGCTTCACAGCAAAGAGAGAATCATGCCTCCAGTACTGCATTTCCGCCGGTCGTTGAAGGTCGACGTCCTCGATGGAGACGGCGTGTATCTCACCTCCGACCGCGGCGAAAGCACAGTGCTGAGAGGCCGGCTCATCGAGTCGCTGGGGCCACTGTTGATGGCAGGACACACCGAGGACGACCTCGTGTCCAAACTCGCCAGTTCGTTTCCCGCGCAGAGCGTGGCCCGTGCCCTTCGCCAGCTGGAGGAGGCTGGTTATGTGCGGCGTGCTGAGACGACCGTCACTGCGGAGGAGCTCTCGGCGGGATTCTGGGAGAACTCCGGCGTCGACGCCGCCACCGCTCTATCCCGACTCTCCTCGGGCACGGTACGGATCCAAGCCGCAGGTGCTGCGGCTGTCGAAGGGGTACGCCGTGCCTGGAAGAGCCTGGGGCTGAACCTGACCGAGGGAGTAGCGGACCTGACGATAGTCATCGTCAACGATTACCTGGAACCGGAGCTGTCACAGATCAACGACCAGGCGCTTGCGGACAAGCGCCCCTGGATGCTCGCTAAGCCCGGGGGCAGCGTGGCCTGGTTCGGGCCCTTCTTCCGGCCTGAGGAAGGGGCCTGCTGGGAGTGTCTGGCGCACCGACTGGCCGGTAACCGCATGGTCGAGACATACGTGGCTAAGGCGTCGACCCGCTCGGCTAGTTACACACCGACAGTAAGCCTTCCCGCTACTCGGGGGGCAGCCGAGGCACTGGCTGCACTACACGCGGCCAAGTGGCTGGCCGGCGCGTACACGGTGCCGGAAGGTGAGCACCGGGCGCAGGCTGCGGGGCTGAACCCCGACATGTTGCACACGTTCGACACCGTGACTCTCGCGGCCCAGGAGCAGGTGGTGTTCCGGCGCCCGCAATGCCCCAAGTGCGGCGACGGGAAACTCGTGGCACGGCAGCACCGCTCCCCTGTGAAGTTGGTCAGCAGGCCAAAGGTCACGCTGGTTGACGGCGGGCATCGCAGCAAGGATCCGCAGCGGATGCTCGACCTCCACGGCCATCTGATCAGCCCGGCTCTTGGTCCTGTGACCGGACTGCACAAGCTACCCAGCCTCTGGCCCGGATTCCACGCCTACACAGCGGGACAGAACTTCGCCATTCCCATGTCCCGACCGGGTGACCTCCGAGTGGGATTGCGCAGCCAAAGCTGCGGCAAGGGCATGAGTGACTTGCAGGCGCGGGCCAGCGCCCTGGGCGAGGCCTTGGAGCGGTACTCCGGGGTGCACCAGGGCGACGAGGCGCGGATCACGGCGGCCTACGCGGACCTTGGCGAGGGCGCCATTGCTCCCAATGACCTGGCGCTCTACAGCGACCGGCAGTTCGCCGAACGTGCGGCGTGGAACGAACGTGACGTCCACTTTCACCGCGTCCTGATGCCGCTGGACACCACCGCTCCCATCGACTGGACTCCTGTGTGGTCGTTGACTGCCCAACAACACCGCTACGTGCCCACTGCCTCGCTGTTCTACGGATACCCCGTCGACCGTGAACACCAGTACGCCGCTGCCGACTCCAATGGCAGTGCCGCGGGCACGAGCATCGAGGACGCTACGTTGCAGGGTTTCATGGAGTTGGTGGAGCGCGACAGCGTAGCTCTGTGGTGGTACAACCGCGTGCAGCGGCCCGAGGTGGATCTGGGAAGTTTTGCCGAGCCCTACTTTCAGACGTGGCTATCCCAGTACCGGGCTGTAGGCCGAGACGCTTGGGTTCTGGATCTAACCAGCGACTTCGGCATCCCCGTCATGGCTGCGATATCCCGGCGGATCGACAAGCCCACCGAGGACATTCTGATTGCGTTCGGGGCCCACTTCGATGCCCGGATCGCTGTGGGGCGCGCCCTGACAGAGATGAACCAATTCTTGCCTGCTGTCGTACACGCCCAGGCAGATGGCAGCGGCTACACCTATCCCGACCGGGCCCAGCAGCACTGGTGGCAGACGGCGACGCTTGAGAACCAGCCGTATCTGTGCCCCTCGCCGGCGCCCCGGCGGCAGGCCAGCGACTACACCACCCATGACGGTTGCGATCTCCTGGATGACCTGTGCCGCGCGCAGGAAACCGTTGAAAGGCTCGGCATGGAGATGCTGGTGATCGACCAAACCCGTCCCGATGTCGGACTTCCGGTTGTCAAGGTCATTGTGCCCGGCATGCGTCACTTCTGGCCGCGCTTCGCGCCTGGCAGGCTCTACGACGTCCCTGTCGAGCTCGGCTGGGTGAACGAGCCGACCCGGGAAGACGAACTCAACCCCATCGGGGTGTTCATCTGATGGCACCCTCGGACCTTCTGCGCACCGGAGTCCTCACCAGATGCGAGGGGACCGGCGAGTCCATACGCCCCCGCACCGGCCTGACCGTTGCTGAGGACGGCGACGGACTGCGGCTGGAAAGCCCTTGGGGCCGCTACGCGCTGCGGTCGATGAATTCGGCCTCGCGGGACGTGCTTTCCACCTGGTCCCGATACGGACAAGGTCTGGACAGCGCTCTGACACCGGTCGCCGCCCCGGTACGGGGCCAAGTGCTTGGTACGCTGCACCGGCTGCGGCACTTGGTAACGCGCGCCTTTCACACGCCGTCCGACTGCGGTCAGATGCACGCCGCACTGCAGGCCCTGACCCCCACTGCCTCGTACACGGTGAAAGCTCTCGCGGACGAGGCGGTCGTGCGGCTGGCCGACGCCAGCTATCTCCGCTCCCATCAGGGCGCACTCGTGCTGGAATCACCGTTGACGGCCCACCGTACGACCTTGCGCTCCCCCGCAGCCAGGCAATGGGTGACGTCGCTGACCGAGGGAAATGCGCTGACGGCACTCAGAGCATTCGGGACCGATGCCGGTGTGCTACACAACCTGACCGAACACCTGCTCGCCGCAGGCTTCCTAGTCGCTGAACCGGCGGGAGCGGACGCCCAAGCCTCTGGCAGCAACATGCCCGAGTTGTGGGCGTTTCACGACCTGCTGTTCCACGCCCGATCACGCTTCGGACGCCACGACTATCCCTTCGGTGCGAACTTCGCACACCTGGACACCACCCCTCCAGAGCCAGCCGTAAGGCCCTCCGCAGACGGTGAAGCTCCCATTCCCATGTACCGGCCAGACTGGGACTCCGTACTGGCTCGTGACCCGGCTCTGACCGTCGCGCTCGAAGGCCGTACCTCACGACGAATGGCTGGAGAAGTACCTCTGACTCTTCGCCAACTTGGCGAGTTCCTCTATCGCGTCGGGCGCATCCGGGGCTTCAGCCCGCCGGCCCCCGGCGTGCCCTACGAGACAACCTCGCGCCCTTATCCAGGAGGTGGAGCCGCGTATGAACTTGAGTTGTACGTGACGGTCACACGCTCTTTGGATCTGGAGCCCGGCATCTACCACTATGATCCTCACCGGCACGAACTCACACGTATCAACGGGGAAACACGACTCGTGCACGCTGTCTCACAGGCTGCCTGGACGGCCACCGGCGGGCTGGCCTACCCCGACATGGTGTTCAGCATCACCTCACGCATGAAGCGGCTGTCCTGGAAGTACGACAGCATGGCCTATGCCACGACTCTGAAAAACGTGGGCGTTCTCTATCAGACTATGTACCTGGTAGCGACCGCGATGCGACTGGCTCCCTGCGCGCTGGGCAGCGGCAACGCCGATCTGGTGGCCGAGGCGACGGGCAACGACTACCTGTCCGAGTGTTCCGTGGGCGAGTTCATTCTCAGCAGCGCCGCCTCTGAAGAAGGCGCATCGGCATCGGTCGGTGCCCAGGACGTCAACTCCGCCGAGTGGGTGCGCCGGGCCCGCGCACTGCTGGAGGACACACCGCAATGACCTCGTCCGCCACACCAAACATCGGCACCCTGCCCACAACCGGGGCAACCGTCGCTGTCGCCCACTTTCTCGTCGCGCGCACCTGTGCCCTGCCCGCGTCGCTACTGGAAGACACCAAAGCCCACGACGTCGGCGCATTGATCCGGACCGCCAGCGACCTGCGCACCCGTGCAGCCGCCCTGGCGACGTCGCTGGCTGACCGTCTGCACCACCTGGTGCCCACCGTCGAAGATGCGGCACCGCGCCGCGCCTTGCTGAAAGTCCGGCGCGACGTCTTCAACAGCCGCCGTTCTCCCTCTACTCAGCGCGCCCTCGACATAGCCATGCCGCTCCTTGATCAGCACACGCGGAACTCCGTGAACGCGTGGCTGGACGTCCTCCAACACGCCGACGTCACCGTGGAGGACGCGGGCAAAGCACTGGAGCGCCACAACAGGCACGCTGGCCGCCAATTGGTGCAAGAACTGGCTCGGGAGGACATCGCACCGAGCCTGGCCATGGCCAGCGTGGACTTCTCCCAGCACCTGCTGAACCACTCACCTGACAAGGCCGTCTCCTACCGCAGCCGCCTGGGCCGTACCGCCTTCCACTACGCGGCGCGTGCCACCGTCAAACCCAGCCCTTTCAGCGGACTGACCACCATCGGGTTCCTGGGACCAGAAGACACAGACGGCGGCAGTGCCCGGCAGGACAGCGTATTCACGTCCTCGCGGTCCGCAGCTCTGGAGTTGATGCTGTCCCTGGGGCGCGATACACAGCGATCAGCTTGCATGCCCGTGCGAATCAACGCCGGCATCACCGAGGTCGATGGAGAACTGTGCTTCAGCAGCTCACACTTCACCTGTCTCGACGGATTCTTCACCCGCGGCGACGACGTGGTAGTGATCGAGGACTACCGGAAGGCCATAGCGGCGCTCCCGCGGGATGTACGCCCCTTGCGTGAGATGGGCGACCTACTCGGAGACAACGGCCAGGAATTGGCTCGGCACCTGCTCAACGTCGGCATCCTCCAACCCGTCGCTCCTTGGGAGCCCCATGATCGGAGCCATTTCGGGCCTCTTCTCCAGTGGCTGACCGGTCTAGAGAACGCCCCCGTGCACACTGGTGTAGACCCGATCTCCAACGGGATAGCAAGCCTGGCACAGGTGGAAGAGGAGCTTGGCACCCGCCCGACCGGCGCACAAGAGCGCTTCCGGCTGTTGGAGCGCGCCGCGCACACGACACGGGAGGTGCTTGGTAGCGCTTCGCCAGGCAGCCCGGGCCCGTTGTGGGCTGGCGAAACCTCCCCGTCCCACGAAACAGTCACCGAAGCCCTTCCCACGCTCCCCAACGAAGAACGGGCAGCAATCGAAGACGCGCTGCGCCGTGCAGGCGCCGGCATCGCACCATTCGTGCAGCTGTCCCCCCTCTACAGCGCGATGGTGGACTGTTTCCTTGGCACTTACGGCACCGGAGGGGTCTGTCGCGATGTACTGTCCTTCTTGTACCGGGCCGCCTCTCGGATCAGCCCGACCACGGCGTTCGGTGCCCGGGCCCGCAGCTCAGCGCGGAAGTTGCAAGACAAGCTAGGGCCAAGCGGCAAGGGCACCGTGGCGGCCTGCCACGCAACCCTGTACTTCCAGGTCCCCGCCCAGCCTTCTCTCCCTGACGTGGATGCCGACCGCGTACAGCTGGTCATCAATAATGTGCAGTCTGGCACCGCGGGCGTGCTGGCCCGGTGGACGGACAACAGCCTCTTCGGGCCGAGCCTGGCAGATGCGCTGCGGACTTGGCTCAACGCCCAGCACCCCGGCTGCGAAGTGCTGCAGCTGTCCGCCTTCGCCGACTGGTCGGAAATGCAGCGTCCCGCACTCGCGATGGGCCCCTACCTGGCCTGGCCCTCCGACGTACCGTCTCAGGGCCAGCAGACATCGCTTTCTCATCTGAGCCTGCGACACGACTTAGCGACCGGAACTCTACAGCTGACCAATCGCAGCGGGCAGCCGGTGGCCACACACTACGTGGGCACGGTGCCCCACCTGCTCCTGAAAGGACCGGTCGGCCTGCTCGTCCTACTGTCGAACCCTTGGGTGATCACTGGCCGAGTGGACCGCGAGTACCGCTTTAACGACAGCGTGGCGGGAACAGCGGAGCCCACCGTGCTGCCACGCATCACCGCCGACGGTATCGTCTGGGCGCGCCAGCGGTGGCGCGTGAGACCGGACGATGTTCCCCGCCCGGCTCCGGGGGAGAGGGACATCGACTACCTACTGCGTGTCGACAGCTGGCGCACGCGACTCGGCCTGCCTGACGAGATCTACCTCGCGGAGGTGGCGCGCACAGCGATGGGCCTGCGCCGGAAGAAGCCCCACTGGGTGCACTTTGCGCATCCCTACTCCCTGTGGGCCGCCTTCCCTCACCTGGATCCCCACTGCGTGGAAGTCGACATCTCCGAAGCACTGCCAGCTACCACCGGTTCCCCGGCGAGCCACCGCGTTCGCGAACTCATGGGGCTGGTCACCCTTGTCTGATCTCACCGCCGTCGCGGAGGATTCAGACGCTGTGTTCCACCGCGCGTCTCCTTGGCTCCACTACCGGATACACCTCGGTTCGCGTCTCCTAATCGACGAATTCCTTACCGACCATCTGCCATCAACCCTGGCGGGCATCGCGCGACTTGCGGGCCCCCCGGCCTGGTTCTACCTCCGATTCATCGATGAGTTCGGCATGCATCTACGGCTCAGGGTTCAGGTGCCGCTACGCTGCATTAGCGCCGTCGATGGCCTCATTGACGGCCGTACCCACGCCTTCCTGTCCCGGAAAGCGAATGAACCGACGGCGGGTACCGCTGCTCATCTTGGGTTTAGCCGGTCTGTATACGCACCCGAAACCCGCAAATACCGCGGCGAGGGTGGCGTACAGCACGCCGAGCAGCTCTTCCAGTTGGGCAGCAACACCGCCCTCACGCTCATGCCCTACGCCGCCTCACAACGTCTGCTTGTGACTCGCGCCCATCTCGAGATGCTCACATCCTTGCTGCCCGAGCCGCGTCGGCGCGCCTTCGTCCACCAATACGCCTGGTACTGGAGTCACGGACCGCACGGCAGAGCGCCGGGATATGCAGACCACCTTGACGCCCTACTGGACAGCCGCCCAGCCGCGGCCCGCTCCTGCCCCGAACCAGTACAGGCGACTCTGGCCAGCTACACACAGCAGTGCCAGACCCACCTCGACGAGGCGGTAGCCGCACAACCCCTCACTCCCAAGCCCTACCTGCTGTTCCACCACGTCCACCTCATGCATAACCGACTCGGCGTGACGCCGCTCGAAGAAGCACTGACGGCCCGCGCTCTGTGGCGCGCACTAACCGGCACGAAGGAATCTCATGAATGAACTCGCCTGGCCCCTGGCATCGCTGACCTTGACCACACCTCGGCTCCGTCTGTCTCTTCCCACACCTCAGAAACTCGACCAACTGGCCCAAGTAGCCGCCGACGGCATCCACGGCCCGGAAGTCATGCCCTTCCCCGTGCCTTGGACCGACCTGCCCCCCACGGCCAGGGGCTTTGCCGTGATGCAGCACCACTGGCGATGCCAAGGAACCTGGCAGCCTCTCGACTGGACCCTGGACCTCACCGTGAGCCGCGACGACACTGTCATTGGCGTGCAGTCCCTAGCAGCCAAGAACTTCGCCATTACCAAGGAGGCCACCGACGCCTGCTGGCTCGGACTGCCCTTCCACGGTCAGGGATACGGCACCGAGATGCGCGAGGCCATCCTGCACCTAGCCTTCAGTGAACTGGGTGCACAAGAGGTCTGCTCCAGCGCGTACACGGACAACCCTGCCTCCTACGCCATCGCCAAGAAGCTCGGATACACGGACGACGGGATCGAACGGCATGCGGTCCGCGGCACTCTCCAGACCCTCAGGCGCCTCAGGCTCACCCGCTCCGCATGGGAGGCCCACCGGACCGTCTCAGTCCGCGTCGAAGGACTCCCTGAGCAGTCTCTCCCGCTCTTCGGCCTGCACCAGGAGGCCATCACGGAGCAGTAGGCGGCATCGGATCGGGGCACGGCGGGCGGCGGGAGAGGAATCGCGCCGTCCTGGGGGCACCGTCCGTCACGCAAGGTGGAAGCCCGGGTTAATGGCTTCGCCGCCACGCACGGCCTGGAGCGCATCACACTGGCCGTGACCGGCGCCCGGCTCGGCTAGGTGGGAGCCGCCGCTTCCGTACGCAGCTCGAAGACGCTCGGACACATTGAACTGGGACACTTCTGGTTCTTCCCCGAGGGCGCGGCGAGCCCGCCGTACGTCGTGGAGCACGAACCGAGCGCAACGACGAGTGCCGGGCAACAACGTGCCGACACATGAGCCGGGGAAGCGGCGGCCACCGACTTCAAACGCCCGGGAGGTGTCTCTCCCGGATGGTCGGGGACAGACACCTCCGGTGTGTAGCACACGCGGTATTGCGGGTCGGATGGGCGCGGTGAGCTGCTGCTCGGCCGCCTCAAGGCGCACCCGCTCCCGCTTTTCCTGCTCCTTGGGCATCAGCCCGCCCCCATGCGCGTACCGCATGACGACGTCGTACCGCGACGATCAAGAACCGTCACGGCCACCGGACTCCAGGAGTTCAACCTGAGTAACCGCACGGCCTTGTGACCAGGCACGCCATGCCGCCCGCACTCCCGCGCCGGCGCGATCGGCCCGGCGGTCTCTCCGCGCTCCCCGCTGTGCCGCGTGCACGGCGGGGGCCGGGAGGCTTTGGCGGGGACAGTCAAATGTCCTGGACCCAGCCGCCGTCACAGGGCTCGTCGGAGGCTGCTCACTGTCCCTGCCATGGACTGTCTGCAATCGCGGCAGATGCCATCGGGGTGTGCTGGACCGACCATGGGCCTGTCGCAGCTGTCGCATTCAGGTCGTGACGGCTTGCTCTTGCGGGTGGGGGTAGTCGGCTGGGCGGCTCCATGGCGGTGATCGTTCCGATGTTCGGCGCATCGGGGGCATGACCGGTTGGTGTCGATGATGATTCCGTCTTCGCACCGTGGGTCAGGGCATTCGCGGCCGCATTTGCCGATGGGACATCGGTGGGAGGCTATGAGCCGTACGGCGACGCCGACGGGATGTGCCAGGCCTGCTCCGCCGGTGGAGATGTCGGCGGTCGAGGCGAGGCCCCAGGCGTACCAGCGCCGGTCGGCTCGCGAGATCAGCTCTTCGGCAGTGCGGTGCTGGGCTTCACGCAGGATGGTGTCCCGCATTGTCGCGGGGCGGAACTTCGGGAGCAGGGTGCGTAGTTCTTCGGGAAGCCCGGCTTCGACGGCCTCGACGAGCTGTGTTTGGGCTCGGTTCATCCGTTGGCGGACACCACTGCGGGGTGCCTGTGGCAGTGCTGGCTGTTCGAGTACGCCGTTGGTGTCGTTGCGGCGGGCGTGCTCACTACTTGCTGTATGAGGCCTTCGGCCGTTGGCGACGCTTCGCGCCGCAGGCGCGGGTTCTTGGTGTTGTTCTTCTTGGTCTACTTCAACCCCTTGCGGTGGAGGTGCGAAGCGCCTTGCTGCGGGGGTGCGTACCCCCACAGCAAGGGGTACGGTCCGGCCTGCTGGTTTGATGGAATTCCCAGCTCGCCCCGTACCTCCTGCTGTGGGGGTACGGGAATTCAGGCCGAGGAAGGGGATGGCCGGCGCCAGGGGCGTGCGGCCCTTCCTTGCCAGTGCTCGGGCGTGGGCGGTCTGCTGGCAGTGTTCTTTGAGTGTCTGGCGGGTGGAAGTGAGCCAGGAGTCGAAGGCGGCTTCGCGGGCGTCGCGCTCTTCTGGGGTCTCGTCGGTGGCGGCTCGGTTGAGGGCGTACCAGTCGGCCATGGATCGCGGTCCGCAGTAGCCGGAGGGTGGGGTCTGGTGCACGATGTAGCGGTTGCGGCGTACCAGGCCCGTCGTGGAGCGGATGACCTCGACGGCGCCGATCACTTCCAGCTGCAGCATGTACTTGGTGACGTTCTCGGGCTTCTTCAGCCCCAGGATGCGGGCGAGTGTGAGCAGGCCCGGCCAGACCTCGTTGTCGTCCCGCGAGGCGTTGAGGTGGGCGGACAGGGCCCAGTACAGGGTTCGGGCGTCGGAGTCTGCGCCGGAGAGCAGGACCCAGTCGCCGACCTGGGTGAAGGGGGCACGTCGGCCGAGAGTGACCTCCAGCGTGTGGTCAAGCGCTGTCGGGTCGTCGGGTATGTGTGTGCTCACTGTGTTGCACCTACTGAGTGGGGGGTTTGCCTGGTGCTTGTGTCTGGTCCGCGGCGGCAGGGGAGTCGCCTGCCGCGCTGGTCATCGGTGTAAGCGGGGTGCGCTCGTCGCCGGTGCCGGTTGGTTCCCCGTAGGACAGACTTCTGCCGCCATCGCTCCCCCATTAACATCAGTTCATGACTCTGGTGGATAATAGTCATGAGATCTACTTCATGACCAGCAAACTCGCCGGGGCCCACCCAGAGTTGAGCGTTGTTCAGTACACTTGGCCCCGGACGTCCATAAACTAGCGAGGAGTCGGGTGATGAGCGGCGCGGCCGAGCAAGGCGCTGGCGGTGAAGCGAGCCGCACCCTCGCACAGAAAATCGAGCACCTGTTCGAAACTGCGGCTCCGAACGGCCAGAAGGCGCCGTCTCACGAGGACGTCGCAACTGCCATCAACATCGCTGCAGGGGAGCGGGCGATCAGCGGCACCTACATCTGGCAGCTGCGTACCGGCAGGAAGACGAACCCGACCAAGAAGCACCTCGAGGCGCTGGCCCGCTACTTCGGTGTCAGCCCTGCGTACTTCCTCGACAACGAGCAGGCGCAGCGCATCGACGAGCAACTTGCCCTGCTGCAGGCGCTGAAGCAAAGCGATGTGCGCAACATCGCGCTTCGGGCACATGGCCTTTCCGACTCGAGCCGTCAGACCCTGGCCGGAGTGGTGAGCCATCTGCGGAAGCTGGAAGGGCTGGGAGAGGACCCGGGCTCGCACAACGACGGTGCCTGACCCTCGTTCCGCCCGCCGGGAGCACGAGCGCACAGAGGCTCACCGACCAGCTGATCCGGGCCGCGCTCTTCCACGGGTGGCCTCGGCCGACCGCAGGCCTGATGCGCGCTCCCGCCTGACGGGGGCCTTTGCCGACCCCTGCCAATCCTTCGCTATTGTTCAGCAGCAGACGGTTTCTGAACGATTTTGTGTCGTCCCCTGACCAGGCACTGGCACGATCCGGTCTGTGGTGGCCGACCAGCACGGAAGTCCCCCTACCGCATGAGCCGCCGCCGCACGATGGAAGTTCGACCTCGATCTAGGGGGAACGGTTGAAGGAGCGACAGCTTCGTCGCCGCTGCAAACGGGAGCTCCAGTCCCTCAACGTTCAACCGCCTCTGCAGGTGGAGGTCCTGTGCCGCGCATTGGGCGAGCGCCGGGGCCGGCCGATTCACCTGGTGCCCTACTCCTTGCCCGTGCCAGGCCCGTTCGGGGTCTGGATCGCCACGGGTGCCAGCGACTTCATCGTCTACCAGCGCGAGACGACGAAAGCCCACCAGGACCACATCATCCTGCACGAGGTGGGCCACATCCTCGCCGATCACGACGGTGACGACGGCGACGAGGAGCTGTGGGCCCTGATGATGCCCGACATCGCACCCGAAGCGATCCGCAGGGCACTGCGGCGCACGTCCTACGACCAGGAGCACGAGCGAGAGGCGGAGCTCGTCGCCACCATCATCCTGGAGTGGGCCGCGGTACTGAACCGGGTCGCACCGCCACAGCCAACGGACGCCTCGGTACGGCGGGTCCAGACGGCGCTGGGCGACAGACAGGGGTGGCTGTGATCCTCTCCGCAATCCTGTGGGGGATGATCCTGGCGTTCGTCGCAGCGCTGGGGTGGAAGATCTTTCAGCTGGTCAAGGCTCCCCGTGACGCGGCCTTGCGTGCCGTCACGCTGTGCCTGCTCAGTGCCGCCTGCTCCTTCACGCTGGCCAGGGAGCCCTTCGCCGGCTGGATCGCTTCTGTGGGCGGGCCGGGAGCCCCCCGGCTGGTGCAGAACCTGTTCGTGCTCAGCATGGTGTTCTGGCTGATGTGCTTCTACCTGTACTCGGCCGCCGCCGGCACGGCCGAGGGCACCAGACGCGCCCGCCGAGAGGCACTCCTGCTGGCCCTCGCCGCGATCGGCCTCGTCACGGCCACGGTCGCGGCAGGCATCCACGACCACGGCGCCGGCTTTCGGCGATCCGACCTGAGCGATCCAGCTCTGGTGAGCTTCTACCTCGTCGCGGACGTGTATCTCGTCTACGCCCTGTCCATGGCCCTGCGGTGGACCTGCGCCTACGCCCGGGCCTCACAGCGGCCGGCGGCAACCGGCCTCTGGCTGGCCGCAGCCGGTATCGGCGCCATGGCCGCGTCCTGCACGATCCGCACCGTGCTGACCGTGGTGCGCTCGCAGGGGGGCACCGTGCCCCCGGCCGTCACCTGGGCCTCAAGCGTGATCATCGCGCTCGGGGTCCCGCTGTTCCTCATCGGAGTCAGCTACCCCGGAGTCGCCACCCGCATCGCAGTGGTGCGGGTACGCCGCCAGCACCGCCGGATGTACCGCCGCCTGGGCCCGCTGTGGCAGATGCTGAACGAGGCATACCCCGAGCACACCCTCTACCGGATGCCGACCAAACAGTGGCGCGACCACCTGCTCCCGCTCGGCGTGCACCGGCGCTACTACCGCCGAGTCATCGAGTGCCGTGACGGCCTGGTACGGATCAGTCCCCGCCTGGCGCCGACCACAGTCCTTGCAGAGGACCAGTCGGGGTGGGCCGACGACCTGGCCGACCGGCTCTGCGCCGCCCTGCGCAGCAAGCAGCTCCAGGAGGCGCCGGCCCAGGCCGTCGCCGTCGCGATGCCGCTGACACAAACCCTGGAAGACGACGCCCATCAGCTGGCCCAGCTGTCGGACGCGGTGAGACGACGACGCGTCCGTGCCGGGGCCAAACCATCCGACCGAGAAAGCGAGACGTCGTGACCCAGACACTCATCACCGCAGGACGCATCCTGCTCGGTCCCAGCAGCACACACCTCGACGACGGCGCCGTCCTCATCTCGGGCCACACCATCCTGGCAGCCGGGACACGCAAGGACGTGCTCGCGCACACGGAACCGGACTGCCGGATACTGGAGTTCCCCGATGCCACCGTGCTGCCCGGCCTGATCGACTGCCATGTCCACCTGGCCTTCGACGCAGGCCCGGACCCGGTCACCACGCTGACCGACAGCGACGACATGACCCTGCTCCTGGGCATGGCTGGCCGGGCCCGGCAACTGCTCGACGCCGGCATCACGACCGCCCGCGACCTGGGGGACCGCGGCGGCCTGGCCGTCCGGCTCCGCGAAGCGATCAGCCAGGGCGCCATAACCGGGCCCCGGATCCTGGCCGCCGGTGCGCCACTGACCTCCCGTAACGGGCACTGCTGGTTCCTCGGCGGCGAGGTCGAGGGAGAGGACGAGATCCGGCAGAAGGTGCGCCAGAACGCCGAGGAGGGCGCGGACGTCATCAAGGTGATGGCGACCGGCGGAGGCCTGACCCGCGGCGGCCCGTCGATCTGGCAGCCCCAGTTCACCACCGAAGAACTGTGCGCCGTGGTGGAAGAGGCGCACCGGCTCGGACTGCCGGTGGCCGCTCACGCGCACGGAGTCCAGGGCATCGCCGCCGCGATCAGCGCAGGGGTCGACACGATCGAGCACTGCAGCTGGATGGCCGAGGACGGCACCTCGGACCTGCGCGAGGACCTCCTCGCGCAGATCATCGACAAGCAGATGCACGTCTGCCTCGCCAACCACCCGAACTGGCGGGCCTTCGCCGACCGGGTCGGCCCGGAAAAGGCCGCCGAACTGTTCGCCTCCGCGCGCCGGATGGCGCAGAGCGGGGTCCAGCTCGTGGCGGGGACGGACGCCGGCGTTCCACGGGCGTCCTTCGGCGGACTGGTCTCCAGCATGGAGTTCTTCGAGTACTTGGGCACTCCGCCGGACCGGGTCATCGACATGGCCACCGTCAACGCCGCCTCCGCACTCGGGCTGAGCGATCAGGCGGGCCGCCTTGCCGCGGGGTACCGGGCCGACCTCCTGGTCGTCGACGGCGACCCTCTGGCCGGCCTGGATGCCCTGCGGGCCGTGCGGCTCGTGGTCGCGGATGGCCGCTTCCACATCCCGGACTCCACAGCTCTGTCCTGACGACTCCGCCTCGTAAGGCGAAGCTGTGAGGGCGGTGCTGCTCGCGGTCTGCGCAACCGCTGTGGCCCTGTCCGTTGTGCCAGCAGCACAAGCCGCTCATGGCCCTAACGCAACGGTGCTGAGGCCCCAGCCCGTGGTGATAAGGGACCTTCACCACGGCGCGCCCGGCCCGAACGGTTCAAAGAACATGACGTCCAGCGGATGCAGGTCCCGGCCGGTCAGACCGGGGAAGCCGGATTCGGCGGGGCCGCCGCGCAACCACGTGAGCAGGGTTGCCGTGAAGTCGCCTGGCAGGGGCGGTCCTTGGTCGCAGTGGCGTGGGTTGACGGCTACGCGCCATGTCTCGGGCGGGCCGTCCGCGCAGGGTGTAGCTCGCGCTGAGGGAAGATCACGGTTCAGGCATGACGACGTCGTACCGCAGCGATCAAGAACCGTCACGGGCTGACGGATTCCACGAGTTCAACCTGAGTGGTCACATCGGTGTGGTGCCCGGGCTCATGGGTGTGTGCGAAGGACGCACTCGATGAGGAGGACATGATGCAGTTCGTGTTGGTGATCCACCAGGGCACGTATCCGTTGCCGGGCACTTTGCAGGCGGAGTTGGTGTCGGAGGAGGACAGAAAGGCGGCTTACGCCGACTGGGCGGCGATCGGCAAGATGGAGAACGTGACCGGTGCGCCGCCGATGGGTCTACCCAAGGACGCGATGACCGTCCGCGTTGAGGACGGTTCGGCCGTCACCACCGAGGGTCCGTTCGACAACACCTCGGTGGGCGGGTTTCTGGTGGTTGAGGCCGAGGATCTGGATGCCGCGATCGCGATTGCGTCGCGCGTACCGCAGGCGCGACTGGGTGGCGCGGTCGAAGTACGACCGTCCGCCAGGTACTGGTGAGTTCCTGGCCCGGTGCGCGCGGCGCACCGGGCCAGGCCGCTCACTCGGCCTGGCCGAGGACGCTGGACGCGAGGCTGCGGACGCGGTCGGCGTTGTGGATGACGTCGATCCTGACGATCTTGTCGTCGGTGACGGTGAAGGCCATGACGGAGTACGGTTGTCCGTTCCGGGTGACCAGCGCGCCGACCATGCCGTTGACCAGGACGGGGCGCAGTTCGCCACCGCGGGGCGCACGGGCCTGCTCGGCCACCGCCGCCGCACCGCGGACGACGCTTGGCGGTCGGGTGGCACCGAACTCGGTGCGCTGCACGACATCGGGGTCGAGGACCTGGACGAGGGCGTCGAGATCGGCGGTCCGCGCCGCTGCGTAGAACGCGTCGACCACCTTCCGCTGGCGCGCGAGATCCCGATCGGGCCGGGGGATCTCCGCGCCGCCCACCCGGCGCCGCGCTCGGCTGGCGAGCTTGCGTGCGGCCGTGGGGGTTCGGTCGATGATGTGGGCGATCTCGTCGAAGGGCAGGTCGAACATGTCGTGCAGCACGAACGCCAACCGCTCGGCCGGGGTAAGCCGTTCGAGTACGACAAGCAGCGCCAGGCCCACCGCGTCGGCGAGCAGCGCCTCCTGCTCGGGGTCGGGGTCTCCAGCCCGGACGACCGGGTCGGGCAGGTGCTCGACCAGCGGGTCTTCCCGGCGGCGCCGTCGGGACCGTAGCTGGTGCAAGCACTCCCGCGCGACGACGGTGGTCAGCCATCCGCTGAGGTTGTCGATGTGTTCCTCGTCGGACCGGCTCAGCCGAAGCCAGGCGTCCTGCACCGCGTCGTCGGCCTCCGCCACCGAACCCAGCATCCGATATGCCACCGCACGCAGCCGCGGGCGCTCCCGCTCGAAGTGCTCGGCCAGCCACTCGCTCTTGTTCACCAGTAACACCATCCCATCGTCAAGACTCACCCGGATGAGCCTCCAGAGGCTGCCGATGTGACGGCAGTGACGGAGAACTCATCACCACAGGGCCAGGTAACGAGTCGGGGACAGCTCTCCGGCGTGCTGAGCTGCCAGTTCGCTGATCAGGGCCATCGTTGGATGGCCGCCCCTCCCGGTCGATGAGGAGCGGACGAAAGGGCAGCTCGATGGTCACGTCCGCACCCTAGAGATGCTGCCCGATCGTCTCAAAGGGATTGTGTGCGGTTTCTTCGGAGCCGACGGCCGCGATCAAGAGGTGAGGGCGGGTGCAGCCGGATCGCCGCACCCGGGCCGCCTATCTCGGCCGCACCGTACGCCGCCACGAGCGCCTTGTAGTCACCGGGGAGCGGGGTGCCGAGCCAGCCCTCGACCGCCGCCCAAGATCGACATGATCTGCGCCTTGGCGATCACGAAGCTGCCGCTCCTGTGGGGACACGTGGCGTTGTTCAAGGGAGAGGCCGACTGGTGGGACTTCGCCCACGAGTCCCGCGTAGAGGTCGCCCAGCTGTGTGGCAGCGCCTTCCTGCTCCTCGTAGGCGCCGGCCGCTACTCCCTCGACGCACGCCTGCATCACAGCCTGACCGCCGAGGCCACGCCGCACTGACCTTCACGCCGTCGAGGAGCACTGGAGGGTCGCCGGTGCCCAATCTGCACCCGCAAGGCGATGGACGACATCTTCACGGAAGCGGAGACGGAGCCGCTTTCAAGGAGCGCCATCAAACCCACACCCTGCGCGGTTTGGTTTTTGCAGGGTGCGGATGCCGAAGCCGACACCGATGTCGGGGGCGAGACGCCGTTCGAGGCAAAGGGGCGCCCCCTACCCGAGGTTGCGCCATGGGATAGGTATCGTCCGCTCCGATGCCCTGGCCTGCGGTTCAGCGGCCCGCACGGAGGAGGAACACCATGGCCGGAAGCCGACAGGGACCTGCGTCGGATGACGGATCCCCATCGCAGACGTCAGAAGCTCCTCGGGCGAGCGCGCATGACTCGGTGCGTCTCGCGCTGGTGATCGGTGCCCTCGGCGTGGTCTTCGGCGACATTGGAACGAGCCCGATCTACACCCTCCAGACCGTGTTCAACCCGAGCGACCCGCACCCCGTCCCGGTCAGCACCGAGAACGTCTACGGTGTGGTGTCGCTGGTGTTCTGGTCGGTGGTGATCATCGTCCTGGTCACCTATGTGCTGCTGGCGATGCGCGCTGACAACGAGGGCGAGGGCGGCATCATGGCGCTGATCACCTTGCTGCGCCGATGGAGCTTCCAGCAGGGCGGGCGGGTCGCGGTCGTACTGGCCGCACTGGGCATTTTCGGCGCGTCGCTGTTCTTCGGCGACAGCATGATCACCCCGGCGATCTCGGTGCTGTCCGCGGTCGAGGGGCTCAAGGTCGTCCAGCCGTCGCTGGGCAGCGCGGTCGTGCCGATCACAGCAGTGATCATCGTGGTTCTGTTCGTGGTGCAGCGCAGAGGAACCGCAGCAGTGGGCCGGGTGTTCGGACCGGTCATGATCGTCTGGTTCGTGGCCATCGGCGCCTGCGGCGTCGCTGGCATCGCCGACCACCCGGCCATCCTCAAGGCGCTGTCACCGACGTACGCCGGAAGCTTTCTGCTCGGTCATTTCGGTACCGCCTTCTTCGCTCTGGCCGCGGTCGTGCTCGCGGTCACCGGCGCTGAGGCGCTTTACGCCGACATGGGGCACTTCGGTCGCCGGTCGATCACCCGCGCCTGGCTGTTCCTCGTCTTCCCTGCGTGCATCCTGAGCTACCTCGGCCAGGGCGCCCTGATCCTCGCCAATGCGCACAACATCAGCAGCCCGTTCTTCCTGCTCGTGCCCCACTGGGGTCAGTGGCCGATGGTCGTGCTGGCCACGGCTGCCACCGTCATCGCCTCCCAAGCGGTGATCACCGGCGCGTACTCGGTCACCTCCCAGGCCGCTCAGCTCGGCTACCTGCCGAGGCTGCGCATTGCCCACACCTCCGAATCCACGATCGGCCAGATCTACGTCCCCTGGATCAACTGGCTGTTGATGGTCTCGGTCCTCACTCTGGTCTTCGCCTTCCGCAGCTCCACAGCCCTGGCTTTCGCGTTCGGCATGGCGGTCACTGGCACCATCACCATCACCACCCTGCTGTTCTTCTACGTCGCCCGCGCGAAGTGGCGTACGCCCGCGTGGCTGATCGTCATCGGCGCGACCGTGCTGCTCTTCGTGGACCTCCTGTTCGTGGCGGCCAACCTGACCAAGCTCGTCCACGGCGCGTGGCTGCCGCTGCTGATCGGTCTGACGGCGTTCACCGTCATGACGACCTGGCAGCGTGGCCGCGAACTGGTCACCGCGGAACGGGCACGCGAGGAAGGCCCGCTGCCCGAGTTCGTCGACCGCCTTCGCACGGGAGAGGTATCGACGATCCGGGTCCCCGGTACGGCCGTCTTCCTCAACCGGGGCAAGCAGAGCGCCCCCCTGGCCATGCGGGCCAACGTCACACACAACCATGTGCGGCACGACCACGTCGTGATCCTGTCCATCGAGACCGAGCCCGTGCCCCGCGTCCCGGCCGACCAGCGGCTCTCCGTGGACGACCTCGGCTACACCGACGACGGGATCATCCACGTCACCGCCCGGTTCGGCTACATGGAGACACCGGACGTGCCCGGCACACTGGCGATGCTCGACCCGGCCCAGACCGAAGGGCCGCTGCACCTCGACCAGGCGTCCTACTTCCTGTCGAAGATCGAGCTGCGACGCGGGAAGGCACCGACGATGGCGCCCTGGCGCAAACGGCTGTTCATCGCCACCTCCTACATCACGGCCGACGCCGCCGAGTACTTCGGCCTGCCCCGCGACCGCACGGTGATCATGGGCTCACACATCGAGGTGTAGGTGGGGCGGACGCCAGAGGCAAAGGGGGGAACGGCAGCCGAACCATCGACTGTTCGGCGCCCGGATTCGCCAGCAGGAGCCTACCCGTACGCCCAGGCTCGGCCTGTCTGCCTGTACTTCTCCACCGGGATCGGATCGACCCCGGTGCGCATCCGGGCGGTGTACAGCAGGCCGTCGAGGTGACATCGATTTCGTGGTGGATAAGGCGGGCGAGGCCGCGTTCGTACACCGTGCTTGTGGTCTCGCCGTTCAGAGCGGTGGCCTCCACTGTGATCTTCAGTGGACGGGGGACGAGGCCGCGTACGTCGAAGAAGCTGAGGCAGCCCTCGTGCTGCTCGTCTGTCTCCTCGGAGCGGTCGGTGATCCGGGGGTTCAGGATGACGGCAGGGGCGTCGTCGGGAGGCCGGACGACGGCGGCTGCGCGGGCGATGCCGGACTGCGGGGCGGCGATGCCCATGCCCTTGGCGAAGGGATGGACCTGGCCGATGCCTCCAGCCCGGTGGTGTCCTCACCTCAGGTCGCAAGGGCCTCGATCGACCGCTCGCGGTGCTGCCAGAGCGAGCTTGCGGCCAGGAGAGAGGGGCCAAGAAGACTCGGTGGTGGCGCAGGCGAGGGTCGTCCAGAAGGAAGCAGCTCCCCGGACGGGGGTGGCCGGGGAGCTGCTGGTATTCGGTGTGCTCTGGTTCAGATGGCCGGCGTGGTGTCAGTCGGGCGTGGCCCGTCCTGGCCTGCGCGGGGTGGCCTTCTCGGTGATTTCAGAGCAGCGGTATGCGAAAGCGTTGTTACGGGTCAGGTATCAGGCGGCGCCGAAGCGCATTGCGCTGGCTTGTGTACGTCTGTCGGGGGACTCCAATGATGTGGCAGAACCTCGAAACGCTGAGCCCCCGCGCAGTCCGTATGGCCTCGAGGTCTGTGTAGGGACCGCTCGCGGGTCCAATGCGGAGCGTCCTGCTTTGAGCTGGAGGAATGCTTCGCCCAGCGCTGCCTTGAGTGCGTTGATCTCGTCGAGGAGTTGCTCCTCGCGCTGCGATTTTGCCGACCCGGTTTCGAGGCCGCGTTGTCCTGCGGCGATGAACTGGCGTCGCCAGTTGCCTATCGACTGCTCTGTGACGTTGGCTTCCCGGGCTGCCTGGGACACCGTGGTCTGTCCGGACAGTACGGCGAGAACCACCTGAACCTTCTCATCTGGCGGCATGGCCGGCGGACGAGGCATGGGTGTACTCCCCCTTAGTAGCTCTTTCGACCGGGGGCTGATGCGGCGGGTGCAGCCGTGTGTCGAGCGAGGTTGCGAGGAGGGTGCAGCGCGTCGCTGCACTCCCCCATGCGAGCCCCCGTGCGCTCTCGACCGGCCAACCGCCCTGGTCTGCGTCAGCGCCCCTCTCTGTGAACGATCACATCACATTCGCACGCCAGTTGCACAGCCCATGAGTTCTATAGCTTGCAAAATATTGCCTCCAGCCAATCAGTTGCCTACCTGGAAACTATATGTCACCCTTGCAGCAACGCTTCTGATGGAGGATGAACGCGATGAACACGTACGACGCCCGTGCGGCGCTGGACACGGCCGCTGCCTCGCGAACGGCTGCCCAGGCGCGTCCTGTCGCGGCGTGGCACCCGCCCTTCGTCGGACTCGGCTTCGCCATCGGACTGTCGGCGCTCGGCCTGGCCGATGAGGTGCACTCCTGGCAGTGGGCGATCCGCGCGGTCGCTCTCCTTCTGATCGTCGCGGCCGTCGCGGTGCCTGTGGTGGCCGCGCGCCGCAGCGGCGTCATGGCCTGGTCGGGAGGTGCTGACAAGGCCGACCGCTGGAAGAACAGCGCTCCGATGTCCCTTGTCGCTATTGCCGCGGTGCTCGTCAACGTGGCAGTCGGCGGCCCCTGGTTCCTCATCGTGCTGGGCTGCGGTCTGGGTGCTGTCGCTTGGATCCGCCTGGCCAGCGCACGCAAGGCGTGAGGATCGATGTCAGGGAAACTGCATGAGCAGATCCACCACCCCACGCGTCTGGCCATCGTCGCCTTCCTCTCCGGCTGCATGGAGGCCGAGTTCAAGGCGGTCCAGGAGTACTGCGGCGCGTCAGCCGCTACGCTCTCCAAGCTGGTCACAGCGCTGGAGAGCGCCGGATACGTGCAGGTGCGCAAGGGGTACTTTGGCAGGCGGCCGCGTACCTGGCTGTCTTTGACGCCCGACGGCAGGAAGGCTCTTCAGGAGCACCTCGCCGCACTGAACGCGCTGGTGGACACGAGTGTCGAGCAGGGCCGGCGGCACGAAACGGCCGCCACCGCGCCCGACGCCTAAAACGCCGGTAGGTGCCCGTCCTGTATACGGGCACCTACCGGTTCGCCCGGCGCGCGGGCAAGAAGGCCACATCGGGGAGATGTGACGGGCTTCGATTCCTCAGTTCGCGAAGACATCCGCGAACTGACCGAAGCCGGCGTTGCAGCGGTCAGCAGCCACCGTTGACGGTCTTGGAGATGCTGTAGCCGATGGTCGCGCCGCAGGCCGCGGACGACATGTCGATCGACACCAGGATCGACGGCGTGGTGGCCGGGGCGTCGCCCTCGGCGGTGACGCCGAACTCCTCGGCGGAGGTGTAGGCGGTGTAACCGGCGATGAGCTGGTCGGCAGTGTTCACGTGAACTCCTTCAGAAAGAGCCGCCCGGTGACCGGGCGGAGCTAGCTAGCGGTAGTGAGGTGGGTCAGCAGTTGCCGGAGATCGTCGTGCCGACGACCGTGATGCTGACCTGGACGCACTCGGGCGACGAGACCGTGGTCACGGTGACCGGCGTGGTGGCCGGGGCGTCGCCCTCGGCGGTGACGCCGAACTCCTCGGCGGAGGTGTAGGCGGTGTAACCGGCGATGAGCTGGTCGGCAGTGTTCACGTGAACTCCTTCAGAAAGAGCCGCCCGGTGGCCGGGCGACGAAAGCGATCCAGGGGCCCGGCCGGTATCCGGCCAACCGCCTGGCGGAAAGAAGTTGACCACGCGGGGTGAGGCCGGGCGAGGAAGAAAAGAACCGGTGGCTTGCCCTCATTGGCGCTCCCACCTGGGGTTTTTAACTGCAGAGGAAAAGAATGCGAGCAGGCGGATGGGTTCATTCCGGTTTCTGCGCACGTGCGGTCAGCCGCAGCACCTCGTTGAGCACGGCCAGGTCTTCGAGTGCTTCGTCCAGCGCCGACCGCATCTGCTGCTCCTGGGCGAGGGCCCGTTCCAGGCCCGGGGATGCGGCCGTGCTGCCGGACAACTGGCGGGAGCCGGCGTGGACATAGCACCGGATCCAGGACTCGACGCACGCCTCGGGCACACCCAACGTACGCGCAGCAGCACGCGCCCGTGTCTGTCCCCGCAGCACCCGCAGGACCGTATCCGCCTTGACCTCCTGCGGGATTGCGGTCGTCACGCCGCTGACAGGGCCGGCATCGGGGGCGAGTCGAGGTTGCGCGCCGGATCCAGCGGATCGATGGAGGCGTCGAGGAAGGCACTCGCGACCATCTCTGCCGCTTCCGTCCGGTCCTCGTCCGGAAGCAGGGCGTGCTGGACGAGCGCCTCGGCAAGGATCGCGGTGCGGTGCTCACCGAAGCTCTGTCCCTTGTGGCCGGCCCGGCGGTCGGCGGGCTCCCAGGCCACACCGATACCGGGAGCCACCTCGCGGGCGAAGGGGGAGGTGGACTCTCCCATGCCGTCCAGGCCCTTCAACTGCTCGGCCAGCGCGGGGACGGCGTGCTGGGCACGAGGACCGAGATAGACCACGAATGCGTCCCGCCGGGGGTACAGATGCGGAGAAGAAGAGATCTTGGCCCGGTAGGGCAGGCCGGCCTTTTCCAGATACGTCAGCACGGTGTGCCAGGCGTCAGGAGCTGCTTCGGGACGCGTGAGATGGACGTACAGGCGCAGCATGTCACCGCTGCGTTCCTTGCCCAGGCTGCCGTCGGCCAGGAAGAAGCCGGGGGAGAGACCGGGGCGGGCGGCGGGAAGGGTCACCGTCACAGGTCCGGGCAGCGTTTCGGGAAGCGGCGTGATCACGGCCTCGGGCGGCATCCGTACCCGAAGGCCGTCCAGCTCGACGATCGCCTCGTTGCGCTCCGGGCGATAAGCCTGGAGCAGGGCCTGGGTCCGGGTGCGCTCGTGCGGCATCGCGCCGGCCAGGAGGTGATCCAGGTCCCGGTCGCGGTAGCTGCGGGGCCGGGAGGTCAGCGCCTCGCTGCGGCCCACGTGCAGGGTCTGGTAGAGGCCGGCGGCGAGCTTCTTGGCCACGACGGGAGCGCTGTCGCCTTCGAAGGTGTCCTTGCCCGCTACGGCCTTGAGCCCTCCGGGCTCGACGTGGATGTCAGCGAGGGATGCGGCGATCCGCGGGGCGAGGTGGAAGGTGCTCATGCTGCGGCTCTGCCTTCAAGTCCGAGAGTGGCGGTGAAGTCGCTGGGGGACAGCAGGATGGTGCGGCCGATGCCGGCGGCGGCCCGGTGAGCGGGGGAGAGGCGTACGGCGGCGACAGCATGGGCGATCATCCGGTCGATCATGTGCCACCCGGCAAAGGCGGCCGACCGGGTGGCGAGCCCCGGGACATGCCGAGCGGAGGGCTTGGCGGCGTGCAGGTAGCTGTTCCAGAACGCGGCCATCAGCGGGCGCAGCCGGGCGAGTTCAGTGACACCGTGGGCGAGGATCTCGTCGTGGGTGGCGGTGTGGCCGAAGTCGGCGCCGTCGCTGATGGACTTCGGGATGCCGTGGATGGCCCGGAAGAGCCACTCCCCGATGAAGCCCCCGATGTCGCGGGCGGGGTCGCCGAGGCGGAATTCCTCGAAGTCGGTCATGTACAGCGTGGAGCCGTTCACGAGGAACTGGTCCAGCCGTACGTCGGCATGGATGGGGCAGAGGACGGCGCTGTCCTCGCTGTCGCGCAGGTGGTGGAGGGCGTCGATCACCTGCGGGTCGTTCTGGAGCAGTTGCCAGGTCTCGATCTCGGCGAAGCTGCGTTCGACGAAGTAGTCCAGGGACAGTCCGCGCAGTCCGCCCAGGGGCGGCAGCGGGTGCGGCGAGGTGTCGAGGGCCGCCTGGTCGGCGGGGAGCCGGTGAATGACGGCGAGCGCCTGAGCCGCCTGCCGGCACAGTCCCTCGTCGAAGGCGTCGTCCGCGGCGAGTTCGGTTCCGGTGGTGACGTCAGACAGCAGCTCGAAGGCCACCAGATGGTGTTCGGGGTCGGTGCCCAGCAGCGCCGGGGTGCGCAGGCGGCGCGATGGGCGCTTGGCGGCTAGTTCCTCGAATACGGTGATGCGCTGGAAATTCTGTGCAGCAGTCGTGTCTCCCAGTTTTTTCACGAATACTTGCGCACCCGTGGTGGTCGTGCCGGACCAGTTGTCGTTGCGGCCGACAAACGAGGTCACAGTATCGGCTTCGTAGACGCCGAGACCCAGCCTGCCCAAGAGGGCATCCACTTCCGGGAACCGTTCCAGCGAGACGGGGATGAATTCCACTCTCTCGCCCGTCTTATCCGTATTGCTTTCAGATGGAGATGTCACGATGAGGAGTTTAAGTAGGGGGCGATATGTGAGCAATCCTGAAAGTTACGGTTTATTTTTTCTGAGGCCCCCGACGGAGAGGTCGAGCGTACCTCGCAAGGCTCTCACCTGCATGTTCTCCGTCCCGAGGTGGAGTCCGGGTACGTCCGACAGAAAAGAACTCGTTTCCCGGGCGGCCGTCGAACTCTACAGTGGTTCGCATGCCGAAAACGTCTCCGCAGCGTGCGACCCTGCCCAACGGGCTCCGCGTGGTAGCTCAGTCCGTGCCAGGTGTTCCCGCAGTCGGAGTGGCCGTTCACTATGGCGTCGGATTTCGATCCGAACCCTATGGGCGGTCCGGGTTCGCGCACCTTTTTGAACACATGATGTTCCAGGGGAGTCGGAATGTTGCAAGAGGGGAGCACTTCTCCTTGGTGCAAGGAGCCGGCGGGGTGGTGAACGGAAGCACATACCCGGACTACACGGACTACCACCAAGTGGTGCCGGCCGCCGCTTTGGAACGCGTCCTGTTCCTGGAGGCGGACCGCATGGCATCCCTGGACGTCACCGAGACGAACCTGAACACGCAGCGGAACGTCGTCAAGGAAGAGATCCGGCTCAACGTCGACAACCGCCCCTACGGCGGGTTCCCCTGGACGGTGCTGCCCTCGGTGCTGTACGAGAGGTGGGCCAACGCCCACAACGGCTACGGCGACTTCGTGGACCTGGACAGGGCGACGGTCGCCGAGTGCGCCGATTTCTTCGCCGCCCACTACGTGCCGGGCAACGCCGTTCTCACGCTGTGCGGAGACATCGACCCGCAGCAGGCGATCGATGCCGCTGCCCGGCAGTTCGACGCGGTGCCCAGCCGGCCGGCGCCCACGACCGTGCCGCTGGCCGAGCCGCGGCGTCCCGGACCGCTGCGCGGTACCGTCCATGACCCCTTCGCACCCCGCCCGGCGACCGCTCTCGGTTTCCGGCTGCCCGACCCCTGCACGGAGCTCGATGCCTACGTCGCACACATGGTGCTTTCGACCCTGCTGACCGCCGGTGAACAAGCCCCGCTGAAGCAGGCGCTGGCCGCCATGGCTGTCGACGTCAGCTCCGGCTGCGGCCTGTTCGGCCCCCTGCAGGCACGCGACCCGGACACCTTCATCATCGTCGCCACCCACCCGCCGCAGGTCTCCTCGCAGCAGATCGCACAGAGCGTCGATGCCGCACTCGCCGACATCACGCACGGAAAAGTGGACGAGCACGACGTCGCCAGGGCTGTCGCGATCACCGCCAGCCGCCTCCTCCAGACGCTGGACTCCCTGCTGGCCCGCACCCGCCAAATGGGCGCACGTGAACTGCTCTTCGGCCGGCCCGACCTGGGCGCAACGCTCCCCGACCTGGCGGCCGGCATCACTACATCGCAGGTCATCGCTGCCGCAGCACAGCTGCGCGAGCAGCAGCCCGCCCTGCTGTCCCTGCTGGCCGAAGGAGGCAACCGGTGAACCGCACTCTGCCCCCGCTGGGCGCACCCCCCAAGGTCACCCTGCCGCCCACCACCGACACGACGCTGCCCAACGGGCTGCGTGTCGTGGCCTGCCGGCTGCCCTCGGTCCCCCTGGTCCAGGCCCACCTGGCACTGCCGGTCCACCCCACGGACGAGCACGAACTCGCCGCGCTGGAGGTGCTCACCGCCGCCCTGCCCAACCGCTCCCAGGCCGGCGAACGCCTTGAGCACATCGGCGGGAGCCTGAACTCCTCACGGCGCGGCGCATGGTTGGGCCTCAGCGCCACCTGCCCGGCCTCCCGGCTGCCGCTGCTGGCCGACACCCTGGCCCAGACCCTCACACCCTCCGCACCATCGCCGGCCGGCACCGACGAAGCGCGCGACAAGGTCATCCGGCAGGCACAGCTCGCCGCCGCCCAGCCGGGCCAGGTCTCACAACAGGCCCTGCTGAGGCACCTGTACGGCACCGTGCCTCTGCCTCTGCTTCCGCTGGCCTCGCCCGCCCATCTGCGCGAGATCGCTGCGCAGGAGGTCGCCGCCGTCCACCGCCGGCTGGTGCGTCCGCAGCAGGCGATGCTGGTCGTCGTCGGCGACCTCGACCCCGAAACCGCCGTTCAGATGCTGCAGAGGCGGCTGAGCAGCTGGGAGCCGGGCGCCGGTGACAAGCACACCCGGGCAGCCAACTGCCCCGCTCCGGCCACGCCGGCACTGCAGCACGAGCAGCAGTCCGGCTGGGTGCAGACCCATCTGCGGCTGGCGGCGCCGGGAATCGACCGCGAGCACCCCCAGTTCCCGGCCCTGTCCCTCGCCTCGGTCGCCTTCGGCGGCTACTTCTCCTCCCGGCTGGTGTCCGTCCTGCGCGAACAGCTCGGGCTCGCCTACCGCGTGGAGTCGGCCTTCACCGACCACCTCGACCGCCTGCTGATCGGCATAGAGGCGGACACGGCCACCACCGCCACCGGCCCCGCCCTGCGAAAGCTCCTGCGCGAGCTGGACCGCTTCGCGCACGAGGGACCGACCAGGCAGGAGATTGACGCGGCACTGCGCTACATGACGGGGGTCACCGCCCTGTCCCTGGCCTCCCAGAGCGGCCTGGCCTCCACCCTCCTGTCCCACCTCACCCTCGGCCAGCCCCTGGACTGGCTGGTCACCTTCGCCCGGCGCCTTCAGGACGTCAGCGCAGCCGAGGTGAAGCAGGCGGCCGGCACGTTCTACGCCCCCGCCCGGTTCGGCGGCGTCATCGTCGGCGACCTGAAGAACTTCGAGATGAGCGGCCCAGATGATGGAAATGACTGAGAACACACCGGCCGACGCGGCCGTATCCGTCAGCGACCTGCGCATGTCCTACGGCTCACATGATGTGCTGCACGGCATCGACCTGACGATCCAACGAGGCGAGCTCTTCGCGCTGCTGGGCCCCAACGGAGCCGGCAAGACCACCACCGTGGAGATCCTGGAGGGCTACCGCAAGCGCTCCGCCGGCGAGGTGCGGGTGCTGGGCGCCGATCCCTCAGCGGTCGACGACGCATGGCGCCGCCGGGTGGGCGTGGTGATGCAGTCCTGGCGCGACCACGCCCGCTGGCGAGTGCGGGAACTCATGGTGCACTTCGCCGGCTACTACCCGCACGCCTACGCGCCCCATGAACTGCTGGAGCTGGTGGGCCTTAAGGAGCAGGCGGACCAGGAGCTGGGCAGGCTCTCCGGCGGCCAGCGCCGCCGCGTGGATGTCGCCCTGGGCATCATCGGCCGCCCCGAGCTGCTCTTCCTCGACGAGCCGACGACCGGTTTCGATCCCCAGGCCCGACGCACCTTCCACGAGCTCATCCTGAGCCTGAAGGACGCCGGAATGACGATCCTGCTCACCACGCACGACCTGGAAGAGGCCGAACGGCTCGCGGACCGCACCGCGATCCTGATCCGCGGCCGCCTCGTCGCCTGCGGCACACCGACACAGCTGGCACACAAGGTGCAGGCGTCCGCACAGGTGCGGTGGACCGCCGAAGGCGCCGCCCAGAGCCAGGCCACGCACGACCCCTCCCAACTGGTGTGGGAACTCCATGAGAAATTCGGCGGCCCCATCCCCGACCTCGAGGTGATCCGGCCGTCCCTGGAGGACACCTACCTCGGTCTCGTACGCACCGAAGGAGCGCAAGCGTGATGGAAGCAATCAGCAACGGAATGCGCCGCGGCACGATCGAGCTCCGGCACCTGGTGCGGTCCTCCAAGGACGTCTCCAACTACCTCTTCACCGTCGTCATGTTCGTGCTCATCGCGAACTGGCGCCACCAGCAGGCACAGCTCGTCATCGCCGGCGGCATCGCCTCGCTGTCCGTCCTGACAGCGCTGACCTCGCTCCCGCAGGCCCTGGCCAGCGACAAGATGGACGGAACCCTGCTGCGGGTCCGCGGCCTGCCCAGCGGGCTGCTCGCCTACGTCACCGGGAAGATCCTCTTCATCACGTGCGTAGCCCTCACCTCCTCCCTCCTCCTGCTCTTCCTGGGGGCGGGCATCAACCACAGCGGCCTGCCGGGCACCGTGACCGCCTGGCTCACCCTGATCTGGGTCCTTGTGGCCGGCTTCGCCGCGACGGCACCGCTGGGCCTGCTCATCGGCGCCGTGCTGCCCAACGCACGCGAGGCCCTGGCCATGGTCATGTTCCCCGTCTACGGACTGCTGGCCATCTCCGGCGTCTTCTTCCCGCTGTCGCTGCTGCCCGGCTGGCTGCAGGTGGTGGCCGAATCCTTCCCCCTGAAGTGGATGGCCCAAGGCGTACGAGAGGCTCTCACCTCTGGCGCGCACGGCGGCTGGCAGCTGCCGGCGCTGGGTATCTTCCTCGCCTGGGCGGTCCTGGGCAGCCTCCTGGCCGCATGGCTGCTGCAGCGCACGACGCACCGCGAGTCGGGAAGCTCCCTGGCCCGCCGCCGTGAACTGTCCACCGGTCCCGCGAAGTAGAGGCACACATGTCTTCTCCCACAGTGACCAGCGTGATGTTCCCCGTCCAGGCCGCGGACGTCGGCGCAGCCGTCCCGTTCGCCCGGCTGGTGCAGCAGCGCGGAAGCGGCCGGATGTGGATGGGCCAGTCCCTGCACCTGGAGACCCACCACGTATTCGCTGCCCTCGCCGGGATGGGCCTGCGCATTCCCTTCGGTTCCGGCGTCGTCCTCTCCCCGTTGCAGCACCCCTACCAGGCAGCCGTGTCCGCCCGGTCCGTGGCCGCCCTCTCCGGCCACCCCTACGTGGCCGGCATCGGCCCCGGCAGCAGCGAATTCCAGAGCACCGTCTCCCCGGCCACCCGCAACCGGCCGGTCAGCACCGTGCGGGAGTACGTCAGCACCGTACGGTCGCTGCTGGACGGACAGGCCGCACATTCCACAGCCGGGACGTTCACCACAACCGGAGCGGAGCTCACGGAGTTCCCCCACCCGCAGGTGGAGGTCGGGCTCGGCGTACTGCGCCCCGCCATGGCTCGCGCCGCCGGCCGGGCCGCGGATGTCGCGATCACCTGGCTTGCCCCGCCCGCCTACATCCGGGACACCCTCATTCCGGAGATGACCGCCAGCGCACAGGCCGCCGGCCGGACGCCGCCGCGCGTCGCCTCGGTC
Source organism: Streptomyces monashensis (assembly GCF_001866665.1). GTDB lineage: Bacteria > Actinomycetota > Actinomycetes > Streptomycetales > Streptomycetaceae > Streptomyces > Streptomyces monashensis. Next base: position 5,519 of record NZ_MLYO01000052.1, on the reverse strand, counting down.
GTGCACGCCGCGGTGGCGCGGCCCGGCCGCGACCTCGTTCAGGCCGCGTACACCGCGGTCGGCCCGCACCTGGCCAGCCAGCACTACACCGACATGCTGCGCCAGGGCGGGGTGCCCGCCGACCCAGCCGAGCCGCTCCAGGGCGCCGAGCAACTGGTGAAGTCCGGCGTGTTCGTCTCCGGATCACCGCAGGAAATCGCCGCCCAGCTCGCCGACCTTCACCGCCACGGCGTGCACGAGGTCATCGTCAACGTGGGCGGAGTGTGGCTCACCGAAGGCCCCGGAGCCGCCCTGCGCGACCTCACCGCCATCCTTGCGGCCGTGGACGAGGACACCCATGTCTGAGACCACCGCGCCTCAGCAGGGCACACCGCCGGTCTTCGGCGGCCGCCGCCTCCTCTACATCGCCACCGGCAGCATCGGCACCATGTTCCTGCCCATGTGGCTGCACTGGCTGCGCGAGACGTACCCGCAGCTGGAAGTCCGCTGCGCCCTGACCCGGTCGGCGAACCACTTCGTCGGATCCACCGCCGTAGCCGTGACCGGCGGCCGGCCCCCCATCCAGGACGTGTGGCCCGACAACCCCGAAAGCGCCACGCACGTGGAGCTGTCCCGCTGGCCCGACACCGTCCTGGTGCACCCCTCCACCTTCCACTTCACCGCCCGCTTCGCCCTCGGCCTCGCCGACACCCCTCTGCTCCTGGCGTTGGAATGCACGTCCGTGGCGATCGCCGTCGCCCCGGCTCCGCCGCCAGGCGGCGAGACCTCTCCCGCCTACCGCCGCCACGTGCACCAGCTGTCGGAGCGGCCGAACGTGGTCGTGGTGCCGCCCAAGCCGGGCTTCAGCCTGACCACCGGTGAGCCCAGCACCTCAGCGGCGACACTGCCCACCGCGATCCACGCCTTGGAGAACCTGCGCCGGTCGATGACCGACGCCGAACAGCCGAAGGAAACGGTGTGAGCGCCCCGGCCACGGGCCGGACGCAGCAGGAGTTTGGCACCGGATACCTGCACACCCGGATCAGCGCTCTCTCCCCGGGGCGTTACGCCTGGCAGCGTCGCCCCGGGCCTGACCGGACAGTCCCGCTGCGCCAGCCCACCACCGCTTTCCGGCGGCAGGCCTCGGCCGCGGCCCACGGCACCGTGCGGTTCGCCACTCCCACATCCGCCACCGGCTCCGACGGCGCCCTCACCTACCTGGTGCCCGGCTCCATGACCGCCGCCGGCCTGCTGTCCTGTACCCTCACCGCGCAACAGCGCGACCAGTTGCTGCGCGCCATGAGCGATGCCGGGCACGCGCTGCGCGCTCTCCACCGCCACGCCCACCCCTCTACCGCTCCGGACCCCGCCCCGGGCCCGGCCCGGCTGCTGGCCTGGCTGGATACCGGGACCGGCCCGCGGGCCGCCGCCGCTCTGCACCAGCGGATGACCCACCACCTTGGTGCCTCCCGCTGGGACGAGGCACGCCAGTGGTGCCGAGCTGCTGTGGAGCACCCCGGTGCTGCCGCGGTCACCCTGCACGGCGCTTTCGGTCTCGGACAGATCGTCATGGCCGACTCCCCTGACCAGGGCGCCGTGATCCTTGCCGGTGAGGACACCGCCGGCGGACAGGGCGAGTTCGATGCCGGGTGGCTGCTCGGCGAGCTGGCCGAGTTCCAGATGCTCAGTACCGTCACCAACAAGCCCCAACCTCTGCTGGGCGAGGCCCGCGACCACTTCCTCGCCGCCTACGGCCCGGTCGTGGACGGCACCGCCATGGCACGAGCAGCAGTCCTACGGACCCTCACCCACGTCCACGACTTCGCCGCCTTCGTCGGCTGGCACCCCGAGCTCCTGCTCTATGCCGGTCACATCGCCGACTTGATAGATGATCAGGGGGCCAGCACGCTCCATCCCTGGTAAACGCACCACAAGCCGTTCCTACGTCAGGAGTAGACATGTCTTCCCTCTTCATCCGCCGCGGCAACGTGACCGTCATCCGCGACGTCGACGTCGCCTGCACCCAGATCGAGCAGGCCCTGGCCGACGCCGACCCCGCGCTGGTGCCGGGCCTGCAGCACGCCCTGGACCTTCTTCGTAACCTCCCCTCCTCCGAGGAGGACCTGCAGACGGAATGGGCCCTGGGAGTCCTGGCCGCCGCTGGCGTCGACGCCAAGCACGAGGTGCGCGCCACCAAGGCACTGCGCGACGCCAAGCCGGAACTGTCGCTGGCGACCGCAGTGGAAATAGCCAAGAAGGCAGCAGCCAGGTGACCACCTCTCACGCCGCTTCGCAGCAGGTCCGCATCGGTGCGGACCTGCTGCGGCAGAACCGACTCCAACTCGGTGCAGCCCTGCTGCTCGCCCTCGTCGCCACAGCCGGCACGCTGGCCGTACCGCTGCTCGTAAAAGACATCATCAGCACGTTCGGCCAGAACGAAACGATCACCCGGCCCGTGATCCTCATGGCGGCAGCCGCACTGGGATCCGCCGCAGCCGCGGCAGCCTCCAGCTACCTGCTCTCCCGCATCGGCGAGTTCATGGTCCTGCGGCTGCGCCAGCGCGTCATGGAGCACAGCCTGCGTCTGCCCATGAGCACGGTCCGGGCCCAGGGCGCGGGCAATCTGGTCGCCCGCGTGACCTCCGACGCCATGCTGCTGCGCGCCGTCATCGACATCGGGGTCGTCCAACTGCCATTGGCCGCCCTGACCGTGGTCTTCACCCTCGTCGTCATGGCAGTACTCGACTGGCTGCTGGTCCTGATCACCGTGGGCTCCTTCGCCCTCGCCGGTGCAGCGATCGGCTGGGTACTGATCCGCGTACGCCGCAACATCGTCGAACAGCAGGACGCCGTGGGCGAGCTCGCCCAGCGCTTCACCGCCTACCTCGCGGCCCTGCCCACCATCAAGGCATTCCGGTCCGAGGGACGCTCTGCCAGCCGGCTGGGCGAAAGCGCGCAGCAACTCACCGGCACCTCCCTGGTCGGAGCCCGCCTGCAGATGTGGATCACCCCCGTGATGCAGCTGGGCCAGCAGGTCGCCCTGGTCGGAGTCATCATCGGCGGTGGCGCCCGCATAGCCAGCGGCGATCTGTCCGTCCCCAGCTTCGCGGCCTTCTTGCTCTACCTCCTTCAGCTGGTCTCTCCCGTCACCGTCGTCGCCACCGGTATCGGCCGCCTCCAGGCCGGTCTCGCTGCCCGCACCCGCTTCAACGAGTTCTTCGACCTCGCGCAGGAGACCGCCGGCGCCCAGCCCGGTCTCAGCGCGCCGCAGCCCCGCCCCGGCACGGCCGCCGTCACCTTCGAAGACGTCTCCTTCTCCTACACCGGCGTTCCGGTTCTCGACCGCGTCACCTTCACCGCGCCGCGTACCGGTCTGACCGCCCTTGTCGGCCCGTCCGGCGCAGGAAAGTCGACCTGCCTGACGCTCATCGACCGGTTCATGCACCCCGACGACGGAAAGATCAACATCCTGGGCCACGCGATCACCGACTGGCCGCTGGAAGAGCTGCGCAGCCGCGTCGCCTACGTCGATCAGCAGTTCACTCTGCTGGAGGGGACCGTCCGCGACAACCTCCAGCTCGGCCGCGCCGAGCCAGCCTCCGAAGAGGAGCTGGCCACCGCCCTGGAAGCGGTCGGGCTGCTGCAGGACCTCACCTCCTTGCCCGACGGGCTCGACACCACGCTGGGACGGGAGAACGATCTCTCCGGCGGGCAGCGCCAGCGCCTGGCCCTGGCACGGGCCCTGCTCACGGACGCCGACATCGTGCTGCTGGACGAGCCCACCTCGCAGATGGACAGCATCAACGAGAAGCGGTTCCGGCAAGTCGTCGACGACCTGGCGACCACCCGAGCCGTCATGGTCGTAGCCCACCGACTGTCCACCGTGCAGCATGCCGACCACGTGGTGATGCTGACCAACGGCACCCTCACCGACGCCGGCACCCACCAGACGCTCATGGACCGCTGCTCTCCCTACCGGGACCTAGTCAACAGCCAGCAGATGCAGGCCGCCTGACGGCGCCGGCAGACCGCGCGAGCGGCCTGCCGGTCCGGTCTGACAACTCCTGCCTCAAGACCATCTGCAGCACCCACCGTCGCCGGACCACCATCACCGATCCACCGCACAGCCAAAGGCGGTGCCGCCTCGCCTCGCCACTCGTCGACGAACTGCCGCAGCACCGAACCCTTGCGGACGGCCACGTACGCGTCAGCCTGTGAACCCCTGGCTCTGGCACCCGCCCAAACCGGGCACCGCAGCCAAACGGTCCAAGGAGTCCCCGCACATGCACCGCGACCCGCGAACCACCATTCGCCTGTACGACACCAGCGCCCGGCAGATCCGTGACTTCACCCCGCTCGAGCCGGGTTGTGTCTCGATCTACCTGTGTGGCGCCACCGTGCAGGCACCGCCCCACATCGGGCACATCCGCTCGGGGCTCAACTTCGACATCATGCGCCGCTGGTTCACGTACCGCGGCTATGACGTGACGTTCGTCCGCAACGTCACGGACATCGACGACAAGATCATCGCGAAGTCCCGTGAGCAGGGCCGCCCGTGGTGGTCGATCGGCTACGAGAACGAGCGCGCCTTCGACGACGGCTACACCGCGCTGGGCTGCCTCCCGCCGACCTACGAGCCGCGTGCCACCGGCCACATCACCGAGATGGTCGAGATGATGCAGCGTCTCATCGAGCGCGGGCACGCCTACGCCGCGGACGGCAACGTCTACTTCGACGTGCGTTCCTTCCCGCAGTACCTGGCACTGTCGCGGCAGGAGCTGGACAACCTGCTCCAGCCGTCCGGCGAGGGCGAGACCGGCAAGCGGGATGCGCGCGACTTCGCGATGTGGAAGGCGGCCAAGCCGGGCGAGCCGGTGTGGCCGACGCCGTGGGGCGCGGGCCGTCCGGGCTGGCACCTGGAGTGCTCGGCGATGGCCCACAAGTACCTGGGCGGTGCGTTCGACATCCACGGCGGCGGACTGGACCTGATCTTCCCGCACCACGAGAACGAGATCGCCCAGGCCAGGGCCTACGGTGACGAGTTCGCCCGGTACTGGGTGCACAACGCCTGGGTCACCCTGGCGGGCGACAAGATGTCCAAGTCGCTGGGCAACAGCGTGCTGGTGTCGGAGATGGTCAAGGTGTGGCGGCCGATCGTGCTGCGCTACTACCTGGGCACCCCGCACTACCGCTCGATGATCGAGTACAGCCAGGAGTCGCTGCGCGAGGCCGAGTCGGCGTTCGCGCGGATCGAGGGCTTCGTGCAGCGGGTGGTGGAGCTGGCCGGCAAGAGCGTCGAGCCGGCCGGCGAGGTCCCGCCGGCGTTCGCCGAGGCGATGGACGACGACCTGGGTGTGCCGCAGGCCCTGGCGATCGTGCACACCACGGTCCGGCAGGGCAACAGCGCGCTGGCCGCCGACGACAAGGACGCGGCGGTGGCCCGGCTCGCGGAGGTGCGGGCCATGCTCGGCGTCCTCGGCCTCGACCCGCTCGACGAGCGGTGGGCGGGCGAGTCCGACCGCAGCGAGGACCTGCACGGC